>CAWALT010000001.1:0-80562 GCA_963782975.1 uncultured Alphaproteobacteria bacterium
TGTGCCTGGTTCCGTCGTCTTGCTGTAGAGCAGCTTATCGATAATATTATCAATCTCCCCTTCTTTTTCAGCGATAAGGCTTGTTCCGCGACTTTTTCAAAGTTATTGACAACTTTTGGTGACGCGTCATCCATAGCTGTTAAAGTTTTCGGTAGAATTGCTTGGAAACGATAATATCTTCTCCTTCTTGCCATTTACATCTGCCAGCCCTGTACTCACATGATCGTCCACAAGCTCGGCAGCTCCTTCCATGAAAATGGTGATGAGTGGCTTTAACCATTTTATATCACTGACATTTTTCATCTTTTTATAAGTCAGTTTGCCTTTATTGTTACCAACTCCCGTTCCTAAGGACAAAAGCAGGTTATCCTCATCGGCAAGTCGGAAATCAGGATAGAGTTGCTTTGCAGCGAGAAATAAGAGCTTGCTCAGAAGGGTTATTAATAATCACCCCACAGTCAACCAATGTATAGGTCCATTCGCAAAACTTTTTACCTGGGCTGGCGAAAAATATGAGGACGTTACGGCTGGTGTCAGCTCGAGCGGCATTTTTGATATAAAAATCCCACTCGGTATTGTTACGGGCTTCAAATGTTTTAAAAAAGAAAGGCTCACGACGCTCAAGTTCGTAAGCCGTAACCACCACATTGCTTTTAATATCGCTTAATTTCTTATCTTGGAAATATTCATCTAGCTTTTTTTCTTAAACCAGAAGAAGAATATTTATTCCCCGCTACACCTCCAAGGGTTATAATATGGGGGCACAGCGAGGAAGAAAAAAATAGAATCCCCTTCATTTAAATAAAGGTCCACAACTTTTGACGCTGCATAATTTTGAGGCGCGCCCAGAGCTAAAGTAATAATCCCTCCGGTGGATGTTCCTGCCATAACATCAAATAAATCCGCGATTCGAACAGCCTTACCTGCTTTTTGGGAAGCACGCTTTTCTATTTCATATAAAATAATCGCAGGGATAACCCCTCTTATACCTCCACCATCAACAGGGATAACACGGATATTGATCTTGCTATCAGTTATACTCGGAGCTGCATTAAATGATAAGCCGAGAATAAGATAAAGAAACATTTTTACTGATCTTGACATCGCAGAAAGCCTCTCTTTATTCTTTTTTTATTTAAGAAATAGCCTTTATTTGTTTATTAACTATTAAAAATTCCAAGAGAAAGATATTAAAAATTTTTTAAACTTAATTTATGAAATGCCCATAATTAAGCAAAGATAACCCTCTAATATTCGGTAAGCATGTATGAAGAATTAAGTTTGTACCCTAAGGAACAAAAAAAGGATATCCTTCGAAAAAAAAGATGATTTTGCGCTATAATGATTCTTGGATTTTTCTTCATAATTTTTAAATAAGAAAAGGTAAACAACGATGTTAACAGTTGGCGATAAATTTCCTTCATTCTCTGTTCCGGCCATTTTGCCAAATGAGTCAGACTTTAAAAAAGCATTTATTAACCTCTCTGACCCAAACTGATACTGGGAAGTGGCGCATCTTCTTCTTTTGGCCCAAAGATTTTACATTCATCTGCCAACAGAGATTGAAGAATTTGGTAAGGTAAATGATGAATTTAAGAGCCGTAATGCGGTTCTCTATAGTGGCGGGACTGATAGCGAGTTTGTTCATCTTGCCTGGCGCAAGCATGAGCCACGCTAACAAATTCTCCCTTTGCTTGGATTGCGGATATAAAACGCGAACTTAGCGCAACTCTTGGCATTCTTGAGAGAAATGCTGGCGTGTGCCTAAGAGCTACATTTATTGTCGATCCTAATAATACTATTCGACATGTATCTGTGAATGATTTGCCAGTTGGGAGGAGCCCTCAAGAAACTTTGCGCATTCTCGATGCGTTACAAGCTGGTGCCCTCTGTCCGGTTAACTGGAAAAAAGGCGACCCCACGCTATAAAAAAGAACAAGAACCTAAAAAGCAGCTTTTTAAGCTGCTTTTTTATTGCCCATTTCTTTTTCAGGCATTTTTTTGGGTCGATTTCGTTCTTCTTTTACCAATTGAAGTAACTTCTGCAAATCGAGGTATCCAGATACGAGGGTATTCCCGATGATAAGCGCGGGCGTCCCATCAATCAACAGTTCACTTGCAAGCAATTGGTTATTTAAAAGAATTTTACGAAGGGCCTGTGACTTAAAGCTCCTTGAAAATTGCGGCATATCTAATTTAAGCTGTTCCGCAAATTTGAAAATTTGTTTCTTTGTAAGCTTACCGCTGTTATTCATTAAAAGGTAGTGCATTGGTAAGTACTTACCCTGCTCATGCGCGGCAAGAGCTGCTGCAGAGGCTTGCTCAGAAATAGGGCCAAAAATAGGAAGCTCTTTAAAAATGACTTGAACATCAAGATCTGTCTTAAGGAGTAGGTCGAGAGGTTCCGCCATTTTTTTACAAAAACCACAATTATAATCAAAAAATATGACAATTTTTACCTGACTATCTTTGCTCCCTACTGTAGGAGCAACATCATCTTGGAATATTCTTTTATGGTTCGCAACGATTGCTTTTTCTCGCTCAGTCTGTGTTCTTTTTTCGCGAATGTCAGCAAGTTGCTCAAAAGCTCGCTCAATGATTTCTGGATGATTCTCAATATACTCCTTAATAATGGCTTGAAAAGTAACCACGTCATTCTCAGACAAATTTTTAGGCAAGTCCATATGCGCACTGGCCCCTGCAGAAGCAAGATAAAAGGAAGCCAAAGCTCGGGGATCAGAAAAGGAAGAAGTTCGCCATAAGGCCGCATCAAGTAGGCGACTGTTTTGTGCGTTTTTTGAATCCGCTGAAAGGACGAGACTATGAGATAGGAAGAAAATACATAAGCCCAAAAAGAACTGTTGTCGGCGCATCTTAAAGGTTCCCTGTTATTTTTATTGTGGGACAGAACTGGAAGGCATTTTCTAACCAACCCTCTACCTATTCTGGACGCGAGCGCATGGCTTCGGTGCCTCCAGGTAACACTCAACAAGATGAGTCATAAGCCAAAAAGCTTATCAACCAGCTGTCCTTTTTTAGTCCCTTCACTATAACGGATCTTATAGAGAGAGTCTATGCCATTCCTAAAGATTAGGGCTTTCTTGCGTCAGGATTTATAGCGCCATTTTTAAGGAAAGGAAACAGGAAGAACTACTTACGCACTTAGCAAGCCACCGTCCGACCTTTTTAAAATAGTAAATCTTTGGCGATTATTCCTTCTTATATTATTGCTATTGGTTATCGCCGACCAAAAAGTTTCTCGATGTCCTTCTTTTTCAATTCCACATAAGTTGGTCGCCCATGGTTACATTGTCCTGAAAAAGAGGTTTCTTCCATTTGACGAAGAAGCGCATTCATCTCCGAGAGATTGAGGCTTCTTCCGGCACGAATACTGTTATGACAAGAAATCGAAGCACATTTTTCGAATATTCGTTTTTCGAGATGTGCGCTATCCCCTTCTTCAGCAACCTCCGATACAAAATCATGGAGAAGTTGCTTGGTCGCCACTTGGCCTAAAATGGCGGGAATTTCTCGAATAATAACAGCATCTTTCCCAAACAACTCAATGATAAGCCCGTACTTTTCCAGCTGAGGAAGATGTGGTTTGATAAGGCCACATTGCTCTGGGGTAAGGTTCACCACTTCAGGAATTAAAAGCGCTTGCCTATTGATTCCCTTATCACTTTGTAGTTCTTCTTTGAGCTTCTCATAAACGATTCGCTCATGAGCTGCATGCTGATCAACAATGACAAGGCCGTTCTTCGTTTCAGCAATGATATACGTTTTATCAATTTGGGCACGTGCTATCCCAAGAGGAGCCGATAACGCTGCTTGAACATCCGCTTCTTCTAGCCCCTCTCCCTTTCTTTCCATCAACGTGACGGAGGGAGCCCCCAGGTCTTTTTCAAAGGAACGTTCGCTCTTCGACTGTTTAAAAGAAGAAGCCGCCGCATAGGATACTCCCGATTCCGCTTCTTTAAGCCCAAAAATTAATTGAGACGTAGCCTCTCTTTCTCGTGACTTAGGAGAGGAGGAATAAATAGGGGAGGCATGCCTAGAAGAGGCATAACTTTTTAAAGGTTCCGCCTTTACGCTCTGGCCAGTTGGTATTTTAAAGGCACTTAAAGCCTCCCCACTTATTGCACTAGAAGCGCGATGCCCGGCTTGTCTTAGCGCATCCCTAATGGCACTTATAAGGCATGAGCGAACAAAAGAAGCATCAAGAAACCGGACCTCAGCTTTGGCAGGATGCACGTTAACATCCACATGTTCAGGAGGCACAATAAGATGCAAAAAAACAACCGGATAACGATCACTGGCCAGCAAATCCTGATACGCTGCTCGAACAGAGGCAAGAAGTGTTTTATCCCTTACCGCACGATTGTTCACAAAGAAATATTGATGAGCGGCGGTAGAGCGATTTAAGGTGGCTAACCCAACGTACCCTGACAACGTTAAATTTGGTGGAGAGGCTTCAACCGCCACACAATTACTAATAAAATCTTCCCCCAATAGACGTCCTAAGCGTTTTTCTTTAAAGATTTCAGGATCTGCACAAGCCGGCAATTCTAAAACCGTTCGTTTACCAGAACACAATGTAAAAGAAACATCCAAATTTACAAGGGCAAGTCGACAGATAATATCGACAATATGCGCCTGCTCTGTTTGAGGTGTCTTGAGAAATTTCAATCGCGCTGGAACAGAAGAAAATAATGACTCAACTTTTACAAATGTACCAACAGGCTTGGATACTGGCTCTATGGGGCCAACATGACCATGATCCACAGTAATTTGCCAACCAATGTCATCTTCCTTGCGACGAGTCGCGATCGTCAAGCGGCTAATCGAGCCAATCGAAGGAAGCGCCTCACCTCGAAAACCCAAGTAAGAAATATGGAAGAGGTCATCATCATTTAATTTTGAGGTCGCATGTCGTTGGATACAAAGCTCTAAATCTTCTTTCGACATACCACGCCCATTATCTTTAACGAGGATAAGGCGTTTGCCCCCCTCTTCAATAGAGATATCGATGGCTGTTGCTTGAGCATCAAGAGCATTCTCAACTAACTCTTTGACAACGGATGCCGGGCGCTCTACTACTTCGCCTGCAGCGATACGATTAATAAGGATAGGTGATAATAAGCGGATTGTCATGCAGACTTCCTTTCAAAAAACGGTAAGTAATCTTCGAGCTCTTTTCTTTCCATCTTCAACAGCTGACTGATCCCATGGGTTAATATGGAGTAGACTTCCCAAAAGAATAACCTCAAGCATCAGATGCATTACCAAATACCCGATGTCAAAGGCATCAAACGAGGATAAACGCACTCTCCTTACCGGAACCCCATGAAAAATAAGGCTTTCGTAAGTAGCTTGGGCCTGCACAGCCATAAGCTCTTCGAGTGTCTTTCCTCTTAAATCCTCAATAGCTTCAAGCGCTTCAGGGCCCTGCACAGAAATATGTGTCCCAAGGTTTACGACATCCAACATAGTTACTACCTTATCTTTAGGACCGTCGAGAAACAATTGCAATTGGCTATGCTGGTCAGCAGGGCCAAAAGCGTGCAGCGCGGTTAAGCCTTTACCATCTTTACCAAGACTCTCCGCGAGAAGCTGGCGAAACCATAAATTTAACGGTGCGAGGCATTCTCCATAGCTGAATAAAACATGTTGAGTTATCCCTTGTGCGCTAAGAAGATAAAGTATTTCTTTAAGGGAATCGGCCACATCTTCCTGAGCTTGGTCGATAAAATTGCGCTGTTTTGCTAAAGCTCCTTGATAAAGCCTTCCGATATTAGCCCCCACAAACAGCGCTGGCACAAGGGCAACAGAAGAAAATATAGAAAAGCGACCAGGGATAGACTCTTTTAACTCAAGACAAGGGCACCGATATATTTCAGCTAACGCGCGGCAGACATTTTTGCTCTTACTACTCAAGAAAATAAAATGTTTTTTAAGGCTTGCCCTTCCTACCTTCTGTTCCCAATGGGCAAGAAAAACAAGAGCTTGAGCAACCGTTTCCAACGTATTGCCGGATTTTGAAATAACGACTACTCCTGTTGTCGAACATGTCACCGTATCAAGCACCTTTTTTATATAAGTAGGATCAAGTGTCTCCACAAAAATTACTTTTTTATCTAAATAATCTTTACCATGAAGCTGACAAAGGGCTTGACCACCTAAACTTGAACCGCCTATGCCCAATACAATGAGCGTGGAAAAATTTTGGGAATAGCGGATACTTTCTTGTGCCTTAGTAATTTCTTCTTGATCTTCTATAATATTAAGGGCGGGAACCTCTCTTTGTCTGAGTTTAGCAACAAGATGGTTCTTGGCTGCTGCCAGTTGTGACGCACACACGGACCGGCGGTCATCATTTTTAGGAAATTTTTTTGTTAAGTAAGATGTTTCAAAATGCACCACCATGAAAACATCTTTATTTTAATGCTTGAAAAGGAAACATTATATTGGCAGCTTTCCCCTCCTCTTTCAACCGCTTGAATTCCGCCCATGGGTTTATTGTCTCTTCCTTCTTCTGATGGTCTTGCCAAGGAAATACGAGAGCTTTATTGGCTGACTGCTGTTGCTGAAAATGCTCTTGGGTTAAAGTATGCCGAATATTCTCCTCGGCTTCCTGTAGACGAAATTTCTTTAAAAAAGCTCCATCAGCTTTTGCCTCTTGGACAGGCTTTATCCTCTTATTCCCTCCCTCAAAACCAAGGGCTTGACGTGCCTGAAGGCGAATTTCGGCTCCTGTAGAACGCCATTTCACTTTATGAGGCGGAAGGATGTCAAATGTATCAGGGACTTTAAATTCCTTCTCGTGCACTAACGTTGAGAATTCATCAGGGGCTTGATAATCTAACCCTAAATGCTCGCGAATATGATTGCGTACATCTCCACCACATCCAACAAGGAGAAGAGAGACCGCACAAACACAAATTAGGCTGGAATAAAATGGCTGCTTCATAAGGCTCCGCAACAATCAATTTACCTCTTTCCTTTATCGAATATCATATTAAAGAAAAGGAGGATAGCCCCAATTGAAATAAATGCATCCGCAATATTAAACGCTGGCCAATGATACCCTAGGACGTGCACATCAATAAAGTCCACGACAGCACCAAAATAAAAGCGATCGATAATGTTACCTATAGCCCCTGCAATAATAAAAGTTAAAAACAATCTTTGATAAGCATCCTTATTAATAACAACCCAGACAACAAGAGTAAGAGTTATCCCTATTACCAAAATAAGAAGGACATATTTAACAAAGGAAGAGGGAATATTGAACATACCGAAACTGATGCCGACATTCCACGTCAATGTAAGATTCAAAAAAGGTGTTAACGTGATATCCTTTTGCACAAATGAGAACAGCGAGACAATATAATGCTTCGTCACTTGGTCAAGCAACACAATACCTATCACAAGGCCAAGAAGAAAGAGACCGTAACCACTTACAAACGAGGACTTTTTCATGGTGCGTTAAGCTTCAAGCGTTCCACCGCGTCGCTACACCGCTCACACAAGGTCGGATGCGCAGCGTTCATCCCAACGACAGGGCTCACTTTCCAGCATCTTTCGCACTTTTCACCCTGCGCTACCTGTACCTCCACAGCTACCCCCGCCATATTCTCAAGGCGAAAGGCAGAAGGAGGCGCTTTTGCAGACAATACCTTGGCATCGGAGGTAATGCCTAGGCAAGCCCAATCAACAGCAGCCACATCAAACCCCATATCGGCTTCAAGATAAATATAAACGCTCGCTTGCAAACTAGAGCGAATCTCTCCCTTTGCTCGGGCACTTTCTAAGGCCCCCGTAATCACCCGGCGCAAGCTCCTTATTTTCTCTTGCTTGTTAGCAAGCGCATCATTTTTCCACTCGGCAGGAAGAGGATCAAACTTTTCAAGATGGACGCTTTTCTCTTGCCCATAACGGGCCATCCACGCCTCTTCAGCCGTAAAACAAAGGATAGGAGCCATCCACTTAACAATATAATTAAAGAGGTGATAGAGGACGGTTCGAACGGCTCTTCTTGTTAATTCACTTGGATGATCACAGTAAAGGCTATCTTTGCGGATATCAAAATAATAGTTCGACAAATCAACCGTACAAAACGTCTTGAGTTGATGATAAAGCGTAAAATAGTCATAGGTTTGATTGACCTTCTCAACTACCTGCCCTAATTCATACAAACGGTGAAGGACCCATTGTTCGAGCTCGGGAAGGTGAGCGTACGACACCATTTCTTTTGGTGAAAAGCCATCAAGATTTCCAAGCAGGTAGCGAAACGTATTCCGGAAACGCCGATACGCTTCTTCTTGCTGCGCCAGAATCTCGTCTCCCACTTTTAAATCTTCCATATAATTTGCAGAAATCACCCAAAGCCTTAAAATATCCGCCCCTTTTTGGCGAATAATTTCCTGTAAAGAAAGGGAGTTTCCCTTAGATTTTGATAACTTATAACCCTGCTCATCAACTAAAAAGCCATGCGTTAAAACGGTTTTATAAGGAGCTGATTGTGAGGTACCAATACCCACTAAAAGGGAAGACTGAAACCATCCGCGATGTTGGTCCGACCCTTCAACATACAGATCCGCTGGAAATGGTAGCTGATACTTAGGGCCGAGGACAAAAGTATGCGTTGACCCACTTTCAAACCAAACATCAATAATATCTTTTACCTTCTCATACTCATGGGGATTGTAATCAGACCCAAGAAATTCCTTATCTTCCAGATCGAACCAAGCATCTGTTCCTCTTTGCCGGATAATCTCGAGAGTGCGGGCAAAGACTTCCTCATCTTTTAGAGGCTCCCCAGTCTTCTTATGAACGAAAAACGCTAGAGGAACGCCCCATGAGCGTTGTCGAGACACACACCAGTCAGGCCGTTCGCTCAGCATAGCTTGGAGACGATTTTTGCTTATTTTAGGAACCCACGTTATTTGCTCAAGACTTTGTAAAGCTTTTTTGCGAAGGCTTGTGCGATCCATACTAATAAACCATTGAGAAGTGGCTCGATAAATCAGAGGAGCCTTCGAGCGCCAGGAATGTGGGTAGCTGTGCGTAATCTTTAAATCCGCCCATAATGCCCCTTGGCTGCGCAGCTCGTCGATAATCTCCTCATTGACCTTAAAGATATGTTTACCACTAAAATAAGGAACCTCATCGGTGTAAAAACCACTGTCCGAAACGGACATCGGCAAATCTAGGTTATATTCTTGGCCTAGCAGAAAATCCTCAACACCGTGGCTGGGAGCTATGTGCACAAACCCGGTGCCAGCTTGTGTTGTCACATGGTCGCCAGGTAAGAGCGGAACCTCAAATGAATACCCCATTCCATGAAAAGGATGGATCGCAACAGTGCCCCGGAATTGATCTCCTTTGATCTCCTTAAGAATGGTATATTCTGTGATGGCACGCGCAGCAAGGACTTCTTCTAAAAGGTCCTTAGCCACCACAAAAGGACGTGGATGATGGGGACACTGAACAACTACATAATCAAAATCTCGACCGTAAGCGATAGCGCGGTTTGCCGGGAGAGTCCAAGGTGTCGTGGTCCAAATAAGAATATCACAATTTTTTAAGTGCGGATGAGGAGAAGACTTAACCTGAAAAAATACATAGATAGAAGATGACTCTTTTTCCTTATATTCTACTTCCGCTTCGGCAAGAGCCGTTTTCTCCACCACTGACCACATAACGGGCTTCAAACCCCGGTATAAGCATCCATCCTTCAAGAATTTAAACATATTCTCGACAATTTGAGCTTCTGAGTGGTAGTCCATTGTCTGGTAATAGTTATCCCAATCTCCCTGGATACCAAGTCGAATAAAGTCTTGCTTTTGAAGTTGAATCCAATGTTCAGCGCTTTGGCGACATTCTTTACGAAACTCACTTTGCGAGATATCGTCTTTGCTCTTTCCAGCTTTTTTATAAGATTCTTCCACCTTATTTTCGATGGGAAGACCATGGCAATCCCATCCAGGAACAAAAGGAGCGGCGTATCCTTTCATGAAATACATACGGTTGATCGTATCCTTTAAAATCTTATTCAGAGCATGCCCTAAATGCAAATGGCCATTTGCAAACGGGGGCCCATCATGCAAAACAAAGACTGGGGCCTCTTTCCTCGAAGAAAGCAATATGTGGTAAAGGCCTATTTTTTGCCAATGTTCAAGAATTTTTGGCTCTTTTTCTGGAAGGTTTGCCTTCATGGCAAAGTCCGATTGAGGCAAAAATATGGTCGACTTATAATCTTGTACCATGCTACATCACAATGTATTTATTCAATTTTTAATTTTCCACATTATCGACTGGCTAATAAAAGATCAATCTTTTAAAGAAGCTCTTCTTTCAAGGCAAACTCTTGCCTTATGACAGTCTTCTGCTATTTGTCGTTTTAAGGCCTCTACCCTATCAAATTTTATCTCGGGACGCAAAAACTCTATAAAAGAAATTTTCAGGTAATCGTGGTAGATATCCTGATCAAAATCCAACAAATGAACTTCCACACACAAGGAATTTTTATGGAAGGTTGGACGGTAACCGATGTTCGCCACCCCCTTGATATTTTTCTGCCAACATTCTTGTTCCTCGCCTGCAAACAGGTCACATCGCACGGCATACACTCCTCGCAGAGGTAAGACACAAGGGCCTGATGCCGGGCTTAGGTGCAAATTGGCTGTGGCGAAACCTAAACTCCGCCCGCGTTGATCTCCTTGCACCACTTGCCCATAAACAGTATGCGGGCGACCTAAAATAGCGGCTGCCGTAAGGACATCCCCTTTTATTAAATGCTCTACGATCGCGGAAGAAGAAGCTACAAGAGATTTTTGCCCCTTTCGTTCGATCATCACCGGAGGAATCATTGTATACTCATACCCATAGAAGGAAGCTCTTTCCTTAAGAAGCTGTGTACTACCCTGGCGGGCCTTTCCAAAAGTAAAGTTATACCCTGTTACGATATGCTTTGCGTGCAAACGCTCAACAAGAATTGTTTGGATAAAAGTTTCAGGCATTAAGGCTGCTAAATCTTTATTAAAGGCCAAGACAAGAAGATAATCGACACCTAATTCTTTCATCAAACGGACTTTCTCAGGAAAAGAAGTCAAACGCAAATAGGGAGCTGCCGGACTTAAATAGCGTCGAGGATGGGGTTCAAAAGTTAACACGACACTGGCTCCCTGCATGGATCTTGCTCTCTCGATGGCGGCCTTAATAACTTTTTGATGGCCTAAATGGACCCCATCAAAATTCCCAATTGCCACAACGGTTGGGGAGGGAACTTTAATATCGAACTGCTTGATATCAGTGGAAATGACTTTCACAGGCTACTTCTTATGTTATCCTTAATGTAAGAGATATTTTTTACTTTTACCTTTTCGACAGAAATAATGGCTCTATCTACTTTCCTCTAGCAAAAAACATCCTGTTTGTCGTTATAAGATTTCTTGGGCGATAGCCTCAATCCCAAGGTTGTCTTCTCTCTTTTCTTGTGAAGGTGGTGAATTTTCTTCCTCTGGGACAAAGCTTCCTTCCTTATCAATCAACTCTCTTAGGAAATCCTCGGAGTTCACAATTCTATCATGCTTTCCAACAAGGAGAAAAGCAAGCTTACGAGGATGAAAGAACGTTCGGATAACATTATTAACCTCTTCCACGGTCACAGCTTCCAAAAGCTCTTCTCGCTGCTTCATATACTGAGCGGGTAAGTCAAGATGCTGGAAAGAGGAAATCGTTTGAGCCACCTCGAGAGTGTTTTTCATTTTGAAAGGAGAAGAACCAATGAGATATTCTTTTGCTTGCTGAACCTCTCGCTCTGTCACACCTTTTTCTCGAAAATTATGCCATTCTTCTCGAATGAGACTTATGGCCTCTCCCGCACTTTCTCTTGCCGTATGGCAACTGCCCATTATTACACTCCCAGCCCTATAACTTGTTACCTGGGTAGCAATCACGTAGGCTAACCCTTCTTGATCCCGCACTCTTCTCCATAACCGGGAGGTAAAGCTCCCTCCTCCCAAGATATGTTGGGCTAAATTAAAAGCAGGAAAGTCTTTATCTTTAAGTGAGACACAGGGATGAGAAAAAACAATAACACTTTGAAGAAAATCCTCCTTTTTGAGCATAAACAGATTCTCATCTATCCAGTCAACAATTGGCGGAAGCGGGGCGGGTATTTTACTGTGTAACGGAAACTTTCCAAATGTTTCCTTTAAGGAAAGAAGAAGAGTCTCTTTCGTCATACCACCTACTACCGTTATCATAAGTCGATCCTGCGTTAGATTTTCTTTAATATAAGCTTCGATATCTTCTAACGATAAGGCCTGAATACTCTCATCTGTCCCTTCGTGTGGTTTCCCATAAGGATGACCGAAAAAAATAGCGTTTTCTAATTGAAGGAAGGCAAGATAGCTCTTATCATAGATAGGATGTTGGTTTTGCTGGGAAATACCCAAATGATAAAAGGAACGAAAATCGGTAAGCCTTTCCTGGGTCAAAAGAGGAGTTAAGAGGTCTTCGCACATTTTTTCCAAAGCAGGAAGAAAGCTTTTAGAAAGGACCCGAAACTCTCCGTACAGAATATCCATACTGACAGCAAAAGAAAAATCTTGAACTTCATGCTCGCGCAGCCAACGATAAAACTCCTCTTGGGTGCTATCTTTAGGCCCATACTGAAAAATATGCGATGCAGCTAGAGCAAGGCCTTCTCGCCCCGGCGGGTCAAAAGCGCTGCCGGCATGACGAAAAGCGATGCTTACCGCTGCCACCTTACTGCCCGGTATTTTAACGAACCAGGTCGAATATCCAGTTTCTTGGCTTATATCTTCAACCTCCAAAAAAGCCTGCACCGAAGATAAGACGCCTAGGCTGCCATAAACAATAAGGCAAAGAAAAACGACACTACGGCGAAGAAACATCATGTTTTTTATTCCTTAGATTGAGAAGCAGGTAAGGACACAACTTGAATATCCGGCGAGCGTGAAAATAACTCTTGGGCTACCTCCCTTATTTCTTCAATGGTAATAGCACGAAAGAGCGTTAAAGTCTTTTGCATTTCCTCAAGCCCTTGCTCCGTCATAAGGGACTCTCCAATAAATTCCGATATCGTCCCAAAGGTATCAAGAGAAAAGATAATATTGGTCTCTGCCACCCTCCTTGCCACCTCAAGCTCCTCTTCACTGGGTCCTTTTACCATCATTTCCTTTAAAGCGCTATTGATGAGCGCTTCAAGAAAGGTTATATCTTGCTTCTCTCTTGGTAAGGCAAAGATAGAAAAAGAGGCAGGACCACGACGATCTGGGGTGTACGCAGCCCCCGCGTTCGATCCGAGCTTAGACTCCCCCAACATCAAACGCGGCAGCCGGCCATAGTCCTTATCACCAAGGATAAGAGCTAAGAGAGTTCTAGCCAAAGCTTTCTGGTAACTTTTATTTGCCCCCTCGGTCAAATAAGTCCATTTCACGCTTAACTTAAGTCCCACTTCTTCTAACATTGTACGTACCCCCACATTATGGCGCGGTGGCAGGCTCGTCCAGAGGTGCTCGAGGGAATGTGAAGCGGGCGGGATAGGCACAAAATATTTTTCCGCGAGCGCCCTACTTTCTTCAAGTGTCGTATCTCCCTCAATAATAATCACCGCATTATCCGGATGATACCAACGCTCATAATACGCCCGCAGATCTTCCAATGTAAGAGTCTCAATTTCATGGCGCCAGCCAATCACCGGCACACCATAGGGATGGTGAAAATAAAGCATACGAGTTGTAATTTCGCTTAATTTTTGCTTAGGGACATCGTCAGAGAACATTAGACGCTCTTCGAGGACAACTTTCTTTTCGGAGTCAAACAGACCTTGATGAAACTCAAGATCTCGCATACGTTGTGCATACAAATCAAAGACACTTTCAAGCCGCTCTTTATTAATAAAGATAAAAAAACGCGTCCAGTCACAGGTGGTCTCAGCACTCTCTTCGCCTCCTAGGGCAGCAATTTTCCTAGTGAGCTCCCCTTTCTTACCGTAGGAAGGAAAAAGCTTTGTTCCAAACTGCAAGATGGCGTGTTCGGTGATATGGGCTAAACCCGACTTTCCCACCGGATCATCTGCGCTTCCAGCCTTAAGCCACATTTGGAAACTGACCCGCGGCAAGCGATGGTCCTCAATAACTATTAAGCGCAAGCCATTCGCTAACGTTGTTTGTTCTAAGTCAATAAGCCTATCAGCCAATACAGGCCCTAAAGAAGAAATTACACACAACAATAAAGTCAAAAAATAACTATACATTCCAAAACCACCCCACCGTTAGCATTTATTTGTCTTTCTTATAATTTATAAAAATTTTACTTCTAAATAGTGATGGATTTTTATTTAAACACCTCTTCATGCCAGTTATTAATAGTCTATTCTTATGTAGATGACAGAATCTTCTCCTTTCTAAGGAAAATTTCGATTTGTACTCTGCTTATTTAATAAATAATTCAGGTAGCTCTAAGAAGATTCGCCCTTTCCTCTTTTGTCTTCTGCGCTCTCTCCCCTTTCCATGGGGGTCCCCGGAGTGTTTTCTTTTTCTTCGTCCTCTTGATTTCCTACCACCACAAAGATAAGATTCTGGGGGTTAAAATAGGTATGAATCACGGCGTTTATCTTCTCAAGTGTGACGTCTTCCAACAGTTTTTTTCGGCGCTTCAAATAGTCAGGCGAAAAATTAAGATGCTGTAAGTAAGCAATGCTTCCTACCATGTCCAGAGTCGTCGTTAACCCTAAAGGAAAAGACCCAATTAGATAATTTTTAGCACGCTCAAGCTCTTGCTCTGTCACACCTTTTTCATAAAAAGTACGCCATACCTTGCCAATAAGTTGTATAGCTTTATAGGCTGTCTTATTACCTGTATGGCATCTTCCTCTTATCACTTCGCCTGCCGGCATGGTAAATATCTCCGTATCTACCATGTAAGCCAACCCCTCCTGGTCACGAATTTTCACCCATAAGCGCGAGGTAAAGGTTCCACCTCCCAAAATATGGTCAGCGATATAAGCAGGAAAACGATCCTCTTCTTTGAGCTCGACAGCGGGGAGGGCAAAAAAGATCACACTCTGCGGTATATCCTTTTTAAATACCGTCACCTGATCCCCAGAAATAGCACTACTCTGGACAACTGAGGGAAGAGGTAAAACAGATTTTCCATTTGCAGGTAGCCTGTCTAGACCCTTCTTTAGAGAAGAAACAAGGACTTCTTTCGTAAGATCACCTACCACGGTCACCATGAGCCGATCGACAGTTAAATTATTTTTAATGTAAGCTCGAATATCCTCAAGAGATAAGGATTGGACCCCTTCGACTGTCCCTTGAGGATCTTTCTCATAGGGATGACCCGAAAAAATTTTCGAGTTCAACTGCCGAATACCAAAACTAGTTGAGGAAGATTGGTCAATAAAAACATTCGAAGGATAGGAAAGACGAGCTTCTTGAAGATTCTTTTTTGTAAGTGGAGGCTTTAAAAGAATCTCAGCGATCTTCTCTAAGACGACAGCCAAATTCTTAGAAGGAACTTGAAACTCAATTTGAAATATATTCCGGGATACCCCCATAGAAAAACTTCGAACGCCCCTATCTCTCAACCAGCGTTGAAATTCTTCTTTCTCTGTCCCTTCGGGACCAGAGCGGAGAATATACGCTGCCACTAAAGCAAGTCCTTGCCTTTCAGGCGGGTCAAAAGCACTCCCCGAATGACGAAAGGCTATTCCCACCGCCACGATCTCATTCTCAGGCACTTTAGCAAACCACGTCGAATAACCCGTCTCCTTGCTGATATCTTCTATGTTCACAAACGCATGAGTTGATGACAAGATACTTAAGTAACCACAAACCGTCAGGCAAATAACAAGGACAACCTTCCTAACCAGCAACATCTTTTTACTCCTTAGGCTGCGAAATAGGTAGAGAAATAGCCTGAACATCAGGCGAGCGCGAAAACAACGTTTTAGCCGCTCTCTGCACTTCGTCAATCGTAATGGTGCGCAGAAGCGTGAGCGTATCTTGCACCTCCTCCAGAGGTTGCTCTGCCATCAAAGATCTTCCCACCAATTCAGCCATACCTCCGAACCTGTCTTTGACAAACAATATATCGGTCTCTATCATTCTCTTGGCCACCTCAAGCTCTTCTTCACTGGGTCCTTTGAGTATCATCTCCCTTAACGCTACATCAATCAGCGCCTCAAGGTACTCGAGGTCTTGCTTCTCTTTCAGAGAGGCAACAACAAGAAAAGAGGTCGGGCCACGCGAGTCTTCATCATAGAGAGCTGCAGCATCCTGCCCTATCTTATGCTCTTCGATAAGCAAGCGCGACAGCCGCCCATAATCCTGGTCCCCCAAAATAAACGCTAACAAGGATTTTGCCAAAGCCTCTCGATAACCCTTATTCGCCCCTTCGGTCAAATAAGCACGGGTTACTCCTAAACCAATACCCACCTCTTCGAGTGTAGTTCGTGTAACCACCTTATGCCTTGGGGGCATACTGATCCACTCACGCTTTAACGAATGCGGCGACAACGGAATCCTTGCAAAATATTTTTCCGCGAGCGCCCTACTTTCTTCAAGTGTTGTATCTCCTTCAATAATAATCACCGCATTATCTGGATGATACCAACGCTCATAATACGCCCGCAGATCTTCCAATGTAAGAGTCTCAATTTCATGGCGCCAGCCAATCACCGGCACACCATAGGGATGGTGAAAATAAAGCATACGAGCTGTAATTTCCCGCAGCTTCCTTACAGGATTATTGTCCACCTGCATCGAGCGCTCTTCCAGCACCACCTTTTTTTCCGAATCAAAAAGGGCTTGATGAAATTCAAGGTCCCGCATTCTTTGCGCATGTAGATCGAAGACAAACTCAAGATGCTCTTTAGCGATAAAAGTGGAAAAACATGTCCAGTCTCGCGTTGTCGAGGCATTCTCTTCACCGCCCAAACTGGCAATTTTCTTGGTGAGCACCCCTTTTTCGCCATGGGAGGGAAGAGATTTGGTCCCAAACTGTACCAGAACATGCTCAGCCAAGTGCGCCAACCCTGATTTCCCTACCGGATCATCGGCGCTTCCAACTCTATACCAAATTCGAAAGGACACAATAGGCAAGCGGTGGTTTTCAATCACCATCACTTGCAACCCATTCGATAACTTTGCCTGCCTTACATTAATAAGCTTATCGGCTAAGGCAGGGGATAGAAAAAAAACTATACCTATCAGGAAAGGACAAATATAAGAAAACACAAAAAACCTCTTAGCTTTTAAAGGATATTACTTAAATCATTACTTAAATTTATAGCACAAAAGAAAAAAAGCCAATATATTTATCTTAAATAAAAATTTTCTTTTGCAAAAGTAAGAGGGACTTTCGACAAAGCTTCAAGGTACCAGCTATATGAATATTAACTCCTGCCAAGCACGCTACTTTGGGTAGCCGATTGCAGCCAAGCCGCGGGGCTTTTTCGAAGATGAGATATCAATTGCTAGACAAGGAAATCGCTTTAAAGATTAGGCCGCTGCTCGTCAGGGGTGGAGGCGAGAAGGGAGAGGAAGGAGCAACATTAATCGCCGATCTTCCCCTTACGCGCTCTGCTCAATCAAGAGAGAAAAGCAAGAAAAAACACTTGCAACCTTAAAGCAAGAACCCCTAGGTTTCTTGCTGTGTTAATTATGCTCTGCGCCCCTCTTTTTATGTATTTTACTGCAAGCGCTCTTTATAATTCGTCTTTTTTCTTTTGATACTTACGCTGCGTATCTTGGTTGGGGTTTTGGGACAACTTTTTTTCACTATCCATCCCCAAGGCTGAAGGACGATGCGTACGCCACATTCGTTGCACGATAATTGTCTTAATCTTTTTGTGGAGTTGACGAAATCCCTCATTAGGGTTGTCGCTAATTGTACGGTTAATCGCTTCTTGATCTTCTACCGTCAATATATGCCTATCAGACAAGTACTCGGTCGAAGAGGCCTGAAATAATTGAGGAATAAATTTTTTCCAGATGATCTCTTCCTTAAACGCCACATCAAAAGGCTCAAACGTTATTACCTTCAAGCGCGTTTGCAAAGCAGGGTCTTTAATCGGCTCATTGCCCGCAATCATAAAGAGAACACGAGAAAGATCAATATCAGCGCCATTGAAGTAAGGACAAGAAAATGACTTGGTTCTTGGTTCAAGCAGAATACGAATAAAATCCCGCAAAGGGTTATGGGGATCATTCAAAATCAAAGGCGCCTCATCCAACAAGATTAAAATGTTCTTATCATTATAAGATTTATCTGTTTGCTTAGGAGATATGAGTGCTTCGGCTAACAAGCCAGGGCGAGAAGTTGCGCTGCCTCTTGGCGTGCCGACAAGCTTATCCATCGTCACATCCGCCAACGGAATAATGACAAAGGGAATATCTAGTTGCCGAGCTAAGGTTTCGGCGGCAAAACTCTTACCTGTGTCCGGAGGCCCAATCATCGAAATAATGGAGCGAGGAATATCGGCTAGGCTTTGATCCAACATGACATATTCCATTGCCATCCCTTTGAGACCTTCAATGGCTTCTTGTCTGTATCCTTTAAAATTTTCCTCAAAATTAACCTCCTCGAAGTAGAGAGGCTTTGTATTTGTTGGGATAGCGAGGATATTACGAAGAAATTCTATATAACTAAAATAACTAGTTGTATCTAGATGAGCAGCAAAAAGAGTCTCCTCAATTACTTCCTGAAGGTTTTCTGGTATCCATAGCTTTTGCCTCATATAGGCGCGTTCGTAAACCTCAAAGAGATCATAATTGGGCGTGATATAAGCAGCTGAGAAAGCTAAAACAAAATGTTGGAGGTTACTAAAAGCAAGATTTGTCACCCAGAACATAGGAGCACTCGCCAAAAGAGCAGCAAAGCCAATTTGACGATCGGGTTGGAAATTGTTTTGCGCTAGCCGGTAGACCCCACCCATTATTCCAAAGAGAGTTGCTAACCCCGCCCCACTGCGCGCCATCATCCGATGATACTGACCATGCTTGCGGCTTAGGAACTGCTCTTCAATCAAGACCTCAAGTTGAGGCCGCTCCAGATTAGAATCTACTTGGGAGAGGGCTTCCTGATCAATAGCATAAAAAGTGTGATAATGATTATGGGTATAGATATCTCTGTAGATATTTGTTTCTTGGGCAAACCCTGCAATCGAGGAAGAAAATAAGAGACTTATTAGAAAGATAGAAAGATATCTCATGGGTTGCTCCTGCAATATGTGGTTAAATATTTATCGTCTACTTCCTCCCTTCCTGATTCTATATTAATTTTCTGAAAATTCTATAAGCTTGCATTCTGCTTGTCCAGCAGATTCATATATTCGTTCTCATTTCTATATAGAATTTTAAAGATATAATATACTAAAGGCCATCGTTTTGAAAGCCAGATCACTTCCTTGCATTCTACGCCATGAAGTTAGCTTGTCCGCATACAATATGTGCTGTTCTCTCATATCTTAGGCTCTCACAAGGAAGTACTATCTTTAAAATCTCTTCCTTAAAACCAGAACTCCTTAAAATCATACTTAAATAAAGCAAGAGGACTCTTGCTAATTTTCTTAGCACGCCCACCCATTTAATTTACTTATTATGACCATTCCTAAAAATAATATTAAAATAGACTTGCAATTTTTAATTAAATACCATATAAACTTATTGCTTGGCTGTTATCTGAATAATTTTTGTCTATTAATGGGATTAAGAGAGAGGCAGAAGCAAGCCTAGCATGTTAATTACCTTGAAGTTAGGAGGTTACAGATGACAGAGTTAGATTTAAACGAAATGGTCGAAGTTTCAGGCGGCGGTACATGTATATGCTATAATTGGTATACACAACAAGGCTGCCGAAATTGGGACACATGCCTCTCTATTTGCCGATCAAGAGGGGGAATGAGGGGTTATTACGGATATCCTTAACATATCCGTCATCCTACTAAATCAGGAGGTTAAATATGACTGAGTTAGATTTAAACGAAATAGCAGAAGTAGCAGGCGGTAGCGGTACATGCATGTGCACCAGGAGAGCCACATGGTACCGTTGCCCAAGTGAAAAAAGATGTGACTCTTGGTGTTCGGGATATGGAACGATGAAATTTCTTCCGGATCCTGTGATAAGAACGCGATGAGGCGGTGGCAATCAGCTTAAGAGAGATAAGCTCATAAGTATTTAAACTCTCCTTTTACCAACGCTTAGGAGAAATTATGGTTTCTCCTAAGCATCTAAAGTCAGAGCGATATTAATAAGCGCCAGAGACTCCCTCTAGTTAGGAATTGAGTTGAAGAGTAACCCTACTCTCCTTTCTCTGGGGTATTTTTTAATTTGTTTCTTTCTTACGATTTCTTTTATTATCACCCTTATTATTATCATGAATTCCCTGCTTGGATAAGAAGTGAGTAATGACTGAATGAGACATCTTACTTTCTTTTTCGACATCAGCCACGCAAGCATTTCGTGCGTCGCTCTCCTAGACATTCCTGCCTAACAAGCAAGTATTACCTTTAGACCTCCTCCCCTAAAAACAAACTCTCTTAAAAATAGTTATGCAAATTAAAATAGTACTTTTCTTGTTCTCCTTATTAAACTTTCTTATTTAATTTATCTCTCCTACTTGCGCCATAAGCAATATTAAAACTGACTTGCTATTTATAATTAACTATAATATAAAGACATTGCTAGACTCGCATACTAATAACTTTTGGCTCTTACTAAGCTAAAATTAATGCAGGTGCAAGACTAGGATATTGGTCATCTTATTAAATTAGGAGGTTAAACATGCAAGAATTGAATTTAAACGAAATGGTAGAAGTTTCAGGCGGCGCTAGGTGTGTTTGTAGTAGCGGAGCTATGTGGGAGAGTTGTCCAAGCTACCAAGCCTGTTGGTCGTGGTGCCAGGGCCATGGCGGAATGAGATTCTTTTCCGGTCCTGATATGGGCGGGATGAGACCCTACTAATGAAGCTTAGGAGGAGCTATAGCTCCTCCTCTTAAGTATATAAGGACTGCAGCAACTTTGAGAGACAAAGACTAGCTAGCAGAATACAAGATTCTCTCTAATTAAAGCAGGAGATTAAACATGCAAGAATTAAATTTAACCGAGATGACAGAAGTTTCAGGCGGCAATGGTATATGTAAGTGTAGCGACACAGGCCATTCATTGCATGGTTGTCCAAGTAAAGAAAAATGTGTCTCTTGGTGCCAGGCCCGGGGGACAAGGATGTGGGGCTTCACACATTATAATGAGTACAGGTATTAAAGCTTAGAAAGAACAATTATTTACTAAGTATTTAAGACATTCTTTTACCGAAGCTTAGGGGGGAGCTGTAGTTCCTCCTTAAGTATCTTATTCTTTGTAGCCATATGAATAAAGCTAATACTTTCTATAGTTCTAGAAGAACAGGAATACTCTCCATTTCTATAGAATATTTTTTATTACGGCTCTTATATACATCCTAGAGATAATCTCCAATTTTGATAGGAAGAGGCGATAACGAGGATATATAACTTCCTCCTGACAAGCTACCCAAGCAACTAGAGTAGTTTTTTCCCTATGTATCCTTGCTTGATATGCAAGTATTATCTTTAGACTTTCCCCCCCTAAAAACAAGATTTCTTAAGCATAGCTATGCAAAATAAAATGGTATATCTCTTGTTTTTCTTATTACTCTTTCTTTTTTAGTTTATCTCTCCTGCTTGCGCCGGAAGCAATATTAAAACTGACTTGCTATTTATAATTAACTATAATATAAAGACATTGCTAGACTCGCATACTAATAACTTTTGGCTCTTACTAAGCTAAAATTAATGCAGGTGCAAGGTTAGCATAGGAGTAACCTTATTAAAGTAGGAGGTTAAACATGCAGGAATTAAATTTGAACGAAATGGTAGAAGTTTCAGGCGGCGGTGGAACATGCATTTGCAATAGCGGAGTTATATGGCGCAGTTGCCCGAGTTATCAGGCATGTGAAGGTTGGTGCCGCGGCCATGGACTTATCAGGTCTTATTTAGGAACGTAAGAAATCTAAAGCTTAGGAGGAGTTATATCTCCTCCTAAGTATTTAGCTATTTTTTATAACTTGGCCGCTAATTGAGAGAAAACCTTCGCTTGGCGAAACTCGGTTAGTACCTTAATTTTGGGTTCGGTAAAAGGGCGTACTTGGTTAATATAGAAGCATTTGTCTCAGGCAGAGAAAGAAAATAAGTTGCAGGAAGAAACAAGAGAAACCCTCTTTAGGAAAGAAGTTCTGCAAAGGAAAAGAGGAGATTATCTAGGAAAAGCCATTATAATTAATCCCATTTCCTTCTCGGCTTGGTCTTTTGGGCTTTTCGCTATTGCTGTGATACTTGTCCTATTTTTATATTTTGGAGAATACGCAAGACGTCAGGAAGTTCCAGGTATCCTGGTCCCAGACAAGGGAGTCATCCATATTTATGCAGAAAAACCTGGCATCATTAGGGATAAATTTGTCCACCAAGGTGATGAAGTGAAAAAGGGCCAATTGCTTTATCTTATCTCCACTGATCAGTATACATTAACAGACCAAAGTCTCTACACTCAACAAATTACCTCCCTAAAAAAACAGATGACTGTACAAAAAAGTAGACTTAGTGTTTTAAGAAAAGCACTAACGCGGTACCAGCATTTATTAAAGAAAAACTTAATCACAGAAATAGAATACCAGAAATATTATGATACTTATTTATCTGCTAAAGGTACTCTCTATGATCTAGCGTCTCGTTTAAGCCAGGTACAAGGTAATAGCGACTATACCATGCGCGCGCCCGCCGAGGGCACTTTATCTATATTAACAGGCACAGTCGGTGATCACGTAACAGCTCAACATCTTCTCGCCGCGCTCATCCCACAAGGAGCGCACTTAGAAGGTGTTTTATATGTCCCCACTGAGGCCATAGGCTTCATAAAATTAGGTGGGAAAGTGCTATTAAAATATCAAGCTTACTCCTATCAACAGTTTGGAGTCCATGAAGCCACTATTGATCGAATAGATAAGAGCATCCTATCACCAACAGACATAAAAAACCCCCTTAGCTTAAGGGGTCCTTTCTATCGCGTCATTGTAGCTTTAAAGCAGCAAGGCGTGAATGTCTATGGCCATACTCAGCCACTTGTACCTGGGATGGTATTTGATGCCATCATATTAAGTGAAAAGCGCAAAATATGGCAATGGATCCTGTCACCCATCTACAGTCTTAAAGGTAGTCTTGCCTCATGAAGAATGAAATAATGAAACGCCTTACTTTTAAATCTGGAAAAAGGCTTCCCATGATTTTCCAAGCCGAAATTACCGAGTGTGGTTTAGCTTGCCTAGCCATGATCGCAAGCTATTATGGCCATCAGATAGATATCTTAAGTTTACGCAGGCAATTCTCTGTTTCTCTTAAAGGGAATACCTTAAAAGATCTCATGGAAATTGGGAAAAATCTTTATTTGTCAAGTAGGGCGCTCAAACTCGACTTATCCCATCTAAAGAACTTAAAAACCCCGTGTATTCTTCATTGGGATTTAGACCATTTTGTCGTATTGAAAAGGGTTAAAGGCAACACAGTTATTATTCACGATCCCGCAGTTGGCATTGTTAAATACCCTCTCTCTAAAGTTTCAGAGCACTTCACGGGAATCGCTATGGAAATGACGCCTCTTGTTAATTTTGAAAAGAGGAATGACAAAACACGGCTACGCTTATTTGATCTATGGAGCTCGTTTGCGGGGTTAAAGTTGCAGCTTGTGCAAATCTTACTTATAGCACTTGCCATGGAAATATTTGAGATTGTAAGCCCGCTATTCATCCAATTCGTTACGGATGAGGTAATTGCTGCTAAAGATTTCCCCTTACTTTATGTCCTTACCCTCGGATTCGGGTTACTTGTCCTTCTTCAGGGTCTAACAACCTACGTGCGTGCGTGGATTATTCTTTTCGTATCTAATAGCTTAATTGTACAACTTGTGGGAAATTTAATGCACCACTTGTTAAGGCTACCTCTCGATTTTTTTGAAAAACGGCATATGGGTGACATCGTTTCACGATTTAGCTCTCTGACCACTATTCAGGAAAAACTTAGTACAGATTTTGTGGTAGGCATCGTCGATGGAGTTATGCTTATTATTACCTTAATGATGATGCTGTTATATAGCCCCCTTCTAACGGCTATTGTAGTAATGGCCTTAGTTTCTTATATCGTGATTCGTATATGCCTCTATCCCCTGATGAAGCTTCAAACTCAAGAATCCATCATCGCAGCGGCGAAAGAGCAATCCATGTTCATGGAAACGGTGAGAGCAATTTTACCTTTGAAGATTTTTTGTCAGGAGACTCAAAGAGAAAATGTCTGGCAGAATTGTTATGCTGATAAATTAAACACAGAGATTCGCTTATCAAAATTAAATCTTATTTACCGCTTCCTTATGACCTTTATTTTCGGCTTAGAGCATATTCTCATTATTTTTCTTGGCGCACAATCTATTATGGAAACGGGTAATTTAACTATCGGTATGTTGATAGCTTATCTCGCTTACCGCCAACAATTTGTCACCAGAGCCCAGGACATGATTGATAAGATTGTTGATTATCAAATGGTAAAAGTGCATTTAGAACGCATAGCCGATATTGCCTTAACCACGCCTGAGAAAACTCCCCTCTCCTTGCTAGGAGCTAACAAGGTAATTAAGGGAGATCTCGAGGTGAAAGACCTAGCATTCAGATACTCAGAGCAAGAACCTTATCTCTTTAAAAATTTAAGCTTTTCTGTCAAAGCAGGAGAAACTTTAGCTATCATAGGCCAGTCTGGCTGTGGAAAGACGACCCTCCTCAAGGTGTTGATGAATCTCCTAGCCCCCTCTTCGGGACATACCTACGTAGACGGAGTAGAAATTAGAAAGATAGGGCTACATACCTATCGATCACAAATAGCTGCCGTGATGCAAGAAGATTCTTTATTAAGCGGGAGCATCGCTGACAATATCTGTTTTTTTGATCCTACCCCTGATTTTAATCGCTTATATACTTGTGCGATGATTGCTGCTATTCATGACGAAATTATAAATATGCCTATGGCTTACGAATCTCTTGTAGGAGATATGGGGTCTGCTTTATCTGGGGGCCAGAAACAACGTATCTTACTAGCAAGAGCCTTATACCATCAGCCAAAGATTTTATTCTTAGATGAAGCAACAAGCCACCTAGATATCCGTAAAGAAGGCATAGTGAATGAACATATCAAAAAAATAGGCATAACGCGTATTATCATCTCTCACCGGAAAGAAATAAAGAGTATTGCCGACCAAGTGATCGATTTCGAAGATTTATTATAAAGCTTATCGCTCTTTTATCTCTTAACTATTTGGATTGTTCTAGAAATTTGACGCCATCTTAGCTATCTTATTAGGATAGATTTAGGAAATTAAGTAAAGAGGAAGGGCGCTTTCTTCACTTTAAAACTACGTTTTTTTACCTGCTTAGAAATTGGCCCATAAGGATAGATCTTTAAAATGCCCACCTCAACGGTCCTCACGACTCGCATTAATGTGGCGGCTTTCTTGGTAAGCACATTGGAGGCGACCTTCTCCCTCGGCTATATGGCTTTCTTAATTAAGAGCACCGGCCACGTTGCCAACGCCAGCCTCCTCATCGCCGCCTTCTGGGGCGCCATGGTGATCGCGGAGCTGCCCACCGGCTATCTCAGCGATCGGTGGGGGCCCAAAAAAGCCTTGCTCATCGCCCTTGCCTTGCGCAGTGGGGCTTTCTTCTTATTCTATATAAGCTCTGGCCAGCTCGCCTTGCTCCTTACCGCCAATATCCTGGCTGGCAGTGCTGTTACCTTCCTCACCGGGGTTTATACCATGCAGCTCAAACTCCTCCAGAGCCAACAAGGCCTTAAAGTGAGCTATGAGGCCTTTGCGGGGCAAGCCAGTCGTCTGCGTCATTTCGGCTTCTTTCTCGGAACGCTCCTCGGCACTACCTTGATGACCTGGGTAAGCTTGCGAGCCATCTGGATGGGGGCCATCGGGCTCTCTTTCCTCACCTACCTTTATGTTTATCGCACCTGGCCTTCTTTGAAAGGCACCGTCCCGCGTCACCTGCTCCAGCATGTGGCCCAGGGCTGGAAGAAGGCCTTATCCTGTGAACGGCTCATGCTTCTCCTGGTCTTTAATGCCTGCCTCTTTTGGAAAGGTTATAGCTTACTTAGAGGAGCTACGTAAAAAAGGAGAGTTTAATAAAGAAGAAGAAACTTTATCACTACAAAACATTATCTTATCGGATCCCTGTTTCATAGAGAAAACCAATTTAGCTGCTATCCATTTCGAAAAAATTAGAAGGGCCTCCAGTATCGCTCTTTCTTTGATTAAGAATATTAAGAAAAGAGCAGGCAAAACCAATTTGATTAATAAGGCTGTTGATTCAAAGATAAACGCACTACATAGAAGCATTGACACCTCTCCAAGTTACAAGCAGATGCTCCTTGTGAGAAATAAACAACAGAATGCCCATAGCTGTCATCGCAAGAGGTTGCGATAAGGAAACAACCCAAGAAATGCTGGACCGCCGCGCTCTTTCAGAACTTGCAATAACGGAAAAAAAAGGGAGCATGATGACAGAAAAAGAGAGCCCGTTACATAAACACCATTGCGAGGGATTGCCCCTAACGCAGTAATCTAAGGAAAAGTATTTCTACCTGCCAAAGCCAGTCTTCTGCACACCTCTTCTCTTTGAGACCCCCTATCTTCTTTTTGATCATGACATTGTTAAGTTTTATCTATCTTTTTTAGGTTTAAGTATTGAAATTTAATTAGCAAGGTAACATATGAGTTAAGTAAGTAAAAATAAAAAAATAAGGAATAAATTCATGAAAAAGACCCTTGCATATGTTCTTTTAATTGCTTCAATCCTCAATAACGGCAGCTCTCTAGCTAATCAAAGACTTAATAACGATTTACCAGAGGGTATAGACCTTCTTCCCTTCCCCACTTGGGCACCTCTTGGTACTAGCTCCTTAGAAGCACCTGTGTGCTCTAGCGTTTTGGAAGAAAAGAAAGACTTCCTATCCAACGAGACGACATTTGGAGGCTATCTAACGGAATTAGTAGGGATGGTAAGCGAAAGATTCGGACAAGTCTATATAGAACCTTATCAAACCGCCAACATACAAAGCAACCAAGGTCTTTCTACGCAAGGCCTTCTAGAGGGATTAAAGGTAGCTATCACGGCTACTGCCATGGTGGGAATAATTAGTTGTTTGCGAGGCAATCCACTTCCTCCTGCTAGCGTAACGCCGCCACTTCCCAGGCAGTAACTTCGCCCCGCCTATCCGACGAGAGATCCTCATGTCTCTACTTAGGGTGATATAAACTTCACAGAAAGAATCGTCCTTAAGAAGAAAAAGAAGATAAGAGCATGCGTTTCTTATCTTCTTGCCTTTTCCTCTCGCCCTTGCCGTGAAAAAAGCGCTCTCTCCTTAGCGGAAATTCATAATAGAGTGAATACATTCAGCCAGCACCCTATAAAAGAAATAGTTCAAGAGTTTTTTTTCTTTCCTATTCATATATTTTATTGGAAAAAATTTAAAAAGTACATGAGAAACTAAAAAATTATTGACCGATATCAAATAATAAACTATATAGGTAAAGTGAAAAAAGAATAGGAAGAAAGGTTAGAAAAATGAAAAAAATTTTTGCTATCTTATTTACTTTATTAATTAGTGGATGGAGCTCGTTAGTTACAGCAAATGTTAAAGATGACTTACAAGAAGATCGCGGCTTTACTCTAACCAAAGAATCGGTGCTTTCTATCTTCCCTTATGAGTCCAATACGGCTACTTGTCCTGCTGCTATAAACGATAGCGCAGTAGATCTGGAAGAAAACGCTATCCAGGCTACTCTCACTGTAAATAGCCAGAAAAAATGGACACCGGAAGAGGCAATTTACGACATAGTTGGAATCCCAGGCCTCATAGTAACATTTACTGCCATACCCTTTATAACAGTGATCATGGCAGCGATAGCCTTGCGAGGCGTTCAAATGGGAAGAGCTCTTGCTCGGCCTGCAATATCGTCTGTGGTGCCGTATTTAACGCCTTTCTCTCCTCCGTCGCCGTCGTCTGGTGATATAGCGCCAGCTGCGTAACTTACCTCTATCTGCATGCAAGAGAGCGCTCGCTTCCTAGGCAATAAGCCCTAAGCAACCTATCGAAAGAGGAGGCAGGACCTCTATATAGGAAAGAAGATAAATCACTTATCTTCTTTCCCCTCTTTCTTGCTATTAAAAGAGGGCGTCTCTTCTTACCGGAAGTTCATGATATAGCGAATAATTTCAGCCACAGCCTTGTAATGCTCAGGGGGAATTTCTTCGTCTATCTCTACCACTTCATAAAGAGCTTGGGCGAGCGGTGGATTTTGAACGGCCGGAATATTATGACCAGCCGCAATCTCTCGAATACGTAGCGCTAAGAAATCAATCCCTTTTGCCGTCACGATAAGTGCGTCCATCTCTCCGTGTATATATTTCAAGGCGATCGCATAGTGCGTCGGGTTGGTAATAATGACCGTTGCCTCTGGGACAGTAACGGTAAGTCGTTATGTATAACCAATTTATCGCGCCCTGGCTGTGACAATATTATTTTTCCTGATTGTGGCGAGTCAAGCTTACGGAATTTTTTTAATATTTTGTTATATGATTCCGAGGAAAAGATTTTTAAGGCCAGTTACCTTAAAAACAGCAAGCTAAAATTTCACCCCAGGTTAATACACTATTATCAAAAGCATCTTAGAAGCAAATATACGAATTCCCAGCAAGCATATAATGACTGGGCTTATGTACTCTATGGATTAAATCAATGGGCAAAAAAAGATTCTCAAATTACTTATCTCTACCCACATCACCACCCTGTATGCGAAATAGGCCCAGGTGGGAGAAATATGTTGAATGTATTTAAAGTACTTACGGGGACCGACAATATTATAGACATCGTAGCAGATATTTCTTTAGTTTCTCACAAACCAATCTTTTGTGATCTTTCTAATTTTCATCCGGACCGAAATGATCTGCCTGATTTTGAGAATAAAATATTAATTTCTCTGGAGGGAGCTACAGTTGGTTGGTATTTTCTCCAGCGACACTTTCGTTTTAAAGAGATTTCCGTGTGAGTCAGATTTGAGCAATGTATGCCTTGTAGTTTTAGCTGATATATTAAAGCAACCAGCCTTTCTAGAATGGCCCCAAAATGATAAGAATAATTTCATAGCACTAATTACCGATGACATTTGTAGTCGGAATATTCCTGTCCCCCGGCGACGTGGAACTTTTGCAAAAACTTATGCACGACAAAAATGTCAAGCCCAGAGATCTCCAGGCCTTCTGCCGCATCTCTAAAGCCACCCTTTACCGCTATGTGAAGGGGGGAGAGTAAAAGAAATCTCCTTAAGGTGCTTTGGCCAATCAAGGATATTGCTTCTTTCCTTCCTATAAGTAATTAAAGAAAAATTTTTAAAGAAAGACATATAAAGATATAGGCCCATACATAAAAACGATGTCTGGTAAAAATAAAACCTTAAAAGATAAGAATTTTATTGCATAGATGTATGGGTATGTTAGATTTTTCATATTGGTATGTAGAGGGGTAAAGTGCATGAATAATATTA
Organism: uncultured Alphaproteobacteria bacterium; assembly: GCA_963782975.1. GTDB lineage: Bacteria > Pseudomonadota > Alphaproteobacteria > 43-37 > CAWALT01 > CAWALT01. The sequence goes on from CAWALT010000001.1 coordinate 29,701, forward strand.
AAAGGTTTAAAACTATTCTATTATTAACTTCTACGCTGTCTCTCCCGGCTTGGGCCATGCAACAAGGGGATGATTTGCTGCCGGAGGGGCAAGCATCACCTCCCGCTTCCCCTTCTTTATCGGCAGGGGCTTCTTCTTCCTCCTCAAGCTCGAGTAGCAGCTCTTCTTCCGCTTCTTCTTCCACCTCATCCGACGAGGCAGAATCAAGCTTCTCCCGTGCAACAACACGCGTGTCCCTTTTAGCCGACGATGTGCCGGCGCTCACCTGGGACCAGCTGATTGCCAATCGGCGTCAGCAGTTAGAGGATCAGTCATGGCGCCATAATGATCAATTTTATGAAGCAAGAATGCAGCGGATCAGAGAAGCCTTAGAGATAACGACCGATCTCTACCTGACCCAAGACCACGTGGAAGTGGCGCTTCAGCGCGAAGTGGCCGAAGGACTTCGCCACCTTGCTGAGATGCTTGACCCGAGCCGCTTTACCTTTAACCCTGCCAGCGTTCGCATGGCTCAGGATGCCCTCATCGCCCCGCTTTATCGATTAGCCCGATTCCGCTACGATATTGCCCTTGAATATCTTGATTTATCCAATCAGTTTCTTGAATCCTTAAACGGAGGGAGAGCCCCCTCCCCCGCCGGGCCCATGAAATTGAGCGAGCCTATTGAGCATAAGGACTTAACTCGAAAGGAAGCACAAATTGTCACGCAATGGATGAATTATATTGTCAATGGTGGTTACCGGCTAAGGAGGAGAGAGGATCTCGGCGTCATAGCTAATGATATGCTCGTCTTTCAGGTTCCCGAAAACCATAAGAGGCTTGAGAGAAGTTTAAGCACCTTGCTCACAAGTCCTTATATGAGACGTCTTGAGTATTACTTACATGAGCGCCTCCCACATAGGGGGAACCTAGATTGGAGGGCGCCTTATCTCCTTCCTTTCCAAGCGCTCGGCGTCGAGACGCCTTACAGGGGGCTTATTAGAGACTTTGTCAGCAATGGCCTTCTCTCCTCCACATTATCGTCGGATCAACTTGAAGAAGTTAATCACCGCGCCCAGCTTTTTCTACATGCCTATGAATATTCGCGCTTAGATGAGATGGTAAGATGCATACTAACGCCTATGGAGGCTATTGCAAGAGCTCCCCTTGAGGAAAGAACACCAGAAGATAATGAGTTCATCTTAAACCAATTTTATTTCCTGGGAGCAAGCATTGTTCTCTCTTCCCTGCCTAAAACATACCTCCAAGCAGAATCAACAAAGCCTCCTAAGAGCCTCTTGGACGTCTATTACAGGCTTATACCTTTCAGGAACTTAAGGAATATTGGCCTTATTGCGCATCATAGCAATTATCTCACAAGACCCCAAGATAGAGGATATTTGAGAAACTATATCCCACGCCTCATCCCATCTCTTGCGCAACTTGTCCCCCATATGCGAACCCTTATTGAGATAGAGGTTGATACCCTCCGTGGCCAAGAACCTCACGTTACCGGATCCTTAGAGGCACAACTAGAAATATTAAGGAGAGGCGTCGCCACCTCTTTAGAGATTATAAGGGCCGTAGGGAGCTTTGGAAGCGATGTACCCAATCTTCATAAGTTTTCTCAGGTGAGTGATTTTACTAATGCTCTAATCAAGGAGGAGCTGATAAAATGGTCTTTAAACCATCGAAAGGCTCTTATACGCCTTCTTACCATCCTGGGCGAATGCTCTAAAAACCTCTCTCTACGTGTTAAAGGATACCTTGCCCCTTTTGCTTCTTCCGGTTCCTCCCCTCTTCATCCCATCTGGGGAACGTGTGAGGATATTCGCGATGGGCTCATTCATGGGGGATCAAGGCCAGGAGAGTTCTCTCGCAAAAAGCTAGAGAATTTCTTAAGTAACCTCGATTCTACTCAGCAAGATACGGTTCTAAATATGCTGGAAGAGCTCTCTCTTATGTCTGAGCGGGCGCACGAGCTTTTTCAAGATCCCACCTTTACCATTGACGAGCTCCCTCACCCTCTTAACGTTTTGGATACTGCCTTTGGCAGCCATATTCAAGCCTTTTTTAACGCGGTGGCACAAAGCGAAATAGATATTTCTTCCTCTTCTTCCGCCTCCACCTCTACCTCATCGGATGCTCCAGACGCTCACTCAGATCTTTATGCACCCCGCGTTGAGGCAGATCGCGCCATCCTTCAAGATATTTTTGAAAGAGGAGATAGAAGGTTAGAAAATTCCATCAATATTATAAGACGGGCTTTAGCACATAATGACCCCATAGAGAAAGAACACATCAATAGTCTTCCTTTTAAAGAAGAGCAAGATATTCTAAGAGCCGTTAAATCAAACCTAGAAGAGGTAGAGGATCTCAGCAAACGAGCTCAACAAGTAATCCCTGAAAGCCTCTCTCCCGAAGACACCTCGTTTCTACAAAACTTTTTCAGCTTAGAGGGAGCTTTTGAGGAAAATGACAAAAATAAAGCTCACGCCATCATTGAAGCCCTACCCGACGAAGAAGTCTCTGACATTTTTGCGGACCCTGATGAAGAAAGTTTTTCTCTAAAAGAAGAACATCCTTTAGTGGCTCTGATGAAAAGCTTTCGCGAAGCTAAAGATGCGCTGGCTACGAAACGCCAAGAAGCATTTGACGCCATTAACTTAGAAAATCTTTATAACAAATTAATAGGTAGATTTATACACAATGAAGAATATAAAAACACTTTAGATGAATTAAAGAAATCCTCTATAGAGAGTCAAGAACTTAGAAAATATTTAGGCATCATAGAGGAAAGATTATCAAAAATATTACGCAAATTTGGCATTACCAATGTCAAAGATGTAGAGGAATGGGTGGAAGAGCTCAAGAAACATTACGGGCTCCTTTTAAGGCCTCTCGATCCTCGAGAACAAACCATTAAACTACTCTCTCAAGCACAAAAAGCCACGGCGAATCTATATCCTAAGCTAAAAGACATTGAGGAGCGCACCAGGAAGATAAGGGCAAGTAGCAATATACCTCACATTGAGCGCTATTGGGCGGATGATGTGACATGCCTTGCCATAGAAGATGATCTCGAGTCATTAAGGCATGGCATTGGCGGGATTCAAGCGGCGGTGCACCGTTTAGAAGGGGTCCATCCTTCTCTGGCAAACCTTCTCAAGGCTCAATTAGAAAGCTTCCGCCAGCTGGGAAATGATATTGGCCACTTAAGCGATGTCATGAACTTTGAGACGCGCACAGGGAAAGGTGTTCGCTACGATTATCTCCCGATTTTGAGAAATATTTTTGGAGATTTCCCAGGGAGGAAAACACTTTCTTTTCTGGATATTTTATCTCAGTTCGATACCCTCTTAACCACATTAATAGGTGATCCACACTTTCTGGATGATAAGATTCCTGAGCCTGTCACCGAAGGACAAGAGCTTATAACAGAAGAACCAGAAGGACTCGAAGCACAACATTTCCATGTTCGAAGGATTGATGAAGACGGCGATTGTGGTTTTCGTGCTCTTGGGCTAACAAGAGGGCAAGCGCTTGAGCAGCTTCTTACCCATCAAGGTAACGAAGAGATACGTGCCGCCGTTGCCGATGATATCCGCCAAGCCCTTCTTGAGCGTCGCCTTCCTTTGGGCATGCGCTCAAGACAGACGGAGGAATTCGCGGTCGAATATTACCATCTTCAACAGGCTATTGACCAAGAGCGCCGACAGATGAATGGGGAGGAAAGAGAGAGTTTGTCTCAAGTAAACCCACCTTTTGATAAGCTAGTTGCTTATTTTGATATGTTAAAAAAGGAAGGGAAGACGACTAAAAGATTCAGTGAGCGTGTCCAACGTTATATTAGACTTCAGCGCCGACAAGCGGTCCTTGAAAGGCGAATCAATACCTTCACCCATGCTCAAGATACGTATCGACAATTTATCCTACTCGAGTTCGGGCGTGGTGCTTGGCTCACGTATGTGCGAGGTGATCGAGGGACACTCTATGCCCTCGCCCGTATTAACCGGCTGAATGCTCATATTTGGCGACAAAATGCCGCCGGGCGTCTGGAGCCCATCCCCTTAGCCGAGGGTTTAGCGGAGGGTTTAGCGGATGGGGCGGTGCGAGACATCCACTTACTACACACGAATGGGCTTACCCATTTTAATCGCTTAGAGCTCGTAGATCCCTCGGGAGCGTCGACAAGCGCGACAACAAGCGAGACTGCGCATGGATCATCGTTACCAAGTGCACCCACGGCAACTCTTCCTGCTCCCATTGCTTGGGCCAATGTGACTCATAATTTATATAGAGAGGGAGCAGGCATACGTATCAACTTTATACCCTCTCAACATTCAACGCCTGGGGTTACCTTTGAGCACCGCGATGCAGGGGAATATTGGGTTCGGTTCGAAGGGCAAAGAGCCTTGGCTTCTCTTAGGTTGGAAGATGATAACGGTCTCGGGATTAACATACACTCCACTGACCGCGTTACCACTTACACCCGACTGGGAGGTGTCACCTTCTTGTTTAAATAAGCTGGCAGATGAATGTTTTAACCCACACAAAGGCCTCTCCGCTTGGGGCAAGAGCGGGGGCCCCATGCCCAAAAAGTGAAGAAGAGAGACAAGAAGGAGGATAGACATCAAACAAGGGAGTAATAGGATATGGAAGTGTTTTCTTCTCTTTTAAGGTCCTAAGGCCTTCATTTATTGTGCGTCATCCCGTCATAGTGGCGTAGGCGCCGAAACCCTTCCAAAGTGCTGCTCGCTTTTTCTTATGCGCTTCTTTTTCTTTGTCCTTCTCTTAATTTACCTATTTCCTTGCCCCTCCCTTGTCATAGAAAGGGCGAGGGCCCCCGTGTAAATTCCACGCCTATACCCGTCTTAAAATTTCCCTTCTTTCCCCCAAAAATACACTATGATAGTATGTGTCCCAGGCAAAGAATTGGAACACATACCCGTGATGACAAATATCTTAAACGTCTTTATCTTGATCGGCCTTGCCGCTACCACCGCTGTGCTTATAGCGGGTGTTGCCAATATGTTTACAAAAGGGAAAGGGCGTCCCGGACGGAGCAACGCTTTGATGCGTTGGCGGGTCATTCTCCAAACAATGGTTATCCTTTTTCTTGCATTGTTGCTCTTATGGAACCGTTGAGCAGCAGGCAAAGGAAATATATTTAAGCTGTTTTATCTTGCTCATTCGCTCGCCCCTTCAACGGAAAATAACATAAAGCTTTTTTGCCTAGGGCCCCTCAAATCTTTACGCAAAACCCTCCACTCTTATAGCGAGCGATTCATTTGACATTCGGTTAAAATTAGCAAATGCTATACGTAAAAAACATAAAGGGAGAAAGCCATGACGTATAGAGTCGGCATTATTGGCGCTGGGCAAATGGGTTTTGGCATCGCTGTCACAACGCTTTTAGCGGGGATGCACACGACACTTATTGACCAAAACGATACTCTTCTTCACAACATCCCTGAGCAGTTAAAGAAAGTCCTCTCCCACCTTGTCGACAAGGGAAAATTAGCGCCCGAAAGAATGGGAAAGATCGAACAATTACTCTCCCTCTCGTTAACACTTGACGAGATGGCTCATCAACAATTGGTTATTGAAGCTATACCGGAGGACCCTTCTCTTAAAACGCTCTTATTTTCTTCGCTCGATAAGATTGTTTCTCGTGATACTATTCTGGCTACGAATACGTCTTCCATCTCCATTACCTTCTTGGCCTCAAAGGTAAGGAGTCCCGAAAACGTTATTGGCTTACATTTTATGAATCCTGCTTATAAAATGGAGCTTGTGGAGGTCATACACGGCTTAAAGACAAGCAAACAAACACTGGCAACGGCTCTTGATTTTATTAAACACATTGGAAAAGTTGCCATCGTCTCAAAAGACACCCCGGGTTTTGTGGTTAATCGAATCCTGCTCCCCATGATTAATGAAGCCATTTTTACGGTCTATGAAAATGTAAGTTCAATAGAAGAGGTTGACAAAGCTATGATTTTAGGCACAAATCAACCTATGGGGCCTTTATTATTAGCTGACTTTATAGGTCTTGATACATGCTTGGCTATCTTGGATGTATTATACAAGGAATTTCGCGATACAAAGTATCGCCCATGCCCTTTACTTGTCAGCCTCGTACACGCAGGCTGGCTAGGAAAAAAATCAGGTAAGGGCTTTTATACTTATTCAGGAGGCACACCGGTTGCAACAAAATTGGTAGAGTACAATGGATCAAATAAGAATTAAGGAGCTTTCTTTTGAAAACGCTTTACAGGAACTAGAGGTCATTGTCCGCAAACTTGAAGAAGGAAATACCCCCCTGGAAGAAGCAATCATCGCTTATGAACAAGGAATTGCTCTAAAGAATCACTGCGAAGAAAAATTAAAAACTGCACGCGCACGTATTGATAAAATTCTGACAACGAATACTTCGGACCTTGCTGTTGAGCCTTTTGATGAAGAAGCAGAAGAAGTTTCTTCCTAATGGACTTTTTAAGAACCACGTGTGACTCTGTTTGTTGTTATCTTACTTCTTATGTGAACAATCGCGCTTGTGGTAGCACGAAAATTCATGATGCCATGATATATATGTTATCCGCTCCTGGGAAATGTTTAAGGAGCTCGCTTGTCATCGCTTCGAGCCGCCTTTATGCGCTATCTGACTCTTGTGTTTTACCTGTTGCCGCAGCGGTGGAATGCCTTCACACCTATAGCCTGATCCATGACGACCTGCCGGCTATGGACAATGCGGATGTAAGACGTGGACAACCATCGTGCCACAAGAAGTTTGGTGAGGCCGCAGCCATTTTGACGGGAGATGCCCTTTTAACACTTGCTTTTGAGATAATAGCTTCGCAAAGCTCTGCCCCTTTGTCCGCTGAAAAACGCTGCCAATTAATTCAGGCACTTGCCCAAGCTAGTGGGATGAACGGCATGGTGGCCGGCCAAATGCTTGACCTAGAGGCCCCTCATCATACTCTTTCAAAAGAAGAAATCCTTCACTTACAAACCCTGAAGACAGGGGCGCTTATTCAATTTTGTGCTCTCGCAGGAGCCATAATTGCAGATGCGCAGGAGGAGGATTTTCAAGCGTTAAAGACCTATGGTCATTGGATTGGACTTGCCTTTCAGATTACTGACGATCTTCTTGATGATACGGCGGATTCTCTGATAATTGGCAAGCCCGCCAAGCAAGATGCAAAGGCTCAAAAAGCAACACTTATTTCTTATCTTGGCAAAGATTACGCAATTTCTTACGCAGAAGAATGTATTGAGAAGGCGTTAAATGCATTATCTATTTTTGATGAGCGCTGTTTTCTGCTAAAAGAAATAGCAACTTATATTCTAACACGTAATAAATAATGTAAAATAGGATGACTGCTAAACAAATAAAAATGCCCTTATTAGACCAAATAAATTCTTCCAAAGATTTAAAGAAATTCACGCAAGAGGAATTATACCAAGTCGCGTATGAATTAAGGGAAGAACTTATCGATGCTGTTTCTACGACAGGTGGGCACTTTGGCGCTGGTCTTGGGGTGATTGAGTTAACTGTCGCTTTACATTATGTATTTAATACGCCCCGCGACAAGCTTATTTGGGATGTAGGCCACCAAACTTATCCTCATAAAATTTTGACAGGACGCCGCGCCCACATTCGAACCCTTAGACAGGCAGGGGGGTTATCAGGGTTTACCAAACGCTCGGAGAGTACTTACGATCCTTTCGGGGCTGGCCACAGCTCAACATCAATTTCTGCGGCGTTAGGGATGGCCATCGCACGGGATTTAAACCAGGAAGACCATGAAGTCATTGCTGTTATTGGTGATGGTGCGATGAGTGCTGGTATGGCTTATGAAGCCATGAATAACGCGGGGTCTTCGAACAGTAAGCTTATTGTCATTTTAAATGATAACGATATGTCGATTGCCCCTCCAGTAGGGGCGATGAGCGGTTATCTCTCTCGGCTTATCTCCTCGGGATCTTTCCATAAATTTAGGGAACGGGCGAAGGACATCACGAAATATTTACCCAAATCGATGGAAGAAATGGCTCGAAAAGCTGAGGAATATGCCCGTGGGTTCTTAACGGGCGGCACCCTGTTCGAAGAACTTGGCTTTTTCTATGTAGGCCCTATTGATGGGCATAATCTCCAACATCTGATTCCTGTTTTACAAAATGTTCGAGATATAAAAGAAAAGCGTCCTTTCCTTATCCATGTCGTTACTCAAAAAGGTCGAGGTTACCCTCCGGCGGAAGCAGCTGCCGATAAACTCCATGCCACCGCGAAATTCGATGTTAAAAGTGGGCGACAGATTAAAAAAGCACCCTCTGGCCTAAGTTATACTCGTGTTTTTGCCGATTGTCTTGTGAAGCTAGCAAAAAAAGAGGAAAAAATTGTGGCTATTACGGCCGCTATGCCTTCAGGGACCGGACTCGATCGCTTTGCCGAGACCTTCCCCGAGCGTACTTTTGATGTGGGGATTGCTGAGCAACATGCGGTCACATTCGCTGCAGGTCTTGCCACTCAGAACTTTAAGCCTTTTGTGGCTATTTATTCAACGTTCTTGCAAAGAGCCTATGACCAAATTATTCATGATGTTGCTCTGCAAAATTTACCCGTAAGATTTGCCGTTGATCGAGCTGGCCTTGTAGGAGCCGACGGCGCTACCCACGCCGGATCGTTCGATATTGCTTATTTAGGATGCTTGCCTAACTTCGTGCTTATGGCAGCTGCCGATGAAGTGGAGTTAGGGCGCATGGTTACCACTCAAGCATGTTATGAGGAAGGCCCTATCGCTTTACGTTACCCAAGAGGCGAAGGTGCAGGCTTAAAGCTTCCCACTCACTATGAGCCTATATCCATTGGCAAAGGGAAAATTATTCAAGAAGGGAATCGGGTAGCCTTTTTGTGCTACGGCCCTCGTCTGCATGAAGCGGTAAAGGCAGCCCAAGAGTTAGAAGAAAAGTACCAGATTGTCCCAACCATCGCTAATGCACGATTTGTAAAACCTCTAGATACCGAATTACTAAAGTTACTTGCAAAGCATCACGAGCTTATCTTCACTCTTGAAGAAGGATCTATTGGTGGGTTTGCTTCCCACGTCCTGCATTATGCCCATAGCCAAAGTTTATTTCATAAGGGATTAAAAATTCACCCCATGGTCCTGCCTGATCTTTTCTTGGATCATGATACACCTTACCAACAATACGAAACGGCTCAGCTTAATGCGCAGCATATTATCCAGGCAACTTTACGCTATCTCACCGGGTCCTTTTTTCCTTTAAGGAATATTGGGTAACCGCTTAGAAAGAATCCCGTAATACAGATAAGGCTCTCGTAGATGGGCCCTGTAAGATTTCGGGGTGCGCTTGAATACAAGCGAGAAAACGGGAAGGATCCTTGGCATAGAAACGGTTAAATTCGTCATTTTCCTTGCCAGAGTCCATACGATCCATAAGCTTAGGGAACCTCACGTAGAGGGAAAAAAATAGTTTAGCATGCTCCGGGCTCATTACAGCTAACGTTTGAGCAAGACTCCTAGGTGTTTGAAAATGATGCCAATCAATCGGATCGTTCCATCGACCGCCCCAAATCCGGAAACCATGTTCCGCAAAGAGCGTGACCACCGCGCATGTTATCATCCCTGGCTTTCTATTGGAGCGGTTTAGATACTTCACACCTTGGGGTGGAGAAACCTCTACTCTCCCCCGGCAAAGAGGATCGAAGCGAAGATAAGGATTTTGCTGAGGGTTAAGGTCGATCGCTAATCCATAGGCATGAAGTGATAGACGGTCCGACCCGGCAATCAGGCGACCTTGATAGCACGAGGTATTATTGGCCTCCATCGAGCGCTCATCTTCATTATTGTAATCTGCGATAGGTCGAACGCTCGTTAAAGGAAACTTTCTCTCGTAAAGCTTAGTAAAAATAGTTTGGACATAGGAAGCAGCCGCATCCAGGACGACAAGGTGTCCCTCATGGCAAGACGTCCCTTCGAAATTATAGTAAGAAACGCTCACGGTCGTAAGGCGCCTTTGGGGGACCGCATAGTGAGTTTTCTTCACATCATTGTTCATCACGCATCCCTTCTCCCTCGCCTTTTTACTTCAGTATGCCCTATTATGCCATTATCTCCTTAATGGGAGAAGAGTCCTACTTGGCCGCACAACCGATCATGCAAGAAGCACCTCTTAATAACTATCATCTTTACACCGTCGTAGCTTGTGAGCATGGAAGCATTAACACCCTTTTCTTACAGAAGGTCAGAGCTTAATACGGCTCTTATTCTTTCTTGTTACGCTTGTCCAACACTTCTTTTCATAAAAGGCTTTCTAGACTTTTTTTTTGTATAAGGGTACCTTATAGAGGTAAAAAATTAAAAAGAGAGTAAATAATAAAATGTCTGTTATATTGATCCCTATTTTAGAACTTATTCGTACTCTCCTCAGCTTATACATGTACGCTGTTGTAGCAGCGGTTATTTTAAGCTGGCTCGTTGCTTTTAATATCGTTAATATGCAGAGCCAATTTATTCGTTCTGTATCCTCTTTTCTGTTTCGTATAACTGAGCCAGCTCTTGAGCTTATGAGGCGTGTTATACCCCCGGTGGCTGGTATTGATTTATCACCTCTTGTCTTATTGTTGCTTCTTTCTCTCGCCCAGGGACTCCTCTTAAAGTTCCTCCTATTCTTAACGTAAGGAGGAAGACATGGACCAGCTTATTGAGGGGAGAAAAGTAGCGCAAAAGATAAAAGAGTTTTTACAAAAAAAAATCAAAGAAGCTATCGTAAAAGGCCACCCACAACCTAAGCTATGTGTCATACAAGTTGGAGATGATCCAGCTAGCCAGGTCTATGTTGCAAGCAAGAAGCGACAAGCCATAGAAATTGGTATGCTGAGCGAAATTTATACCTTTCCTCCTGACGCAAACGAAGCAAGGATACTCGAAAAGATAAGAGAGTTAAATGATGACAAACAAGTTCATGGCATTCTTGTCCAGCTTCCGTTGCCCCCTCATCTTTCGCCGAATACTATTATGAATACCATCTGCCCAGAAAAAGACGTCGATGGGCTTCACCCTCTCAACCTTGGAAAGCTCATAACAGGACAAGAAGGGTTTTATCCCTGCACACCACTTGGGTGCAGGCACTTGCTCCATTCAACTGGCGTACCATTACAAGGGAAGAAAGCTCTTATCATCGGGCGATCCCGGATTGTAGGGTTACCGTTATCTCTCCTTTTAATCCAAGCTCATTGCACCGTAACGGTGGCTCATTCCTTTACGACCAACCTTGAACACGAATGCTTGCAAGCGGACATTCTGATTGCCGCTATTGGCCAAGCTAATTTTATTAAGGGGGAGTGGATAAAGAAAGGAGCCATAGTGCTGGATGTAGGAATTTCGCGGGTTCATGAAAATGGTACCACCGTCCTTACCGGAGATGTTCATTTTAAAACAGCACTTGCTCAAGCAAATAAAATCACCCCAGTGCCCGGTGGGGTAGGTCCCATGACCATCGCTTACCTTCTGTTTAATACTTACCGTGGCTATGCCCTTACCCAAAACCTTGAGGTTCCTCGGTATTTTGAGGTTTAATTGCCAAGTGATTTTCAAGAAGTTCCTCGACTCTTTTTTACATTTTGTTCTCCCTAACCGTTGTGCGTTATGTAAGGTGTCGCTCCTTCAAAGTAAGGGGCTGTGCCATGAATGCTGGCAACGACTTACCTTTATCTTGCCGCCTTATTGCGCCATATGTGGCCTTCCTTTTAATAATATCGCTGATAATGCCGCGCCCCTCCTCTCGCTTTGTGGGTCATGTACGGGTCAGCCCCCTCCTTTTGATAAGGCGTATGCGGCCCTTAAGTATGATAAGGTTAGCAAGCAGATGATCCTTCGGTATAAATATCAAGATGAGACAGCCCTTTTGCCGGTTCTTGGCGATTGGCTCGCCATGGCGGGGGCGGCCTTATTAGATGAGAGCGATTGTATTACACCGGTACCCCTCCACTGGCGCCGGCTTTTCCAGCGGCAATATAATCAAGCAGGCCTTCTTGCTCAATACCTATCAAAAAAGCGCAAGATACCAGCAAGGCTTCTTCTTAAACGCGTGAGCTTTACAGGACCTCAAGGTCGCCTTTCCCGAGCAAAACGCTTTAAAAATATTAAAGGCTGCTTTAAAATAAAGGAGAAAGAGTTTATTAAAGGCAAAAATATTTTACTCATTGACGATGTGATCGCTTCCGGTTCCACTGTAAGGGAGTGCGCACGAATGTTAAAAAAAGCTGGTGCAAACAAGGTTTTTGTCCTTGCTATTGCGAAAGTCTTTGAACATTAGGAGAAAGAAAATGAAGATTGAAATTTATACGGGAAAACCTTGCCCTTATTGTGACATGGCGAAAGAGCTTCTTACACGTAAAGGTGTCTCTTACCAAGAAATTGAGGTAACCCACGATGACCAAAAACGCCAGGAGATGCAAGAACGGGCGATGGGCCGCCGCACCGTCCCTCAAATATTTATTAATGGCAAGCATATTGGCGGCTATGACGACCTGAGGGCTTTGGATCAACAAGGTAAATTGGATGACCTTTCTAAAGCCATAAAATAATAAGGTGGACTTTGACCCTTCTGTGGGAAAAGGACCTTTTTCTATGGAAGGAGCGCCTTTAGGAACATTTTCCCAAATGAGAAGGGCCCGTAAGGTGGGAGGCGAGAGAAAAAATACCTTTCAAGGGGGGTAATCCCCCCTCAGGCTAATTTTTGAGGTACGCAACGAAGGCGAAAAAGCACAATTCCCCGCTCTCTTTTTTGAAGAGGAGGGTATCATCCTTTATTGTAGGCAAATCACAAGCTAAAATTTATTATAAAAAAGTACCCTCTCTCCTGTTAAGGTAAGAAAAAAGAGGAGCTAAGAAAAATGCCTATCATCATCGCCATAAGTGGTATATCTGGGGCAGGAAAAACAACAATAACAAACCTCTTAAGCAAGAGACTGTCTGCGTCAGCTCTTTACTGGGATGAATTTGATGAAATTTCCCAAGCACCAAGCGACTATGTGAAATGGCATGAAGAGAGCAAAGATTATAATGCTTGGCGCTATGATGCCTTAGCGGCTTGTCTAGAAAAGATAAAAGGAGGCCATGAGGTAATTTGTCCAGCAACGAAGAAGGCTCTCCTACCAACACCATATATTATCTTTGATGCGCCGCTCCTATATAAGCATGAGGCTACCGGAAAATTCATTGATATTGCCTTTTACATCGATACCCCTCTTGATATAGCGCTCGCCCGGCGGTTAATAAGAGAGCTCCAGGATAATGAGCTAACGAAACCGGCTCTCATCAAAGAGTTGCGCTACTACCTTGATTGTTCCCGGCCCTTATTTATTGATGTGAGCGTCAAGGACAGTGCCAACCATTTAATAGATGGTTCTCTCCCCATCGAACAACAACTAGATCTCATTATGGAAAAGCTACCAAATACAAAGATAGGCGCATTGGCCCCTTATTAGGCTATTAAACCTCGGTATAAGGCATACATAGGCTGTTCAAGGCACACATAAGTTCTTATTTAGGAGAGGTTTGCTTCCCTACCTTATAGCAGCGTCATCCAACTTCTTCAAGAATATGGTGCCGAAGAGGTGAATCGAACACCCGACCTACTGATTACGAATCAGTTGCTCTACCATCTGAGCTACTTCGGCAAAGCTACGCATGCAAAAGCTCCCTTTGTTTATAAGGAAAAAACCTTTATGGGTCAAACGTTTAACGCTTCATAAAAATAAAAACACCCACAGCGTACCATGAGTGCTTTTATCTTAAAATACCTAAAAAATAAAAATTAGACGGTGCTAATCTTTATTAGTGTCCTTTTGGATTGTTATACCGTGGGCTACCAGTAAATGTCCCATCTGCTCCCTTTGCGGATTGGCGAGCCGTTGCCGCCCCAGGATGTGCATTTTTGTGCGCTTTATCACACTTCTTGTGGCACTCTTTAATCCATGCATCACGATGAGCCTCATCAGGATGGTTACCTTTTGCATGATGGTCATGATGATGCTCTGTGCACTCCTTCAAGCACCGTGCAAAGTTACTTTTACGATGCACATTGTGTTCGTGCTTTTTAACGATATGACTGTCATCAGCAGGGTGCTCTTTATCACCAACGTTAAACTCAACGGCCATCACTGCCGATGAAGAGAATAAAGCGCTTACGAGGCCAGCGACTAATAATTTGTTACGCATATTTACGTTATCCTTCCTGTTTTCAACCTATTAATATTTATACTTTTATAAGTAACGATACTTACGTAAGCAGGATTGTACCCAAAAACCCATTCGTCTGTCAATAACGCCTGTGAGCTTCCCGGCAGAAGTCAAAAGCTTGTTAGAAAATTAATGCAACTCAAACATAAAATTGTTTTATTGACTTTAGAGATAAGATCAGCGAAGATCAGAAAAAAGAAAATAAAAAATTATTAAATAAATTTGTTAACACCGCGCCTTTAAAAGTAAAAATTTTCTTTTTTTTGTTAAAAGGAAGCAGGGGCCATGATTCAGATAAAAGATTTTTTAATCAAAAATATTCGTTATTTTTTATTTTTACTTGTGCTTATTTCGGGCGGCATCAGCTACTATCTTTATAAAGAAACTTACCAGCGCGAGCCTCGGACTATCGCCATTATCCAGGCATCGACTTTTCCTTTTTATGAAGAAATCTACAAAGGCATTATAGCAGGCTTACGAGAAAAGGGGTATCGAGACGGACGCAACATCCAAATTTTGACTAAAAACATACGGGGAGACTTAGCCCTTATCCCTCACTTAATTTACCAGATTATGGAACATAAACCAGATATTATTATTTCTATTTCCACCGCTGTGACTCAAGAGATTGTCAAAGCTCTCCAGAAACGAAGTAAGTATGACCCATTAAAGACTACGATAATTTTTACAGGAATTACCGACCCGGTGAAAGCAGGGATCATCCCATCACTGGAAAATCCAGGGCCCTCGATTACGGGAATCTGTGAACGCCTCCCCCTGGACCAGCAAATCTTGCTCATAAAAAACTTGCTACCCTCCGCGGAAAAAATTGGTTTTATCTATGCCTCTCAAGAACAGAATTCTTCACTACTTTTAGAGCAGCTTTATAGGATCGCTGAATCCCATGAGGTCCGAATTCTAGCGCGCTCTATCTCACGCCTGAGCGACATGTCGCGGGTTGCCACTACGTTAGCTCGGGAGGTTGACGTCTTCTTGGTGGGCAACGACCTTATGGTCATCGAAGGCATGGACTCCTTACTAGACATTTCCCATGCTTACCGATTGCTTGTGTTTGCAAGCGATGTCTCTTCCATTAAAAAAGGGGCGCTTGGCGGTTATTCCTTAAGCCAATACGCCACCGGACTTGCAACCGGACATATGGCAGACACGGTATTAAAGCGCACCGATCCGCACCAAGAAATTCCGGTTGAAATAATCCAAGAAGCGCGATTATATATGAACCGGGAAATTGTTCAAAGGTTTCACATAAGCCTACCAGAAATCTATCGGGGAAGAGTTATATTTATCCAATGAGCTCCTTGAAAACTTCTCTATATTTAGCAAGAAAAAAATGTATAGGTAGGTAATATTTAAAATATTAAAATATACTGGGCTATTTTAATATTTTAATATAGGATGCCTGGTTAAAGGAGCAAAGCAAAGAATAGTTTTAAAGGATCAGATGCTGAGATGATAAGGGTGCTTTTTAATCATTTAAAAACTATGGGTTTTTTATTCTTCCTTACCATAGGAACGAACGCTTATGGGGAGGCAGACCTTAAACCTATTGCAATTGTTCAACTTGTTAGCCACCAGGCCCTCGACCAAACCCGCAAAGGGGTTATGGATGAGTTAAAAGCTCAAAAATTAACAGATGAAAAAGGAAGCAATCTTGTCTATGAGAATGCCCATGGCCATATACCGACCTTAGCACAAATCATGCACCACCTCATCAGCCAGCGGCCGGCGGTCATCATCACTTTAGCCACACCTACTACACAGGCGGCGATCCAAGCAACGGATACTATTCCTATTGTATTTGCTGCCGTCACGGATCCTTTAAAAGCAAAAATCGTGGCAAATTTAAATACACCCGAAGCGAATGCGACAGGAACGATGGATCAGCCTCCGTTAAAAGAGCAACTTAATTTTATTTTTTCCTTCATTCCAGCGTTAGGTCAAAAACAAATTGAAGGAAAAAAGATCAAGTTAGGGATCCTTTACAATCCAGGTGAAGATAATTCCCACAGCACTGTTGAAGAACTTAAAACGCTTATTACGTCTCACTCTTATCCGATTGAGATCATCGAAGGAATAGCCACGAATACGAGCTTCGTCAAAGCAGCCGTTGAGCATCTTATCGCGCAAGGGGTAGAGGCTATTTACTTGCCCCAAGACAATACAGTTGTTTCCGCCTTAGACGCTCTAATTGAGATGACGCTTAGAGCGCGCATCCCTGTCTTTGGTAGTGACGTGGAAACCGTCGAACGTGGAGTTACAGCTGTTTTAGGTTTT
Source organism: uncultured Alphaproteobacteria bacterium (assembly GCA_963782975.1). Taxonomy (GTDB): domain Bacteria; phylum Pseudomonadota; class Alphaproteobacteria; order 43-37; family CAWALT01; genus CAWALT01. Next base: position 46,248 of record CAWALT010000001.1, read on the forward strand.
GATCGTTATGAGGCAGGACGTCAAACAGGAAAAATCGTAGCCGCGCTTTTACGCGGAGAAAAGCCTGGGAATATACCGGTAAAGACACCCGCCACTTGGAGGAAGTGTTATAATGTGCACAGCATCCAGATGATGGAGATCCCTGTCAATCAAACAATGTTCACAACGTCCGATTGCCTATCGACTCAGCGTAAATAACGACGAAGGAGGTGGGGCTGTATGACCACGCTATTTTTCTCCTTCTTCGTTGTGGGCGACGAAGACAAAAGGGCATGATAAATTACTGAATCTTCTAAAATACGCTGGATATAGTTTCGCGTTTCTTCGAAGGAAATTTTTTCAATCCAATCAACGACCTGATCAGGATGAGGATTTAGGGAGCCATGTTGGTCTACCCATCTATTGGCATTTGTAGGCCCCGCATTATAAGCGGCTAAAGACAAGACATAGGAATAATTATACTGGCCCAGTAACTTGGCTAAGTAATGAGTACCTAGCCTTACATTGACGTGGGGCTTTTCGAGCAAGTCTTCCTTACAGAAAGGCAAGTCACACAAATTTGCAACTTGCTGAGCCGTAGCAGGGCGCAATTGCATCAGCCCGCAGGCTCCTGCAGGACTAACCGCCGTGGTATCGAAAGAGCTTTCTCGTCGAATGAGTGCATGCAATAAATGGGGAGAAATATCATTTAAAAGAAACTCTCCTTCATAGGTTTGAAGGTTAGGGTAAGCTCCAGGGATAATATATTTCAGCTCTGTAGTTACACAGCGTGCTAAAGAAGCAGCAATTGGCGGTGCATGATTTTCGAGCAACGTAAGCCATGCTAGCTTTTCTTCTTCGGTGGGTAAAGACATGAGTAAAATTGAAGCGAATAATTGCGCTTTCTGCCAAAGGCCAGCTTTAAATAAAAGATAAGATATCTTGGCCAACTCTGTGCTCTTAAGGTTACCAAAGTGGTGAGAAACGGGGGGAACAGAGGCAAGTTGAACAGACCCTTCTTGATTAATCTGGCAAAAAGCAAGTTGGCCGTAGAAACACGTTATAAACTCCGCAGCTTTTTTATAAAAAGATTGTGCCTTAGGTGACTCGCCAGCCTTTTCATACGCGCGCGCTAACCAATACAACGCTCGACTCTTGCTTTGTGGTTTAGAGACGTTCTTTAAAAGCCGCTCAAAGTGCTGAATAGCTTGGTGAGGCTTGTTTAAGAATCGCAAACAAAGCCAGCCGGCTATCCATTCGGCCTTTGCAAACTCGACTCCTTGGGAAAGATTATGGCCATGAATAATATCGTAAGCGCGTTGATAATCCCCTTCATTGACGGCTTCTCGCGTTAGGACCAAGCGCTCCTTCTCCCACAAATGAAGGAAAGGGGTAGAGGGTGACTTCTTGCGACGAAAAAAAACATCATGATTTTCCACCTTATGCTTTTTTCGCCATAAAGTCCGGTCCCGCTGAAGGCCAGGGTCATTTCTCAAAAAGCCCTGCAACTGGGGGATAAGTGTGCTAACACCTTTTTGCCCTTCTAATAGCAAGAGGCGCACCTTTCCCCACAACGCTCTGTCTTTAGGCAAAAAAGGAAGAACACGCTTTGCAGCTGATACATTCTTATGCCATAAGAGGTAATCCATACGTTTAATATGGTCACGAGAGGTGAGATATTTTTTAAAACGCTGCCAAAAGAGCCTCTCATCATTTTCATTAAAAGAATAAGTATGCCAATAATGCCTGGCTTTCTCTTCAGCTTTCTTTCTATGCCCTTGTTGCTCTAAAGCGATAAGATAAGCATTAATTCCTCGCCCTGTCCTAGGTGAATGTTTTGTAAACCACCGCAGAACGTCTTGAGGCGGAATTTCGCTATGAAGGCTTTCTTCTATCGCCATTTTTATCTCGTGCGTTAAAGGCCAGGTAGGATTCGCATAGAAAAATTGGACTCTTTTCTCAAAAGGGAGGGTTTTATCGATTTTTTCCAACTCAAGCCAGAAAAGAACCTTGGCACTTAAAGGACATCTGGCGGAAAAAGCTAAATCGGAAGAAGCTAAAGGAGAAAGGAGCGTACCGTCCGATTGTTTTTTTAGCGCCAAGCGCTTTAAACACTCATTCTTTATGGTAAAAAATGCCTTTGTCTCCTGAGGGCTTCCTAAGAAAGTATGACAAGATAATAAGCCAAAAAGCAGCTTTCGAGAAAAGGAAGAAAGGTTTACTCTATTTGAGGAATCCTGTACACTCTGACCGAACTTAGGTCGCGCAAGCGCAAGAAAGAAAGATAGACACATAAGAACGAAGAGTGCATACATCCGAGAAAAAAACCGCTCACAGAAAAAACGCTTACAAGAACTTAAAGTATTATAAGCTAGATTAAAACGATGACAAAGCCTAATAGTGAAAAACAAAAAAATTTCAAACTCATCGCTCAAAATCGCCGGGCACGGTATGACTATTTTATTGAAGAAACGATCGAGGCAGGAGTTTTACTAACCGGCACTGAGGTGAAATCCATCCGCTTAGGACGTATCAGTCTCAATGAAGCATATGCCGCAGATATGCAAGGGGAAATTTTCCTTTTAAATGTCTTTATAGATATCTACCCCCATGCCCATAAGCTTACCAATCATGAACCAAGACGCCCACGTAAACTCCTTTTTAAGAAGAGGGAGATTAAAAGAATGTTAGGGCAAATCCAACAGAAAGGAGTGACCTTAGTTCCTATTTCCATGTATTTTAACCACAGAGGAAAAGTTAAAATTAAAATAGGTCTAGCTACAGGCAAAAAACAATTTGATAAACGCGCTACAATAAAAGAGAGAGAATGGAAAAAAAGCAAGGAACGTCTCTTAAAACAAAAAGTTTAATTGACAAGGGACCTTACGTTAAGTAAAAATCTTTCTTAAGTTTTATCTTGGGGAATAAGGATGAAAATAGTTAACTCATTAAAAACAACCAAAAACCGACATAAGGACTGCCGTGTTGTAAGGCGTCACGGGCGCACGTACGTGATTAACAAGAAGGCACGTCGTTTTAAAGCTCGTCAGGGCTAAAATTTTAGAAGCTTTTCTCGTTAGAGTCTTTCTTAAAAAGTAGGCTATTTTTCCAGCAGCATAGATTCGGTTGTAGCGAGTGGGTTAAAGTTTACTGAGGAAAGCAAAAGAAAGCTCTTAAGAGTTTCGTTTTTTAGTATCCGAGAGGCTCAAGGGGTTATCGTCGGGTTTTTTCTTGTACGCTATCCCCCTGATAAGGGAAAAGGGGTGACATCGTGTCAAGACATCTCTCAACATGATGGGAGCCCAAGCGATGAAGTCACTTCCTAGGTATCTATAATGATTCTCCGCTCCTTCCTTAAGAGGATAATATATTTTACACGCGTGGACAAAGTACTCACTTATTATCACAAGGGCTCATCCTATTTACGAGAGGCTTCAACAGCAAGACATAGGGCTGGCTTGATTTTTTAAAGAAAGAGCCATGGAAAGGGCAAGGCGCCTCTTCTTCCTCAAGCGATCGTCTCTGTTTAAAACAAGCTTAACTTTAAAATGAGGCACAAGCATTCAATAAATACTTTACCTTCTTTATTTTTTTTTGTTACCTTTAGATTCACTAAGAGGAACAAAGCAGGAATAAAGTTAGCGTGAAAAACGGGTTGCCAAATATATTAACTGTATCGAGGATATTTTTGATACCCGTTGTGGTGATGTCCGCTTATACCAATACGCCTCTTGGACGGTGGGTAGCCACCATCACTTTTGCCTACGCCTGTATAACAGACTTTTTTGATGGCTATTTAGCAAGGCGGTGGCAAAAGATGAGCCCCTTAGGGCGTTTTTTAGATCCCATTGCCGATAAGCTTTTAATAGCCTCCGTTATTCTTGTGTTAGTAGCAAAGGATGATATTGCTGGTATTTCCTTGCTTCCTGCTCTTGTTATTCTTTTGCGGGAATTACTTGTTTCTGGGCTGCGGGAATTTTTAGCTGAGATTAAAGTCACCATGCCGGTTACGTGGTTAACTAAATGGAAAACGGCGGTACAGATGATAGCGCTTGGGTGTCTTACTCTTGGCCCAGCGGGTCCGAAATTTATTGAAGAATACTTTGTCTCCTTAAACACCCTTGGCCTCGTATGCTTGTGGGCAGCAGCTTTCCTCACCCTGATCACCGGGTATGATTACTTGCAAAGAGGCATTAAAAAATTAGCGTAACATGGAAAGAAAAGAAGGCATAAATTGGCCGTCTCTTCCCTATCTTTCTTACATAAACCATTGCCTCTTTATAAAATGTTTTATGATAAGGCAAAGGATAACGTTACCACCCTTGTGTCCACGGTAGCGTGCTAAACAAAGAAAATCCATTTTTGGTCGAAAGAAATCGCGCACATAATTTTGGGAAAATTGGCGTCCCCAAGGGGATTCGAACCCCTGTTGCCGCCGTGAAAGGGCGGTGTCCTAGGCCTCTAGACGATGGGGACAAAAAAACATTCTTAAACCTTGATAGCTAAACTAGAAAATAAAATCAAGTAAAATATCGCTGTTTTTATCCCTTTACCTCTCAATAGGAACACCGATTGCACTGCTTGTCGAAAGGATGCTATATTTTCTAAAAATATAAAAAATTCTTGCAAGGGAGGCAAAGGATGAAGTTGCTAAGGGCGGCTCTCTCTTTGATGTATTTCTGTCTCTTTCCCGTAAAAGATGCCAGACCTCATTTGGTTGTCCATATAGGAGGATTAACGCGTCCACTGTTATCTCAAGAAGATTGTCACCCAAGGTATTGGGGGGATAACCTTGAGTATGCATGCCGATGCCATCTTATAAGAGAGCGTTATAACGTTGGGCTACTTTCTCATAAAAAAGCCCGCGAGATTATAAAAAGAATAAGAAACAAAGGCCATTGCCCATTTTCTATGTTAAAGAGCATAGCTCACAAAGAAGGGATCGATAAGCCAAGCTTTAAGAAAGTCTTGCACGCTGTGATTCATTCGGCCTTAACCGTTCCTACCATAAAAGTTGATAATCATTTTGTTTCGAAAGAAGAGAGCCTTTTAAAGGAAGAGGATCTGCCTGATTTTTTATCATTGGTTGTAAAGACGCATCCCGTAGCGTCCATGGCTCCCCTTCGAGAACCCCAAGAATGTCTTCATGTCCAACGCTTAAAAAATTTACCTGATCGCGAAGCTCGGCAAACTTTTGCGCTTACTCTTAACCCCACGTGTCAAAACCTTATAAAGGAGCAAGAAAAAAAGGAGGATTGTTGCTTAGGCTTCCTTCTTAAAGAAACAGATGATCATACAGAGAAAGTACAAAATTTAATAGAAATCATGGAAAGCCCCTTGCGAAAACGAGATGTCGCCTATTCATCGGAAAAAGGTAAGCTTCGCTTATCTTTTTTCATAGGCAAGTTCACTTACCAGGTTCACGGAAAACGTCATCGTCTAACCATCATCTATCCTCCTTTGGGCACAAGCTTTGCTGAGGAAGTAAAACGCTTCCAAGAAATTTACCATCAACATACACACCTTACTCATGAGGCGTATAAGACGGCCCAGGAAAAATTGGAACGCCTATTTTACTTATTAGGCAACCAATTAAGTGAATTTCATCAAGAATTCATGGAGCCTTCTTCCCACGGGCTTGGCAAGACGTATACCCATGGAAACCTGCAACTTTATAATATTTTTATTACTGCCCATGAGCAAATTACGTTAGCAGATACCGAAAGTTTGTACGACGCTCTCAAAGACAAACGAGACATAGGCACCGATATCCTTCATCTCTATATAGCTTTAGCAAGCACCCTAGGAAACTCACAACATCAAGAAAAGATACCTGACGCTCTGTGGCATAAACTTATCTTGCCCACCTTCCTCAAGGGTTATATTCATGCTTTCCCTGCCGATAAAAGACCTTTTATTCTTAAAGAAATTTATAAAATATTTATGATATTGCCACCTGACCCATTATTATTAAAGAAAATAAAAAATATGAACTTGGGACAAATTAATTCACACAAACACCGATACCTTAAACCCATTTTACGTGATCTTTCTCATAGCTTAAAATAATGAATAAAAAAACCGGAAGGAATGTTTTTTACTAGACGTCTTTACGAAAGAGGGGTAAGTATGATAAAAAGGTTATTCAGATGATATGAGTAGGTTGTAATTATGGCACGCGTTACAGTAGAAGATTGTATCCCCTTGATTCCCAATCATTTCGACCTTGTCGCTCTAGCCGCCGAACGCGTTCGGCAAATCACTGCTGGCGCTGAGATCCTCGTGGACCGGGATAATGACAAAAACACCGTCTTGGCCCTTAGAGAAATCGCCGGGAGAAAAATAAATATCGATGCTTTAAGGGGTATTTATCTGAAGAATAAGGATAAAGTGAAAGGGTCGCCTCTTTTTGATGAAGAAATGGATGACGATATTGCGGCCTTATTAAGTGAGGAACAAGAATCTTACGGTATCACAGAGCAGGAAGAAAGTTTAGAGGCATCCCCTGAGGAAGACGAAGAGGAAGACGAAGAGGAAGACGAAACAGAAGAAGGCGTCACGAATCCTTAAAGGCCTCTTTTATCACTTTAGCAATAGATTTTTCTTGTTACGTAGTTTGAGCATAGATGGTTCTTCTTAAGTTACGACCTCTCCTCTTAAGACATAGGAATAGAGTGAGTTATTTCACTTACGGAGACTGGTTGAGATCCCGTCATTTCTCAGCATACGCTCGCCTCGTAGACTATCAATCACCTCGTGGCCTTCTAAAAGCTCTAAAGTTAGGAAGGCAGCAGTGGAATGTCTAGGTTGCCCCTATGTCTCTTTAAATTTATTTTTCATCAAGCGAGGTGAGACGCCGGGATCGTCTTAAAGTTATTGCATCAAGGCAGAAAGGCACCTTATAATTAACAGAATATGCTCTTATTTGGAACCTTTGAAGTCTATAGCTTGACAGACCGCGTAATGGGTAGGTTGTGAATGTTGTTATGTCAATACGAGCTTATAGATAAAATAAAGAGTTATGCTTGTGACATAGACGCGGTCAAGCTCGCAGAGGCCTATGCTTTCTCAATGAAAGCCCATAAATCCCAATTAAGGGCATCGGGCGAGCCTTATTTCTCCCATCCCCTTGCTGTTGCCAATATATTGGCCGACATGCGCCTTGATTGCGATTCCATTATTACGGCTCTTCTCCACGATACGGTAGAGGATACCTACACCACTCTTGAAGAAATCGAAAAGGTGTTTGGTGACAAAGTTGCTTCTTTGGTCAACGGGGTAACGAAATTAAAGAAGCTTGAGCTCCAATCTGATGAGACAAAACAAGCAGAGAATTTTCGCAAGCTTGTCCTGGCAATGTCAGATGATATCCGCGTCTTACTCGTCAAGCTTGCTGATCGCCTCCATAATATGCGCACACTTCATTTCGTAAAGTCAGAAGAAAAAAGAAAACGCACCGCACGAGAAACGTTGGAAATATATGCGCCTCTCGCTGATCGTATCGGGATGCAGAACTTAAAAAATGAACTGGAAGGGCTCGCCTTTAAAGTCATTTATCCTGAAGCACGTGAGTCTATCTTAAAACGTCTTTTCTTTCTTAAAAAGAAAGGAGTTAACCTTATAGGGGAGATTGTCACGACTTTACAGGACTTACTTAATAAAGAGAAGGTTAATTATTTCCTCACAGGCCGGGAAAAAACTCCTTATTCTATCTGGCTGAAAATGAAACGAAAGAATGTAGGATTCGACCAGCTTTCCGATATTATGGCCTTTCGCATCGTCGTCAATGACGTCGAGAATTGCTATAAAACTTTAGGCGTTATCCATCAAAGTTATCCCGTCATTCCTTACCGTTTTAAAGATTATATTAGTACGCCAAAACAAAATGGCTACCGCTCCCTTCACACGAGTATTATTGGCCCTAAAGGGCAGCGAATTGAAATTCAAATTCGAACCGAAGAAATGCATGCTATTGCCGAGCTCGGCGTGGCAGCTCACTGGCAGTACAAGCAAGGAATTGAAAATCATGATGGCAGGAATTTTCGCTGGCTTCGTGGGCTGTTAGATATTCTGGAAAGCGCTTCAGGGCCGGCTGAATTCCTTGAAAACACTAAGCTTGAAATGTATCAAGACCAAGTTTTTTGCTTTAGCCCCAAAGGAGAGCTTATTGCCTTACCAAGAGGAGCGACTCCTGTAGATATGGCCTATGCCATTCACTCCCAAATTGGACATACATGTATTGGTGCTAAAATTAACGGGCGAATGATGCCGCTTCGGACTATTTTAAATAATGGGGACCAAGTGGAAATCATCACGGATAAAAACCAAATCCCGTCACCTACTTGGGAGCAATTTGTCGTAACCGGAAAAGCACGCGCTTGCATTCGCAAATTTATTAATAGCCAAAAACGCGCTCAACATTTACAACTTGGCAAAACCTTATTAAAAAAGGCCTTCGCTCAAGAAGGGGAGAAATTTAGCGAAAAAGCTCTTAAAAAGATTACCGCTGACTTTAAAGCTCAAACGGTATCCGATATTTATGTAGCTTTAGGGCGCGGGGAAATCAATAGCCAAAGTGTTGTACAACGTACTCAAAATAAAGCTTTGAAAAACCGTCTTAAAGCTGTCCTTCAAAAAAGAAGCAAGAAACCCCGGGCGCCTTCTATCCCTATTCGAGGTTTGATTCCGGGGATGGCCATTCATTACGCCGCTTGCTGCCACCCTCTGCCCGGTGATCGTATTTCAGGGATTCTCACCGCAGGGAAAGGCATTACAATTCATACCGCTGATTGCGAGAGCTTAAATCAATATGCCGATAAGCCCGACCAATGGGTTGATGTAATTTGGGATACGGCACAGAATGAACATGTTCCTTTTATTGGCCGTATGAGTATGGTTGCCATGCATGAGCCTGGCGTTCTTGCCAATATCTCTTCTATCATCTTGAAAAATGCGGCGAATATTGTGAACTTAAAGATTACCCACCGCACACGGCAATTTTATGATATGTCTATTGATGTCGAAGTTAATGATGCTAGCCATCTTGATATTCTCATTGCGGCGCTACGAACCTCCTCTTATATTCGCTCGATCGAGCGAGCCACCATTAAAGAAACCCCTCGTTAAGCTTTTATCAGCCTTGAAAAAACAAAAAACCTTTTTAAGCCAAGCTGTTAGGTGATTTTTGTCAAGTTTTAGCTTATGAAGGAAAGGGTATTTTCTAGGTGAAAAGGTTAGGGCTTAAAAACCGCTGACCTATGGCATGCAACTTGACGGCCTCCCTAGGTAGAAGCAAGAAAGTTCCCGCCCTTTAAAAGAGCAGGAACTTTAAGTACTTAGAAAGGAAAATTTAGGAAAGTCCTACAAGCTTAAAAATAGTAAGAACCACCGATTAGGAACTTTGATTGTTGAGTCTTGACCTTCTTGCCTTCAAAATCACCAAATTTTGGTTGGCCCATTGAGTGGAGAATTTCTGCGCGTACCTTGAATCGATTGCCACAATCAACTTCGATACCAAGGCCTGGCACAAAAGCGAAATGGCGCTTGCTTATCTTCTTAAGATCTTTTGGCTCAATCTTAACATTTTGGCTTGCGATACCGAGGCGAACGTAAGGCATGACATTTTCAAACACCATACCGAGGCGCATAGCAAGCTCAAAAGTGGCATCATACTTTACCTTTACATCCACCTCGCCAGCTTTTAATTTCTTGGTGCCGCCATTGTAATGAGTACTGAGCTCACCGCCTAGGTAAACCTTATTATCAAATTGCTGGCCATACCCTAAGTGCCCACCAAAAACGAAACCGGCAACTTTTGCGTTTTCCTCAAGCTGGTGATCAACCTCATCCTTCTTGAATTTAACATTCTTATTTCTTAGTTCGTGTTTCCCGTAACCAACACTTAAACCGATGTAGGCTCCGCTGAACTCATCTGCATAAGCGTTCATACTTACAAAGAATGTTGATGCGGTTATTGCAAATAAAATTTTCTTCATTTTTTACCTCATAATCTTATAGCATTTAATTTTTATAGATTTTTAACTATACCTTGGCGAGCAACAAATCTAGAAAAAAATCTCTTCTTTCTAAATATCCCTGCCTGGCGTGATATTTATGCCACTCTTATTTTTAGGGCTTTCATTCGTCGTTATGGTTCCCTTTAATTGCCTTCCATCCTTACCTAAGTATCGCAAGAAACTTAATATTGTTTTAAAACGCATAACAAAAATCTAATTAAAGAATTAATTTTAAACTTAAAAATAGCTAAATTTCGTATTAAGCTGAAGTTAAATTTCAGACATCCGACGGTAAAAAAGCAGAAAGAATTTAACGAATGTTAAAATTACTCGTTGTCCCTAATACCGTCACGCCTTTAAAGGGAGAAATACCGCTGTAACACGCAAGCAATGTTTACTATGGTCACAAAAAACATATCTCCTGCCCTATCAGCCCCTTAAACAGGCGCCGGCTAAGCAGAAGGGGATAAGTCTCCTAAATGGTGAAAGGATTAATAAGAGGAAAGAAAAAAAGCCCCAGCCTTTAGAAAGCTGGAGCTTAAGTATAAAAAAGTTAGGAAAAAAAAGTTTTAAGCCTTAGAAACAATACGATACACCAACGAGGAACTTCGTTTCATTAAACTTAGATGTTTCCTTGGTGCTGGCTTTAATATTTTTAAGTTTAGCGATAGAGTGGGTAACTTCAGCGCGCATTCTCAATTTGTTATCAGCGGCAAGGCAGAAATCTACACCGATACCTGGAACAAACGCAAAGAAACGATCGTGATTCTTCTCAATGACTTTACTACCATCAGAGGTTTTTAACTTCTTCTCTATCCCTTGTGTAGCGATACCGAGGCGAATGTAAGGCATGACTTGATCCATCACATAACCAAGACGAGCGGCAAATTCCATACTTGGCGTGAAACGATACTGTGTTGCAGAGACCACCACCTTCTTATCTTCAGAAAGCTTTTTAACCTCTTTGCCCTTCCCAAATTGATGATGGAAATTTACTTCACCACCCAAGTAGAAATTATTCTCAAACTGGTAACCATACCCAAGGTGAGCACCTAAGATAAAACCTTTAGGAGTAACTTTTGAGTTATTATCTTCAATTTTAAGCTTATTAAGCGCATACCCAAGGTTGAGACCAGCATAAGGGCCCGTAAAGAGCTGGGCTTGCGCTGTTGACACCAACAAGGTCGTAGTTAAAGCAGTAAGTAATACTTTTTTCATTATCAATTTTCCTTCCTAGTTGAAAAATTACGCTATTAAAAGCACATGTCTTCTACTTACTAAGAAGAAAGCCTTAAATCCAGAACAAAACAACGAAAGGAGAATATTTTTTACTTATTGTGTCTTTTAAGCCACTACTTTTGTTTTAATAATTAATAAATTTTAAATAAATCATTTCAATTATTATTTTTAATTTTTGTATTGAATAAATGTTATAAAAAGGCGCCTTTCCTTAACCTTACATGACCCTGACTTTGGGGCTCGTTACAAAAAATAAAGAAAGTCATGCTAGCCTCACTGTAAAAGTTGGACGAGCCGGTAGGGCATGAAAGGAAAAAGGTATGGTGTTTAGTGGTTTCTGGCGTCGTTTCTTTGCGCACCTCATTGATATGGTTTTATTTTTTGGGACAATCGTTCTGGTTGGGCTCTTTATAGCTTGGTCAATGGGGGCACATAGCCTAAGTCTTGAAAATCTTATAAGAAATGCCCTCGAAGAGGTTAATTACCTCTATGGTACTTTTATAAGTTTTTGGGTTACTTTCGCGCATGGGCCGGAAGCCTTTGATTCTTTCTTACACAATGCCACCACTTTAAATGTCGTTGATCTGCGTCCACCCCTCCCTTATTACATCCTTAACACCCTCATGGTGCTCCTCTTTTGTGTTTACAAAGCTCTTTTCGAGAGCTCTTTTTTGCAAGCTACGCCGGGGAAACTTATGTTGGCCATCAAGGTAATCAGCATCTATGGGCAGCCGCTTCGATTTGGCCAGGCCTTCAAGCGCCAGCTACTTACTCTTTTATGTGATATTACCTTGGGTTTAGGCTACCTTCTCGTCTTAGCAACTCGCCGAAAACAGGGGCTTCATGATAAAATTGCGGGCACGCTGGTGGTTCTTGACTTAAGCGCTCAAGAAAAGTATATCGCTTGGCTAAAGTAGGAAAAAAAACAAAAGCCATAAGTAAAGAGAGGCTGAACTAATCAGGTGCGCGCGTTGAGTTTTTATCGCCTCATCCTTTATGTCTTAGCCAGGCGGCTATTTAAAAAGAAATGCCCCGTGTGTTCGAAGGGCTTTATCAACCTCTTCCCTCGATGCCTCTACTCCCAATTGGTGCATCGAGGTGATCCCGTGCTCTAAGATCCCACACGGAATAATATACTTATAATAAGAAAGGTCGGGGTTGATATTAAGAGCAAATCCATGCATCGTTATACCACGGCGAACACGTACACCAATAGCCGCAATTTTATCATCGCGCCCATCTTTCCTTGGCACCCAAACGCCAATGCGCCCTTCGCGTCGGCATGCGTCAATCCCAAAATCCTTTAAGGCAAGAATAATCCAATTTTCTAAGTCGCTCACATAGCGGCGCAAATCATTATGGCGCTTTTTAAGATGAATCAGAGCATAAATAATTCGTTGTCCAGGACCATGGTAGGTAACGCGGCCTCCGCGCCCTGTATGATAGACAGGGAGCGACACGCCTTTTAAAATTTCCTGGGCAGGGTCCCCGCTGGAGCCACACGTATATAAAGGCGGATGCTCTAAAAACCATACAAGCTCTGGGGCTTGGCCTGTTGAAATAGCCTGCACGCGTTGCTCCATCGTATGCATGGCTTCTTCATACCCGCACGCAACCTTATCAATCTTCCACTCAATCATCTGCTTATCTTCTCTTACGTCTCACTTTCGCTTATATAAAGTTCGTTTCCTTCCCCTGCTGGAAAAATAGAAGAGTCATCGCTGCGCTCTTTAAGGCACTACCTTCAACAATCTTTCTTTCACGAGACATATAAGCCCCTGCACACGACAACGCCTTCTTAAGGTTCATACTTTACGCCTTTGTTGTCGTATCGCCCGAAGGCTTTTCGCTCCTTTTAAAGACTTATCACCCCCCAGGAGCTTTGATTATTTCCATTTTACATTGAGGAAGATCTTACTTGTCAACAATAAGGAATTAGTTGAAAACGACCTTTTAATCTGCTAGGTTACCCCGTAAACCATCGCGCGGTCGTGGCGGAACTGGTAGACGCGCAGCGTTGAGGGCGCTGTGAAGGTATCTTCGTGGAAGTTCGATTCTTCTCGACCGCACCAAATGTTTGTAAGCCATTTTAATGTGAGTCCTCCTTCCTTTCACAAAAAGGAAAAACTTAACCTAAAGAAGTGACAACCAGAAGGTTCGTTGCTTACTCAAAAAAGAGCCACAAAAGCAAAAGCGTTTCTTTTCTTTGAAAAAAGGAATAATGTACTTTTACATAGTAATTTTTTGATTAGCAAATTTGAACAGGTCTCTCTGTAAGGGGTATCGTTAACTATCGGTCAATGGAATTCCTATACCTTTGCTTTTGAATTTTAAATTTTGTATAATTTTAAGAGTTTTTATTTTATAAATAACGACTTATAACTTCTTTAAGTCGCTTGAGGGTAAGAAATATGTCAGACAAACTTTATAAGAGCTCTCTTGAGTATCACCGTTTCCCTGTGCCTGGTAAATTGTCGGTTGTCGCAACCAAGCCTCTGGCGAACCAGCGAGATCTCTCTCTTGCCTACTCACCAGGGGTTGCCGCGGCTTGTAACGCCATTGCGGATCAGCCCAACCTCGTATTTGATTATACGGCTCGTGGCAACTTAGTGGCGGTGATAACCAATGGCACCGCGGTGCTAGGTCTGGGAGCCATCGGGCCTCTTGCCGCCAAACCTGTGATGGAAGGAAAAGCCGTTCTATTCAAAAAATTTGCTAATATTGATGTCTTTGACATTGAAATTAATGAAAAAGATATTGATAAATTTGTAGATATTGTTGCCAGCCTTGAGCCAACCTTCGGCGCTATTAACCTTGAAGACATTAAGTCGCCAGAATGTTTCCAGATTGAAGAAAAACTTAAGAAGCGTCTCTCAATCCCTGTCTTTCATGACGATCAACATGGAACGGCTATTATCGTAGCTGCCGCGGTTGTTAATGCTATGCGCCTCGTAGAAAAAGATTTAAGCAAGGTACGCCTTGTCACTTCAGGGGCGGGTGCTGCTGCTATTTCCTGCATTAAGCTTCTCATTAAATTAGGTCTCAAGAAAGAAAATGTCATCCTTAATGATATGGAAGGTGTTATTTATGAAGGGCGGCCAGGATTAAAAGATCAACATAAAATCGAATTCGCGGCAAAAACGAAAGCCCGTACTCTCGGTGAGGCTATAGAAGATATGGATATTTTCTTAGGCTTATCCGTTGGGAATGTGTTATCCGCTGAAATGATTCAACGCATGGCTAAAAAGCCCTTGATCCTAGCCCTTGCCAACCCTACACCGGAAATTAGCCCTGAACTTGCTAAAGAGACCCGACCTGATGCTATCATCGCCACCGGGCGCTCTGATTACCCTAACCAAGTAAACAACGTGTTATGTTTCCCTTTTATCTTCCGGGGTGCTTTGGATGTAGGTGCGACGTTATCAATGATGAAATGAAGCTTGCTTGTGTCTATGCTCTTGCTGACTTGGCTTTAAAGGAAACCTCAGAAGTTGTATCCAAGTCCTATAATTCGGAAGATCTCACCTTTGGGCCGAATTATTTGATTCCCAAACCTTTTGATCCAAGGCTTTTTGAGGTAATACCGCCAGCTGTAGCAAAGGCGGCTATGGAAACAGGTGTGGCTACCCGTCCTATCCAAGACCTCTCCGCTTATCAGCAAAAGCTCCATCAATTTAATTTCCGCACGGTGTTAACGATGCGCCCGATTTTCAATCAAGCGACCACCGCTCAACCAAAGCGTCTTGTGCTTGCCGACGGGGAAGAAGAGAGGGTCTTACGTGCCACCCAAGCTATTATTGATGAAAAAATTGCCTATCCTGTGCTGATTGGTCGCCCTCCTATTATTAATACGCTGATCGAGCGCTTAGGGCTGCGAATTCGGCCTGGCAAGGATTTTGATTTACTTAATCTGGACGATCTTCAAAAAGATGCGACCGTTGTACCTTATGCTCATCTCCTCAAGGGAAAAGATCCTCTAGAAAATAGTTCTGAATACAGCACCATTCTTGCGGCATCTCTCTTGTATGCCGGTAGAGTTGATGCGATGTTATGCGGTATCGATGGTCGGTATTACCAGCATCTCAAGTATATTGAGGAAATCATTGGGAGAAGTTCACAGACCAATATCTTAGCTTCCTTAAGCGCTCTCTTACTAAACAAGGGAACGTTCTTTATTGCCGATACACATATTAATGCCCATCCAACAGCAGAAGAGTTAGCTCGCATTGCATTACTCGGATACAATTATATTAAAGATTTTGGGATTCAACCAAAAGCCGTTATTTTATCCCATACCAATGATCAAGGGTCTCCCATTAACAAAAAAATTCATGAGGCCTTGACCATTTTGGCACGTAAAGCGCCAGATTTCGATATCTCAGGCGCCATGCAAGCTGATTTTGCCCTAGATGATCTCTATCGTAAGCGGTTTCTTCCTGATTGCCAATTAGAGGGCCAAGCTAATTTTCTTATGATGCCTACATTAGAAGCTGCTAACATAACTTATAATACTCTACGTGTACTTGGCGAGGGAATTACCATAGGACCCATGCTTATGGGGACAGCCAAGCCAGTACATATCCTTACCCCGGCTGTGACAGCTCGTGGTATTTTAAATATGAGCGCCTTAGCAGTTACAAAGGCTTAGGTTAAAAAAGAGAAGATTGTTATAGCTTAAGCATCTTCTTAGGATAAAAGGAGCAATGAAGATGTCCAAAGATGATTTTGAGAATAACAAGAATAACGGGTCTGCTGAAGAGATTCCTTATGGGGCCTCGCAAAGTCTTTTAGGTAAGCTCAATGAGGCGCTTGAGTATAATAATACCGACAGAGCGGAGCAACTTATCAGGCCCCTCCATGTCGCGGATGTGGCTGACCTCCTCCAAAATTTATCGCCCGAAAAACGTCGTAAAATGGTCGAGATTTTACGTGGTCACTTCAATGCTGAAATTCTAAGTTCGCTGGATGATTCTGTACGTGAAGAAGTAATTGAACAGCTCGGGGTTAAGGATCTTGCTGCCGCTCTTCCTAATCTTGATAGTGATGATGCCTTCTCGTTAATTGAAGACCTTGATTTAGAAACGCAGCGACAAATATTACGCGCTATATCCGCGGAAGATCGGGCAATCTTAGAAGAAGTGTTGACCTATCCTGAAGACAGTGCTGGGCGCTTAATGCAACGTGAAATTGTTGTGGTGCCACCGTTTTGGACGGTTGGGCAAGTCATTACCTTCCTTGCCCAAGCCGAAGAGCTCCCGGACAATTTTTATGAAATATTTGTCATTGACCCGCGCCATCATCCTATCGGGAGTATACCGCTTCATGCTTTGTTTCGTCATAAAAAGAATACGAAAATATCGTCTATTATGGACAAACAGCTTCACAGCATCCCCATCGCCACTGATCAAGAGGAAGTAGCTCATATATTCCGGCATTATGCCTTGCTTTCTGCACCTGTGGTCGATGGTTCCAACCGCATTGTGGGTATGATTACTGCCGATGACATCGTCGATGTTATCCAAGAAGAGGCCACCGAAGACATCATGCACCTTGCTGGTATCAGTGACCCCGATTTCTATGCCCCTGTTTTTGATACGACTCACATGCGAATCCGCTGGTTAATTGTGACTCTTATTAATACTCTACTTGGTTCATGGGTTATTTCTCAATTTCAAGGAACAATTGAAAAAATTGTTGCCTTAGCGGTCTTGATGCCTATTGCCACAGCTATGGCAGGTAATGCCGGGATGCAAGTGGTTACAGTGGTTGTCCGAGCCATCGCCACCCGTGATTTACGCCCAGGGAATATTGCCCGCACTATTATAAAGGAAATCTCGGTAGGATTGATCAATGGTATCTTATTTGCGATCATGTTTGGTTGTATCACGATGTTTTGGTTCCATGATATAGGTTTGAGCCTTATCTTGGCGAGTGCTCTTGTCTTTAATATGATGTGGGCAGCTATTGCAGGTACGATCTTACCAATTCTTATCTCGCGTATGGGGCTGGATCCAGCCTTAAGTGCTGGGCCTCTCCTAACAACAACTACGGATGTCTTGGGCTTTGCTTCCTTCCTTGGTTTAGCCAGGATATTTCTCTTATAGAGCATATTTGTCTATCCTTGAAAGTTTATGGGCAGATCTTGTGATACTCTTCTTATACAAAAAGAAGCTTTTGGTCAGATTACGCCTGCAAGTCTAAAGCTTTAAGCAATATGTTCATCGCTAAAGGCGAGGCAACCTTCGCACCGCTTCCTCCATGTTCAACCACAAGAGCAATGGCATACTTAGGTGCATGAAACGGAGCATACCCCACAAACAAAGCATGATCCTTCTCTTTCCATAAGGTATGCGAGAGGCGATTGAGCAAGCGTTGCTTTAAGCTAATTCCTTTAACCTGGGCCGTAGCAGTCTTACCGGCTATAAGCGGGGGAAGATGAGAAGGGCGATAATTAAAGGCGGTTCCTCCCGGATGATAAATTGCATTTTTCATCCCCTTCCAAATTATGTTTAAATCGTCATGGTTAAGGTCCAACGGTTTTAAGGCAACTTTTCCAGGCCTTTTCAAAAAACTTGGAGTAACCATTAAATTAGTGGCAAGTCTGGCAGTCATAACAGCTAGTTGCAAGGGAGTTGTAAGAATATACCCTTGGCCAATACTGCTATTAATGTTGTCTCCAAGGGACCATCCTGAGTTTTTATAGGTTTTTTTCCACTCCGGTGTGGGCATAAAACCTGCTTTTACTCCTGGAAATGTAAGGCCAAAGTCACCTCCAAACCCGAACTTTTGACTCATGCGCACAATATGTGCCATATTTAATTTATGGGCAACCATATAGAAAAACACATCACATGAATGACTTATAGCGCTAACTACATTCATCTCCCCATGACCATGTTTATGCCAGCAGTGAAACCTCTGAGTACCGATTTCCACATATCCAGGACAGTGATAATAAGTCGCAGGGGTAATAACCTTATTTTCTAAGGCAGCTAACGCAACAACCATCTTAAATGCCGACCCTGGGGCATAGAGGCCAGATACTGCCTTGTTAACAAGCGGCGTTCGCTCATCTTCGATAAGGGATGTCCAGGTTTCTCTAGGCAACCCCTGGACGAAGAGATTAGGATCAAAGGACGGAGTAGAAAGTAAAGCTTTTATTTCTCCATTACAAACGTCCATAACCACAAGCGCACCACTTTGGCTTTTAAGCTGCTCGTAAGAAAATTCTTGAAGCTTGAGATCAATACTTAGCTGGCAGTCCTGCCCGCGGGTGCTTGGTTCTTCATTTAAAAACCGCACAACTTGGTTAAAGGCGTTAATTTCTAGTTGCTTATGCCCTGGTTTTCCCTGTAATAAATTCTCTTGTGCTTTTTCGATCCCACTCTTTCCAATCATAATACCTGGCAGGCTCAGCAGGGAATTTCCCAACATTTCTTGTTTAGATGGAGCCGCAACATAACCAATAAGGTGCGCGGCCATAAAACTATAAGGATAAAAACGACGCTTACCAAAGTCAATAAAAACGCCTGGCAAATTAGGGCTGTGAGTTTCAAGAGTGGTAACCTCGTCCCAACTTAAATTATCTTTAATAAGGGTCGGGATTGAAGCTAGGTTTCTCTTAGCCTGTTGCAAAATTTGCTCAATGCTCTGTTCGCTTAGGTTAAGGATAGGTTGTAGCCTTGTAACAACTTCTCGCAATTTACTTTTTTGATCATGAGAGATTAAGGCACGGAATAAATTTTGATTGGTCGCAATCTCCCGGCCTTTTCCATCTAAGACACGTCCCCTCTCTGGTGTTAAAAAGCGCCATTGTATCCTATTTTTTTCCGCTAAAAGCGTATATTTTTTTGCTTGGAGCACTTGTAGATAATACATACGCCCCAAAATAGCGGATAACAAAACAAGCTTTCCCCCACACAGGATAAGAGCACGTCTGGAGAAAATTAAATCATTATCATCACCAGAAGGAGGTATCATTTAAAATCCCAATTTCTTTGCAATAAGGAAAAACCCTTAGCTAACAGGGGGTAAAACATTACCGCCACCAGCCCATCATACAAGGAAAGTATAAGGCCTGGGATCTTTTTATATAAAGCAAAATAAAATAAGGACTTTATTACAAGAGAAATAAGAGCGCAAAGGGCAAAAACAACCCACGTCACCCCAAAGGGTTTTTGATAGACCCATGGCCTACACAACAATACGAGTGAGCTTATAAATAAGTATTCGACCAGCGATTGACCAAGGATAAAGCCATTTACCACATCATGGAGCAAAGAAATAAAAATAAGAGCTGTTATATAAACTTGATCTGGCCTGTATATTAACCAGTAAAATAAGCTTACAAGCATAAAAGACGTATTATAGCCAGCATACCAAGGCTTATAAAGCAAATCAGCAATAGCGGCCCCCACAATAAATAGGGATGGGAGAGAATCAGCCCACCGAAATCTTATTTTTAGGTTATCGCCTTTCATCCCTTAACAATCTGATTAACCGAGTACATTATTGATACAAAATCCATATTAAAAAGAGAATAGACGGGCTTTACCACAAAACGGCCGTCTTTCAATTGGCGTACCTCCCCTACAAGGAGGTTCCGTGGAAACAGCCCTCCTTTTCCGGAAGAATATACCTTGTCCCCTGCCCTTGGTTCATCATCATTTTTAAAATAAGAAATATGGAGAAAAGACGAGCCGCTCCCTTGAAGTACCGCATGATGATTATAAGGACCTATCACGACTGGGATTTTCGATGTCTGATCGGTAAGCAACAATACGCGAGCGTGATGGGAACCAACTTCGATGGTACGTCCAATGACCTGGCCTTTAAAAACCACAGGTTGGCCACTTTGAACATGTTCATAAGAACCAGCATCAATTAAAATCATATTAGAAAAAGAACCTTTGGGGTACCCTAAGATACGCGCTGTCACCACTTTAGAAGTATCCACTGGGTTATACTGGATCGCTTTTTTTAAGAATTGATTTTCTTTTTCAAGCTTTTTTATTTTTAGCTTTAAACTAAGATGCTCCTTCTCTAAGGCAGATAATTTTTCAGCTTTCGTTTGAAGCTCAAACAAGTTTTCCACTTTTAAGGCGATATAACGCACATATTTGGCTGGGGCCGTTACCACATCTACGAGAGGGAGAGAAAAATCCATTAAAGTAAGCCGCAAGCGCTCGAGAGGCTTGAAGCCCATCCATCCTAGTAGGAAAATAACCAACGTGATGATAAGAAGCGTCGAAAAACTTAAGCGCTGATGAAAACGCTTAAGGCGTTGAGCAAACATACTTGAAGCAGAAACTCCAAAAATCAAACGACGAATTTTGGCTAAAATTGGTACAGACATCAGGACTTAAAATATTTATACTTTATCATCCAGTTTCATTTTCGCAGTTAATACATAGAAATAAGCAAATTCTTCAACGCCTTTATTTGTTCAAGAGCTTTTCCTGTTCCAAAAGCCACACACGATAGAGGATCATCCGCGATGGAAACAGGAAGACCTGTCGCTTGCCGCATAAGTGTGTCAAGGTTCCTCAACAAAGCACCTCCCCCTGTCAACACAATCCCCTTATCCACAATATCCGCAGACAATTCCGGTGGAGTATGCTCCAAAGCAACTTTTACCCCATCCATAATAGTCGTAATAGGCTCAGCAATGCTTTCAGAGATCTGGCGATTGGTTACAATAATTTCCTTAGGGACACCATTGACAAGATCACGCCCTTTAATGCGCATAGACACATCGTCCTCATGCTCCAACACAACAGCCGATCCTATCTCCTTCTTTATCCTCTCAGCAGAGGCGTCCCCGATTAAAAGGTTATGATGACGCCGGATATAATTAATAATTGCATCATCAATTTTATCTCCCCCAACCCGGACAGAACGTGAATAAACAATCCCGCCAAGAGATAGAACGGCTACTTCGGTGGTTCCCCCGCCAATATCGACCACCATAGACCCGGTAGGCTCTGTAACAGGAAGACCAGCCCCTATAGCAGCTGCCATGGGCTCTTCTATTAAAAAAACACGACTTGCACCCGCACTTTCCGCTGATTCTTGAATCGCACGACGCTCAACGGCTGTCGACCCTGAAGGAACGCAGATAATAACTTGGGGACTAGCAAAGGTCCGACGATTGTGAACTTTGCGAATAAAATGTTTAATCATCTCTTCCGCAATGTCAAAATCAGCAATAACACCATCCCTTAAAGGACGAATAGCATGAATATTACCTGGTGTGCGACCAACCATCATTTTTGCTTCTTCGCCAACGGCTAATATCTGGCGCTTACCACGTACCGTAGCAACAGCAACCACGGAGGGTTCATTAACAACAATACCGCGGCCCTTAACATATACAAGGGTATTGGCCGTACCAAGGTCGATCGCCATATCGGCGGAAAAGAAATTAAAAAATCTCCAGAACATCCCCTTACCCGATGCTATACAAACTATAACCTACTTAAAACTATTTTTGAGCTCTTGGCAAACATAATTTGGCACGAAATTATCACGAAAAATAGATCTCTAAAAAGCTTCATCAAAGACAAGTTTACCCCCTAATGATTCATCTAGATCATCTGTGTAAAGTGATGTAACAGTCCAATCGGAAGAATACTGCGAATTGAACCAAGTATATTGGCGTTTAGCAAAATTTCTAGACATCTGTTTTGCTTTATCACACGCTTCTTTTAAAGTTATTTCTTGGGATAAGTATGAAAGAAGTTCAGGAACTCCTAGGATTTTCATAGCTGGCAATTCGCGATCCAGTTGCTGATCCTTCAACCATCTTACTTCCTCCAGCGCCCCCTCTTCTATCATTTTTTCAAATCGTTGGTCAATTTGAGGATAAAGATATTTCCGGTCAGGCAGGAGGAGAATTTTATAAAAGGACCATGGTGGTGCTTTGGTGGTTTCTTGGTGCCAAACGGCAAGGGATTTTCCCGTTGCCCGGATGACCTCGTAGGCTCTCAATACTCGGTAGGTATCATTGACGTAAAGCTGCTTCGTTATTAAAGGATCAAGAGTAGTCAAATGCTCAAAAAAAGCTTGGTTTCCAAGCTTATGCCGAAGAGCCGTGGCTTCTTCCCGCACCGAGAGCGGAATATCCGGGACCGTAGATAAACCTTCCATTACAACACGCAAATAAAATCCTGTACCTCCCACCACAAGAGGGCATCTGCCTTGAGCAAGACTCTGCTCAATAGCGTCGCAAGCAAGCGTTTGCCAACGAGCAACACCCAATCGAACGCTCGGGCTTACGACAGAATACAACGCGTGGGGAACCGCCGCCATATCTGCTTGGGTTGGTTGCGCAGTCAAGATCGGTAATCCGTGATACACTTGCATGCTATCAGCATTAATAATCGTGGAAGGAACGCGCCGCGCGATATTAAGGGCAAGCCTGGACTTTCCACAAGCGGTGGGACCAGCAATAATAATCACCTGTTTATCGTTTTTCTTAGCTCCTATATTCATAAAAAACTTTTTCACCCTAATAATATACAAACGATTTAGTGATAGTATAAGCTTTGTAACAAATTATAAAGCGTTCCGCGAGGAACTCGCTTGAACAAAAGGCGTGAAAATAGAAAGCTTTATATATGTCCCTAAGAATGAGTAAATATATTTTAACCAACGTAATAAATAATGTCGGCATTTTAACGCTCAATCGCCCAGATAAACTTAATGCTCTTAACCTTGAAATGATTCAATCTATCAAAGACCATTTGTCCGCCTGGGCGTACGATCCGTCTATCCATACAGTCGTTCTACAGGCACAGGGAGAAAAGATGTTTTGCGCCGGCGGCGACATTAAATCTGTGTATGACGCTCACCAGAAGAAGGATTTTCTCCATAATCAGATAATTTTCGACGACGAATATAAAATCAACGATCTCATAAAACGTTACCCAAAACCTTATATCTCTCTCGTTGATGGATTGGCCTTTGGAGGAGGCCTTGGTCTTGCCATGCATGGGGCTTATGTAATTGTGACGGAAAGAGCGCTCCTTGCGATGCCAGAGACAAAGATTGGCTTTTTTCCCGATGTCGGCTCTATGGATATATTCGCAAGAATGCCAGATTATATTGGGTTATACCTTGCCTTAACCGGCGAGGCCTTAGGCCCTGGCGATAGCCTCTATACTGGCTTGGCCTCCCATCTCTTTCCTTCTTCAAAAATAGAAAAATTTTTAAATGACCTGGTCACCCTTAATCCTCACAACGAAAACGCACTTAAACACCTTATCGATAAGCACCATGAGCCGACGGCTCCCGAAGCTATTTCAGATATAGCTCATCTAACCCGGAGCTGCTTCCACCAAGACACCCTTGAAGCTTTGTTAGAAGCCTTGAACACCCATGATTCCTCTCTTGCCAAGAAAACGTTGGCACTCTTAACAGCCCGATCGCCTACGAGCTTAAAGGTAACCTTCGAATATTACCAACAAGCTCAGAATATGTCTTTTAAGGATATTAACGCGATGGACTATATCCTTTCACAAAACTTCTTGCGCTCTCACGATTTTATCGAGGGCATACGTGCTCTGTTGATCGAAAAAGATTTTAAGCCTCAGTGGTATCCAGCAAATTTTAAGCATCTAAAATTGGAAAAAATCCTAAATTTTTTCAAATCTAACCAAGAAATTTTTTCTTAAATGGAAGTTAAAAAATATTATATTTAAAGTTAATTTACAAAACAACAAGTTTGCATAAAAATTAGAAGTTTTTAATTTTAAAGATAAACATTAAGCCGATTAAATGTAAATTAACTTACTTCGGGTTATTCTTAAAAATGTATTGGTTTAATTGATAAAGCTTTGAGGACTCCATGAAGGACATTTATTTTGAGACAATCATGCTTATTGAAAGATTGCACAGGCTCTACCTTGAACTGATAAAATTTGAATTGGATCGATTAGGGATCGAAGATATCAACAACGTTCAGTGTCTTATATTGTACAATATCGGGGATGGGCACCTTTCGGTAGGGGAATTAACGAACCGCGGATATTATTTAGGCTCTAATGTATCATACAACTTAAAAAAGATGGTCCAAAACGACTATATCGTTCAAGAGCAATCAAATCACGATAAACGCTCAAGTCGCATTAGACTTTCTAAAAAGGGCCGGTTGCTATGTAAAAAAATGGACGAGATCATCACCAAGCATTTAACTGAGCTACAAGAAACCGGACTAAAAGAAGAAAACATTAAAAACATTGCTGACTTACTACGCCAATATGAAAATTATTGGAGTGACATTTTACTTAGAAACGTAAGACTCGTCTAGAAGAGTAAGGTAGGTTATGCTGAGGGAGAAGGAACAAGTTTAAAAGGGCAAACAAGGCGTGTCAGCGCAGCACGAGTTAAAATTTACCGCTCTCGTTGCATGTAGTAAAACGGGAGCAATGGCGTATAAGGACGCCATACCGTGGCATGTGCCTAATGAACTAAAGCTCTTTAAAAGATTGACTCAGCACCATCTTGTGGCTATGGGACATAAAACATTCCAATCTCTCCCCAAAGGGTATCTTCCTGATCGTATCAACCTTGTTTTCTCTCGCTCTCCTTATCCGTCCGATTTAAAAAAAAACATATTTTTCTTCACCACCCTGAAGGAGGGTTTTTCTTTCGTGAAAAACACGCCGTCACTTTACTATGTACAAAAATTTGTCATAGGGGGAGAGCAAATTTTTCAAGAATTTTTTAAAGAGGGCATGATTGATAAGGTGATAGTGAGCGTCATAGAGGGGGATTTTCCTGGCGATACATTTTTTCCTTTTGTGTATATAGAAAAATGGCGTAAAAAAGTAATCCATCGAGAAGAAACATTTATAACGCTTGAGTACCAACCTTAAAATTAATGGAAAAGACTCTTAAGAATTTTTCAAAAGGGCTCAAGGACAGTCAGGAAAAAAGCTTATGGAAGAAAGCAGCAGGGCAACGCTTACGATCCAATCCCTAAGGATATGGGTCCATCTTGGTTGCACCGACGCTGAACGGGAGCATCCCCAACCAGTAGATATTGATATAGCGATTTATTTTCCTTCCCCCCCTTTAGGATGCCGGAGCGATGAATTAAAGGATACAATATGCTACGCTCATATCGTGGACATTGTAAAAAAAATACTTGAGCCATCCTCTTTTAAATTAGTTGAGCACTTAGCCCAAGCTATTATTAACGCGTTACGTAGGGTGATAGCGGCCGATCATAAGATAAAAGTTACAATCACGAAGCTTAAACCACCCATTGCACAGGTGCATAGCGGAATACGTTTTGAATTAAAAGGATAAGGTCTTATGGTGATCATTGGCGTTGGGAGCAACTTAGGTCATCGGCGCTTAACTCTTGAAAAGGCTATTAAGATGCTCACTGAGAGGGTCCTTTCGAGGGTAATGCTCTCTCCCGTTTATGAGACGCCACCCCTGCTACCATTAAATCACCCTCCTGAATGGAAGATACCCTTTTTAAATATGGCTGTCATGGGCGACACCACGCTTGAACCCGACGAATTGTTGCAGGCTCTTAAAAGCATTGAAAAGCAACTTGGCCGGCAAGAAAGGCCTATGTGGGCTCCTCGGGAAATTGACCTCGATATATTAGCGTGGGACCAGCGCGTTATCGTTCAAGAGCATCTTACCATTCCTCATGAAGGGCTCTTGGAGCGTTCTTTTGCCCTTTATCCGTTAGCCGATGTATGTCCTTTTTGGTCATTTCCTTGCTCGGGGCCCTTTCAAGGAAAAAGCGCTGAAGAACTAGCTTTAAGACTGGAACGCCCTCCCATGGTTGCTCCCCTTTGGCCGAAGCTGGTTGGCATCTTAAATATCACGCCTGATTCTTTCTCCGATGGCGGACGATACTTTTATCCAGACAAAGCTATCCAGCATGCCATTTCCTTACATAAAGCTGGCGCCACCGTTCTTGATATTGGCGGTCAATCAACACGTCCTAGAGGAGCCAAGATAAAGGAGGAAGAGGAATGGGCAAGGCTTGCGCCCGTGCTTGAGCCCCTTTGTCATTACTTTACTTCTCAACCAGATCCGCCCCTTTTAAGCATCGATACTTTTTACCCCACTATTGCTGAGCGCTCTTTAGCATTAGGAATCGACTGGATCAACGATGTGACAGGATTAAGCGACCCAGCCATGATCAAGCTTGTGGCGGAAAAGGGTGCTACGGCCGTTATGATGCACTCCGTGACCGTACCTCCTATAGTGGGACAGGGGATGCCCACCGATGAAAACATTGTCAAAGCCTTGGAAAAATGGGCAGAAGAAAAAATCACTTTCCTTACCGGCCAAGGGATTTCACCTTCCAAACTTATTATAGACCCTGGCATAGGCTTTGGAAAAACCTTTCACCAAACGCTTTTCCTTTTAAAGAACATTGAAAGCTTTAAATCTTTTGGTCTTCCTCTGCTTGTCGGGCATTCAAAAAAATCTTTTATGTCGGCCTTTTCAGACGAAACCATCCTTAAAGAGCCGCGGCTCTTAGAGACCTTAACTTTTTCTATCTTCCTCGCTATGAAAAAAGTTGATTATATCCGCGTACATGATATAAGCAACCATACTCATCTCCTAAAAATTATTTCTTCACTGACAGGGTAGCTTCTTATAAAAATAAGAGAGGATAGAACCTACTTGGAGAATGTCCTTTTTGCCCTTCTCGCTTCCTTTGGCAGAGACATTATAGTTAACCATTTTTTAGGCTTTATATACTACTTATTGACAAAAATGATGCATGATATACTATATCTAGTATAATAAGCAGAAAGTTGAACGGCTGACAAAAGGATTAAGGCAGTGACAAATATCTTAAGAGAAGAAAAAAATTATACGGTTTGTGTGGACTATTCTCGGGACGAAAAATTAACTGAATTTGGTAAAATGACTCTTCAAGACCGGTACCTCTTACCGGGTGAAAAATTTCAAGATCTATTTGCCCGAGTAGCCGTGCATTTTAGTGACAATCAAGCTCACGCTCAGCGCCTTTATGATTATATGAGCAATCTTTGGTTTATGCCAGCCACGCCCATCTTAAGCAATGGAGGAACAAAGCGCGGCCTGCCTATCTCGTGTTATTTAAATGAAGCCTGTGACAGCCTCGATGGCATTGTTGATTTATGGAATGAAAATGTATGGCTCGCCGCGCGTGGTGGCGGGATTGGAAGTTACTGGGGTAATTTACGCTCCATTGGGGAAAAAGTAGGCACGAATGGGAAGACATCGGGTATTATTCCTTTCATTCGGGTGATGGATTCATTAACGCTTGCTATTAGCCAAGGAAGCCTACGGCGTGGAAGTGCGGCTGTGTACCTACCGGTGGATCACCCAGAGATTGAAGAATTCCTTGAACTTCGCAAGCCCACAGGAGGGGATCCCAATCGCAAAGCGCTCTCGCTTCACAATGCCGTCGTTATTTCTGATGAGTTCATGCAAGCGGTGGAAGCCGATGGAGTCTGGCACCTTCGAAGCCCTAAAACAAAAGAAATTGTAAGGTCTCTCCCCGCTCGAAGCCTTTGGATTAAGATCTTAACATTAAGGGTGGAAACAGGCGAACCTTATATCATTTTCATTGATCACACGAACAGAGCGCAGCCCGAGCACCAAAAAAAGTTGGGGCTTGAGGTAAAAATGTCCAATTTATGCAGCGAGATTACGTTACCCACTGGCCCAGATCATTTAGGCCACGAAAGGACAGCCGTTTGTTGTCTATCTTCTCTTAATTTAGAAAAATATTTTGAATGGAAAGACCAGCCTCTCTTTATTGAAGATATTTTAAGGTTTTTGGATAATGTTCTTCAAGATTACATTGATCATGCACCTGAGAAGATGAGCAAAGCCAGGTATGCCGCTATGCGCGAACGCAGCGTGGGGCTTGGCGTTATGGGCTTTCACTCGTTCCTTCAAGCAAACAACATACCCTTTGAATCCGCGATGGCGGTTTCTTGGAATAAGAAGATTTTTTCCTCTATCCGTGCGGAAGCTGATCGGACTTCACGGCTTTTAGCTGAAGAGAAAGGAGCCTGTCCTGATGCCGCGGAATGTGGGGTCATGGAACGTTTTTCAAATAAGTTAGCGATCGCTCCGACGGCTTCTATTTCCATTATTTGCGGTGGAACGTCACCGGGAATTGAGCCTATTACTTGCAATAGTTTTAACCATAAAACATTGTCTGGCTCCTATAATGTACGCAACCGTCATCTATTAAAGCTCCTTGAAGAGAAAGGACAAAATAACGAAGAAGTTTGGACGTCTATTACGGTACATGAGGGTTCAGTACAGCACCTTGACTTCCTAAATGAACTTGAGAAAGCTGTGTTCAAGACAGCCTTTGAAATTGACCAGCGCTGGGTCATTGACTTAGCTGGTGATCGCGCACCTTTTATTTGCCAATCTCAATCCTTAAACATTTTCTTACCGGCTGATATCCATAAGCGTGATTTGCACCAAGTACATCTTCGGGCATGGAAAAAAGGGGTGAAGTCTCTTTATTATTATCGCTCTAAATCCCTGCAACGCGCGGATATCGTCACCAATTTTGGCAAAGTACGCCCAATCACCTCAGCTTTGCAGCGTTTACAACCTAAAACCCTACCTCAGGATGTCCCAGCTGTCACCATTAACGAATACGAGGAATGCCTTGCATGTCAGTAAAATCTCTCCCTGAAAAAAAGATATCTTTACTCACCCCTAATCCTGTCTACAAGCCGTTTCATTACCCTTGGGCTTATGAGGCCTGGCTTACCCAACAGCGCATTCATTGGCTTCCCGAGGAAGTGCCCATGGCGGATGACGTACGTGATTGGCAACGAACTTTAACGAAGGGTGAAAAGAATTTGCTCACCCAGATTTTTCGATTCTTTGTCCAGTCGGATATTGAAGTCAATAATTGCTATATGCGTCATTATGCACGTGTCTTTCAACCGACAGAAATTCAGATGATGCTAGCCGCTTTTTCGAGCATGGAGACAGTCCATATTGCCGCTTACGCCCATTTACTTGATACCGTGGGGATGCCTGAAGTAGAGTATTCTGCCTTCTTGCGTTATAAAGAAATGAAAAATAAATACGACTACATGCAGAAGTTTGGCACGGATACCTTAGAGGATATCGCTATTACCTTAGCGGTGTTTGGGGCTTTCACCGAAGGGCTACAGCTTTTTGCGAGCTTTGCCATCTTATTGAACTTTCCAAGGTTTAGTAAGATGCGAGGCATGGGTCAAATTATCTCTTGGTCCGTACGGGATGAAACCCTCCATACCAATTCGATCATCCAATTGTTCCACACCTTTTTATTAGAAAACCCAGGCGTTTGGACACCGAAGTTGGCCGAAACCTTACATGAGGTGTGTCGGACCATTGTTTCTCATGAGGATGCGTTTATTGATCTTGCTTTCGAGATGGGTTCTATCCAAGGCCTTAGTGCGGAGGAAGTAAAAAATTACATTCGCTATATAGCCAATCATCGCTTGACTCAACTTGGGCTTGAGCCTCTCTATGACATTCATAAAAACCCGTTGCCATGGATGGATTCCATGCTCAATGCCATTGAGCATACAAACTTCTTCGAAAACCGAGCAACGGAATATACACGCGCCGCCACCAAAGGTACATGGGACGAAGCGTTTGATTAAAAAAGGTAGGGCCGGCGATGATTATAGGCATTGGCAATGATCTCGTAGATATCCGGCGTATTGAGCGCTTATTGCACCACTATGGTCGGCGCTTTGTCGAGCGTGTGTTCACAAAAAGTGAACAAGAAAGAGCTCTTCAGGCCCATGACCAGGCCCGCTCTCTGGCTAAAAGGTTCGCGGCAAAAGAAGCGGCCATGAAAGCTTTAGGAACTGGGTTATCCAACCTTAAGTGGATTGAGGTAAGCGTTGACAACCTCCAAAGTGGTCAGCCAACATTAATTTTCTCCGGCAAAGCCAAAAAACAATTAAAAAAACTTATTCCTTCTGGATTTGTGCCTAAAATCCATATATCATTGTCGGATGAATTGTATTTTGCTTTTGCGGTGGTGATTATATCAGCCCAAAAAGATTATTAATTAATAGTAACGAATGGAAGTGTAATTATATGGTTTTGTCAAAAGGACTTAAGAAGAGCGAAACTTTTACGGAGTTTTTTAAGACGCTTTTTTGGGCGGGGGCCCTCGCGATCCTTGTCAGGACTTTTCTCTATCAACCGTTTAATATCCCTTCTGGATCGATGATTCCGACACTCTTGGTTGGCGATTATTTGTTTGTGTCAAAATTTTCCTATGGTTACACCCATTTTTCATTGCCTTTCAGTCCACCGATTTTTGAAGGCCGTATCTGGGGATCCCAGCCCAAGACAGGGGAGGTGGTTGTCTTTCGTGGACCTCAAGATGAAAAAACGGACTATATTAAACGCCTAGTTGGACAGCCTGGTGATCGCATTCAAATGATTCAGGGCGTCCTTCACATTAATGACCAACCCGTAACACTCGAGAAAGTAGGAGACTACATTGACGATGAGGGATTCCGCTATATAAAGTATTGGGAAACTCTCCCTAATGGGGTAAAACATGCGATTATTAAGCATGATGCTTTTGGCTTCGGCCCTATGGATAATACTCCGGTCTATGAGGTTCCGAAAGGGCATTATTTTATGGTAGGCGATAATCGCGATCGTTCCCTTGATAGTCGATACCTTGACCGGTTTGGCTATATTCCTGAGCAAAATCTTATTGGTCGGGCTGAAATAATTTTCTTTTCGACAGACGGGTCAGCAAGATGGTATCAACCATGGGTTTGGCTAGGGGCGATGCGGTTCGGGAGAATAGCTTCTTTAATCCGTTAATGTCTTAACCTCTTTATGGTAAAATTGGAATATATATTTAAAGATCAGCACCTTTATCGACAAGCTCTGACCCATACAAGTCGCCGCAAGGAAAAGGAAGCATCGTCGTTTGAGCGTCTGGAGTTTTTAGGAGATAGGGTGCTCGGGCTTGTGATTGCGGAATGGCTTTATGAATGCTATCCAACGGCTGAAGAAGGTATATTGGCCAAACACTATACGTACCTTGTCAATAGGGATACATTAGCTAAGATTGCGCAAACCATTGATTTAGGGTCAAAAATTGAATGGGCGCCTTCAAAAAAAGCCATGTCAACCAATGTATTAGGTGATGCTCTTGAGTCTCTCATAGGGGCTATTTACATTGATGGCGGGTTACAACCGGCAAGGGAATTTATTCGGTCTCATTGGGCTACGTTTTTTGAAAAGAGTGCTTTTGAAGGGTTAGACCCGAAATCAC
Source organism: uncultured Alphaproteobacteria bacterium (assembly GCA_963782975.1). Lineage (GTDB taxonomy): Bacteria > Pseudomonadota > Alphaproteobacteria > 43-37 > CAWALT01 > CAWALT01. Next base: position 77,787 of record CAWALT010000001.1, read on the forward strand.
AATTACAGGAATGGTCTCAAGCTTCTATGAAGAAACTCCCAAGCTATAAAGTTCTCTCCAGGAAGGGGCCAGATCATGACCCGGAATTTAAGGTTCAAGTGAACCTACCCGACGGCAAAAGCGCTATTGCTAAGGGACCATCAAAACGCCAGGCAGAACAAGAAGCAGCAAGAGCGCTACTTAAGGAAATCTCAGATGACGACAAACATATCTAAAAAACGATGCGGTTATGTGGCTATTATTGGTGCCGCGAATGTTGGAAAATCGACATTACTTAATAAGCTAGTAGGGCGAAAAATTGCCATTGTCACTCACAAAGCTCAAACGACACGCCAAAGAGTTCTGGGGATAAAAACCCAAGAAGATTCTCAGCTAATTTTTGTGGACACTCCGGGCATCTTTGCTCCAAAGCGTGCGTTAGATCATGAGATGATCAAAGCGGCTTGGAGTGCTACTCATGAAACAGATATATTAATGGTGATGATCGATGTTACCCGCAAATCAACTAAAGATGTGCGGGACATTATTAAAAATCTAGGGCAAAAGAAAGTACGGGTGGCCCTTATCCTTAACAAGATTGACCTTATTAAGCCTCAGGAATTGTTGGACCTTTCCGACCAATTAAATCGTCTCTATCCGTTTGAACGCACTTTCATGATCTCAGCTCTTAAGGAGAAAGGGTTAAAAGATATTCTTAAATGGGTACAGATAAACGTGCCAGAAGGACCTTGGCTGTATCCAGAAAACCAACTCTCGGATCTTCCAGAGCGCATGTTCGCAGCCGAAATTATAAGAGAAAAGCTCTTTCTTCGGTTACATCAAGAACTTCCCTATCATTTAACGGTCCATGTTAGCCAATGGAAGGAATTAGGGGAAAAAGGAATTCGTATCGAGGCGACCATTTATATTGAACGGGAGGCTCATCGACCAATCATCTTGGGTGAAAAAGGAATAACCATCAAGAAAGTCGGTATGCTTGCCCGAGAAGAACTAAGTCATATTCTCAATCAGCCTGTTCATCTATTCTTATTTGTAAAAGTTGCGAAAGATTGGTCGAAGAACATCGCCCATCTCAAGCATGTAGGATTGGAGAAGTTCTAAGGGCTTTTTGAGTTGTTAAAACTTAAGGTTGGCGTATGCAGTGGACAGATAAAGGCATCATCTTACATACAAAACGCCATAAAGAAACTGGGCATGTGGTATCCTTATTCACGAAGGAGCATGGACGCTATGCGGGATTTATACGGGGCTCTCAAAAATCTCTTCAACAAAAAAGTATCTTTCCTGGTAATGTGGTCACAGCTTCGTGGCAAGCGCGTCTATCTGAACATTTAGGAACTTATACTCTTGAGACAGAAAAATCGCTTTTTACTCACGTTCTTAATGAGCCGCCTCGGTTGGCTGCCTTAACCTCTTTGTGTGCTCTCCTTTATCTTTCTACCCCCGAGCGCGAAGCTATGCCGGAGGCCTTCGAAGAATTCTTAGAGTTCCTTGACCTTCTCTTTCTTTTTAACTGGGAAGCTGCTTATGTTCGTTTTGAGCTTTTTATCTTGCATGCCTTAGGGTTTGGCTTATCTTTAGAGCATTGTGCAAGAACAGGTGCAACAACTGACCTTGCTTATGTTTCTCCTCGTACCGGCCGTGCTTTATCAAGAACGGTGGGCGAAGACTACCGTCATCAACTTTTAGCTCTTCCTCCCTTCTTACAATTACCTAATGACCAAAAGGAGCCTATAGCCGTACAAGACATTCTTACAGGACTTGAGCTTACTGGATATTTTCTTGAACGATATGTGCTCCACCCTCATGACAAAAAATTACCTTATACCCGCGTTCTCCTGATTCATTATTTAAAAAGGCGTGCGCATGAGGAAGAGAATAAAGGACGCAAGCTATGCCAAAACATCTCATAAAGGAAACACCTTTAAAAGAAGCCCTTGAAGAACGCTATTTAGCGTATGCTTTATCCACGATTGTCTCGCGTTCCTTGCCTGATGTGCGGGACGGATTAAAGCCAGTGCATCGTCGTATTCTTTTTGCCATGCACCAATTAAAATTAAGTTCTCTTCATGCACCTAAAAAGTCATCTCGGGTCGTTGGTGATGTCATTGGTAAGTTCCATCCTCATGGGGAAAACTCTATTTATGATGCGCTTGTGCGCCTCGCTCAAGATTTCGTGGCGCGATATCCTCTGATTGATGGGCATGGTAATTTTGGGAATATTGATGGGGATAATGCGGCTGCTATGCGCTATACCGAAGCTAAATTGATGCCTGCTGCCGAATCTCTCCTTAAAGATATAGAAGCTAATACTGTAGCTTTCAAGTCCACGTATGATGGTGAACTTATTGAGCCCACTGTCTTACCCGGGCCTTTCCCCAATTTATTAGCTAATGGAGCCATGGGGATTGCGGTAGGAATGGCAACGCAAGTTCCCTCTCATAATATTAATGACATTTGTGACGCCACAACTCTTTTAATCAAAAAACCTGAAGCCTTACTCGAAGAGCTTATAGAGAAAATTCCAGGCCCGGACTTTTCGACAGGTGGTGAAATTGTTGAGACAAAGGAAAATATCCTTGATGCTTATAAAAAAGGACGCGGCTCTTTCCTCTTACGAGCACGTTGGCGAGAAGAAAAACTTGAAGAAAACCGCTTTCACATCGTTGTTTTCGAAATTCCCTTTCAAGTCCCGAAAGCACGACTTATTAAAAAGATTGCCGATCTCATTCTCGCAAAGAAATTACCTTTTTTGGCCGATGTAAGGGATGAATCT
>CAWALT010000002.1:0-617796 GCA_963782975.1 uncultured Alphaproteobacteria bacterium
TCCGCGCAGTAATTGTCGTTGCGGGAAATCGCCAGTTTCGAGTCCGCCCCGGAACCGACAACCTGCGAGGATTGGATTTCCGGACCCGGTCCTTCCCGCCGGCAATAATTCAGGGGCGCTTTCAGGACCCAGTTCGGATCGACCAGCCCCCGGCACCAGTCGAAAGTATCCGCCGCCTGTGCCGTAATCGTCATCCGGGGAATAGCAGTTCACCATATCCCCCAGGTTATAAGTGGCGCCGGCCTTGTCCTTGATATACTGGGCCGCGACTTCCCAACCCACCGGAATGATCCGGTATTTTCTTAAGATTATCATCGAGCGGTAAGGATAGCCTTCGTAATAAGCCGGTTCGAGACCGTCCGAAGTGAAGCCGAATACGCCCTGGGGGTTCAGATAGCCCTGCGCTATTGCTTCGGCCACGGTCAATCGGTTGGAAACCGCCTGGCGGAAATTCTCGGTAATGACGCAGTTGGTCGGCCCGGCCTTAGTCGGGTCCTGGCAGGTGGCCAGCTCGCCCAAAATATTATAATCCCCCCGCACTCCGAACTCCGGTTCGATCAGGGATCGGAAGCGCTCTTTCGCGCCGGAGACGCCGCTATTGGATGATCCGGCGTCAGACTGGCTTAACTGCGACCAATCATAGCTGTTATCGGGAAAATTACTGACTAACCCGTTCTTGAACCAGGTATTCATTAACTTCCCGATTAACGTATTGGTAAAAACTCCTATCGCATCAGCTAAATAATCGCCGGTATACGTTTCTTGCGCTTTGGTGGAATCGTTAACCGCTTTATTCGAAAGCGCTTCGACTACCGATGCCGGGGTTTTGCACTGTCCCGAGACCGGATCCTTAACGCATAACCAGCCCCGATCGGCCAGTCTCAGATTGGTGGCTTCGTTAACCTGCTTGCTTATCTCGTTTTCCATGCCGGTTTGCAGGGTTAAGGCAATGCCCAGGTCATTCGATCCGGGATTGAACATGTCCTGGACTCTGTTCAGAAAATTCGGATTCTGCAGTTCCTCCTCCCAATTTTTCGTCATCTCGCTGAAAGTACAGGCCGGCGGCTTGGGTTTTTGCTGGTTGATCAGGCCCATGCCGATCTTGATTTTAACGTTTATGTCCGGTTCGCATAAATTATATTTCGCCCCTAACATCCAGCCTGATTTACCCAAATCCTCGATAAAATAACCGGCGGCATTATCCGCCGTATTGGCTAAATATTTTCCCCAGCCTTCGGTAATGAACATCGGCTTCTGGCCTTCGTTTCCGGTGGCTAAGTAAGTGGCGGTATCATAAGCTAAAGTGTTCAAAAAATAATGTAATGCGCTTGAAAAATATTTAGCGGAAAGATGTTGATTAATAAATTCATCTGCTTGCTGCACATAAGATTTTAGGGCATCGAATTGGTCAGAAACTTTGTGGCTAATTATATTAGCGTTTGTTTGTAAATCATATACGAATATCTGCATTGCGCTCATTCCGGCAGTATCAACCGCCTTTGCGCCTAAAAGCGCTCTTTCAGAGGCTGCATTTGATGCCTTATAAGGTGTAACTATAAAAAGAATAGACAACAATAGAACGCAAAAATAAATAAAAATACACTTTTTATAAATATTCTTATTTTTTAAAAATTTAAAAAAAATCATATTATTATAAAAATTATTATAAAATTTAAAATTAATTTCATTGTCTATTTATTACTGTTGCTGTATTATATCGGACACGCTCTTAACTAAATCTTCATCACTGATCTGGTCAAGAATACTTTTATCCATGCCATTATCAAGTAATAGTTGGCGCAAAGCCGCCGGGTCCATGTCTTCAAGGTTTTGTGTGCTGTCACTAGGATTGACCTGATTGTTAGTTACGGTATTGGTTCCGTTCAGAGTACTATCCAAAAATTGGCTACTGACCGTACTGGTCGGGGTAACCGCCTTATCGCTGTTAAGCAGGGCGTTATCATAGCAATCGCGCCCTTCCGGACAATTAGGGTCGGTACCGTTATCCACTTCGGCTTTATCATTAATCCCATCCGAATCGCTATCGGCCAGATAGGGCGACGTTTTATAAAAATACAGCTCGTCCCAATCCGACAAACCGTCCCCGTCCGTGTCTTTCGATTTAAGCGCTTCCTGGGAGTTATCTTGCGCGTTAGAAGCTGAACTTCCTATAGGAAGTTCAGCTTCTTTAGTTCCTCCGGCAAACGGCTGGGACAGGCTATTCTTAAAAGATATGCTCCAGAAAATGATTATGAATAATGCAAAAAAAGCCAACACCGCGACAGCGATCTTTTGGCTTTTATTTAAATTTCCGGGCCGATTATTTTTTTCCTGCTCATCATCAGTCCGGGACTCTTCCGGTTGTGGCTCGTAATAACGCATGGGGACGTTTATTTAATTTAGGATTTATGATTTAAGGTTTATTTTCAATTAATTTTTTTTCACATTGTTAATACAAAATACTATTATATGGGAAATTAATTCCATAAATAGTTATAATTTCAACTGCGCTAATGCAATAATAAATTATTCGCATGTCCCCCATTCGTAGTGGGGGGTCGCCGAAGGCGATAACATTATCAACAGTGGTTAATACTGCTTTTAGTTATTATAACATATTTTTCTCTTTACTTCCAAATAAGCCAGACCATAATTATTTAAAATTTTCAAATAATTTTATCCAGTCATTAACCGATAATTCCTGCGCCCGCACTTTTTCGCTAAAACCGGCGCTATTAATCCGTTTTCCCGCCTCTTCCGTACTTATCCGGTAGCCTCCGGCCAGGTTATTTTTAAGCATTTTCCGCCGCGAACTGAACCCAATCCGCACTAATCTAAAAAAGTCTTTTTCGTTAACATCTTGTCTATTCGTTCTTTTCGTGTTTAATCGTAAGATTGCGCTATTCACCTCCGGCTCCGGCCAAAATGCCGATTTCGGCACATAATCAATTATCTTGGGTTCGGAATAATACTGTACCGACACGGCTAGTAAGCTCATCTTCCCCGGCATAGCCGTAATCCTTTCCGCCACTTCTTTCTGCAGCATTAGAACCATCGCGCTCAGCCGCGGAACGGAGCTCAACTCCGGGTACCCGGAGTTGAGCTCCGTTCCGCTTGATAAATATTTACGTAAAAACCGCGAAGTAATATTATATGGCAAATTAGCGACAATCTTATAAAGCGGATTATCTTTATTTGAATATTTTGAAATTCCGAATTCCGAATTCCGAATACCGAATTCTAATACATCCTTATTAACCACTTCCGCATTTTCAATCCCTTGTTCCTTTAGTCGCACTTTTAAAATTTTTACCAGTTTATCGTCGAGTTCTACCGCTATTACCTTTTTCACCTTTCGCGCCAACCGCTCGGTTAAAAACCCGAGTCCCGGCCCGACTTCCAGGACCGTATCGTCTTTATTTAAATCAGCCGCCTCGATAATCCTGTCATAAACACCACTATCGATTAAAAAATTCTGTCCCTTTGACCGGGAAGGTTTAATATCGAATTTACGGCATAATTCTCTGGTTTTTAATATTATTTCCATTAGTGTATCTATAAGAAAACATCTCTATTATAACATTATTAATCGAATTAGGTAATTTATTTTTATAGGATTTTTTGCTATAATATATAATAATTATATTTAACTCAAATGAACTACCCCGCAGCAAGCTGACGGGGTATCATAAGGAAGATTTATTTTTTCGAGAAATTGATGGTTTCTCGAGCTCTTCCTTTCATTGATACCCCAGAGCAAGCTCATGGGGAATATAATGATTTAAAGTCATGGACGGTTGGAACAAAAAGGGCGAGAAAATCATAAATAATTATTTTTTCTGGCTAGTAGCGCTGGTTCTTATTTTTATTATTATTTCTAATTTTTATTCTATTTTCGCATATGCTACCGGGCTTTTGCCCGGCGGCAATACTCAAATCGGGGCCAGGATCGAAGATGTGTCCTACGCTGGATGCCAGCTGCCCCCACCGACAGGGACCGGTCCTGATCCGATATGTGTTGCCGCAGGATGTCCACCTAACCCGGCGACGAACGGAGTACTGTTAATACCTTACGGTTATAGCGCCCCCAGTTTTTGCCCGATGGTGACAATGCCAACGACGAATGGCAATATAACTGTTGCTAATGTCGGTTTCGTGCTTCTCGGCTTGTTCACAGGAACAGTGATCGGCACACCTGCCGTTCCCCTGGGAATAGTCGGGATGGCCTTACAATAATATGAATAAAACAAAATTTAAAATAATATTATTATTGTTCATACTGGCGTTGGTATCTTCCCGATGGGTATCATCCATTAACGCCGATAACGATTTGGCACAGACATTAAGCGGAAAAATCCTGTTGCAGGTGGAGAAAAACGGTGAGGCTTGGTATGTGTTTCCGCTCGATCAAAAAAGATACTATTTAGGAAGGCCGGACGATGCGTTCGACTTAATGAGGGACGTCGGATATTCGTATTATTCTCGAACCTAAAAACACGCAAGTACCAGCTCAAGATCTAATGGGCATGCTATTTAAGGTAACAGAGCTCGAAGTCCGCGTTCCCCTTAATATTAATGTCTTGGATGCTCAAGGTATCCCACGCGTCATGAGCTTGAAAGACGTGTTACAAGCTTATATTGACCAGCGTCGCGTTGTCATTACCAAACGCAGTGAATATCAACTCGCTAAATTGACGCGGGAGCGCGAGCTTTTAAACGGCTACCAACTTGTGTATCTGAATATTGATGAGGTCATTCATATCATCCGCGAAAATGAGCATCCAAAGGAAGTCCTTATGCAACGCTTCTTACTTACGGAGCTCCAAGCAGAGTCCATTTTAAATATGCGGTTGCGCTCCCTGCGCAAGCTTGAGGAACTAGAGATAAAAAAACAATTAGAAGAGCTCGCGGAACGCATTGAGGCGCTGAACTCTCTTCTAAGCGATACTGTGCAGCTTGATGCGAAGATAGTGAAAGAATTGGTTGAGCTTAAAAAAACCTTTGGAAGGGATAAAATATTCGGCCCCCGCCGCACCCTTATTACTTATTCTTCGGGTCTAACTCTTCTTCCAAAGCTCGAACTTATGGTGGCACGAGAACCCATCACTCTTATCTATTCCGAAAAAGGATGGATCCGCTCGGTGAAAGGACATAGCATCAACCTGGACACCATGAAATTTAAAGATGACGATCGAGCGTATTTAACTCTCGCTTGTTATACCACTGATCGCCTTTTAATGTTTGCAACGAACGGTCGGTCGTATTCTATGTCGGCAAGTGACTTACCAAGCGGGAAAGGTTATGGGGAACCTATCCGTCTCTTCATTGATCTCGGTCCAGAGGACAATCTTATTAATTGCTTTGCCGCCGACCCTTCTACCAATCCCACTTTTCTGGTGGTGGCAACGGATGGAAGAGGATTTGTTGTCTTAGAAAATGACCTCCTTGCCCAAACCAGGAAAGGGAAACAAATACTCAACTTACCAAAAGGTAGAGTTGCTGGGCACTGTCACAAACTTCGAGGAACTCATGTGGCTATGGTGGGAAGTAACCGTAAAATGTTGGTTTTTCCTATCACAGACATACCGGTGTTAAGCCGCGGCCGGGGCGTTATTTTGCAAAGGTTTAAGGGCGCCTATGTATCAGACATTCAATCTCTCGATCTTACAGAAGGACTTGCTTGGAGCCATGGGGAAGCCCTTCGTAGAAAAAAAGACTTGGAGGCGTGGTTGGGCAGACGAGGTGAGGCTGGTCGCTTCTCCCCTCCTGGTTTTCCGCGCGATAATAAGTTTGGTCTATAGGGGAAATCAGGAAGAGGTCTCGCTATTTTATGGAAAATATTATTAGCAAATGTAATGCCACTATTTATCGTAAAAAAGTCCTTTAAATACACCTAATCATTAATAGGTTGTTAAATTTTATACACTATATTTATGTATTAATATGTATAAGTTGGTGTATGTGTTGAATGGAAAAAAACTTATTATTAAAATATAAAAAGTTTCTTCCTTTAGGGAATTATTGGCAAAACAGAAATTATCTTCAACCACCCGAGGCGTTATCGGGTTACGCCTCTTTCTTAAACGATCTGACGTCACACAATCTTAAAAATATAGAGCTTTTCCGGGAGAGATTCAGCAAGCATCCTTTAAATTTGCCAAAGAAAAAAAGCAAGCAAGAATTCGTTCCTCTCCTAAATAGAAAGGGTTCTAAACCTTGGTTAAAAGTAGGCGCGCTTGCTTTCTCGTTATTTGCCTTTTCGCCCATTTGTGTTAAAGCCTATTTTGATGAGGCCTCTTTTCCCTATTCCTCCTCCTCTTTCAAGAAGGCTATCTCCCTCAGCCCCTCAAAGGCTGAGAGCATTGCCAAATTAGCTCATAGCGCTTATTACCCAGAAATCGCCTTTTCTTCAAATAATTTAGAAGCTTTCCCAAAGGTCGATGAAACGGCTCTTGCAACTTATCGCTCTCTGGCTAACAAAGGATACCAATTCCATCGCTTATGGGTAGAAAGTGGGAATCAACACCTTGGCTTAGTTAATAAGCAAGATTTTGGCTACATAGCCATAAAGGATAAGGAAGCCATTATTTCCATCCGCGGCACAAGCTCGATGGAAGATATTTTGACAGATTTAACCGAGTTTGATTTCACCAGCCCTCAGGAAATGGGCTTGGATGGATTGGTCCATAGGGGATTTTATGAAGTTGCTCAAGATTGTTATGACTCTGTCACTAATGTGCTGGACAGCTTACCGCTTGATAAGAAGAATTTAAACCTTTTAATTACAGGGCATAGCTTAGGTGGGGCTGTAGCGGAACTTTTGGGAGGAAGCCTTGTAAGCAAATATGGGGTTAATAAAGGAAATATTGAACTTGTCACCTATGGTAAACCAAAAGTGGGGAATAGAAATTTTACCGCTAGCCAAGCGAGTAAGGTTCCAAGGTCATTCCACTATGCCCAAATGTCTGATCCGGTTGTTCTGGCAGAACCAGCACACCTTGCGTCGTCAACCCCTTTAGTGATGCCAGATAATTATGAATATTCGAAAAACACTCTATGGCTTACGCCGGCTCAGCAATGGAATACTCATTCGTTAGAAAGCTATCTCGAATGTCTAAAAGAGTCCAACTCCTCCACCTCTGGGCAAAATTTTTCTAAAGTGTCTCGCTTAACATGGGGAGTTTTAGTAAGTGTAGGAACAAGGGCTGTACTTCGGAATATCCCTTATTTTGTAAGTGTGGCTCTTAACCCTTCTACCTACGAAAAACTTACAAAAAACCCTAGTGAGTTTTTATATAAGGCCGCTGTTAAAGGAAAAGATATTTTTCTTCAAGAATTAACCAATTATTTTTCCACCAGCAAGAATTCTACATCCGTCTAGGTATAAGGAAACACTACCTAAGGTTCCCTTTAATGAGAGAGGATAGTTTTTGGAGAGCTTGGGTCTCTATTTGGCGCACACGTTCTCTCGAGACTTTAAACTCTTTACTTAATTCTTCGAGCGTTAAAGGTGGCTCTTTAAGGTGGCGCGCAGCAACAATACGCCGGGCTCTTTCATCTAATTTTTCTAAAGAACCCTTCATAAGCTGGCGATGCTTTTGATTCTCATCCTTTTTTATAAAAATCTCTTCTTGATTTTCTGACTCATCTTGGATGTGGTCTTGCCACTCGGAGCCACTGCTTTCCGCATTAGGGGAAGACATATAAGCATTCAAAGAAACATCGCGCGATTTGAGACGCTCGTACATCTCCTCTGTCTCTTGTTCGCTCACTTGAAGTTTCTCAGCTATTTTTTGGTTGAAATTTGAAGAACCAGAAGCATCATCTAAAGCATCCATTTTGTTTTTTAAGCTTCTTACATTAAAAAAGAGCCTTTTTTGCGCATTGGTTGTTCCAATTTTAACAAGGGACCATGACATCAAGACATAACGCTGCATTTGGGCACGAATCCACCACATAGCATAGGTAGAGAAACGGTAACCTTTCGAAGGATCAAACCGCTTAATGGCCTCCAACATACCAATAAAACCTTCTGATATAAGATCTTTCGAGTCAAAATTATAGCCTTTAAAAGTAGAAGCAATCTTTTGCACAAGCTTCCAATGAGACACGATAATATTATGTAAAGCCTGTCGATCGCCTTTTTTCTTCCAGGCGTTAATGTAATCCCTTTCTTCTTCTGACGTTAAAAGCCGATTATAAAGTTGTCGATAATGCGCGGAAGGACCTTCGCCCTTTGTACCTTTCTCAACTTTCATCCTCTTACCGCTCCCTTACCTACTTTTCAAAAATTATTATTTTATTATAAATTAAACTATTTAAAGAACCTTAAACAAAGCAATAGGCTATATTGGCGTTACATGGAATAATGGTACGCTACTTTAGGAAATCTTATTACCTACAAACCTATAAACAAGAGGGTGACATGAATAAATTTTTTTATTTTACATTAACAATGTTTACATTAAGCACAGGATCAGGCTCAGCCTCGACTTGCCAAGAGCTTCTTCCGGAGATAGAGTATAATGGGTGGAAGATTATTAATTTGAACAAGCAAGACCCCCAAACTATTCAAAGTTGTTATTTCTCTTTAGAAGAAACGGATAAAAAAGAGGCGCGTTCGCTTCTTCCTTCTTGTTGCCTCAAAGCCTTGGAAAAAGGGAAAGACGCTATCGAAGCAAAACTCAGCAATTACGAAGAGTACAATCTACTTATCTCTCCAAAAGGCAAATTGGGTGGCTTTTTTCGAACCCATAAAGACAAAAGCATAACGCAAAAGTTTGAGCCATATCTTAACGTACCCAGCGCACTATGCCATAGCATGGAGACAAAATACGACCTCCCTTGCCAAGAAAAAATATGCGTCGATGGCTATTGTCATTGACTGAGCTTAGTTATGGCTCTTTGACGTGCATAATGTCTCCTTAGGCGGAAAAAGTCATTGACTCTAAGTTAAAAATATATGAGCATATTAGATATAACTTTAATGATTAAGAAGGCCATAAGAAGCTAAGTTTAACAGGGAAAAATACTTTAAAGTTATCATCTCGAGGGAGGAAAAAGGGAAGCAACTTCCTAATGTTTCCTCCTTACTTTTCTTTAACCTCTTTTAGGCACACTTTCTCTTAGAAATCATTCAGGGAGATGACGATGCATTCAAAAAAGGCGCTTTCCTTCTTAGTTGCTTGTTATTTTTTCTCTCTCTCGCCCACCGTAGCTAATATATGCGAGGAGTTAAATAAATTGGTGGATACGGATACTGTAAAGGCAGTTTCCTTAAAATTTGGGTGGCATGCAAGTCGTTATGCTAATTCCTATGATAAGACGTTAGAACTTGTTCAGTCTTTACCGGCTCCTGCTGTTGATGAGTATCCCGATAACACGATAGAGCTCATCCATAACGCAGCGTTGGACAGTCTTGAAGCTTATATAGAAGAGGTGGAACCTTTTAAACACCTATTATTTTTCTTAACCCCTGACTGTCAACTTTTAGGATATGCCTCTGATACCATAACTGAGCTCGATCGGATCCTACTCAAGAAAGAATTAGAAGGAGAGAGGGAGGAAGATGACGAAGAGGAATCAGGTGAAGAAATTCCACAAGTTGCGAAAGACACGTGGACATTCACCTTTGCTAACCATATCAATCAAGACCTGGTTAGCGAGGCATCTGCAAGTGCCGACGGTGCCTTAAGGCGCATCCTTAGATATGCTCTCCCCTATAGCTTTGAGTATGAACTCGATATTACGGAAGAAAAACTACGAATAGATTTAAGCCGTTTTCGTTATGTTGAGCCTATAGAAGAGGAATAACAAATCACTTGGAAGATGACTCAGCCACTTCTTAAGAAATACCCAGAGCGCTTATAAAAAAGCTTGGCATGGTGAGACAGGCCCAAGCGAAACTTTTCCATAGCCTAAAGGCTCTTTTAAAAAATAAGTCTATGTCCTAGAGTGGCTCTTTAAAAGATGTTGCAACGCCACTAATTCAGGAGGAAGGGCTTCCTCAAACAGCATTTTTTCCTTTGTGATTGGGTGTGTGAACCCTAATTTAAAGGCATGCAGGGCAGGACGCTCATAAAGATCATTAAGGTTTTTTATGTCCTTGACCAAAAAATGCAAAGCTTCAGCAGGCGCCTTCCCATAAAGAGGATCCCCAATAATACCTTTTCCCTTATGAGATAAGTGAACCCGTATTTGATGGGTACGCCCTGTTTCAAGAGAACACTCCACCAGACTTGCTAAAATGAATGTATTGTTATGTCTACCGCTCACCGGAAAGGTCTCTAACGTCCTATAATGAGTAACAGCGTGCCGCCCTCCTGAAAGAACGGTCGTCATTTTTTGTCGATGGGCACGATGCCGGTGAATGGAGGCATTAACAGTCCCCGCAACAGGAGAAAGGACGCCCCAGATAAAAGCTTTATAAGCGCGCTCGATGGAGTGCTCAGCAAATTGCTGACTCAGGCCTTGATGCGCTTCATCAGATTTTGCCGCGACCATAATACCACTAGTGCCTTTATCAAGGCGATGGACAATACCTGGACGTTTAACCCCTCCTACACTTGAAAGCTGCCCACGGCAGTGATTTAATAACGCATGGACGAGGGTATGCTCCCGATGGCCTACCGCCGGATGGACAACGAGGCCAGCTGGTTTAACTAAAACCACCAAGTGGGCATCTTCATATAAAATTTTTAACGGGATATGTTGAGGTGTGAGAGCCGACTCGGCTGCTTCGGGAATATAAACTTGTACCTCATCGTTACAACGCAAACGATAGGCGCTGTTTAACAAGGGACGGGAATTAAGGCTGACACATCCTTGCTTAATAAGCGCTTGGGCACGACTGCGACTTATACCTGTTAGGCGCGCGACATACATATCTAAGCGCTCTTTCTCGGTATCTGCGATGTAAAGCTGGCTTTGCTCCGGAGGAAATTGGTCACTCATTTTTATTGCAAAAAAGTGTTAATTTGGTCACTATAGTAAGTCATTCTTGTATATTTACTAGGGAAAAGTGAGGCTTGATGAAAGTTTTGAAGTGGACGGTTATTATTATGGGTATCTTAATCATCCTAGGGAGCACTATTTTAATCATTAAGCTGAGTCAACGGGCTTTAAAAAGTCCAGCCCCCATCCTCATCGACCTTACGCTTGCCAAGGGCTATATAGTGCAAGACATCTCTTACCAAGAGGGGAAAATGATCTGTACCACGAAGAAAATCGTATCTGACAGGCAAGAACCTTCTTATAAAATCTTCATTTATGACCTAGTTCTTAATAAGCAGGTTCAAGAAATTAATATTAACCAACAATAGTTTCCTCGCGCGAGTAAAAATTTTTATATGCGGGAGTTTTTATTGATTTTTCCGAAAATCTCCTATAGTGTTTGGTGAAGTCCTGTCCCCATCGTCTAGAGGCCTAGGACACCGCCCTCTCACGGCGGCAACAGGGGTTCGAATCCCCTTGGGGACGCCATTCCTCCTCTACCTCCTTAGTACATTGTTAAGGATCTTCTTATTGCTCTTTTCTCGAGAGGAATAAATCCTGTCGACTATCAGTAAATTTTCTCCTTTTTTAAAGATATGTTAACGTCATTATTAAAAAATAAAGCTCCCCCTTTGAGTAGATTATAAAAGGAGCTTCAAAGTGAAAAAGAGATCTTTGCCCCTGCTTACCCACTTATTTATAGCATTAAACATACTCCTCATCCCCATAGCGAACGCAGCTTTTCACGCCATCGACGCGCATATTTGGAAAGGATATAATTCACCAGCAAGCGAGCAATTTCAGGTTGATCATCTTATCATGATGAGTACTCTTTTCCCCAATCTTGAGAAAATACAACAAATGAGCCGCGCGCTTGGCTCTAATGACATAGGTACCATCGCCTCGAAAAAAGCGGATTTCTTAAAACGTCTTTACCTCTTAATGGCGTATGCTGGGGTTGCGTTTACTCCTAAAGACAATGATTTTTCAAGCAACACCCCATGGCCATATCCTTTAGGCAGTATATTGATGCATGGGCAACGTCTTATGATCCACCTTAAAAACATGGGGAACGCTCAACAATTTTATAATTTTCTCTTGTATGGCGCGCCTCTTAAGCAACACCCCTCTATTGATATAAAGCGCCACGCAGCCTCACACGGCATAAAGGTCAGGAGCAACGAGGTCCACGAGATAAAACTTAAAGGCCTCCATGGAGGTGCTAAGAACATCTATTATGGGCTAAGAGGACTTCACAAAGGCGTTAACATTCCCTTGGGAGGGATTGGCAATCAAAGAATCGACGGCCTTCTTATTGGTCCGAATGGACATCCTTTTAACCCCAGCAATGGGCAAGTATACCCGAATCAACAACATGGCCATGTGTATATCCATATAGCGCAAACAAAAATCAGAGGAGAACCGCAAGCAGTACTTCTTATCGGTATCGAAGGCTCCGCTCCCGGCAAGAAAAATATGTTTGGCCGCGCTCATACCGCCTCAAGCGGCCTCACGGACCAAACAAAAGAGATTGCCGTTGGAGGTGGAAAGAAATGGGAAACTCTCTTTACGGACCCGCAAATGATCCCAGCACGCTATGGCGGCAAAAGGACTCTTTTAACAGATGCTATGCTTAGGGATTTTATTCCTCTTGCAAACGAGATCTTAGCCAAGAGTCAGGAAGAGCAGGCTGAGTTCTTTAATAACCTCCTTCTGCATAATGGAGCGGAGGCTCAAAATTACCTTCAAATGTATATTAACACGCACATGCATACCCATTAGGGACCTTACCAAGCGATAAGAGGAGAGAGAGGCTTCGCGCCCCCCTCCTCTTCCTTTTTGCTTTTCGCGCCGGTAGACGGCTCTCCTACCCTCTTCTCCTTTGAAAACACATTGACCCTTAGCCTTTATAATCCTGTATTATGAAACATGCCTTTTTGGTAGAATAGGAAAAATGTCTTTAACCATCCTCGCAGATAGTTTTAATATAGCTGGGGAAAAAGACAGTTAAGAAGAGAAAGGCGGGGTCCTGGCCACTTTCTCTCTCTCCTAGGGAGGCCGATGTAAGAGCGCATGGGAAATATGATTCAGATCTATCATAACTTTCGATCCATTGATTGGTGGGCCATTGGTCTTGTGACCCTTATCGCCAGCGTCGGGTTCGCCATGTTGTATTCCGCCGCTGACGGCCATTTTCATCCGTGGGCGAGTAAGCAAATCCTTCGCTTTATCTTAAGCCTTGGCGCCATGCTTGTCGTGGCGGTTATTGATATCCGCACCTGGATGCGGTATGCATATATTATTTATTTCGTCTCTCTTGGGCTTCTTGTACTTGTAGAGGTCTGTGGCTGGGTAGGAATGGGCGCTCAGCGATGGATTGATCTCTATGTTTTCAAGGTCCAGCCTTCTGAGATGATGAAGGTCGCGATCGTGCTGGTGCTGGCTCGTTATCTTCATGGGTTAAGGTGTAAGGATATTCAGCAGCCTCGTTATCTCCTGTTTCCGATCTTGCTTACTTTGTTGCCGGTGATATTAGTGTTAAGGCAGCCGGATCTTGGCACGGCCATCATTATCCTTCTTGTCGCTGGAATGATTTTATTTGTCTGTGGGCTGAGTTTGTGGTATTTCGCGGGGGTTCTTACCGCGTGTCTTATTAGTATTCCTATTATATGGCAATTTCTCCATGATTATCAGAAGAGTAGGGTGCTTATCTTCTTAAATCCTGATCATGATCCGCTTAAGGCAGGTTATCAGATTATCCAATCGAAAATTGCGTTCGGCTCGGGCGGTCTTTTTGGTAAAGGCTTTCTCGGGGGTAGTCAAAGCCATTTAAACTTTCTGCCCGCCAAGCAAACCGATTTTATTTTTGCCATGTTCTGCGAGGAATTTGGCCTCGTAGGCGGTGTAGCGCTCATTTTTCTTTACGTGCTTTTGATAGGGTATGGGATCACAACCAGCTTCTATAGCACACATCAGTTTGGTCGCTATGTGAGCATTGGCATTAGTTACATTCTTTTTTTGTATGTGGCGATTAACGTCGCTATGGTGATGGGGCTCTTGCCTGTTGTGGGGGTGCCGCTTCCCCTGGTCACGTTTGGGGGAACGTCGATGCTCACTTTGATGATCGGGTTTGGTTTTATCCTCTCGGTCGCAAATTTGCGCCATCAACGGTATCAAATGACATAAATTCTAGACATTTAGGAGCGGGTTTGGTATAGCGTAAAGGACATGCCGGGTGCTTAGCTCAGTTGGTAGAGCAGCTGACTCTTAATCAGCGGGTCAAAGGTTCGAATCCTTTAGCGCCCACCAGTTTTTTCTTGGTGACGCCATCCTGTTTATCTCTTCCAAAAACCACGCCTTTTCTTAAGGTAGCTTGGTGATTTTTTCCTTGCAAGCAATAGCTACGCCCCTGGGTCGGTGCTTAATAAAAAAATAGCCCCATAGGGGCTATTTTAAGAAGAGGATATATTATATTTTTCTTAAAAGAGGAAAGACACCCCAATCATTAACCGCCCTTGGGAGAGCTTATGAGACGTGTGCTTAGCCGCCCCCGAAAAACGCTTGCCAAGGGAAAAGGCATACTCCACACGGGCATTGATTTTCTCTGCCAGGTTAAATTCCACACCCACACCAGGAACCACCAGCGTCGCAGAGGGTTTTTTGCTTACTATATCAATTTTATCTGGAGTCTCTCCTACTTTCGTTACTTGCACGAGTTTAGTGGTAAGGCGTTCCACCCCTAACCGGGCATAGAGCATGATATTTGGCTGTACCAGGACACCCGCCCTTACGGCCGCGCCAAACGCTGAATGGGATTTTAACTTATTATTAATGGATATTTCTAGTTCCATATCCTCCTTTTCAGTTTCTATAGGAAAGGGAACTGCTCGATCCTTATTATAATGGGTAGAATTATAAGAATAATAACCTTCAATCCCTAAGTAGAATTGATCATTCAATACTTGGCCATAGCCGCCAAATACCCCAAAGCCGGTACCTAAACGACCAATAGAAGCTTCTTCTTTAGTTATAGCATAATCATCCTTAAACTTATCCTTGGTATGGGCGATTCCCCCCTGCAGCCCAACATAGGGGCCGGAGAATTTTTCTTCCTGCGCCTGAACCAAAAGAGTACTCACCAAAAGAAATGAGCTTACGAGAGAGAGATGTCTTAACGTGTGCATTACCCCTTATCCTTTCTAATATCATCCATAAATAATTTTTTTATCACGTTCTCTACTTGTCTTTCATATTTTTATATTGAAATATTATAATTATAGTTTTGTATATTTTATTTTTGCAAATAAGTTAAAATTCTTTCATTAATTGCCCTCACAAATCACGTCTTTAGGACGCTTTTGAAGTATAAACAGCAATATCCCTTTAAAATAATATCCAATGGCTCCTTAAACGCCAAGCGAATATTTCTCTTTCTTCTTTTTTCTTTTGTCAGAACGGGGGTTTTAATTTTCAACAATTATGAAATTGTTTTTTCTTATATAAATTGTTCTTAAGGGGAAAGGAAGAGTGAGATGAGTGAAGCCCCCGCCCATCCACGAGAAACAAAAAGGCAGGGAAAACCCCTGCCTTCAAGAAAGAGAATATCTAAATAACTCCCATTTTCTCTTTAAGTGCTTGGATGATTATTTCCTTTTCCTCTTCGGTGAAATTGGATTTTTTGACAGGTTTCTTGGCCGGTGTTGCGGCTGGAGCCGGAGCCGGTTTTGGAGCCGGAGCCGGAGCACAGGAAGTTTTCAACTTGGCCAACTGCACCTCTAACTCTGCCTGCTTCTGGGAAAGCTCCTTCATCGCTTGATCGTGAGCCGCAGCTTGCTTACGCTCTAAATCTTTTTCCCTTTGCTTGTATCCCTCCAACTGCGCCTCTAACTCCGCCTGCTTCTCGTAAAGCTCCCTATGCATCTGCTCCTTAAGCTGCTCCTGCAGGGACACTTGCGTGTGCATAAAGGACGCCAAGTCTTTGACCTCGCCCTCCAAACGCCGGCACGTCTCCTCCTTCACATCAAAAACCCCCGCCAAACCAGCACTCTTCCCAAAAGGCGACACTAACACAATCGCTTGCTCCGGATGCACCTCACGCGGATAAAAATAATGAAAAATATCCGCAATCTCCTCTCCATAACGCAGCGCCAACGCCTCATACACCTGACGCGCCGTCTCATATGGACACGGAGAGGGCACATACACCCCAACCGACTCAGCAAAGCTATACTCCCCCTCACTTAACTCACTATACACCGCATCATAACGTACATGACGAAGCCCACGAACATTCCGATCATCACCCGGAAACGTCTCAAAAAAATAAGACACCAAGTAACTCACCAAACCAGGCTCCATATATTTATAAAACTTCGCTAAGGCCCGACTGTCCTCCAATAAATAAAAAGAAGACCCAAAGATCCCCCGCACATCCTTATTCATCCCATACAAAATAGCATAAGGACGACCCTCTAACCACGCTTCCGGCCCCTGCCGAGAGGGAACCAACGTCTCTTGCGCATACACCGTAAGGCGTCTTAAACCGGCCATCTTTTGATGATGAACAGACCAAGAGTCCCCCGGATGAAACGCTTGGTGTAAAGGAACATCTCCCTTTTCCCCCGCCTCTTCCTCCACCAACGGCCCAGAAACAGCCAAAGAATGGGCGGACCAAAAACCCGCGCCTAACGATAAACTGAGTAAAAAAACAGACAACCTTTTCATAAAAACTCTCCTCCCTTCGCAAATAAACACTCATCAACACCGGGAAAATACCAAAATAAAAAAGGCAGGGAAAACCCCTGCCTTAACAAACAGAATAATTAAACAATCCCCATGTGCTTTTTAAGAGCTTCGATTATTATCTTAACTTCCTCTTCGGTGAAATTAGATCTTTTGATAGGTTCCTCGGCCGGTGTTGCGGCTGGAGCCGGTGTTGGAGCTGGAGCCGGAGCCGGGGTTGGAGCAGCCGGAGCCTCTTCCTTCTTCGGGGCCGGCGCTTCCGGAACCGTTGGGGTTGTTGGGACCTTCACTGTTTCAGCCGGAGCCGGTAGAACTTCGATGGTCATTTTCCTTCCCTCCTTGTCGGTTAAATGGAAGATTTCGGCCGGTGGTTTTGGAGCCGGAGCCGGGGCTGGTGTTGGAGCAGCCGGAGCTGGAGCCGGGGTCGGGGCTGGAGCCAGCGGTGTCTCAGGTACTGCCTCTTCCTTCGGGGCCGGCGCTTCCGGAACCGTTGGGGTTGTTGGGACCTTCACTGTTTCAGCCGGAGCCGGTGTTGAAGCCGGTTCGGGTTCTACAGGCTCAACGGGTTGCGTGACCACCGGGGTTGTTGGTTTCGGTGTTGCGACCGGGATTGGTGCCGGTTCTGGAGCCGGTGCTGGAGCCAGCGGTGTCTCAGGTACTGCCTCTTCCTTCGGGGCCAGAGTTTCTTCAAGAGCCGTTGGGGCCGGTATCAGAGCCGTGGCCGGTGTTGGAGCCGGTGCCGGTTTTGAAGCGGGTTGCGTGACCACCGGTTTGACGAAAGCTTCATCATTGATCGACTTGGCGTCTTGGTCTACCGCCACATCTAAAAAGGCCGAAGCTTCCTCCTTCGACTCAAAAGTCGCGCGGATAATTGTCCTAAGCTCATCCATCTCCCGGCTTCCTAAAAGAGTCTCTAGATCCTCCTTTAAGTTTGTTAACTCCTCCAACTGCACCTCTAACTCCGCCTGCTTCTCGGAAAGCTCCCTGTGCATCTGCTCCTTAAGCTGCTCCTGCAGGGACACTTGCGTGTGCATAAAGGACGCCAAGTCTTTGACCTCACCCTCCAAACGCTGGCACGTATCCTCCTTCACACTAAAACCAGCACCCTTCCCAAAAGGCGACACTAGCACAATCGCTTGCTCCGGATGCACCTCGCGCGGATAAAAATAATGAAAAATATCCGCAACCTCCTCCCCATAACGCAGCGCCAACGCCTCATATACTTGTCGCGCCGTCTCATACGGACACGGAGAGGGCACATACACCCCAACCGCCTCAGCAAAGGTATACTCCCCCTCACTTAACTCACCATACACCGCATCATAACGTACATGACGAAGCCCACGAACATTCCGATCATCACCCGGAAACGTCTCAAAAAAATAAGACACCAAGTAACTCACCAAACCAGGCTCCATATATTTATAAAACTTCGCTAAGGCCCGACTGTCCTCCAATAAATAAAAAGAAGACCCAAAGATCCCCCGCACATCCTTATTCATCCCATACAAAATAGCATAAGGACGACCCTCTAACCACGCTTCCGGCCCCTGCCGAGAGGGAACCAACGTCTCTTGCGCATACACCGTAAGGCGTCTTAAACCGGCCATCTTTTGATGATGAACAGACCAAGAGTCCCCCGGATGAAACGCTTGGTGTAAAGGAACATCTCCCTTTTCCCCCACCTCTTCTTCCACAGCTGGCCCAGAGACGGCCAACGAATGGGCAGACCAAAAACCCGTACCTAACGAGAAACTGAGTAAAAAAACAGACAACCTTTTCATAAAAACTCTCCTCCCCTCACAAACAAATACTCATCAACACCGTGAAATCACCAAAATAAAAAGGCAGGGAAAACCCCTGCCTTCAAGAAAGATTATATTTTAATAATGATCTCGAGTATACTTTCTAATAGCATCCATTATTATCTCGTATTCCTCTTCGGTGAAATTGGATTTTTTGACAGGTTTCTTGGCCGGTGTTGGAGCCGGAGCCTCTTCCTTCTTCGCAGCCGGCGCTTTCGGAGCCGTTGGAGTTGTTGGGACCTTCAGTGTTTCTTCCGGGGCCGGTAGAACTTCGATGGTCATTTTCCTTCCCTCCTTGTCGGTTAAATGGAAGATTTCGGCCGGTGGTTTTGAAGCCGGTGTCGGGGCTGGAGCCGGAGCCTCTTCCTTCTTCGGGGCCGGCGCTTCCGGAACCGTTGGGGTTGTTGGGACCTTCACTGTTTCAGCCGGAGCCGGTGTTGAAGCCGGTTCTGGAGCCGGGGCCGGTGTTGAAGCTGGAGCCGGGGCTGGAGCCGGAGCTGGAGCCGGGGCCGTTGGTTTTGAAGCGGGTGGCGTGACCACCGGTTTGGCGAAAGCTTCATCATTGATCGACTTGGCGTCTTGGTCTACCGCCACATCTAAAAAGGCCGAGGCTTCCTCCTCCGACGTAAAAGTCGCACGGATAATTGTTCTAAGTTCATCCATCTCCCGGCTTCCTAAAAGAGTCTCTAGATCCTCCTTTAAGTTTGTTAAATCTTCGTCAGGCAAAGAAGTTATGGCTGCCTTAGTTTTCTGCTCTTCCGGCTCATCCTCATCAAGGGCGGGAGTTTTTGAAAGGTTGTCGTGAATCAAGCGACCATATTCTTGAAGGCGCTCAACCCTTTCCGCTTCTTCTTTTGAAACTCCATATCCCAATTTCCAAACCTCTACAAGAGGATCCTTTTCAAGGTCTTTCGGAAGTTGGTAATAAAGATAATCGATAAACCAACCGCCTTTATTGGCACTACCCAACCCGTCAATGATCAACTTTTGATGCCTTTGACTCTTAGTAAGATCGTTCCCTAAAGCTTCTTTTAATTTTTGGGAAAGTGCATACAGCTCACCTGGCAAAAAGTTCGTTAAAGCAAATTCGCGCAAATTTTGTATATCGGAGCTTTGAAAGCGCTTAAAGAAATTGCTCTCAAACACATCCGTTAACGCTTGATCTTGCGCTAGCGTTGAAGACCAGGTGGCGACTTTCATCAAACCACCCATATCCCGTATGGAGAACCCTCTACCCTCTATGAATTGCTTAAACCCTCCGTACAACTTTTTTAACTTTTCCTCATCTTTAGAGGAAGCTTGGGCTTCGACCAACCAATCGGAAAAGAGCGATGGTAAACGGCTCACCGAAAGATAATTCTCATATATTTCTTTTTCTCTCTCATCCTTGGCATTAAAAATCCAATAACAATCGCTCACGGGAGGAGTAACCGTATTATCGGCGATGCAGATCTCCTTTTCCAAGCTCCCTCTATCTTGCGATGCAAGACGATAAAAAAGATTCCAAGCGTCTTGATAGCTCGTTAAAGGAAACAAGCTATAATTTTGGAAATACTCCCAACGGCTCCTGCCTTTTACCGTCCCTTTCCAAACATCTTTTATTTTAAGCGGAGAACTTCCCTTTTTTCCCAAGTCTTTTTGAATATCTACAAGTTTTTCCTTTAATATTTTAGAGGTATCTCCCTCTTTATCTTTTAAGTATTTTTCAAAGTTAAACAAAATTAACTCATAAGTGCCGTTACTACTCCCCTCTCCTGCATTCTTATTGTTTCCTTCAACCTTTAAAAGTTTCCCTTCTATCCCCTTGTTAGACGACTCCCTCAACAGATCATTGACAAGCTTTTGGCTAACTTTCCCTTTTTCAAAGTACATTCCTATTTGATATATATCCGTCTGGAACTTTCCAAAAACCTGCTCGTATTCTTTTATCGTGTCGAAACTTTCCCTTAGTGTTTGAGAAATTAAAATCTTCTTCCCTGACGCATCGTCATCTACAAGGATGTGTTCATCAAGGCCTTTTATATTTAGGAAACGAGTAAAAGCATCAACCATAAAATCTTCGCCGGAAGTTGACAGAAGCTTACTTGGCACGAAATGAAGGGCGGGAAAAACATCCATTTTAAAATTACTGAGTTCGCTGAGGCCCTTATCCTTAAAATGATTTTTCACTAGATCCAATAAATCGTTGGCCCTCTTCTTTGCCTCTTCATAAAAAAGGCTCTGCTCCAAATCCACGGCGAATCTAAAAATGCTTGCCGGAGAAACGCTTGGGATCTTATTCACATCATCAAGGTAAGTCGTCTTACAAAGAGCCTTAGTATCCTCTAGGGTTTGGTTTGTTTTTATAGTATATTCGCTCTCCTTATACGTCTTATCCAGGGGATAGTAAAACCCTGACTCACCTTCTACATATAAGGTTTCTTTTGAGGAGCCTTCTGGAAAGAACATAGATGGAAGGAGTGCTTTGCTTTTATGATATCCACCAACAAGTTCACATACCCGACCATCCGGCAGCTCTATGACATCCACCTGCCGCGCATAAGAGGGAAAAGAAAAATGAACAATAAACGAACTAAGCAAACAACGATATGTAATTAATTTGACAACTTTCCTAATGTTTCTTGTATCCATCTTTCTCTTTCCTCCATAAAAATTTCAATTTTTTAACGTAATGTACCCTGTTACCTCTTACCAGAAACAACTCGTAAGCTTCCGCTTGAAGCTCGCAGGCGTTTTATCAGCGCACATGCCCCTTCTCCCACGGTGAGATTGGCATAGCCGCTGTCGCCATACTGGAAACAACAGAGAGAAGTCCTACGCTTAATAGCGTTCTTTTCTTCGCTTTTATTATTTTTATTATTTAATTTTTAGATTTCTTGGCACTTGTTCGAGCAAGTAACATTTTATGAATATTAAGTCTAAAAGATAAAATCAAATATTTTTTTTAAATTTTGCGTATGAAAAAAACTTATTTAAGGCAGTCTGCTTGTAAATTTTCAATATTAATGATGTTTAATTTAAATCCCCTACATTGGGAGGTTAAAGGTTCTCTATTCTTGCTAGCTTCTCCCTCTCCTCCACTTCACTAGGCGCACCTCTATTGTCACTAGCAAAAGGAAAACAAGATTTATATAAGCGCCTACTTTCAAGACACAGAGTTTATCTTAAACCCCGGAAACGCGAAGCAAATACACATAAGCCACCAAAAGCCATCAATACAGTACCTATCCAAATCCACACCACAAAAGGATGAGAGGAAAGTTGAATCGCCGCCGCACCTGAGGGATAGAAGGTTCCTGCTACTGCGTATAAATTTGTTAGCCAAGATGTATGAAGACTGGTTTCAGATGTTTCAAGGTGCTGAGTTAAAAAAATACGTTTCTCTGGCGCGAGGGTCGTGACAAGCTCCCCCCTTTTCCTTATTTCTAAAATCGCCTTCAAACTTATATAATTTGGCCCATTATGCTTATCAACCTTAATAAGCTTAGCTTTTAGTTCATGGAGAGCCATTTCATCGCCTATTTTTAAGGCCGCCGTAACCTCGCTTTGAAAGAACTTATCCCCCACAATACCAAAAAGGGTAAGAGCAAACCCTAAATGCGCCAATGTCATGCCATGAGATTTTAGGGGCACTCTCAACAAAGCTTTATAAAAACCTATGCGGGGAGAAGAACCTTTAAGCCGTTGCCACCACTCAAAAAGAACATAAAGCAAAAGCCAACTACCAATAGCCACACATAACGGCACCAAGAAAGAAAGATGGGGCCCTTGGGATGCCCCTTGATGGAAGAAAAAGAGACAAGAAAGAGCGATAAATAACAACAACGTGAGCAACTTACGACACACAGTGGACCACGCCTGTCCTTGCCACGCAAGGAAAGGGCTTATCCCCATAAGCACCGCGGCCAAAAGCAAAATCGGAACCATAAAGGCATTAAAAAAAGCTTCACCTACCGTGACACCTTGAAAACCCATAAGCTGAGGAAATAGAGGGTAGAGCGTACCAACAAGCACAATAAAGGCGGCCGCCACAAACAAAATATTATTAAGGAGAAGGCTTACCACTCTTGGCCGGGACTGGTATTGGGCGAACGGAATACTAGGCAAGAAAGTAATGCGCCGATGATAGAGCCAGAAACTACTCCCCATCGTCCCAAGGAGAATAACAAGAATATATGACCCCTTCAAAGCGTCCATTGCAAATGCATGAATGGAGGAAATCAACCCAGACCGAACAATAAAGGTTCCAACAAGACTTGAGCCAAACGCAAAAATAAGAAGCAAGACATTCCATCTCTTCGCAAGCTCAAAGCGCTCGGATACTTTCAAGGAGTGAAGTAAAGCCGTTGCAAGCAACCAGGGAATGAAAGATGCATTTTCCACGGGATCCCAAAACCACCATCCACCCCATCCAAGCTCATAATAAGCCCATAAGCTTCCCAAAGAAATGCCTAACGTTAAAGAAACCCAAGCGACTACATTCCATTGACGAATGTAACCGAGACAAACTTTTGGGAAGGATTTGTGCCACAAACAAGCCATCGCTATAGAAAATGAGGCAGAAAGCCCTACATAACCTATAAATAGGATAGGCGGATGCAATGCAAGAGCTTTATCTTGTAACGTCGGATTAAGATCCATCCCCTCTAAAGGCATGAATAAGAGGCGCTTGAAGGGATCAGAGGCAAAAACAAGGAAACTTAAAAACAACAATAACACCCAAGAGTGGACCGTGAGTGCCTTGAAATAAATTCCTTCTGGCAGCTTTTGCTGATAAAGACCATATCCAACCAACGATAAATAAAAGGTCCACAAGAGCAATGATCCTTCATGGCTCCCCCACAAACCCGTCACTTTATAAAGCAAAGGCGTGGCGGAATGGGAATTAAGAGCTACACTGACAACAGAAAAATCACTTACTATGTACGCATAGACTAAAGAAAAAAAACTAATAGCCATAAGGCTAGACGTTAAAGGTGTAATGGCCGATAAAAGCCTTATCAAAAAATGTGTTGGCATTAAATAAGGTAATAAAACCGCTTGCAGTAAGCAAAGATAGAGCGCGCTGATAAGACAGAAATGCCCAATTTCAACAATCATCCGGCGCTTCCTGCACACGTCTTTTGAGGGTCAAACGTCTTTTTTAAACCTTTAGCAGCTTCAGGCGGCATATATTTTTCATCATGTTTGGCAAAGATTTTACTTGCCTTAAAACCCGTTGGTGGAAGAAAAAGGCCCTCTGCAACAATACCCTGTCCTTCTCGAAACATAGAGGGAAGCTGGCCTTGATACATTACCAGGATCTCGTTTTTATCATCTGTCATGACAAACTTTAAAGCCAACGTATCAGCTGATTTTTCGACCGATCCTTTTTTAACAACGCCGCCTAAGCGAACCTTGCCCCCTTCTTGGGAAGAAACAGCCAGCAGCTCACTCGGTGTATAGAAAAAAACAAGATTTTGAGACAGAGCACGCACTATAATAACGCTTGCTAAGGATAGACATCCTAAGCAAAAAGCCATAAAAATAACTCTCTTATTCTTTAGTTTCATGGGACTTAGAAGGAAAAAGTTCTCGTAAGCTCTGATACATTGTTAGAGTTTTTTTATAGGTTGTTACATTAAAAATAGCAAGCACTCCCAATAAACCCAAAGATATGCCATAGCCACTCAGCAGATATAAGCTGATTGAGGAAAACTCTAATTCCGGAGAATAACTCATCGATACTCTTCGCCCTCTTTATCCCTAGGAAAAATCACCTTCTCTGGTAAACCAGCCTTCAGAAATGCTTCAAGAATTATGTCATAGGTGATAACTTCTGGCAGGAGGATTCCCTGTGAAGCTTTCGGGCCATACACCGCTATAAAAGGAATGCCTGTACGTTGATGCTCCGCCAAAAATTCGCTAATAATGAGGTCCTCTTTCGTCCAATCCGCTCGCATAGCAACCACTTCAGAGCGACGCAAAAGAGGCTTTAGCTTCCTATGGTTAAGAGCCATCGATTCATTAACATGACAGGTTAAACACCAGTCGGCCGTTATAAAAATCAAAACGACTTTCCCTTGGTTTACATAATCACTAATATCGTCTGGCTCAAAAGCTTGCCAATAGGAAGAGGTTTCAATACTCTGTGACCGATCATGATTAAGAGAAGAATAGAGTAAGAAAGAAAGCCAAAGAGCCGTAACAAACAGCCCAAAGCTCAATACTTTCTTGAGTATATTCATCCAAGCACCTGGTTTAGGGTGGGGAATCCATCGCTGTGGAAATGTTGAAAGTAAGACGTAAGGTGTTGAAAAACCAATGCCTAAGAAACAAAAGATAACAAGAGTCTCAAAGCTTCCTTGTGTTAAGGCATACCCGAGTGCCATCCCCAAGAAAGGCGCTGTACAAGGCGTCGCAAGAAAAGTGGCAAAAATGCCCGAAAAATAACTCAATACTTTAGGAGAATGAGAAGCTTTTTGTAATTTCCGGCTCATGAAGCGATTAAAAAAGGCAGGCAAGTTAACCTCAAACACTCCCCAAAGATTAAACGCAAAAATCACCATCACAAGAATCATAATCGCAAGAAAAACAGGTTCCTGGAAATGCATTCCCCAGCCAGCTAACTTCCCTGCTCTTTGCAAGAAAATAGTCACCATCGCTAAGATGAGAAAAGCGGTCATAATACCAGCTATGGTCCATAAAGCATCTTGGCGCCGGTTTCTAAATTCACTCTTTGAGGTAACAATATGGGATAATTTTAAGGATAAAACAGGCAAGACACATGGCATGAAATTTAAAATGAAACCCCCTATCATCGCAAACAAAATCATCCACAAGAATGTTCCCCACGTATTCGAGAACTCTTCTTTCTGTTGGGACATGTTTAAACGAGAAGGAAGGAATCGGGTAATTTTTAAACTATCCTTAGAAGGGCTAAAGCCCGTCGCGGGGATAACCAATTGGAGCTCCTTCTGCATGGGCACACATAACTCGCGGCAGGTTACGTAGCGCACCTTTACCTTAAGATCTAAGGGGCTCCCAGGATTTTTTAATGTCACCTTGACTGGTATAATAACGTGCTGTCGATATCCTTTAATTTTCTCGCCGATAAGCTCAAAGGTATCAGCCGGCGGCCAAAAAATTTCAAAAGACTTCACATTGGAAGAGTCAGAAAAATCTAACTGAGGAGGCTCAAACGGCTTTGTTTCATCTTCTTGAGGCGCATAGATTTTCCATCCTTCCTCTAAAAAAAACTCAACCCCTATAAGAATCTTCTTAGCTTTTCCAACCCCTGTCACGGTACTTAAAAGCTGTACCTCAACAGGCCCTGCTTCACATGTAGCTGGACACGTTAAAGAAAGAAAAAAGAAGAATAAAGAGCTTATTAAGCCTGTCAAACTCATTGAGAATAATCTAACTACTTATTTGCGCGAAACTCGTCCATAGGTTAAACGAAAAGCAACTTTATACAAGCAAATTTTAAGACGCTTATCGTTTCATGGGGAATTTATCGTTTCACAGGAAGCTGTAATTTTTGGGAAATAGCATGCAATGACTCAAGTTTATTACTTGGTCCCAAAGCCGCAACCGTCGGATTACTTGAGAAAACAGTCTGGGCTAATTGCAAAAGATGTTCTCGCTCTACGGCATCGATCTTTGCAATAATCTCTTCTGCTGGCAAAGGACGATTAAATACCAAGAGCTGGTTTGCCTGCTGAGCACATCGTGAGGAAATGCTTTCGAGCCCCATGAGAATACTAGCCTTGAGTTGAGCTTTGGCCCGTTGTATTTCCTCGGGTTTAATGTCGTCCCGAATCTTGTTAAGCTCCTCTACAATGACCATCATCAGCTGATCAATATGTTCGGGGCTGGTCCCCGCATAAATGGAGAACAGGCCCGAATCACGATAACAGGAAACATAACTATAGACGCTATAAGCAAGGCCCCTTTTTTCCCTCACTTCCTGAAATAAGCGCGACGACATACTGCCCCCTAGAATATTAGATAGGACAAAATTTGCATAATAATTAGAGTTAAGGAGACTTACCCCTTCAAAGCCACAGACCAGATTAACCTGCTCTAAATCCTTTGATTTACGGCACATCCCGCCTTGATATGCAGCGGGTTCAATGAGCATTTCTTTTCCTGGAAGGTGCATCGTAAAATACTCTTTTACCAGTTGCACGAACGTCTCATGGTGAACTTTCCCCGCCGCCGATACCACCATCCTTTGAGGGGCGTAGGTATCCTCCATATACTGCTTGATATCTTCCCTGGTTAATCGCCGTATGACGGATTCAGGGCCTAAAATAGGTCGTCCAATAGCTTGATCAGGATAAGCCGTTGCTTGGAAATAATCAAAAATAATGTCATCCGGCGTATCATACGACTGAGCTATTTCTTGTAAAATAACTCCCCTTTCTCGTTCGAACTCTTCTTCATCAAATAGGGGGTTTTGCAGAATATCAGAGAGAATATCCACTGCTAGTGGAATATCTTTTGCCAATATGCGTGCCTGATATGATGTTACCTCGTGGGAGGTATAAGCATTTAATGAGCCACCGACATTTTCAATTTCTTCTGCAATGCCCTTAGCGGTCCGGGATGTCGTTCCCTTAAAAGCCATGTGTTCTAATACGTGGCTAATACCATTTACTTCTTTTGATTCACATCGCGACCCCACACCAACCCAAACACCAAGAGCCACGGTTTCCACGGAATCGACGTAATTGGTAATAACGCGCAAGCCATTTTCGAGTGTTGTGATGTGTGTACTCATGAGATCTTCCTTTGCGAAGCTTATTAAAACTTATCAAAAAGTAGAACCTCTTTCCTATTTTATCAAGCTATAAAAACAAATGTTATGCAGGAAAAGAGAAAGAACTTCACGAAAAGCAAAGTTCTTTCACACGGTCGGCAAAAACCTTGCTCGCTTAAGGGGTGCGCTTTAAGGAATGGAGGTGGTTATGGAAAGCCTGGCGGGCTCGCTCTTCTGCTTCTCTTTCCCTTTCTAATTCTTCATGCATCTGCATCATTTGGTGATGAAGCAACAGGAGTTCTTGCTTTTTGGCATCATTAAAATGCTTTTCTCCATGAGCCTTTTCAATAGCCTGCTTTAAGTGATGAGCCGTCGTTTTAAAATGAGTCACATCGTGATTACGCATCGCCACGAGCTGATGCAAATTTTTCACGTGTTGATGGGCATCATGGGTCGTTTCTTTAACGCTTCCACTAATATGAGTAACCAAATTTTTAAGATGTCTTTCAACTACTTGACGTTTTGCCTCCACATGGCGTGTTTTTTTCAGGTAATGAATAGAGGGATGCGGCTCAAGCGTAGAGGTGACATGCGTGTGATTTTTTATTGGAACTAATTCCTGATCATAGTAGCGATGAAGCTTTTCCAACATTTCATTCTTCAGGTGTAAGTTTTGTAAGCTTTCAATCTTTTCTAAAGCTCCTGTATAAAGCAAGGGGCTGGCTGACATCTCCAAGTATCCTTTGTGGGGATTATGTCCTTTGGCACGCACAGGATATTTTACTCCTTGATATTCATGATGTTCGAAATGTGTACCAGATGCTTTATTATAGGTTGCTTTGGAGGTGTGAAAATCTTTCCCCTGCGACAAAATAATCGTGTTAAAAAAGTGCTCATAAACTTTCTGCCGATCTTTTGGATAGGCAACGTCCGGGATAAGCTTTTCTCGATATCCTTCTAACGTAGCACCAAAGGTTGTGGTTAAAAATTCTTCCAAAACACCATAGAGGCTTCGATAAATACCTCTCTTATCTGGTTCTATTGCCTTCTCTAATTGTGTTAACTCTATCCCGTTCATCTTTTTATAATAGGTAGGGGCAATCACTTCAAAGAGAGAAGAGATGTATCTTTTCTCCAGGGAGCTCCCTTGTTCTTTGTTGCTTACTTCCTTAAAAAAGTTCGCAAACTCAGCATCAAATACCGCAAGCTTTTCAGCACCTTTTTGACTTATATGTATGCTTTCTTTTCCTTTCCCTGGGTTCACTTCCCCTAACAATTCTTTTAGAAAATTCAATGTATGTGCCGCTGACAAATATTCTGAAATGTGTTTAACATTTTCCATTTTCATAAGGTCTTTATAAGCGGATGAATGTTTATCGATCTTTTCCCCTGTAGTGCCCTGGATAAAATTATAAGGCACCTCCAACAATCTTTCAGTATCCGCCTCAACGGCGCCTATAAGAGCTTGGCTAGCTTGTATTTTTTTTACGGTAAAAGGTTCTATCTTGTTATTAAACTCCTTGGCTGCCGGTGCCGTCTTTTTAGGAGTTTTTGGTGAACTGTGATGAATTTTAATGCTATTAGTGATTTCTTTCACATTGTGCTCTATTTGCGCTGTCAGCCATTTAACGACGCCTTCACGGCTCGTTCCTATATCCTCAAGACGCACTCCTTCTTTCTTTAAAAATTCCTTTACTTGTTCTTTTTGCCCCTCGAAAGCTTCTTTACCGATTTTATGATAATCGAGAGCATGACGATAATGGATCACGGCATCGGATAAATAGCCTTCTTCTTTAACGCCAACATTGGTTAAGAGGGGTTTCAACGTCGTAAAGGCGTTCCGTAAATTTTCATTTGCCTGCACAAAGCTCTTATTAGAAGAAGGGTCCGCTTTACTCCACCCTTTGTCCGTCTCATCAGGAGTATGCTTCTTAAAAGAGACATTCCCTTGATCTGGTCTCGAGGAAGCTATTTTTCTAGGGCGAGGCGCTTCAGTTAGAGGCGGCAGAAGCTTGATGGAAGGGTGTTGCTGGGTATCCTCGGCCGACTTGGCGAGCCCTTGCTTTGTTTCCTGCCTTCCTCGATGAAATACATCCTCTCGTTGACCTTGCTTTTGAAGGGTAAGCGTGTCTTGCCTCACCCTTTTTTGGTCACTTAACGTAGAAGACAAACCAATAGCTTTATCGCTTGATAGAGTCCCCCGCTGAAGCTCTTGCTGCCTCAAGAGCCGATCAATGTCGGCCCGGTTTTTTGCGAAAACAATAGGCTTTTTATAGCTATCCTTTAGAGCAAGGTGGCCCTTCTCTCCCACCGCGATTATCATCTTAATACTCTTTTCTCTCCTAAGGATAACATCGTGGGCATCTTGAATGTTATTAAGGTAAATTTTATTATCTTCCGCCTTATTAGTTATCAAGCTCGGATCATAAATGATAATAATTTCCTGGTTATCTTCTTCGGCTTTTACCAAGGAAGAAAAGCAAGAAAACAAAAAGAAAATCCCCAAAATTAAAAGGGCCCTATTAACTTTAATTATGTAATCCTCTACCTTTTTTCCTTAAATTCTGGTTATATTTAATGCGGCTTTTAATCTCTTCAGTCAGCTCTTTATTGATATTTTCAAAGGTTATCTTTAGCGACCAGATACGGGTCGTCTTTAGAAGATAAAGGACTTTTTGGGCGGTATTATCTTTGGTAACTAAGCTTGCTATGTGAAATCTTTCGATGTCGGGATGATTGACGAAAGTATCGACAAGTTTCGATACCGCCTCGTCCCCGATAAGCTTTCCACCACGCATCTCGATGGTTTTAATGTCCCTGTTATGGGTTAGCCCCTCAGCAAGTGCGTTTGCGACGTATTCGGTCGATTCGGTTTTCTTGTCAGAGCCGACAAACGTCGTGCGAATAAGGCTTAATGCTTTTAACCTTTTGGTGCTTTCTAACGCTTCAATAAAAGCCGGATACGCTTCTATAGCCATTTTTAAGCGGTTAAACGATAATGTGTTAATCGAATGCATGGCTTTAAACAACTCCGCTAAGGACCTTAGCTCCTCAGGTGAAATTAAGCGGGGCCTCGCGTGTTGTTGTCCATGGGCCACCACCAACACTTGATGGGCTCTTTTATCTCTGAGTGTTTCGGGAGAGGGTAAATTGGATAAATCAAGAATAAGGTGTTCCACCACCGATGATGCTGAGCGCTCTTTCACTTTGGTGTGATTAACCTCAACCGTGGTGGAAAAGCGGGTTTTTGTCTCAGGGATTTCGTAAAAACATCGAGAGCCAATTAAGTTCCAAGCAATATTATATGCATCCACCGTAAGCGTCTGGGGATCAATATGGCTGGTACCCTTCCGGGGTTTAACGTTCACATCGCCGATTTCCACGATACCGCCTTGCGCTAAAACTTTTATCTCTTCGGGTCGAAGATGATCAGGGCACTTAATATGGTCACCCGTCTGACCAGGAAGTAATGAAGAAGCACCCACCATGTCGGAAGCTTGCATGGCAAGACTCACCCCTAATAGAAAAGTAAAGAATAAAATCGATGCCCAATATTTCATCTTTTAATATTAATTGGTTCAGTATTAATCCTATTTATGGAAGATAAGGGAGAAAGCTTAAAAATTATTAAATATCAGGATTTTAATAAGGTATCGTGAGCTTCATACGCCCGGATAATTTTTGTCACAAGTGGATGACGTACCACATCATTTTCATCAAAGCGAAGACAAGCAATATCGTCAATGCCCTTCAGAGCAGCCAAGGCGTCATGTAAACCGGATGGAGTTCCCGGCGGTAAATCCATTTGGCTCATATCTCCTGTTACAACCATCCGAGCATTGTGTCCCATCCGGGTTAAAAACATCTTCATTTGAACGGGAGTGGTGTTTTGGGCTTCATCCAAAATAATAAAAGCATTAGTAAGGGTACGCCCACGCATATACGCTAGAGGCGCAATCTCAATTTCCCCCGAACTCATCTTCTTATCCACCATTGGTTTGGGCATCATGTCATGAAGAGAGTCATAAAGTGGTCGAAGGTAAGGGTCAACTTTCTCCCGGATATCACCGGGTAAAAAACCAAGCCGTTCACCAGCCTCCACTGCTGGCCGCGAAAGAATGAGACGGTCGACATCCCCCCGCAACATCATTTCCACGCCCATGGCTACCGCCAAATAAGTTTTTCCTGTCCCCGCTGGTCCAATCGCAAAAATAAGTTCACGACGCCTTAACGCCTGAATATACGCTGATTGTGTCAAAGAGCGCGGTGGAATTTTTTTTCGATGCGTTACAATGGCCAGGCCCATAGCTTCTCCTAGGTGCCCAGAGCTTTCTTGTGGAGCCTCCTTGCTCATCCGGATTAAGGTATCAACAGCTTGAGCATCCATCGCTCCTTCAGCTTCTAACTTCTTATACAAGCACTGCAGAATATCGCTTACACGTTGCGCATCATCTTCCTTGCCACGAATGGCAACAATATTTCCTTTGGTCGATAATTCCACGTTGAAAGCTTTTTCAAACTTGAGGAGGTTACGGTTGAATTGGCCAAACAAGATAGGAAGAAGACGATTATTATCAAACTCAAGGAGAAGAGGCTCCATGTTCGAATACTTCACATTATCCTCGCTTCATGCAGCAACTTCTTGGGGGAAAACAATCTCCCCTCTCAGACTATGAGCCGTTGCTTCCACGATCTTGACGTCCACAATCTCATGGAGCAAACGTGGATGAGCCGTCATATAGACCGATTGCATATAAGGACTCCTTCCAGCAAATTGGCCTTCGTGGCGTCCCCCGCCCTCTAATAAAATACTCAAGGTTTTATTAACGCAGCTTTGATTAAAAGAACGCTCTTGCTCCTTTAACAATGCCTGCAAAACTTGTAACCGTCGATCTTTCACCTCGGGCGCCACCTGATCCTCATATATAGCTGACGGCGTTCCCGGGCGAGGACTATATTTGAAAGAATAAGAAGACGCGAATTTCACCCGCTCCACGAATTTAAGAGTTTCTTCAAAATCAGCTTCGCTCTCCCCAGGATGACCAACGATAAGATCAGTAGACAGCGCCATATCAGGACGCGCTTCCTTTAACTTATCCACAAATTGATAATAATCATCCACCGTGTGTTGGCGATTCATTCGCTTGAGCATCGCATTAGAGCCTGATTGGATAGGCAAATGAAGATAAGGCATTAACATAGCAATCTTTTCATGAGCTTCAATCAAATCATCTGACATATCCCGCGGATGAGAGGTGGTATATCTCAAACGTTTAAGACCTTCTAATTCCGCCAGCTCAAACATTAAGCGCGCTAATGACCACTCGCCCTTCCGATCCGGTGCCTCACCATGATAAGCGGTGACATTTTGCCCGAGGAGTGTAATTTCTTTCACCCCTTGCGAAATAAGAGCTTGTGCTTCTCTAATAATGTCATTGACAGGCCTTGAATATTCCGCCCCACGCGTATACGGCACCACACAGAAAGAACAAAATTTATCACACCCCTCTTGGACAGAGAGATAGGCTGACGACTTATTTTTGACACTTGGCACAGGCAGCACATCGAATTTCGATTCGAGAGGAAAATCGGTATACACAATCCCACACCCTTTATTTTTCCCTTTCTGGGATACACGCAAGGCACGAGCAATCATCTCAGGCAAGCGATGATAGGTCTGAGGGCCTACGACAATATCGACAAAGGGGGCGCGACGAAGAATCTCCCCTCCTTCAGCTTGGCCTACACAACCTGCTACAATAATAATTGTTTCGGCCCCTTGACTTGCTCGCTCTTCTTTAAAGAGCCGAACTCTCCCCAAATCCGAGTAAAGCTTTTCTGATGCCTTCTCACGTATATGGCATGTATTAAAAATAATAATAGAAGCCTCACCCGGCTCATCGGTCGAGGAAAAACCCATTTTTTCCAACAGGTCACGCATCTTGTCAGAATCATACACATTCATCTGACAACCATACGTTTTAATGTAGAGCTTCTTTTCCATACCCGCGCAACTAACTCATCTTATTTTTTAGCGAATTGATAAAATCATAAAACTATAAAAGTGATTAATCAATTTAAATGCGATTGCTCACTATTTCAATAAACTTTTTCCATAAGAAAAAGACATATAACAAATTGAAATTCTCTTAGTTGTAAATAAGCCCATTAAAAACTATATACTTTATACAAGGTTTATTTATTAAACCCCTGTGAAAGGAAGGTATATAGATGCAAAGATTAATTAATTCCAATATTGCTTTATTCATATACATTTTCTTTTTTTCGCTTTTTAGTCATGTCGGCTACACTTTAGCCGAGGAAGATATTAAGGACAGTGGAAGAATTGACGTAGAAGGCAAGATTGAGAAAAAATGTGCGTTGCTCCTTCCTGATACCAATGTAGATCTTTCGCTGGAAGGGGGGAATCTTCTTGGGCAATTTTCTTTTTCCTCTATTTGTAATTATCCTGCGTCGCATGAAGTAACCTTGAGGGGCGATAAAAATCTAGTACATCGCAACCAAACGGCAAAGGTCCCGTTTTCACTTAGCTTTTCGCAAGGGTTGATCACAGATGACAAAGTACGTTATACAAGCGAAAGTTGCGAAGAAAAAACGGTTGTATGTCAAATTAGAGGGAACCTAAAGCCTGAAAACTATGCCGAGGGTACTTACACCGCCACAATCATATTGACCTTACAAGCAACTTAGCCATCGACAAAGCAAGGTCTGCTCTTCAGCCCTAAAAAGGAGGGAGAGTAAATAAAACTGCGCGAGAAATTCCCCCCCTGAACCACCTGCATGGACGCTACACTCCTCTCCTTTTAAACAGCCCTCAAAAAGAAGATCATTTAGAGATAGAGTCCTTTGATTTTGTCACATTTTTGGCCATTTCTATTTCCGCCTCAAGGTCTTCTTGCTTACATAATCCTAAGGTAACCGGATGTCTTGGCTTAATCGTTTGAGTATTCTTGTGGGTGCGATTTTGCACCGCCAAAATAGTATTTTTTGTCGTGCCTATGAGTTTTATAATTTGTGCGTAACTCAACTCAGGATGATTTTTTAAAACCCACGCAATGGCATCAGGACGCAAATGGCGTCGTGCCATGGGAGTATATTTACTTTTTTTCGATCGTTGTGTTGGAATATTCATATCCGCTGCTAAGCAAAGGCGTGCTGTAGGATCTTTTCCACAGCGATCGATTTCTTCCCTCGTAAGCTGATGCGCTATGAGAGGATCAAAGAGGCCAACTTTAACCTCCCCATCAGCAATAGCTTGGACCTCGAGGGGATGTAAACCGCAAAACTCAGCAATCTGCTCAAAGGTAAGAGCCGTATTTTCTACAAGCCAAGCAGCCGTCGCTTTCGGCATCAAAGGTAATACCATGTCTTTCTCCTTATAAAGGAATTTCTTTGTGTTTTAATTTAAAAGGATTGTACCAATAAAAGCGATTTCAATCCACAAAACTTTCCTTTTAAGTAACCGCGTTCTTTCTCTATTTCCAGCCCCTTAATCGCGTTCCTTATCTTCGGCACTGATTTTTTCCTTCCGTGAAAAATTTTTTTGCTTCGTTGGAGATCAAATTTCGTTTGAAGCTCACGAGAGATATTCTGTTCCCTTGCTTTTTGAGCCAATAGTTAGCAAAGATATTGGTACAATTTTGAAGCTTTTTACATAAATTACATAAAAATATATTTTTAATTCAATATAATCTATAATTTATTGAAGAGCTTAAAGTACAACCACCTAAGGTGAGCCTAGCCCTTATAAAAATTTATATGTTTGGATACCTATTTTTAAAAAACGGAAGTTTTGTTGAAAAAGAACGTGCAATAGAAAGATTTTTACCTAAAATAGCAGATAATACTTAATAAAATTATTAGAGAGAGTTTCGTATGGTTCAAGGCCTCAACACTGTAAGGGCTACATTAATTATTAGGAAAATTGTTTACGGCTTTATCATCATTTTAGGGCTTCTCATTGCTCTTGCCTGGGTTGCCCCCAAATTCATCAATTGGAACGAGTACAAAGGGGATGTAAAAGCGATCCTTAAAAATTCCCTTCGACGGGATTTGGATATTGATGGAGAGATAAACCTATCCCTTATTCCTTCCCCTCAACTTATTATCGAAAAAGCAAGCTTATCGAATCGGCCAGGCGGGACCTACCAACATATGGCCAAAGTTGAAACCATCGAAGTCAGTGCAGCTCTTTTACCTCTTCTTATTGGCAAGATTTATTTAAAGGAAATTCGTCTTTATAAGCCTACTTTTTTCTTTGAAACGGTGGGCCACGCCTCCAACTGGAGCTTTGACAAGAGCGCAGACCCTTCCTCCCCCGCTGAAAAAGGAGAGCAGGAGGGGAAAAAACAACCGTACTCAAAATTGTCTCACGACACTCTTTCTTTAGAAAAGGTCAAGATTGAGAATGCGACTTTCTTATATTTAACGACGGGAAAAGAATACAAAGTTGAGCAAGTCAATGCTCAAGTGTCCGGCAGCAGTTTTTCTGGCCCTTTTACATCTTTTGGTCGGTTAAAATTTAACGAAATCGATACAAATTTTTCTCTTACAATTGGCAAATTCGAAGCCGACCACTCTGTTCCTGCGACTTTTGAACTTATTTATCAAAACTCTAAGCTCTCGGCGCAGGGAATTTTTTCTCTAGAAAACAAGGCGTTCCTTGGAAACATGACTCTCGTTGTTGAGAGAAATATTCTTGATCCCGCTAAACGTTTTCTTACCGACTCCTTGACAGTTTTAAGCAAAATCACTGCCGGCAAAGACGAGTTAAAATTAACGGAGACTCAGCTTCAATCAGGAAAAGAAGTTAATGCACGTGGAGAGGCAATAGTCCACCTTACGGAGCCCCAACGTCTTTCTATTCACCTCTCAGATTTGCCAGGGCGCGGTTCTCTTACGCTTGAAAGCTCCATAAAAAATAAGGCGATTGTAGGGGATGTAAAAATCTCGTCCCAAAATCTGGAAGGGTTAAAATCTTTTCTTAAAGAATATAGATTTGTGGTAAGTGCAAAAGATAACATACAAGCAACAGCTCATTTTAGATGCTTAGATAACCAACTCGATTTTTCAAACGTTCTTTTTTCTCTTGGAGCTTATAATGTCTCAGGAAGTCTCACCGCTTACTTAGCAAAGGAGCCGCTCGAGTTTAAAGCTCAGCTTAAGACAAACCATTTGTCACCCTGGTTAAACCTTGGCGAATTGAATTATCCGCACCTTGGATTTGCATCGTTTAATGGGATGTTGTCTTGTGCGCCTGATAATGTGGGGGTAAAAGCTGAAACACATATTGCAGGAGGCAAAGCTTATATTGATGGCAGTTACAAAAAAACAGCCGAGGGGCCAAGCTATGCCTTTCGGGTGGATGCTGACCATTCCAATGCAAACGAACTCCTTAAAAACCTAAATATAGGCCCGATCGATGTTCTGTTAGGACGAGCGTCGTTGAATGCCCAGATTATTGGCCATTCCTTATCTCTTTCATTTAATAAGTTAAAGGGTTCCATAAGTCCTTTTGGTCAACCTGTTAATTTCTCTGGAAGCATTACGGCAGACATGACAAAAAGAAAGCCGTTTATAGAAGCGAACCTCACATTTAACCATATTAATATCGACCAATTTTTCAAAAAGTCTTCTAGAGTCGCGGGCAACTCTTTATCAGCCCGGAATTCTGCTCCTGGAAATTTTGAGCATACGTGGTCAAAGGACGCCGTGGATCTAAAATTATTAAACTTAGTAGAAGGTAATTTTCATCTGGTCGCGACGAGCTTAATTATGAATGATAATGAGCTGACAGATCTCTTTCTAAAAGCCACTTTAAAGGATGGCAAGCTCACCCTTCCTTCTTTGCAATCGAAGATATTTGGAGGAAGGTTAAAGGCAAGTGGCGATCTCTCAAATTCCCACTTTATGCTCGAAGCAACGCTGGAAGATGCCAAATTACATCACTTATTAGCTCGCAATGCCAATATTGATGTCGCCAATGGGATATTCTTTATAAAAGCGTTTTTAGATTCGAAAGGACGAAGCCCAGCAGACCTTGTCTCAAACTTAAAAGGTGATATTGACCTTAAAGTAACGAACGGTACTATAAAAGGCTTTGACCTTGAAGGAATCAGCCACAGGATAAGCCATGCTCATAGCCTGAGTGGTATTTTAAATCTTATTTTCTCTTTCATGAACCGGGGATCCACACGATTTAATAGTGTAAAGGGTGGTATTTCGATAAAAGAGGGGATGGCTTATTTAAACAATGTGAAGCTTGATGCGCCTGCTGGACAAGGGGAAGCTCAAGGAACGATTAACCTTCCTAAGTGGGCTCTTGATGTCCAGGCAAGTTTTAAGCTCCGAAAGCATGAAAAGCTTCCGCCTTTCCGCATGTCTCTTACAGGCCCGCTAAACCAACCAAAACGGCGTTTCGATACCGAAGAGCTCAAACGCTACTTAGTCAAGCAATCGGCCAAAACAATTCGGGAAACCATTCAAGGAACGATAAAGAATAAAGAACCTGAGAAAGTCTTAAAAGGCCTTATTAAAGAATTATTTCACTAATTCACAGGAGACTCTACAAGGAACGTAAATTATTAAGCCTCTTCGTCGTCTCTTATTTTTCGTGCTTCATCAATCAGCATGATAGGTATGCCTTGATGAATCGGGTAAGCTAAGCCTGCTTTCTCGCTAATAAGTTCTTGTTTTTCGTAATCATATTTTAGAGGCGTTTTCATAAGTGGACAGACAAGCATCTCTAGTAATTTTGCATTTATCTCTTTAAGCATTGAAACAGGCCACCTCCTTGAATATGTTTTTCCATCTCCGCCGAGTTATTTTATCTTATATTAGCGAAAAAGATTATTAAATTTTCACACGCTATAAAATACTATCCCTGAACCTATTTGTTTTCCCTTTCCTACTTATAAAAGGCGTTGCAGCACACTGTTAAGGCACCGTCGTCCTTGAGTGGTAGCTTTTAGGGAAGAAGGCGTATTTATTAAAAACCCATCTTGGCATAATTTATCAAGGACAGAGGCCTCTAGCAAGGAATCCAATTCACAGTTTGTTTCCTTTTTGAATGTATCCTTAGTAATGCCCTCCAAGAGACGTAATCCCATCATAAGAGCTTCCGCGCCCTTTTCTTGGGGAGTTAGATGTTGCGTTTCTATGACCTTAGGAGGATCATTTTCTACTTTCTCCAACCAGATAAGAGGGGCTCGAATTTCACGAGTAGCCACCTTTTCCCCGTTCATCGAAAGGCGACCATGCGCACCAGGGCCAACACCGGCATATTCTTGATAACGCCAATAGCGTAAATTGTGTTGGCATTCTCCCCCCGAGGAGGCGTAATTTGAAATTTCGTATGCTGCCATTCCTACCTTATTTAAAGCCTCTTCTGTTACGTCATATAGGTCAGCTAACAGATTGTCATCTAGAGGCTGTAGATCCCCTTTTTTGAAGCGCTGATAGAATATAGTCCCTGGTTCAATGGTTAATTGATAAAGAGAGAGGTGATCCCCTACATAGCTTAAGGCTAGCGACAGTTCTTGCTTCCAGGAAGCAAGCGTCTGTCCTGGCCGCCCATAAATAAGATCAAAGGAATACCTATTAAAAAGATGGCTTGCTATATCCAATGCTTTCTCTGCTTCATTAACCGAATGCTCGCGCCCTAAAAAGGCAAGGGCTTCTTGATCAAGCGCCTGGATCCCTATGGACACACGATTAATGCCGGCGGCCTTAAAATCTTGAAACTTTTGCGCTTCTACAGACGTGGGGTTCGCTTCAAGGGTAATTTCGAGAGAGGCTTGGGCCGGCCACAACTGTAAAGCTTTTTCAATAATTTTTTCTACTACCCGAGGCTTCATTAAAGATGGGGTTCCCCCCCAAAAAAAATACTGCTTAGCGATCGCGCGCCTATCTGATCGCCTAAGCGTTGCAATTGGAGGAGATAAGCACTCAACCAACGCTCATGGTCAATGTTCGCCACCACATGGCTGTTAAAATCGCAATAAGGACACTTTGATAAACAAAAAGGCCAATGAATATAAAGACCAAAGGAATTATCCATGCTACTTTGACTCATACAGAACTATCTCTCGCCCTACATTAAAATACTTTTTTTCCTTACGTGACAAATAAGGTGTGGCAGGTCACCATAATCTACACGCTTTTTTAATTACCTGAGAAAAAATCTACAATAGATAGGGCCCTTGGGGAATGAAATAAAAGATGATTCTCGCGCGCCTTTTCATTTTAATAAGTTTATCACTTTTTTAAAGA
Organism: uncultured Alphaproteobacteria bacterium; assembly: GCA_963782975.1. Taxonomy (GTDB): domain Bacteria; phylum Pseudomonadota; class Alphaproteobacteria; order 43-37; family CAWALT01; genus CAWALT01. The sequence continues at coordinate 39,574 of CAWALT010000002.1, forward strand.
GAGCGCTTTGAGCTCATTAGAGTGTGTTTAAATAGGGAGTTAAATATTTAAGCGCTACTTTTTCAAAGGCTTTGGTGCGATGACTTATGCGAGCTTTCTCTTGAGCAGACATTTCACCCACAGTACAGGTCATACCTTCCGGTATAAAGAGAGGTTCATACCCAACATACGAAATACCGCGGCGCTTAAGAGTAATGTGGCCTTTAATTTCTCCGCGGAAAAATTCTTTATAGCCGCTAGGCCAGCAAAGACACATAACACAGACAAAGAACGCTGACCGATCAGCTTGATTGCTAAGCTTCTGCTCAACAAGATCCATGGCCAAGCCATAATCCTTGTCAGGACCACTCCATCTTGCTGAATAAATACCTGGCTGCCCACCTAATGCCGGAATAACAAGGCCGGAATCATCAGAAAGAGCCACAAAGCCCGTGCGAGAAGCTGTTGCATAAGATTTTATATACGCATTTTCCTCAAACGTAGTCCCTGTTTCAGGAGGCTCCGGCAGAGATAACTCGAAGGCATACTGGACACGAATACGATAACCTTTTAAAAGAGACGAAAATTCTTTCGCCTTGCGAGGATTAAAAGTGGCAATTAACAGTGTATCGTCGATGAGATCGTGTATCATATTTCCATTTTATAGAAAAATAGCTTATTTCCCGATAGCCTTTTTTATTGTATTTTTCTGCATTTCAACAATTTGACGAACGCCCTTCTCAGCCAGACTTAGCATTTGGAAAAACTGCTCGCTAGTAAAGAAAGCGCCTTCAGCGGTTGCTTGAACCTCCACCAATTTTCCTGAGCCGGTGATCACGAAATTTGCATCCACCTCGGCCTGGCTATCTTCTTGATAATCAAGATCCAAGAGCGCTTTATGGTGAAGGAGACCACACGAAATACCGGCTACCTGATCAATAATAGGAATTGCGTTCAAGATTTTTTTCTCAAGCAAGCCATAGATAGCTAAGCATAAAGCAACATAGCCGCCGCATATGGACGCTGTTCGTGTCCCTCCATCGGCTTGGATAACGTCACAATCAATTTTAATCTGCCGCTCACCAAGCTTTTCAAAATCGATAACACTCCTTAAAGAGCGCCCGATCAACCTTTGGATTTCCTGCGTACGCCCTGTCTGACGACCTTTAACGGCTTCCCTTTCTGTCCGACCTGTTGTCGCACGTGGCAACATACCATATTCGGCTGTAACCCAGCCGCGACCCGAATTACGAAGAAAATGTGGAACGCGCTCCTCTACCGTTGCGGTACACACAACTTTTGTTTCGCCAAATTGGACGAAACACGAACCTTCAGCGTTATTAATGTAAGGAGCGATAAAATTAATATCCCTTAAATCCTCAGAAGCTCTATTTAAATTTCGCATGCTCTAACCCATTATTTTGCGTCTCAACAGAAAAGTCATACCTTTGAAATACAAGAAATGCAATCATTGAAAATTTTTTTGTTTTTGTCGCTCAAGATTGACGGATTTTAACATTGCCGGTAAAATATGGATATTTGTTAATTTGTCATATGTTGTGTTTACGAAAAATGAACTCGCTTCGCGCTCGTGAAATTTTGTTAAGTATCATTGAAGTCTACTTGGAAACAGGGGAGGCAGTGGGGTCAAACACGATCGCGAAAAGGTTGGAGTATTCTCTTTCCCCAGCCACCATCCGCAACACCATGGTAGAGCTAACCGAGGAAGGATTGCTCTATTCCCCTCATATATCAGCTGGCCGGCTTCCAACGACCTCGGGACTGAGAATTTATGTGGATTATCTTTTAACCCAACAGGAGATGAATAAAGAACGCGAAAAGAAGCACGGTGCTTTTATGCATGCCTTGAGAGCTTCTAAAAATAGCGAAGCGTTAACGCACGCTCTTTCCGAGTCTTCTCGATGTGCCAGCATCTTACTTATGTCCTTTGACGTTCATATTATTAATAAAGTTGGCCTCATGAAGCTTGACGATAAAAGGCTAATGATGATTTTTATAACCACGGACGGAAAAGCTTACAACCGCCTTGTCCATCTTAGCCAACCCATCCAGGAATCCGAGCTTTTAGAAGCCATGAATTTCTTAACCGCGCTTCTTAAAGGGATAGATCTTAAGAGAATAAAGAAACGAATACAGGAAGCCTTAAGAGATGAATGCATAAAGGTCAACAAGCTCCTAATATTTTTAAGTGAAAGTAGCTTAGAAGAATGGTTTAAAGAAATTGAGCATAATACACTTATTGTCAAAGGCCAATCCAATCTTCTTAATGAAGTTTCTTCTTTAAAAGAGGTAAAAGATTTACAAGATGTATTGACAACTTTAGAGAAAAAGGAGAATTTTATCCGACTTTTATTGGATATTAGTGACGCAACTCAGATACGGGTTCTTTTCGGGGAAGAAAATAATCTTCTTGGTCGAACAGGTTGTTCCCTTGTCATTGCTCCTTATATGCGTGAAGATGTAAAGGGGGCCGTTGGCATTATTGGGCCTTCCCGATTAGATTATGCACGTGTTATCTCTATGGTCGATTACGCCGCAAAGACCCTTGAGGAAATTAACGAAACTTAAAGAAGAGGATGAAGAATGTTAGATACCAATGACCACTTATCTCCCCAGACAGGTCAAGAGAGAAATGGAATAAAAGGGGAGGAGACAAACCATCAAGAAGAGGCTTGTGACTCAGGGGTGACCCCCACACAAGTGGAGGAAGACAAAGGAGCCTCTCAAAAAATTGAGGCGTTGGAAAAAGAGTTAGCAAGCACCAAAGATCAGTTACTAAGAGCATTAGCGGAGGTGGAAAACACTCGGCGACGTTTAGAAAGAGAAAGAGAGGAAACCGCAAAATATGCCATTACAAAATTTGCGCGGGAAGTCATTTCGATCGCTGATAACCTCGCTCGGGCTTTAGAGAGTACGCAAAAAGATCAACAAGAAAAAAACCTTGAGGCCCTTCTCTCCCTTATTTCAGGGATCGAGATAACCCAAAAGGAATTATCGGCTATTTTAGAAAAATCTGAGATAAAGCCCGTTAATCCTCTGGGGGAAAAATTTAATCCTGCGCTTCACCAAGCTATGTTTGAAGTACCTTCGGAAGACAAAGAACCCGGGACCATTGTTCAAGTCATTCAGGTGGGCTACACTATTTATGATCGTCTCCTACGCCCTGCTCTGGTGGGCGTTGCAAAAGCGGCCCCTAAAAAAGATGTCCCCAATGAGATGGTTGAAGAAAATGGGGTGGCATCCTAATTTTATTAGAAATAGAAAAAGACGAGAAGAGGCAATGCTTCCTGAGAGCACTCGAAAAAAGCGGCTTCCTTTCAAGTAAGGAAGAAGTTTCGTTCTTTTTTTGAATAGGAGCTTTCTCCCTCTTTTTTAAGGTATTTATTTTTAGGAGCTCTTTATGTTTTTGCCACGTTCCTTAACAAGGGTGCCCCTACAAGATATAAATAAGGGCTTGTTCTTTCACCTCCTGTAAGGCGATAGTGTACCTGGTTCTTCTTCCTCCTTAGAGAAGAGGGATGCCATGGCTCACCTTCCTCTCCCATTATCCCGTACACACAATGCCTATTTGACTTTCTCTGCGTGTATATTGGTCTCAAGAGCTTAACAAATCGCTCTCTTACCGAATTGTTACCTAGCTTTAACTGCCCTTCCTAGGTATCCGATGTTATCCCGCTCTCAAGGACTGCCCTAAGACCTCTGGCCATTCATAAGCCCCTTTCAGAGGGTCTATAACATTTCTTAAAAGGGCACCAACCTAAGCATTTTCCTAAGGAAAACCTCAACAAAAACACAGCCGGGCTGTTCGTGAAGATACCAGCACTCTACAACTATTAGATTGAAGGTCGGCATCTTCAAAAGGTAGTCACCACTTTTCCCTGGGGATGCTCTAGAGCTTTCTGTTTTCTTTCCCGATCAATGGGAAAAGATTTGACGTGAGCTGAATCATGACGATCAGGCTCGAGCAGGGAAGAGGAGACCTTGGAGCAATTTATCATCCATACATCATAGACGGCATGTTCTAAGCTTGAAAGAGAAGGGCTCGACGCAAACATCCATCCTGAAAAGAGTTCCTTTTCCTCTTTCTCTTTAGATATTTCCTTTATTTGTAACAAGCCAACAGCGTCCGGCTCGTCTTCGGGGCGTGTTGTATAACATTTTTGAAGACGGATCGCCAATTGCTCGAATTTTTTTTCTTCATTACTTTTTAATTTGAAAGACTCAATGCGCCCGGTGATTTTATCTAACACACCTATTGTTGCCTCATCTGCTAAGATATAATCTACTTTCTTTTCAGGCGGAAATTCTTTAGTTTTGAGAGCATCTTTCGATTTTAAAACCTCGTCGATCAACGCAGAGCGAGAGTTTTTTAGCGGTTCCTCCTCTTTAAAGGAACTTTCCTCCTGCCTATCTACCCTCCCTTTTTCAGGGGAAGGGAAGGGAGAGGAATCTTCCTTTTTTTCAGGGGAATAAGGTGAAGCGAAGCTTTGAAGGGAGCCAATTCCACTCCCTGCCATTACGCCTAGGATAATAGACAATCCAAGAAAAAAGCGCTTATTCCACATCATCAGGTTTTAAAAGGAATTTACCAATGAGTGACTCGAAGCTGATGGACGATTGGGTACGGAAAATACGCTCACTCGCATTCAACATATCATCACTATTACCAGCAATAATATTAATGCTTTTATTGCCAAGGAAGGACTCACTTATAACCTCAGCAATACTATCTTTTGGGATTAAATATTTTGGTTGGATCAGGAGCTTTACCACCGCCAAATATGATTGATTATCAATGGAAATATGGTCCACTACCCCAATAGGCACGCCGCTCATTTTTACATCACTTCCCACATGGATCCCATCAATTCGATCAAAGCGAGCGGTCAACGGATAACCTTCCTTTGACCTCCACTGGCTAGATTGGTAAGCAAAAATCATGAAAAAAGCAGCGATCATTAATACAACGGCCCCCACAATAACTTCCACGACATTATAGCGCATTATTTATGACTTTCTTCTTTTGGCGTCCAAGCATGATAAAATTTTTTATTATAGGCATCTTTTTCTTGCTCATTTCCACTTAGATCAAGGGCCCCTCTGGGTTTATAAGCCTTTGATGACCCTGTTAAATTTGGTTGATGAGGCTTTTGCCAATTAAATGCTTTTGCTTCTCCTTGGGGAAGCATGTCGGTATTATAGTGCAACCAATTGTGCCAAGAAGAAGGGACTTTGGAAGCTTCTTGCTCCCCTTTATAAACCACCCATCTCTTCTTTCTTTGAGAAGCATTAGGCCAAATATCGCGGGATTCGTAATAGGTGTTCCCATAATCATCGACACCTACCTGCCTTGCAAAAAGTTTTGATATTAGTGTTAAGTACCCCATGAAAAAGCTACCAGCCCTATTCTATAATGATGTCCTTGCATAGCATAACTGTATAGCATAAACAGGTGATTAAGAAAATGATTGAATTTCCCATTTTTTTCCTTTTAAATGAAATTTAGATGATAAAATGTAAAAAAGCAAGAGCCTCCAAAAGGGCTCTATTCAACCGCTCTCCTGTTTTTATGTAAATTTAAGTGAGTCACAGAAAGTGTCTTTCGTATGAATTCTTTTGAGCTTTGGCTAGTTTCGATTCGTACTGATTGGCTTAATACTATTGCTATCCTTTTATCTGAGCTTTGTAACAGTAGTTTTGTTATTCCCTTCTTTATGCTTGGATATTGGTTTTGGCACCCGGAAGCTTTCCGACGCGTGATTCTTTTGACCGGTATTTCTATTTTTCTGTCAACAATCTTCAAGGGTGTTTGGCAACTTCCAAGACCCCCCGAGGCTTATCATCTCTATAAAGTGTATGATTGGTCTTTCCCCAGTGGGCATGCATGGCAGTCTCTTACTATGTGGGGAGGACTTGCTTTGGAGGTAAAAAAACGTTGGTTCTATCTTCTCGCTCTTGTCCTCATTATAGGAACTTGTCTATCTCGACCTTATCTGGGAGTTCATTTTGTGCGTGACATCATAGGGGGGTTAGTTTTCGGCGTCTTAACTTTATTAGCGGTACGACGCCTTACTGATCGCCCTCTACTCACATGGCAAAGATTATCTTTATGGGGAAAACTATCAGTATTAGCCCTTATAGAATTAGCTTTTTTCTTGTCGTACCCGGGCGACCCCTTTGATAATTTTACCCTCCTTAAAATAAGCGGTGCATTGCTTGGTTTTTGGTCGTGCATCCTTGTCGAGGACGTTTATTTTACTAACAAACATTTTTTCCATAAGAAGAAAGAATTTTCTCACATTATATTTGTAAGCGTTCCTATTATGGTAGCTTTCTTAATATTTATCTCCGAAGGCAAGCGCCTTTTACCCAACGTCCCCTTTTATTACATTGATTTTATTGGGTACTTCCTTATAGGAATTTGGTTAGGGATAGGAGGTTTTTTTATAAGTTGGATGAAAGTACGCAGAAGCTAATTTCATATCTAACAAGACTTTCAACCACCTGCCTGAAGCAAGGTGGTTCTTAGCGCCGCTATTTTTCACCAGATAGAATCTTAAGAAACCATAACAATAAAGCACTCGAAAAAAGGTGGCCAAAGTTAGGAGGCAGCCTCAGCAGGAGGTTATTGGCAAAGCTTAAGGAGCGCACACCGGATACCTCTGAAGGCTCAAGGCGGGAAGGCAGCGCCATTAATCGCCCGCGCGAGAGGTCCAAAGCTTCGCCAAACCTCCGCCCTCCAACAAGCAACGTATTTTCTGACAGAAGGTAATCGCGCCCCTGCACGTCATTAAGAAAAGCACGGTTAGATATTTCTTGTTCCTCCAAGTAGTGCTCTAACCTCTCTAAGCTATCCACGTCCGCTGAGATTACTAAAGTACGCACAATATTCTGAACGTTAAAAATATCTGGAGAGATCCCAGGGAGTGAGCGGGCTGCTCGTAGCAGATCCGATCCCGCACTTACGCTCGTCTCTTGATCAAGTGGCGCAGGGTAAATGGCCACATATGCTCTTTGCAATGCCTGCGTTATAGACGTGAAGAGCGACTGGGCCCAACGTGACTGCTGCTCGTTACTTAAAGGGCGCCTTAAGGTGAGTGGATGTAAAGCCACGGAGCGTTGTAGTACCTGCGCTGGATGAGCGAAAGGAAGGGGCATACCCAAAGAAGAGCTCCCTGACGTTATCTCTTCGAGCAAGGGCATACCTTGCCTCTCTCCTTCGCGACCTCCTAACGCTAGCCACGAAAGATAATCGGAAAAAGACGATCTTCCTTCTACTCCTGGACTATAAGGGCCAAATACCTCCTGAGTAGCGTTGGGAACCTCCTCTTCCTCTACCTCTTTCTCACTTCCACTATACATTCCCCAGCTGGGTAGAAGACCAAGATAGGAACAAAAAAACAACCCGAGTAAAAATTTGCGAGACATATGATGTCACTCCTTTTTCTCTAAAATTATATAACTTTTCACTAAACTTGCCTCCCTTTTCTTAACTATCCTTTTTTTAACATGCCCCTCTTCCTCTTTCTTTTTTCTTATTTTATTCCTAGGCTCATTCGGCTCGTACAGGAAGATTATTATTTTTCTTTTAGCTGCAGGCATCTACGTGATTTGCCTTTCGGTAGCTTAATACTTCTCCTCCTCCGCCGAAAAAGACCGAGCTACTGCCACCTCGCCCACGGATCAAGGATGTCTCTTACGGACTGTCTTTTTATCTCTTATCATCTTCATATTTAATAGTTATCCATTGCTCATTCTTCAGCCTTTCAATTAACGCCTGCAGCTGAAGAGAGGCTAATGAGCGACGAACCGGAATCACGAGTTCATAGATGAACGAGTTATGCCTCCTCTGTTCATAGCAGGCAAGAAGCAGCTGGTAGATCGTCTCTTCTGGTAAGGGATTGCCTACAAGGTTCACCCATATATGGCGGCGTTCAGGCGTAATAGGGCTGTGCACCAAGAGAGACACGAACCAATCTGGCAAAGCGGCTAGTCGATTATGAGAGAAATCCGCCCCTCTTAAAGTTGGAAAGTGTAACAGGAAAGAGGGGAGATTGACCAAATTATTATTTCCAACAAATAATCCAATCAAGTTCACAAGTTGGCTGAAGCCATTGGGGAGCTGAGTTAAGTTATTGTTTAATACGTTGAGCACAGTTAAGTGTGTTAAAGCACTGAGGCAATTCATCCCTTCATCACCATGCCCCAACCTGTTATCCGATGCATCAAGGTCTCTCAAGGCGGTCAAGCGAGAGAGAGACGGAGGAAGGTTGATTAACTCATTGCCAGAAATACGTAAAGTTCTTAGATTGCTGCAGCTACTTAGGGAAGGGGGCAGCTCCCTTAACTCAGCCCCCCTTAAGTATAAGCCGTCCAATCCTGTAAAGCCTGAGAAAATATCTTCTGGCAATCTTCCTAAGGGGTTTTCGTCAAGCACCAACTGTCGTAAGTTGCTCCGAAGCCTCCTTAATGGCCTCAACCTATCTCCCGTCAATTGGTTAAAGGGAAGCTCCAAGGAGGTTAAGCTTGTAGGAAGGTCCATAAAATTAAGATTGGCAAGAGAGGTTAGAGAGTTACTCATCATAGATAATTTCACCAAGCACGTGAGTCCACTTATGTTGGGAACATCTTGAAATTTATTGCGATCAAGTATGAAATACTTTACGTGCGAAAGAGCATTCAAGTTCGGTAGCCTTCTCAATAGGTTACTGGTAAGACTTAAGATGATCGGAGCAGGCCCTAACCAAGATATGAAAGTCTGAGGCAGCGTAAGTAGTCTTCCTGAAGGGTAAAAATGCTCTGACTCTCTCGCGTCAGCTCGACGCCCTTGTTGAATAGCCAATTGAAATGGTGTCTGGCTTATGAGATAACCTTGAGCACGCACACGCTCTATAAACGCCTGGCTATTAGGCACTCCCTCTTCATCCAAGCAGTAACGTAACGTCTCTAGGCTATCTACTCTTGATCTCATCACTATAGTCCCCAGGATACCTTCGCTGGTAAAGATGTCTCGCGGAATTGCCGGTAGAGTTCGAGCCGCTCTTAGAAAACGAAATAGGCCATTTTCGCGCAAATTTTCTGCGCTCTCCGTGAGTAGCCTAGGATAAATAAGTAGATAAAACCTTTGTAATGGCCACACTAAGGACCGTACGCGCTCACCAGGTGATCCTTCTCTTGTTAATGGTAGCCGGAATTGTTGTTCAAGAGAGTGCCGCAGCGCCTGTGCGGGATCCCCAAGAGGAAGAGCCAAGCTCAAAGAAGAGGCTGATCCTGTAAAAACTTCCCCTATAGCGGACATCGTTTGATCTTGTCCTGCAGGAGCAAGGAAAGATCGCAATTGTGCCAGAAGGTTCGACAAGAAAGAAGGTAGCTGCTCGTGTCCTTCCCCCTCTCTTGCATGAGTGGAGACATGTGAAGGACCCACTGTAGGCATGGAAGCCTCTTCTTCTCCCTCTCCTTCGCTGCTCTCATGCATCCCCCAACAGAGAGTCGGAGCACACGATAAAGATAGGCATAGACAAAATGAGAAGAATAGAAACTTGCGCGACATGAAATTACCTCATATGTTTGAAGTAATAAAATTACATTTATTTAACTAACATATTATTTTATACTAGCAACTTTTAGATTAAATAGCATATATTTTTATATAATATCAATTATTTATGGAGAGCTTAAAATGAGGCTGAGCCCCTCTCGAGGGCTATAGGAGCTTTTTATAAAGAGGAAGTAGATTTATATCTCATGACTCTCGCAGAGATAAGATGAATCAAAAAAACTTAGAAATTTTTCAGGTATCCGAAAGAAGGCTTTCACCGTGGGAGGCTTTCATGAAATAGAGAATATTCTTTTTATTTTCTTGAATGTTTTAAATATATCTTTGTTTATTATACTTAGAAAGCATGGGAGGGATCTTGCTCTTATTTTATCTTTTTATTTTCTCTTCTCGACCTTTTCTCTCTCCCAAGATGAAACGCTCACTGCCTCAAAGATATGCTAATTTTACAGGAACCTTACTAGAAAGGAGCCCTAAAGGCTGAGAAAGCGCCTCGTCAGTTTTCTAAGAAGGAGAGAGTAGGCTAGCCTCTCGACCCCATTGGCTGCTATGTTTGTTTTTCTCCTGCTTTAATGTATAAGGGCGTGAGTTCCTCTACATTCCTAATAGAAAGGATAACCCCTCCGCCGCAAAATGTTTCTTCTTCCTCATAATGGAAGCTAAATTTCTTTTGTGCTTCCATGATTTCCTTCTTATAATGCTTTCCTTTGCTTAAAAGAAAAAGAGTATGGCGATCTCGTATAGAGCGGGTAAGGCACAGTATTTTTTCAAGAGATGCAAAAGCGCGAGCAGTGACCACATCGAACTTTTGCTTTACCTTCTCAATATCCTCGCAGCAAACTTGAAAGTCCAAAGACATCTCTGCCTTAACAAAATTTAGAAAAGCACATTTCTTCTGAGAGCGCTCGACAAGCATGAGGGGGTTAGCCAAAAGAATCGCTAGTACCACACCAGGAAAACCATTACCGCTGCCTACATCAACAATGCGCGCGCCCTTATTTTTAATATAATGCGCGAGATGAATGCTGTCTTCTATATGTCTTTCCCAAATTTTGTCGATGTCTTTTGCCCCCACAAGGCTTTTACACTTGTCCCATTTTTTTAAAATCTCCACAAACTGCTGAAGTCTTTCTTCTGTTTCACGTGAAACAATGAAATGCTTTTTATCTTTTCTGCTGTTCATGTCTGAACCTTTTGTTTCACGTGAAACATATATAAGCGCTGTACTTACAAAACATACGCTGGCGATAAAGCGCCGCCTAAGCGAATAGGAGTGATCGTAATAGGTAAGCCAGATGCATCGTCAAGCTCCAAGAAAACAGCACATAAGGTTCCTTCTCCCTCCGCAGGAAGAAGACGTGGCGGATTAATAGGCGTTAAGAATCTTTGTAAAGATAGGTCTTTCCTCATCCCAATCACCGACTGGTAATCGCCACACATACCAACATCAGAAAGAAAAGCTGTTCCTTTGGGGAGCAAACGGTGATCGGCGGTGGGGACATGGGTATGCGTTCCTACCACGGCTGACACCTGACCATCCACAAAATAAGCAAAGGCTGCTTTCTCTGAGGTCGTTTCCCCATGAAAATCAATAAAAATAAAATCGCAATGCTCTTTCAATTTATATTCATTGAGGAGATTTTGAATAGCCCGAAAGGGATCCTCAACTTTTGGCATAAAGAGCTGTCCCATAATATTTACTACAAAGATTTTTAATCCTGATGAAAGAGTATAAAGCCCATACGCAGCCCCTGGCGTTCCTTGCGGATAGGTGAGGGGGCGCAAAAGGCGGTTGTCTTGATCAATATAATTAATAATTTCTCTTTGATCCCAAATATGATTGCCAGATGTTATAACATCAACACCGCTCTCATAAAACTGTTCACAAATCTTTTTGGTAATTCCAATGCCCCCCGCTGCATTCTCTCCATTAACAATAACAAAATCTAAGGCTAATTCTTTTCGCAATAAGGGGATATAATGCTCTATCACCTGTCGCCCGGAACGGCCTACAACATCGCCACAGAAAAGCAGTTTCATCTTACCTCCTATTTGCCTTTGATGGGTAGAAAATATCTTTTTCTGTTATTATCCAATCAAGCGCCATATCCCTGGCATTTTTTGGAAGGCAATCAACTTTTTGAAAGGAAAAAGCTAGACCTACCGTTGTAAAAATATGGGACTGATCTTCAAGTGCCTTGAGTGTCTTATCGTAAAATCCCTTTCCATATCCCAATCGATGACCGTCACAATCAAACGCCAGCAAAGGCACCAAGATAACATCTGGATAAACCCCGAATCTCGTTGATAAGGGAGATAAAATCCCAGCCGCATCTTTTTCAAGCGATCCACCAACCGACCACGGATAAAAAGATAAAGTTTCTTTTCCTTTTTCTACTTTTGGCAAACAACCAACATGTCCTTGTTTCTCTAATAAGGCCATAAGAGGCAAGGGATCTAACTCATTATAAATAGAACAATAACCACTGACAAGAAGCCTTTCGCGAGACGAAAAAAATTCTTCCCAAAGATAGGGGAGAAAAACATCACAGAAATAGCCCGCTACAAGGTGTTCAGAACGTTGTGCCTCTGACGGGTCCGCGCCGCAATAGGTCGCGCGTAAGGACTTCATCCTTTTTCTTAATAAAGTTTTTTCGTTTTCCATAACCCCCACAAAATCCTCTGGACCTATTTTAAGAAATTATAAAGGTATTAATGAAAAAATGAAAAATAAAAAGAGGCCAGACAAAGCTGGCCTAAGTTTAACAGGGAGGCTTCACGTCTGGGAGACGTAGGATCCGAAGACCCTTGGGCCATAAGGCCCCCATTTGGGTATTGCACCCAAATTTCATGACTTTGGAAGCGCTTTGCCGCTTCCTAGGAAAATGAAAGCTAATAAATGGTATAATAAAAAATAAAAGCAAAATCAACGATAAATATATGTAGGGCTAATATTCATTATGCTTATGACAAATTTATAATAACTTTTTAATCTTTAGATAACCAAGCATCAATAGCGGTGATTTCCTCACTCGTTACCAAAGCCGCAGGATGTCCCACATCCGGAAGCTCGATAAACTTGCGCAGTGAGGGGAGTGATTGGAGCATCTTATCGAGACAAGCCCTCGTCAAGACTTTTGAGCATTTCCCGCGAATTACATAGGTTGGGCAAGAAATTTGCTCCCACACGGGCCATAAATTCACCTCTTGAACATGGTCCGGGTTTTTAAGAGATTGAACGATATTCGTATCATAGGCCAAATAGTAATAACCCTTCGATTGATAAGTACTATTCTTTGCCTTTTCCTCCCAATATTCTTTGTTATTCTCAAGAGGCCCATTGCAATAAATGGATTTTAGGTAAGATATTACCTCGGAAAGGCTTATGAACTCTTGGGTTTTACAAACGTAATGCCCTATCATTTGCAAAGCTTCTTTCTCGATAAAAGGGCCAATATCGTTCAAGATAAGAGTTGTAATAGGTGTTTTTGGTTGTGCCGCTAATATCATCCCAATAAGCCCCCCCATTGAGGTGCCAATCCATTGAACGGCTTCAACGTTAAGGCGAGCGATAAGGACGGTTATGTCTTGCATATATTGTTCATACGTATAGAAGGCAGGCTCTGGTAGCCAATCACTCCGTCCACGGCCCACGATGTCTGGCGCAATAAAACGATATTTATGTTGTAAAGCCTCAATCAGCCACAGGAAATCGGTATGATTACGTGAGAGCCCATGTACACACAGGACGGGCGGCTTCTCACCCGTTGGATCCGTGTCTATATAGTACATATCATGGAAGCCTCCTTTTCCTAGGCTTCTTACATAACCGCTATACATGCGCCCTCTTTCTATCATTAGACTAAAGGCCTTTGAACGGCTGCCTTTTGGAGGCGATCATTAATAGCCACTCCAATGCCTTCGTGAGGAATGGGAGAAATGGCAATCCCCGAGTACTCTGGTTTATCAAGTTCATGCAACATAGCAAATAAGTGAGCGGCAGCTTCCATAAGATCGCCGCGTGTACTTAAATTAAGTGTCTTTTTTGCCCCCATAGGGTAATTATGCCCAAAGGCCAAGAGAGCTTCATCAGGCCTCACATAGGTTGCTTTTAAGCGCACTGGAAGAGAGGGAGCATAATGGCTAGGCGATTGACCTGGCGCTGTGATCTTTCCGGCCTCATTTTGTTTCGAAGCCACAGGACCCACAACATCTTGCAGCTGCTTGAGAGTAATAGCGCCTGGCCTTAATAAAATAGGCACATCTTGCGATACGTCGACAATGGTTGACTCAACACCATATTCACAAAACCCTCCATCAAGGACATACAGGCTATCACTTAGCTTTTTAACATGTTCCGCACACGTTGGGCTGAGAGAGCCAAATTTATTCGCACTTGGTGCAGCAACAGGACATTTAGATTGCTTTAACAGTTCGAGGGCTATCTCTCCTTTAGGAACCCGTACCGCTACCGTGTCTAGGCCAGCGGAAACAAGAAGAGACAAGGGTGTATCCCGCCCCCGGGCTAGGACCATGGTCAAAGGCCCCGGCCAAAATTTTTTTGCTAAAGCTTTCGCCCTTTCATTAGCTATTGCATAGTTAAAAACATCCTTCGCACACGAAAAATGAACAATCAAAGGGTTAAATTTAGGGCGGTTTTTAAGAGCAAAAATCTTCGCTACTGCTTTATCGTTGGTAGCATCTGCCCCCAAGCCATAAACCGTTTCTGTGGGAAAAGCAACAAGCTCCCCTAAATGGATAAGCTTTACTGCTTCTTTAATTTGTTCTTTCACCATAATAGGCCGTATCCTATCTAATTTATTTTTTATTTCTAACTTAACAGAAGTGACGCCAAAAACTTTAACTCTCGTTAATTTATACTAAACTTTTTTAAATTTTTTATAGTAGAAGGTATTGTACCTATTCGCTACGGAGAGAACCCTACGATCCGGAAAAACTTCGCACTAAGCTCCCAGCTATTAGATGCCACCCGTCAATAAGCACGAAAAAGATCAACTTAAATGGCAAAGAGATCATCACAGGCGGTACCATCATCATTCCCATCGACATTAGGATTGACGCTACCACGATGTCAATAATCAAGAAAGGAAGGAAAATAAGAAAACCAATCTCGAAGGCACGTCTTAACTCACTTATCATGAAAGCTGGTGTTAATACTCTTAACGGCACATTTTCTATTGCTTCGACTTTGCCTATACGTGACAGATCCATAAAAAGTTCCAAATCTGAGGAACGCACGTGCTGCGCCATAAATTGATGGAAAGGATCTGTACTTTTTTTCCAAGACTCCTCGATGTCTATTTCTTGCTTCGTAAGAGGAAGGACCCCTTCTTTAAATGCACGCTCAAATGTAGGCTGCATAATAAACAGCGTTAAAAATAATGACAAACTAATCAGCACCGCATTCGGGGGAGTATTTTGCAACCCTAAAGCATTTCGGAGCAAAGAAAATACCACGACAAGTCGGGTAAAAGAAGTAACCATAATTAAGATAGACGGGGCTAAACTTAATACCGTCACTAACAGAATGATTTGGACCAAGCGTAATGTGAGCGACCCATCTCCTCCCAGATCTAAGCTAATGGTTTGCGCGCTAAGAGATGGTAAGAAACCAAACAAACCAACCAAAATAAGGCAAAGGGCCGCCCATTGAGGAAAGAATTTTTTTACCTTTATAAGCATGAGACCTTGGATGTACTCGCTTGAACCGACGATAAAGGTCCTCCATCAATCACCTTATCCCCGTGCGGACTTAATAAAATCAGATGATAAAACCCTTGACGCTCAATCACAATCAATCGCCTTTTCGTATCGAGAGGCAAAACCTGTTTGAGCCTTACGATATCTTGGTTCTTTGACTGTTTCTCCTGGGCCCTCCACCGGAATTTGAAAAACTGGTCGTCCTTAAGGATAAATGTCACAAATATCCATGTTACCATAAGGATAAGAGCTAAAATAACGGCTAAGGCCAAAAGCATTTTAAAGATCATATCACTCATGCTTTTTCCTGCTCTCTGCCTCTACGGAAGTAGGGGAGTGGTCACGGTTGGAAGGAGGCGTTATATACGACTTTAAAATAAGATTTTGTGTTCCAAGGCTTTTTAGATCTTGAGAAATTGTAAGGCTTTGCTCTTTTAAAAGGTCTAAAATAACATTTATATGGGCAAGAGAACAAAGAACCGTATTCTGATCTTCCTCTCCCCATTCTTTTGAAGGCGAGAAAGTTTTTGTTTTTTCAAAGATCTCCGTAATTTTCTTCGCTATCCCTACCATTTCGGAAGCCTTTGGAGCTGAGGCTAGCATGCGGCTCATCGTATCTAAATCTTGCTGGATTTCCTGAAGAGTCTTCTGCGTTTGTTTATGGTTCATAAGAGATTTATTTTTTTACCTCTCTTAACAAATAATCTATCGTATTTTGAGCTGAGGTTTGGTTTTCTTTCATAATTTTATCATAGAGCTCCTCACGAAGGACGGTAACTGAACTGGGAAATTCAAACCCTAATTTAACAGTCTTCCCACGCACTTCAATGACTGTGAGCCTTATATCATCGTTGATAATAATGGTTTCACCCTTTTTACGCGTTAGGTACAACATGGAGGCTCACTTATTTAGTTTTATAATGTTAACAATTCATTTACCAAATGTTAGGACAATTTTTGATAAGAGTAAACAAAGTAATCAAAAATTTGGAAGGTTTTATGATCTTAAATGGGTTAAAAGTGGTGGACGATATCAACAAGCGAGCTCAATGGCTCCTTGAGCGTCAACGAGTCTTATCGGAAAATGTGGCGCATTCGGAAACGCCCGATTATTCTCCTCAAGATCTTAAGCCTCTTTCCTTCCAAAATCATGTCCAGAAGAATGTGAACTTAAAAACAACACATCCAGCCCATATCACACGACCTTCAAGGCTTGGAAAAGATTTTGGGACGACTGAATCAGATACTCGTGAATCGACAGAGACAGGAAACGGTGTCGTGGTCCAAGAAGAGCTTATAAAAATGGCAGATACAAAAGCCCGTTATAGAGAAATGCTCGGCCATTACAAAAAAATTTATGCTTTATTTGAAGCTGCCAACATACGACCAATGTAAACAAGCCTGAAGGAGGTTAACGATGGATTTCCAAGGAATGCTTCAAACTACGGCTTCTGCCCTTTATGCTTTAAACGTGCGTATGCGGCTTATTTCTGAAAATCTTGGGAATACTCATACAACCGCTGAGGAACCTGGGGGTGATCCTTATCAACGCAAAGTAGTAAGTTTTAAAGAAGAGTTTGATGCCGCTACAGGGGCTGCTCTGGTAGGCATTCATAGCATTGATGTCGACCCGACACCCTTTCCTATCAAATATTCTCCAGGACATCCTGCAGCGGATGAGAACGGGTTTGTCAAAGAAGCAAACGTTAATAACATCTTTGAGATGTTTGATGCCCAAGAAACGACGCGAGCGATCGAAGCAAATCTTACCGTGATTGAATCAGTCAATCAAATGCGGGAAAAGGCTATTAGTTTATTAGAAGTATAAAGGAGCACGACCTAAAATGAACGAGATCAATTTACTGCCAACCTCATCCTCTCTTGAAATGCTAAAAGGCCCTCTTAACCCAAAAAAAGTCGCAACAAGCAGCCCGTCTTTTAGCTCTTATTTTAACAACCTGGTTAACGAGACGGTTCAAAGCCTTAAAGGAGCTGAAAAAGTAAGCATGGACTCTGCAAGACACGAAACCGATGTGGTGGGAGCGGCACTTGCTTTAAACAACGCCTTGATGACACTCAAGACATCCGCCAATGTTATTAACCGTGCCACAGGCGCTATCAAGGAAATAATCAATATGGCCATCTAGGGCTTTTCTAAGATAAGCATTTATACCAAGAAAGGTGTATAGATTATCCTATACGCTTGCTTAACAGGGCGGTCTCAAGCACTTCTTGTTCCTCCCAAGGAAGATAATCGAAATACATCACAAGCTCTAGTAAGCGCACAGCGCAAATAAGCGAATCCTTATTTTGCAAGGGTAAAAAAAGCATTAACTCGCTCAGCATGCTCTTTAAGGACATTTCTTGGGACCCCTTATTGAGCCACGTAGGATCATAAGGAATATCCATATTCACTCCTTCTTTCAATAGATCGCTTATAAGAGATTCATCGTGCTGATGCTTTTTCTCTATCCCCTCGATAAGGAAAAGAAAGGCTAGGGGACATGCGTGCGCTGTCCACTTTAAGGCATTCATTATAAACAAAATTTCAGAAGAAATAAGGTTATCGCCCTCCTCTTGAGGGGCGAGAAACTCCAAAAATTTCTTTAGGTTTTGGGTGTAATCTTCTTCTATCGCTATGAACTCTTCGATGGTTTTTCGACCATTTTCAAAACTAAAAAGAGCCGGAGTTACACACTCTTTAAACCAAAGAGATTTATAATAATTTTGGGTTACAAGCCACGCAATTACCTTAAAGAACTGATCTTTATTTTCTTGCTTTATATCCTCTAACCGCCGACGGAAGGCACGATAGCTTGATTGTTTTTCCCTTGCCATATCAAGTTTCTTACTCTCTAAGTAACTAATAACGCTTAAGGGGTCATAGGCACCTTCTTCCTCCATCCGACAAGCGTCAAGAATATCATGAAGCTCCCATGACCAGTTTAATTGACACTCAAGAACCAAAGCTGACGGTGCTCCCATCGAGTGCGCAAAGGTTCGAGGCGTCGTAAGGTCAAAAGAAGGGGGAAGAGAAAAAGTGACCACGCCCAACTCTTTAACATCCGCCTGCTTTCTTGGCGCAAGGTAAGAAATAGGATAATTCGACAAATTTTCTAAAAACCTTTGAGCTTCGGGGGAGTAAGGCTGGTCATCAAAATCCGCGATAGCTTGTCCTACCCACACCCTGTCCTCTTCGGTAGTTTCCAAGATGATCGTCACCCACGGCAGATAGAGATAAAGATCTTTATCACTCTGCCATTCTACCTTTATTCCTTTATAAGGTACACGCATCACATTAACTCCATAGCACACTCGTTTTCTAAGGTAAGGTAATAAAATACTAAGGAACAAATAGATTATAACGTTATAAAAATAGATAAGTTAAGCAAAAAATGAACTAATTAGATTATTTATAAAATTATTACATAATAAACATCTATATCGGCTATAAAAACTCAAAAAGATTTTTAAGAAAGGTAACGCATCACCCTATTTTTTTTCTTTTTTTAAGCGAGCTATGGCCTTAATGGCAAAATCCTTTTCAGAAAAGCGCGAAGATGGGTCTTCCCTGATCTCTTCTAATAACTTGAGAGCCTCTTTCCTCGCTTCTCGGCGAGGGAAATGTATTCTATTCTCTAAATAAGTAACCGCCAGGGCGAATCTTGCCTCCGCCTTCTTATGGGCTCCGGCCTCAGGATCTTTCAAAATTTCCTGGTACAGATTTAACCCGGCTTCTTTTCCTGATTCGCCCGGACTTAAGGGAAGGAGACCATTTAAGTACATACGCGCAAGCTTAAGGCGAATATCAATCCGGCGATCTAAATCAATATGTGGATCTCGAGCAAGCGCTTCGAGAATCTCCACACCTCTACGTTTATAACTTTCTGCTTCACTTTGGTTAAAATCAAAGAAATTATATACATATTGAACAGCAAGCTTTTCCTTTTTCCTAAGCCGTATTGACAAGGGCAACGTTTCGTCGGTCACCACCGCGTTCATCATATCAAGAGCTTTCCGCCTTGCCTCGCTTGGAGTTTCATTAAAGAGGTTCCATTGATACATGATAGCAAGGCGCCATCTTATTTCTCCTTTCATTTCAGGCTCTATCTCGGAATCATTCGATAGGTCATTCATCACGTATTTAATATAGTGAACCTTATCTTTAAAGCCTTTGAGCTCTTCCAAGGATGGTTCAAGAAGATTATGGGCATAACGATCAATAAGAAATAGAATGACCTTTATCCTAACTGGCAAACTCACTTCTCGATCGTTTTTTACCTCTAAGAGTAAAGTACGGGCCTTTTCCTTATCTTGAAATTCCCAGTTAATATATCCTAGATAAATCGTTGCAAGGTCCCTTTTTACGCGTGCTTTTGTATCAGGGGAAACCTCTTTATCTTTTAATATTTCTTCAAGCAGCTCAATCGCTTTACTTGTTGCTTTATTCGGCTCCAAGTTAAATTTATGGGTAAAATAAAGATTCGCAAGTTTTCGTTGGGCCCATCCACGTAAATCCCTATCTACGCTGGCGTCATCTATCACGTCTTTATAAAGGTTTAAGGCTTGTGTTTGGTGGGATTTTTCCATTACATCAACGCGCCTTTCAAGATGCATATTCGCTAAATTGATTTTGGCTTTTGCTTTGAGATTTGCAGGAACGTTTTTTGCCTCAATGAGACTTTGATAAAGGTCGACAGCCCTCTGATCAGCGGCTTTTCCGGTAAGGTCTCCCCGCATTTTTCTATAAGTATCGGCTTGAATAAGCTTTTCTTGAAGTTCTTTTCCCTGTAAAGCTTGCTCTCTTTCCCCTTGAAGACCACCTTGAACAATGGTAGGCGATTGTTGAAGGCTTATCGCTTCTCTTGACGCAATCTTTCCTGCTTCCTGTTCTAAGATTGCTTCAAATTCGTCAATCTTCGTGGCATATTTCTTATAAAGAGTATAAGAAAAGATACCTGATACAAAAAAGAGACCTAAGATAAAATAAAATAGAGGACTTTTAAATATATGCATTGCGCCCCACCTTGATCGTAACCGCTGCCTTTTACACAAGAAGATAGAATAAAAAGTTAAAAATCCCGTTACTAAGAAAACGCAACCTTTATCTCACCTAGAAAAATAGGGAGAGAATCTTTCATCCCTTTTTACTTTTTCGCCTCCTTGAAAAGAATGTTTTAGCCCTCGAGAACTTACTCTTTCTCCTGTTTTAGACTCCCCTTGGTAAAGGGGGAATACGCGCGAGCACATTGTCTCTCATGGTTAAAGGCCGTTCAATTTTTTTAACGATACCGTCCGGCTTAGACGCATAAAGGGCGGCTGTTTCAAACACAGCTGACGGAGGTGTATCCGGCGTTAAATCACCAAAAAGATAACTAACTTTATTGGGCGCTACCAGCCCTACAGTACAAGCTCGCCTGCACCCATTCATACAAGCAATTGGTTGGATCTCAAAGTGGCGTGCAAGAGGGGTGTTTTTCAGAGCATGGGAAAGGTTTTTAAACAGTTCCTCACCTGCCGTTATAGGCGCTTTAGCGCTTTCTTCTGGTTGGCAGCGAATACATACGTAGAGATAATGCTTTGAGGTCATTAAAGTCTCCTTTTTCTTGAAGTACCTTAAAGAAGGGCAACAATTCTAAATTACTTATTAAAAGGCTCCCTCCCAAAGATAGAGGAAGATATAATAAACAACAAGAGAACCCTCACCGCTTCAAGTTTTTTAAGAAATATATCTTTAATAATGCAAGGAAGGAAAACCTATAAGCAACCAATGAACATTCAACTTAGCATTTAAATGAGGGAAATTCAATAACCTGCCAAGAAATTAAAGGGGAAGATTTTCCAACTGTTAACCCTTATAATAAAAGATACCATAAAGCGATATTGTGAGAAGGGAATGAAACGAGCTTATCCTACATTACTTTCAGATTACCATGTCGACGAAGATCTTTATCTTTCATCATTGTTGGTCGCGCCTGCGTATCGTGAGGATTTTCTCTCGGTGTGTATATTCCACGAGGAGCTTACAAAAATCCCTTCTCTTACTTCCCAGCCTCTATTGGGCCTCATGCGTTATAAATGGTGGCAAGACACCTTAGAAGAGCTCTATCACGAGCCAAAAAACCCACACGAAAGCCTTCCTATCCTTCCTTCTTTAAAGAAAGCTATAGAAAAACATTCCCTTCCTAAGGAGTGGCTCCTCGAACTCATTCACTCTTCTTCTTATGAATTAAAAAACTGGGACGACTCTCTCCTTGATGAAGAGGTGGAAGAGCAAGCTGCACGCCTTTATAAGCCTTTTCTTACGTGCCTTTCTTATATCTTATCAGGCCAAGTATGTACTTCCTTTCTCCAAAAGGTAAGTTTTTTGCTTGCCCTTGAAAATAAGCTCTGTCGACCTTCGCACGCCCCTTCATTTTCTTTGAGAGGCGCGCCTTCACATGCACCTTCTCTTCTTTTAACTCAAGAAAACTTCCACCATCACCTTTCCCTTTTCAGGGAATTCCTGAAAGATCAGTGGACAGGCTGCGACCAAGAGTTTCGTCTTTTAGGAAGCAATAGATCATTATTAAAGCCCCTTTATGTCTTAGGGGCCCTAAAAAATGAAAAATTGAAACGTCTTACCTCCCTTGTAGATAAAGAACAAGCAACACTATCCCCTTTTTATAAAAGGTGGAAGGTATGGACTCTGTATCTTAAGTTTTTTATTTAAAGATCTTTTTTTGGAAAGCTTTTAAGAAGTCATTGAAGCGACCTGCATCAGCCACACGCCGGCTAATGTCGTCCATATTGTCGACTGTTTCTTTGGACGGCAATGTCACTAAATCAAAAGCTTCTTGATAAGTGCTCGCAGCCATGAGCTCTTGATATTTCTCTCTAAGTGGCTTTAAGGCCTCAAGGTCGTTGGCCAAAAAATAAGCTAAAGCTAAATCCAATACAAGGCGAGGTTTATGGAAAGATGCTTCCACCTCAAGGGTTGCTTCCTGTTCGGATGAGGGGGCATTTGATGCTGCCTCGAGCAATACGAGAAGTGTTTGGGTTACTTTATCCCATTGCTGAGCACGCCAATAAATCTTTTTCTTCAACAACAACGCCTGCTTATCTTGGTCATCCTCAATGGTCTTTAACGCCTCTTCCTTTTGTCCTTGTTCACAATAGGCCTGCGCTTTAAGGTATCGAGCTTCTTTCATTAACTCTTCTGGAATATTTTGCACAGTTTGGTGAATTGATAAAATATTAGGGACTTTGTCTGGCTCTTGATTAATTAGAGAGAGCATAGCAAGACGGTGAGCTTCCTTCACTTTCTCAAGGCCAAATTTTCGTTGATAGGCGTAACGATACGCCACCCTTATCGCATCATCCAAGAGATCCATCTCAAAAAATTGCTTAATAGCTTTCTCAACCAGCGGATGAGAATCTGGGATCTTACCCAGGACCTCTTCATGTTGACGAAGTTGAGCGAGTATTTCTAATTTTGTATGAAAGCTGGGGTTGGGGCTAGTCACCATATCCCACAACACTTTATAAGTTTCCTCAAGTACACGTGTAATTTGGGGGTAACTGGGATACCTTTCCCGAATAATTTTATAAACACTCAGACTTTCTTTATATTTTTTCTTTTGATGATAAAGCTCAGCTAATTTATTAAGTACCTTTACTTCATAAAGGCTTTGCCGCGATTGATTACGTAAATCCTTAAAATGGTCGAGCGCCTCGTCTAGGCTTATTTCCTCCCGCCTTAACCTTGCGTTGGCTAACGAATAAAGAAGAGGCAAAGCTTGCGAACCCTTCACATTCTCTAAAGCTTTTGACCATGTTGACACGGCCTCTTGCTCTTTACCAAACACTTCAAGCAAGCGCCCTTTAAGATAATCGATTCGCGCTTCTTCATCCGTTGTACCTTCAACGTCCTTTAAACGTTGGAAAAATTTATAGGCCAGGTCAATTTGTCCATGCTCTAAAGCACCAAGAATAATAGCTTCTGCAAGCTCAATTTTTAACGCCGGTGGATAGCGGAACCAATACGAAAGCCCTTCTTCAAGGAGGTATTGCGCTCGTTTCACCTCCCCATTTATTGAAGCAATAGCACCCAGCCACAAAGACATCTCTGGATCTTTCCTCAAAGGTGCTTGCATAAATTGTTGCTCGGCTTCAAGAAAGTCTTTTTCCAAAAAGAGACAAAGGCCCATTAAACTTATATAATGAGCATCTTTATTAATGCGTGGGTCCCCAAGCCTTAAGCTTTCTAGGATACCTTTAGCTTCCCTTATAAAGCCTCCCGCAAGGTAAAATCGGGCGAGATCTAAGCGACCAGCTCCCCTTAATTCCAAATCAAGTTTAAAGAGATTTTGTTCTATCGTCGTTTTTCTCTCAAGCCATCGATTCATAGGGCCTTGCCAAGTTTTAAAATTTAACAGAAGTGCCGCAGGTAAAAAAACAGAGGGAATAGCTTCTTCTTTTTTTGAAACAAGAAGACCTTGAGGTTTGGAAAGTACCACACCCGACGACCCATAAGCCACCCCCACGTCTTCGTGTAAGGGCTTAATCACAAATCCTTGAAATGTTGGTAAGAGGTGAAAATCCACATAAGTAAGCTCTTTAAACACCCCTGTCTCCGCTTCCTCGAGGGGGACAATATAAAGTTCATCACCAATTTCAGGATCCCTCCACGGGATTATCCCCGTCACGGGCTTGGCTCCTTTTTTTAAACGACCCACTTCTTCACGTTGAGGAGCTACCAATAAAAGGGAGGCCGTGGAAGAATGGCGTTGAATAAGAGGTGTCACCCAATTTTTCGGGCTGGTTACGTAGGGCATAAACTCCACCAATAATTTACCGTCCTGCTTTTTAATAAGGGGGTACATTTTTTTAGGCATATGAAATTTAAGAGTAGCGGCTGTCTCATTTTCAATGACACTTAAATAGAATCTTTTATTGAGTCGCTCAGAATGCACAATATCAAATGCTTGTTTCTTAGGTAATCGGTTAAAGACAAGCCATACACTCTCATCACTACGGTGGAAGATGGCCACGGCAAGGGGTTGGTGCGCTGAAAACGTTAGCCGCGCCCCTTGGATCCCTTCTTCTACTACTACCTCAACTAAGTCATCGATCAAAAAAGGTAAAGGAGCACCGGCCTCCTGTGCAGAAGGCCGAGAAAAGCGCAGCGAACTAGAAGAGGGTATAGAGTCTTGAGTAAGCATTGAAGAAGAGGGCACTGTATCTTCAGGAGGACGGCGCCATCCAACTCCTGTTTCCGGTGAATAAAAATCAAGGTATAAAATATTCCCGTGGACAAAATGACGATTCAACCTAAGTTGGTTAGACTTAATAATCACTGTGGTCTTGTTCGAATTTTTATCTTGCGCTACTTCTACATCTGGCTTATTTCTAACGTTTCTTAAGGCTGTTACATTAAGAGTGAACAGGCCATCAAAAATTAAATGGATCCTATTTTGGTATACATTGACATTATAGTGAATAGCGGTAGGGCGATGAAAAACAAAGCGCGTAAAGCCGTTATGCTCGGTTAAGCTCATCTTAATTTCTTGGGCCCATCCCGCTCTTAAGCTGATACATACGCTTATGCTTATGAAAAAGACGAGCTGTATAAATAGGTTAATGCGACGCGACATTTTACCTCCCCCCGCGACGAGCTTAATGTACCACAAATGAAGAGATTTAAAAACTATCCCTGTGTGGTAATCGATAAAAAAGCATCATCCGCGCTAAGAATAAAAAAAACCCCTTCAGGAGAAGGGGCTTTAAAGGTAAGCTAGGAAAGGCTTTTTCTTATAACTAAAGCTTTGAGCTCGAATTTAATATTCATAATTGACTTTTGTCTTCTCAGCAGATTTTGAGATAAGATTCAATCAGTCAAGTTCAAAGCACAGGAAGGGTTTAGTCTCTGCTGCGCCTTAAATTTTCAGCACTCGATATTGCCGCAAGTTGCGTGCTCAAATTTTGAACTGCACTCCTTACTCTGTGTCCTATAGTAGGTATAGGCCTAGGTGTCCTGATAACTGGCGCTCCATCACCTTCTTCACGTAAGGAACGTATAAAATCCTCATCTGTTATACGTGGCCGTACATTGCGGTGACTTTCGCGCCTATCTTCTCTCTTTCTCTTGCCTTTTCCTTTCTTCTCAGGCGTCGTGGGGCCTGTTGAAAAAGCTAAGCTTTCGCTATCAGAAGACGAAGTCCTCTCTTCCGGGTCAGAAGAAGTCCACCCATCCTCATCAGAAGGAGTTAAACCTTCCCCGTGCGAAGAAGAAGCCCGTGTTTCACTACTAAAATCTGTTAAACCAGGCATCGGCAACCTCACTGTACGAAAAGTTTGTGAACTTGAGCTCTGGCTAGGTTGTGTACTTCCCTCAGAGGAATCGCCTAAGAACGTACGCTGCATCCTGACTATAATCTCCTCCTGAGTTGATAACGCTCTTGTCCCATTCCCGCGAGAAAGGCTATCGGTTTCGCCACCAAAAAAGGTGAAGGGAACCCGAAGAGACCCAGATGGGGAGACAGACGACCCACGTGTTGGGAGCCCACCTGATCCGGAACCAATTGGGAAGATAAAAGCTCCCGGCATGTCGGGAGAGCTTCCTGGGCTTGGCAAGGTTGAGCGATGGTCCTCACTTCCATCGCAGTCACAACGCGGGTCTCCTGGACAAGCGAAGGCATCATTAAAGACAAATAGACTTAACGCTGTAAAAACAGCCAATTTTTTAGTTTTCATTTTTCCGCCTTAATTAAAATTATTATTTTTTAATTCTCTATCCATATAGTATTTACAGTAATGAATTCAAATGCTATTATTTGATACTTGAGTTATAGGGTTTATATAGATAATTTAGTTTTATTTATGGAAAATATATAATTTGATATTTAAAAATTAATCTTAAATTACCTTAATTATTTAAAGGAGATAGGAGTGCCTTTGTTAAAGGGATTGCGAGCTTCTCCAATTTCGTGTAAGAAAGACAATCATAAGCTAACCTTAGGAACGCCTATGTCGGTATACGGAACCTTTCCCTTAACGCGCCTTCGCCGCAATAGAGAACACGCCTGGTTGCGTAACCTCTTGCGCGAACACTCAGTAAGCCCCTGTGATCTTATCTGGCCTGTGTTTATCCGGGAAAACGATGAGTCGCCTCTTATCCCTTCTATGCCGGGCATTAGTCGTTTCACCCTTGCTGAGCTTGACCAGGTTTTAAAAGAGGCGTACCTTTTAAATATCCAAGCAATCGCCCTCTTCCCCACCGTATCGCCGCATCTAAAGACCGACTTAGCAGAAGAGGCCTATAATCCTTCGAATTTGATGTGTCGGGCGATTCGCCATATCAAAGACAAACACCCGCATATGGGAGTAATTGCTGATGTAGCTCTCGACCCTTATACGAGCCATGGCCACGATGGGCTTTTAGTTGAAGGATATGTTGCCAACGATGCAACGGTAGAGGTCTTAATCAAGCAAGCGGTTGTTCAGGCAAAAGCCGGTGCGGACATCATTGCTCCCTCCGATATGATGGATGGGCGGATTCAAGCCATCCGCCATGCTTTGGATGCTGAGAGATACTCTAATGTACGCCTTCTCTCTTATGCCGCTAAATATGCCTCCGCTTTTTATGGTCCCTTTCGTGAGGCGGTTGGCTCAAAAGGGATTTTTCAAGGAGATAAGAAGACATATCAAATGGATCCTGCCAATGCGGAGGAAGCTTTACGGGAAGCCGCCCTCGATATCCAAGAAGGTGCGGATATCCTCATGATTAAACCCGGCCTTCCTTATTTAGATATTATTTATCGGGTAAAACAAGCCTTCCAAATTCCCCTCTTTGCGTATCACGTCAGCGGAGAGTATGCGATGATTAAAGCCGCCTGTGATCATGGATGGCTTGATTACCCTACCGCCATGCTTGAGGCCCTACTTGCCCTGAAAAGAGCCGGAGCGGACGCCATCTTAACCTATAATGCACTAGAAGTTGCCAAAATACTCAATGACTAGAGCACTTATCAAGCAAAATATTGCCCCCCATTAAGGCTAATGGTCGACCCAGTGATAAAGCCAGCTTCCTTTGAAGCTAAGAAAAGAATTGCTTTTGCTACTTCTTCAGGCGTGCCTAAACGACCTACCGGAATGGTGGAAATAATATTGGCTAAAACCTCCTCGGGCACTGATCGCACCATATCCGTATCGATATAGCCAGGGGCAACCGCATTCACCGTGATTCCTTTATTGGCTACCTCTTGAGCCAAAGCTTTCGTAAACCCAATCACTCCGGCTTTAGCGGCCGAGTAATTGCTCTGTCCCATTTGCCCTTTCTGAGCGTTTACAGAAGCAATGTTAATGATACGACCAAATTTTCGCTCTCTCATGTTATTAATCACGCTTCGGCACATGTTAAAGCACGAATTAAGATTCGTATTAATCACGTCTAACCAATTCTCAAGCGCCATTTTATGAAACATCCCGTCCCTTGTAATACCGGCGTTATTAACCAAAATATCAATGGGACCAAACGTATGAGTAATATCCTGCGTCACTTTGGCGCATTGTTCATAGTCTGATACGCTAAATTGGTACGTTGGAATGTTAAACTGTTTTTCTAAGTCACGCGCGCTCTCGACATTTCGTTCGTAAGACGCAACCACTTTATAACCAGCTTCCTTCAAAGAAACAGAGATAGCCCTACCGATTCCTCGGGTTCCCCCTGTCACTACCGCAATTCTTGACATTGTGGTATTTACCTCCCTCTTTTTTGTAAAATTTTTATTTTTTTTAACCCTTAACATATTATATAATTAAAAAGAAAACGAATCTACCCTTAACAGGGGGGAGAAGCGTGTGTTATGTTTTTTTGTAATAGGATAAATTGACTCTTTCATTAACCTATAAAAAATCCGATATAAAGGGCGAAAGTTATGAACAAAATACCAATGACGCTTGGTGGTTACGAGCGCTTAAAAAAAGAATTAGAAAATTTAAAAAATGTTGAGCGCCCGGCTGTTATTCAAGCCATTGCTGAAGCCCGTGAGCTCGGTGATTTATCTGAAAATGCTGAATACCATGCAGCACGTGAGAAACAAAGCTTTGTGGAAGGTCGTATCGCAGAGCTCGAGGATCGCCTTGCGCGCGCTGAAATTATTGATATTTCTAAGCTCTCAGGAACCTCCATTAAATTCGGAGCAACCATCACTATTTTTGACGAAGATACAGAGGAAAAAAGTATCTACACGATTGTAGGCGAAGACGAAGCAGATATAAAACAGCGCCTTTTATCTATTACTTCTCCTTTAGCAAGAGCCTTAATTGGTAAAGAGAAAGGCGATAGTATCAACGTACCCGCTCCAGGGGGACAAAAATCTTACGAGGTATTAGACGTCATCTTCAATGCTTCTTCAAGTCTTCTTTCTTCCCCTTTAAAGAAAGTGAAGAATGGTTAACAACACCACGTACCGTTGTTTCTTGGTGAGGTTTGACCTTTCTCGTCTTGGAGAATCTCTTCATAGATAGCTACAAAAGTTAATCTTCGTAGCTATCTATTGCGTCCTTAAAGGGTAAAGACGCATACAAACATACACTTTAATTAACTGGCACTCTTTAAGCTTTTCTCTTGGGGTTTAAACCGAGGAAATTGAAAAAGAATTGACAAGACACCAAATAATCCTAGAGATAAGCAATAAAAAGTGACGCCTATTAAACTCAAGGGAGAAACCCCCGCCATCGAACTTGCTAGCAGAACTTGCGCGCTATAAGGTAAAATCCCTTGTACCACACAGGAAAAAATATCCAAGAGACTTGCACTACGTCTTGGATCTCCCTTATTTTTCTGTGAAATAGTACGCGCTAAATCCCCTGATAATAAGATCGCCACGGTATTATTGGCAGTACAAATCACATTTACCCCTACAAAAGCACTAATGCTCACCTCAGCAACACGTAGACTGCTTTCTTTCTTTTTAAGAACATGGCAGGTAATCTTTCTAATAGACCTTGCTAAGAAAGCTAAGCCTCCGTCATGCTTGTTAAGAGCGCTCAACCCGCCAATGAATAAAGAAAGGATTAAGATCTCCTGCATGGAGGTAAATCCCGTATATATATCCTTAGCCAACATCACACATGAATAGTGAGAAAGGGTGGCGAGCCCTATAAGAGAGGCGGAGACAATGCCAATCATCAAAACAAGTAGCACATTTACCCCTAGCAAGGCCGAAACAATAATAAAAGCATAAGGAAAAATAGTAAGGGCATGATAGTCTTTTAAAGGAAAACTTACGTCTTCATGATTGATAAAAACGTAAATAAGAATCGTCACAATCATCGCCGGCAAGGCAATCCAAAAATTAAACTTAAACTTATCTTTCAAGGCACATCCTTGAGAGTTAACAGCAGCAATCGTCGTATCTGAGATAAAAGAGAGGTTATCTCCAAACATAGCTCCGCCGACGATCGCTCCGGCGGTGAGGACATGTGACAATCCGGCAGCATCCGCAATTCCTATGGCAATAGGGGTAATAGCAGCAATAGTTCCCATGGAAGTCCCCATGGCTAGAGAAACAAAAGAAGCGATCAAGAAGATCCCGGGAAGAAGAAAGCCCGCGGGAATAATCCTCAAACCAAATTGAACAGCTGATTCAGCGCCCCCTGTTCCTTTCATAATTCCTGAAAAAGCCCCCGCAAGGAGGTAGATAACGCACATAAGAATAATCTGAGGGTCGCGCACACCTTCAAGAAATATTTCAAGCCGCTCATTAATAGAAAAAGGATATTTTTTTAAGATGGCAACAATAAGAGCGGGCAAAATAGCAACCGTTGGAGAGATTTGATAAAATGGGTATTCAGCGCCTGTGAGAGTGAAATAAACCCCGCTTCCTACAAAAATAACCAGAAAGAGTATAAGCGGACTCAAGGCAAAAGCAGATACATTTTTTTCCTGCTCATGCGCCATCCTAGACCCCTTCCTTTCTTTATTCTTTTTGTCACTTTTGGGTAGGTCAGATAATAAGCACGCGCTAACTAGAAGTCAATTATTTTTACTCTTGGAAAATTTTTTATATAATTATTATAGCTCAAGAACTTGTAATATAGTCCTGTTTTTTAACAATTAGTTAATATTTAAAATAAAGATGTTATAAGTACCAAACTTATTTATTTTTCCTCGCAACTGTTAAGATGTTTAAGCTTTTATCTTTAATAAATTCGGCACTATCAAGTGCCGACTGAGCTAATACCTCGAACCCGTTCTCTGCAAGCAGCGCTTTTAGCTCTTCAGCCGTGTAAATTTGCAGGGAAAATTTATTATAAAATCTCTCAGGCCTATCCGCCTTCTTTTGAATTAGATAGCTATTATATGAAGTAAGAACACCATTTGCTTTATCAAAGGTGGAACATTGAGTAGCAAGAATCTGCGTACTGCCAATTTTTTTATGTACATAATAGGCGAGATTAGCGACTGTTTCCTCCGTCATAGAATCTCGATTTAAGATATCGAATATATAGATCCCACGCTCTTTTAAATTCTTATATATATTTCTAATAGCCTTTGCAAAACCTAGTTTGGTTAGATGACCTACTGCATTAAAAATAGTAATGACGGCATCAAAGTAACCTACTTTCAACGTACGCATGTCACCATCTATAAACTTAACGTCATACTTTTCTTTTAAAGCTCTTTTTCGAGCTATATCAAGCAGGGGGGAGCTAACATCTACTCCTGTTACGTTAAATCCCTGTTTTGCTAAGTAAAACACTTGAGACCCTGTACCACAAGTAAGGTCTAAAACTGCTTTGACGTTATGGGATTTAAGCAGCTTTGCTATAATCTCATTGGTCTTCTCGGTATTTTCATTTATATTCCAAGCATCAAAATATTGTGGTAGCTTTTTATATTCTAAGGGAAGGCCTAATCTTTTCTGTCTCATCTTATATTTTTTGTTCGTATTAATAGGCTGCTCTCAAGCATTTTGGTTTTCATTTTTATGCTGGCCATGCTTCTTTGGGGAATAATAATTTTTAAAGGTCTATATTCCTCCTCCTTGAATCCTCCTTGAAACAAGCCTTTATCAAATGAAAAGGCGAAAATAGGAAAAAAGGAGCAGAGAGGCTGGTTCAAGCTTATGATATAGGATGGCAAAACCAAAGCCCTCTTACTTTGTAAAAATTTTTTGAAAATCTTCCTTTAACTTAAGGAAAACGCCTACGAGGTCGCTGATAAAAGATGGTTCGAGCTTTTTTCTTTTTGTTCTATCATCGCCGCTTTTTCTTCAATAAGTTGGACCAAGTGCTCGATCACATCTTGATCTTTTAGGCGATGATGATTAAGCCCATTAATATAAATTGCGTGAGTGTTATTACCACCGCCGGTAATACCAATATCTGTTTGCTTAGCCTCCCCCGGCCCATTCACGACACACCCAATAATGGAGACCGTTAAAGGGGTTGCAATGTGGGCAACTCTCTCTTCAAGAATCCTCACCGTTTCGATCACATTAAATTGCTGCCTTGCACAGGACGGACAAGAAATAATATTCACACCGCGGTGGCGTAACCCAAGAGACTTGAGGATATCGAAGCCTACATGAATCTCTTCAACCGGGTCAGCCGAAAGAGAGACCCGAATGGTATCCCCGATACCTTGCAATAATAAGTATCCAAGTCCTACCGAAGACTTTACCGTCCCGGCACGCAGCCCCCCGGCTTCGGTAATCCCTAAGTGAAGAGGATAATCACATATCTCAGCTAATTTTTGATAGGCCTTGATCGCTAAAAAAACATCCGAAGCTTTTACACTGATTTTGAAATTGAAAAAATCATTGTCTTCTAAAATTTTGATATGCGTTAAGGCACTCTCCACCATTGCTTCTGGGCAAGGCTCACGATATTTTTCTAAAATATTCTTCTCAAGGCTCCCCGCATTTACTCCAATACGAATTGAGCAGCCATTATCCTTAGCAGCCTGAATCACCTCCTTTACCCGATCGGGAGCGCCAATATTGCCGGGGTTCACTCTTAAACAAGCGGCCCCATTGTCTGCAGCTTCTAAGGCACGCTTATAATGGAAGTGAATATCTGCCACAATCGGAACCTGAACATTTGAAGTGATCTTTTTTAAAGCAAGAGCAGACTCTTGATCGGGACAAGAAACACGCACAATATCCGCACCGGCCTTTTCAAGCTGTCTAATTTGAGAGATGGTCGCTTGGATATCATGAGTGAGGGTGTTGGTCATTGATTGTACGGAAATGGGAGCGTCGCCACCCACCAGGACATTTCCTACTTTAATTTGGCGCGTTTTTCGCCTGCCAATATGACGATACTTTCTTTCCATTTATACTCCTCTTGGACATAGCAACCTACAAGATTTATATAATATTTTAATGATAACAGAATCAAAATAACAAGAAAAATTCTTTCAACGCTTTTAGTTGTTAGATTAAAACATAAGGACCCATTAAAAAACTGCTGTTCTTATTATTAATTAGCCAACGAATAAGTTCTAAGCAGCTTTTCTACATTCAGCTCTATTTTTAATATGGCTCCTTTTTTCCCAAGGGCCTCAAGTTGTTTTCCATTCACATTTACCAATAATCCCCCAGCATTCCCTGTAATCATAGAAAGGTTACGAGAAGAGGAGGGGACTTTAAAGCTCTCGCCTTCTTGAAAGGTCTTTTCAATGTAAGTATGTTTTTCATCGTCAAAAACGTGAACCCAACAAGGCTCTTGGGCATAGAGAGTTATGCCTTGCTCCACCTGAGAAGAGAAAGGCGTCATTTCGCCTCCCGAAAGAGAGGGCTCTTGCGCCTCTTTATCTACCAATAACGCATGCGGGTTGAGAGTCGGCAATGGCTGTATTCTTCCTTGCTCTTCTTCTATAGAAAAGCCCTCTTTTTTCTGTCCTGGAAGGTTTACGACCTTCTCTTCCTCCCAGGAGCAAGGGATATTTTCTGGTTGATTTCCAATGCTTTCCCCATCTACCTCGATATCCAACGTCTTAAGTGTTAGAGGACTTTCCTTGAACGACGGCTTTAAATAATAATAGCCAATTGCGCAAAGAATAGCCAATATCACCACAGCCAAAAATACGACCAACGATTTAGGGCTACCTTCTGCCGCATTAAAGGTAAGGGGCGTTAAATTTCCTAAGTTATCTGGTTGGGAATGAAGTTTTTTATAATCTTCTACAATTTTGTGACTGTTTAGGTTTAAATACCGTGCATATGTTTGCAGAAAGCCTATAACATAGGCTCGGCCTGGCACTTTATGGAATTCACCGTTTTCAAGCGCTTCTAAGTAGGCCTCATGGATCCTGAGATTTTTGCTAATATGAGCAATAGGTTCCTTTTTTTTCACGCGTGCAGATTTAAGAAGTGCTCCAATATCAAGTGCTGTCACCTCTTCAGGCACCGGCTTTGAAAGACCCGCGAGCTTATTTTCGTCTTCTGTTGTCATAAATTTCCCCTAGATATGTATAAATTATTACCTAAGCTGCTCAAGGCCTGCTGCTCAAGATTTTGTAATATTGTCTGGGTAGGCTCGATCGCTTCAACCAAACCAACACTTTGCCCAGCCATAAGAGAACCATACTCGACATCCCCATCTAACACAGCACGGCGGAGAGCACCGGCCCAATAATGCTCAATTTTCAATTGCCCTTCTTTTAAAGTGATCCTTCCATTTGTATATTCTCTTAAGACATTTCCTTGATGGATAATGAAATCTTGGGAAGCTCTATTCGCGATAGCCCGTACAGGAATGACAGGAAAACGAGGATCAACTTGGAAAGAAAGAGTTGCATCTCTTGATTTTGCCTTGATAAAAACCTTCTTAAAATTAGGATGAGCAATACATTCACTCGCACACACAAAACGCGTCCCTAATTGCACACCCGATGCACCCATTTTTAGATAAGAGGCTATGGCCTCTCCACGACCAATACCCCCTGCCATAAAGATCGGCACCTCATGGATATAGGGCAATATCTCCTGAGCCAACACCGTCGTGGAAACGGCTCCTATATGTCCGCCGGCTTCCATTCCCTCTATGATGAGCCCGTCAGCCCCATCACGCACCATTTTCTTCGCAATAGCAAGTGAGGGCGCAAAAGTCAGCACCTTTATTTGATGGTTTTTGAGTCTCGAGATGATTGTTTGCTTCGGGACACCTCCTGCTAAAATCACATGGGTTACCTTCCGCCGAATACATGCGTCAAGTAACTCTTCTAATGCAGGGTTCATCAAAATGAGATTCACCCCAAAAGGATATTTCGTCTTTTGTTGTGTGGCAACGATTTCCTCTTCTAAAAGCGAGCCATTCATGGAACCACTTGCTAAAATCCCAAAAGCACCCGCATTCGATAGAGCCGCTACAAGGTGACGCTCAGAAACCCACGTCATCGCCCCACCCATTATAGCATATTGAGAGCCAAGAAGATCTTTGCCTCTTTTCCATAGCGCTTCCAGCACCTGATTAGGCAACTTTTATCTCCTGCGTCGATAAATGAAAAGCATCATGTAATGTATTTAGCAAAACCTTTCCCTCTTTTTTATAAGTCACGAGACTAATTTTTAGCTCGCTCGTCATCATTTGTAAAATTTTAGCATCAACCTTAGCCACACTGAAATAAATAGTACCCAACACCGATGGTTGGCTGCGCATCCCTATACCCATTAAACTTATTTTGGCAACATCTTCCTGAATATCGACATGATTATATTGGAAGTTATGGTGAGGATCACTCATAATATTTTTGAACCTTGCGATATCACTCCTTGGAAGGAGAAAACAAAGCATGCCCTGCTTTAAAAAGCACCAATTTATCATATCTAGTTTAATGTGATAGGCGGCTAATACCTCTAATAACCGATAGCTTTCCGCTTGTGATGCAATCTCGTTGATCGTAACGAAAGCTTCACTCTCATCATAACCTATTAATGTTACATGATTTTCTTCAGGCATGCTTTCATCTCCTCCTATAACTGTGCCAGGGGCCTCTGTAAAGCTAGAGAGCAAACGGATAGGCATATTATAGCGATAAGCAAGCTCCACACACTTGGTTTCAAGAGCTTTAATACCCGCCGATGCCCCCTCTAGCATCTCTTTAAAAGGAACAGTATGTAACTTCTTTGCTGCAACGACATACCGCGGATCAGCTGTATAAATACCCTCCACATCCGTAAATATGTCACATTGATCCGCTTGGAGGGCTCGAGCTAAATGAATCGCTGTCGTATCCGAACCTCCACGCCCCAGGGTGGTAATTCGTCGATCCTCTGTGATACCTTGATACCCAGCCACAATCGCCACTTCTCCCATTCTCATCGCCGCTAACAAATGCTGTACCTCAATCTCCTCGATGCACGCTTTTGTATAAACCTTATCTGTCATAATGGGTAATTGCCAAGCAAGCCAAGAACGAGCCGCCACCCCTAATCTTTGTAAGCTAAGGGCAAGTAGGCCACTTGTCACCTGTTCGCCGGTGCTTAAAACGACATCTTGCTCGATACCATTGTTACCTGGAAATATCTCACACACCCAATCGTAAAGAAGATCCGTAGTTTTGCCCATTGCTGAGACCACCACCGCTATTTCATGTCCAGCATCAACTTCCGCTTTAATTCGCCTGGCAATATAACTGATACGCTCAATAGACGCTAAAGACGTACCCCCATATTTTTGGATAATCCTTGGCATTGGTTCTCTGTTTATTTTTAAAACCTTATAGTAACAGGGGACCACTTAAAAGGAAACGAGAAAGATCCCGCAAAGCACCCTTCGATAGAGTATGATTTTATTAGATTTCCATATGCACACCGCGTGTGTAGAGCTCTTTGGATTTGCGGACAATCATCAAAGAGAAGAATCCTGCAAAAGCACTAATAATGATCCACAAAGCAGGGGAGTTGCTACTATCAAAGTATTTAATGAGCGAGGTTAAAATCATAGGAGTTGTCCCTCCAAAAAAAGCCATTCCAAGGCTATAACTAAAGGCAACACCACTATAGCGATCACGAACCGGGAATAATTTTACGGTAAATAAGTTGATAGGGCCTGAGAAAATACTGGCGACAATGCCCAAAATACTCTGCCCGAGGATAACTAAAAAGACTTTGCCCGTATTAAGCATCAAAAACACAGGATAGATTAAAAGAGCGGCTAAAATGGTTCCGGGTATCATTAAGCTTAAGGAATTAAACCGATCAGCAAGCGCTCCCGTTATAGGCGTCCCAATGGCATAAATAAGCAACCCTAACACCACAATGGCCAAGGCATGAGGTAAAGGCCAATGCACTTCCGAGACAAGGTGGATACTTACATAAATAAAACAAGTATAATACATAGCCCCCTGCATCCAAGCCGCTCCGACCACACTGAGAATGGACCTTGGATGCCGTTTAATAGCATCCCATAAAGGAGATTGGGAGAGCCCTTGATGTGATTGAACCTCTTGAAACATCGGACTTTCATCTAAGCGACGGCGAATATACATACCAACCGCACCAATCAAGATGCCAAGTATAAAGGGAATACGCCAAGCCCATCCTGGCATCCCCTCAGAGATACAAGCCATGCCAATAAAGTTACCAAGCAACGCACCAATAACACACGATGAGGTAATGAGCCCTCCCGAAAAACCAGGGTGATCATTCTGTTGATGCTCAATGACAAAAATAGCGGCACCCGTAAATTCCCCCCCCGTACAAAGACCTTGGATAAGGCGACACACCGTTAACAAACAAGGAGCCCAAAGCCCTATCATGTCATAGGTTGGAAGAAGACCAATCAACGTTGTCGGGATCGCCATTAAAATAATAGAAAGGGCTAAAGCACGCTTACGACCAAAACGGTCACCGATATGACCAAACAAAATAGCCCCTAGGGGACGAACGATAAAACCAACAGCAAATACTCCAAGGCTCGCAATCAACGACACATGTTTATCCTCGCTTGGGAAAAAAAGCGGTGCAATAACTGGCGCCAAAAAACCGTATAAAGTAAAATCATAAAACTCAAGTGCATTTCCTACCATACCAGCAGCAATGACTTTGAACTTTTTCATAAAAACACCCCTAAGCTGTTAATCCCAACCTTATCAGCACATACTCACTTTAATTTTTTAAGAATCCGGTGCCGATGATAAATAGAGAACGTTATTGCCCCTCTGTATTTTTATATCTAGAAACACTTTATATTGGCTTCCCTATTCGTTTTGAATTTATTCCTTATAAAATAATGCATCTTTGGTTACGTAACATTTACCCTTGGTAGCATATAAATCGTTGTAACTCAAGAGGGTGTTATATACCCTAAAGTTTCCGTGGCTTTCATAGCTTTTTGACAAAAATTATCCTCTCTCATTCTTGGAAAAATTTTATTAAAAAGTTATTAACCCAAACATAGGAATCAACTGTCCTTTTAACGGAAATACCTGCTTCTTTCGTAAGGCAAGGTGAAAGAGAGAAGCTTATCTCTTTCACCCTCACGAAACATTTGCCATTCTTTAGGGTAAAACTGACCTTGGATGATCATTAAGTGCTTAAGATTTTCGGTTTTGGTGGCTTTCCTACCAAAAGGTTATCGTGAGAATCCATTTGTCTCCCAGTGAATGTTTCCTGTTGGTAATATTTCCTCGAGATGTTTTGGTAAATCTTGAGTTTTTAAAGAGGTTAAATCTTTCGCAAGCTCACGATAAACTTTAGAGGAAGAATGAGTTTTTAAACTTGCCCGGATATACCCTAAAGATTTAGGAGGCGCTACAAGAACAAGACGATCAAAATGCCCTTTTATCGCACGCTCTTCCAAAAAATGGGCTAATTCCTGCATAAATTTTTGTTTTTCATATTCATGCGGATCCGTCGGAAACTCCATAGCATGCCGCATGGCATCAGGAGAATTAAATACGCGCCCTTGCTTGGTTGAAACCAACTTTCTTGATGGCTCGTTGATGTGGTGAAACTCACCGCCTTCAATTAAATTAAGAGGTTTTCCCGGGCCTTTAAATTCAAAAACACGTGCTTGGGCCCCATCAGCTATAAGAATCCATGTCAATATCGGCTTCAATGTTTTCCTCCCTCTTCTACCCAAATAGAATTCAACGAACAACATTTATTTTTTTGAGCGTCCTTCTCCTTTCAATTCTTGATGCTTTCTCTTATTCCTATCTTCCAACACCTTAAATTAAAATAACATTAATGGAAATTTTTAGCCTACTCCTACTACCTATAAAGAAAAGATAGGGTTGCCTCCTTTTTCCACCCAGCCGTTTAGAGGCAAGGAAAATCTAAGTCATATAGAGCTTGCCACTTATTTTCATGCTCCCCTAACGGTTTCCCTTTTTAGATGGACCCATTTTAGAGGAGCTTATTCGCCTCCCTTACCTTCAATCTTCACTTTCTTGACTGTCGCTGCGGACTCAGCTTTTTTGGGAATCACGACGGTCAACACCCCCTTTTCAAAGTAAGCTTTGGCTTGATCCGCATTGGCAGAAGAAGGCAAAGAAAAGCGACGCTCAAAAGACCCATACGAGCATTCTCTTGTAATATAATTTTCCTTTTCTTCATCTTTTTCTATTTGCTTTTGACCTTTGATGGTTAACACACTCTCCGTCAAATTGACCTCAACATCTTCATTATTTATCCCCGCCAGCTCTGCCCGTATTTTAAAATCTTTATCCGTTTCACAGACATCTACAATAGGGGGAAAATCAAAGCTTTGCGGAGTGAGTGCGCTGCTCCCCCCCAAAAAATCACGAAATAAGCGATTCATTTCATTTTGCAAGCTTCCCAAAGACGAAGAAACATCTCTTGGGAAAGAAAAGGGTCGATTAAAATTAATAAGATCACGAAGTGCCATCACTATTCTCCTTTCTTAAAATTTTTAAGGGGGAAAGAGATGTAATTCAAATGGGCAAGAGCTATGCGTCAAGCCTCTTTATTATTTTATTATTACTTTCCTCTCCAAACCTTCCGAGCTCCTTTAAGATATAGATTTCAGGCAGCTTAGCTCGAAGAGTTTCAGCTCCATCTTTTACGACCATCTTTTACCCCTTTTCTAACTATTAAGTCTACACCGAATTATTTTTTAGTCAATTAGAGTCTGGTAAATAAAAACATATAATCAGAGTCGCTGCCATAAAAAGATGGGGAGTCAATAAAGGATGGAAACTTATTATTTTCTTTGATTTTTTGTCGAGCAGCTCAATTTTTCCAGGTTTTCAAAGCAACTAAGAGAAGGGGTGAAATTGCCTCCTTGCAGCCTTTAGATCTTGGCAAGAACCAAAGAGGTTTTTTCTTCTTTTAATTTATAAGAATTTTTTTAAATAATGGAAGCTCGTTCCTTTGGCAAAGCCTGAGCGGACGAATTCGGTCTCGAACCCAAGCTTTTGATAAAATCCCGGCGCTTGAAAATTCATGGTCTCGACAAAAGCAAAGTGACAGCCTCTCTCTTTTCCATAGAGAAATGCACGTTCCATGAGGCAGCGTGCGTACCCCTGGCCACGATAAGCCTCCTCTATCAACAGATATTTGATATGAAGCTGCCCCCAAAACATCTGAACAACAACACACCCGATGAGCTTCTCAGTAAGTTCAGTATCAAGGATGGCAGAAGGCTCTTTCTGTACTCTACCAGCCTGCATCCGTGGACCGTCCTTTAACAAAGCAAATACCAGGGGCGCTTCATTTAAGCCATCCATACCGATAGAGTGCATCGCATGCTGCCCGAAGACATGATAGATACGGGCTTTTAAATCCGTCGTAAGAGGAGTTGAGAGAATCTTTGTGTTCATGCTATGCCGTCTATTTTTCTCTTCTCGCTCCATCTTTTGTCTCTACCTACAGCTTATTCCTGTGTTTAAGAAGAGTAGGTGAAGAGAGAGCCAAAAACAAGAGGGTTGGGGGACGAAAATTTCCCTTTAAGAGAATGAACAGAAGGAAAGCGTTGTGAAATTACTAACTTCAAGCATCCTTCCCGAAACATAGACTAGCTATAGGACAAAGGAGAAGAAAGGAAAGAGATAGCAACCTCCTTATTCCTATACTCTCTCGAAAGGAAAAGCTCGTCTGCTCGCCAAAATTAAGACTAGGATCCTTTTAAAGAGAAAAGTTTAGAAATTGAAAAGAGGGGAGAGCGCTCTCTTTTCCCTTCCTTGCCATCACACATAGAGGATTTAATGTTTATCTCCTGTCGCAGAGACATCCTCAAAATACACGACCTCATTCATACGACTAAGGCGCCCGTCTTTAGAAATGTGCCATATGGCAATAACCTTAATATTTTGAGGCAATTTATCTTTATATGTTTTCGTAATATCATAGCGCACCACACATTTTTGCTTATCTTCAGAGATGACAAGTTCTCTAAAAGGTATCTCTACATTAATAGCTGCACCATTTTCTCTAAACTTTTTAAAATGAGCGAAGAGGGAGGCATAATCTTTTGTTATCTCCTTCCCGTTCATTTCCATAACAAAATCGGGCGTAAAGTACTTTTCTAAATCAGCCTCTTGAAAAGGCACCATAGGATTCATGATTTGATTAAACCACATATATACTCCCGTGATGAGAGTAACGATACTTGAACTTAACATGGTAGACTCCTTCTTTTAATTAATATTGATCAACTTATATTTACTTTATAAAAAAGTCAACTATATATTCTAACATCTTTAGTAAGAAGTAAATAAAACAAAAGAGAGACAATTTAAAAAAGAAGTTATTAGGAAATTATTAATTTAAGTAGGAAGACCCAGCAAAACTTGGCACCTTATAAGTTGTTTGAATTCTTGCCAAGACTACGGATGTCCTATAGGTTTTCCTCAGCTCCAATGTGCGACAGGGGGAGGGAACGAAGAACAAAATTCTATGGGCGCAAAACATCTTGCAAACAGAAGGATGGGCTCTTTTAAGCAAACCTCATCTGATATGCCGCGCCCCCTGGCCCACGCGGTTTTGCCCGAGAGCTTCTTTTATTCTCGCAGCTTCTTCAAGGAACAACTGGGGCCAATCAGGATTATAAGGAGCGATGGTGATAAATCTCATGTTTTCCTTCATCTTTCTCTCATTAGCTTACTGCGCAGCAAGCTAATGGCATCCTCCATAGGAAAATCTCCTATAACTTGCTTCAGTCTTTCTTTTGTTACTGCCTTGGCTCGTACACTTGCATAGGTATCTTGTGGGCTATCATCTTCCTGGTAACTTGCAAAGATAATCGTGCGCTCACCTTTTTGAACCCACCCAACGAACCAACCAAGCTGGAGAGCTAATTTCTGCTTCCTATCGTGGCTGAGCTGGAAACCATTGCCAGTTTTTCCATAAAGCTTCCAGCCACCCGGTAAGTTCTCCAGGAAAAGGATGTTCCTTGTTGCAGCGTGGGCATGAGCACTCACCGGCAGTTTATTAGCAAGAAGCTTTTGCAAAAACTCTACCTGCTCTTGCGGGGAGATCTCGAGAGAACTGGAAAGCCAAGCATGAGTTAAGCCATTGTTTTTTCCTCTATCGCCGGCGACGTCTTGATTACCATAAGCAAGTTTTCTGACATATTCCTTAAATTTACGCAGACCCAACTTGTTTGTTAAGACTTGTGAATACCACACGCAACTGTGGTTCATCCAGGTCGTTGGATTGTGAGGTTGTTTCCACTTGTCAAGCCACGTAACATAGCCTTCTTTAAAGGGAAGCTCTGGATGAGCTTCATCCACAAGCAACCCTTCGTTGTAACTCATTAGGCTAATAGCTATTTTAAAGGTGGAGCAAGGACTGTGACGCGACTTACACTCGCCTTTCTTTTGGATCACTTGGTTGTTTTCTTTTGCTAAAAAACACTGACGCTCGGCCAAGGCAGGCAGATTAAGCCAGAGAGTAATCATTAAAAATAAAATTATTCTTTTCATTCTACTCTCCTTTTATTTACCCTTACCTCAAAGTAAATTGACGCAGCGGCCTTTAAACTTGGGGAAAAATAGAGATATAAATATAAACCCGATGTCATCCTTAGGAACTATTTTTTTAAGAAAACCCTAAAATTAAAAAAGTAAGCACAGCTTAACGGCGACCGAATCTTTCCTTAGCAGGAAGGCAGGAAAGGATATCTTTAAGCAAATCGACAGGCAAAAAGGATTTTGCCCAGCAATTAATCCTACATAAAGCCCAAAAAAATGCTATAAACATTTTAATCTTTTATGAAATAGGCGTAGGAGGAATCACTTAACATGCATAGCAAGAAACCTCGGATGAAATACTTTAAGCTTATACTTGCCCTTCTTTTAGCGGTCTTATTTCTTTATCCTGTTGGATATTTTGTTTTAGAACCCTCGACTGATACATCTTATAAAGAATTTGAGGATCCTCCCAAGTTACCTAATAAAGAACCAGCGACGATTGCCTATATCATTAATCTTGATCGCTCAAAGGAACGCTATGAGTATGTC
Source organism: uncultured Alphaproteobacteria bacterium (assembly GCA_963782975.1). Taxonomy (GTDB): domain Bacteria; phylum Pseudomonadota; class Alphaproteobacteria; order 43-37; family CAWALT01; genus CAWALT01. Next base: position 82,269 of record CAWALT010000002.1, read on the forward strand.
CGTAAAAATGTTCATGCTTTGGGCTTTCCAGTAGAGAGAATCTCTGCCATTGACGGTCGTACTCTTTCTGAGACGGAATGGAAGGAAAAGGCTGATTTAAAAACGTATAAACAGTTTATTAGATACTGGCCTAAGTTAGGGACAATCGCGTGCTCTCTAAGCCATATAAAGGTTTGGGAAACTTTTCTCCAATCAAAGTTTGATTATGCCGTCATTTTTGAGGATGATATCAGCTTTGACCCTGAAAGACTTCGCGTCACTATTGACCGATTAGTAGAACACTCTCTCTTGTGGGATATTGTTAATTTTGAAATAGGTCATCGGGGCATGCCCTTGCCTATTAAAACCTTCCCTGATAAACAAAAGTTAGTAATATATTTAGCCGATGCTACGCACGCAGGCGCCTATCTTATAAACCGAGGAGCAGCACGCAAGCTCTTAGCAAAAGCTTTACCTATAAGGCTCCCTATAGATCATTATTTTACCAGAGGATGGGAGCTTGATTTAAAGTATAGAGGGATAGAAAACCCGCGCCTGGTTCATCAAACTTTCGGCGACTCGGAGATCGGACAAACTCAACCGTCAACACAGGAAGCGCCTGCGACCTCTCAGATAAAACGCCATCTTTACAAAATTCAGTCGTCTGTAATTAGGTTCCTTTATAACTTAAAGGATTACCTAGTGTTCAAAGTGACGAACTTTTCTTTAAAAGCAAGCCGTTAAGAGAGGGAAAATCTCCCTCTCGCTCTTAGACTCTTAGGTACGCGAAGCGTGAAAAGCTTCGCTCTCAGGATAACCTAGCAAGCTATGCTCTAGCTAATATATGATCTTTCTTAGCCCTCCTTCTCTTATCTCCTACAGAGCGCGCAAGAAGGTAAAGGTCGTTCCCTCTCTCTAGGTGTGAGGTGAAGAAAGTTAAAGAAATGCTCCTTAAGAGGATATACCTTAATTTCAGCAGACATGTATCTTCTGGCCCTATAACCAAGCTATTTTCCTGCTTTGCTATTCTGTAAAGTTATTTTTGAATATCTTTTATATAATATAGTATAGCATCAATTCTTCTTGACTTCCCCGAAGAAGACGAGTAAGTAACATAAAAACATAAAAGCAAGCGTTAAAATTTTTATTTATATTTAAATTTATTTAATAGGATAACATAGTATGAATATTAAAAATAAGCCTATATCTTTGTTATTGTTTTTAATAGCTCTGTCCTCTTGTAGTCACAAGCAAGTAAGTATTTACAGGCCGGGTGACCAGGAATTAACATGCGCACAAATTCTAAGCGAAATAGGAGAGACAGAAAAAACCCTGAGTGATATCCATGGTAAGCGTGGCTTTTCTGGCCGGAATGTGGCCATGGGAATAATATTTTGGCCAGGCATCGTCGTAAATGAGATGAATGGATCGAGTGCGGCAACGACCGCTCAAAAAAGGCTAGAAGTATTAAATAAATTATATATAGACAAAAGGTGCCGCATATCCTCTTCTAAGTAAGGATAGCTATTCTCTAACCATTATCACATGCTCAACCTTAGCCTGGTAGATCCTTCCTAAGGTTGCCTACTTGCGAGCACATTTTAGAGAAAGGGAAGAGACCTTGGTTGATTACCTATCTGGGAGAAATGAGAGAGGCCAAGAGCTATCTAGACCAACCTATCAACACCCTAGGCTGTGCCTTTTCTCATCATCTTATTTTAGAAGCGCCATGTCGCCTTGGCTGAAGGTCAATATCTAAGGCAAATTGGCTCCCCGGGCCGGACTCGAACCAGCGACCCAGTGGTTAACAGCCACTTGCTCTACCGACTGAGCTACCGGGGAATAAAGACATAAAATAAGGAATACCTGGTTCTGATATAAAGTCAACAGCTTTTTATAGATTTATGTGAATTTGGTGCTGTTTTTCTCTAAATTGGAGGCCGGGACCGGAATCGAACCGACGTACAAGGATTTGCAGTCCTCTGCATAACCACTCTGCCACCCGGCCTTTGGGTTAGTTAGTAATCTTTTAGTCTTTCCCTGTCAACAAGAACCTCGAGACCATGATTTATTAATATAGCAAACAATCGTATTCTTTTTAATTTTTATTTGGGTCTCTTAGGGATCGGGCAGGGAAAAGGCCTTTCTAACCTTATAATCTAAAAAAGATATCCTTAAACGCCCCTTTGCAAATTTTCTCAGGCAAGGGATATAAAAAGGCTTGAAATTTAAGGACATTTTCAGTATGAAATCTCTCGAACCTCTTATCTTCTCTGTTTTCTATAATTAAAGCATAACCTAATTGCAATTATTCTTGTTCCGGTTTAGAATTTAAAACGGATACACAAGGGATAAAACAGGCAGCATCCTATGAGTTTTTATGACCAAGCAAGATACAATATGGCCTATAATCAAATACGCCCGCATGACATTGCGGATAAGCAACTTCTCGAAATATTCAAAAAAGTTCCAAGAGAAAAATTTGTTCCTAAAGAATGGGCAGATCTTGCTTACACGGATGAGAATGTTCCTCTCCTTCCAAATCGGGTCCTACTCGCCCCAGCAACGCTCGCTCGCATGATTCAAGGAGCCCATATCGAGCCTGAGGATGGCGTTTTAGATATTGCCTGTGGGATGGGGTATTCCACCGTCATTTTATCTCAGTTGGCTAAGGTAGTTATCAGTGTAGAAAGCGATAATGAATTTTTTAGTCATGCCTGCTTTGTCCTAACCTCCCAAAATATAAAAAATGCCCATATTGTTCTAGGCCCTTTATCAAAAGGGTACCCCTCGAACGCCCCTTATGACGTTATATTCATTAATGGATGTGTTGAAGAAATTCCAAAGAACATTTTAAACCAATTGAAAATTGGCGGGCGATTGATTACTATTTTAAAAGATTTAAAAACACTTTCTTATTATGCAACGATATTTTATAAAACAGAGAATGGTATTTCAAAAAAAATTCTTTTTGAAACTCATGCTCCTGTATTAGAAGAGTTTAAAATTGAGAAAGCTTTTCATTTTTAACTTCTTCTCAGTAAAAATTTTTACTCATAAGAAGAAAGCGGTTTTAGTGCGGGAAAGGACGAAGGAAAATGGAAATTTCTGTCCAAGAGCTTTACGAGGCTGTCGACAATAAGGATGCTTTTATTGCTTTAGATGTCCGAGAACCGCATGAATTAATTTTCGCTAAGCTTGATTTTGCTGAAAACATCCCGCTTGCCCTCCTTCTCGATAAAGAAGAATTCCCTTATAAGAAAGATACTAAGATCATTTGTATATGCCATCATGGAATAAGAAGCTTAATAGCTGTTCAATATCTTAAAGAAAAAGGATACAATGCTTACAGCTTGAAAGGTGGGATTGATGCTTGGGCTCGCCAAATTGATGAAAAAATCCCACGCTACTAATTTATTTGAAAGAGTTTTTAGAAAAAATAGAAAGATCGATAGGCTTGAAAAAATGAAAAAACGCTACCTAAAAGAAATATTCCTTTTCTCCACTTTCTTTTTTGCCATCCATGATATAGCTAACGCAACCTTTACGAAGCTGAAGGACGCGCTAATAAACACCTATAAAACTAACCCTGAGCTCCAAAAAGAAAGGGAAGAATTAGACATAGCTCGTGAAAAAATCGCTCAAGCACGTGCACGGTTTATGCCAGAACTTTCTCTCCACGGAGACCATAAATTGCATAAAACGCGTGTACCTGGTGACAGGGAAATGAAAGAAATAACCACAGGCGGTGATGTAATTCTAAGATATAATCTTTTTGAAAGCGGAGCGGCAGCCTTTGGAATGAAAAGGGCTAGTAACGAGGTACAATTTCAACAAGAAACGTTTAAAAAGAGGGAACAGGAAATTCTCTTTGAGGCCATTAAAGCTTATCTTGACCTGTGGTATACCGTTCATGCGTTAGAAATTGTGAAAAAAAATGAAGAGTTTTACGAGAAACAACTAGAAGCAACGCAAGTTCGGCTCCAGGTTGGCGATGCAACCAAGACAGATGTATCCCTTTCCAGCGCTCGTCTTGCAGAAGCAAAAGCAAGACGCATTGAATCAGAAGCAAACTTAGAAAATCAGCGCATAAAATTCCTTAAAATCACAGGGCTTGTCGCGGGCCAAGTTGAAGAACCAACCTATAACATTAACATTCCTCAAGATTACCAGAGTATCTTACAAGCGGCTTTACAGGATAACCCCCTCCTAAGATCCTCTGATTATTTGTGCCGAGCGGCTGAGCAGGAAAGCAATATAGCCCTAAGTGGTTTTGGCCCTAAGATAGACTTACAGGGCTCTGTGGGCCATCATATAAACAAAAGAGGAAGCCATCCAGAAAGCAATTATAAGGATTCGGCTATTTCTTTGACTGCAACGATTCCTCTCTACCAAAAGGGATTGGAATATTCCTCTCTACGGGAAAAGGAGAAAAAAATAAGACTAGAAAAATCCCGTTTTGAAGATACTCAAAGAACCCTCATTGAGCACGTAGGCCAGACTTGGCAAAAACGCTTAAGCATTTTGGCAAAGATCGAGCAATATAAAAATAAACTTGAGTATACAAAATTGACTCTCAAGGGCGCTGAGGAAGAAGTAAAATACGGTTCTAAGAATCTTTTCGAGTTATTGGATGCTCGCCAGAAACATTTAGAAGCGCAATTAGAACTCCTCCAATCAAAACGGGATGAATTTGAATCAAGATGTTCGCTTGCGGTTTTAATGGGGCATTTTACAGCCAAGGATTTAGATTTACTTGCAGCTAAAGAAAAGTAAAAAACAACTTTTGACTCTCCCATATTGGAAGAATCGTATTTTTAATGTATGTATGTATGTTAAAGTGAAGAAGCTAAATTTTTGAAGTAGGAAAAAGTGAATGAGTCAATCGGCTGTTCGGGAAAAGAATACGGTAACGGAAGCAACTTCTGAGATGAGCATGGATGAAATACTAGCCTCAATTAGAAAAATTATCTCCAACGAAGACCAACAAAGCCCTAAACAGGAAGATGTTTCATCGCGTGAGACCCCTCATTCTAGAAATAACGATAAAGAGATGGAGGGATCCTCCCATAAGACATTGTCTCAAAAAAGTGAAGAGATAGAAGAAGTTCTTGAGTTAACAGACATGGTGGACGAAGAGGGTGAGGTTATCTCTCTTAACGCTCGAGGGCAAAATAATGAATCAACTCTTAGAATGAATAACTATCAGGGAGAAAATAGAGTGTCTGGGAAGAAAGAGGCTGAAACATCAAAAGAAACGCAAAAGAGCGCTCCTACCCCTAAGAAAGAAGACAAGAAAAGTGGAAGCCAGGCTTCTAAAGGGGGGGCCAAAAAAGTAGAGAACGAGTCAGAAGAGTCTTTAATGTCGACACATTCTCTTTTAAAAATTAAAGATACGATGACAAAGCTTGAAAAGGCAACGTCAGATGGAAACACAATGGGACGTTTGACGCTGGAAGACCTAGTCGTTTTAAGCTTAAAACCCTTATTAAGGGAGTGGTTAGACGAAAACCTTCCCACCATAGTGGAACGGATGGTTGCAGAGCAGATTGCAAGAATAATCCAAAAATAACGATTAAGATAAGGTGAGAGCCTCACCAGCAAGAAGCTAGACAAAGATCAAAGGGAATAAGTTTTTCAAAGGGATCCTCTCCTCTAGGGCCAGTCTTCATGAGATTTCTGCCCCCCTAATGATGGTCCTAATTTGTAGTGTTGCTATGAAGGAGGATGTGTTTTTAGCGTACCTCATGGCTATTCCCTGCCCTTCTTTAAATTTCTGACAAGTATTTTCTAGGATAGGCCTTAAAGCCTATAGATAGCTATCAATATCTCTTGGAATCTTTCTGCTTCTTTGAGAGGGAATTCCGGATTTATACTTGATTTTTCCGCCGCTTCAACTCTCTTATGTGTCTCCTATGCCTTATCTGCTATAAGGTTTTCAGCCTATATATCTTCCGTTAATTTATCTGCTTGAGGGCCGTCATTTTTGGAGGCCTGCGTAACAATAAGTCTGACCGGCAGACCCTGCGCCTCCACGGCCCTAGATACCTTGGTGTTGAGCCCCCTTTTGTACGGCGTATCGTCTGATTTTAGCTCCTGATGCCAATGTAGGCGCTTTGACCAACGTCGAATCTATCCTTAGCTACTCAAAGTCAGGCTCAAATATCCGCACCTCTCATAAACTCTCCCATACACCTTTATCTCGCCCTCGCCAACACCTTCTATGCGGGTTCTTCCCCTCACCCTAATCCGCTAGGAAATCCCTCCACGGCGCTCCCGTCCTTACTATCCCTCATACCGCCTTTATAAAATCTCTGTTATCCCTAGCAACACCGCCCCACCTACCTCGCTTCCCAGATAAATGACTTTCTAACTTTGGCCAAACCTTATCGCTAATATCATGCCTCCTATACGCTTGAACCCTATCACCTACACCCTTTCTAGGGCTCATAGCAGGCATAAAAACATTTATATCATCCTACATCCACTATCTCATGACGACAGGACCTAGAAACCCTTTTAACCCGGAGGAGGGGTTAGGGGGAGCAAAGTCCTGAGGGATGTGTCGCCTTGAATGGATAGAAGATTAAGGTTGAAGCAATGGGGATGAAGCGCTAAGAGAGGAACGCTGTCTTGTATCTTCGAGTTGGAACTTGTCTTTGAGATACTCAAAAGTTGTTAGTAATTTTTTGCGCAATAAAATTTGGGGCTGCACTGGGTAACTAAAATAAACAGCCTTTAACCCATTGATTTAACTGGGTTAATTGGTCTTTTGGATTAGGGTTATTAAAACGCCCTTCACACTCTTTAAGAAATAACTCTCTTTTGGTACCCCATTAAATTTCCTTAAGTGCCTTTTAGCTTGATTCCAAAAGTTCTCAATTCCATTAAGGTTGTGTTTATCAGCCAAAAGCTTTGAATGGTTAAGGCGATAATGTTTGACTCTAGAAACATCAAAGAGTTATATCCTCGCCAGTAATCGCTATAGACAATGCTATCCGGTACTACTTTTTCACAAATGATGGCTACCAAGGTTTCAGCACTGGCGTCAGGTATAACCTTTGTGTCTACCTTCCCACCACGCTTTAATAGCCCACACACAGGAACCTTTCCGCCAGTGCCTTGCCCTCGTTTACCCTTACGTATGCCACCAAAATAGGTCTCATCAACTTCCATCTTACCTCCCACTCTCTCTTGGCTACTCTAATTGGTGATAGATGATCTGCCTGAGGCGATGGAAATAATAGGCTGCTGTCTGTGGATTAATAGCTATTAAACTAGCAACACATCGTGCAGTACTTCCTGCTACAAAGTCCTCTCGTAGCCTTTCTTGCTTCTTTTTACTTAATCGGCTCTTCTTCAGGCCATACCTTATAACACTTTAGTGGGTTATCGGGTACAGCCCCTAAAATTTTCTCCTGCCACGGACATTCTCCCGGTTTTTGTTGATTCCCATCATTCGTTTTTTATGGCCCGTCGATACGAAAAAGCTCTTGGGGAAAGGAAGCCTTTATCGGCATAAAGGAGCCCCGTACGCCCTGACCTCATTTGATCTGATCATCCCCCTTACCTGGAGTTACTTAAGGCGCATGAGATTGCCTTTCTCCTCCCCAATGAGGCGACGTTTCAGGTCAGGAAACCAGCCTTTCATGGTTTTTTCTAAAGTGGCCATTCTGTGAAAAATCTTGTTTCTGCTCATCCGCTTAGGAGGACAAACCGCCCAAGAGGTTGCACCCATGGAGCCTAGAGAAAGGAAGGAAGGGAAAGTATCAGTAAGCCTTGGCCTGAAACCAATAAACCGTTCATAGCAGAGCATTTTGGGAAATTCCTTTTTATAAAGTCAAGAAACAGAAGAAGCCGGCGAATCAAGTGACATTTTATGGCCCGTCATAAGAAAATCGGGTGCGGGGAATAATATCTTACCCGATCTTACTAAAGGCACAGGCAAAAATAGCCGTATGACGCAAAAGGCTGAAGGTAAGAAAGATGAAGGTAAGATTGATACAATACGTGAAATCTCGGCAAGAGAATTCTTAAAACATTAAAATAATTGTGCCGATTTCACGGTCTGTTAAAGCGGGTACTCTTGTGGGATTTTTGGTGCTTTCGCAAAATGGGAGACCTTGGGATGTTATTTCTTCTTGGATGCCTTTGACAAAATCATCCATAAAACAGGATAACCTCGGGATATCCTTTTTCATGAGCTGACCTCCATTGGTTTTTTATCTATCCTCATCTAACCAGCTTGCCTCCCCATTTTAACCAAAATCCAATCCTATACGTGGGATTTTTTATTATCATTTCTCTAACGCCTCTGGGTATCCTAGAGCATTAAGGTTAGGTTGTAGGCATTCTCATAACCACTAAAATCCCTAAGGAAAAAGAAGTAACAAAGACGTGTGTCAAAAACTAAGTTAGAGAATGAGCTGTTCAAAATAAATGAAACTCTTATCCGCCATTTGGTAGCGACTCAAGTTTTTCAAAGAAAAGATCTTACTCCGGCTTTTGATACCTGAAGGTTGCGTCCACAGGAGCTTTTGATTAGGTGAATTTATGCTTGTACGCACGGTAAGCGCCGCTCCCTACACACGCTAGGTAGAAAAGGAATACCAGTGGTTTCAAGGCTTGTGGCTTTAGTACCTTTATCGCGGTCACAAAACCGGGAAGTTTATTTATAGAGGTGATGGTCCACTTGTCGCTGGGGGGCTTAGACGGCAATACAGCCTTATATGACTCTCTGTTGATTTATGTGACTTTACGACCCCCATTTTGTGCCGTTCATCGGTAGTCTACAAGCTATTAATCCGATGGTCACCTGGACCTCATAATTTTTATCGAGAAAGGGAATTAAAAATTTACAACATCAAAGCAAGGCAAACCATCAAAAAGGAAGATCGAGGCCGATGCAGCGATGCCAGATGCGGGTATACCGCTAGTTCAGTGTGGATTTATGAGTACAACATAGGTGCTTAAGTGCTGTTGTTGGTGTTCTCCATTGGTGATTGTTCCTTGGCACTAGACAACCCTATTTAAAGGGGGAAAGGTCATTTGTACTATACTCCCGCTTGAGTATGATACGTGGGATAGAGCTAGAGCCTGAGCACTATAGAAAGCAACGTACGAACTAGGCAACGTCAATGGCAAAACAAACACTGAAGCTGCAAAACAAAAGACAATTATTCCCAGCATCATAAAGAAGCATAAAGTAGAAAGAAGAGTGTTTGGGTGGAAATTTATGATAAGGCTATACCTATAAACTACCTTTCTAGGTCCTCCACTTTGGGTTAAAATCATTTAGACCTTTAATAAATTTAAGCTCTTTCTTCTCTATCTTAAAAACATCACTCCTACGTTTTGGACGAGCAAACCTCCATTTTAAGGGGTAGGCTAAATGATAAAGCAGCCGCTGCCTCATAATTTAGGAAATAGGGAAGAGCCCATCCTTAATTTTGCTGGGAGTCGTTTTTCAGTAAGGCTTGGAAAAATTTTTCTAGGAAAGTTCTTATCTCTAAGACGCCCCTTTGTTGCCTAAGCACAGGATAATTAATTTTTGATAATTTTTGAGAGGGCTTTTATACTAGGGCTTAAAATATCACTCTCTTCTTTAATGTGTTTATTTTCTTGAATAATAGAGTGGCACGCCTGAATAGTGAAGTCCGTTATTCTTGCTCTAATTTCATTTATAATCTCTTGCTTTAAAAGTTCTATTTTGTTTTTTGCTAGTGCTTCTTTCTGCTTCGAGAGTTTATCGAGCATTACCATAAATTCTTTACGAACATTCTCACTGTGAGATTTTGTATTACTAATGATTTCTTCGGCTTGAGAAATGGAAGAGAGGTAAGACTCTTTGCTTTTATTAAGTATCTCTTGAGCTTCATCGCGCAATCTTGCCGCCTCGTCAAGCTTGTGTTTTATGTGCCCTATCTTTTCATCTAGTTTTTCCCTAAGAAAAGGAACAATCTTTATTGCTACAAATACAACAAAGACCAGGAACGCGATAAGAACCCACAAATTTGGATTATCAAACATTTTAACTCTCTATAACTGCCTGCACAGCTTTTTTAATAGCTTTCTCATTTATCTTTAAGGATAACCCCTCTTTTATAAGGGAAGTCGTCATTTCCTCAACTATCAGGGGGAGATCTTGCATAAGTTCTTTTTTCTTATTGGCTAAATCCACCTCGGATTTTTCAATTAGTTCTCCGTACTTTTTATCTAAAGAAACGAGTAATTCCGCTCTTTTTTGCTCCATTTCTCTTCTTGTTTTTTCCAAAATACGCGCAGCTTCTTCCTGAGCTTTTTGCACAACTTCCCGGCATGTCATTTCCAATTGTTGTGCTTCCTGATGGAGTTCTTCTGCTCGCTGAAAATTATGATCAATGCGCTCCCATCGTGTATCAAATATACTTGTCATTTTTGGTACCACAAAGCGTATAACAAACATATAGAGGATACCAAAACTAACAAGAATCCAAAATACTTGGGATGGATACGTTGAAATATCAAGCTGAGGCATTTTTACCTTTATTTAAAAAGAATAATAAAGGAAATAACCAGAGCAAACAAAGCTATAGCCTCGGTAACAGCAAAGCCTAACATGCCTACCGTAAAAACCTTGTCTCTCGCTGAAGGATTTCTTGCAATGGCGTTAATAAGAGAAGAAAAAATATTTCCAATACCAATGCCTACTCCAAACATGGAAAATAAGGCAATTGCTGCACCAATTAAACGAGCTGATTCAACATCCATTTTTACTACCTCTGTTTGTTATAAAGTTAATGTAAATTAACAGCATCACTTAAATAGATGCACGTTAATACCGTGAATACATAAGCTTGTAACACAGCAACCAAAATTTCAAAAGGTGTTAATAAAATATTTATAGATAAAGGCAAAAACCCAAAAACACCAAGCAAAACCGTAAACCCAGCAAAAACTTTCAACATAATATGACCAGCCACCATATTCGCAAACAAGCGAATGGATAAACTAAAGGGGCGAGAGAAAAAAGAAATAAGCTCGATAGGCACTAAAATGGGCGCCATGAATATCGGTGCTCCTTTAGGAAAAAACAGGGTAAAGAAATGAAAACCATGTTTTACAAGGCCCACAAAAATAACCACTAAAAAAACTACCATAGCAAGAGTAAATGTCGCACTTATATGACTGGTAAAGGTGAAAGAATAAGGAACCATACCTAAGAGATTACCGATCAAAATAAAACAAAATAAGCTAAAAACAAGAGGAAAATATTTTTTCCCTTGAGAACCAATGTTATCCTCAATCAAACAATCAACAAATTCATACATTAACTCAGCAATAAGTTGCAAGCGACCTGGCACGACAGAGCGATTACGCAAGCACCACAATAGACCACCAATCAACAAAGAAGTGGTAATGAGCATAAATAAGGCAGAATTGGTAAAAGACAAATCCATTGACCCAAGGGAAATGGAAATAATTTTTTTTATCTGGAATTGATGAAGAGGATCAACCATCATCTTTACCTATTTTTTCCCATTCTTGCACTGTTTTGAAAACATTGCGAAACCCAGCCATACTACCTAATATGAAAAATATAACTATTCCCCAAGGAAAAGAAGAAAAAAACGTATCTATTCCATAACCAATTGCCAAACCAACAAAAACACCTGATACCAGATCTGTGCTTATCCTAAAGGCCTTACCAACCATGCCAACCATTTTCTTCTTGCCAGTGTCATTCACTGAATCCTGTTTTTCCTTTCCGTGTCGTAATTTTCTTGGAAAGTCATTTTCAGCCACTGTCGTCATCCCTTATGAAGTCGGAAGATAATACTTGCTCAGGCGAATGTCAACGTCCTTCATCGAGTTCTTTTCAAAAAAATCCTTCCTTTTTTTTCGAAAACATATTTGCTTATTTTTCCCTTTTTTATTAATAATTTTGTGAGAGATTAAAGGAAGAATAATCTACTACCAGTGGGAGAAAGTTTAGGTATTGATGAAAAGGACTTTCTTTACAAACCTATTTATCCTTCAATTCTTTCTTATTTGGCTCTTATCGCAAATGGATTTTGCTTATATAATTATTAAACTCTTAAGTTTAACTCCTAATTTGTATAACTTTGAGTTTTTCTATTATAAACCTCTTTATACATTTAATATTGTTACGTGCTTTTTTGTGCATTTAACATTCCAACACTTATTTATTAACAGCCTTTACCTTTTTGTGTTTGGTCATCCTATTGAGACCTCTATTGGATCGGTCCACTTCTTCTTCTTTTTCTTGCTCTGCGGCATACTTTCGATTTTTTTTCATATAATCAGTGATCCCTCCTCCAACATACCTGTCGTGGGAGCGAGCGGTGCAATTGCAGGAATAATGGGGGCACATCTTATTATCATCCCAAAAACATCTCCTCATCCAATTTTTTCTTATTTTTTAACAAGTTTTATGGTTTTACTGTGGTTTATAGATCAACTCTATCATGTTATACAACCTGAAGGAATTAATGGGGTTTCTAACATAGCTTGGTGGGCCCATATTGGTGGATTTGTCAGTGGGACTATTTTGATTAATTTCTTTTATCCTAAAAAGTAATTCCCTTTCCTATTCGACTTTCTCGAACCTTATTAAGAAGGAAAAGGTTATTCGCCCTTTCTCACGATCTCAATGAACTTTTCAATATGCGCAATAGGAGTCTGGGGTAAAATACCATGACCTAAATTATAAATATGATTTTTTTTGCCAAAAACTCTTTTTTGTCGTTCTATTTCCTGATCTAACTCTTCTCCCCCTGCTTTAAGAAGGAATGGTTCTATATTTCCTTGAGTAACACAATGTTTTTGGAGATGTTCTTTAGCCCATTCAATCGAAATACTTGAATCTAAACTTATTCCATCTATTTTCGTTTTATTAATGAAATATAAAATATTTTGAATACCTTTAGGAAAAGAAATAATAGGTATGGAAGGAAATCTTTCTTTTATTTCTTTTACTATTTTTTTCAAAGGATCAATAACCCAGCTTTTTATTTTAAAATCAGGGACCAAACCAGCCCATGTATCAAAAATTTGGATAACATCTGCTCCATTTTCTATTTGGGCTATGAGATAAGTTATTATAAAGTCTGTTAATTTATCGAGAAGCTCTTGAAACCTATGGGGAAAATGATAAGCGTATTCCTTAACTTGGTAAAACTGGTGACTTGTTTTTCCTTCAATCATATAACATGCTAAAGTCCAGGGTGCACCTGAAAACCCTATTAAAGCCTTATTAGGATCTAAGTGAGCTTTTATCAATTGAAGGGCTTTAAAGACAGGGGAAAGGGCATATAAAAAACTTTCCTTTTCCCATTGATGGTAAGTGTCTTCTCGATAAGGTGCAAGTTTTGGGCCTTCATTTTCCATAAAGGTGACTTGTTGGCCAAGTGCGTAAGGCACTACAAGAATATCAGAAAACAAAATTGCCGCATCTATATCGAACCTCCTCAAGGGTTGGAGGGTAACTTCACAAGCAAGTTCAGGAGTAAAACATAAATCCAAAAAGTTTTTCTGGGACCTTCTTATAGCCTGATATTCAGGTAAGTACCTACCAGCTTGACGCATAAACCATACAGCATGGCGTTTATTTCTTTTGGAGAAGACGTTTATGAAATTTTTATCTACAAGCATAATAATAATTTATTTTTTTTGTTGTAGTAGATTAATGCCTTAACAATTTGGATTAAATTTTATCCCAAACTTATCCACAAGCTGCGGTAGGGGTTAAAATGCTTCTCAATATAGGCTTTTACTTATTAAATCTTTTATTTTGCCCCCATTATAGGAAAAGAAAATCCACATGTGAATAAAAAAATGATAAAGGAAGAAATCTTCTGGATAAAAATTTTGAAAAAAATAAGGGACAACTTATCCACAAATTTTCCCCCGTTTAAGTAAGAGCCTTTTCGCTAATCTATCATTGTGATCCTTTATTTAAAGAGGTAATCTAGAGGAGGAATAGGTTGGTTATTGTCATTTTAATAAAATATTAATTAAAAAGCTTAACAAGCAGAAAAATTTTTGCTAGCCTTTTAAAAAAGTTTTGAAACAGTAGGAAACAAATAATGAGAAGGATTCTAATTGGCGTTAGTATTTTTGTTTTAAGCAGCTCTGTTGTTTTGGCTGAAGAGCAGGAGAATATAGTATCTCTAAAAGAGCAAGTCCATGCTCTTATGAATAAAATTGAGCGACTTGAAAGACAACAAAAAACTAATGATGCAAGACAGCGCGAAAATACGGAAAAAATTGTCAAGGTGGAAGAAGCTCAAAAGAAGACAGAAGGGTACGTAAATGTTGCTCGGTCAAGACCTGAAAAGGATACAGGCGGTCCTGGCATATTTAATGGTTCTTTCAGAATACCAGAAACAGATACTTCAATAAAAGTTGGGGGACGTATCCAAGCGGACATGATTGTTAGCTTGTCCACAAGTTCTTCAAATACCGCAGCTGATTATCGCCTTGACCTACCTGACATTCCTCTTACGGATAGTCCGGAAAAGACAAATGAGTTCAACTATTCAGGACGTGGAACCCGTTTTTATGCGGATGTTCGCAATCCCTCAAAAGTTGGGGAGTTGAGAGCTTACATTGAAGCAGATTTTCTTGGCTCTTCTGGGGAAGAAGTGAATGCTAACTCTCATACCTTAAGGTTACGTCATGGATACATGAGTTGGAAGAATGGTCCTCACTTCTTAAGAGTTGGTCAATCTTCTTCAGCTTTCCAAGATGAGTTAGCTGCTCCTGATACGCTTAGCCCTTATGGGCCCACAGGGTGGTCTACTGTACGGCAACCACAGATTTTTTATGTATATAAACCCGCAGAACATCTCAGTTTCTTTATGTCTTTGGAAAACCCGGAAACAAGCTACATCGATTTAAAAGAAAAAGGGGATAAATTGGAGTTATCCCATTTAAGTCGTAAAGGTGGTGCAGTGCGTGATCAATTGCCTGACGTGATCCTTGGAAGCCAGTGGCAACATGAATATGGTCATATAAGATTACGCGTTGTTGGGCGTCAGCATCGATTGAAACAAAAAGAAGCGGAGGGATTAACAGGTATATCAGCTCGTAAATTAGGGTATGGTATAGGTATCTCTGGTACCCAGAAGCTTTATAATGATAGTTTCTTATTCGCTCATGTGAATTTTGGAAAAGGCCTTGGGCGTTATATCGAGAATGGAAGCATCCATGAGGCTTTTTACGATCATCGGGATAAACAACTTAAAATATTGAATATTACCGGTATAACAGCGGGACTCACTCATTATTGGTTCAAGAAAGAAGATACGTCCCTTCGTTCTACGTTTTCTTACGGATTTACACGACTTAAAAATCCGAAAGAGTTAAAGGCTATTGGGCGCGTTGGTGACTATAGTGATCCTTTTCATTCGGGTAACATCAATAAAATTATAAAGAGCTGGCATGCCAATTTAATTTGGTCTCCTATTAAAAACTTCGAGGTAGGAGCGGAATATATTAGAGGTATGCGTAGGACCATTGATGCTCGAAGGGGTATAGCAAACCGGATTGAAGTATCCGCTTCTTACTCTTTCTAGAATTTTTCTTAAATGTGTAGGTGAGGAAAAATGAGGAAGAGCGCTTTAATTCTTCCTCTTTATCCTTTTAAAGTGTCCTTGGTGGTTTTTACTGGGTTTTGCAAAGGTCTTATAAAATCACCTAAGAAAAAAGGGGCGTAAAATTAAACCTTACTTTTTTAGATTCGCACAGTAACAGCTAGATTAAAAAAATAAAAAACTGTAAACATGGTTGTTAAACACTCGTAGAATTTTTTAACACCTTGAAAAACCCTAAGGCAAGCCCATCATTAAAAATCATTCACCCTCACAGATGAAAGACCATAATTTTTTCTTGACGAGAAATGATGGAAAAAGTAATTTAGCACTCATAATGTGTAAGTGCTAACAAGGAGTCAAAAATGAAGTTTAGACCATTACATGATCGTGTTCTTGTTCGTCGTATAGATATTGAAGAGAAAACACCTTCAGGTATTATCATCCCCGATACAGCTAAAGAAAAACCTATGGAAGGGGAAGTTATCGCTGTAGGAAAAGGCCATGTGGACGAAACAGGAAAAATACGCCCAATGGATGTTCAAGTAGGTAATAGAGTTATTTTTGGTAAGTGGTCAGGGACAGAAATAAAATTAGATGACCAGGAATACATTATTATGAAAGAATCAGACATTTTAGGAATTGCAGCTTAATAAAGGGAGTAATTTTTATGGCTACTAAAGATGTAAAGTTTTCAGCGGATGCCCGTGAGCGGCTTGTACGCGGTGCAAATATCCTTGCCGATGCTGTCAAAGTCACGCTCGGTCCAAAAGGAAGAAATGTATTATTAGATAAGAGTTTTGGTGCTCCACGTGTCACAAAGGATGGTGTGAGCGTAGCAAAGGAAATCGAGCTTAAGGATCCTTTTGAAAATATGGGAGCTCAGCTTTTACGTGAAGTTGCTTCTAAGACAAGTGACGTAGCTGGGGATGGGACAACGACAGCTACTGTATTAGCTCAAACCATATTGCGTGAAGGGTTAAAATCAGTTGCTGCTGGTGTTAATCCGATGGATTTAAAGCGGGGTATTGATGCAGCGGTACAGTGTGTTGTTGAAGCTGTTAAATCTCGCTCTAAAAAAGTTTCGACGTCGGCGGAAATTGCTCAAGTTGGAACTATCTCAGCCAATAGTGAAAAAGAAATTGGTGAGATGATTGCGAAGGCAATGGATACAGTTGGAAAAGAAGGCGTTATCACCGTCGAAGAAGCCAAATCACTTCATACGGAATTAGAGGTGGTTGAGGGGATGAATGTGGATCGTGGTTATCTTTCTCCTTACTTTATCACCAATGCTGAAAAAATGCTTTGTGAACTTGAGAGCCCTTACATTCTTTTCCACGAGAAGAAGCTCGCTAACCTTCAAAGCATGTTGCCTATCTTGGAGAAGATTGTGCAAACAGGACGTCCGCTTCTAATTATCGCGGAAGATGTCGAGGGTGAAGCTTTGGCCACGTTGGTAGTTAACAAACTACGCGGAGGTCTCAAAGTGGCGGCTATTAAGGCTCCAGGTTTTGGTGATCGTCGCAAAGCCATCCTTGAAGATATGGCTATTTTAACTGGTGGGCAAGTTGTCACAGAAGATCTTGGCATTAAGCTTGAGAACGTTACCCTCAATATGCTTGGTTCTGCTAAGAAAGTGGTTATTACCAAGGAAGATACTACTATCGTGGATGGGGACGGCTCTAAGGAAGAAATTAAAGCACGTTGTGCTCAGATCCGCACACAGATTGAAGATACGACCTCTGACTATGATCGTGAAAAGCTTCAAGAGCGTCTGGCAAAATTATCAGGCGGTGTGGCTGTAATACGGGTTGGAGGCGCGACAGAGATTGAAGTCAAGGAGCGCAAAGACCGCGTAGAAGATGCTTTAAATGCAACGCGTGCAGCTGTTGAGGAAGGATTTGTTCCAGGGGGAGGTACAGCTCTTCTCTACGCCTCAAAAGCCCTTGATAACTTGAAGCCTAAAAATGATATCCAAAGAATGGGTATTGATATCGTGCGTCGGGCTCTTCAAGCACCTATCCGCCAAATCACTGAAAATGCGGGTGTTGATGGATCTGTGGTTGTTGGAAAATTGCTTGATAATAATGACCCTAATTGGGGATATGATGCCCAAAATGATACGTACTGCAACCTTATTGATGCTGGTATCATTGATCCCACCAAGGTAGTTCGTATTGCTCTTCAGGATGCTGCATCGGTAGCTGGCCTCATGGTCACGACGGAGGTTATGGTGGCAGAAAAACCAGAGCCTAAGAATAATGCGGGCCCTGCAGGCGGTCCAGGCATGGGTGGCATGGATATGGGGATGTATTAATCTCTCCTTTATTTTGAAAGAAAGAGGGCTTCAAAGCCCTCTTTTTTTATGTCTTACTTTTAAATTTTCTCTCTCAACCTTAAGGGAATACCGAAAAATCTTCTAAGTATGGAGAAACCCATAAAGTGAATTTAAAATGCCATCTAGAGAAAGAAATGGTTAAGTAGGTAAGGATCTTCTCCTTAGAAAATGCCCTAATAACTTTATTATCCTCTCCTAAGAGGGAATTAATAAATAAGACATAAATAAAGTATTCTTATAGGAAAAATTATTGTTAAAAAATAGATGATATTTTTGAAGATAAATAAAAAACGAAAAAATAGATAAATGACCAATGAATCGTAAGGGTTGATAAAAAAAACAAGAAGTAAAAAATGAGGCAAAAGAGCCTAACTATCCCCTCTATAAACTCTTAAAATTCATCACTGTTCTCAGTTTTTAGTCCTACTTCAAAAGCTTAGCTCTGAATTTTGAAAAACAAACAAGGCTGGTGCAGTTTTTATTTTCTCAAGCACCTTATTATTTCTTTGGGGGGAGAGTCTTTCGAACTCCATAAAGCTCAAGGCGATGACCAACTAATTCAAAGCCATGACGCTGCGCAATATGTTTTTTTAATTCTTCTATCTGCTTATCAAAAAACTCCACTACTTCACCGGTTTGAATATCAATGATATGATCGTGATGATGCTCTGAGACTTCTTCGTAGCGAGCCTTACCGTCACCAAAATTATGGCGATCAATAATTCCAGCTTCTTCAAAAAGTCGTAACGTTCGATAAACAGTGGATAAACTAATGCGTGGGTCGAGCCGTGTAGCCCGTTGGTAAACGCTCTCAACATCAGGATGGTCCTCAGCATGAGACAGAACTTGAGCAATAGTCCGCCGCTGTCCTGTCATTCTTAGACCTTTTTTAATGCAAATATCCTCAATATGAGTTAGCACGACCCACCGCCTACTGTGGTAAACCTCCGGTTAAGCTGAAGCTCTCTTGCGACCGCGTTTCCCAAGACCGATGGTTTTTGCCAGCTCACTACGTTGCTTTGCATAAGCAGGAGCTACCATAGGATAATCAATGCTTAACCCCCAACGGCTTCTGTATTCCTCAGGAGTCATGTTATACGCTGTGCGAAGATGACGCTTAAGCATTTTAAGACGCTTTCCATCTTCAAGACATGTAATATAATCGTGGCCAACTGACTTGTGAATAGGAACTGCAGGTACAGGGCGCTTATTTTCTTCATCAGCTTGTTTTTCAACCTTAGCTAAAGCTGAGTAAACTTCATGGATGAAGCTTGGAATTTCCCTTATGTCTACCTTGTTGTTTGAGACATGAGCTGCCACAACTTCCGCTGTGAGAGCGAGTCTCTCCCTTACGTTTTCTTTGATATTGTCGTTGTTATTCTTGTTGTCGTTCATCTTACCTAACCTTAAATTTGTTCATGCTTATAAGTGTACTATAGTTGAACTATAATTTGATATCAAGCACATTAATTAAAAATTTATTGTTTTTTGTTTAATAGTTGGAGGCTCTATTTCTAAAAGTTAATAAAAATGAAATTTTTAATATATATACCTTTCTGGGTAATAAGGTGATGAAGAGCTTGTAAATGTTGGATTACAATGCTTTCGAGAGGATGAATGCATCTAAGGGTGTTTTCCCCGGAGGTGTGTAATAAGCTTTGCGAAACCCTGACTCAGAGAAATTGAATGACTTGTAGAGGTGGATAGCCTGTTGGTTCGTGCTCTCGACCTCTAAAGTAACTTGTTGAGCCCCTTGGTTTTTACAATAGGTAAGCCCAAAGCTCAAAAGCTGCCGCCCAATTCCTTTATTACGTAAGGCTTTTTGTACGACAAAATCAATTATTTCTGCTTCGGGTAAGCTAATCTGGAGAATAAGGCATGCAATGAGATTCTGGCCCATATAACCTCCTAGAAAGTGAGGGGAGATTTGATGGAAAAAGGCCCCTAAAGCCTCTTGTTGCCAAGGACTCAGATAATCTTCTTGGAACAAGTAAAAACAGGCTTCTAAGTTTGAAGAAGGTATTTTTCT
Organism: uncultured Alphaproteobacteria bacterium; assembly: GCA_963782975.1. Taxonomy (GTDB): domain Bacteria; phylum Pseudomonadota; class Alphaproteobacteria; order 43-37; family CAWALT01; genus CAWALT01. The sequence continues at coordinate 102,208 of CAWALT010000002.1, forward strand.
TATGTCGAGCTTTGCCATTGTTGTTCCTGCACTACTTACTTTTGGGCGCCTCTTGTCCTTTATATAAGAAGAATGTATAGGAAAGAGTGATGGTTTTGAGCTGACTTAAAGAGTGATCCTTTATGATATCGGCATCAACCGTAAAGCTAACAGGCATATCGATTTCTTGACCTGGCTCAAGACGTTGCGCATCAAAACAAAAACAATAAATTTTATAAAAGTAAGGCGCAGCCTTGTCGGGGGTGACGTTGTAAGTAGCCCACCCAACCACAGGGTTTCTTGAGTGATTTTTAACGCGGTAAAAAGCTAAGGCATTTTCCCCCGCTTTTACTTTCATCGAGCGTTGAAGAGGAACAAATGACCAGTCAAGCTCCTTATTAACATCCGCATTAAATTCAATGACGAATTCTCGTTCGTGAATATGACTACCTACCTTAAAACCTACTCGAGGTGTACCCCCATACCCCGTCTTTTGACAAAAAATCCGGTAAAGAGGTACAGAGGAAAAAGCAAGACAAGACATTAAGAACACGATGCTAACTAAGACGATGCTCGTTTGCTTTTTATTTTTATTGGACATTTTTCCTACTATTGTTCGCGTACCTGATCATGGAAGCCACACGGATGAAGATCGTGATTACTTTATAGAGGTTGATATATTTTGGTCTAAAGCCTTTTAACCTAGATCACTGTTGTTTTACTAAAGATCGGTTAGGGGACTGACCTTGCTTAAGAGTTTCGCCTGTTTTTATAAAAGAAATCCCATAAAACACAATAACAAGAACAAACAATAAGAAACAAAGAACACCATTTTTCATTCTTAAAGAAGGAGGTAACTTATTTTTCATGATCTTAACACAAAGCTATCTAATAATGTAACCAGGTACAGTACAAACATATATATAATAGTCCACATAAAAAAATACTTCGGCTGGCGCTCATTCTCACTCCTTAGTAAGAAGATAAGACGATAAAGCAACCCTACATTCAATATAGCCACCGCATAAAAATAAATCCACCCTCGGATGTTCAAAATAAAGGGAGCAAATGAAATAAGAATAAGGACAGACGTATAATAAAGAATTCGTTGTTTTGTGGCTTTTATCCCTCTCGTGCAAGGGAACATCGGTAGCTTTGCTCTTTGGTAATCTTTTTTGTAATAGATTGCTAGCGAGTCAAAGTGCGGTATCTGCCAGATAAACATAATAAGAGCTAACAATAAAGGTTCCATACTAAGAGAGTTCGTAACCGCTGACCAGCCTATGAGGGGCGGCAAGGCTCCCGCAATACCTCCTATGATAATACTGTGCTCCGTCCTTGGTTTAAGCCACATCGTGTAAACAACACTATAGAGAAATATGGTAAGGGCAAGTAAGAAAGCCGAGAGAATATTAATGACTAATCCTAATATAAAGACCGACCCAATACTCAAAATCATCCCAAGAGCTGATGCTTCCTGAGCAGGAACGCGCCCTAAGGGCAGTGGCCGATTCTTAGTACGCTCCATTTTTGCATCGGTCTCTCGCTCGTACCACATGTTTAGAGCACCGGCGCCACCTGCCCCTAAGCTAATACATAAAATCGCCACAAAAATAAATAAAGGGTGCAGATGCCCATGAGCCATATACATACCAACAAAGCTGGTAAAAATAGCAAGAGACATTAAGCGAGGTTTCAATAAATGAATATAATCCCACACCGTGGAATGAGAAGATGCGGGATAGAAGGACGATTCAGCTATTTGATTAATTGAGTGCATGTTAAGTTAAGTCATTCTACCTTTGGTAGCTCCTCAAATGTATGAAAAGGAGGGGGCGAACTAACGGTCCACTCTAACGTATCCGCGCCAACACCCCATGGGTTTGCTGTCACCTTTTTCTTATCTCGGAAAAGGCGATAGATAATGTAGATAAAAAATAATGTGGAAAAAGCCGAAATATAACTTCCAATCGAAGCAATATAGTTCCATCCACCAAATGCATCGGGATAATCAGGTATTCGCCGAGGCATCCCTGCTAATCCGAGGAAATGCATAGGGAAAAAGAGTAAATTTACCCCAATAAATGTTGACCAAAAATGAATTTTCCCCAAGGTCTCATTATATTGATAGCCAGACATTTTCCCAATCCAATAATAAAACCCAGCAAAGATACCAAACAAAGCCCCTAAGGACAAAACATAATGGAAGTGAGCCACCACGTAATACGTATCGTGTAACACGACATCGAGCCCCGCATTAGCGAGTACAACCCCTGTCAAACCGCCAATAGTAAAGACGGCGATAAAACCTGAGGCAAAAAGCATAGGGGTTTTAAACGTCAAGCGCCCTCCCCACATCGTAGCAAGCCAGCTAAAAACTTTTATCCCCGTTGGAACAGCAATTACCATGGTTGCGGCGGTAAAGTACGCGCGGGTATTAACCTCTAAACCAACCGTAAACATATGATGCGCCCAGACGGCAAAGCCAATCAGCCCGATGGAAACCATAGCATACACCATTCCCAGGTAACCAAAAATAGGCTTTTCAGAGAAGGTGGAAATAACTTGGCTGATAATTCCAAAGGCTGGCAAGATGATAATATAAACTTCGGGATGCCCAAAGAACCAAAAAAGATGCTGGAATAATACGGGGTCACCTCCGCCGGATGGCTCAAAAAAAGCGGTGCCAAAGTTTCGATCTGTAATTAACATCGTAATGCCACCAGCAAGGACAGGAACAGCAAGAAGGAGCAAGAAAGCTGTTACAAGCATGGACCATACAAATAAAGGCATCCGATGAAAGGTCATTCCAGGTGCGCGCATGTTAAAAATAGTGGTAATAAAATTGATAGCTCCTAAGACCGAAGAAGCGCCGGCAATGTGAAGGCTGAATAAAGCCAAATCAACCGCTGGGCCGGAATGACCAAGATTCGCACTTAAGGGGGGATAAATTGTCCACCCAGTTCCTGCACCCTCCCCCACAAAGGGAGAAATTAAGAGCAAGATGAAGGAGGCAACTAATAACCAGAAACTGATATTGTTAAGCCGCGGAAACGCCATATCAGGGGCGCCTATCATGATGGGCAAAAACCAATTGCCAAATCCTCCGATGAGAGCTGGCATCACCATAAAGAAAATCATGATAATGCCATGAGCTGTGATTAACACATTAAAAAGTTGGTAATTTGTGCCAAGAATTTGCATACCTGGATGAGCCAACTCCATCCTCATTATGACAGAAAGGCCCCCACCGATAAGGCCGGCAATAATAGAAAAAATGATATAGAGGGTTCCTATATCTTTGTGGTTTGTTGATAAAAGCCAACGTCTCCAACCATGTGGATGATGATCATGAACCGAGGTTGTATGTGTAGTCATTGAAATCCTCTGGAGTTAACTATCTTTCTAAAGATTTATAAGAGAAATTTTAGTAAAATAATCCTATTATTTTAATATATGTCGTTCCTAAGTGCAAATTTAGTTTTCGCTTCCTCTACCCACTGGTCAAACGCTTCTTTCGATACCACTTTCACAGCGATCGGCATAAAAGCATGGCCGATGCCGCAAAGCTCGGAGCATTGACCGTAAAAAATGCCTTCTTTTTTCGCCTTAAACCATGTTTCATTAAGACGCCCGGGAATACTATCTGTCTTTAACCCAAAGGAGGGAATAGCCCAACTGTGAAGGACATCAGCTGACGTGATAAGAACCCTGATACGTGCGCCCACAGGGATTACGAGAGGATGGTCTACACTCAACAAGCGCACCTGGTCTTCTTTGATATTTTTGTCCTCGATCATGACACTGTCAAAAGCAAGTTCTAGTTTGGGGTATTCATAACTCCAATACCACTGATGGCCGGTGACTTTTACCGTTAAGTCGGCCTCGACAATTTTATCCATTTTATAAAGTAATTTAAAGGAAGGGACAGCGATGATAAGGAGAAGGATGATAGGTATCCCTGTCCATATAATTTCTAAAAAAGTATTATGAGATTTTTTGGAAACTTCCTGGCGCCGTTTCGCATTAAACCGGATAAGAATATAGAGCAATAAGGAAAGAACAAAAACTCCAACAGCAAAGATGATGATTAAGACCATCTCATGGAGACCTACAATGGATTCCATCACTGGCGTTACAGCGTTTTGAAACCCAAGTTGCCAGGGAAAAGGCTTTTTGGCTAGTGCTCTTTCAGGTTGAAAAAGCCCAGTAATCATTAAAAAGGACAACAATTGGGTGAGGTATTTCTTCATTGTGTTACTTTTTAACCTTGCTTTTGTGAATGTCATGAAGGGCATTCTATATCCACTCTCTAAAGACCTTATAAATTTTTTTAGCGCGATCGTCTATCCTTTTCACGATATTTCTCTTCTCTTCCTTTACACAGTGGGGGAAAAACTATAAAAAAGGACTAACTTCCTATTTTTCTAAAAACGGCTGGTAAGTGACAAGAAAGTAGAATAAATAATGGCTGAGACGCACTCTGTTTTTTTCAATACTATCGACTTTGATAACACGACCAAGCTTCTTAAAGACGCCCTCAAAGATGCTGATGCGGGCGAGCTTTATTTTGAGTATGGGGACAGCGAGGTAATGACATTGGAAGATGGGATTGTGCGGAAGTCCTCCTCAAACATTTATAAAGGATTTGGGCTGCGTAAGGCCATTGGTTGTCAAACAGCTTATGCTCATGCTTGTGATATTAATGAGGTTAACCTGAAAAGGGCTTTGGAGGTTGTTCAACCTCTCTCTTCTCACCCTCGAGAAGTATATATCAATCTCGAAACAACACCAACAAAGAAGAAGGGGCGAGAAAGCTTTTATATCTCGCGCAATTCGGTTGAAGAAATCGATTATCAGAAAAAGATAGCCCTTTTGGAAAATATCAACGTTTATGCCAGGCAAAGAGATAGCAGGGTGGTGCAAGTCATTGCTAACTTAGAAATCCATTGGCAGCTTATTGCTATTTTGGATCAAGAGGGAAGACTATGGGAAGATAAGAGGCCCCTCGTGTCATTGAATGTCTTCCTTGTTGTGCGGCAAGACAATCAGCAAGAAGTGGGGAGATATGGTGGCGGCGGTCGTATTTTTCTTGCCGATTTATTTGAGCCCGGCCTTTACCAATCTTATGTAGACAAAGCGCTTAAGCAAGCTCTTGTTAAACTTGAGGCCAAGCCAGCCCCGGCAGGGGTTTTTCCTGTTGTTTTAGGACCTGGTTGGTCAGGAATTATTTTGCATGAAGCCGTAGGCCATGGGCTTGAGGGCGACGGGAATCGGAAGAAACTCTCTGCCTTTTATGATAAGTTGGGACAGCAAGTAGGATCTAGAGGCCTAACGGTTGTTGATGACGGCACCATAGCCCACCGACGCGGGTCCTTAACCTTTGATGATGAAGGCACATTTACCCAAGAGAATGTCTTGATTGAAGATGGTGTATTGGTAAAATACATGCAAGATAAGATCAATGCTCGGCTCATGGGTGTCTCTCCTACGGGCAATGGGCGTCGGGAAAGTTATAAGTGCCCCCCTATGCCTCGCATGACCAATACTTTTATGCGTCCCGGTCCCTATCATCCTGAAGAAATCATTCGCTCGGTGGAGCGAGGTATTTATGCGGTTCATTTTGGTGGCGGCGAAGTAGATATAACCTCTGGAAAATTCGTTTTTTCCGCCGAAGAAGCTTATATGATTGAAAAAGGAAAAATTACTTATCCCATCAAAGGGGCAACCTTAATAGGGGATGGCCCTGAAGTTATTAAGCATATTTCAATGATTGGGAATGATTTAGAACTTGATCCAGGTGTTGGGATGTGCGGTAAGCTAGGACAGCTTGTTCCTGTTGGTGTAGGTCAACCTACAGTTCTCGTTACTCATTTGACGGTAGGGGGAATAAGCGTCTAACCAATGGCGTTTTCTACCTCTCGAGAGAGGTGGTGGAAAAATTAAGAGCTATTGGAGGTGGATGCTAATGTTGATTGGCTCTTAGAAACTCTCCGAAAATCCTAAGTTTTATGGGGAAGTTCCTTTCAGGAAAGGAGATGCTATTTTTTCTTTATCAAAGAGTTTACCCAGACGGCTTCAGGGCCTCCATAAAGACAATTGAACAACCGTAACAATTAAGCTAGTTTAGAGAGGATCGCTCCCATCAAAAGAGGTGTACGTATGATAAAGAAATATTCTATCTTTATAGCTTCTGCCCTAATCCTAGCGCTTGTTGCAGGCTATTTCTTGCTTGGATCGAAGGGAGGGCAACTAAGTTTAAAAGGGGGCCTGGAGGAGCAACCTCTTCCTGAATTTCACTTAAAAGCCTTGCCAAGTATGAAATGTGGCGTTTCCACTGAAGAGCTAAAAGGAAAAGTTAGTTTAATAAATATCTTTGCGTCTTGGTGTGGTTCTTGTCGGTTAAATCATACGATGCTTCAGAAAATAGCGAAGGAACAAGATATCCCTTTATATGGCATTAATCTTCGGGACTCCCCTTTAGATGCTCAGGTAATGTTAGCCCAACATGGCAATCCATTTACATGCGTAGGGATGGATCTTTCAGGAGAAGTAACGTCTAAGTTTGGTGCCGTCGGTATCCCGGCGACTTATGTGGTTGATAAACAAGGGGTCATTCGCTTTAAACAAATGGGCGTTGTGACCCAAGATACGTATAATAATGTTATTATCCCATTGCTTAAAGAAATAAAATAGGGTCGATGAAAGATCCTTGTGTGGTTAAAGTGTGAATATGGTCGTTTATGTTATTGGCAGCATTTTTTGGTGCTTAATTTTCTTCTTTTTTTATAAATCCTTTAAGCACCAGAATTTTCCTTTATCCATAAAAACAAAGTCTTTCTTGATGGTAGGAGGCTTAATGTTTATAGGTAGTGTGTTCCTAACTTATGCCCATTATGGACGTCCAGAGCTTAGCCATTATCTCATCAAGCCTAACTCTTATTTGTTGGAAAAGAAAAAGAAGATTTTTGACGAAGCGCAAAAATTGGAATTAGAATTGGCCGTGGGGCTTGAAGGGGTCGAACCTTGGATGAAATTGGCTCACTGGTATAAAGAGCTTGAGCTGTATGAAAAGGCACTTTTCGCTTATGAAAAGATACTCTCCTTGAGTGGCGAGGAGAAACCTTTTAATATTCTCTTGAACTTAATGGATGTAGCGTCAAAAATTGGGAAGCGACAAGAGTATAAAGATAAGGTGCTAAACTTTTTGAATGCCATCGCTCCTGAGGATGCATTCTACGTCCAAGCAACACTTTATAAAGAGCTCTTATTACAAGACAAAAGATAGAAGATGCCGGATCATGTGCGTAAATCTGACTTAGCGTTGGCCCATCGAATTTTTGCCTTTTTCCAGATGGATGACTTGACCTATGCTCATTTATCAATACGGTCACAAAGCCAACCGGACACCTATTATATTTCTCCTCTTGGCCTTCTCTTTGAAGAGGTGACCTCCTCAAGTTTAGTGCACGTTGATTTTGAGGGTAGAGTTTTAAGCCAAGGACAATTTTCCTATAATCAGACGGGTTTTTCTATTCACGGCTCTATTTATAGAAATTGCCCACATATTCAGTGTGTTATGCACCTTCATTCGACCTATGTAACTGCCGTTTCTTCTCAAAAACAAGGGCTTTTGCCGTTAAGTCAATTTTCTTTTCATTTTTATAATCGGCTCTCTTACCATTCTTATGATGGGCTTGTTCTTGATGAAGAGCGAAGTAAAAAATTAGTAAAGGACCTTGGAGGAAATAAGGTGATGATTTTACGGAATCATGGCGCGCTTTCAGTGGGGCGTACTGTCCAAGAAGCTTTTTTCTATATGTATTATCTTGAAAAAGCGTGCCAGGTTCAGTGTAAGGCTCAGCAAGGTAATCAAGAACTTATTATCCCTTCGCCCGCTATTTGCGAAAAGGCAGCCCGTGAGATGGAAGACTTTGAAACAGAGATCGGCTCACGGGATTGGCAAGCGCTAAAAAGGAAAATAGATCGCCTTGATCCTACATATCAAGATTAAGCTATTTTTATATATTTTTTATTTATTTTGTTCTACAGTGTCTTTATTAAAACCAAGCAACCCAAGTGTTTGAAAAATGCTACATATGGTTATTAAGTGGATGCAGCGTCATCTCATCTTTCTTTTGAGCGTGGGTTTAATACTTGGTCTTCTTATTGTTTTTTTCCATAAATCTCATGAAGCTGCTGAGCACATTTCGATACCCCAAGAAAAGGAATTCGTGGTGCGAATTAGAAAAATCAGCGCCATGACGAGACCTGTAACCCTCGCTTTACGTGGATATAGTCAAGCAAGCAAAACAGTTGAGATACGTGCTCAAACAAAAGGAGAGATAGCAGAAATTAACACACAAAAAGGCCACGTTATAAAACAGGGAGATGTGCTGATTACCTTTGACGTGAAAGATCGGGAAGCGCAGCTTAAAGAAGCAAAGGCGCTGCTTGGCTATAAAGAATTAGAATATGAGAATTCACGAATATTATCCAAACAATCTTTTCGCGCTCAAGTGACTGTAGCCCAAGCTCTGGCAGAGTTAGAAAAAGCAAGAGCACAACTTGAAGCCATTAAAAAAGATATGGAGCATACAAAAATTAAATCTCCTATAGATGGTTTTCTTCAAGAATGTTTTGTTGAAAAGGGAGATTATGCAGACGTTGGTCATTTACTTGCTAAGGTTATAGACCTTAGTCCTTTGAAGGTAATTAGCTACCTTCCTGAAAAGGAATATAAAAAGGCCAAAGTTGGGCAAAAAGCAAAGGTCAATATCAACAGTCGAACGGAAGAAGCCGTTGTAACGTACCTATCGCGTGTGGCCGACGAAAATACGCGAACCTTTCGTATGGAATTAGAGATAGACAATCCTAATTATACTCTCGTAGATGGTCTTACAGCAGAAGTCGAGGTTCCTACTGAGGACATAACTGGTCATGAAATTTGCCTTTCGTCTTTAACGTTAAACGATGAAGGAGACATCGGTGTAAAGGTAGTAGACGAGAATAACCTGGTGCATTTTTTGAAAGTGGAAGTTGTAACTTTTTTCCTCCATTCTGCGTGGGTAGTCGGCTTACCAGATGAGGTAACAATCATATCGACCGGGCAGGAATTCGTGGTGGAGGGGCAAAAAGTGCGAGCCCTAGAGGAAGATAAGAAAGATAAAAATTGTGACACTCACCCGTAAACGTTGTAACTATTAAAGGCACTATGAAGACCATCATCCAGGCATGTTTAGAGAAAAGCAGAACAATTTTTTCCCTCTTACTCTTGCTTTTTGTTTGTGGTGCGTACACTTATATCACTATTCCTAAAGAATCCGCGCCTGACGTTAAAATTCCTTTTGTTTATGTTTCTGTTCATCTCGAAGGAATCTCGCCCGAAGATGCGGAGCGCTTGATTGTTAAGCCTCTTGAGCAAAAATTAAGGGTAATTGAGAACATCAAAGAAATGTCTGCGATCTCTTATGAGAATGGTGGGAGTGTCTTTTTAGAGTTTTATGCTGGCTTTAATGCTGATAAGGCGCTGCAGGATGTGAGAGATAAAGTGGATGAGGCAAAGGCCGACTTACCGGAAGGGGCTGACGAGCCCATAGTTGAAGAAATTAATATGAGTCTTTTTCCGGTTCTTGTTGTCATGCTTTCTGGTGATTTGCCTGATCGTAGCCTTTATAAACTAGTCGACGACCTTAAAGATGAAATTGAGGGAAAAGTGCCGAGTGTTTTAAGGGTAGAAGTTATAGGGAAAAGGGAAGAGGCTGTTGAGATCATAATCAACCCAAAAACTCTTCAAAGTTATGCTTTAAACCATGCCGAGGTTATAAACACTTTCAGGAAGAATAATATCCTTATCTCTGCCGGCCGTATCCAAAATACCTTTGGAGAGTTTGCTATCAAAGTCCCAGGCCTTTTAGAAAATATTCATGATATTATGGAGATGCCTCTCATTACACATAAAGAGGCCGTCATAGCTGTTAAAGATATTGCTACGACAAAACTTACTTTTAAAGATCCTCAAAATTTCGCGCATAATCGCGGAAAAAAGATGGTAGCCCTGCAAATTTCTAAACGTACGGGTGAAAATATTATCGATACAATAAAAGCGGTGCGCCATGTTGTTGAAGCCAAGGCAGAGGGTTGGCCCCCCACGGTTCAGGTAGAATATGCCCAGGATGATTCTAAGCGAGTAGAGAATATGCTCGCTGAGCTTCAAAATGGCCTTATCCTTGCCATTTTTCTAGTGATGCTAGTGATGATCTTCTCTCTTGGTGGACGATCAGCCTTGCTGGTTGGTATTTCTATCCCTGGATCTTTTCTAACGGGTATTTTTATTATTGGGTTATTAGGACACACCTTGAATATTGTGGTGCTTTTTTCCCTGATCTTATCCATTGGTATGTTAGTAGATGGCGCTATTATTGTGGTGGAGTATGCCGATAGGAAGATGATTGAAGGGTATGATCGGAAAGAGGCTTACAAAATAGCAGCAATTCGTATGGCATGGCCTGTTATCACCTCTATTTCCACGATTTTGGTAGTCTTCGTTCCATTGATGTTTTGGCCGGGCGTTGTGGGACAATTTATGAAGTATATGCCTTATACGCTTCTTGCGACGCTTTCAGCTTCTATCTTCATGGCTTTAATCTTTGTACCAACTCTTGGGACGTTATTTGGTAAGGTTTCTCAAAAACATAAACTAACAATAGAGTCTATTAAGGCTATTGAAGCAGGAGACTTGAATAATCTCACGGGTTTCACAAAGTTTTATATTTCCTTGCTTGAGAAGGCTTTAAATCATCCCCAAAGAGTCTTATTAGGTGCCTTAGGGTGCCTTATTTTTGTGAGTACGACGTATGCCATGTTTGGAAAAGGGGTTCAATTTTTTCCTGATGTAGAAGTGGAACGCGCAAGAATCGATATCCATGCTCGGGGGAACATCTCTATATACGAAAAGAATCACTTAGTTAAAAATGTAGAAGATAAGCTCCTTGGAATGGAAGAATTGAAAAGCATCTATAGCTTCGTGGAAGGCAGCGCAGGTAATTCTCAGGAGGCAGAAGACGTTATAGGGATAATTAATTTTGAGTTGGTCGATTGGCAAGAGCGACGGAAAGCCCATGAAATCATCGCTGAAATCGAAGAAAGAATAAAAGATACCCCCGGGGTAAAGCTTGAAATTCAGCAAGAAAAGCCCGGACCACCTATAGGTAAGCCTATCCAAATAGAAGTAACTTCCTATTCGATGGGGCCTTTAAAGGAAACTCTTAAGAAGATTCGCCAATATTTTGAAACGTTGCCGGGGATAAAGGGAATTGAAGATAATTTACCCTCCTCAGGCCTTTCTTGGGAAATTGTCATTGATCGGCATAAAGCGGCTAAGTTTGATGCCGATATTACGTCCATTGGCCATGCTATTAAGCTTGTCACGAATGGTGTAAAGATCTCCGACTATCGTCCTCAAGATAACCGGAAAGAAGTCGATATTCTCTTGCGTTTTCCTCCTGATAAGCGATCTATCGATCAGCTCGATCATCTGCGTATTAATACGTTAAAAGGGAATATTCCTTTAAGTAATTTTGTAAAACGTGTCGCAAGACCAAAAATCAACCGAATTTATCGTACCAATGGACGCAATGCCCTTACTCTTAAAGCCGATGTCCAAACAGGTTTCTTAGCCCATGATAAAATGAGAGAGATAAGAGAATGGCTTGCTCAGCAGAACTTCCCGAAAGAGGTGCAAATTCATATCAAAGGCGAAGACCAAGAACAGCAAGAAGCCTCTTCGTTCTTAGGAAAGGCTTTTATTATTTCGGTGGTCTCGATTGCTCTTATTCTTGTTACTCAATTTAATAGCTTTTTTAGCACTTTCTTGATCCTCACTTCGGTCATTATGTCCACCATCGGTGTGCTGGTTGGTCTTCTTGTCATGGGCTATCCTTTTAGTATTGTGATGTGTGGGATCGGTGTTATTTCATTAGCGGGAATTATCGTCTCGAATAATATTATTTTTATCGATACGTTTGATCGCCTCTATAGGACCCGTCCCGATGTACGCCAAATAATCTTGCTCACCGGGGCTCAAAGGCTACGGCCTGTGTTTTTGACGAAGCTTACTACGATCCTTGGCTTGTTACCTATTATGCTTCAATTGGATTTTGATTTCCTTAATTTTGCGGTTCATCATGGAGCACCGTCGTCTCAGTGGTGGACACAGCTTGCCACAGCCATCGTGTTTGGCGTTCTCTTTGGTTCTTTGTTAACATTGTTGGTGACGCCGTGTGCTCTTATGGTGCGGGAGCAATGGCGCCCCTATCTTCACAAATTAAAAAGTTGGCTCTATCCTTGAGGCCGCCTTTAGTGACGCGACATAGATAAAAAGGTTTCGATAAGAAAGGTTATTTGCTTTTCTCTTATGAAAGAAGAAAGTGTTGGTTAGCGTCAATTATAGGCACTTTTCTTGACAAAATGGCCTAAGCTTATTAATATGAAAGGTGAGAAAAAAGGTAAATGCTCATGACGAGGTTTGCCGATTAATTAACATCTTGCTCTATAAGGAGGAGAAAATGAACAGAATTTCTTTATTTAATAGTCCTTTGTTACTTGGCTTCGATAACTTTGAGCGCGTTTTCGAGCGTATTGCTAAAAACCCCTCAGAAGGCTATCCACCCTATAACATCGAGCAAATCGGGGAAAATGGACTTAGGATCTCGATTGCTGTTGCTGGCTTTTCCAAAGAGGATATTAGTGTAACTGTCGAGGATAATCAGCTTATTATCCGTGGAAAATGTTCCCAAGATGAGTCAGAAAAGATTTATTTACATCGCGGCATTGCGACACGACAATTTCAACGAACATTTATTCTTGCTGATGGTGTTGAAGTGAAGGAAGCGGAATTTAACAGCGGCTTGCTTCATATTGATTTAGAGAAACCTACGATTAAAACACGTGTCAAGAACGTCGAGATAAGAGAGGGGATTTTGACTCCAAGAAAACAAAATCTTACGTATCTTGAAAACCAATTAAAGAAGAAGCAAGACTCATAAACTCCTTAAAAGGAATAGGTGGATATGGATAATTTGATTGATAAGATTAGAAAAATGTCAACAAAAGATCTGGCCCTATTGGGCTTGTCGAATGTTGCGTATGTGAAGCCAATAGGCATCAGTAATGGGGTTCAATATGCTATTCATGCCGCAGATGGAACAACAATTGCTATCATGCCTGATTTGGAGAGCGCTCTTATCACCTTGCAGGAAAATGATCTGGAGCCTCATAGCGTTCATTAAATAAACCATGCAATAAATCTTGAAAAAACCCAGGCAAGTGTTCTTGCCTGGGGCCTTCTCTTAATATCTTGAAAAACTTTATCTTCAAAATCTTCAACGAAATCTTATTATCCGCGACCTTTCTTGCGTACCCTTAGGTATATTTTCCTGTTAAAGTTGCCCTCTCCAAGCCATTACCTGTCTTCTCTCCTCTTCTCTCCTCTCCTCTCCTCTCCTCTCCTTAGGGCTTAACAAGCAGTAGAAAATAATAAGAAATTACGCGAGGACCCAAGGCTCTTTTTTTCTCTATAAAGGATACCTTAAGGGTAAGCTCTGTCTTAAGAGTTTCCTTAAAATGGAGAACTCTAGGAAGATCTTTTAATTCCTTTATCCCATAAAATATTTAAACAGGCGTTGGTAGCAGATTAAGCGTATGGGCAATTTGTAATCCAATAATAATCAGCGACCCTAATAGCATAATAAGGAGCCCTGCTTTGCCACCTGGGGCTGTATAAAGAGCTTCTCTTTTTTGTATATAGCGCCCCCTCCAAGCCATAATGGTTGGAAGAATGCCAAATAGAACAGCTACGAAAACGCCGGCATAGCTTAAGGTAAAGACAAAGCCTTGGGGGTAGAAAAGTACAAAGAAGAAAGGCGGTAAGAAAGTGAAAATGAGTGCCTCTAAGCGCCCCTTCAGACTGTGGCTTAAATCAAAGCCGTCCATTAAGAAGTGCTTAAGGCTTAAAGAGGCCCCAAGGAAAGAGGTGAGGAGGGCAAAAAAGGAGAATATGGTCGCAATATGTCCAATAAAAGATACACCCAGCTGCTGATTTAAATTACTTGTTAAAGCCACTACAGGTGTTCCGCTTGTTAGAATAGAAATGAGGCCTTGGGAGCCGTGGATGGGCACCGTGCTTAAAATAAGAAACTCCCATAGTAGGTAGAGGGTGAGAGGAATGCAACTTCCATAAAAAAGAACTTTTTTAAGGTCAGCTATATTACTATTTAAATAGGTGCGAAGACTGGGGAGGATAAGATGACTCGTAAAAGATAATACAATAATAGGAAGAGTCGCCCATAAATAATTTGGACGCCCAGCAGATAAATACTCGAGCTTCGTATGAGGGAAAATAAAAACAACAAGCAAGAGGTACGATAAGATCAGAGAAAAGGTTAATAATTTGTTAAGATAATCGACCGGCTTTGTCCCAAAATAAATGAATACCCCAAAAAGCAGAAGAAACAATAAGCTTCCTAACCAATCAGGGGCAGACGTTTGAAAAGAATGATCGAGTAAATGTACTACGATAGAACCGCCCCCCGAAATATAAGCAGCAATGACAGCATACAAAAGTAAAAGATAGAAGAACCACGTAAGGTAGCGCCCTGTCCTTCCTAAAACACTGTCGGCCATAGAGATAATATTGCTCCCCTCAGGTAGCCAGAGGTTGATTTCTAAAAGCAAAAATAAGCTATAGAGCATAAACAAGAAGGCCGAAATGAATAAGAAAATGGCATTGTAAAAACCGCCCGGGCCTGTAGATATGGGAAGCGCTAGCATACCTGCACCAATAGCAATACTAGCAATTAACAGGATTCCTCCAAAAACTTTGTTCTTTAGCATCTTTTTTTCCTATAAACCCTCTTTAAAAATAATCAATAAAAGGATGAGGGGCATCTTTTACCCTTTCTCCGAAATACTAATTAATACATAACCCATGCTTCCTATCAACATTAATAAAAAAGCAGGTGATAAAAGGCTCCCTGTCACTTTAATGGCGAAGGTATTCAGCAAAGGCGTCATACCACCAAATAAAGCAACACCTAACGAATAGCCCAAAGAAATCCCTGAGTATCGCACGGCGGTTGGAAAGAGCCGATAAAGATAGGCCGCTTTCGGGCCCACGATCATGCCGACCCCCATAGCGTAAAGAGCCTGGGCGAGAAAGATAGAAACGATGTGATTTGTATTAAGTAGCCAATAGACAGGGATGGCTATGACTATAATAAATAAACATCCTTTTTTCATAATGAACGCCGTCCCTTTCTTGTCAGATAGGTAGCCCATATATATTAAAAGGGGCATATATATTATAAAAAGGATAAGAATATTGATAAAAAGAGCTTTATCATAAGCTTGCCCTAAAAAGCTTGAAAGATGAATAGTAAAATAGCCTGCGAGATTTAATTGCGCCACGCCCAGCAAGCAACCAATTCCAAAGGTATAAAAAAGGGGTAGCTTATTGTCTTGGAATAGGAGAATTAAAGGATTTCTTAAAATTGCGTTGGTTTGAACCATCTTTTTAAAAGGAGGTGTTTCTGGAAGGTAAGATCGTATATAAAAGCCTACTATTCCAACAAGAGAGCCAAAAAGAAACGGGAGGCGCCAACTTATGTCAGGGTTGGGAATAAAGCGCTGCGTAAAATAGACGACAATACTTGCAAGGATAACGCCTGAAATCATCGAAGCTGAGATGATACCTCCAATTACTCCTAAATGAGTATCTTTGGTATGCTCTAAGTTAAAAACAGAGGCACCTGTGCTTTCACCACCTACACAAATCCCTTGAATCATCCGTAATACAATAAGTAAAACAGGAGCTAACGGACCTATGGACTGATAAGTGGGCAAAAGACCAATACCGAAGGTGGCAAAACTCATACCAAAAAGAGAAAGCGTTAAAGCTTCCCTACGGCCTTTCTTGTCCCCTATATATCCGAAATATATAGCACCAATAGGTCTTGCGAAAAAACCAATAGCGAGGACGCCAAGACTACTTATAATAGAAACGAAAGAGTCTGTATGGGGAAAGAAAAGAGGCGCCATGATGGGTACGAGAATCCCATAAATGGCGAAATCGTATAATTCAAGGATACTACCAAAAGCAACAGGTAAAATAATTTTTTTTTTCTCAAACATTAAGGTTCTATAAAATAAGTGCGGTAAAATGTCAAGTACCGTAAGATAGACGACAAGAAGCTAAAGCTTTCTCCAGGAGAAAACATAGGTATGTTGTCATGCTCACGTATTTGATGTAATAGTGAACGGATATGGACTCGTCACAGCGACGGAATTAACATAGAGACATAATGGATGAATATCTTTCAATTACTTGGCGCCGGGGAGATCGGGATGATCTACGGGCTTGTGGCTATAGGCGTTTATATTTCTTTTCGTGTTCTTGATTTTCCTGATCTAACAGTGGATGGTAGTTTTCCTCTTGGGGCAGCGGTGACGGCTATCTTAATTGTCAATGGTCTTCCGCCTGCTGTGGCAACATGTGTCGCGATGGTGGCGGGGGCAGGTGCGGGATTAATGACCTCTTGGTTATCCGTTCGTTGGAATATCCTGCACTTACTCGCAAGTATTTTAACGATGTCTGCCCTTTACACTATTAATTTGCGTATTATGGGGCGTCCTAATATTTCTTTGCTCGGAGAACAAACGATCTTTACCCCCTTTGTGACACTGGGAAAGAGCTTAAATATCGCGAGTATGTATATCATGCCCCTTGTCTTGTTTATTTTTGCCTTATTGGTTCTTTTGATTCTTTACCGTTTTTTAAAATCCGAAATTGGCCTTGCGATTTGCGCAACGGGAGCCAATAGTAAAATGGCTCAGGCTCAAGGTATCCGAGTGGGTGGTATGACCATGCTTGGCATCGCTTTGAGCAACTCTATTGTGGCTTTGGCAGGCTCTTTTTATACCCAGTCGCAAGGCTTTGCTGACATCACTTTAGGAGTTGGCACAATTATGTTTGGCTTGGCTGCCGTCATTATTGGTGAGACGCTCTTTCCAGTTCGTCGTGTATTTATCCTGCTCTTTTCTTGTCTTGTGGGGGCAGTTGTTTATCGTATTGCGGTAGCTCTTGCCTTGAACAGTGCTGCTATTGGCTTCCAAACCTCGGATTTAAATCTCGTGACATCTTTGTTAGTAGCAGCAGCCATGATCTTGCCAAAAATGAGGAAAAAGCTTTTGCAGAAACAGCTGTGGCGGAGGTAAGCATGATTAAATTTAAAAATGTAAACATTACCTTCAATAAATCTACTGCTCTTGAGAAAAAGGCTTTACAGAATATCAACTTACAGATTGGTAGAGGGGACTTCGTTACTGTTATTGGAGGCAATGGTGCGGGAAAAAGCACCCTGTTAAATGCGCTATGTGGGGATGTAGCATGCGACCGAGGTAAAATATTAGTGGATGGGAAGGACGTTACTTCCTGGCGGACATGGCAACGATCTAGGTATGTAGCACGTGTTTTTCAGGACCCGATGGCAGGCACGTGCCCAAATTTAACAATTGAAGAAAATATGGCTATTGCGTACAAACGCGGGAAAAAAAGAACATTGAAGGTAGCCCTTAAGGATGAATTAAGGGATATATTTCGGATGCATCTGGCTCGTTTAGGCTTAAAATTAGAAAACAGATTATCAGATCCTATGGGATCCTTATCAGGCGGTCAGCGTCAAGCAATTAGTTTGCTTATGGCTGCTTTAACCCCTATGAAAATCCTAGCGCTTGATGAACATACCGCAGCGCTCGATCCTAGAACGGCTGAGTTTGTCATTGACTTAACGAAACGTATTGTGGAAGAAAACAAATTAACCGTGTTAATGGTTACTCACAGTATGCATCAAGCTCTGTATGTTGGGAATCGCACCCTCATGTTATATGATGGAAAAGTCGTTTATGATATACGAGGCGATAAAAGGAAAGAACTAAAAACTCAGGATCTGCTTGACCTCTTTGAAACTTATCACAAAGAAGGAAAAGCTGATGAGTTGCTTATTTAATTAACGCGCGGACAGCAACCCTCGCAGACGATAGCATGCGCTTTAAGAGAGGGAGTGCTAATCGGCTTGGAACACGAACGGCACATAGGTGTTCTCGTCTCTTCTAGAGAAGGTGTAAGGGAAACGCGCTCGTCAAAAACAAAACAATCACCTTGATAATGCGCTTCGCCGCACTCTTCAAAATATTTTAAAATTCCCCCTTTGAGCTGGAAGACATTTTTAAAACCCTGGCGTTCCATATAAGGAGCAGCCTTTTCACAGCGAATACCACCTGTGCAACCGGTCACAATAATTTTCTCTTTATGAGACTCTAATTTTTTAACAGCTTCAGGAAAAGAGTTGAAATCCTCGATATCTAAATGAACAGTGTTTTTAAAGGCGCCGTAAGCAATTTCATAACGGTTGCGTGTATCCAAGAAAATGAAATCTTTTCCTTTATCATACCACTCCTTCAATTCTTTCGGTTCGATATACCTTCCTTCTATTGGATCTGGATGGAGATCCGGGATGCCCATCGTGATAATTTCTTTTTTCAAGCGCACACGCATCCGACGAAAAGGATAATGGGACGAAAAGCTGTATTTAAATTCAATGTCATGGAGACCTTCAAACTCTCTTAAAAAAATTTTAAAAGTATGTATTTGATGATCAAATCCAGCCAAAAAAACGTTAATACCCTCGGAACTAATTAAAATAGACCCTTTGAGCTTTAGAGTTAAGCATACCTCTTTCATCTTGCTTCTAAGCTTCTCAAGATCGGTGAGAGGATGAAATTTATAACCTGCAATGTTCGTAATCAGCATATCTTTAAAGAATAAACACATTTTACTACGGATAGCTTTACCTATAACACACCTTAAAAAATTTTCAATAGCCAGAAATAAAACGGAAGCTAACAATCCAAACTTTATGAAAGGAGCAAGAGCCTCGGATTACTTTTTCTAAGGTGCCATCGTTTTCTTAAAAGTCGGTCGGTTGGTTATCGTCTCAAGCCATTGTTGAGCGAAAGGATAGCAGGACAAATGGGGATACTCAGGAGTGGCACGCGCAAGTTGTCTAAAAAATGGAAAAACATGGATATCAGCAAGGGTAAATTGCTCTCCCATGAGCCAAGGTTGCTGAGAGAGCGAGGAGTCAAGGCGGGAGAGTTGAGAATCTAACTGCTCGCACACATGTCTTCTCTCTTCCTCGGATAAGGTTGGAAACTTGTATTTGTACTGATCAATAAGAGGTTTAAACGTCTGGTCACACCATAGAGTCCATAATCGTACGTGAGCTTTTTTTAAAGGATCCTCGGGCACCAAAGCAGGGGATCCTTTTAGGGCATTAACAAATTCCGTTAGGACGGAAGATTCGTATAGAATATCTTTTCCATAAAGCAGAACAGGAACTTTTCCTTGAGGATGGATCTTGAGCAATTCCGGAGATTTGTTTTTAAGGTCTTCTTCTCGGGTTTCAAAAGGTATCTCTTTCTCCCATAAAGTCATTCGAACACGCATAGCAAAAGGACAGCGTCGAAAGGAATAAAGAATAATTTTTTCCATTGTCAAGTTCCCTTAAAGATAGCCGGTAGACCTATTGTAAGCAAAAAATTACGTTCGTCATCCTCTTGTTTTCCTACGTGTCAAAAATAGCAATGGGAGACGCTCAAACAAAGCATGAGTTATTACTTTTTTGTTCCTAATCTTATATTCAATATAATACCTTATAAATTAAGCCATAGGGAGAAAAACTGGTTTGTGTTAGATTATCAAGAACAGGGTCTTTGAGGTAAACTATGTGGGTTGATGTAGAAGAGTTAGAAAAATTTTATCATTCACCTTTGAGCAACCTTGTTTTGCAAGCGATAAACGCTTTTCTTTATGAGCGGCTTACTCATACAAAAAATCAAACAATCTTGGGCCTTGGCTTTACTTACCCTTACCTTGCTCCTTTTTTGGAAGAGGTTGAGCGTCTGTTATTATTTATGCTAAGGCGGCAAGGTGCCTTTCCTTGGCCAAAAAAGGAATCTAACCTTGTAGCGCTTGTGGATGAGACAATGCTGCCACTTGCTAATGACTCCATTGATGTATGCTTTGTAATGCATTGTTATGAGTTTATGTCTGATCCTCATCTATTGCTTAAGGAGATATGGCGGGTTCTCAAATGCCATGGAAAGGTTATTTTGTGTGTTCCGAGTAAATTCGGTTTGTGGAACAAAGTAGGCCTCTCCCCCTTTAAAGGGTGTAGCGGATCTACCCTTTTGTCTCTTATGGATCAATTAGACAATGCCTCATTTATGGTAACACATATGGATAGGGCTTTATATACACCTCCTTGCCGTGTAGCAAGGATTATAAGGATGGCCCCCCACATTGAAAAGATTGCCAAGCGTTATTTTAGCTTCCTCTCAAGCCTTTATTTAATTGAAGCTCGTAAATCTTTACTTGGCCTGGTTCCTGTTCAAGCGACCCGATTGGAACCTAAGGTAATTGCCTCTTGAGAGCCAAGGTGCAACGGCGTTCTAGCTAAGATCTTGCTTGTAAACTTACAAAGCGGTTATAAACAGTGCAATGCTTCTTTAACTCTTCGTGAGTTCCTTGATTGATAAGCTGCCCCTTGTCCATTACTAGAATAGTATCGGCATTCCTTATGGTGGAGAGGCGATGCGCAATAATAAATGTCGTCATATCCTGCGTCGCTGATTTCAACATTCCATGAATAGCAAACTCGCTCTCACTATCAAGAGCATTCGTTGCCTCATCAAGTAATAAAATGGTTGGTTTTTTGATAAGAGCACGCGCTATAGCTATACGCTGTTTCTGTCCGCCGGATAAACGAACGCCTCGCTCGCCGATAAGGGTATCGTATCCCTCCGGTAACGAAAGTAGAAAGTCGTGGAGCTGTACCATTTTTGCCGCTTCCATCACATCTTCTTTGCTAAAATGGAAATCGGCATACGCGATATTCTCTGCAACAGTGGTGTTAAACAAGACAGGGCTTTGAGCAACAACGCCAAAAATTTTTCTTGTTTCCTTTGGATCAACATACTTTATGGGGACACCATCTATAAGGATTTCCCCCTGGGTTGGATCATAAAATCGAAGCAACAATTGATAGAGAGTGGTTTTTCCTGCGCCGCTGGCTCCGATAATGGCTGCCGTTGTTTTAGGAGGGATAATGAAGGACACATCTGCCAACGCCGGCGATGTAGGGCGCGAAGGATAAGAAAATGTTACATGTGAAAATTCTATCTTCCCTTGAATTTTATCAGGCAATGTCAAAGGTACCAGCGGCTTAGTTATCTCTGTCTCAGTTGTGAGGAGGTCTTGCAAACGATCGCATGCTCCCGCGGCTCTTTGTAAATCGGCCATTATTTCGCTCATAGAGCCGGCAGTGGTGGCAACAATGATGGCGAAAAAGATAAAAGCTGACATCTGGCCAATAGTGAGTTGGTGTTGCAGCACCATGTGACTGCTCACCCACAAAATGAAAATGACTGCACCGAAGACAGTGCATATAACAAAGGCAGCCATCAAAGCGCGCGCATGAATAAATTTTCGTGCGGTGTCGTACGACTTTTGTAAATGAGCTTTGAATTTTCTAAGAGTGTTATCCTCATGGCTGAAAGCTTGGACGGTTTGAATAGCATGCAAGTTTTCACCAAAAAAAGCACTTAGGGAACCGATCTCTTCTTGATTTTCTTTGGAAAGACCGCGTAATTTCCGGCCATACCCAAGGATAATACCTAAAATTAATGGGGTTAAAGCGAGCACAATGAGAGATAAGTAAGAGCTCGTCATAAACAATAAAACAAGCCCGCCAACGAGTAATAAGAGGTTTCTTAAAGCGATCGATACCGATGTCCCGATAATAATCTGAATAAGCGTGCTATCAGCTGTTATTCTTGAAAGAAGATCTTCCACTTTATTGAGTTCATAGTAGCTGGAAGATAAGGATAATAAGTGACGAAAAATGTCAAAACGAAGATCGTTGATGACTTTTTCCGAAATAGTGGAAACAAGATAAAATCTTCCATAACTCGCAGCAGCCATGAAAAGGATAACGATAAAGAAAAATCCTAAAGAGCGATGTATAAGGTCAAGATTTTCCGATTGCATGCCGTGGTCGACGAAATATCTTATGCCAAAGCCAAGAGCGAGCACCGTAATAGCCGCCAGAGAAAGACAAAGGAAAGCACCAATCAAAGACCATTTATAAGGTGTTAAATACCCTTGTAAAAAACGTAAGGTTGATAATTTTCCTTTCTCTCCTGTTAAGGTTTTATTTGATGTTTCTTTATAATGAGGTTCACGGAGCAAGGACATTAGAGGAGACAGTCTTTGCCAGATAAGTGAGAGAATTCTCTTGAAAGAAGATGGAGCAAGTTTTCTTCAGAGCGTGTGTTTAACCAAGCCTCAGACACCTTATCGTAATGGTAATGAGAAGCACCACTCAAAGGGGAGGCAAACCAGATCTCCTTTGTTGCATTATGACGATTGAGAATAAAATCCCGATTTTTAAAGGTGATGTTCAAAATACCCTCACTAAGCTCAACATCAATGTCCTCAAATAAGGTTTCTAGTCGATCAGCAATCCTTTGAAGCAATTTGTCAGCGTAATCGATAAATTGGCTATCTGTTAGCATGTAACGTTTCCCTCTATCGTTAAAGAGCGTGGTTGTTAAGAAACTTTTTTAACGTATTGGCGGTACTATACCCTGGCTCTAATGCAGCAAGAGATATTTTTTTACCATAGCTGCAGGTAAAGCCAGCGCCCGCTCCTTTAATAAGCGCCTTCGGCCTAATTAAGTGAACGAAGTTGAGGGGTGTGTCCTCGTCAAATCTAAGACGCAATACAGGGACGAGACCTTCAAGCGAGAGTCGCTTAGCAGGACCAGACCTAAGGCGATCAAGCATGACATCGCCGATGCAGGAGATCCACCGCTTTTGAAGAGGAAAAAAAGAGAATACGTGAAAAAAGTTATTACACTGCTCATTCATACAAGAACAATCCTTAAAATGTTACGATAACCCCTTTACTCTGTGTTGGAGGGTGATATCCTGGTGTTTCGAAGTGGATTTTTTCGTTTGGTAATAAACGGTTTTCAGAAGCTTGGAAATGCCTTTTCTCTAAATAGCAACTGTCTTTAAAGCTGGACACCTTCTTTACTTTTTGGAAATTGCCCTGAGAGCAAGGACCAATGAACAGCACCCGCAAAGGGGGGATAGCGATCGATTCGGAGGATGTATTGTGGAGCACCCCACTAATAATTATCTGTTTCTTGGTGTTTTCTTTTATGACACGCGTTTCGACATTCTCAATTTTTAAATGAGATTTTGTATCAAAGTAAGGGAGCCCAATGACTTTATAAACCTTTTCCACAGGCGGCCAAAGAGAAATAAATGTGGCATGCCCTATAATAAATACCGATAAGAGCGTCGCAACCACCGTGAAATAAATTAACCAATTTAAACGATAAGGATGTTCAGGGCGTGGCACTAACATATTTTTAGAGTTAGCGGTAGCCGCGTCTTTTTCCTGGTGAGCTGGAGTTAATTCCTGGATAATTTTTTGTTGATGCCAGGTATGTCCGCACATACTGCATCGAACCATCCTTCCTTTCTCGTCAAAGGTCGTCTCATCGATCATATAGCGTCTTAAGCATGAAGGACATGTAATGATCATTTTTTACTATATCTTTCTACTATTCCTAGAATAGACCTTTTTATAATTGTCTTAGTATAGTCAATTTTCCCCAATATTTAAAGCACAATAGGAAGGCCCAAGGAAAAAGTTTGAAAGAAAGAGGCCTTAAGTTTTATATGGAAAATTGACATAAAAAAATATTTCCTGTTAACTGGGGAGAGAAGAACGAAGGGGGGCGATATTGTCGCACATCATAAAATTCACCAATGTTTCTATGAAATATGATGATGGGCCTTGCACTCTCTCAAATGCAAGTTTTAGTCTCGAAAAAGGGTCGCTTCATTTTCTAACAGGGGTAAGCGGTGCCGGAAAATCTTCTCTCTTGAAGCTTATTTTTGCGGATCACCTTCCCCAGCAGGGCTCTGTCGAAGTCTTTGGAGAGGATACGCGGTCTATTCCTTATAAACGCTTGCCATTTTTTCGTCAAAAAATAGGGATTGTCTTTCAAGATTTTAATTTAATAGAGAGCTTATCCGTGATGGATAATGTGACATTGCCTCTGCTTATCAATGGTTTTGAAGAATATCGAGCTCGCAATAATGCTAAAGAGCTTTTATCGTGGGTTGGTCTAGAAAGCAATTTTGAGGCTATGCCAAGGCAATTATCAGGTGGTGAAAAACAGCGCGTTTCTATTGCCAGGGCCGTTATCTCTCAACCAGATGTATTATTAGCTGATGAACCTACAGGTAATGTTGATGATAAGTTGGCTATTCGATTACTTTACCTATTTGAAGAGTTAAATAGAATGGGAACAACCGTCCTCATTGCTACTCATAGTTACTCCCTGGCGAAGCAATTTAATTTTCCCATTCTCAAGTTAGAAAACCAGCAAGTTTTTAAGAGCTAGGATGTATAAATGAGGCAGTTAAAAAATTTATCTCTCGAACAAAATCCAGCTTCGCAATATATTCCGTGGGTAATTGCTGTTACCACGTTTGTATCGGTTCTTTTGTTAATCGGTATTTTTCTTGTTTCATTTTTTATTGACCGGTGGGGAAGTGAGCTGCAAGGACATTTAACCGTCGAATTCACACCTTCTTTAAGTGAGGAAATGGATGATAAGGTATTAAATACTAAGCGCCAAGAGGAAATCCTACAGATTTTAAGAGCTGTACCGGGCGTTACGCGGGTGCATCTAGTAACGCAGGAAAAAATTAGGCATCTGCTTGCTCCCTGGATAGAGCAAGTAGATGTCATCAATGATATTACCTTGCCTAAGCTTGTTGAGGTTGAATTTGAAGCTGATGCAAATATTAACCTCGAGAGCTTGACCCATAAGCTTAAAAAAATAGATCCTACCATAGCTGTGGAAGATCATCGAAAATGGCAAAAGAATTTTGGCCGGCTTTCTCTTATCATCCAGGTGTTAGGCTTGGTTATTATTGCTTTGGTCATGGTGGCGGCTATTTGGTCGGTTATTTTTACAACCTATACAGGTCTTATTATCCATAAAGATATTATTAATATTTTACGCTTAATTGGCTCAAAGCCACGATATATAGCTTACCAATTTCAAATGCACACTCTCCACTTAGCGGTTAAAGGTATCTTGGCCAGCCTTTTAAGTTTAACAGTTACCCTTTTCTTTGGGCGTTTTTTGGTAAAACAAATCGCGATCTATTTTCCTCTTCAAGGGGTTCCGGTCTTTAGCCTTATCACCATTATTGTCTTGGTTCCTGTTGTTGTTTTGGTGGTTATGGTCTTAACCTCCCGTTTTACCGTATCGACGGCTTTAAGAAAAATGCGTTAGTGAGAGGCGCCCCTTTATATGCTACGTTTCTTGTTCTTATCGCTTGTATCTCTTTGGTTCGTAGGGCTCATTTATTTCGCCAGTCACATTACACAGCCACCTTCTGTATCCTCGGAAAGGACGGAAGCGATCGTGGTGTGGACAGGGGCCACGCATCGGTTGGCGGTTGGATTTGAGTTACTAGACCAAGGACTTTCCGAAAGATTGTTTATCTCTGGGGTGCACCCCTTTGTTAAAATTGAAACCCTTATTCCTTCGACGATGAAGGGAGCGGATCTATCTCAAGCTAAATCACGGACAACCCTTGGATATAAAGCCACGAATACAGGGGGTAATGCTTTAGAGACAAAAGAATGGATGCAAAAACATAACCTGCGCTCCATTCGCTTAGTAACCTCTACTTATCACATGCCTCGCAGCCTCTTAGAAATGAAGAAAGTGGCACCAAACTTAACCATTGTCCCTCATCCGGTAATTCCTGAGGAGTATAAAAGCAACATATGGTGGCTTGACAAAAACTTGTTCTTGCTCACTATAACCGAATATAGTAAGTACCTATATTGCTTTTTAAGAGGATAGAATGGTCAGGAGTAAGCAAAAAATAACATTTGCCGTGGTGGTAAGGTCAATACTATTCAACATAATATTTTTTATTTCCACGTTTCTCTTGCTTTTTACTTTTTTGCCCTTCATTTTGTTTGGCAAAAAATCTAGTCTTTTTATTGCTTACCAGTGGTCAAAGCTTACTATTTTTCTTTTGAGAGTCATTGCCGGTATAACTTATGAAGTGCGCGGGTGGGAAAACCTAACCCCTCCCTGTGTTGTTGCTTCAAAACATCAATCAGCTTGGGAAACTATTTCTTATAATGTTATCTTGAAGGAGGCGTCCTTTGTTATAAAGAGGGAATTGTGTTGGATTCCTGTTTATGGCTGGTACCTTAAGTCGGCCGGGATGATCCCGATCAATCGCTCGAAAAAATCCCAGGCCTTAAGGAGCGTGATCAGGGATTCAAAAAGAGTATTACTGGAAGAAAAATGCCCCTATCTTATTATTTTTCCTGAGGGGACGCGTTCCCTTCCTAATCAACAAGTGCCTTACCAAAAAGGAATAGCGGCTTTGTACAGCGCTTTAAAGGCGCCTGTGGTTCCGGCGGCCATTAATTCAGGCTGCTATTGGGGGCGGCGAAAGTTTTTCAAATTTCCTGGAAAAATTGTGGTTGAATTTTTGCCGCCTATTCGACCAGGTCTGCCTCTTAAAGAATTTATGCGCTTATTAGAGCAAAATATTGAAGAGGCTTCACGAAAGTTGATAGACGGTGTGCCTTATGCTTCTTGCAGCCACTCCGTTCCGGGTCAAGGGGTGAAAACAGAGGTATAAAGCGCTTATGGCCTCTGTTTTCCTTAGACCGATTGAGTTATTGGAGAGGAGGCAGCACATGCACACCTGCTTTCCTGGCGGCAGTCATTTTTCTCTCCTCAGTGAAGGTTTTTCTCCTTCCTCATTCTTGGGAGGCATCATGCTTTTTCTTTTTAAGATACCTTCTGGCGATGAACAGAACCTATTTACTTTCGCCTTTCTCAGCGGTAGCAAGTTCACCAAGCATGATTTTTTGGTAGGCTTCCTCAAATATGTCATGGGCATGATGATCTCTTGTCAAGAGGGAGACCAAAATGCCCACAGCAAAGGAGACAGGGATAGAGATTAAGCCTGGTGATTTTAAGGGAAAGTACGCGGAGGATTCTCCTAAGATGTCTATTTGTACAGCGGGTGATAGATAGATAAGTATTAAACTTAGAAAACTTCCTACTAAGATACTTGCTACAATCCCTGTCGTTGTGCTACGGCGCCAGAAAGCTGAGAGAATTAAGGCTGGAAGATTTGCGCTTGCTGCAATAGAAAAAGCTAGCCCGACCATAAAAGCAACATTATGGTTTTTAAAGATTATCCCGAGGATAATGCCAAGGACACCAAGGAATAATGTAGCAATTCTAGCTACTATCAATTGCTCTTTTCGTGAGGCCTTTCCTTGGCGAAAGATATTTGTCCATACATCATGGGATAAGGTAGCTGCGCCGCTTAGCGTGAGTCCAGCGACGACGGCTAATAAGGTGGCAAAGGCAACAGCTGAAATAAATCCTAAAAATCCCGAGCCACCCAATTGTTGAGAAAGAAGCAAGACCGTCGTATTGGCACCTGCATCAATCGTGAGGAGCTTCTCACGGCCTAAAAGAACCATAGCTCCAAATCCTACAATACAAATCATTAAGAAAAAAGCGCCAACAAAAAAAGTCGCATAACACACGGAGTTTCGTGCTGTCTTCGCGCAAGGAACGGTAAAGAACCTCATAAGTAAATGCGGAAGAGCCGCTGTTCCAAAAATAAGAGAAATACCCAAAGAAAGTGTGTCCCAAGGATTTTTCGTCAAAGGACCGGGAGAGGAGACTTCAGGCCCATATTGTAGAGAGGCCTCCTTTAATAGTTGAAGAGGGCTGTATTGAAATTGCTTTAATACTAGAAAAGCTAAAATAGAAGCTCCGCCAATTAACAAAGCCGCTTTAATGATCTGTACCCAGGTGGTTGCTAGCATGCCACCGAATAGAACGTAGCAAATCATGACGGATCCCACTAAAATTTCAGCGACTTCATATTCTAAACCAAAAAGAAGCTTGATAAGATAGCCTCCACCAACCATTTGAGCAATCATATAAAATAAAATAGATCCGAGCGACCCTATAGAGGTGGCTGCTCTTATAGGGCGCTGCTTGAATCGATAGGCGACCGCATCCGCAAAAGTGTACTGGCCAAGGTTTCTTAAAGGCTCTGCGACAAAGAAGAGGAGAATAGGCCAACCAACAAGCCAACCAGCCAAGTACATCATTCCATCAAAACCGTAGCAAGCGATGAGCCCGCTTATACCTAAGAAACTTGCTGCACTCGTATAATCTCCTGCAAGAGCAAGCCCATTTTGTAACCCCGTGATCTGTCGGCCAGCGGCATAAAAGTCTTCCGTGCTTTTTGTTTTTCTAGCTGCCCAATAGGTAATAAGCAACGTTATCGCGACAAATAGGAAAAAAAGTATGATGGCCATTAGACCTGGGCCTGGCATTTCGGGGCTCTTATTCACTTAGATTTCCCTTCCTTTTATAAATTTTTCTAAGCCGATGGATAGCCTTATCATAAATCCTATTGGCCCAGTAAGTGTAACAAAGGGTAAAAATCCATACCATAACGATCGTACCGATTCCAAGTATCACAGCGACACTCAGCCCAGGAAGAAGCTGCAGGCCTGCAAGGCTTTTATCAAAACTTACAATGGCTATGAAGGAAAAATAAAAGGCAACAATAAAAAAGGTGAAAAAGGTAGTTAACCTTGCCTTTTTTGAGGATAGTCGTTTAAGAGAAGATGAGCACCTTTTCATCTTGTCCTCCTTCGTCCGGATTTTTATTTCTTTTATATCAGGCATAGATAAATTTCAACTCTTATCTTAAAGAGGTTATGCTTAAGTCACGGCGCTACTCTTTTTACCTTCTTTAAAGTTAGGAAAGAGTTAAAAAGAAGATACAAGAAATTTTTTATAAAGCTACGAGAATCAAAACCGTCATTTAAAGAAAGGGAACAAAATATAAGTAATGCACGCTCCTTGATGGATTGGGATTGGTTTAAAGAGGGCAATGGCATAGAATTTTTCTTTTAATATTCCTCTTTATACGTTAGAAATAACGTGTTAAGAACCTTTCTTAACAAATGAAAAAATTTAAATATAAGTACAGGTTATGGCCCTTATGAAATGTTGTAAAATACGGATCCATCCCGATGGTAGGCGGTTTATTTTGTTATTCACTCTTATTTCGGTGCTGTTGTTTTTTTTATCGTCTCTCCTTGGGTGGGTTGGTCTTATTGTAACCGGGTGGTGTGCTGCTTTTTTTCGTGACCCGGTGCGTACTATCCCTCAAAGGAGTGGCCTTGTATTAAGTCCTGCTGATGGGTGTGTGCAAAAGATCTCGATAGAGACCCTCCCCGAGGAGTTAAAGAAAAAAGAAGAGCGCCTAAGAATCAGTATCTTTCTCAATGTGTTTGATGTGCATGTTAATCGGATTCCGTGCCAAGGTAAATTGACAGAGGTTATTTATCACCCGGGAAAATTTTTTAATGCCTCTTTGGATAAAGCAAGCGTTCATAATGAACGGCAAACCCTAAGAATGACAACAGCAGAGGGAGCCGAAATCATCTTTTGTCAGATAGCCGGGTTAATTGCTCGCAGGATACGCACGGATGTAAAAGAAGGCCAGCATGTATATGCGGGCCAGCGCTTCGGTATTATTCGTTTTGGTAGTCGGGTTGATGTTTATTTGCCTAAGGGGGCTAACCCTCTCGTGGTAGAAGGGCAAAGGATGATTGGGGGTGAGACAATCTTAGCCGATTTAAACTCTGCTGAACCGCAGCGTGAAGGTAAGAAAGATTAATTTTTGGAGAGATGGGAATGGCAAGAAACCGCACTCGCTTGACAAGATCACGTATTCGTGACGTACCATTCAATAAAATATTACCCAATATTCTTACGATTGCGGGGCTTTGTGTTGGAATTAGCTCGATAAGATATGCCATAGTTGGGAAGTGGGAAATGGCTGTTTCCGCTGTCCTTATCGCGGCGCTTTTTGATAGCATGGATGGGCGTCTTGCCAGAATATTGGGGACGCCCAGTGGTTTAGGGGCGCAACTTGATTCTCTTGCTGATTTCGTTAGTTTTGGGGTTGCGCCAGCTTTAATTCTTTACTTGTTTTCAACCAACGTGTGGCATGGTTTTGGGTGGGCTGTTTGCTTAATGTTTTCTGTATGTTCTGCCTTACGTCTGGCGCGCTTCAATACGGATAGCCCTCAAAATTCTGTGCAACTCCAATTTTTACATACGAAGTTTTTTACGGGTCTTTCTGCCCCTATTGCCGGTATCTTGGCCTTAACGCCATTGATGTTGTGGTTTGAAATAAAGGTATCGCTTTTTAAGCATCCTGCTTTTTGCATGATTTTATTAACGATACTAGCTTATTTGATGATTAGTCGCATCCCTACCTATACTTTTAAAACCGTGCGAATACCTCAAAAGAAAGTAGCATTAATGCTCTTCTTATTTGGAGTGGCGGTTGCTGGTGTTATTACGGCTCCTTGGCCGACCCTTCTTATTTGTGGTGCTGTATATCTTTCAACCATTCCATCGAGTATCCGTTCTTATAAAAAAATGATGCAAGAATTTGCTGTGAAAGATCCTCTTCCTTTAAGACCTTTTCTTCATGAGGAGGATAAGAAACCTAAAGTTGTTAAAGGCAAGGAAGCTATGACACCTTAGCATTTTACTTCTGCACCCTTTGGGGGCATTGTAGTAAAAATTGGCTAAGAACAGACCAGGTAGAATTTTAGTAAAAATTTTTAATTAATTTTTGATTTTTATACTTTCGTTAAGGTTAAAAAAGGAAAAATATAAATGAAAAAATTTAAAGGGTTCCTTCTTTTTGCTTTCTTTCTCGGGATTTTTTCTGGTAGTTCTTGGGCGTTTCGTCTAGTTCCTTTTTCTGCAACGTTGGAGCCGAGTGGGCAAGGAGCTTCACACGGGTTTAAAGTGACGAATGATTCTTCTGAACCTATTGCGGTTGAAGTAACGATCAAAGGTCGTCAAATGGGTTTTCAGGGTGAAGAGAAGCTCATCGATGAAGCGGAGGATGACTTTGTGCTTTACCCTCCTCAGTTCATTGTGCCTCCTCAGGGGACCCAGACAATTAATGTTCAATGGATTGGGGAAGCAGACCTTAAGGAAGAAAAAGCATTTCGCTTAATTGCTGAGCAGGTCCCTGTCAATTTACAAAAACCAGATAAGAAAGAGGCCGCTCGAGTTCAAATTCTCCTTCGATACGTCGGAGCGTTGTATGTCACACCCAAGGGCGCTAAAAGTAAGATTATTGTAGAGGCGGTGAAAGAGACAAAAAATAAAAAAGGGGAAAGACAGCTTTCAGTGGTTCTTCACAATCAAGGAAATCGTCATACTCTCTTAGAGGATATTACGCTAAAATTAGGGAACCTTACGTTAAAAGGTGACCAACTAAAGGGGATGAAAGGGGAGAATTTATTAGCCCAAACGCGGCGCCAGTTTCTTATCCCTTATCCTAAGGGCTTAACGACTCTTGAGGGTGCAGCTAAAGTAGAATATAATGAAGGTGACTAGGTTTTTAGGTTGGTTTTGTATCCCGTCTATTTATTTTGTCTCTTGTCCCACTTCAGCTGGGGCAGAGGGCGGATCCCCCTCAGTTGGGGCATCGCGAGATTATCGCAGTCTCTTTGAGCAAACATTTGGAAAAAAGAAGCAAGCTGAGGAACATGCTATTTTTTCCACTTTAATGGTCTCAAACAGGCAGGAGGGTAAAATCCGCGTAAGAATAGGCGCGGAGCCGGAAAAGGTGAAGATCCAATTTTCCTCTTTAAAGCAGGTCCTTGGGCGCTTTATTAAGCCGGAAATATTAACTCGGCTAAAGGCTTTAACAGACGATGAGGGATACCTCGAACTTGCCGATTTTTCTATTTTAGATTTTAAAGCAAAATTTGATAGTCAACAGCTGGTAACGCACCTTGAAATTCCTGCGAAAAGCCGAGAACTGCAAACATTTTCTCTTCGTTCCTTTAGTCCTAACTTTGAAGGCGTTGAAGTGTTTCAAAGTGACAACAGTGCTATTATCAACTTTCATGCTGCTCAAGATTTTGTGGAGGCTGAAGAAAGAAAGCGTCGTGAACCCGCAGCCTTCAATTTATCGGGAGCGATTAATGTATCAAGCTGGGTCCTTGAGACCGATATGACCTATCGCGAGAAAGCAAAAAAACCGTGGCAGAGACAAAGAACAAGGCTTGTAAAAGATTTTCCTGAAGAAGCGGTGCGAGTTTCATTGGGAGATCTTTCTTACCGGACGGCAAGCTTTCAAGGAAGTCTGCCTTCAGCGGGGATTAGTATTGAGAGAAATTTTGGCCTTCAGCCTTATAGAGGGAGACAGGCAAGTGGTGCAGCTTCTTTCACTGTGCAGCATCCTTCGCGTGTTGAGATACTTATTAATAATCAAGTCGTCTATTCAGAGCGACTCCTTCCTGGACCTTATAATTTACGTGATTTACCTTTAACGACCGGCACGAATGATGTGGTAGTGCGGATTGAGGATGAATTTGGCCGGGTAG
The DNA here is from genome assembly GCA_963782975.1 of uncultured Alphaproteobacteria bacterium. GTDB lineage: Bacteria > Pseudomonadota > Alphaproteobacteria > 43-37 > CAWALT01 > CAWALT01. Next base: position 134,895 of record CAWALT010000002.1, read on the forward strand.
AAGAAAAATATATCCCTTTTTTCTATGACGCAACATTATTGCAAAAGGGGCTTCATGACTATTCGTATGTTGTGGCATTGCCATCAATCATGGAAGGCGATCAAAGGACATACAAAAAATCACAGGCTTTTGTCTCTTTCTTTCACAATTATGGTCTGACGGATTATTTGACAGCAGGCTATAATTTACAAGTAAGCAAGAATCAACAACAGGTTGGGCTCAAAAGCATCTTTTCTCTCCCATTGGGAAATTTTTCTGTGGATATTGCGGGCAGTCGTCATCAAAAGCATCGTGGTTTTGCCGCGACTTTACAATATCAATGGGTTCCGAAGGGGGATAAAAAGAACAAAACATTTACTTTTTTAACCCAGTATCGTTCTTTACGTTTTGGGAGTTTAGGCATGGTCCATCCTGAGAATCCCTCGCCGCTTTCGTTGAGTGCTGCTTACCAGCACAGTTTCAATCATGGTCTCTCGCTAAGTATCGGTTCTTCTTTTAATTTAGGCCGGCGGGGAATGCGGAATACAAATAGCCAAAGCCTTGCTCTATCGAAGACGTTTTCTAATAATATTTCCCTCAGTCTTAATATGCATCGGGAAAGACGTTCTCCTTTAGGAGTAGATCGGCGTGTTCTTATAGGACTGACTTGGCGTCCTTCCGGGTCTTCTCATAGTTTCTCAAATGAATATAATCCGAAGAACCAAGAAGCGCGCTTGCAATGGAATTATAGTGGTAGCTCTCTTGTCGGTGGTGTCAACAGTAACGTAACGATGGGAAGAACCAAGGACACGAGAACGTTGACAGGCAATTTATCTTACACGGGAAATAGATTTGTAACGTCCGTTACCCACAATATTGATTCTTTAAAATCCAAAAAACCTCTCCATAGGACAAGCCTAAGATTTGGCACGGCCCTTGTGTTTACAGGGAATAAAGAAGGTTCCTATGTCACTTTTGCAAGGCCCATCATAGATAGTTTTGCCATCGTCAAGCCTATTAAATCCCTTGAGGGGGTTCCCTTAAAAGTTAATCCGACCACAACGAACGAGTATAAATCAGTCGCGACAGAATTTGGGGGCGCTGTGGTAAATGATTTATCTTCTTATTACGTTTCCCCCATTCATATTGCAACAAATGATTTACCCCTTGGGACTGAAATAAAGAATGATGATTTTTACATCAAGCCCTCTTATCGAAGTGGCGCACTTATCAAGATTGGTACAGATGCGGTCGTTATAATAAAAGGGCAAATGCATTTCGAAGATGGTACATTTTTGGCTCTTAAGGGATGGGAGTTAGTCAACCTCGACGATCAAAAAGCAGAACCCCTCTTGTTCTTTACCAATCAAAAGGGTAAATTTAGTGTAGGGGGCTTAAGAGCCGGGCGATATGAAATGCGCTTACTTGATGATGCACGCTATCATTATCACCTTGAGATAGCGCAAGGAACAAAAGGGGTCGTTAAATTAGAAAGGATTGTGATTAAGAAAGCAGAAGAGGGTAGTGAATGATACCAAGGAACGTATCAAGCGTAGTGATTAAAGCGCTTATCTTATACAGCTTGTCTATCTTTCCTCTGGTTGCGGGGTGCGCTAAGTTCACGACAGCGAAAGGGCCATCGATAACCACTACTTGGAAAGGGTCTTTTGGACAAGGTTATAGCTTTCGAGACCATCAAAGAGTTGAACAGATTATTATTCGGGTGACAAATACCACCTCTCACCAATGCCTTTATTCGCTTAGTGCTTCTCCAGGGAATTCTCAAACCTATGATCCCAGGAAATTAAAGCATGGTACCTTTGAACTTCCTTATTATTTAAAAAACAACCCTCTCACAGGTGCTGTTATAAAGGATAATAAATCAGCAGATAATTCTGAAAATTCAAGAGTAAGAGGAGTGTTAAATCCTCATCAGGATGGACAAATCATCCTTTATTGGCAAGTAAAGGAAGGTGTTTTTCTTCCATGGAATTCTCAAGCTTATGAGGATAAGGTAGAATTAACTCTTGAATCTTCAGAAACAGTTCCTTTTCCTGATCCGGCGCCTATGTCTCTCCTTTTAACGCTTAAGGCTATGGTTCGCTCTGAGGTATGGCTGAGCTTTAATAAGGAGCCTTCTAACTATTTTCAAAAAGGCTTAGCAAGGGCAAGGGTGGATTTTGGCAATCTAGAGCATCCCACCCCTGGGAATATCCCTATGTTTATAAAGAGCAATCGTCCTTATACCATAACCTATTCTTCTCATAACAAGGGGGCTCTTGTTCGAGAATCGGGAAAGGTCATTCCTGCACCTGTAAGGGAAGAGGATAAAGTTCCTTACCGCGTGAAAATGGATAATAGGGAGCTTAATTTAAATAAAGATAGCTATACTACCCCTGTCCAAATAATTGATTATCAAGAAAATCAGACATATCGCCGTTATAACCTGAGTTTTGAAGTGGACGCAATCGACCCATTTAAGAAACAAGCGGGAGTATATAAGGATTATATCCTTATTACTATCGAAGGGAAATAACTTCTATCTTTAAGAGCAATAACGCGGATGTGAAACCCTATGTCTAACTTAGCTATTTTTGATCCTTCCAGACAGATTGAAAATTTGCTCACCGAACAATTCGAAGGCTCTGTGCATTACAAGATTTTTCCGTTCCATTCTGTAGAGCTTTTGTTATCTGCCTTGCAAGAACAGGTTGCTCCTATCTGCTTAGTTAATATAACAGCACACTTTCCCTCTTTGTCTTTGAGCGCTATTAGCCAAACGGTGGAGGCATGTCGACTTTCTTTGATTATCATTAATGACGCTTCTCACGCTCTTGCTCCTTTCCTAACCGATGCTCCCTGGGTTATTAGGTTTGTAAAACCTTTTCACTTAGGTGCGTTATTAAAGAAAATAGAAGAGTTGAAAGGTAACAAGAATCATGGTGTATGGGATATAGGAAGTCATATCCTAGATACCAGGGATCGTGTTTTAACTCAAAAAAATACAGGAGAGTCTATCTGTCTGACGGTCCAAGAAAGTGATCTTTTGGTATATCTTTGTCTTCATGCCGGGCGCCCCATCTCGCGTTCCGAGCTTCTTGAAAATGTCTGGGGATATAAGTCAGGAAGTCGTACTCATACCGTAGAAGCCCATGTGTATCGTTTAAGAAAGAAAATCGATGCGCATCCTAACTTCCTTTGTAATTCAAAAGGAGGCTACCAATTAAGCTATGCTCGCCTAATGTTGGCTCCCCCTTATGAGCCGATGTATGCAAAGAAAGCTTTTTAAAAACTTTCATGGCAGCTCAGAGGAGACAGTTGCGGTAAGTTCAAGAAACGTGGTTGTTTAAAGCTCGAGATGGCTTAACATGGCAAGGTAAAAGGATAAAAAGCACAATGCACTCGTCTCTTTAAGAGACACGGCAAGTTTTTCACCACTCTTATTGCGCCATTGTTAAGCGGGGTACAGAGAGCGAGAAAATAAAAAAGAGAAGAATTCTTTTTAGTGCTCTTCCAAAGAGAGGGAAGCAGCATAGAAGGGATTTGCCTTGCTTTCAATCAACACTATCAGCGATATGATAGCTCTTCGTCTCATTTTTTGACTTTTTCGTAAGCTGAGCAGCTATCTTTTTAAGAGCACGCACATAACTATCACCCCAATCTGCTCGGCATTCAACGCCACTTGTGAGAAGTGCAGCTAGAATAATAATAGCTTTAGCTGTTCTTTTCTTAACCATTTTTTCTTCCGTCCATATTTTTTATTATATACTCATCTGTATATAATATCTATCTTATAAAAATTCAAGTATGAGAGTTAAAAATTAATAAAAAATTAAAATTAAGAATACTTCTTTTTTGTTTTTAGAAAAACATAGAAAGCTCCTTGGCCGCCATGGTGTTTTTGGGCTGGTCTTATTCCGTAAATATAGGGGGTATATTTAGGGGACGAGAGCCATCGAGGCACTTCTTCTTTCAATGTTTTTGTATGATCTTCTTTGTTTTTGCCTTTTCCTGTAATAATTAGTACACACTTTCTCTCCTGGTTATAACAAGCCTTAATAAAATGATTGAGAGCTTGTTCAGCGCGGTCGTGTGTGTAGCCGTGAAGGTCTAGATCCTGCTCATAAGTTAATTTTCTTAAGTGCCGCCGGCTTAATAAAATAAAAAGTTCTTCAGAGCGTAAGCCTTTATTGTTTTGAATGTGTGGTTGTGGTTCTGTATTTCTTTGAGAAAGAGGGTTTTGCTTGCTATAGTCCTTTTCTTTATGCGGGAGGATCTGTTGTGACGAGCGCCGAGCAGGGCGTTGAGGTAAAGCCGCCGTGAGTTCTTTCAGGTTTCTTTTGCTAAGGAGGAGGGGAGTTGTGCCCTTCAAGGCCTCTTTCCAAAGTTCCCATTCTTTTGAAGTTAATGTCCTTTTGGGTTTTTGATCTTTTGTCATCCTGTTATCGTTGGTCCCATTCACTAACTTGTTTAAGTAGCAAAGAATATTATGGTACTCTTTATCAAAAAGAATTTTATGGGGGGTAAATTGGCCTGGGGCTTTATGTCATTAATTTTTATTGTTATATCGTTATGTCTCTTACTTGCTCAACATTTTTTTTCCTTTTTCTTGCCTGAGATCGCCTGGTTGATGATCGGCAGTTTATTAGGGGTTACGTTGGTGGCGCTTGCGTTGTTTCTTTATAAATTTCGCCATTTGAAAGGAAGATATAATATTTTTTACGATACGTGCATGTCTTCCAATCGAGCTTGTTTTGTTTTAGATGCACAGCGTCGGGTTGTTTTTAGCAATAAGCAGCTTCACGTATTAAAGGAGGAGTCAAAGGAGCCCCTTCTCGAGTGGATGAAAAATAGCTTCTTGCAATGTGGCCAGGAAAAGGACTTTGAGTGCCTGCTCGAATCTTTGAAAGAACATAAGGCTTATAGCGTAGATATAATTTTCCCTTCTAAAAAACGGTGGAAAATTTTTGTTCAGCCTTGTATTAAGCGCTTTTCTACTTGGATTATTGAAGATGTGACTTGCTTTGCTCAAGCTTATGAATCCCTTAAGGATGAGCATCAACAAATGGAAAGTTACATCCAAAACGCGCCTCTCGCGATGGCACTTCTTGGGCCTAATGGACGGGTCCTCAAATACAACAAGAAATTTGTTTCTCTGTTCCACGAGTCGAAACATAAGCACGAGAATGAGCAAAAATATCTCAATGACTTATTATTGGGAGACTCGGATATGCAGCAAAAGACTGAGATCAATAAGTTTCTTCAAGGTCAGTTCGCGCAGATACCTATCGAAGTAAGGTTTGAGGCGACCCCCGAGCGCGTTAATTCTCTCTATATCAACCGATTTATTACGAGTAAGGAAACCCCTTTATTCTGCGTAATTGTCATCGATATTACCGATCGAAAAAGTATGGATTTAGAATTGCTTCAGGCACATAAAATGCAAGCCATAGGACAATTGGCGGGAGGAATTGCTCATGATTTTAATAATTTATTGACCGCTATGCTGGGTTTTTGTGACCTTTTGTTGTTGAGACATTCTCCGAGAGATCCCTCCTTCAATGATATCATGCAGATCAAGCAAAATGCTAATCGCGCGGCTAATTTGGTGCGTCAATTACTCGCGTTTTCAAGGCAACAAACTCTCCAGCCTAAAGTCATTAATGTAACGGATGTTTTAGCAGAGCTTTCGGCATTATTGCAGAGGTTGTTAGGCGTATCCATAGAATTGAAAATGATCCATGGCGTCGATTTGGGGTTTGTAAAAGTGGATGAAGTTCAATTAGAACAAGTCATTATTAATCTTGCGGTGAATGCGCGTGATGCTATGTCGGAAGGGGGAGCTCTGACAATCCGAACAAGCTTCGTGGATATTAAAAAAACTCTACGACAAGGGCATGAAGTTATGCAGGCTGGACATTACGTCTTAATAGAAGTAATCGATACGGGAACAGGCATTGAAAAAGATAACCTTTCCCGAATTTTTGAGCCGTTTTTCTCGACAAAAGAGAAAGGTTCAGGAACTGGCTTAGGCCTTGCCACGGTTTACGGTATCATTAAGCAAACGGGCGGATTTGTCTTTGTAGATAGCCAAGTTGGCCACGGGACAACATTCCGGCTTTATTTTACCTCTCATGAGGAAGTGGTAGAGGTGGAGAATGTTGAGGCGCAAAAAGATAAACCTTTAATGGCTGATTTGTCCGGGCAAGGTACGGTCTTACTCGTAGAAGATGAAGATGCGGTAAGGCTCTTTGCGGCTAAAGCTTTAAGAGATAAAGGCTATACCGTTTATGAAGCAAGTAATGGAGAAGAAGCCCTTAAAATCTTTGAAGTTCAAAAAGAACCTATTGATATTTTTATCACAGATGTTATGATGGCAGGGATGGATGGCCCGGCTTTTATTAAGTATGTGCGGGCTGTTGACCCTACGACAAAAGTAATCTTCATCTCCGGATATGCCGAAGATGAGCTGCGCAAGAATCTTAGTCAGTTTGATAATATACACTTCTTATCAAAGCCGTTTACTCTTAAGCAACTCGCACAAAAAGTAAAAGAAGTTTTATTAAACGAGGACCGGGAGCGATTGCAGAATTCATCATAATATTGTATCCTAATAGGATATTGAAGAGGTTTATTTTCCCATAATTTTGCAAATTTAAAGGTGGCGAATGGTTGATAAAGGTAAAGCTTTGGAAATGGCAATAAGTCAAATTGAGCGTTCTTACGGTAAAGGCTCCGTCATGCGCTTAGGCCAACGCGAAAAGGCGGTGGATATTGAAGCTATTTCCACAGGGTCCATAGGATTGGATCTTGCTTTGGGTATTGGGGGGTTGCCTCGGGGACGTGTGGTAGAAATTTATGGGCCGGAGAGCTCGGGGAAAACCACTCTTGCCTTACATGTGATTGCTCAAGCGCAAAAAAAGGGTGGAGCCTGTGCTTTTATTGATGCAGAGCATGCCTTAGATCCTTCCTATGCTCAAAAATTGGGTGTAAATACCGATGACTTGCTCATTTCCCAACCGGATGCGGGGGAGCAAGCCCTTGAAATAGGCGATACTCTTATCCGCTCAGGTGCCGTTGATGTCGTTGTGATTGATAGTGTGGCAGCCCTTGTCCCGCGTGCGGAACTGGAAGGCGATATGGGTGATACGCATATGGGGTTGCAAGCGCGCTTGATGAGCCAAGCATTGCGGAAGTTAACAGCTACCATTTCAAAATCCCATTGTTTGCTTATTTTTATCAACCAAATTCGTTCAAAGATTGGGGTGATGTTTGGCAACCCAGAAACAACGACGGGTGGAAATGCCTTAAAATTTTATGCATCGGTTCGGATGGATATACGGCGTGTAGGAGCTATTAAGGATCGCGATGAGATTGTTGGCAACCAGACCCGTGTAAAAATTGTTAAAAATAAAGTAGCTCCTCCTTTCCGAGTGGTTGATTTTGATATTATGTACGGAGAAGGCATTTCTAAACTAGGTGAAATTATTGATTTAGGGGTCGAAGCTAATATTATTGAAAAGTCAGGGTCCTGGTATGCGTATGACAACCAGCGCATCGGTCAGGGGCGCGAAAATGTAAAAGCCTATTTAAAGGAGAACCCTGAAATAGCCCAAAAAATCGAAGTGTTATTACGTCAAAAGGCTGGTATAGCAAAAAGCCGAAGGGGTGAGGAGCTAGCGGATAATAATAAGGAAAACACGGATGACGAAGCGGCTTAATTTAAAATAACGTCATTTAAAATAACGTCCCAACAATTTCAAAGGCTCAAGTAACCTCGATGGTAGATTAAGAAAAGGATCGGCTTTTATGTACTCGACGGCCCATATTCGTAGTGCTTTCCTTGACTATTTTCGTCAAAAGAATCATGAGATCGTCCCTTCAAGCCCCTTAATCCCTTGGAATGACCCCACCTTATTATTTACTTCGGCGGGCATGGTACAGTTTAAAGATATTTTTACCGGCCAAGAAACGCGATCCTATAAAAGGGCGGCAACCAGTCAAAAATGCTTAAGAGCCGGGGGAAAACATAACGATTTAGAAAATGTGGGTTATACCGCGCGTCATCATACCTTCTTCGAGATGCTGGGTAACTTTTCTTTTGGGGATTATTTTAAAGAGCAAGCTATTTCTTACGCGTGGGAGTTCATCACAAAGGACCTTAATATAGATAAAGAGCGTCTCCTTATCACCGTGTATGCCGAGGATGAAGAAGCGGCAAGTATTTGGAAGAAAGTGACCGCGTTTAGTAGCGAGAAAATCATCCGCATTGCGACCCAAGATAATTTTTGGGCGATGGGTGATACAGGTCCTTGTGGTCCTTGTTCAGAAATTTTTTATGACCACGGTCCTTCCCTTTCTGGTGGTCCCCCTGGCTCAAAAGATGCTGATGGGGATCGCTTTGTCGAGATTTGGAATCTTGTATTTATGCAATATAATCTTCTTCCTTCGGGAGAGCGGATTTCTTTGCCGAGGCCGTCGATTGATACAGGTATGGGGCTTGAGAGGATAGCAGCTGTCTTGCAGGGGGTGCATGACAATTACGATATTGACCTTTTTCGACGACTTATTGGTGCGAGTGAAGAAATATCGGGTGTAGCGGCTCAAGGGACGGCTCGTCATTCCCATCGCGTCATTGCCGATCACTTGCGCTCTGCGTGCTTTCTTATTGCCGATGGCGTCTTGCCGTCTAATGAAGGACGTGGTTATGTGTTGCGCCGGATCATGAGGCGTGCTATGCGCCATGTTCATATGTTGAACTGCCGCGAGCCCCATATGTATCGGCTTGTTCCTGCGTTGATGAATGAAATGGGCAAGCCTTATCCTGAGTTGGTACGCGCACACTCTCTTATTGAGCAAACACTTAAATTGGAAGAAGAGCGTTTTCGTGAAACCCTTGAACGTGGCATGAAAATGTTGGAAGAAGAGATTCAGCGACAACCATCTCAACGCATATTAAGTGGAGAAGTTGCTTTTAAATTATATGATACCTATGGTTTCCCCCTTGATCTTACGCAAGATATCCTTCGAGAAGTTGGTTGGAGCGTAGATGAAAAACGTTTTCAGGAAGCTATGGAGGCTCAGCGCCAGCAATCTCGTTTGAAGTGGATAGGATCAGGCGAAGAGAAAACGGAGAGCCTATGGTTCGCCTTAAAAGAAAAATATGGCTCGACAGAATTTGTTGGGTACGCAGCCGAGGAAATGAATGCGAAGGTCCTCGCTTTAATTCAAGAAGGCAGAGAGGTAAGGTCTGTGGCGTGTGGGGAGGTGCAGATCATTACCAATCAAACGCCGTTTTATGGGGAGTCTGGAGGACAGATCGGTGATCAAGGGCACATTATTACGTCTAAAGGCGATCGTATACTTGTAAAAGATACAAAAAAAGTCCTTGGCGCACTTCATGTCCACCACGGTATTCTTGAAAAGGGATCTTTTCATCAAGGTGACCAAGTTGTTATGTGTATTGAGAGCGACTGGCGGCAATGCCTGAGGCGTAACCATTCGGCAACACACCTTTTACATGCAAGTCTTCGCAAAGTCCTTGGGCCTCATGTAACTCAAAAAGGTTCTCTTGTAACCCCTGACCGGTTACGGTTCGATTTTTCTCACCCCAAAGGGTTAACTTCTGAGGAAGTGAAGGAAATAGAAAGTATCGTTAACGAGGAGATACGCAACAATTCTGAGGTCTCCACGTCACTTATGCCTCGGGAGCTTGCCATGGATAGTGGTGCTCAAGCTCTCTTTGGAGAAAAATACGAGGAAGAAGTGCGTGTCGTATCAATGGGGCAGCCGTTAGCAAGCGAAGGAACGCAGGCGTTCTCCGTGGAGTTATGCGGGGGTACCCATGTAAAGAGAACAGGTGATATTGGCTATTTTAAAATAGCCAACGAAAGTGGGATAGCAGCGGGTATTCGGCGTATAGAAGCGGTCACTGGTGTGCAAGCGGAAAGCTATGTCATCGAAAATGAAGAAAGAGTTAACCAGCTGTCAAGTTTACTTAAAACACCTGCTGATAAAGTTGTTGAGAAAGTCGAGATGTTACTCCAAGAACGGCGGAAACTTGAGCAGCAACTGAGCCAAGCAAAAAAAAATATGGCTATATCAGCTACAGGATCTTCCCAAGACCTTGAGCAGCAAAAGCTTAAAGATGGGACAGTTTATATTTATCGCGCTGTCCAGGATATCCCGGCAAAGGACTTAAGAGCCCTAGCGGATACATTAAAGCGTCCCCTTGCGTCTGGGGTTGTTGTTCTTATTGATGTGACTGGCTCTAAGGTGACGATTATTGCATGCGTCACAGATGATCTGATATCAAAGGTATCGGCCGTAGACGTGGTGCGGATTGGTTCATTGGCAATGGGAGGAAAAGGTGGCGGTGGTCGCGCAGACTTTGCCCAAGGCGGAGGTACTGAGCCATACAGAAAAAATAAGGCTTTTGAAGAGATTCAGCGCTATCTCGAGACCCAATTAAACGCCCATTAGGAGACTTCGTTTTCTAGGGTGAGAAGGCAGGAAAGTCTGGCTTTTAACGAAAGTCCCTGGGTAAATTTATTTTGTTCTCTCTCCTCCTGAGAGTTTAAAGCTTTTGCCTTTGTGCGCAAGCATTCCTAGAGGCGCAAAGTACTAAAAGAGGACCTCGCCTACTTGCTTGTTATTTTTTCAATGAAAGGTTACATGACCCTGCAAAGGGGTTAATTCTTTGCGCTGAAAAACTTTAGGAAACCGACGAACAATATTTAAAAATTTTTTAAAGGAATCCTCTGGTTTATCATGCAGCATTCCGGCATTTAGAATGCATTCTTTAGCTTCTTCTGCACAATCTTTGCGGTTGCGTAATAGGAGAAAAAGCATGACCCAACTATTGCTATCTTGGGGCGCAATGTCAGTAATTTTTCTTATGAGTTTTTCCGCTACTTCAAATTGTAATCGGATACAAAAGATCATTGCCAATCCCCAAAGAATATTTTTGTTATATTTATCTTTGGTTGCCAACGTTTGATATATTTTAAAAGCCATTTCATACTCTTCTTCGCGAAAGAGTCGTTCAGCTAAATCAATTGAAAGAAGCTTATCTTCCATTATTCACCTACTAAATTATGAGAGGGGAGACAGTAAGAGTCGTGTTTCCTGTTCTCTTGTGTGCGCCACTTCCATCCGATCTTTACTCTATCAAAGGCAATTTTTTAAAGTGGTTCCTATCCCCTTTTAAAAATATTTAAAAATAAGACTTCCTTTCTTAAAAAGGCTTTTTATTGTAGCATTAATATAATAGATTAACGATAAAATTTTAACAGTGCTGTTTAAGTTAATGTTTCCTTCATCCATCGATCCGAAAGAAATAGAAAATTTTGAAAAGCTTGCTCATCATTGGTGGGACGTCGAAGGTCCTTACAAGCCTCTGCATGACATGACGCCTGCGCGTCTTCATTATATTGTGGGGACTTTAAGGGAATACTTTGGTCGACAAGAGGGCAGAAAGCCTTTTACTGATCTCGAGATATTGGATGTTGGATGTGGCGGCGGCTTAATAAGCGAACCGTTAGCGCGGCTTGGTGCTCAGATGACAGGTATTGACGCCGGGCAGGCAAATATTTTGAGTGCGCAGCAGCATGCGTGCCAGCAGAATTTACCCATCCATTATCGTGTCGCTTCTGTAGAAGAGCTTGTGCAGGAAGGAAAGCGCTATGATGGGTTAATTGTATTGGAAGTTATTGAGCATGTGGTGGACCCTGAAGCTTTTGTAAGGCACTGCGCTCATCTTCTTAAAGAAAAAGGAGTGATGATCTTTTCGACCTTAAATAGGACCGTCCACTCTTTTATAAAAGCGATCGTAGCGGCAGAATACATTTTAAGATGGCTACCGGTAGGGACACATCAGTGGAATAAATTTGTTCGTCCAAGGGAATTGCGAGAAATGGTGCAAAAAACGGGCTTATCTCCAGGTGTGCCTCAAGGACTAACCTTTCACCCTTTAACAAGAGCTTGGGAACTGAGCCCCAATACAGCGGTTAATTATTTTCTAGCAGCCTATCAACATAAATAGCGAAAAAAACATTTTTTCATTTGATAGGTTTCTTCCTTTTTGATCCCCCACACATTTGTTTTTTCGACCCAACCTTCGTAATCTTCTTTAAGCTTTATCAAACACCATTCTTCTTGGCATTTTAAGATCTTACCCACCACGTTCGCTTTTACCCTGGCTACCAAGGGAGAGCCCTTAGAAGGTTGGCGATATAAGTAGGATTCTTGAGGCAAGAAAAGTACGTAGCGGTCACTGGACAGCATCATTTTATGGACCCACCCCTCAGTGCCTTCAAAGTCTCTTATCTTCATCCATACATCATATTCTTGCAGGACAAGTACAGGGAGTCCGCGATAGTGAAATTGCCATTCAATAGGAAATCTTCTTCCTGGTCCTAAACGCATATTCACCTCATCTACTTTTAAAGACATAAAGCGTTGTTCAAAAGTGACTTTATTCTCGGCATAGGGAGGCTTGCTCCAAAAGAAGAGGAACAATAAGAAAACAATAACTCTCGTAAGAAAGAGAGAAGCTTTTTTGAATGGGTGATCACATTGGGACATAGGATAATTCTTATATAATAAGGTTGCTAAGGTTAAAAAAATGTGAGACTCTATCCTCGCTCAGGTTAAACCAACTATAAAAATAATTTTTGGGAAGGGCAACCACATTCCTAATGGCGATAGGCACGTTTATTTTTCTTTCAAGTAGTGTAATCTTTCTCTTGCTTATACCGGGCCTCTTTCTTATAAAGCAAAAACGATTCTTTTGTCGACCTTTTCCGACTCCTAAGAACATTGGTTATGCTCTTATCCATGTAACGAAACATAAAATTCTCTCTGTGTCTCCTCATTTCTTAAAAATATTAGGCACGCCAGATGAAAAAGCTATCTTGCCTTACCTTATAAGTTTGAGGACAAAAAATGGGGAAGCCATTGCGGCTTATTTTACTCGGCCTTCTCCTCTTGATCAAAGGGAGAAAAGCAGCCGAAAGGAAATTGTATGTTACGCTGATGATGGACGTACTTTCTTCCTTACCATTTATCCCCATAAAAAAGAAAAAATAATGGATGTTTGGCTTGAGGATATAACAAGCTTTGTGCGTATGCGACAAGATTTCTTAAAAGCAAAAAATTTAAATGAAAAATTTATAACCCTCTTAGAAACCGTTCCTCACCCTTTGTGGATCTTTGATAATGACCACAGGTTGGAATTCGTTAACCAAGCCTATGCCGATTGTATAGGCAAGGATCGCGCAACTGTATTAAAAGAAGACTTAAGCCTTTTAAGAAACAAAGTGCCGATTAAAGAACCCCAGGTTACTCGCAAGCATGTCGTCATGGGAGGAGATCGCCATTTGATCGAGATCCACATAGAACCAAAACAAAATGCCAATGTGGGATACGCTATCAATTTAACGGAGCAGGAGAAAAGAGAAAAAGAATTAAAACGCCATATCGATGCGCATCACGAGATCCTTGAGTACCTCTCGCCTAGCATCGCGATCTATGGTTCTGATATGAAGCTTAAATTTTTCAACCATGCGTATCGGCATATGTTTGGTCATCTCGGGCATTGGCTGCATAGCGAGCCCACTTTAAGTGAAGTCTTGGAAGACTTACGGGCGCGCCGCTTGTTGCCAGAGCAAGCTGATTTCTTAGCTTATAAGAAGAAGCAATTTGATCTATTTAAAATACTGACAAGCCCTCAACATGAACTATTACATTTGCCTGATGGGCGTACTTTGCGGACTGTCGTTGTTCCTCATCCCCTTGGAGGCATTATTTTTATGTATGAAGATGTGACTGATAGCCTAACCTTAGAGCGTCAGTACAATACCTTAATTGCCGTTCAAAAAGCGACGATTGACAACCTTTATGAAGGAATTGCTGTTTTCTCCAGTGATAACCGTCTACGGCTAAGTAATCCTTCCTTTAACCGTGTATGGAAATTAGAAGATGGGAGCTTAACACCCGGTACGCCCTTGGCCGATGTTATTGAGCTTACGAAAAATCGTTATTTCACGGGGGGCGAAGAGTGGAGGCACACGAAAGAGCGTATTATCAAAAATGTAACGGATCGTATTCCTAAAGAAGGTAAGCTTGAGCTTCTAGATCAGACTGTTTTAGAGTTTTCTTATGTGCCGCTACCTGATGGGGCAAATCTTCTCAGCTATATCGATGCGACCGCCCGCCATCGAATCGAGAAGATGCTTCGAGAACGTAATGAAGCTTTAGAGACAGCGGATCAGATAAAAACAGAATTTCTTACGAATATCTCCTATACTCTACGTTCTCCCTTCAATACCATTATTGGGTTTTCAGAGATTCTGCTTAACCAATATTTTGGCGAAATCAACGACCAGCAGAAGGAGTATGTAGAGGGCATTTTAAATGCCTCTAACCATCTATTATCGCTCATTAATGACATCCTTGATCTGTCCTCTATTGAAGCAGGTCAAATGGTCTTAAAATGTGAAAATATCGATATTTACTCCCTTATTCAAAGTGTGGTTGAACTTTTACAGAAAAAGATTACGGAACATAACCATCAGGTTATTATTAAATGCCCTGTAAATGCACGAAAATTTTTTGGCGATGAAAAAAGGTTAAAGCAAGCTATTTATAACCTTATAAGTAACGCTATTCAATTTACCCCAAACGGGGGAAAAATTAAAATCCAGACAGAGAGAAATGAAAAGCAGTTTATTATTCGTATTTCGGATACAGGAGTCGGTATTCCTCCCGAAGATCAAGACCGGGTCTTCCGAATATTTGAAAAAGGTCTGGATAAAGATAGGAAGATATTCCAAACAAGTGCTGGACTTGGTTTGTCACTTGTGAAAAGCTTTATTGAGCTTCACCAGGGGCAGGTAGATATCACCTCCAAGATTAATGAAGGTACGATTGTGACATGTTATCTGCCTATCTTAAATAAGGACATGTTATCCGGAGAGTCAAAAAACAATGAAAGCATCCTTGAGCAAAATATTAAAAGGTTATGAAAATTATCAGAAGGGCTACCTCCAGGAAAATAAGTCTTTATTTCATTCTTTAGCTTATAAGGGCCAATCTCCCAAAACGATGTTGATCACCTGTTGTGATAGTCGTATTGACCCGTCCTTGTTGCTTGAATCCCAACCAGGGGATCTTTTTACCCACCGAAATATCGCTAATATTGTGCCACGTAATAGGATTGACCATGAGCAGCATGGTACGATGACCGCGATCGAATACGGTGTGCGCATTTTAAATGTTGAAAATGTTATTGTGCTTGGCCACTCAGATTGTGGAGGGGTAAGGGCTCTTTTGGATCAGGAAAATATAAGAAACACCGATTTTATTATTGATTGGGCGATGAATATCCGTGAAGTTTATAAGGCTTTAATAGGTAAATATCCCGATCACCCTAAAGAAGAGTTTCTGACTAGGTTGGAAAAAGAGAGCATTATCGTAAGTTTACGAAACTTAAAGAATTATGAATTTATAAAACAAAAACTAGATAATGGTGCTTTAAATATTTATGGATGGTATTTTGATATTTCCTCAGGCAAAATTTTTTATTATGATGAAAAGAATGTGGATTTTTACCCGTTAGAAGAATTGAAATGAGATGAAAGAAATTATTATCCAAGGAGCCCGGGAACATAATTTAAAAAACATTACCCTTGCTATTCCGCGGGGGAAGTTAACTGTTATCACCGGCTTAAGTGGGTCAGGAAAGTCTTCCCTTGCTTTTGATACGTTGTATGCTGAAGGCCAAAGACGCTATGTCGAAAGTCTTTCTGCTTACGCTCGTCAATTTCTAGAATTAATGTCGAAGCCTGATGTGGACCTCATTGAAGGCCTTTCCCCTGCTATTTCTATTGAGCAAAAGACGACTTCTCGAAACCCTCGCTCCACCGTGGGGACCATTACGGAGATTTATGATTATCTTCGCCTTTTATTTGCACGTATCGGGGTACCTTATTCGCCGGCCACTGGCTTACCGATTGTAAGTCAGACAGTCGGGGAGATGGTGGACATTGTAAGCCAATTACCGGAAGGGGAGAAAATTTATATCCTCTCTCCCATGGTACGTGGCCGTAAAGGCGAATACAGGAAAGAGATTGAAAGTCTCAAAAAGCAAGGATTTACTCGATTGAAAGTGGATGGAACCATTTATGAAATTGATGATATTCCCCCATTAAATAAGAACGTTAAACACTCAATTGACGTTGTGGTCGATCGGTTAAAGATTCGCGCAGGCCTCGAGCAGCGTTTGGCGGATACCATTGAAACGTCTTTAAAGTTAAGTGATGGGTTGGTTTATGTTGAGACATTCGATGGCTCTAAAAAGCTTACCTTATCAGAAAAGTTTGCTTGTCCCGAGTCTGGCTTTACCCTTGATGAAATTGAGCCGCGTTTATTCTCTTTTAATAATCCCTTTGGAGCTTGTCCTGCTTGTGATGGGCTAGGCGTTAAGGAGGTCTTCGAGCCCGATCGCATTATTCCTGACCCTTCCTTGAGCTTACTGAAGGCGATTGACCCATGGACCTCCTCGAGTTCCGATTATTATAAAGAGCTTTTAAAGGCAATGGCTGGTTATTTTAACATCAAGTTGGACGAGCCTTACAGTGCCTTGCCGGAGGAGGTAAAGCAGACTCTCCTTTATGGATCAGGCGATACAATTATTCCTCTGGCTTTTCATGATGGTCGTCGCTATCACAAAATCGAGAAGCCTTTTGAAGGGATTATTCCCCATATGGAACGCCGCTGGAAGAACTGTGAGCATTCATGGGCACGGGAAGAGATGGAAAAATACATGGGCCACCAACCGTGTGAGACCTGTCACGGTTATCGCCTCAAGCAAGAAGCGTTACTTGTAAAGATTGATCAACATCATGTCGGGGAAGTAACGGAAAAAACAATAGGCGAGGCGTTAGTATGGATCAATAATTTGGAGAGCAAAATTGACCAAAAGAAACGTAATATTGCTGAGCGAATTATTCGGGAAATACGTCATCGATTAAATTTCCTTGTAAATGTTGGGCTTGATTATCTTACTTTATCCCGTGTGTCAGGGACGTTATCCGGTGGAGAAAGCCAAAGGATACGCCTGGCTTCTCAAATTGGTTCTGGCCTTACGGGGGTGATGTATGTGTTGGACGAGCCTTCAATCGGGCTTCACCAACGGGATAATGACCGATTAATTGCGACGCTTAAGCATTTGCGTGACCAAGGTAATTCTGTGATTGTTGTCGAGCATGACGAAGACGCTATTCGCCAAGCTGATCACATTATTGATATGGGGCCCGGAGCAGGTGTTCACGGAGGAGAGGTGATCGCGCAAGGGACGCTAAGCGATATTGAATCTTCACCAGAAAGTTTGACCGGGAAATATCTCACAGGGAAAAAGTTTATTCCTGTCCCTACCAAACGACGTCCGGGAAGTGGTCATTCACTTATTTTATCTGGAGTGACCACGCATAATTTAAAAGATGTGACAGCTACTTTTCCCTTAGGGACGTTCACATGTGTTACGGGTGTGTCGGGCGGCGGAAAATCTTCTCTCGTGATTGAAACTCTCTTTAAGGTTATCAGCCAAAAACTTCTCCGATCTCGCCAAAAGGTCGGAAGTTATCAATCCATTGACGGCTTAGAATTTATCGATAAAGTGATCGATATTGATCAATCGCCGATTGGCCGTACACCGCGCTCAAACCCTGCAACTTATACGGGTGCCTTTACACCTATAAGAGAATGGTTTGCAGGCTTACCTCAAGCAAAAGCGCGGGGATATTCCTCTGGCCGTTTTTCGTTTAATGTCAAGGGAGGCCGTTGTAGCGCTTGCCAAGGCGATGGCGTCATTAAAATTGAGATGCATTTCCTTCCGGATGTGTATATCGAATGTGATCAATGCAAAGGAAAACGTTACAACCGGGAAACTTTAGAGATAAAATATAAGGGCTATTCGATCGCCGATGTACTTGATTTGACGATTGAAGAAGCGGTTGAGTTTTTTGAGGCGATGCCACTCATTCATAAAAAATTAAAAACCCTGGTGGATGTCGGGTTAGGTTATATTCGGCTAGGCCAACGTGCCACTACCTTATCGGGTGGGGAGGCTCAACGCGTAAAACTTGCCAAAGAACTTGCCCGTCAATCCACCGGTAAAACTCTTTATATCCTTGATGAACCCACGACGGGGCTGCACTTTGATGATATCCGTCAGCTTCTTGAAGTACTTCACTCTCTGGTGGAGAAAGGGAATACAGTGATTGTTATTGAACATAACTTGGAAGTTATTAAAACGGCCGATTGGATTATTGATATCGGGCCCGAAGGGGGCAAAGGTGGTGGAAAAATCATTGCCGAAGGGGCTCCTGAAACCATCTTAAATGTTAAGGGAAGTTATACCGCTCAATACCTTAAGCCGTATCTTATCCAAAATAAGCGCCAGATATCTTAACTCTTCTTTCTAGAGACGGAGGGTCCTTGACAAGTTATCACATTTTCCTTTTAATGAGGGCCAGCAGGGGAACTGATAGAGGTATCAGTTGAGAAAAGGCTACCTAATGCTTTGACCCTTATAACCTGATCTGGTTAAGACCAGCGGAGGGAGCGTCTTATGGCAATGTGGCTATTACTTTCTACTTTCTTCTCTTTTGCTGGGATTAACCCAAAGTCTTTACCTGTTTATGTTAACGAGACATAAACTTTGGTAATTAATGATAGCTATTACAGGGTAAGTTAGACGGAATGGTAACTCAACGTATCGGCCACAATAAAGGACACATATTCCTTTTTATAAGGAAATGGATAGGTGCTGTCCTAGGTATAGGGATTTTTCTTTCGGTGTATGGAATCGAGGAAACGCACGCTATGCGGTGCTTTCTTCCTTTTTCTGGGTTTTCGGCCATCTCGACCGTTATAGGTTTGGGAAGAAGAATGCCTTCTATTCCCGAGCTATTATTTCCTGAAGGACGATTATCCCTCCCCCGGTCATCATCGCCTTTTCTTCCTGAAGGGTTCCTTCTTCCTCACCGGACCCATTCTACGAGAGGCACAGCAATCTTGCCATTAGAGCCGCCTTTATCTTTTGAGGGGAGGATTACCATTTATAGTGCTCCTTTTCTAAGGGCGATTTGGCAAGCACCCTTTATTTCTTCTCTGCGAGATGGCTCTTTGCCTTTGCCTGGGTTTAGACAGTTTTTATCGGAAGATTTAAGCTTCGTGGAAAGTCAGGAACCTATTAGGCGGCTAGCAAATGAGCTTTATGGATTTTCCAGTGACTCTTTCCCCGCCTATCGCTCTTCTCTTCAGGGAGTAGCGCGGGAGTTTAATGCTGAGCCTTCACGTGATTCTCTCCCCCCGCTGCTACAATCTTATAATGAGCATCTTGTATCTACTTTGAATTATGCGTCGCCCCAGGCCTATTTATCGGCTTGTTATGCATGTATCCATGTTTATCTTTATTTGAGTCAGACCTTGGCTGTTCAGCAATCTTCTCCTCATCCTTATGCTACTTGGGTCGCTCTTCATAGTAATGAGTCCTATACGCAGCGGGCACGTCAGAAGCTTGATAGGTTAAATAGACTTTATGCTTTCTCTCCTCATCCCCTACGCCTATCTATGCTCAAAGCTTTCCGGCACGCTCTCATCCATGATTTAACTTATTTTTTCTTTTTACCCCTTGAGTCTCCTCCACGCTCACCAAAAGACCCTACTCAGCCGAACTAAGAGGAAGAAGAGATAAGAAGATACTTATCGTGTCGGGTTATAGGACAGGAGGTAGCTGAGCAAATGCTAAGGCTTCCTTTTGAGCTCTCTGTATTTTCTCTTCCGTACAATCGTGAATGAGAGCCTCAAACATTTGATGCCAATTAAGTTCAGCGCCTAAGATCATGCATACCGAGCCGATACCTACCGCGGCGCGATCCATAAGAACGAATTCACGAGGGGGCTTAACACCACCGAGGCGGCGCAATTCCGTATGTACTTTGTTGGCCACTTCCTTACCATAGACGCCGCTATTGTTTTCTTGGAGAGGTTTTACGCGATCCTCGAGCAACGGGGCGTATAAGAAGCGTGCCCAAAGGTTTAGGATCTCTAGTACCTCTTTGGTAATTTTTTCGAAACCCCAAACTTTATAAGCTTCTAAGGCAAGGCTTTCATCATTATATTTTAAAGATTCATAAAGGCGAATGACAGCGAGAATAAATTTAGGCTCAAAAATACGTGTACAACCGAAGTCAAAAAGGTTAATACACCCACTTTCATGAACTTTATAGTTGCCTAAGTGAGGGTCGCCGTGAAGGACGCCGAACGAATAGAGAGGCTTGTACCATGCCATAAAGATATTAGCCGCTACGCGATTGCGATAATCTTGGTTTTCTTTCTTTACCTCCTGGACAGGGCGCCCATCAAGCCACTCCATCGTCAAGAGGCGCTTGGTTGATAGGTGAGGAAAAACTTTAGGGATACGGCAGAAAGTTTCATTCTGATGCATAAATTGAAATAATACTAATTGCTGCGCTTCCCATTCATAATCAAGTTCTTGATAGAGGTGATTGGCAATCTCCTCCTGAATGGCGGTGGTGTCGAGCGCCTTCATAACTGATTCATACACACTGAGCAGGATTTTCAATTGTTGAAGGTCAGCTGTGACAGCGGCTAGCATATCAGGATATTGCAGTTTACAAGCAACTATATTACCTTCTAAGGTCTCCGCTTTATGAACTTGGCCGAGAGAAGCAGCGGCATACGCCTCCTTCGAGAAGGACCTAAAGTACTCTTGCCACTTAGATCCCAATTCCGTGGCCATGCGTCTTTTAACAAATAACCAGCCCATCGGGGGTGCATTCGCTTGTAATTGAGTAAACTCCTCAATAAATTCAGGAGGCAACATATCAGGAACGGTCGCTAAGATCTGGGCAATCTTCATCAAAGGGCCTTTCAAGTGCCCTAATATCTCTTTCAGGGCAATGGCAAGCTCCTTTTGATCTCCATTGGGATTTAGGAGTTTATCCAATGCCACCTTCGTGCCGATCTTGCCGGCGGCGGAGGTAACCTGCATATATCGTTTAAGACGCGTTTTAAAGCGATCGGTGTTATCTAGATCCATATCTGCTATAAGTGTTCAAGTTCCTCGATTAAGTCCTCAATGACATGCAATCCCTTCAACCAAAAATTTCTATCCGTACCATCAAAACCAAAGGCGGCTAAGTGCTCTTGAAATGATAAGTTATTACCCGATTCAAGCATATGGAGATATTTTTCTTGGAACCCTGTGGGATTATCCTGATATACACCATAGAGAGCATTTACAAAACAATCACCAAAGGCATAGGCATAGACATAAAATGGCACATGATAAAAGTGCGATATATATAACCAGAAATTATGGTATGTGTCGTCTAAGGTCACCGCCTCGCCATAACATGCTTGTTGCGTATTAGACCATATCTCGGCCATTTTCTGCGTGCTTAGAGGGCCATTCTTTCTTTCTTGATGAACCTGGCGTTCGAATTCAAAGAAAGACACCTGGCGAAACACGGTGCCAATCATTTCTTCAACTTTATGCGCTATGAGGATTCGGCGTGCTTCTGGGTCTTCGGTCGTTTCCAATAAAAAGCGAAACACGAGCATTTCCCCAAACACGGAGGCTGTTTCAGCTAAAGCGAGAGACGTGCGCATTAACAAGAAAGGCTGCTTTTGCGTGAGGTAATCATGAATACCGTGTCCAAGCTCATGAGCGAGCGTCATAATATCACGCCTTTTTCCATGGTAGTTTACCAGGATATAAGGATGAAATTCAGGAGGGAGAGAATAACAATAAGCTCCAGAGTCCTTTCCAGGTAAAGGTGCGGCATCAATCCATTGTTGGTCAAAAAAGAGCTCTCCTATCTCAGCCATACGCGGGCTGAAGCGATGATAAGCTTTTAATACTAATTCTTTCGCGTTTGCCCAACTCATCCGCGTATCTTTTTCCCCCGGAAAGGGAGCAGATCGGTCCCAGAGCGCTAAAGCTTCTTTTCCGAGCCATTGAGCTTTTAATTTAAAATAGCGATGAGGGATTCTTTCATAACAACTTTTCACTGTATCAGCCATGATGTCCACCACTTCATCCGGGATGTTGTTTTCAATATTGCGCGATTGGACTTCATGTTTAAGCCCACGCCATTTTCTTTCCACCACAACCGTTTTTAAAAGGGCGTTATAGATATGAGAAAATAACGGTGCTTCCACTTTAAATACTTCGCTAAGGGATATGTAAGCTTTACGTCTTACTTCTTCTTCTGGATCGCTTGAAAAAAGGAGTGCCTCTTCAAGCGAGAGAGGCTTGTCATCGACTTTAAAAACAAGCTCAGCAAGGCGTTTATCATATAACTGGATCCAAGCGCCCCACGAAGAACTCTCTTGGTCGGTCATATATTGTTCGAGCTCTTGGCTTAATTGGTAAGGCTGGAATTTTCTTATTTCTTTAAGCCAAGGACGGTAAGTATCAAGAGCCTTATCGTGCAAGAGAAGATTAAAGCTCTCCTTCTGTAAGTTATTAAGCTCAAGGGTAAAAAAAATAATTTTTGAAGCTAAGGCTTGGACTTTTTCACTGATACTTGTATAGAAGTTCGTGACTTTTTCCTCTTTGAGATTAACCGATCTAATAAGATACCCATAGGCGAGAAGCTTTGCTTGAAGAGCTTGGATATTTTCATAACTTTCAATGGCCTTCCTTACCTGGAGGGGGGAGAGCTGAGAAATTTTTCCTTGATAATCCTTTTCAAAAAGCTCAATTTGACGGTCCAATTGGTTCAAATCGGCCGTAATTTTTGGGTCCTCAATTGAAGTATAAAGATCGCTTAAATCCCAAGAAGGCAAAGAGTCCATCGTTATTTTTTCCATTAATCTTCCTCAGCACACATTAAACGAATAGGCCGCGCCCAATCGCGGACACGCGCAATGCGCAAGAGATTTGTCTTACCTGGTGTGCGAAGAGGAATGCCAGCCGTAATAACAATGCGATCCGCGTCACCCGCGAAGTCTTCTTGCTTAGCAATCGAACACGCCTTAATAACCATATCATCCATGTCCACTAAGTCTTCCATTAAAAATGTGTGGACGCCCCAGACAAGGACAAGTTTTCGAGCTGTTTCCACCAATGAAGTGACCCCAATAATAGGACATAAAGGTCTCTCCCTGGCCATTCGTATTGTTGTAAAGCCGGAGGCGGTAAATGTCACAATAGCGGCGGCCGAAATTTGATCTGCAATTTGACGAGCGGCTGATGTAATCGCATCGGCCGTGACGCTACTTGCCTCATGGCATAAGTTTTTTAACATGTTATGATAGTAAGGGTCGCTTTCGACTGAGTGAATGATCTTATCCATGGTATCAACCGCTAGAACAGGATATTTCCCACTGGCGGATTCTGCTGATAGCATCACGGCATCGGCCCCCTCATATACAGCAGTTGCTACATCGGATGCCTCGGCGCGCGTGGGGGAAGGGTTGGTAATCATTGACTCAAGCATCTGTGTTGCAATAATCACCGGCTTACCAGCCTTGTGACAATTATGAATAATCTTTTTTTGAATAGGAGGCACTTCGGCGGGAGACATCTCGACCCCTAGATCCCCGCGAGCCACCATAACCGCATCTGAAAGGGCAATAATTTCTTCCAAGCAATCAAGCGCTTGAGGCTTCTCAATCTTTGCAATAATTCTGCTTGTCGAGCCAATAATTTCCCTCGCATCTTTAATATCTTTCACGCGCTGGACGAACGAAAGAGCAATCCAGTCTGGGCGATGGCTTAAAATAAACTCTAAATCAATGCAATCTTTTTCCGTTAAAGAGGTGACCGGTAAAACGATTCCTGGAATATTAACCCCTTTGCGATCCGAGAGCTCCCCCCCTGTTACCACCGTTGTTTCAAGCTGGTCATCTTGGCAATTAGTCACCTTTAAACGTAGCTTTCCATCATTAAGGAGTAAATCATACCCTTCCTGCAAGACTTTATAAATTTCGCTATGGGGAAAATTAACACGGGACTGGTTTCCTGGTGAAGGATCTAAATCGAAATAAAAGCGTTGATTGTTTTCCAGATAAATATTTCCTCTTTCAAAGTGGCCGATCCGAAGTTTAGGCCCTTGTAAATCTACAATAATCCCTAAAGGCTGCTTTAGCTTTTTTTCATAATGGCGGATGATCTGGAAGCCCTCAAGATGAGCCTCGTGGGTACCATGAGAAAAATTTAAGCGAAAGACATCGACCCCTGCGAATAATAATTTTTCAATGCCGTCGGCGGATGAGCTGGAAGGGCCCAACGTTGCGACTATCTTTGTGTGACGTAAACGCCTCATAATATCCTTATAATATTTTCGTCCGAAATTGACCTTAACCGTATATTAGGTTTAAAAGGCCAATAAGGCAACGGCGTTTTAAGCTTTCCACCAAGAGAGGTCCTCTTTTACCCGAAAAAAGGCCTAAAGAAAAGGAGGCGACTTTTTTCCCTAAATCGCGTATTTCTTCCTAAGGCCCTAATTTTTTATTGACACCTTTCTTAAACAATTTTCTAATTAGCAAAAACCGTATTAGGAAGAAGATAAATGACGCAGATTACCGCTTTAAAAACAACCGATAGCTCTTCTCAACAGTTACGATCTTTTGTAGAGCGCATTGAATACTTAGAAGAAAAGAAGGCTGAAGTGACTCATGAGATCCGAGAAATTTTTGCTGAAGCGAAAGGGCAAGGATTTGATACAAAGGCCCTTCGAGAAGTCCTTAAATTAAGGAAAATGAAGAATGAAGATCGCACCGCCCTTGAAGAGCTTGTGGATCTTTATAAGCATCATATTGGTATGATCTAATTTTCACGGCGTGTATAGACTTAAGCTCGTGTCTTAGAGACGCTTCTATTAAAATTATGTTAATACAAAGCGTGTTACTCTTTAGAATATGAAGATTAACGCGCCTACCATAAAATTATCGCCCTCTTCGAAAAACTTGCGGCGCAGCGCTAAAGCAGGAAAAAGCGTTCCTTTTACAGATACCTTCGAAACGCCCCTTATAAGCTCCTCGAAAGAGGTAATGGCGCCCTTTGAACTTGACGGTGTTGACTCTCTCCTTTCTCTTCAAGAAATTCATGCCAAGGATATCCCAGCCGAGAA
Organism: uncultured Alphaproteobacteria bacterium; assembly: GCA_963782975.1. Lineage (GTDB taxonomy): Bacteria > Pseudomonadota > Alphaproteobacteria > 43-37 > CAWALT01 > CAWALT01. The sequence goes on from CAWALT010000002.1 coordinate 160,043, forward strand.
GTTAAAAGAGTATGGGAATGAGTTGCTTAAACACTTAGATAATCTTCTTTTTGCTTTGATTGAAGGCGCGGTTCCTTTGAAGCATCTTAAAACCCTCCTAGCCGATCTAGAGAAAAGCCCTAACGATATGATGGTAAGCCCCCATCTTATCGAGATCATTGAGGAAATTAAGTTAAGAGCCCACGTTGAAATAGCAAAGCTTGAAAAAGCGACAAAGATGATCCTCTGGTAAGGGAGGCTCCTGAGAAAGGGAAGATAAAGCAGACCATGCTCCTTTTTATAAAATCAAGGAGGGAGCATGCTTAAAGAGGTAATAACTTTATTGGATGCGTTGATTCCACCTTTTCCTCTCCAAAGGCTGTTTTTTCTTTGTTTTGCTACTATTCTATTTCTGTTACCTTATGAATCTAATTGTTCCCTTTGGGAATGAATCAGTTTATAATTTCCTTATTTAAAGTAACGTTTAAGTGAAAATACCTACGGAGAAAAAGATGTTAATAAAGCTCCCAGAAAATTATAAGCCATCAGAAGATGAGGAATTCATGAATGCGTTTCAACTTGAGTATTTTCGACGCAAGCTTCTAAAATGGCGGGAGGAACTTATAAATGAGTCAACAGAAACCTTGACTCATCTTCAGGAAGAAACAAGACCCGAGACCGATTTAACCGATCGAGCATCCCTTGAAACAGATCGTTCCATCGAATTGCGTACAAGGGATCGTGCTAGAAAGCTTCTCCAAAAGATTGACCAAGCAATCAAGCGTATTGAGACAGGGGAATACGGGTATTGTGAAAAAACGGGCGAGCCTATCTCCTTAGCTCGTCTCGAAGCACGGCCTGTTGCCACCTTAAGTGTTGAAGCCCAAGAAGAGCATGAGCTTAAAGAAAGAGGAATTGCCCAATAAGAGCTTTAAAGGAAAGAATGTTATGAGCATATACAATTTACCAAAATTTTAAAGCTCATATTTTTGGAAGAAAGCTCACGGTTTACTTTCTGCCATCCTGGCGTGGCGAAGGCATCATCACACACGCGCTCACTCACCGGAAAGAGAGGATGAGAAGAAAAGCCATCATGCTTTTTTGTCACTCATTTCACATTCTAAGAATTGGTTTCTACCTATAGGCGAGCAGGAAGTCATTAACAACCTCTAGACGTGAAGGATACGTATTAAATCTTGATATAGGTTTCCCTGAGCCCAGAATACATGATGAGCGGGATAGGCCAGGAAGATCGAAAAAGTATAGTGGTCACCTTCGTTCTTTTAGGAAGAGAGAGCCCAATGGAACCTTAAGCTTCAAGGCTCACTCTATTTTTTCTTATCCATCGAGCTCTTAAGTTGACCTTTGAGCATTGGAAAGGATTTTTTTTCTTTCTCTACTTGTGTGACCATATTTTCAATATCTTTTAAGCGTAATAATTCCCGACCATATTTAACCGGATATTTGTCAAAAATTTTTCTCGCCCGCTCAACTTGTGAGCGCGCAAAGGAGAAATCTCTTAAAATGAGAGCATTTTCTGCAAGACATAAGGCAACCATGCCTATCTCTTTCTTTTTCCCATAGGCCATGGCAAGCCGGCGCCAAGCAATGGTGTTATCATTTTCTTTGTGCACGGCATAAGTCAAGTGCTCTATCGCTTGATCCATTTTCGCCTCATCTTCATAGGCTTCTATAAGAGCGGCGGCCAAGCTAATCCTGAGAAGAGGATTTTTTGGCTCTAATGTAACGGCTTTTTGATAGGAGGGTATGGCTTCTTTAGCACGACCATTTTCAAATAGAATCTGACCCTTCAATTCATAGAAATAGGGATTCTTTAGCTCTTTTTGAATTAATATATCGACGTGCTGGAGAGAAGAGGTGATTTTAGCTTGCTTAAAATAAGCGATAGCTTTCGCATAATGGGCCGTGAGAGAATCATTATTTTGATAACGCTTTAAAATAATATCTGGCTTCCCTAGAAAAGACTCAAGCTTTATCTTTACCCGCTCATATTTTATCTGTAAGTCCTTAGACGGCACTTCATCCTTATAAGGAGATTTGGCAAGATGATTTTGGAAGAAGGATATCCTTTCCGAACTTAAGGGATGCGTGTGAAGATAGGCTTCTTGTTTTTCATTGAATCGCGTTCTTCCCTGGGATAAAATTTGCATGACTTCCAAGAGCCCTACGGAAGATAATCCCAGTTTATCAAGAATATTGACGGCATTTTGATCAGCGGCCGACTCCTCGCCACGGTGATAATGTAAGAAAGCTTGCTGAGCTGACATAGCTGTCCCAGCCATCAATCCAATGCCGGCATCCCCAGCGCCCGCAGCTATGGCAGCACCTCCCAAAAGCATTCCTATAAGAGTGAGGCGTTGATGAGCGTTTAAAGCATCGTGGATGCGTACATGATGAGCCCCAATAATGTGACCAATTTCATGGGCAAAGACCCCCATTATTTGCAGCAGCGATTGGCTCCGGAGCAACATCCCAGAGGTAATACCAATAATACTACTTGGAAGAGCAAAAGCATTTACTTGGCCGTCATCAATTACAAAAACGCGAACCTTTTCTTTATTGAGCTTAGCTACTTGGAGCAGAGGATCAATGAACTCCTTTAGGGAGTTTTCGATTTCCGCATCCCGAATAAGAGACACCCTGTTTTCTTTATTGCTGCTACTTAGTATGACCGTTGGTGATAAGAGATAAAGAGCAAAAAAGGTACATAGGACTTTAAAATTAAAATTATTCAAGAAGCCGTTGCCACCATCCTTTTCGTTTGTCTTTTGCCTCATGAAGGGTGTCAAAATTTGCAACGTTCTTACCTTCCTGCCTAGTATTTTGATTCTTGCCTTCTTCTCCATTATGTACGTGAAGGAAAGGAGGATGTTCTCGCGAGCTTTCTTTTTCATTCCCTTTTTCTCGTTCTTTTGGCCTTCTCCCGTGATGTCTTTTTCGATTCCGGTGCATAGGTTTTTGTGCAGGGCTTGGTTGCTGTCCCTCCACAGGCGTCTTTTGAGGAGAAATGCTATTTGCTTTTAAATCGGTGATAGGCTTCTTGCGATTCCGGCGCTTGTTGGGACGTCTTGGACGCTCTTCTTGTTTCCTTACCTCACCTACTTCTTCCTTTGCCACTGGAAGAGGTTTTTCTTTCTCAGGAGCTTTGTACTCTCCATGTTTGTCTTTATGCGCCCCTGGCTTCTCCTTTTTGCCTTTGTGGTCATAACTTTTTGCTTTACTGCGGCGTGTTGATGTGTTGGTCTCCGCACTCTTTTTGGTTACAACCATTAAGGGTGAATCAAAGCTATAACCCGGGAAACCAATCATATCATCAGCATACACAGTGATTTTTATGGTATGCTCTTTTTCAAATTCTGTGAGCAAGTGACGCTTTTCATTAAGTAAATAATGAGCAGCTTTCGACCCTATGCGCAGCATTAAATTTTCGCCAGGTCGATCCATTGTAAGCCGTTTTGCTACCCTTAAGGCTTGTAAAGCGAGCGTGCTAGGAGTGTACGAAAAGCCAGTGCCGGTGCAATGCTGGCATTGGGTGGTCATTGTTTCAATGAGGCTTGGATGCAGCCTTTGTCTGGAAAGCTCCAAAAGACCGAAGGGGCTAATACGCCCAATCTGTATACGAGCGCGATCTGATTGCATCGATTCTTTCAGCCTTTTTTCAACGCTAATGATATGCTTCGCGCTTTCCATATCAATAAAATCGATAACAATTAATCCCGATAAGTTTCTTAGTCTTAACTGGCGAGCTGCTTCTTCGGCAGCTTCTAAGTTGGTTTTTAATGCTGTTTCTTCAATGTGTCGCTCACGTGTCGCACGTCCTGAGTTAACATCAATAGAGACCAGCGCTTCAGTTTGATGGATAATAAGATAACCCCCCGATGGAAGACGAACGAGCGGGTTAAAAACAGTGTCGAGCTGCTCATCCACTTTGTAGTGACAGAAAAGGGGAACAGGCTCTTTATATAATTTTACTTTTTTAGAATGGCTCGGGATAAGAGTTTTAATAAAATCTTTCGCCGTTTTATATCCTTCCTCCCCTTGAACCAGTAATTCTTCAATATCACGGGAGTAGAGATCGCGAATAGCACGCTTAACCAAACTCCCCTCTTCATAAATAAGACATGGGGCGATCGACGTAAGGGTAAGGTCCCGGATGTCATTCCATAAGCGGACAAGATAATCAAAATCTCTTCTTATCTCTAAACGTGTTCGATCGGTTCCGGCCGTGCGTATGATAACGCCCATTCCTTCGGGGATAGGGAGCGTTTCAAGGAAAGACTTTAATTTCTTGCGGGCCGTTGGTTCATTAATTTTTCGTGAAATACCACCCTCTCTCTCTGAGTTTGGCATTAAAACACAATAACGTCCAGCAAGCGAAACATAAGTCGTTAGTGCGGCTCCTTTGGCATTTCTTTCTTCTTTGCCAACTTGGATAAGCATAATTTGGTTTTTGTGAATGACTTCTTGAATTTTATATTTATACGTCTCATCGCGCGTTGTTGGTTTAGGGGTTGTAACGGCTACATCATAGTCTTCTCCCCCAATTTCTTCCACCGTTGTGTCAAGAGCATCCCCAAGCTCCTCAATATTTCCGGCGGCCACGTCATCGGTTGTGAGTTCTTCCTCCCACTCTTCTTCGAGAATTAGCCCGCCTTCTTGCGGTTCACTTAAATAAGGGTCTTCCGCTTGAACAAGAGGCGACTCTTGTTTTTGAGGTTCCTCCCGGTCACTCATAGGGATGCGATAATAGCTAGGGTGAATTTCAGAAAAGGCCAAGAATCCATGACGCTTTTGACCGTAATCTACAAAAGCAGCTTGAAGAGAGGGCTCTACCCTTACAACTTTTGCTAAATATATATTTCCCTTGAGTTGTTGCTTATGTAGTGACTCAAATTCTAGTTCCTCAAGCTCCCCGTTGTTGATTATCGCAACCCGTGTTTCCTCGGGGCAGGACGTGTCGATTAACATCTTCTTTTTTGTTTTCATTTATAACAATCTCCATTCTAAGCAATAGATAATATAAATATTGACAATCTATTGCATAATTTTTTTTCATAAATTCCATTTAATAATCTCTTTTTTACTAAGCACGCTTAGCTCAATAAACAAAAAAACATGCACATCATTAAGGGTTTTGTTTCAACCATTCACAATGATTTAGGTGCAAATCTTTGCGCTTAAAACCTTACCAATAGTATAAACGGTCTTGATTTGCATAACAATTACTAAATTTTCCACTCTCTTGGATTTTCCCCCTTATTTTGGGAAAGAGGCCCTCAACACAAAATTTCTGTTTTTATTAAACTTTTACCACAAGCAAAGTCAATATTTAAATGCTTATAAGAAGTTTTATGGTGTAAAAAGAAAAAATAAAGATAAAAAACCTAATAAGCCAAAAATTTTTTAATTTAAAAAATTATACAGATATAGCTTGAAAATTTTTGGAGAAAGGACTTTTTTTTGTGCATATGATATATTCTTAAAAAGAAAAAGATTTTTATCTGGTTAATGCTTATTATGTCTTTTCTTTATTCAAGTTAAAAATGTTGCTATCCACGCTGGCCAGGAGAAATCTTGCTTTATCCCGGCTTATTGGAATGGGTGAGAAAGGTATTTAACTGTACAACCTCGATCATCCTCTCCCCCTCAAAAACGTTAGCTAACGGCAAAGAACAGCTGTCATCATTCTGGTTGTCTGGGTACGCTTTTTTTTATAAGATGCTTTCTTACAAGAATTTTCGAGTGGCGCATGGCTACCAAGCAAATTAAAAAAAGATTTTTATTATTTTTTATATTTTGCTTTTTTTGCAGTTCAAATGCTTTCTCTCAACCTGTAATTGAGAATCTTCGCTTTAGCGAAACCCCTAACGACGTAAGAATCGTTCTTGACTTAGCTCGTACAGTCCATTTCTCTATTCTTCAAGAAGAGGCAACCTTAATAAAATTACATCTTAAGAAGGCTAAGCTTCATGGGACTGTTTCTTCTTATTCCTTCCCTGTGCGTGCTATTAAGGCGCTTCGTTTTATTCAAGATTCTTCTTCCTCTGGGCTTATCCTGGAAATCAGCTTGGCCAAAAAAGGAAAAATAAAGTCCGTCTTTAATCTGAGTGGAAGATTACATAGATCTTCAGGAGCTCGTTTAGTCGTCGATATCCAGAAAATTGCTCTTATGGAGCGTGTGAGGGGAGGAGGCGAGCAGGGTAGAAGAAACGTCACAGAGGGTAAATCGTTGGCACCTCGATATCCTTCTCTTTCTGCTTCTGGTTTTGAATCACCGCCTGCGCCTTCTCCTTATCGCCTGCCTTCCTTTAAGCCACCAGTGCACCATCTCAAAAAGAAATATACCATCGTCATTGACCCTGGCCATGGAGGGGAGGACCCCGGTGCCATAAGCCAAGATGGTCTCATGGAAAAAGAAATAACGTTTAGGTTTGCCCAGGTACTTAAAAGGAAGATTGAAAAGGATCGCCACTTTAAAGTTCGTCTCACAAGGGAGAATGATATATTTATTCCTTTAAGACAAAGAGTGGCTTTTGCTCGTCATAAAAAGGGAGATCTTTTTATTTCTCTCCATGCCGATAGCCATCCGATGACGAAAAAAGCCAAGGGTATTTCGGTCTATACGCTTTCTAAAGTTGCGTCGGATAAAGAAGCAGCAAAGCTTGCGCAAAAAGAAAACAAATCAGATTATCTTGGAGGGGTAGATCTTAAAAAGCATCCGTTAGAGGTTACCAATATCTTATTAAATTTAACCCAACGAGAAACTATTAATTATTCTAATTTTCTTGCTTTAACGCTCCTGCAGTGTTTCAGGGAGAAGGTTAACAAAAATCTCTTTTTAAAAATTCATCGCTCCGCAGACTTTGCGGTTTTGACAGCCCCTGATATTCCCTCGGTGTTAATTGAGCTGGGTTTCCTTTCGAATAAGTCTGACTGCCAGACACTTCTTTCAAAAGATTACCAAGATAAGGTCTGTAGCTCTATTCTTAAAGCGATCAAGGTCTATTTTGGCATTGACTGTGCTGGGTTTGGTAGAGAGAAAGGGACTTTCGTAAAGGCAGGATTTTCGCCTCCTAAAACGTCATGCTTCTTTCGCGCTTCTTCTTAGCTTTTGTTGCGTGCTTTATATTCACGCCTTTTGTTAGTTAGGGCATTATGTAAAGCCTTTCACCCAGCTAAGGGCCTGCTTCCTCTAAGGAGAACCAAGGGAAGCTTTATGGGGCTCTTTATTTTTTGTAAGTTGAATGGTAACCTCTCTGACCTTGTCACTGGGCATATGGGAGAATATGCTTGATGCCGTCGCTTCTTTCATCTGAAAAATGAGATCAATGATTTGCTGGGTATCAAGTTCAGCCATCAGGGCTGCTGCTCGCTTAGGTCGCATAGTGGAATACATCCTTGCCAGAGCGGCAAGTCTTTCTTTTTTTTCTTGTTTTTGACTGTCAATAAATCCCTTAAGGTCCTGTTTAATTTTTGATAATTCTTCTATTTTCTCTTCGACATTCTTCTTGGCGACGGTTAATAGGGTTTCTTCTTTTTTTCTTTCTTCTTCAAGTTGCTTTAATTGTTGTCTGCGTTCCGCGATATTTTGCAAAATTTCCATTTCATCGAACGTAAGATTAAGTACACCCATAGGAAGATTTGTATCCCTAGGACTCTCTTTGACTTTACTCTCTGCAGGGGAAGCAGAAATTGGATCAGAAGGCGGCGCTATCTTTGACTGAGGGGGCAGGGGTTTATGGGGAACTTCTCCGGTATTCGATTGTGCTGTGGAGTGGCTGATCGTTTTGCCTATATAATTTAACTTTAATACAAACAAGGAAAAAAATACCAGTATAAGAAGAGGAAGCCGCTGATTTTTATAAATTTCTTTTAATTTTATCCAAAGGGGAATGAGCTTTTGATAATCGGCCCGCACTTTACCTTAACCCCTTAAGCGCTTCATAAATGTTATGGTGTTGTTCGTTACTATCTTTTGATGGTTGACCCTCATCTTTCTCCCAGATAGGGGGAGTTTTGGATAGACGGATTACACCTTCCTCCTCCTCCATCATCGTGTCTTGCGAATGGATAAAAGTTAAGGAGTCTTTTTTGGCAGACCTTCTTTCCGGTGCGAGAGAGGCGTGCTCTCGCGAAGCGTTCGGATCTGGCTGGTTAGCTTCCTCTGGGGACATGCCATTCTTCAGAGTTTGCCGACTTTTCCGAATTCTTTCTTCAATGAGATTAGCAACTTGCTCACCGTAGGAATTTAATTGGAGGAGTTCGTCCACTATGTTGCGACTTTCTTCTATTTTTTCTTGAAGCTCGTTGGAGATATCTCGGGAGGAGTTTTGAAGTTGTTTAAGGGATAGTTCTGCTCTTTCGAGGGCGGCGGAAAGAATCCTAAATAAGGAACGAAAATCTTCACGGGTGTCTTTAATTTTGTTAATGTTTTGATTAAGCTTTAACGTCACGAAAATGGCACTACCAAGCAAACAGGCAACAATAATATCTAAAAGGATAGAGAAGATACTCATAGCTTGGCTTCCTTTTTATTAAGCAGGATATCAGTAACGCACACGGCAACGCTTAATCCTTTGCTGCCTACCTTGGCTTCAAGGAGGGGGGTACTTCCGCAGAAGACTCGAATGGGGGAGCCTTCTTCATTGTTAAGCAGAAACTGAGATCCAACTTGCCAATTTAAGACATCTCCTAAGTTATGCTGGATAATATCGAGCACAGCGTGCACTCTTATTTTGGAAGAATAGGTTTCTTTTGCTAAGTGTTCTTGCCAAATAAGATCCTGACCTAATTTTTCTCCCATGAAGCGTTGAGAAAAAATGTCCCGAACAGGTTCAATAGTAGCGTAAGGTAAAACAATATCGATATGACTTTGACCGCCATCCATATCAGCAAAAATTTTTATAACGAGCGTAGCGCTACTTGGTTGAGCGATGGAGGCAAATTTTGGGTTAGCTTCTAAATGGCTAAATTTAAATTCTATTTGTGTGATTGGCTGAAATGATTGGCTTAATGTCTTTAATACCACCGTTGTCAAACGTTCAATCAGATTACGCTCTATAGAGGTGTAGGCCCTCTCAAGCTTATAATCTTTAGCTCCTGCTTGACGGCCTCCGAGTAGGACATCGATCATGCAAAAGGAGAAATTTTTGTCAAAGGTAATAAGGCCGTAGTTCTTCCATTCTTCCGCATGAAAAATACTCAAAAGAGACTTTTCAGGGACGTTAGCAAGATAATCCTCGAATCGTTGAGTTTTAATAGAGTGAACACCAACGTTAACAAGCTCTGGTGCAATGCCTCGAAAATTATTTGTTAACTGGACGGAAAAGCGGTCAAAAACCACTTCGAGAATGGGCATGCGTTCGCCGGACACATTCTTATTTTCAAGGATTTTTTTAAGTCCTTCGCCCATACTTTCTAAGATGGAGGGGTTCAATGGCAAACCGTTTATATTATAATTTTGGTTTTTTTTTGTCATTGTTTGTTCATCTTCACTGATTCTAAAAACCTATTGAGTCAAAAGTTCGCGAATAAGAACGCTCCTAATTTTAATGGGGGCAAGAATAGCGTTAATGCGTAACGTAAGGTCTTCCTTGAGTCGCTGGATACCACCCGGGCCTTCTATTTCTTCCATGCTAAGCCCCCTTAAAAAGGTATGGAATTGATCAATAAGCCGAGGCTCAAAGCCCTTTATAATACTTTTATGTTTTTCATCGGCGAGCTCTAAATGTACGCTGAGCTTAAGAAGCCTTGGTCGTGAAGAATTGCTTCTTAGGTTGACGACGATGTTATCAATGTCGTAATAGATGGTTTCTTTTATTTTTTGATCAATCTGAGCGAGCTCGAGATCTTTGCTCGTGTCTTCGTTCATTTCGTCCTTTGGGCCCCGGAGCCACAAGATAAAAAAGACCACGGCAATGAGCAAAGTGATAACGACAGAACCTCCAAGCAGCAAGGTTGTAAGACCCCATTTTTGGATCTTTTTTCCCTCTTTTGAGTCCGAAGGATCTTTCGTCTCTCCTTCTTCTTCTCCTTCCTCTTTTCCCTCGTCGTCGTCGAGTTCTTCCTCTTCGAGCTTTTTTTCGTCTTTATCGTCTGCCATGGTTAAACTCATATTGTTATCCTGATACTAGGACTAAATTACCTAGGGTTTTCCTAAAAAGTCGTTAATGAAAAAAATACCTAGGAAAATTTTTCCAAATTTTTGCCTAAATGTTCGTTAATTTTTATAGGAAGAGTGTGTGTATAGGGCTTCAATAGCTTCTCTCCTTACCTTGGCATGTTTTATGCATAGGAAGAGACAAGAAATATAAAGGATATCTTTTTATGAAAAATATTTCACATATTTGTTTGGCTCATCAAGTGGCTTTGCGTGAATTGGTAGACACGGTTGCTCATAATATAACGAATGGCCTGACAAAAGGGTTTAAAGCAGAAAAGCCCATTTTTCAGTACTATATCTCTGAAAGACACCCCCTTCATGATGTGGCTTATGTGAAGTTGGCTAACAAAATTATTGATCCCTCCCCAGGGCCTATTACTATCACAGAAAATACGTTAGATGTAGCCATAACCAAGGGGTTTTTTGTCGTGCAAACACCCATAGGGAATCGATACACACGTAATGGTCAATTTCTTTTGAATGACCAAGGTACGCTCGTCGACCAACAGGGCTATCCGGTGCTTGGCACGGGCGATGTACCTCTTCAAATTCCTCCAGAGACGGGCACCATACGCATAAAAGGTGATGGGATGGTTTATGCGGATGACGAGGAAATAGCCCAATTGCAAGTCGTAGAATTTGATGAAAACGAAAAGACAGCCATTGATGAAAGTGGGTACCTGGCAACCAACCAATTGCCTCGCCAGGTTTTAGAGCCCGAAGTTATTCAAGGAGCATTAGAAGAGTCGAATGTTCAAAGTATCAATGAGCTTATTACGTTGATGGATGCCCATAGGCAATACGAAAATTCTCAGAAGTTACTTGATATGTTTGATCGACTTGCCCAGCAAGGCATCAACAAAATTTTGAAGTCGAATTCATAAAAGGAGAGGAGAATGCGAGCTCTTGGAATTGCTTCAACAGGGATGATCGCGCAACAGATCGCGGTGGATGGTTTTGCCAATAATATGGCGAACGTCCAAACCCCAGGGTATAAAAAAATGCGAGCAGCTTTTCAAACGCTATTATATCAAAAATATCGCTCGCCGGGGTCTGGGACATCCACAGCAGGCACTATTAACCCAGCTGGTGCCAATTTAGGGCTGGGCGTTAAACTCGCCTCTATCTATCGGGTGAATGAACAAGGGCCGATTGTCCCAACCAATAATCCTCTCCATCTCGCAGTGGAAGGAAAAGGATATTTTCGTATTGAGCTGCCCAATGGCACAATCGCGTATACACGTGATGGGACGTTTGAGAGAAGCCCTGAGGGTGTGTTGGTTACCAGTGATGGTTATACTCTGCAGCCAGCGATTACCTTACCTGAAGATACTCTCTTCGTGACAATTAATGCTTACGGAGAAGTGATTGCCGAGACACCAGGAAATCAGCAGCAAAATATCGGACAGGTTGAGCTCGTCAATTTTAATAATGAGAATGGGTTGCAGCCAATGGGGAGCAACCTTTTTGCGGAGACACAGGCGTCAGGAGGCCCTATTGTAGGCAACCCTGGCGCCGAAGGCTTTGGGACAACTTTGCAAGGTTATATAGAAAACTCTAATGTTGAGCCGGTCAGTGAGATTACCGAATTGGTAAAAGCTCAGAGGGCCTATGAGATGAATTCCCAAGTTGTTAAAGTCGCTGATGAAATGATGGCTACCCATACCCGCATGAGAGGATAATGAAGCGATATTTCTTTGTAATAGGAGCGCTCGCTATTTTGGTGGTATCGCCTTTAAGGGCTATTACCGTTCCTAAAGAAATCGTGGTTTCTGGCTCTCATATAAAGCTTTCCGATATTTTTTATGGATTGGAGAAGAAAGGCCATACTATTGTGGGCCTCTCACCCGGATATGGCCAAAAGCTTACTTTCAGTGCCTCCTTCCTTAAAAAAATAGCACACAAATTCCACATTGATTGGAAGCCGACAGAGGATGATATGTCCGTAAATGTTATACGTGGGGGGCACATTATTACGCGCGAGGAGATAGCGCAAAGGATCAAACCTTTGCTTGAGGAGCGCTTGCGGACACCCCATTTTAAGATTGTGCTGGATAAAAAGGTTCGGCCTATCACCTTATCAAATGAACAGCCACTTAACCTTCAACTTGATAGCGTAACATTAAATTATCAACAAGACCATTTTACTGCTCGTTTGTTCCTCCCTGGCTATGCAGTGGTCGAGGATAAAACGTATGCACTTTCAGGAAAAATTTTAACGCAAGTTCTTCTTCCCGTGTTAAAAAATACTATCGGAAAAGATCACCTCATTACAAAGGAAGACCTAACTTGGATAGCGATCGATTCCGCTAAATTAAAACCTCATATCGTCACGTCGGAACAACAATTAATAGGATCTACACCGAAAAATAAACTCTTAAAAGCAAACGCTCTTATCAAGAAAAATGATCTTCAGCTACCCTTTATTGTTAAGAAAGGGGCCCTGGTCACCCTGTTTATAGAGACACCTACTTTATTTGTCACCTGCAAAGGCAAAGCCTTAGAGAATGGGTCGTTAGATAAAATGATTAAAGTTAAGAACAGTAAAACCAATAAAATTATTGAGGGAAAGGTAGCGGCATCAGGTCATGTACGTGTTGCCCTGCCAAAGATGACAGGATAGCTAATGAGCGGAAAGATAGAAGATACAACAAGGCTAAGACAGAGCAAGATGTATTACCAAAGGAAAGTATTTTTCCTCTTAATCCTAAGTGCTTTAAGTAGCACTTTATCGGGGTGTGGTCCTTTGGCAGGTTTGTCGGACATTGGGCAGCCCCCAGAATTGTCAAAGATTGATAACCCTGTTTTAAGACCAGGCCATACTTATGTGACCATACCTATGCCGGATCGACAAAAGAGAGAAGAAAAAAAATATGCTAACTCTCTCTGGCACCCAAGTTCCAAATCCTTCTTTAAAGATCAACGAGCCAGCAAAGTAGGCGATATCCTGACCGTTAAGATTAATATAGAAGACAGCGGTAATGTTAATAACGAGACGGAGAGGAACCGAGAAAGCACACAAGAGATCGCAGCGCCAGAGCTGCTTGGTTTCCAATCAAAACTACCAAAGGTCTTTCCAAAAGCGTTTAACCCTGCCTCAGTTGTGAATCTTTCAAATAAGCCTGAGCATGTAGGCAAAGGGATGGTGCGACGAAATGAAAACATCAAGCTAAAAGTGGCTGCCCTTATCACGCAAGAATTGCCCAATGGGAATTTTGTTATAGAAGGGCGCCAAGAAGTGCGTATCAATTTTGAAGTAAGAGAAATATTAATCACCGGTATTGTGCGGCGTGAGGATATTTTATCCGACAATACAGTTAATTACGAGAAAATAGCTGAAGCTCGCATTTCCTACGGAGGCCGAGGCCAGCTTACCGATGTGCAACAACCACCTTATGGTCAGCAATTCATCGATAAAGTATGGCCGTTCTAAAGGCTATAATAAAGGAATACACCTCCTAAAGGAGAAGCCCTCCTTCCATTTTGGGTTGACGCACGGTAAAAGTTACGTTATAAGACGAGCTAAGTTCTATTATTGTAGCTTAGTCTAGGAGTATAAATGGCTAATATTCAATCTGCGAAAAAACGGACCCGTCAAATTCAAAAGCGGACATTTGAAAACCGCACCCGTATGAATCGGGTAAGAACCTTTATACGCAAGGTGGAAACGGCAATCCTTTCGGGTAATAAGGATGAAGCTAAAACCACTTTCGTATTGGCGGAATCGGAGGTTATGCGCGGTGCTCAAAAGGGTATTTACCACAAGAAGCGGGCCTCAAGGAAAATTTCTCGCTTAGCTAAAAAGTTAAAGGCGCTTGTTGCTTAGGTTTTAGTTTATTTGTGGGGCTTTATCTTGCTTTAAGGTAAGGTTTTAATTCCATCGACATTCCTGGCCGATATTTATATGATAAGCAGACAAGTCATCCTTATTGTTAATTGTTTTTGGGGAAGAATAAATGTCGGCGTGCTCTGAATCTTTCATCCTTCAAGAGTGGCCAGTTATATGTCAAAAGCTTGTTACTGAATTTGGGGAGGCGGCGTTTAACAGTTGGTTAAAACCGCTGACCTTAAAAAAGTCCCCTGATGGTGCTGTCAGCTTGTGTGCCCCGACGCAATTTATGTGCGATTGGGTACGGCGTAATTATGCACCTCGCATTGCCGAACTTTGGCGCCATCATAGCAAAGACTTTGTCTCACTCGAGGTGATTGTATTAGCGCCGACAAATTTTCCCTCGGATGAGCCGCCTGCTTTGAAGGAAGATATTGTTTTAGTGGAGCCGGGTGCTCAAAATGATGGTCTTGATGCGCGCTTTACGTTTGAAAACTTTGTCGTAGGAAAACCCAATGAACTTGCTCATGCTGCTGCACGGCGTGTTGCAGAGTCAACGGAAGTGACCTTCAATCCTCTTTTTCTTTATGGCGGTGTTGGGCTTGGAAAAACCCACTTAATGCACGCGATTGCATGGCACATTAGAAAGAATTTTCCTCATCGCAAAGTTATTTATCTGTCCGCTGAAAAATTTATGTATCAATTTATTCGGGCTTTAAGGTACCGTGATACAATGGCTTTTAAAGAGCAGTTCCGGTCAGTCGATGTATTAATGATTGACGATGTGCAATTTATTAGTGGTAAAGACTCGACCCAAGAAGAGTTTTTCCATACTTTTAATGCCTTAGTTGATCAAAATCGCCAAGTCATTATCTCAGCCGATAAATCCCCGTCCGACCTTGAAGGTATGGAAGAGCGTATGCGCTCGCGCCTTGGTTGGGGGCTGGTGGCTGACATTCACCCCACAACTTATGAGCTGCGTCTTGGTATCTTGCAATCAAAAAGCGCTTTTGCGCCCATTGATGTGCCGCTCAAAGTCTTAGAATTTTTGGCCCATAAAATTACCTCCAGCGTGAGAGAGCTTGAGGGGGCGCTTAATAGAATCATTGCTCATGCGACCTTAATAGGGCGTGAAGTTACGGTTGAAGCAGCGCAAGAGGCGCTGAAGGATCTTTTGCGTGCAAATGATCGTCGTACAACGATCGAGGAAATCCAGAAAAAAGTGGCGGAGCATTACAATGTTCGGGTTTCCGATATGCATTCTCCAAGACGGGCTCGGATCGTGGCGCGCCCGCGTCAAGTGGCGATGTATTTGGCGAAAAAGTTGACGGAAAAATCCCTTCCAGAGATTGGGCGAAAATTCGGTGGGCGTGATCACACCACGGTGATGCATGCCGTTGCTAAGGTGGAAGAGTTGACAGTATCTAATAATGAGCTGCGGGAAGATATAGAGCTTCTCCGACAAATGCTAGAAAATTAATATTTAACATGATAAAATAAATACCTATTTGTTACGAAGAGGTTGACGAAGACATGAAATTATCAGCCGATAGGAATAATTTACTGAAGGTCATTTCTCATGCTCAAGGGGTCGTGGAGCGTCGCACCACTGTTCCTATCCTCTCTCATGTGCGTCTTGATGCCCAAAAGGGGATGGTGACAATCACCGCGACGGATCTTGATATTACGTATCAAGAGGCTATTCAGTGTGATGTTCAAGAACCTAATGTTGTTACGGTACCCGTGCTAACATTCTATGAGATATTGCGCAAGCTTCCGGCAAATTCGACGGTTAACCTCGAGCTTAACAAAACAACCAATCAGATTTCGGTCACGTGTGGCAATGTTTCCTTCTGGTTGTCTGTGCTGCCGAGTGAAGAGTTCCCTGAAGTGGATAAAGAAACGCTCCCTCATCAATTTAAAATAGAGAGTAGCGGTTTTTGTGAATTGATCGATCGCACTCGCTTTGCCATCTCATTGGAGGAGACGCGTTATTATCTTAATGGTTTATTTATGCATGCCCTTGAAGAGCCAGAGGCGTGCTTACGTATGGTGGCAACGGATGGGCATCGATTAGCCAAAGCTCAAATGGCTCTTCCTCAAGGAGCCGAGGCCATTCCAGCGGTGATTATCCCTCGTAAAACAATTACGGAACTGCGCAAAATATTGGAAGAATGTGAGACAGAGATCGAGATAGCTTTGTCAGAAAATCAAATTCGCTTTTCTTTCCATCATACGATCTTACTGTCGCGCTTGATTGATGGTACCTTCCCTGATTACCAACAGGTCATACCGAAGGAAAATGATAAAATAGCCACCTTTAATACCAAGATTTTTAAGGAAGCTATTGACCGTGTGTCGATTATGACGAATGAAAAATCGCGTGCGGTAAAATTAATGCTCAACAAGGATCAAGCGGTTTTTATGGCAACGAGCTCAGAAGCGGGTCAAGCCCAGGAAAAGACACACGTATCCTATGCCCATGAGCCTATAGAGATCGGTTTCAATGCCAAATACCTTATGGACATTGTTGCCCAAATCTCAACGGAGGAATTAATTCTTTCTTTAAAGGATCCCACAACATCGGCGGTTTTTCATACACCGCAAGAGCGATCCACATTATATATTCTGATGCCGATGCGTATATAAAGTAGTTAGGTTTTTTCTTGCGTGGTATTGAAAAGCTTGTCCTGACCGATTTTCGTAACTACCAACAGTTTTTTTTAACGTTTCGCTCGAAAAATATTATTTTTGTCGGAGCGAATGGCGCAGGAAAGACAAACGTTCTGGAAGCGATCTCCCTTTTATCTCCCGGGCGCGGTTTCCGGCGGGCAAAATTAAGTGAGATGCTACGGCAAGGTGGAGGGAGTTCATGGGCCATTGCGGCTCAAGTTGCCACCTCAAGTGTGCCTATGGATATAGGGTGTTCTTATGTATCTCCTCCGGTGGGAGAGGGTGAAAAGCGATTTGTGCAAATTAATGGTGTTCCTGTAAAAGCCCACACAGATTTAAGAGATTATTTAACCCTTTCTTGGCTTATTCCTCAAATGGACCGTCTTTTCATAGAGGGCGCTGGGCATCGACGCCGCTTTTTCGATCGACTTGTCTATGGATTCGATCCTTTGCACGCTAAGCGGGTATCCACGTATGAGCATGCGGTGAGAGAGCGTAATATCCTTTTGCGCAAGTCCACTTCGAAGGCATGGGATGTTAGTTGGTTAAATGCCTTGGAAGATACAATTGCCCATAAGGGGATCGACATTGTTCAAGAGCGCCAGCGTCTCATCGATCTTTTGAATGAAGGACAACGTGCCTCGACGACCACCTGTTTTCCGCAAGCGCGCTTATCGCTTGTTGGTCGTGTTGAAGAGCTCTTTCATCGCCAAGGCTCCCTAGACTCTGTAAAGGCTTTTCGAGGAATGCTTGAACAAAATCGTTTTATAGATGCGCAGGCCAGCGCAACGACCCTTGGGCCTCATAAAGCGGATGTGGAAGTTTATCACTGCTTAAATCAGCAAGAAGCAGGGCTATGTTCGACGGGGGAACAAAAAGCTCTTCTTATTTCTATTATGTTAACGCATGCTCAATTTATGGCAAAAAAGCAGGAGGATACCGTGACAATCTTATTACTCGACGAGGTCATGGCCCACCTTGATGAGAAGAGGCGGGAGGCTCTCTTTGATCACATTGATGCGTTGCCTCTTCAAACATTCTTCACTGGGACTGATTTATCCCTTTTCTCAATGGCTAAGGGCCGCGCAGAGTGTTTTGTTGTTGAAAAAGGACGTGCAACACTCGTCAATGCATGAAGAGTGTTTGTTTATCTTGCAAAATTCCTCTATAATTACAGGACGTATTTTATCGAACTTGATTTCTTACAAGGATAAAAATCAGCAATTTTTAATCGCCTTAGGAGAACGCACGTAACCATGTCTAAAGAACCTCTACCTAATGATAATCCTGATTATGGTGCTCATTCGATCAAAGTTTTAAAAGGGCTTGATGCTGTTCGTAAGAGACCAGGTATGTATATCGGTGATACGGATGATGGATCTGGCTTACACCATATGGTATATGAGGTGGTTGATAACTCCATTGACGAAGCGTTGGCAGGATTTTGCGATCATGTGGAAGTGATCCTTAATGCCGATGGCTCGGTAACGGTCATTGACAATGGGCGTGGCATACCGGTCGCCTTACATGAAGAAGAGGGGATATCGGCTGCTGAGGTTATTATGACGCAGCTCCATGCCGGCGGGAAATTTGATCAGAACTCTTATAAGGTCTCCGGCGGTCTTCATGGGGTTGGCATTTCAGTGGTTAATGCCCTCTCAGAATTTTTAGAGCTAACCGTTTGGAAAGATGGGCGAGCCTATTTTATCCGTTTTCGCAATGGGGACCGAGAAGAGCCTCTTAAAGAAGTGGGCTCAGCAGAGGGGAAAAAAGGAACAAAAGTAACCTTCTTGCCATCCAAAGTCATTTTTTCTAAGACAGAATTTACCTTTTCAACGCTTGAGCATCGATTGCGGGAACTCGCTTTCCTTAATTCGGGTGTTACCATTGTCTTAAGAGATGAGCGAGGAGTTGAACCTGAGGAGGTTACCTTCTGTTATGAAGGCGGCATTAAAGCCTTCGTAGAGTATATTGATCGAAGCCGCTCTCCCCTTCATAATACTATTTATTTTGCGGCAGAGCGGGAAGGCATGGCCATTGATGTCGCACTTCGTTGGACAAGCAGTTATCATGAATCCGTTTTGTGCTTTACAAATAATATTCCACAGCGGGATGGTGGGACACACCTTGCAGGGCTGCGTGCTGCCTTAACAAGAACCATTAACAACTTTATCGTAAATAGTAACTTAGCGAAAAAAGATAAAGCGGCTATCACAGGGGAAGATGTACGCGAAGGAATTACCTGCGTGCTCTCGGTAAAGGTCCCAGACCCCAAATTTTCTTCCCAAACGAAAGATAAGCTTGTTTCTTCCGAAGTACGTCCTGTGGTTGAAAATGTCGTAAGCGACGCGCTACAACAATGGTTCGAAGAAAACCCGGCTGAGGCAAAGAAAGTCGTCTCACGCGTTCTAGAAGCATGTGCGGCACGGGAAGCGGCTCGTAAAGCGAGGGAGTTGACACGCCGTAAAGGGGCTTTAGAGATGACATCCCTGCCAGGCAAACTTTCGGATTGTCAGGAAAAAGACCCAGCGTTAAGTGAACTCTTTATCGTTGAGGGGGAAGGTGCAGGCGGCTCTGCTAAATCAGGCCGTGATCGAGCCTTTCAAGCTATTTTAAGCCTTCGGGGAAAGATTCTCAATGTCGAACGGGCCCGCTTCGATAAAATGCTAAGCTCGGAATCGATCGTGAACATTATTACAGCGGTTGGCACAGGTGTAGGGTCGGATGATTTTAATATCAACAAAGCTCGTTATCATAAAATTATCCTTATGACCGACGCCGATGTGGATGGAAGTCATATCCGCACGCTCTTATTAACTTTTTTCTTCCGCCAAATGCGCCCTATTGTGGAGAAAGGATATCTATATATTGCTCGTCCTCCTTTGTATCGGATAGGGAAAGGTAAATCTCAAATTTATTTAAAAGATGACGAGGCGTTGAATAATTATCTTATTGAATCCGGGACTGAGCGTTGTTCGTTGGAATTTCAAGATGGTCGCCAGCTTGGGGGCGGCGAGCTCAAGCAGCTTGTTAATCTAAGTTTAAAGGCAAGTAACCATATACAAGTCATGCATCGCAAGGTAAAAGATATTTCCATTATTGAGCAAGGAGCCGTGCGGGGGTTACTAAGTAAAGAGAATTTTTCCGGGAGAGAGGCGCTGTTAGGAACGTGCGAGCAGCTTACTGAACAACTTAATCGGATAAATCAAAGCGAAGACATTCTATGGTCAGGGCGCGTAACCGAGCAAGGAATCGAAATCATCAAACAAGTTCAAGGGCTCTTTGAATCTTACACGTTAGATGAAAAGCTTGTTGCTTCTTATGAAGCTCAGCAGTTGCATAAATTGAGAGAGGAATTAAAAATCTTTTCACAGACGTCGCTGCTTAAAGCAAAAGACGAAAGCTATGTTGTCAATGGTCCTTTAATGCTGTGTGAGAAGGTCATGGACCAAGGCCGTAAAGGAATTGAATTACAGCGTTATAAGGGGCTTGGAGAAATGAACGCCGAACAGTTGTGGAAGACAACTCTTGATCCCACTGTGCGCGCTCTTTTCCAAGTAAAAGTTGACCATGAAGATGAAGCGGAAGAGATATTTTCTACCTTAATGGGAGATGTGGTCGAGCCGCGGCGGGATTTCGTGCAAGCGAATGCCTTAAACGTGAAATATGTCGACGCGTAAGCGAACGATTGATTTCCCTTACGGCTTTTCTCTTTCTTCCTAAACCTTTAAGACGAACAAAGATTCGATCTCTATCACCCTTCGATCGAAAGGAGAGATGCGCCCTGGCATCATTTCTTTTAAAGGAAACCCATCCCAAAGGTAGGTAATAAACGAGGAAAACAAGGAAGGTCGATGGTGGGCGCTATAGGATTCGAACCTATGACCCTCTGATTAAAAGTCAGATGCTCTACCAACTGAGCTAAGCGCCCTTCTTAAGAAATAAAATGAAGGTATTTAAAACCCTTTAGGGAACCTTCAAAAATGCCCCAAGTTAAAAAAACACTACCAACTTAATACAAAAACGAAGTCCCTGGCAACATTTTATTTGCTGATTTTTCATAAAGCAAAATAGCGCCTTTCTTGGGGTGTGCAAAACATAAACCCTTCTCGTGAAAAAGGCCTTGCCTTTTCAAAGTCAAAGCGCCTTCCTGGAGAGGAAGGCTCTTTTTCTGTGGAGTTAAGTCTTCTTTGGAAAAATAAGGCTCATTTTTACCTATGTATTCTTCTTCCTTCTCTTCTTATGAGCCGGGGAAGTTATTTTCTTGAGCTCTTCTATCCATGGCAGATAGCGGGCTAAGAACTCATTGTGGTTCAAAATAAAACCTTTTTGATTATGGGTAGAGACGTCCATCTCTGTGTGAATCGCTACCAGCTCTTTATTGTCGTTAAAGCACCCGCCTCCTTGATCGCCAACATAAGGCTGTCCAGCGAGGTTTGGAGTGGAGGAGTCAATAGAGAATTTTCCTGAAAAGCTCTGTAGGCCAGAAAAGGATTCTTCAATTGGATAACCAAATGTAAGCGTCGCTCCAGGCAAGTAATGGGGAGAAAGAGTGGAGCTGAAAAGAGAGGGAAAATCTGCCCCAAAGGATAGCATCTCTCTTAGCTCTTCCTCAAGGTGGAGAGGAAAAGATGGGAGCATTGGATTGAGAGAGGCAGAGATGACCGCTTCACACGCACGCCGCGGTTGAAGAGAGCCATATAATTCAAGAAACGATTGGAATATGTCGGTGCCTTTTGACACTGTTTCTTTAATAACTTTAACCAGCTTAGCATTATGATGCGGCTGGATGTTTTGTGTAGCAGCGATTTCGAGAGCTTGACGCTGAATCTCTTCGATCTCTGGGATTTGGCTTGCGCCGTTCACATTGTCACCGCCCTTGCCATACCCCACAAAAGTAATCTGAGTGTCCTGTAAGCTGCTTAGGTGACCTTGATAGATAGACACAGGTTCAATATTTCTAGAAATTTCTTTTGTTGTGCGGAATAAAGCCAGATCCGTCCCATTAATTCTGTTGTTTTCTATTTTGAAAGAAGGGTGGATAAAAATGGAATCTTCATCTATAGGGTAGAAGGTTTCTTGGCAACGAACGATAGACTTTTCAATCATGGCTAGCGAACCAGCAACTGTAATGAAAAGATCGGGGCGCCCGATAAAAATCGCTGTAAAGTAGGTAAAGTTTCCGTCAAGCTTATCCCTTCCGCCTACTTGACAGACGGAAGAATAGGGCTCGGCGTGCTTTTCATACAACTCCATGGGCACATCGAATCGCCCAATAATGGCCGAGCTAGGGTTAATAGATAATAAAAGAAAATATGTTAGATATAATAGTCTCATATTAAAACTCCTAAAGTCTTTTAGTTTATTGCTAGGTATTAATATATGAAAATATAATAACATTCAATTATTATTTAATAAGGCGACTTCTTCTTATTATTATAGAAAATCATTCAACAAGCTTTTTTATTAGGTAGTCTTCTTCTTGGACCAAGACTCGATTAGAGAAATTTAGAGGAGGCACCCATTCCATATCTGTGTACCTTTGATTTAATGTTAGCGCCTCTCTAAAGTACCCTTCCGACTGCTTCTTAAGGAACTCCTCTTTGGAAAATATTTCCTATAAAAGCGAGGGAGTTTGTGTGGGAAGGGGTGTGACTCACAGGTCTCATGTCTGACTGATAGCTAGGAAGAGAAGCTATAAGTGGGTGAAAAGTGAGAGTTAACTGGTATGAAGGTCTTTTAAATTGGCTCGCTGTTTTCTCCTTTGACCCTCTTGACGGAAAGGCCCAAGGGAGAGGAAGAGCTATTTATGTTTCTTTTTCCTTTCTCTCCTTAGGAGACGTTTCTTTTTTATTGTCTTTGTTGTTTCTTTGATCCAACCTACGTGCTGAGGGACACATTCGCCGCGATTAAGGATAAAGTTAATTCCTTCAAAAGCCCGTCTTCTACCCAAGCATGGATTCCAATGAGCTGCTTTTGCTCATTAAAGTAGTCAACTCCCTCCTCTCCCCAATGCAGTTAGCGGCAAGCCTCGGTGTTGGCTCGTGCATGAGGACACTGGCCAGAGAAATGTCTAATAGCGTCTGAAGTTGGATGAGTAAACAGGGGAGCGGGTTCCAGGCGAATAATAAGGGTGGAAGTGAGAAGGCGTAAATATATTGTCACTCTTGTCCCCATACATTAAGGGTAGTTGTATGTCGGTTTATACCTCATGCTTCCTTAAGAAGGGCGATAGCGTTGGGCTAAGAGAATTTGCTACCTTTATCTCACATGCTCTGGCGAATTGAGAAGAGGCGATCATCGGAAAAATCGATGTTCTTCAGAGAGGACACCTTTTTCTCCTGCTAGAAGACGGCGAATGGTAGGGTAAATATGTCCTAATCCTTTGCTCTCGGTTATTTTCTGAATTTCCAAAGCCTTTCTCGCCATAATCTTCTTCAGCTCATTATCTTGAGAGATCTCGTGATTACTAGGAACTAGTCGGCCATACTCTCCAATCGTGAAGGGCATCCTATAAATTTCCGATGCTACCTTTATATAACGTTGCTTCTTCAATCTCCTTCGAGATTTTCTCTTTTGTTTGAAATAAAGTGATGGGGGCCTATCATTTTTTGTTTATCTACTTTAAAGGAAGGGTGAAAAGTGAGGGGCCCTCATCGATAGGTTAAAAGCGATCTTAGGAACGAAGCGCGAAGTATTTACCACATGTAATAAAAAGAGTGATCTTTCAATCGATAAAAACCCCTAAAAAATGAAATGTACCAGCATGGTAAAAGCCGCTATGCACTTTTCAATTTAAAAAACAATATTAATTAATAAACATCTTTAGCAACCATAAGATATTAATTAAGAGGACAGATATTTTAAATTTATTTTAGAAAGTATTTCATTAAGATGCTTCATATTGGGTATGGCCTTCCCTTCTTGGATTAAAGCTTGATTATAGAGGAGCCACGCAAGATCATTCAAGGCTTCACGGGCGCTGGCTTCCTCCAACTTCTTGGCCATGGCTTGGATAAGAAGATGGCGGGGGTTAACTTCTAAGACATAGCGCTGCGTTTTGGAATTGGAATTACTTTGGTTAAGCAAACGCTCCATAAAAAATCCCATCTCATCTTGAGTGTGTACTAGGCAGACAGGGCTGGTAACTAACCTATGGGATTCTTTAACGTCCGTCACTTCTTCCGCCAAAATTGTTTTTATATAAGCAAGAAGGGTGGCAATCTTGGAATCGGTATTCTTTGTCTGGTCTTGTACTCTCCTCTCTCCTTGTTCCTGCTCCCCGGGGATAGCCTCTAAATTAAGATCGGCGCTTGTAATGGGTGTTAGATTTTTTTCTTGATAAGGACCGAGAAAAGGGACCCAGAACTCGTCTATAGGGTCAGTCAAAAATAGGACATCCGCCCCTCTTTCTCTAAACCCTTCGAGCTGAGGGCTGTCCTTCATGGACTCAATATGAGAGCCTAGGAAGTAATAGATCGATGTTTGTTCTTTTGGCATTTCTTTTACATAATCTTCTAAAGAAATATATTCCTCTAACTTAAGGGAATAAAAGCGAGCTAATTTTAAAAGACTTTCGCGATGAGCAAGGTCGTCACATAACCCTTCTTTTAGTACCGCACCAAAGTCTTGCCAGAAAGAAAGATATTCTTCCGGATGGGTATGACTGAACGTGTCCAGTTCACTTAGAATTTTCTTTGTGAGCCCTGCGCGAATTTTATGAATGACCGGATTATTTTGCAGCATCTCGCGGCTGACATTTAAAGGTAAGTCTTCTGATTCGATAATTCCTTTAACAAAACGCAAGTAAGGGGGAAGTAAAGTATGGCAATCATCGGTAATAAAAACACGTTGAATATAGAGCTTTAAGCGGTTCTTTCTCTCAGCGTCAAAAAGATCAAAAGGTTTTTCGGTGGGAATAAACAAGAGCCCTGTGTAGGTCACCGTCCCTTCCATAGTGAAATGGATGGTAAGCCTTGGGGAGCCTCCTAGGTGAGCACAGTGATGATAAAATTCCTTGTATTCTTCTTTCGTTATGTCGGATTTTGATCGTTTCCATAAGGCAGAGGCTTTGTTAACCTGTTCTCTCTCTTCCCCCTCGATAAGCTCAATAGGAAACATAATATGATCACAGTACTTTTTAATAATATGCTTTAGCCTCTCTTTCTCGAGAAATTCCTGCGCTGATTCTTTTAATAAGAGACGAATAGTTGTGCCAACAGGTGTCTTTTCAGGGTATTCTTTAACGTTAAAATCACCCTTCTTCCCATGAGAGGCCCATACGTAGCCTTTTTCTTGGCCTGCCTTGCGTGAAATAACCTCTACCTGTTGAGCAACCATAAAGCTTGAATAAAAACCAACACCAAACTTCCCTATTTGTTGGGTAGGGGCGGTTTTATCTCCTTTTAAAGCTTGGATAAATTGGTTTGTGCCACTTTTGGCAATGGTTCCCAAGTTATCTATTAATTCTTGCTCACTCATGCCGATTCCATTGTCGGTAAGAGTCAACGTTTTGGTGTTTTTATCTATCGTGAGTATTAAACGAAAATCAGGGGTGGTTTCGAGAGCAATTTGATGAGTTGCGCTTAAATAACGAAGTTTATCACAGGCATCAGCAGCATTTGAAATGAGCTCTCTTAAAAATATTTCTGTATCTGAATAGAGAGCATCGGTGACAATGTTCAATAGTTGATTGACTTCTGCCTGAAAAGCCATTGTTTTTTCACTCATAACCCTTTATCCCTCTCGATTTATTTCTATGTACGTTACGATCTTGACATAAAAGTTTTTTAATGATAATCGGACCCAGTATCTATATGCCCTATGTGAATCTAAAACGGGGAATCCCTTTGGTAGAGTTATAGGCGTATTTGGTATTTTAGGTCAAGGTGATTAAATTGATAGCTCGCTAGTTGAGAGGTTAAAATGAGCGACAGCCTCCGTAGTTTTTCTATGCGTGCCTGGGTTATGTGGGCCGTAGCCGCTTCCTTTTATTTTTACCAATTTATCTTACGTGTTTCGCCGAACGTGATGAGCGCCGAGCTTATGGAGCATTTCCAGATAAATGCTTCCTCCTTTAGCGCTCTTGTCTCTTCGTATTATTGGTCATATGTGCCTTTGCAAATCCCTCTTGGGATTTTAATGGATCGGTTTGGGCCGAGGCGGATTTTGACCTTAGCGGTGGCTTTTTTAGCAATCGGAACATTTTGCTTCGTGTTTTCTAATCATATTGCTGCTGCTTATATGGGCCGTTTTTTAATGGGGGCTGGCTCGGCCTGTGCCTTTCTTGGTTGTATAAAAGTGGCATCCATTTGGCTTCCTCCTTCTCAATTATCCTTGGCAATTGGGATTACATCATCTCTTGGGATGATTGGTGCAACCGGCGGTGGGGGACCTTTGGCCTCCATGGTTAGTTTTTTCGGGTGGAAAACCACCTTGCTTATTATCGGCATGGTTGCCGCTTTCATGATATTGCTTATATGGGCTTTTATTCGAGACAATAATGCTTCGACGACCATCCAAGAATCTTCGGCTGAGCTAATAAAAAAATTAAAGAACTTGGCTCGCACAAGGCAGAATTGGCTTATTTCCTTTTATGTGCTTCTTATTTTTATGCCGATGACTGTTTTTGGTGAATTGTGGGGGGCATCTTTCTTAATGGAGAGATATAACGTTGATTGTGTGAAAGCAGCGACCGCTTCCTCTCTTATTTACATCGGTTTTATGTTTGGGGCCCCAGCTTTTGCTTGGGTAAGTGACCGTCTAAAAAGTCGCAAGAAGCCTATGGTCTTAAGTCCCTTGAGTGTTCTTTGCTTCTATGCCGCCCTTTTATATATCCCGGATCTTCCTTTTTCCGTTGCTTATGTGCTTTTGTTCTTAGCTGGTTTTATGGCGGGAGGTGAAATTCTTGGGTTTACGATGATTTGTGAAGCGAATGAAATTCACCTGAGGGGCACAGCGGTTGGCTTTACCAACGCTATTTGTTCTCTAAGCGGCATCTTGTTGCAGCCTTTGGTGGGCCAAATTCTAGATTGGCGTGTACGGGATCAGGTCGTTGATACGTGTAGCATTAAGGTGTATAGCGCGAGTGATTTTATGTTCGGGCTCTCAGTCATTCCTATATGTACATTGTTAGCTTTTATTATTATTTTGTTCGTGCGGGAAACTTTTATGGCGGAGACAAAGGGCTAACACTCCTTGTCCTTCTCGTTCAAGCAAAGAAGGAAGTTGCGCGCAAGCAAGCTTCTGTATCGCTTGATGCTGTTGCGGCAGGATTCCCTCTTTTTTATGCCTGCAATCTGAGTATTATTTTCGACCTTTAGGACGTTTTATCTTTGACTCTTTTTTCTTTTCTAGTTCACGAAGAGTATGTTGGATCCATGTTGCGTAGTTGCCTAAAAATAGGCCATAAGTAGAGACGCGGCAATAGACGCTAGAAAGTATTTCCTCTACCAGCTCTTTATCATAGCCGAGCATAGAATAAAGATGTTCATGAGCTTCATACCCCATCAACTTTTTCTGCGAGCAATCACTTTCTTTTCTTAGATGTAGGGCAACCAGTTTCCCGCTTTCATCAAAATATCCGCCTCCTATATCTCCGTTAGCTGGTAACCCTGCGAAGGGAGGAGTGGAGCTGTCGATAGAAAAAGTATCGTGTTCAAATAAAGAACGTGTCGGGTTGGCAAAAGCCGCTCTATCGTACTGAGCTGACAGCGTCGCAATGACAAATTTATCGATAGGATAATGCGCTACCATCGGAATGAGGACGCCCTCTTCATCATACAACTCTTCATAATACTCAGGAGTGAGTTGGTCACGTGCTTTCGGATCTTTTTGGCATAAGCATCTTCTATTCTCTTCCTTGCTTACATCCGTCACTATTAATTGAGCGGCTCGAGGCTCAAATAAATGAGAGTAAGATGCCAAGTGCTGGTAAGCTACCTTTTTAGTTTCTGGTTTAAGGTTTGTCGCGTCAAGGGAAGAAAAGAAAGAAAATATTTTTTGAAACAAGAACAGATCCTTTTGGAGCTCATAAGAGGTAGTTTCTCCTCTTACGTTATCTCCTGGCCGTCCATAACCGACAATCGTTATATTCCTTCCCCACAGATCCATAATACCACCCTTATAAATTTCTACGCGGGATGCATTGGTCACTTTTTCTTCTTTTATGCGAAATAAGCAGAAGTCGCTCTCCGCGTTAGGGGAGGCAGGAGCAAAAGTAAAAGAAGCCGGGTCGATATGATAAATAGTGGAACCGCACCTCACAATAGGCAACTCACCGATATCTTGCCGCGGTACGGCAGCAGAGATAAACGTTCTTTTTCCTAGGCGGACAGTTGTAAGAAAGTTCAAGGCTTTACTTTCATTGTCGAAGCCGCTGAGCTGACAGACGCTAGGAAAATGGGAAGCACGCTCAGTATAGGTGTTATCTGGCACATCAATGCGCCGGATGATAGCATAGGAGGGGCCTAATAATAGCCAAAGCGTTAATAAGCTAAAGAAAAATCTAGATATTACATGCATATATATTCTCTCTTTCTTGAGTATATTATTCTAAGATATATTTGAAAATTTAGATGATATATGGAATAAGGCTTCTTTGGTGTCAAGGTATATTTTTATATATTTTATTTTTACTACTGTACATTGGTCTCAATATTTTTAAAGGCATTATTTATTTCCGCGCCTTGGAGAGGTTTCCGTTCATACGATGAGGAAGAAAGATCTTGCTATTGCTTTCTTTTCTTCCTCTCCCCATAAGCTTCTCTTAGCGGCAGGTCTTTCCCAGGATCCCCTCCATTTTAGGGGGGTTTTCTGCTATTTCCTTCTTTCTTTTTTCTTAGCAAATTGTATACTGGGGCACGGAAACATATAAAGATATTATAAAAGAGGGGCTGAAAGCTTCATGATTAATCTTTCGCATACACGTTCTGCTTGGCTGCCATTATTCTTGGCAGGTTCTCTTTTGCTCTCTTCGTTAGGATGCAATGGCCTGGGTAAAGCGTGGGCAGGAGTTGAAAAACCGGTAAAAATAGGAACGTATAAACATTGGACCGCTTACTCCTTTAAGGAGAATGGGCATAAAGTTTGCTACATGATGAGTTCTCCTATCAAACAAGAATACCCTAAAACGCGCAATGGCCGTTCAGTCCGGCGTGATCCCCCTTATATAATGGTGACTCATCGCCCGGGCCATAATACAAGAGATACGGTGAGCATTGTGGCGGGATATTTATATGAAGATAAAGCTGATGTAGATGTGAAGATTAAAAATGAGCATTTTGGTCTCGTTGGTTTTAAGGATACAGCTTGGTGCCCGAGTAATCAACTTGATAAGCATTTAACAACCTCCCTCCTTAAAGGGGATACTTTGGTGGTAAAGGCAAAATCAAAAAAAGGGACGCAAACAACTGACACCTATTCGCTTTCCGGATCCATGGCTGCGTATAAAGCCATATGTGAGGCATGTCGTTTAAAGCCTTTGTTATAAGATGAAGCGATAAGAGAAAAACTTTTTCTTAAGAAGCTAAGAGTTTTATGAGTATATGTTTTAGAAGAGTCTTTACATATCCTGTTGAATGAGATAAGAAGTAGTTCACCAATACATGCGGCAACCATGAAAAAAGATAAATATTGAAGGTGATTTTAAAAATTACTTAAATTCAAAATACTTTCAAAAGATATCACTAAGTTAAGTAGCTTTTAAAATAACCTGGCCCACACATGGTATGATTTTTTACTTTTAAAAAAGAAACTTAGGCAGAAAACCTATCTTAAGGGATGCTTCAAGGAGGGATCTTTTTCGCTATAATTTGCACCTATTTGGCTTCGGTATGAGCTAGTGCTGTGGGCGGGAAGAGACGCAGGAAAGTTAAGAAAGATAAAAAGAAATAAGTGAGATCAGAGTTACTAAATGACTTTCAGGATATATTATAGGTAAATGATTGAGAGAAACATGTACGAATTTGCTGTTATAATTGGACGTTTCCAACCATTTCATGCAGGGCATAAGGCTCTGGTTGAGGAGGCGTTAAAGATCGCGGACAACCTTATCATTTTTATTGGTAGTCGAAACGTGAATCGCTCCTTTGATAATCCGTGGACAGTTGAGGAAAGAATCGACATGATCAAGCGCTCTCTCGATAATGCAAGCTTAGATAGGGTTATCTTAGCAGGTGTAAATGATACCCAAAATGACCCTGAGGCGTGGGTGAAGAATGTTGTGGAAAATGTTCGTAATTTATCGGGAGGTAGTCAAATAATTGTCCTGGTTGGACATCGCAAAGATGACTCTTCTTACTATCTGGATCTTTTTCCCATGTGGGCCTATCGCGAAATCCCAAGCTATGGCGGCGGCATTAGTGGGGCGGATATTAGGAGGCAATATTTTAAAGACCAAAGTTCCTTTAAGGAAGTTGTTCCCCCGGAAGTGGCGGCCTATATGGAAAAATTTTCCACAACATCTTTTTTTAAAGAGATACAGGTTCTCGTTCCTTAAGCTTTGTGAAGAACTACAAGTCTCGAACGGCTAGAGGGAGGCTATGGCGTTCTTGCTGTAAGTTAAAGAACTGTAATCTCGAAAAAGATCCTTTATTTTTCTATCGATTTCTCTTTCAACCTTAATTAAATGTTTGACATTTGTTTTTACTATATCATTATATATCGTAAACAAAAGCGAGGGTTGTGGAAGTCCTTTCCAACTAAAGAAGCTACCGGAATAAATTTTAATTCTGCACATTTTAAGGAAGTTAAGATATGTTCAAACGAGTCTCTAGCATTGTTTGTTTCTGCCTTTTTTCTTATATCTTGCCTAGCCTTTCAGCAAACTCGCCCTCTTTTGGACTTTTTGTCTTGGAGCCTTTTGAAGGGGAAGGATTGGTGCCTGCTCCTCTTATAAGGGATGGAGGAGGAAGAGCTCTAGGAGACCTCCTCCTTAACGTTGAGGAGCAAGAAGAGTTGACAGCATTGATAGAAGATATAGGAACTGAGGAGGACTGGCGCTTAATAAGAGCCGTTCACCAACAGCAAATACAAGAGCGTCAACGCGCTCGAGAAGACGCAGAAAGATTACTACCTCTAGCTTCTTCCCCTATTCCTATTCCACCGCCTTATTGGGGAGAGGAGAGCCGAGAAGGAGCCAATGATTCAGAGGTCTCCTTTTCTGAACGTGGGGCACCTGGAAGGTTGTTGTGGGTCGGAAGCCCTTATTTACTTTTCTCACTCGAAGACCAAGAGCGCCCCATATTTGCCGCGTCCTATTCCTTATTTCATGTTCTGTTTGGTCCTAATATTGCTTACCTTGGGCTTTTAGATCTTGCGTATTTTTTCCATCTTCGCGGCGAGAGGAACTTTGCTTTTTATTACCTCGATGTAGCACGTAGGGTAGGGTTTGATTTTGAGGCGTATCTTTCGGAACTAGAGAATGCAAGGTGGGTAGAGGAGTATAGAGAGACGAGGCGGCGACCTACTCCCCCTCTTATTTCTTTCCCGCCAGGGATCGATATTATGACTTTTGATTTACCCAGTCGGGAAGAGGAGGGTGCGTTTCTTCTCTTAAGTATCTCCCATCTGGTCGAGTTTTTAGAAACTCGACCAGATAGCTTTAATACACTCATCGATATGCTTGCACACAATGGGGAGATTTACGAAAATTTTGCAGGAAATATATCCTTTGATTCTCTTCTAGAGCAGCCGCCTGTAAGAGATGCTATCGCTTCCCTCCCAAGTCTTAGCACGATAGAGGGTTCCCCGTTATTTAATTCTTGGCTTTTTGCGGACCCGCGGTTATCGAGGGAGAGTCAACGTCTTAATGTCCTGCTTGCCTCTCGATTTTATGAGGCGGGCTTATACTTGCCGGCTCTATATTATTTCCTTCATGTTCAAAGGGAGCTCCTTGATGCTGACTTATTTTTCCAATGTGCGGAAAGTGCTTTCCTAATGGGATACCCTGCGATCGCTTTAAATGCTATTTTATCCTGCCATGCTCTTATTAGCGTCCAAAGTATAGAGCGTGGGGATGATGAAGACATCTATAAACAATATCTTTATGTACCTTGTGTTCTTTTGGAGTTATCTCAGCATTATATGCCTATTAACGAGAATCTGAGTCTTTACCTCGTTGTCTTGTTGTTTAATTATATCTCTTATAATGAAGCTTCAAATCTTGCTTCGCAGAGGTATTTAAGGCTTAGAAATAACCATAGAACGTACTTAGAAACAAGGTACGCCTCTTCTAGCCTCCAGGAGATAAGCGACTCGGAGGAAAGCTATGTAGAAGGGAGCGACGAGGAAGAGTATATGGAAGAAAGCGATAGCAGCGAAGAAAATCACATCCCTAGCCTTCATGGGATAAGCGACTTGGAGGAAAGCTATGTAGAAGAGAGCGACGAGGAAGAGTATATGGAAGGGAGTGATTGAGAGGAAAAGTATCAAACGTTGCCCCTCTTTCGAGGGAAAGATAAGCTCGGAAGATAACGTCTTGGCAGAGGTTAGGGTACGTTACCCTTTTAAGGTTTTCGTAGAGTCTTAAGTTGTAACCATGTATTGGGAAGGCATGGACAACGCGTACGACGAGTTATATCTAGAGAAATTTTTGTTAACGCTTCTTTACCCGCGCACTCATTTTAAAAAATTTGTCTTCTAAGAATTCATTTGGTTAGCGACCATGTTCATTGCAATAGTTCGCTTGGCGAGGCGATCAACGCGTTCATTTTCTACGTGGCCATTATGCCCTCTAACCCAATGCCATTTTAAGTTCCGGGCCTGTGCGAGAGTATCAAGCCTTTCCCATAAGTCGATGTTCTTAATAGGCTTTCCATCAGCTCTCCGCCAATTTTTTTCTTTCCAGGCATTGATCCAGTTGGTAATACCATCCTTCACATAAAGGCTATCTGTGTGGATATGTATTATGGATGCTTCTTGTAGCAATTCTAATACTTTAATGGGTGCCATGAGCTCCATCCGGTTGTTGGTCGTTTGGGCCTCAAACCCGGCTATTTCTTCTTCTTTTTCCCCATTAAGAATAAGAGCGGCCCAGGCTCCTGGGCCAGGGTTTCCTTGGCAAGCACCATCTGTATATACATGAATTTCTTTTTCCATTGTCAAGACCAGCCTTTTTTAGGATCGCAATTCTCTTGGAAGGTTAAAATGAATATTTTCTTCCGCAACGATAACATCTTCAAGGGTAATTTTATACCGTTTTTTGCATTCTTGGA
This sequence comes from uncultured Alphaproteobacteria bacterium, assembly GCA_963782975.1. Taxonomy (GTDB): domain Bacteria; phylum Pseudomonadota; class Alphaproteobacteria; order 43-37; family CAWALT01; genus CAWALT01. The sequence goes on from CAWALT010000002.1 coordinate 192,921, forward strand.
TCACTTCTTCAACCAGAATCTCAGGTGCGGATGCACCGGCTGTAAGGCCCAACGAAGCCCCTCCGTTGATCCAGTCCCAGTCTATATTTTCGGCGCGCTGGTAAAGGCGTGTTTCGGCACATCCATAAGCTTTAGCCACTTCGACAAGGCGACTCGAGTTAGAGGAATTAGGAGCGCCAATCACGATCATGCGCTCAACAAGCGGTGCTATTTCCTTGACAGCCATCTGACGGTTGGTGGTTGCGTAGCACATGTCTTCTTTCTTGGGACCCTTAATGGCGGGGTATTTCTTTTGGAGAGTATTTATAATTTCTTGGGTATCATCAACCGAAAGAGTAGTCTGAGTGACATAGGCAAGTTCTTGCTCTTGGGATAAAGTAAGTTTTTCTACGTCCTCAATGGTTTCGACTAAGGTGATGGCGCCGCAAGGCAGCTGACCCATGGTACCAATGACCTCTGGATGATTATTGTGGCCAATAAGGATAATAGAATAACCTTCTTTATAAAAGTGCAATGCCTCCCGATGCACTTTGGTGACAAGGGGACATGACGCATCCATATAAAAAAGGTTGCGACGCTGAGCCTCAAGTAACACCGATTTTGCTATCCCATGAGCGGAAAATATCACCGGAACGTTATCGGGGACCTCGTCCAATTCTTCGACAAAAACAGCACCTTTCTTAGCTAAACTTTGGACCACAAATTTGTTATGGACAATTTCGTGACGAACATAAACGGGAGCACCGTATTTTTCGAGGGTTTTTTCAACAATCAAGATAGCTCGGTCAACCCCGGCACAAAAACCTCGTGGCCAAGCTAGCTTAATAGTTAAATTTTTTTTCATAACAGTTCCTCTGCCCTAGGCCTCCCTCTATTTTTAAATGTTTTTTTACCAAATAACAACCATTCCCTTGATTCTCTTATGAAAGAATGCCAAACTTTGTAGATAACGCCAAGACGTGGTGTAACTGAAGGCTTTATGGGTGGTTAATTGGGGGACAGGCCCCTTAAGTCCCCGCCGAGACGGTGAAGCTATAATTTTTGTATTCTCTTACTTGCAGAGTATATGTCGGTGGTTCCAAAATTAAAAAAAGGTAAAAGCCAATTTGTTTCTTCTGATTCTATTTCTTTCTTAAAGGATCGGCTATGTGACCTATTAGGCCTTACCTGGATAAGCATGGCTTTATTGTACGGCATTCTTCTTATCTCCTATCATCCTAATGATCCATCTTTTAATACGGCTACCGATGTTCAAAGTGCTAATTTACTTGGTCTGATCGGTTCTTATATTGCCGACATGGCCTTACAATTTTTTGGCCTTGCTTCTTTATTACCTATCCCTATTTTCCTTCGATGGGGTTATCAAACGATCCGGCAGAAAAGCTTTTCCGCTTTTTGGCCTAAGTTGGCGCTGACGTTGATAAGTATATTGTTCTTTTCAATGGCATTGGCCGTTGTACCCTCTCCATCAAGGTGGCTGGTAGGAGGGACGCTTGGGGGCGTCATAGGGGATTTGCTTTTACGAGCACTTAGTAAAGCGGCGGCGATTCCTTCCCGTGATTTACTTTCTTTCTTAAGCCTTGTGATATCTTCGTGCCTCTTAATTTATGTGTTGAACATAAAAGATATAATCATTAAGACCCTTAAGTACTTATGGGGGCAAATGACAAGCGTGGTTTCCTTTTGCATAGGAAGACGAGAGACGAAAAACGCTGTTCGCTTAGAGCATACTCCTTCGTTGCCGGCCGAGCTGCACTCTGTCAAGGAGGAGGCAACCAATAAAGCGGTCATCAAAGCTTTGGATAAGGTTGAAAAGGTGGTTGAGCTTGAGGAAAATGAAGCTGGAGAACTACCTAAACTTACGGCCTCGCAAGAATGTGCCTTGCCTCCTCAAAATCTGGTCGTGGAGAAAGAGGTGTCAGTGCATGCTAAAACATTGTCTCCTAAAGAATTAACGAGAAAAGCGGAGGAGCTTGAAGCAGTTTTAACCGATTACGGTATTCGAGGGAAGATTGTTCGGGTAAACCCTGGTCCTGTTGTCACGCTTTATGAATTAGAACCTGCTCCCGGCACCAAAACGTCGCGGGTCATTGGGTTAGCCGATGATATTGCTCGCTCCATGAGTGCCTTGTCCGCACGTGTGGCGGTAGTGACGGGGCGCAATGTTATTGGGATTGAGCTTCCCAATGACCATAGGGAAGTTGTCTCCTTTCATGCCCTTTTAAACAACGAAAAATATATTCACTCCTCGGAGACATTGGCTCTCATTTTAGGAAAAGATATTAGCGGTTATCCCATTATTGTGGACTTGGCCCGCATGCCCCACTTACTTATTGCGGGGACAACGGGGTCGGGAAAATCCGTGGCCATTAATACTATGATTTTATCTTTATTGTATCGGCTCACGCCCGAGCAATGTCGATTAATTATGATTGATCCAAAGATGCTTGAGCTTTCGGTTTATGATGGCATACCGCATCTTTTATCGCCGGTGGTTACGGATCCCCGCAAAGCGGTGATGTGCTTAAAGTGGGCCGTGCGTGAGATGGAAGATCGTTACCGAGTAATGTCAGTCATGGGCGTGCGTAATATTGAAGGATATAATCAAAAAATTAAACGGGCGAGAGAGACAGGTGTTGTGCCAACGCGAAAAGTGCAGACAGGTTTTGATCCAGAAACGGGCCGGCCATTATATGAGACGCAGCCGTTAAACCTTGAATTTTTCCCTTATATTGTTATTGTGGTCGACGAGATGGCGGATTTGATGATGGTTGCCGGCAAAGACATTGAATCGGCCGTTCAACGATTAGCCCAAATGGCGCGCGCAGCAGGAATACATCTTATTATGGCGACACAGCGCCCTTCAGTCGATGTTATTACAGGTACCATAAAAGCTAATTTTCCTTCACGTATCAGTTTCCATGTTACCTCAAAAATCGATAGCCGGACGATTTTGGGTGAGCAAGGGGCTGAGCAGCTTCTTGGACAAGGAGATATGTTGTATCTTAGCACAGGTGGTCGCCTTACAAGGATACATGGGCCATTTGTAAGCGATGAGAATGTTGAAAGGGTCGTTGCTTGGTTAAAATCCCAAGGCGAGCCTCAGTATGTTGACGACATAGTGCAAGAAACGGAGGAGGACTTAGGCAGCGGTGCTTTTGGGGAGGGGGAAGAAGATCCTCTTTACCAGCAGGCTGTAGCGATCGTTTGCCAATCGAAGAAGGCATCGGCTAGCTATATTCAACGACATCTAAAAATTGGATACAATCGTGCCGCTCGTATTATTGAAAAGATGGAGGAGCAGGGAGTGGTGAGCTCCCCTGACCATGTAGGGCGGCGTAAAATTCTTATAGGAGGCGCGCATTAATATGACAGTCAAGAAAGCTATTTTTAACCTTTGCTCTTGTTTCTTAATTTTGGCTTTTCTAAGTCATAGCGCTTTTTCCTCAGCGGTTGGAACGCGTGACACGAGAGTATATGAGCGCTATCTCGATCGGATTCAAACCTTACAAACCACGTTTACTCAACAAAACCCCAATGGTACACGGGTTACAGGAAAATTCTATCTGACCCGCCCAGGTTATCTTAAACTTGCTTATGATCCGCCTGTCAAACTCCTCATTTTCGCCGATGGGGCGCACCTCGTCCATGTTGATTTAGAAATTAAAGAAAAGACTTACCTTGATTTATTATCGACACCGGCCGGATTTTTAACAGCAAAGAATATCAGTTTTACAGGTGATGTGGCGGTAGCTGAGTTTAGCGAAACCTCCAATGAAGCACGGATCAAGCTTATCAGAACAAAGAACCCAGAGGAGGGGGCCTTTACATTAATTTTCCAGCGTCATCCTCTTAAGTTGATTCAGTGGATCGTTGACGACCGCAAAGGGGAACAAACTCTTATTACGTTAGAAGATTTAAAGACAAATATTTATCTTGATCCTAAGATTTATACGATACCAACTCTCTAAATTTTTAAAAGAAAGTGGAGAGAGCATAGGAAACAACCGAAGAGTTTGTAAGATAAGGCATTTCATTCTTTAGTCCACCAAACCTCGTTAATCCCTAACATTTAAAGAATTTTTGGGCTTAAAGCCCTTTGCTAAGGGAGGGACGCTCGATGGCCTAGAGTATAAGTTTTAGTTTAAGCCTTCCTTGGCAACACCTGTAAGTGTTTAACAATACCCAAGGCAAGCGAAAACAAAAAATGAAGATCCATTGGGCTGGCAAGTCCTGGCTAAGCAGGCTGAATGGGCGAGAGATAAAAATTCTCGGATAGACCTGCCATAGAAAACAGGCCCCTTTGAAAATGTTAGGGGAAAAGGGGTTCTTCAGAGGCCTTTTTTATTTTCGCCTCAGCAGTAACATCATTGCTCCTGTTCCTTAGATGAATTTTAAGGATAAAAGCCGCTAAGGAGAATCAGTTGCATTGAAGGAGGACATTGTTTATCGTTAAAAAGTGAACAGAAAGCGTGTAAAGAAAGCAAGAAGGGTGAAGCTTTTTACCAGAAGAAGGGGAGCTCTCCCAAAGCCGCTACGTAATGGCGGTGAGGCGGTTTTAGTTTTTTACTCGTTTTAAATAAATTGCATGAGGAGAGAGAGATGAAACGGCCTGTAATAGGAATCACCCTTGATATGGAAGCCGGGAGCGACCATTATTCAAGATTTCCTTGGTATGCCCTGGGAAGGAGATACGCGGATGCGGTCATAAAATCCGGTGGATTACCCCTTGCTCTTCCTTATCATATCGAGGCAGTGCCAGAATATGTCTCGTTGATAGATGGGCTGATTATTACAGGAGGGAACTTTGATGTTGATCCGGCTTTATATAATGACACGTCCATTCATGAAACGGTAAAGCTCAAGCCTGAGAGAACAGCATTTGAATCATCCATATTTAATCAATTTTTAGAAACGAGAAAGCCTATTCTCGGTATTTGTGGAGGACATCAGTTAATGAATGTTCTGCTTGGGGGGACGCTCATTCAGCATATTCCGGCCGAAGTCACAACGGTTATCGAGCATGAACAGCCAAACCCGCGCAATGAAGTAGGCCATTCCCTTCATATTACAGAGGGGACCCTTTTACACGACATAACAGGGGTTACCTCCTACTCTGTGAATTCTTCGCATCACCAAGCGATAAAAAGATTAGGGAAAGGCTTTAAAATTAATGCTGTTGCACCGGATGGTGTCATTGAAGGTATCGAGCTTACCGGGCACCCTTTTTGCTTAGGCGCGCAATGGCATCCTGAGTTTCTTATTAGTGCTCATGATGAGAAAATTATAAAAACATTTATTGAGCGTTCAAAATAAAAGGTTAATTAAGAATCCCATGCCAGAGGTGAGGCTTGCTAAATTCATCGCGCACGCGGGTATTTGCTCACGGCGGCATGCGGAACAGCTTATTCAAGCCGGGCGTGTCAAAGTGAATGGGCAGATTACGACAAAGGTAGAGACAAAAGTCGCTTTAACAGAAAAAATAGAAATTGACGGGCAGCCAATTAAACGGCCTCCCAGAACCCGTATCTGGTTGTTTCATAAACCTGTTGGTTTTATTACGAGTCATAAGGCCCAAGGGACAAGTCCTATCATTTTTAGTATCTTGCCGGACGAATGTCAGTGCTTAAAGACGGTAGGGCGATTAGATCAAAATACGGAAGGGCTTTTGTTGCTTACCAATGATGGTGATTTGGCACGCTTTATGGAGTTGCCGCACCATCACATTACTCGCACTTACCATATTCGTTTTTTTGGTCGTCTACCGCGTGATTTTTTCTCGGCTTTGAAAGAAGGCCCTAAAATTGAAGGGATTTGTTATCAACCTATTTTAGCTCGTCAGTTAAAACAGGGTGCGACAAATCAGTGGATTGAGCTGCAATTACACGAGGGAAAAAATCGGGAAATTCGAAAAATCTTTCAACATTATGGCCTTAAAATTAGCCGCTTAATTCGTGTTGCCTATGGTCCTTTTCACCTTGAAGCCTTGCCGAAGGGAGAGGTCAAAGAAATCGATGAGCATGATACCGTTCTCTCTCTCCAAGCTCTTGGATATCTTAGGAAAGAGCCATGCGTATTATAGGGGGCGCTTTTAAAGGCATGCGTATTGCATCGCCGACGAAAAAGCAAACTCGTCCAACGACGGATCGTGCAAGGGAAATGATTTTTAACATATTGGAGCATCGCTTTTGTGATTATCCTATCGACAACGCGAAGGTTCTCGATCTTTTTTGTGGCAGCGGGGCTTTAGGCCTTGAATGTCTTTCACGAGGTGCGCGCGACGTCCTCTTTATTGATTGGGATCGAGAGGCTCTTCAGGGATGTCAGGAGACTTTGAAAAAATGCCACGCGCAATCCTTAGGACGCATTATGCGCCAAGATGTAACACGCCTTAAAGACGCTCCTTACTCTTTTGATTTGATCTTTATGGATCCTCCTTATCACCACGGGATGGTCCAACAGGTTATGCCAAGTCTCTTTGAGAGAGGATGGGTTACCTCTAAGAGTCTCTTTATTATTGAAACCGCTCATGATGAGGAGCTAAAAGAAAATATTCAGGCTTTGAGCTTAGAGCTCCTGCTCGAGCGTGTGTGTGGAGCAGCTAAAGTCTTTTTCATGCGTCAATACCTGTAAGTGTTTAACAATACCCAAGGCAAGGGAAAACAAAAAATAAAAATACATGGGCAGGCAAGCCCAGGATAAGAAGGTCAAATGAGCAGGGGGTGAAACAGATCTGCCATGGAAAACAGGCCCTCTTTGAAAATGTTAGGGGAAAAGTGCGCTTCAAAGCCCTTTTCTATTTTCACCTCAGTAATAACCTCATACGAAAGTTCAGCACCGACATTTTCTGCCTGCAAGCGCATTTGCTCCATCAACTAGGGACCTTGAATGACATTCTTCCTTAAATCCAGGATAATTCTCGACATCCGTGGTAATCATGAGCTGACCACCTGGCTGAGGGCTTAAAATCAGTCGTGGCCTCAAATTGGCGCGCGAGGCGTAAATAGCTGCTGTATACCCAGAGCTCCCCCTCCTAATAATCAGCACTTTGCTTTCCTTTTTATAAGTTAAGTACTGGCTTATAGGCAAGAAGGACTCAAAGAATTTTTGACAAAAATTCTTTTACTCGCGGTGATTTTGGCTGCTTAAAAAGAAGCTCAGGCGGTGCGTCTTCAATAATCTGTCCCTGATCCATAAACAAAACACGGTCTGAAACGGCTGAGGCAAATCCCATTTCATGAGTGACAATGAGCATGGTTATATTTGTTTCACTCAACTCCTTAATAACATCCAATACCTCTTTCACCATTTCTGGGTCAAGGGCAGAGGTAGGCTCGTCAAATAAGATTACCTTAGGCTGCATAGCCATGGCGCGTGCAATGGCAGCGCGCTGTTTTTGACCCCCCGATAAGGTGGCTGGATAGGCATCATATTTATCTTCTAAACCCACCCGTATCAGCAAAGCTTGTGCGGCTGATGCTGCCTCTTCCTTCGTCATCTTTAATACATGGATGGGAGCGAAAGTAATATTTTGCCCAATTGTCATGTGAGGAAAAAGATTAAAATGTTGGAAGACCATCCCAACTTTTCGCCGGAAAAAGGTGATCGGTTTTTTAGAATGAATGATCGATTCTCCCTCGATCAAGATATCACCGCTGGTTGGGCGTTCCAGCAGGTTAATGCACCTTAGGAAGGTTGATTTCCCGGAACCTGAAGGACCAATAATAGTCACAACCTCTCCTTGAGATATTTTTACGGAAAGATCATACAAAACAGGAAAATTTCCGAAGGATTTAAAAATCTTTTTAATGTCGATCACTATTCCGCAACCTTTTTTCAAGCCTTTTCGTTCCATAAGTAAGGATAAGGACTAAAAGATAATAACAAGCTCCTGCAATTAAGAGAGGCTCAAAATACATATAATGGGTCGTTGCGACAATATGCGCACGCCTGAGCAAATCGGCTTCCCCAATAGTCGAGACAAGAGCTGACTCTTTTAGTAAATCAATCATCTCATTGGCAAGCGCGGGTAGAATATTTTTAATAGCTTGGGGGAAAATAATATACATCTTAGTCTTTAAATTTGACACCCCTAGCGAAAGAGCCGCCTCTGTTTGACCCCGGTCGATTGATAGAATGCCGCTGCGAATGATTTCGGAAATGTAAGCGCCGGAATTAAGGGAAAAAGCTAAAATCCCTGCGGCAAAAGCGGAAATCTGATGATTGGTTAACTGGGGTGTTGCGTAATAAAGAATTGTTAACTGGAGAATCAGAGGAGTTCCACGAAAGAGAGAGGTATAAAGATTCGCCAATAAACGAAAAATCTTAGAAATGCTCTTTTCTTTTAATGGCTCAATAGGAGGTATTTTGAACAAAGCCAGAAGGATACCAATGCAAAGGCCAAAAAAAACCGAAACGATAGTATACTGTAAAGTGACAATAACCCCGGATACAATGTAGGATACAGAGGGCAAGATCGTCATAAAAGATAGGTTCATAGGGCCCATATCTCATATTTGTGTATTTAACAGGGCCTAAAAGTCCCGTCTAATGGAAAGATTAAAAAAAGCTTAGTCAGAGGAGACTTTTTCTTCCTCAAGGTTTTCGGCTTCCGAGCTTTCTATTTCTGCCGGAGAGTTTTCTGCCCCAAGGTTCTCTGTCCCGGCATTTTCAATGTCTTCTTCCTCATTCTTTTCCTCATCTCCTGTAGGGGAAAGTGCCTCCTCATCAGCAGGCATAGAAGAACCTGAAGTTGGGGAAGCTAAGGGCGCCGAATTTGGCTCAGAAGAATCAGGAGCCATCTTTGTAAACCACTTATTAACGAGCTTATCTAATTCACCGGCTTCTTGAAGCTTCTTTAGGACGTCATTCACCTCAGATACTAAGGAAGATCCTTTCGGAAAAATAATGGCCACATTGTCTTTGTACTCTTCTTCTTTAAGCTCAAGGAGCCCTAACTCAGGATGTTCACGTATATAAGCCGCCGCAACAGCCTTCTCCACGACTGCCGCATCAATACGCTGGTTCTTTACTTCCTGGATAAGTTGAGTGATCAGGTTACGCGTGACAACTTCCACCGAAAAATCACCTTTTAAATGCTCGGCAATTTTTTGTTGAGTCGACCCTAGTTGAGCACCAATCTTTTTACCTGTCAGGTTATCTGCTAACTGATCATTTTCTTGGAAGAGAGTGCCTTCCTTGTAAACGAGGGCTTGCTCCCCCCGATGATACGGTATGGAAAAGTCAACAGATTGGTTTCTTTCTTCCGTTTTGGTGAACCCAGCCATAGCCATATCAGCCCGGCCAGCTTGAACTTCAGCGATCAAAGTATTAAAATCCTGGTCTTTGATAACAAGTTCTCTATTAAGTTCCCGCGCAATCAGATTTGCTAAATCAATATCAAAGCCAACAATGGCATCCTGACCGCTTTTAATCTCATGGTATTCGTAAGGGGGGTTATCTGCTGACGTAACCACGAAGAGAGTCTGGCGAGTTTCTTGGCTAGTCGTCGAGCTTTGCTCCTCTTTCTTGGATTTGTTATCACAACTTGTCAAAGGGATAAAGCATAAGACAGATACTAATAAAACCCGGATAAAATCGCCAATTTTTGTTATCATTGTTTTTTCCCCACAATACCTAAACCAATAGGAAGACGAATTAACTAAGATAAATTAGCTCAAGGAATTTTTGCCGTCAAACAAAAAAACTCAACTCAGAAAATAGCTCTCTGCCACTGGTTTAATTTTTTTGCTTTGTTTACTTAAGAAGTTTCGTCGCTAGATCATCGCCTGCAAAATCGGCTTGGAGGGAGGTTGCTATCGTACTATTACTAAAGCACATTCCTTCTTGCTCATGTTGGTCATAAGAAGAAAAATCTTGCTGAGTTTTCTCCCCAGAAATGGCTAAGGTATAAGAAGACCCGATCAAAAATTGGCAAACTCCATCCCAGGCACTATACAAAGCTGCGCTCATGGCGGCAAAAGCTGGCGTAAGATAAGGTAAAGTCTTTGTTAAAATATCCGTGACACATAAAGAGTTTCCCGTTACCTGGCTCAACGAACATCCACATCCCTCGTGGCTATAACAAGGGTTAGAAGAAGCAGGTAGAATAAGAGAGAGGAACACAAGAGTAACCACTATTCTAATTTGGTTTTTTAACTTGGTCATTGCTTCGCCCTTATAAGAAAGTTTTTCCGTTGTATGATCAGGTGGTAAGTTTACGCTCGCTAAAAGGATTAACTTCCACTCCAGCAGCGCACGGGACCCGTATCAATATGGATAAAATGTGACTTTGGATAATATCCCACACCGCCTAACTTAAGGTTTTTAGCAATTTGATACTGTTTGTCAAGAGGGATGTCTTGCAGGCAAACATCAATAGCCCTGCCGAGCATGTGAAAACTCTCCTTCGAAACTTGCGTAGAACGCTGCGCTAGGCGATTGTTGGTTCTGGGTGAGCGGTACCCAGAAATAATACGTATAGGCCGCCGAGTACCGCTTTCTTGTTGGAAGAGGTAAAGAAAATCAAGGAGATTTATATCGATCTCCTTCACTTCTTGAGTTCGCCAATCTCGAAGAAAATAGTTCAGCTTATTTAACCCTGCGCGATTATAGGACCCTTTTTGAAAGTAAATAACTTTTAACTGTTCATGCGTATGACAGTTATAAAGATGGAGAGTCTTGGAAGGCAAATTATGACGAGGAAAGCCTGACGAGGGAAAGGATAGATTAAGACAAATGAATAAAATGCATAACCTAATAATAAATATCATTTAAAGACCTTCATTCTTCGTTTTTCTATATATGTGAATGTTATATAGAAAAACAGAAGAAAGAAATCAAGGTCTTAGAATTTAAAATATTCTAGGAATTAGATTCTTTGATGGCTTCCCAAAGTTTATGATCATGCTTATACACATCATCATAAAAATAAATATTGCCATCGCGATTGACCCACACAGTGAAATATTTAAAGTAAGCGGGAACGGTGTTGCTTAAATTAATAGTTACTGTTTGTCCTGATTGAGTCGTTGCGAGAATTTTTTCTTTCGGCCAATCCTTATGATTTGCCAAAAGAAAGGAGGCAAGCTTTAGAGGCTCCCGCATACGGACACATCCGGCGCTAAACGTGCGGACACTTTTTTCAAATTCTTTTTTGCTTGGTGTGCCGTGAATAAAAATTCTGTAAGAATTATCTACATTAATGCGCACTTGCCCCAGGGCATTTTGAGCGCCTTTCCGCTGATAAAGAGTGAAGGGGAAACGGCGTCCGCTAATTTCGGACCAATCAATAGAGGTGAGAGGGACCTCGTCACGCGTTCCTCTTTTATACACAATAAAACCTTTTTTCTCTAAGTACGATGGATCCTTCTTGATTTTCCTTAGCAAGCTGCCCGACGCAATACTGTGAGGCGCTGTCCAGTTCGGGTTTAAGGTAAGGGAAATAATAGGGGCGATAAAGGTTGGCGTCTTCTGATAGATGCGACCGATGATGACTGGCTCATCGAGCTTCATTAATCCATCCTCAATAGCAAGGAGGCGAAAGCTTGCTTTATTAATCAATACATATTTTGTCCCTTTTTCAATAGGCATCCACCGCCATCTTTCCAGGTTTACAAGAATCTTTTTTATTCTCTCCTCGGGGCTCAGATTAAGGAAAGGAAGCGTCTGGGGACCCACCACTCCTGTCTCTTCAAGACCGTGGCGTTTTTGAAAAGCTATTAAACTTGTTTGCACTTCTTGATCAAATTCTTGAGGGTCTTTCCCGAGGTTTTTTAGAAATCCAAGAGCATAAAGTTGACGACGCAGCGTTGCCACGTCTTCATGTCTCATACCTATTTTTAAAAGCTCTGTCCTTTTAATTTGGTACCAGGACGGGTGTTTTTCTTGGACGATTTTAAAGAATTTAAGTGCCTTTTTTAAAAGAAGATATTCTTCATTTTTTGGGACGATGTCGCTTACCCAAGCGCAAAGTTGATTGTCTTGGATGGCGTTAATTAGCTTTTCAAGATAAGGAGGGATATAAGCTTGTAATTTGATTGATCCATGGAACTGGCGAGGGTCAAATCGCTCTCCATGAGCATCGCTGGTAAATTGAAGGATGGCTTGGGTTATTTCTTTATCTAATAAGGCTTGTTCTTTTAACGAGAGGGAATCTTTTTTCTTAAGGACGTCAAAGGGCTTTACATATTTTTCCGGATTTAATCCTTCTTCATCAGCATGACGGATATGCTTTTCAATAAGGTCCAAGCAACGAGGCGGAGTTTTTGTAACCCAAGCGAGCTTGAAGTTAAGCTTTTGATAAAAATAGGCTACTTTCTCCGCAAGAGATTTAGGCGCATTGACTTGTTCTTGAGAAATAATCTCTTTCAAATATGGTGTTGCTACAGAAGCTTCTTGCCCCTGTGCCGGGACACACCAGATGGTTAAAAAAAAATAACTAATAACCTATGCATTAATAAGCCCCCTTAGGGTAAGTGCGCGGAAAACGATCCTTATTTTTTGGATAGATTTCTCCTTGCTTACCACATCCTACAAGTAAAAATGTTAACAACATAAACGATATAATTGGCGTAAAGATTTTATGCATTTCTTCCTCACACATGCTAGATATCTTAGTAACCAAGAGTTAAAAAACTATATCTAATTGTTAAAAATTTATAAACATTTGAATAAAAAAAGGGGAGCACGCTCCCCTTTTTCCTTTATATAGATAGGCGACCTAAAAACTCCTAACGTATCAGCGTTAGGTGATGGACCACCTATAATTCATTTTTTTCGGTTTTCTCTTGATTACCTTGAGGGGCACCAAAGGACTCTATTTTTTTGATAAGAGTTGTCATGAGTTTCGCTTGTTGTGTAGCCTCAAAAATTTGAAACGAATTTATCATTATCATATTTACGAGATTCACAGGAGAATTGCTTTGTTCGATATGCTGGAGGAGTTCTTGTGCAAGGACCGTCTTGAGTTCCTCATCGTAATTAATAAGCTTAGAAGATATTAAGTCATTCATTGCGAAACTGAGAGAGAGTGAGCTTATGGATGGAATAAGTTCTTTTGCTCTGGTTACATAAGTTTCTGCCAGATAAGGGGCAAGCTTGTGAATGTGCGTTTCAAGCGGAGAAGGGCTCAATCTTTCAAAATAGAGAGAGAGACGAAGAATATTGGCCGCTTCAAAAGCCATCTTAGCAAAATTATTGACTACAAGGCATAGTTCATTAAACTCTTCGGGTGTTGTAAGAAGCGTAAACCCTTTCTCATATCTTGGAACAAGGCAGTTTGACAAAGAGCAATGGTGTAAGTTGTGCTCGATTAACCAATCAGGCAAAGGCTCGTTTTCACGAGGAAGAGAGAGGCCTGGGCTTGTCTTTCCCGGAATGCATTGCCAAGTTGCTTGATCATAAGCAACAATCTCCTGTTCCTTTGTCGCGTTACTATAAGAATGTTGGGAAAAGCTCAGGAGCAATAGCATAGCAAGAAACGTCCGAGCAATGATTGGTAATGAGAATGTCATAGGGGTCTCCTTTAAAGTTAGAGGATAAAATTTACACTTTATGCAATTTTTAAATTAAATTTTATAAGTAAATATTTTATGAAATTTTCAACTGCTTTTCCTCGAGCTTAAAACTTTCTGCCTTAGAAAGAGACAGTTTAAGGTAATGGTAGACGATAAACTCGTGGCCTGACCCTAGGAACAGGAGCGAGCTCTTGTAAAGCATATAAGGATCTAGGAAAGCGCATAGCGCGAAAGAGTGTTTTCCTATAGGCTCGTGTCGTAGGGATAAGAGGGCATTGCAAGCTCCTCTAATAACTCTTCTCTCTTCTCTCTTCTCGGAAAAAGGTAGCTAGAGAAGGGTTTGTCCGCCTGCTAACGGGGTTAAATGCGCTTGGAAGCGAAGACTGGACAGATGCTTTCTAAGGTGCTCTTCTCTTTATCTAATGACTGAAAAAGCGTTTAAGCTTCTGTTCCTTTTCCTTTATATCAAGTTGAGCGCACTCACTTAAGAATTTTTGATAGATTAACTCGGTCATTTCATGATCACCTAAGGCGTACGCAAAGGCAGCCATAGTCAGGATGTGATCGGAGGTTTGATCTTTTTTTTCTTTCGGTAATGATAACTTAAAGGTCCCATCTTTTTTAAAGATAATGGCTGCATCATGAGCATCCAATTTTAATGTCTGCTGATGGCGAGATCGCGTCATTAGGTAAATTCCCTGTCTATCAAGGGCCTCAAAATCAGCCCGTTTTCTTATTTTTAGATTAGGTAATAATGATCCTTGCTGAAAAGTCAAAGCGTTGTTAAAGGTTTGACTCGTCGGTGAGCCCAAAGAGCTCGGTAAATTCGTCCCATTCTCTGGTCGATAGGCCGCTGTCTTCTTTTGTAATTTTCCCCCCGTTTAAGCGTTTTCGAAGAAGCTCTAACGCGGTGCGAGAAAGTTGCGCGCCATGCATCCTATACTCCATAAAGGCTTCATAAGCAAAAGGTACCCATTTTGAAAGCGTCTCAAGCAGAACATAGCTGTAAGCGCGAATTTCATACTGAGCATGGTGATCAGCGCGCAGGGCCGCAAAATGAAAGAGATTATGGAGATTAATTTTCCAATACCATTGGGTATAAAAATTAAGCGATAGATTCATCCGAGCTAATTCACGGGCCAGTGGATCTCGGTTCAGGTCAATGATGGTGCCGTCTTCCCGTTCATTTAAAAGTTGTTCGTAATGATCGTAGGCTCTAAGAGAGTCCTCTTTTAAAAGGCTAAGAATCTCTTCAGCTTGTTGTCCTGTAATTAAGCGTTCACGTCCTTGGCGATTGGTCGATGATTGGGCAGCAAGATGCTGAGGAGCAGGTAAATAGAATTCTTTATCTAAAATCGAGTAGCGTGCGGAATACTCGTTCACACTAGCTGTGCGATGGCGGATCCATTGACGGGCCACGAAAATTGGCAGTTTAATATGATATTTAATCTCGCACATCTCAAAAGGAGTGGTGTGACGATGGCGCATCAAGTAGTTAATCAACCCTTTGTCTTGGCTTGTTTGTTTGGTTCCTTTTCCATAAGAAACGCGGGCTGCTTGGACAATGCTGCTGTCATCCCCCATATAATCGATCACGCGGATAAATCCATGGTCAAGGACAGGGATAGCCGTATAAAGAATTTCTTCCAAAGCCGGAACAGTAGCACGTTTCGTTAGGAAAGTTTGCTTCTGCGCTGTTGCAATTTCCGCGCGTTGTTTCGTGTTGAGCGTCATGAGAGAAGGTCCTTGAATCAATTATTTCTTAGTTAAAATTTAAGTAAGGCATCAAAAAGTAACGTAATTATGGACGATCTTCGGAGCGCTTGTAAACTACCATCTTTGATTTTTATTAAGAATATATTATAATATCACTTGTCAGTAATGACTACGGCGATAAACAGTGTGCGTAATAGACGGAGCGGACTCGGGGGCGGTACCCGACGCCTCCACCAAATTATATGGGGGCGAAATAGGATTGACGCACGTTATAAAGGTATACTTTTCGCTCGGCATAGTACCACCGTTATCGGGCTAATTTATAAATGCCAACTCTAATATGAAATTGGCGTTGAATGACAATCACAATCTTGCTGCAGTTGCTGCATAATTGTCGTGAGATAGATTGTTTTCGATAGCGGTTTGGGGGGCACCGGGCAACAGAAGCCCCCTACTTTATAAAGAATAGGTGTTTAGGTAAGCTGTTATGAGTATGTTTAATTATGATGAGTTAGTGCAGGATGCGTTACGAGGTGTGGTACGCCAATGTCTCGAGCAAGTGGCAGAAACAGGTTTTTCTGGCAATCATCATTTTTATATTACTTTTCGCACCGATCATCCGGATGTGCTCATTCCTGAGTACTTAAAGGAACAACATCCTGAAGAAATCACGATTGTACTACAGTACCAATTTTGGAATTTAGAGATTGGAAAAAGCTGGTTTGACGTGACATTAAGTTTTAATGACATTCATGAACAGCTTCATATTCCTTTTTCGGCCTTAGTCAGCTTCGTTGATCCCTCAGTAAAATTTGGGTTGCAATTTGCACCGCGATTTGTCCCAGCTAATTATGCTTCTTCAAATGAGGCAGAGCCTGAACCTCAAGAAACTAAACCTCTTACCGAGCGAAAAACAAGAAAAGAAAGCAGCAAGAGCACCAAAAAGAAAGAAAAAGACAACATCATAAGCTTAGATGCGTTTCGCAAGAAGTAACTGTTAATAAATTCCTTGACCAGCCGAAGGCGTTAAGGTGGAAGGGGAGGTGTCATAGTGTCCACCGATCTTTTTTGGTTCATCCGAGACTTTTAGCGCTTCAAAAATCGCTTTTTTCTCTCTTAATCCGGCACGCTGTCCTGTTTCACGATTGATGCGTACAAATCGTATGCCGTTGGGTATCCGAAAAGGTATAGAAGGGGTGTCTTTTAACGCTTTTTTCATAAAGTCCACAAAAATGGGTAAAGCGGCTCTGGATCCTGTCTCCAGCTCACCTAATGTGCGTGGTTCGTCAAACCCAACTATGACTCCTACCACAAGGTCAGGAGAAAAGCCAATAAACCACGCATCTTTATAATCATTTGTGGAGCCGGTTTTGCCTGCAATGTGCTTACCAATAGCGCGTGCTCGCCATCCACTTCCCCGCAAAACCGCACCTTCTAAGATAGAGACCATTTGATATGCTGTATCCTTAGAAATAACTTGTTCCCTTCCATCTTCTAAAGGAGGAGGTAGAAGATCGTCATGCAGATGAGCCCATGGTACGTGGCATTCTGTGCATGTGCGTTTATCATGTTTATAAAGGATCCGCCCATGGCGATCTTGAATACGGTCAATAAGTGTTGGCTCAATCTTTTTGCCGCCGTTGGTTAGCATAGCATAAGCTTTGGTCATTTTAAGAAGAGTCGTCTCACCTGCTCCTAGAGCAATAGCATATTGATGTGGGGGACGATCAAGGATTCCAAACATTTTGGCTAATTCAGCAATAGGCTTGATCCCTATTTCGTGCGCAAGGCGTATCGTAGCTGTGTTACGGGATTTTTCAACAGCGGTGCGGAGCGTGATCGGCCCAAGAAAGTCTTCCGTAAGATTGTTTGGGCGCCACACCCCTAAGAGCGGTCCTAAATCAATCGCAATAGGAGAGTCCAGAATAATGGAATTTGGTGCATATCCTTTGTCAAGGGCCGCTAGATAGACGAAAGGCTTGAAAGTGGATCCCGGTTGTCGCAGGGCTTGTGTAGCGCGATTAAATTGGCTCATTTCATAGCTCAATCCTCCCGCCATGGCAAGGACACGACCAGTATGGGGATCCAGGGCAACCATCGCTCCATTAATGTTAGGAATTTGTCTTAAGTGATATAGGTTGAGAAGGTCACGCTTTGCTGCGCGTCCTGTTGTAAAATCTTTTTCTTTATAGGGCTCGACGAGGATAACATCCCCCACGGCGAGCACATCTTTTGGTGTGCGAATAGCAGGGCCTAACGTTTGATTTTCTAGGCATCGGCGTGCCCATCGTAAGGCGTCGATTAAAATCATACCGCGGGTGCCATCTCTAAATAAAATAGAGACCTTATCAGGCATCAGGCTTTCGACAACGGCAATGCTCCACCCAGGCATTTTCGCAGGAGGCATTACCTTTTCAAGCTCTGCTTTCCAAGCAGAGGTATCTGATAATAGAGCTGATTCTATATGAGCAAGCGGCCCCCGCCAACCATGACGCCGGTCATAGTCGATGAGACCCTTCCTTAAAGATTGGTCCATTATTTTTTGTAATGCTGGGTGAAGGGTGGTCTTAACGACTAATCCCCCTTTATACAAGGCCTCCTCGCCATAAAGATGGACGAGTTGTCGCCGCACATCTTCGGCAAAGTAATCCGCCTTAGCGACATGCTTTATCTTAAACCTTCTGTAATTGAGCGGTTCTTTTTTAGCGGCCTGGCTTTCGTCCGCGGAAATCAAGCCTTCTTCTTGTAATCGACTGATTACCCAATTGCGTCTTTGAAGAGCGCGCTCTTTCTGTTTAACAGGATGATAATGCCGGGGAGCCTTAGGGAGAGCCGCCAGATAAGCGCACTCTGCAATCGTTAACTCCTCTAAAGATTTATTAAAATAATTTAAGGCAGCGGCAGCGACGCCATACGAGCGCATACCAAGGTATATCTGGTTTAGATAGAGCTCTAAGATGCGTTCTTTGGATAAAATACCCTCAATTCGCAGCGATAAAATCGCTTCTTTTATTTTGCGTTTTAGTTTTTGCTCGCGGGTTAAGAAAAAGTTACGCGCAACCTGTTGGGTAATAGTAGAGGCGCCAATAAGGGGTTTGCCTTGTCCTATGCTTCTAAGGTTTTGAAAGAAGGCGCGAATAATCCCTCGAACGTCAATGCCGGGATGAGAGAAAAAATTTTTATCTTCGGCAACAAGGAAGGCATTAATAAGACGGTTTGGGACCGTATTAATAGGCACGAAGGCACGATGTTCGATTGCATACTCAGCAAACAAACGTCCATCACCGGCGTATAATCGTGTCACAACCGGTGGCTCATAATCGACGAGCTGTTGATAGTTAGGTAAATCTTGGCCAAAATAATAGAGTAAGGCTAAAGCTCCTACAGCGCCAATGACGAGCAAAGAAATAAGACGTGTTAAGATATAGACAGCCGAGCGAATCATTGGCAAATAACGTAATGCTCATTAATTAAAATCGCGCTTATATTAGCCTATAGCTTTTTTCTTGTATAGGTTAGAAACACAAAAATCAAGAAGAGATCTTTTCCCATAAGGTTTTTGCCATTTTCTCAAAAATAAAAGCTGCCTCATGTTTGGTCAATGTGATTGGTTGTCCTTGATCTCCGCTTTCTCGAATAGCGATATCTAAAGGTAAGCTACCCAGTAAAGGGAGCCCCATTTTCTTGGCGTAGGTTGCTACTTGACCTTGGTTAAAGATAGGCGTTTCCTGATGGCAATGAGGACAGGCAAAATAACTCATATTCTCCACCATGCCAAGTAGAGGGACCCCTGTTTTCTCAAACATTGTTACGGCCTTTTTCGCATCTAAGAGAGCTAAGTCCTGCGGGGTTGATACCACGACGGCTCCCGTTAAGTGAACTTTTTGGGCCACCGTTAACTGGACATCCCCTGTGCCGGGCGGCATATCAATCACAAGAATGTCAAGAGGAGGCCAATCCACATCACATAAAAATTGGGTAACTGCCCGCTGCACCATGAGCCCGCGCCATATTACGGCCTGAGTTTCCTCAATAAGAAAGCCTATGGACATACATGTTATATTATAGACGTTGAAAGGCTTAATTTTCCCCTCTTTCACCGTTGCCGATTCACGAATATTAAGGAGCTTAGGGATCGATGGTCCATAAATATCCGCATCAAGAAGGCCCACTTTAAGCCCTAAGTGGGAGAAAGCTAAAGCTAAATTAACAGCAATGGTGGACTTTCCGACACCTCCTTTGCCAGAGGCTACCGCAATAATATATTTAAATTGAGGCAAGGGAAGTTTTTGAATGGGATGCTTGGTATGAGGAGGAGAAGACGGCGTTCCAACGCCCTTCTTCTTTTGTAGGATAAGACATACAGGGTTCGTGAAACCAATGCTCTTGGCCGCTGCCTCTGCATGAGTTTTTAAGTGAATGAGCTCTTTCTCCGTCAAGCTTTGGTCCTGTTGGGTTAAATCAATCATAAAACGCACTTTCGGGTCTTCATCTTCAAGCACCGTCACGAGACCGCGGGCCACCACATCCATCGAATCACCGGGGAGGGATACGGTCTTTAAAGCGGTCAGAAGTTTCGTCGCTGGGTATGCTGCGGTCATTGTTACTTTACTCTTTTCATTGGGGGAAATTTTGTATAGTGTTTAAGGGTCTGTAGATATCTTAATGAGTGTAGAGCGTAATTTCAATCATATAAGTTTAACTTAACATGCGTGAGTACCAATGAAAATTTTACTAAATCGCGGGCCTTGGGGGCCATCAGGTGATAATGGAGATCGATGGAAACCTGCGTCGAATCGCTCTTTTGATGACCTCGATGAGTGGCTCAAAAAATTTAAGCAACGTACGTCAGGCCATTTTCAAGGGGGGAAAAGCGCTTTGTTCCTTCTGGTCCTACTCTTATTAGGGTGGTTAGCCAGCGGTATTTACTTTATTGATGAAGCGGAACAAGCGGCTGTATTGCGATTAGGTAAATGGGTGCGTACAGTTTCTCAATCCGGGTTGCACTATCGATTGCCGGCGCCCTTTGAGAAAGAAATTAAGCGGAAAGTTTACAATATTAATACCCTTCGTCTGGACCGTGAGACTCTTTCTCACGATTCTTACATGCTTACGGGGGACGAGAATTTTATTGAGCTTAGCAAATTCGAGGTGCATTGGTTTATAAAAGACCTTGGCCAGTTTTTATTTAGCGCTACTTACCCGGAGGCTCTCTTACGTGCCGCGGCGGAAAGTGCCTTAAGGGAAATTA
The DNA here is from genome assembly GCA_963782975.1 of uncultured Alphaproteobacteria bacterium. Lineage (GTDB taxonomy): Bacteria > Pseudomonadota > Alphaproteobacteria > 43-37 > CAWALT01 > CAWALT01. The sequence goes on from CAWALT010000002.1 coordinate 213,405, forward strand.
TTGCACGCTCTACGGTTGACATGGCATTAGCGGAAGGACGAACCGTGATTGGCCAGCAGGTTCAAGAGCTTTTACAGACTACCTTGGATAAATATGAAATTGGTATCGAGGTAAAGGAAGCTTTATTAAAAAAGGTTGAACCACCGGCGGTTGTTATTGATGCCTTTCGTGATGTACAAAGTGCCAAAATTGATAAAGAAAAAGTCATCAATGAAGCGGAAGCTTATGCCAAAGGTATATTGCCAGAGGCGAGAGGGCTTGCGGTTAAAATTTTGAATCAGTCAAAAGCAGAGCGGGATGCCGCTATTGCGCGCGCTGAAGGTGATGCGAAGCGTTTTCTCTCTATCTTCTATGAGTACCGCCAACATCCGAAAGAAACAGAAAAGCGATTGTATCTAGAGACAATGGAGAAGGTTCTCAAACACCATAAAAAGTTTATTATTGAGGATTCCACCGTGATGTCCTATTTACCTCTCCCGGCGTTAAAAAATTTATCAACATCATCGGGGAAAGAGTAGGGAGCGAATAAGATGGTACAGCAGAAAAAATGGGTGATTTTAGGGAGCGTATTGGCTCTTATCCTTTTCCTTGTAAGTCAAAGCGTCTTTATTGTAAATGAGCCAGAGCAAGCCTTGATCCTCCAGTTTGGTGAACTGAAGGAGGTTCATCAAGAACCAGGTTTAAAGGTAAAAGTGCCCTTTATCCAAGAAGTGGTAAAGTACGAAAAAAGATTATTCCATTATGAATATTCGGCGTTTGAAATTACCGCAAAGGATCAAAAAAGATTCATTGTCGATACCTATGCCGTCTTAAAGATTATTAACCCTTTGAGATTCTATAAAACTGTTAAAAGCGAACATATTGCAGGGGAGCGTATTGCTTCTGTCGTTGATAAGACCTTGCGAGGGGTGATTGGTAATGTAAATCTGTCGGATGCTATTACCCACAAGCGGGCCGAAACAATGGATCAAATTGTTACTCTTGTGAATAGATCGACGGAAGCCTTTGGGCTTAAGGTGGAAGATGTAAAAATCCGACGCACCGATCTTCCTTCCGAAAACAGCCAATCTATTTTTGGACGTATGACCGCTGAGCGTGAGCGTGAAGCACGCGAGTGGCGTGCCAAAGGCCAGGAGGAAGCTCTAAGGATTAAGTCCGATGCGGAAAGAGAACGGGAGGTCATTATCGCACAGGCCAGAAGGGATGCGGAGATTATTCGGGGCGAGGGGGACAAAAAGGCGGCTCAGATTATGAATGCTTCAATCCGAGAAGACTTAAAGTTCTATAATTTTTATAGAAGTCTTAAAGCTTATGAAGCAACCTTAGCCCAGGAGGATACCTATTATGTGCTTTCGCCAAAAAGCGAGTTTTTTACTTATTTTAACAAGTCGAGTGAAAAATAAGAAAATTACGCTCTCTTGGGTTTGATTTGTAAATATTAACTGAATTGAAAAGGTGACAAGAATGAGAAAAAAAGTTGGACGCATAAAAAAGGTAAGTTTTTTTATGCCTTTAAAGGCGCTAGGAAAGAGTTTTCTCCTGCTGGCTCTTACTCTTGTATTGCTTCCAGATCCTACCCTTGGCTTCGCGTCGAAAATCAAATTATTTGATTCGCCGAAAGAGTCAGAAGAGTCATCAAACGATACAAGTGACGTGAACAAAAAAGAAGAAGCGAAAGGTGGTCAACCAGCGATGGAAGGCTTCGTGCCTCCTCCAAGTTTTGCTCCTCTCGTTAAATATGCTCTTCCGGCAGTTGTCAATATTTCTTCGGAGCAAAGAGCCCGTCAAGTCAAGCGCTTTGATATGCCTCAGCTTCCACCTGGGTCCTTATTCGAAAAATTTTTTAAAGACTTTTTTGATCTCCCAAATCCTCAAAATATTCGGCCAACGTCCCTTGGTTCCGGGTTCATTATTGACCCTAAAGGGTATATCGTGACGAATAATCATCTTATCGCGGATGCGGAGAAAATTACCGTTGTGCTTCAAGATGGGACCAAATTGACCGCCAAGATCATCGGCCGAGATAAGAGGACCGACATTGCTCTATTAAAAGTTGAGGCTAATAAGGAACTGCCTTACTTAGAATGGGCGCCTTCTGAGAAGATCGAAAATGGCGATTGGGTCATTGTTATCGGTAATCCCTTTGGGTTAGGCGGCACCACGACGCGTGGTATTATATCAGCGCGTGGGCGCGATATTAGCAAGTCCCAATCCCCTCTCAACCATTCCGACTTTATTGATACGGATGTGGATGGATTTATCCAGACCGATGCTGCTATTAATATCGGAAATTCAGGTGGTCCCATGATTAATATGGAAGGTAAGGTCATAGGTATTAATACAGTTATTATTTCTCCTAATGGGGGAAATATTGGCTTAGGATTTGCTATTCCTTCCGCGACAGCTGAGCCAGTGGTGAAACAACTAAAAGAAAGCGGCCAAGTCAAACGCGGTCGAATCGGGGTACTTATCCAGCCGATTTCCAAGGAAATCGCAGAGAATTTTGGCTTAGAAAAACCCGATGGAGCGATGGTTGCGCGTGTTTACCCTGGTACTCCTGCTGAGAAGGCTGGTATTCAAGAAGGGGACATTATCCTTTCTTTCAATGGGCAAGAGGTTGGTGAAGAGCACTCAAAGCTTACGCGAATTGTTAATCGTGCACCTCTTGATAAGCCGTTGGCTGTTGAAATATGGCGCAAGACCCCAAATGTCCTTAAAGGTCAAAAAATCACCTTGTATGTGACGGTTAAGCACATAACAGAACCTCGAGAAGAAGATGAGGAAGCCTCCCTAGAGGAAGAAGAAGGCGTTCTCCTCCCTGAATTAGGCCTCCGTATTGCTAACCTTACGCCAAAGATGCGTACGGAGTTTGGCGTTAAAGAGTCCGTTAACGGTATTCTTATCCTTGATGTCGAACCAGGTAGTTCCGCGGCAGAAAAAGGACTTCGGCAAGGAATTGTGATTTCCGACATTGATCAAGAGCCGGTTAAAACCACCGAAGAGGCTTTAAAAAAGGTTAAAGAAGCTGTGAAAAAAGGGCAAAACACCGTATTACTTCAAATCAATAACGGAGACATCTCGCTCTTTGAAGCTCTCCGTATTGAGAAAGTGAAGAACAAAGAGGAATAAAACAACCAATTCCTATCTTTTAGAGGGAGCGGCGTTCGGCCGCTCTTTTCTTTTCTTGGAGCGCTATAAGCTATCTAGACGCCGGTTGACTTTTATCGTTGCGAAAGGCTTAAAGCAGGCATGTAAATGTGTCGGAGACGATTTATAAGATAGAAAGGCTAAGCCTCCTAAAATCTTACTAATATAATATAACGCCGAACAGCTATTTTATTTCTTGTTTGCCCTTACCAAAGCAAAGGTGCTTCCCACATTATATACATTTAATAAAAGAAAAATTAATATTCTTAAAATTAAGTTCCCTTATTAGCTTAAGCTATTTTATACTGATACTAGAGAGCTATCATCAAAAGTAAAAAAGGATATCGAATGCTTAAAGTAACAGAAGTAGCGGAATTTCGAAGTTATCCCAAAATTGCTTTGGTGAATAGAAAAGCCACCATACAGGAAGCATGCCAGAAAATGTCACAGGCTCATGTTGATGTTGCTCTAATTGCTGAGCAGGATAAACTCGTTGGTATCTTTTCTTTAGAAGATCTTCTCGATCGTGTGGCAAAAGAAGGCGTGGATGTGACCAAAACGTTTGTTGAGAAGGTTATGACACCTCATCCAAAAACACTTCCTCCAACGGAACTTTATACCCATGCAATTACCCGCATGGTCCATGGTGGATTCCATCATCTCCCCGTGGTGGACCAACATCAAAGAGTCTTAGGCATGATCGCTTTAAAGGATTTTTTACAAGTGAACTTAGGAGGGATGGTAGAGCAAGCGGTCAAGCATGGTAAGAACATCTTTCTCAAATCTCCCTCAATATATATTTTTGCTTTTTTAGCGATCCTCTATGCTGTTCTCCTTTATAGAGCCTTAATCTAAGTTTTTCTTTGCTGGAAAAACACCAGAGAGTTGAATGGTTCGAGAGAGAGGTCTTTTTACTCCCTATCCAAAGGATAGAAAACGAATAAAAAGCTTCGACTTATCTTAAATGAAAAGCCGACAGAGCTATCGCTGATACCTCTTCTTCTTGTTCCTTCATTAAGTTGGCCGGGGAGGATTTTAAGACAAAATCGGCTCATGTCTTTCTTTATGAGTTCTCAAGTGGTCCTTCAAACAAGTGGCCATTCAAAACGCAACGTGAGGGGGAAACCACCTCTACACCCGCACATTTGTACCCTATTTACAAGGCAAGAAACGAGCGAATTATGAGGGGCTTCCACTCTTATTGCTCCTATCAAGTATCCTTTGAGCCGTAGAGAGCTTGAAACTGAGCATCTTTAGTTAAAGCCGCTTCAGCTATCTAAGCCAAAAAAATTGCGAGTAAAGAGAAGGTGGTTGTCCTTTTCCCAAGGTTTCATCCAACCCTTAGCCGCGTATCCCGTCAAAATATGGCTAGGAGTTCATGGTGTTAAAAAAGTCTTGGTTATTCTTTGTCGTTTTTAACTTATCGAGTAAGAATTCCATTCCATCAATGGTGCCCATTTGCATTAATACGCGTCGCAATACCCACATCTTGGATAAGGTGCCACGATCAACCAGCACTTCTTCTTTACGTGTGCCGGACTTCGTAATATCAATTGCTGGGAAGCTTCTTTTATCTGCAATTTTACGATCGAGGATAATCTCGCTATTACCCGTACCTTTAAATTCCTCGAAAATTACTTCATCCATACGAGAGCCCGTATCCACCAGGGCGGTGGCGATGATAGTAAGAGACCCGCCTTCTTCTATATTGCGTGCTGCCCCAAAAAAGCGCTTTGGGCGCTGCAGAGCATTTGCATCCACACCCCCTGTTAATACCTTGCCGGAGGAAGGTACAACAGTATTATAAGCGCGGGCCAATCGGGTAATTGAGTCAAGTAGAATGATCACATCGCGTTTATATTCGACAAGTCGTTTCGCGCGCTCAATCACCATCTCGGCGACTTGGATGTGGCGAGACGCCGGTTCATCGAACGTCGAGCTAATGACTTCTCCTTTAACGGAGCGTTCCATATCGGTGACTTCTTCAGGTCGTTCATCAATCAAAAGTACAATAAGAAAAGCCTCAGGATGGTTAGCAGCAATCGCGTGGGCAATATTTTTTAACATAACCGTTTTTCCCGTTCTTGGCGGAGCAACAATTAAAGCACGTTGCCCGAGCCCGAGGGGGGAAATAAGATCAATCACACGGGTGGTTAAGTCCTTATTTGTTGGGTCGTCGTATTCTAATAAAAGTCGCTTTTCCGGATAAAGGGGTGTTAAGTTGTCAAAATTGATGCGGTGGCGTACCTGATCGGGATCTGTGAAATTAATGGTCTTTACTTTAAGCAAAGCGAAATAACGTTCTCCGTCCTTTGGAGCGCGGATTTGCCCTTCCACGGTATCTCCGGTACGTAAGCCAAACCGCCTAATCTGGCTGGGAGAGACATAAATGTCATCCGGCCCAGGAAGATAATTGGATTGGGGAGATCTTAAAAAGCCAAATCCATCTTGTAAGATTTCAATAACCCCATCTCCAAAAATAGGAACATCACGCTCGGCTTGCTTTTTTAAGATGGCAAACAAAATATCCTGTTTACGCATGGTGCTCGCATTATCGATACCAAGCTCTTCCGCCATCGACACCAACTCTGCGGGTGGTTTCGCCTTTAAATCATGGAGATGCATTAACTCGGCATTTTCAGGCAAGTCTGAGTCTTGAAAGACCTCGGTCGAAAAATCTTTTTCTTTATCATGGGCCATGTGGTTGCCGTTATTATTTTTCTTATTTTTTGAATGGTTATTGCGCCCTGACATTTTATCTTGCTTAGACATTGCGTTATCTTTTTGCTTATGACGAGGACGTCCTGAACGTGGTTTCGCTTTGTGCTGATCAGATGAGGACGAACCTTCATTTAAAGATATCTCATTCATATCTTTAGAAGGGGTATCATTGGAAGAAGCGGATATTATATTATCATCGTGGTTTGATATCATGGTTTTTTTTACTCTTTAAAATGGTTTAACTGTTACTAAAATTACTATTGTTAACATAATGAGGGGAGGAACCTCATTGATAAAACGGAAAAACTTTTCCGTTCGTTTTGGCTGTTTTTCAACAAATTCGCGATAATAGTGCCGAAATAAAATTTGTGTACCAATGAGGGTAATAACAAGCACGATCTTCAATAAAAACCATATGCTATGCACATTAATTAATCCAGGCGTAAAAGCAAGTAGAAGCCCCGTCACAATAGCTAAGAGTGATGCGGGGTGGATGACGATATTCATTAAGCGCTTTTCCATTACCAAAAACGTTTCATAGGCGCTCGATTCCCTTTCAAATTTTAAGTGATAGACAAATAACCGTGGGAGATAAAACAACCCTGCCATCCAAGAAATAACTGCTGCTATGTGTATTGCTTTAACCCATAAATAGTTTTGTGTAAGCCAATCACCTATCATTAAAATACCCATATTATAGATTTAAGGCGCCAGAGAATTTTCCCTTGCAGGCGGTTAAAACTCACCGATAAGGGTAGGGCCCTACCATCGTGATACCTGTTTCTTTGGAGTGCCCATAAAAAGTCTAGGTTGTTTTGGGGGCTAATTGAATCTTTATAAAATTCAATAACAAAGTTTCTTATTAAAATCTAGCCCTTAAATATAAGCTATAGAAAAAAAATCATCATCTGTCATCCTTTTTTATGCCTTCTTAAGGTGGAAGTCTATCAAAGGCCGCACATCTACCAGGGGTGCTCATGTATGTTAAAAAGTGGTTTCCTCTTGTCAATACGAGAGTGCGTGTCAAAAAACTGCTAACCTTTGCCAATCGGGAAGATGAGCATAACCCCGGCAGATCCTTATCTTTGATAGGAACCGAGAGAGGAAGGTCTTCTCTTTTTTGCCTTACTTTGAGGAGCCAAGTGGGTAGTAGAAGGCAAAAAATTTCTCTTTCTTTCTTAAAAATTTTTATCTTTTTAGGAGATTAAGTTTCCTGGTAAACTTGGAAAGCTGTGAAGAAAAATTTTCTTAAAAAAATCGGAAAGGATAACCTAACAGAACTTTCCAGTAAGAAGCGACTTTTCCCCTCAGCAATTTAAATATAAGATAAATTTTTGCGAGTTAAGGATGAGACAAGAAAATTTTCTGGAGCAAAAAATGAAGAAGAGATTAGGCGTCATGACAAGCGGGGGAGATTGTCCCGGGCTTAACGCTGTCATTAACGCAATCGTGAGGCATGGCGACCAATTGGGCTGGGAAGTCCTTGGCATTAAAAAAGGCACTGAAGGCCTCCTTCACCCAGAAGGAAATATTCTATTGACCCCCGCCTCCCTGTCTTCTTTTATACTAGAGGAAGGAGGAACGATCCTAGGGTCAAACTCCAGTAAAAATCCTTTTTACTATCCGCGCGGGGATCATTTGTTTGTTGATTGTTCCCAAGACGTGGTTAAAGGGTTACAACAATGCCAATTAGATGGGCTTATTAGCATCGGTGGAGAAGGCTCATTAGGTATTATGAGCGCCTTAATGTCTCAATATGATTTAAAGTTTATCGGAATTCCTAAAACAATCGACAATGATGTGCCGATGAGCGCGTATTCCGTTGGTTTTTATACGGCCGTGGAAGAGGCTGCTGAGGCCTTAATGAGCCTTAAGGTGACGGGTAAAAGCCATGAACGCATTATGATTCTGGAGGTCATGGGTAGAAATGCTGGCCACATAGCGCTCCATGCTGGTATTGCAGGGGGAGCTGATTTTATTTTAGTCCCTGAAATTCCCTACCAAACAGAGGTGCTGGTGGAACAGGTTCGTCGGTGGTACCCAGATAAAAAGAGTCTTTGTATAATCGTTTGTGAAGGTATTAATTTTCGAAAAGAAAAATATCAATTAAATTCCTCGATTAGCCAATTCCTTGCCGATGTTATTCAAACGGAGACGAACATTGAAACTCGCCATATGGTGTTGGGGCATCTGCAGCGTGGAGCACGGCCAAGAGCCTTTGATCGTCTCATTGCGGCAGCTTTTGGCACCTATGCTGTTGATTTGCTCCATCGAGGTACCTTCAATCGCGTTCTTTTGTGGCAAAATGATCAGGTGGTGGATGCTCCTTTTGAGGCGATAAATCACCAATGCGGTTTTATTGACTCTCAAAAAAACCAATGGCTCCAAACGGCGCGTCGCTTGAATATAAGCTTTGCTGACCAGCTTATCTAAGTTAACGTGCAGTCCAGCCGCCATCAATTGTAAGGGTTGTGCCTGTCATTTGGCTTGCAGCAGGCAAGGCCAAAAAAACAGTGGCTTCCCCAATCTGCTCTACCGTGACAAATTCGAGAGAGGGTTGCTTTTCTTGAATAAGCCTTTTGGCCGATTCGTTAAGCGAAATATTCTGTTCTTTTGCTTGAGCATCGATTTGTTTCTCGACAAGGGGGGTGTGTACCCAACCTGGGCAAATCGCATTACAGGTGATAAAGCTTTGAGCCGTTTCTAAGGCAATGACTTTGGTTAAGCCGATGATCCCATGCTTGCTCGCCACATAAGCCGACTTTCCTTCTGAGGCGACCAGGCCATGTACTGAGGCAATGTTAATAATACGCCCCCAGTTATTTTTCCGCATCACCGGCAGAGCTTTCCGACAAAGATAGAAAGCGCTTGAAAGGTTGACTTGGATAATTTTCTCCCATTGATCGATAGGAAAGTCTTCTACAGGAGCTACATATTGAACCCCAGCGTTATTTACCAATATGTCTAGCGAGGAAAACGATCTCACTGCTTCGTCGATAAGGCGATGGCATTCCTGAGCTTGGCTTACATCAGCTTCACAAAAAGCCACCTCGGCTTGGCTTTCGTCTTTTATAGTTTTGATAGCTCTATGAATTGTTTCCTGATCGCCAAGTCCGTTTAACATAATGTGACACCCTTGCTTGGCAAGAGCTCTTGCTATCCCAAGTCCTATTCCGCTTGTGGAGCCCGTAATAACGGCGACTTTCCCCTTCAACATGTGTTCTCTCCTGCATTGGAAACTCTTTTTTGTTTGCATTTTTTCTTTAAGAGTGTACCAATAAAAGCTAAATTTTAAATAAACGACAAGAGGTTGTTGGCGGCGGTATGAAGTATTTATATATTGGGTGGGACAAATTTCACCAAGATACAAAAAAATTGGCGCAGAAATTAAAAGATTCTTCAAAGACATTTGATGGTATTCTTGGGATCTCGCGGGGCGGACTTTTTCCCGCAGCGGTTATCGCTTACGAATTGGACCTGCGGTTGGTTCAAACCATTTGCATGGCAAGTTATCACGGTTATGAGCGGCGCCAAGGGATTGAAGTATTGGCCTCTTCTTCCTTCGAAGATAAAAATTGGTTAGTTCTCGATGACTTAGTGGATACAGGGCAAACGTTTTACAAGATAAAAGAAATAGTACCAAGTTGTTATAATGCCTGTATCTATGCTAAGCCAAAAGGCGAACAATCTGCAGATGTATTTTTTGAGGCCGTCCCTCAAGATACATGGGTTGTCTTTCCCTGGGACGCCGATCCGCAGCAAGCATAATCTTCTCTTTTAGGACTTCCCTATATTCCCCCTGCATTCTTGTTGATGGGAGGCTTGCTTTAAAGCCTCCACCAACAAATAAGAGTGACATAAAAGGTGTCACTTGCTATTATGAAAGCAAATATCAAACAGGAATAAATTAAATTTCTTGTCCTTGTGAGATAGGGAAAGTAGGGAGGTAAGATATTGCGTGTACGAGATATTCGCCCCAATACTCTTGCCAAATTTTTTAAGACGATTCGTGGCAATCTTGTCTTGCTCATTTTAATTGTGTTTGGGCATGCGTTGAGCCTAAACCTTTATTTTATCTGGGCTCTCAAACAATCTGGGCAATCAAAAGCTTTGGTGGAAGCGATGAAAGTTTCCAAGCTTATCATTGAGCAAATTAACCAAGAGGTTGAAGGCATTCATCAGTTATTAATGACGCTTGGGAAAATTTCTCGGATACGTATACCTCAGTCGGGGGGATGCAATCATCTGCTGCGAAATTTAATGCTGGAGATGCGAAATTCTTACAAAAATTTAATTGTTATGGACAAAAAAGGAAGAGTTCTTTGCCAAGGAACAGACTTCGGGCTCAAAAATTATGCTCCTAAGGATAGTAATATCCTAAAGCATATCAGCCAGTTTAATAGCTTCACCAGTAGCCGTTATCGGAATCAAGCAAAAATACAAGGGATGCTTTTTGCGTACCCTTTACATGATTTTAAAGGGGAAATAAGAGGCGCTGTCGCAGCGGTGTTAGAAAAAGCGTGGTTCGTTGAAACAAAGCCCGGCCAAAAGATTACCTTGCCGGAGGGGGGTGATGTGGCCATGCTTGATAAAAAGGGACATATTTATTTAAGGCAATCTGGGAAAAAGGTTGTTTTGCCTCCTCAAAAGGAGCTTGCCTCTATTATCCAGAAAGGTCAGGGACATTTTGAAGCGGTTGGGAAAGATCAGAAAAAAAGAATTTTTGTTATTGCTCCCCTGGCCTATTCGGAGGATATCTTTATCTGTGTTAGCTTGCTTTCCGATATCCTTTACTCAACCACCAATAAAATTTTTATTACCACATTAGCCATTCTGCTTTTATCGGGCATATTGGTTTTAAGCAGTGCCTGGCTTATAGCGACGAGGCGCATTGTACATCCTTTAAGCGCATTGGTGACGACGACCCGGTTATTGGCCGAGGGACGTTATGATAAGCGGCAAAGTTTAAAACTCAGTGATGGTAGTGAGATCGCTCACTTATCTCATGCTTTTGATCGTATGGCGGTCTCCCTTGAAAATAGGGAAAAGGCCTTAGAAAAAAGTTATAAGCGCCTTGCAAATATTTTAAATATCACTTATGAAGCTATCATTTCTCTTGATCACACATTTACGATCCAATTTTTTAACCCAGCGGCAGAAAAAATCTTTGGATATGAAGCATCGGAAGTTCTTTCCCACACGGTTGATTTTCTTTTGCCGGAAAATCTTCGCGATCCCATGCGTGAGAGCTTAAGCCAACTCAGCGTGTCGGAAAAAAATGTTATGAAGTTGGAAAATGAGATGTATGGGTTAACGAAAGCAGGTTATGCATTTCCAGCGGAGATAAAGCTTTCATGTCTTCATTTAAATCATGAAATTCTCTTCACTATTGTCGTCAAGGATATTACCGAAAAGAAGCGGACGGAAGAGGTGCAAGCGCGTTGGAGTGCGGAGCTTGCTCGCTCGAATGCGGAACTGGAGCAATTTGCTTACAATGCCTCCCATGATTTGCAGGAGCCTCTTAGGATGGTAGCCTCTTATACCCAGCTGTTACAAACCCACTACGCCGATAAATTAGATGAGCGAGCAAAGACTTTTATCCAACATTCGGTTGATGGAGCGGCAAGGCTTCAGAAAATGATCCAAGATTTATTAGCGTACGCACGTGCTGGGCGCGGCGGCATTCTTGTCCACCGCTTTAATTGTGAAAAATTAGTCAAGCAAGTTATTAGCGATCTAAGAGGTCTTATTGAAAAACAGCAGGCAAGTATTGAAATTGAAGAGCTCCCAACAATTATCGGCAATGAAACGGCTTTTCGTCAAGTTGTCCAAAATCTTCTAAGTAATGCTCTTAAATTCACAGGGATAAATAAGCCTGAGGTAAAGATCGGATGTATAGAAAAACACGATCACTGGATTTTCTTCGTCAAAGATAATGGCATTGGGATTGACCCAGAATTTTCCAAGCGTGTATTTGGTCTTTTCCAGCGTGTTCATGTTAATAAGGGCTATGCAGGCACAGGAATCGGCCTCGCCCTTTGTCGCAAAATCGTCGAAAATTATGGGGGACGTATATGGTTTGAAAAAAATACGCCGCAGGGAACCATCTTTCATTTTACCCTCCCCAAGGAGGACAGTAGAGTGCTTAAAATGGTGAGCTGAGTCTATGGATATATTGCTTATTGAAGATAACTTGAGAGATGTTGAGCTGCTGAATGAGATCCTTTGCTTCTCGCGCTCTCCTCCTACTAGTATCGTCCATGTAAGCTCAGCGCAGGAAGGGATAAAAAAGTTATTATCCGCTTCTTTTGATATCGTATTGCTTGATCTTTCCTTACCCGACGGTCAAGGGGTAAGTAATGTAACAAAAATTCGAAGGCAAAAGCAGGATATTCCCATCGTTGTTTTGACGGGCTTAGATGATGAAGATACGGCGATAAAATCACTGCGCCAAGGGGCGGATGATTACATTGTCAAGGGGGAAATCAACAGCAACTATATCGTGCGTAGTATCCGCCATGCCATTGAGCGGAAGCGAAGTGAAAAAGAATTGCGAGAGGCCTTAGAAAAAGCGGAGGTCGCCAATAAAACCAAGACAGCTTTTTTGGCGAATATGAGTCATGAGCTTAGGACGCCTCTTAATGCGGTGATGGGATTTTCTGAACTAATCAAGCGCGAAATTTATGGCCCGATTGGTGATTGTCGCTATCTTGAATATGCGGAAGATATTCACGCGAGCGGGAAATATCTTTTAGAACTTATCAGTGATTTACTTGACTTAGCCAAAGCCGAATCAGATAAATTTGAGCTTGATGAGCACGTTATTTCCATCAATCAGGTTTTATATGAAAGCTGGCACCTTTTAAAGACATTAGCCTACAAGAGTCAAATCCGAATTGTCTTAGACTTGTGGACACCTCCACCTTATTTACTGGCTGATTTTCGGCTTCTTAAGCAAGTGTTTATTAACCTCATCTCCAATTCTCTTAAATTCACCCCCCAAGGAGGAATAATTATGGTAAGAACCATAGTGAACGCGCAGAAAAATCTTGAGATCGAAGTGAGAGATAATGGTGTGGGCATGGCGGAAGAAGATATCCCTAAAGCGCTGACAACCTTCGGGCAAGCAGGAAGGCCGCTTGGAAACCGACCAGGAACTGGTCTTGGTTTGCCTCTAGCCAAAAGGTTTATCGAGTTACATGAAGGATTATTTTATATTACGAGCAAAATCAATGAAGGAACGGTGGTAAAAGTAACGTTACCCTCATGGCGGGTGCAGCAGAACGTTGCCTAAATGAGGGATCAATGGTATAGATAGGTACCCTTGAAGAATACATTTATTGCTTCCTTTATTAATAAAACGCGGTTAAGGAGCCAACATATTGCATGGGGTTAGAACCAGATAACATCATCGCCATTGTGAATCAAAAAGGAGGCGTTGGGAAGACAACGACAGCCGTTAATCTTGCAACTGCACTCGCCGCAACCAAGAAAGACGTTCTTCTTATTGATTTGGATCCTCAGTGTAATGCATCTTCTTCCCTGCCCTTAAAGGAAAAAAATCTTAAGTGGAGCAGCTACCATGTATTAATGGGCATGGTAGGGATTGAAGAGGCGCTTCAAACAACAGAAATTCCCCATCTAAAGGTACTCGCTTCGTCCCGTGATTTAGTCGCCGCCGAAATCGAACTTGCTCAGCAAGAAGAGCGCGAATTTTGGCTAAAAGAGCGATGGAGTGATTTTCGTTCAAAATTTCACTATGTGCTCATCGATTGCCCTCCTTCCATGGGGCTTATTTCAATTAATGCGCTCGTGGCCTCGAAAAGTGTTATTATTCCCATTCAATGCGAATACTTGGCTTTAGAAGGGCTTGCGCAGCTTATTAAGACCATTGAAACGATTAAAGAATGTTTTAACCCTCACATCCACATTTCCGGTGTGGTATTGACGATGTATGATCAACGTAATGCCTTAAATCATAAAGTGGTGAATGAGGTATCCAAGTATTTTGGCCATATTGTCTTTAAGACAATCATCCCTCGCAATGTAAAATTGAGCGAAGCTCCCTCTTTTGGTTTGCCAGGATTAATTCATGATTATACCTCAAGTGGGGCCTCAGCTTATATTCAGCTGGCTAAAGAGGTTATCAATAAATAAACAGAACGTAAGGTCATTAAGAAAGGCAAAGTAAAACATATGGGCACAGGTGCAAAGAAAGTGGTTATGGGGCGCGGTTTGTCCGAGATCTTTCATCAACAAAACAGAGCACAAGGATCCAACGAATCATTTAAAATAGTGCCGATCGAGATGTTGGAGCCCAATAAAAATCAACCTCGCCAATATTTCGATCAAGAAAAAATCGAGGAGCTTTCCTTGTCTATTCGTGAATCCGGTATGTTGCAGCCTATTGTTGTGACGGAAATGGACCAGCAAGGCAAATATGAAATTGTTGCGGGGGAGCGCCGTTGGCGAGCAGCATCCTATGCGGATATAAAAGAAGTTCCCATTTTGATAAAGAAGCTTTCGCGAGAGGATGTACTTAAAATCTCGCTGATCGAAAATATTCAACGGGAAGATCTGACTGCTATTGAAGAGGCAAAAGCCTATCAACAATTCAAGGAAGAATTCGGGTATACTCAAGAGCAAATCGCCCAGATTGTTGGCAAGAGTCGTAGCCACATTGCCAATACACTACGTTTATTAAATTTACCGGAGGACGTCAAAGCTCTTATTCAAGAACAAAAGCTAACACCTGGTCATGCGCGCGCCTTGCTTAATGAACAGGATCCTTCCCGCACCGCTTATGATATTCTCCGAAAAGGGCTCACAGTTCGCCAAGCGGAAAGGCAGCGATCAAGGCGATTGCCTTCCTTTAAAACATCATCTCCTGAGGCTTTCCCTTCTTTGCAAGATAGTGACCTTGTGTATTTACAACATAAACTTAACGAGAAGCTGAGGGCCTCAACGCAGGTCAGCATCTCATCGAGCGGGAAGGTAAATGTGACCATTCAATTCGATGATTTGGCGAAGCTCGATCTTTTTTTGGATTCTCTTTAACGCTTCAGCCTCAGGAGGGGAAAGGGACATGCATTGAAGGACTTGCTATGAAGATAGATGCTTGTAACGGTTGCTTGTAATTTTTGCCTGGCTCCTCCCCTTTCTTGGAGAAAAGGGAGGAGCTGGTTAAATCGCTTGTTAAAGTCAGGTGTCTGCTTTATTCCCATGCACCGGTAGGAGAAGTGGGCTGTGTACGATACCGAGGAGGTAGGGTACCGCGGCCACCTGTTTTGCTGATTGGTGGTCTTTTGTTTTTTGCTTGGATTTGTTGCCACTTGGGGCTAGCCTTCAGGTGTCTCTTTTTTGTCGAGGTCGCGGCATGAGATTCTCTGTAAGAAGAGGCATCACTAGAAAAGTCGGTCTCTCCTGACATATGGTTCTCCCAAGCATCGCTTGGTGCCCCTGAGCCATAAGTGGTGTCACTGGGAAAGTCGGTTTCCCCTGACATCCTATGCTTCCAGGCATCGCTTGGTGCTCCTGAGCCATAAGAAGGGGTGTCACTGGGAAAGTCGGTTTCCCCTGACATATGATCCTTCCAAGCATCGCTTGGTGCCCCTGAGCCATAAGGGGTGTCACTGGGAAAGTCGGTTTCCCCTGACATATGATCCTTCCAAGCATCGCTTGGTGCCCCTGAGCCATAAGGGGTGTCACTGGGAAAGTCGGTTTCCCCTGACATCCTATGCTTCCAGGCATCGCTTGGCGCCCCTGAGCCATAAGAAGGGGTGTCACTGGGAAAGTCGGTTTCCCCTGACATCCTATGCTTCCAGGCATCGCTCGTCTGTCTTGAGCGAGGGGATGACCTTCCTTTTTGAGTGCCGATAAATGGCTGGTCTCTTGTACCGAAAGAAGAGGGAGTTGCTCCTTTCCAAGGTGCAGGTGAGCCATAAGAAGGCGCTGATGAGCCATAGCCAATGGCTTCTGTGGTAGGGGAGAAGCTGAGAGAGGTAGCGCTTAAGATAAACGTAGCGAATGCTATTTTAGTCATTTTCATCATTTTATCTTCTTTCTTTTCTGTGGTCGGACTCTACCTAATTTAGTAAAAAGCGGTTAACATAAAATAATTAATATGTATAATTTTAATGTATTTGTTCTTAATGTGCGGGTTTTTATAGAGTATGCCTTTTACTAAGGCTATTAATGCGCCATTAATATATAAAGAATATTACTTCGACTGGTTGAAGGGGGAGAGAGAAAAGGCGTGGTTGCTCTTTCTAAAGCATGGCCGATAAGATTATCTTCCTGAGACATAAGGATTCCTCCCAGCAAGAGTAAAGAAAATGGGAAGAAATCATCGCAGCGGCTTCACCCTTAGCAAAGTTGAGGCAGGAGGGGACGGTCGATAGCAAAGAGTCTTAAGCGCAGCCGCGCCCTGTCCTCCCTTGTCTTCCTCGCTCGTTAACTTTGGGAACTTTTCGATCGACTGACCGCTTCTCTTCCTCAAGGCCTTGCTACTTTTAGTGCTTGAGGCCCCTCTATCTCAATGCCGACGTATATACTGACTCCAGAGATACGTCCCAATAGGATAACCTACGGTATATACCGCATGGCCTACGATAAGAGAAATAGTTCCTAGTATCACCGCTGAAGGAAGATACCAAAACTCTCTATTAATAGAGAAAAGGAGATTCTTAACGTCCTCATTATAGTGTTCAATGTTGGTTGTATTGAGGAATCCCTTCTGGATAGGCTTGTCACCAAAGAGGATCTTTTGAAGAAGGTTATAGGGTTTTCCATAAAGAGGATCCTTCGAAGATGCTTCTTTTAAATAAACCTTCGCTTTTTCGTCATCCTTTTCCACGAGCGTTCCTTCGTAATACATTTGCCCAAGGGCGGTGGCGAAATAAAGGCTATAAGGATCGTTATTTTTCGCTCTCTCCTCAAGTATGTGGATAATCTCGTTAATAATGGTTTGATTAGATTGGCTCCTTTTGGCAAAAGAAACAGCTTGGTCATATATTTGATCGCTTGATGTTAGAGACGCTTGCTTTAAGCTCCATAACTGCACCCTTTGGATCTCTTCTTCGGATGGGATCCATACTCCCTCGCCTATCCCAGCCTTTGCAGGGGTAGCCATGAGAGAGCAGAGAATTAAAAGGAAAGTGCTCAATATTCTTACTTTTCCATTCATTTTTATGTCTCCTTACTGCTTAACATATTTTACTAATAGTCAATTCCTTTTGAATTTATATAAAGTGTGGGTGGTTGGAGTTTATATTAATTATTAAATGGCGTGTGTATAAAACCAGAGCATCATGAGAAAAATACGCCTATTAAGGGATGCCAGTGAAGAAATGCCTCAAAGTTTTAAAGAGATATTATTTGAAGGAGACATATAAGCGAAGGCACCACGTTCGTGGTGCCTTCGAAGACGCATTTATATAATAAGCTCATATAAAAAGCGGTAAAGCAGAGGATTAATAATGTGCGGGAGGAGCATTGTAATTGTTGGGTGAAGGCATGGTTTGACGTATTGTGCTCCCAACATTACCTCCTTGGCTGTTGATATATTCTATTAATTTTTTTTCAAGGTCGCTAAATTCCCCTTGGCGGCCCATCACCCATTGGTCAATTTCTTCTTTTGTAAGGGCGCGGCACATCGCGTCCATATTAAAAGATTTTCTACATTTTTTCCGGCATACAGATGATTTTTTGGGATCACGGCACACAGATTTGTCTTTACACAATTTGTTGCATTTTTCTGACGACCATAAAAAGGGGTTGCCGAAAGCGTTGGCGCTGGGGGATGAAAATAAAGAAGCGGCGAATAAGCCAAAGCTAAGTAATGCAATATTTATTTTGTTCATGATGTTGTTCCTGTGATGTTTTTTATTTCTCTGTGTATAAACTTTACTCTTCATTTCATAATAAATTCTTAACATTAAGTATAGAGGGCGAAAATAGTAAGCCTATAGATAAAATCACAGCCAAGGAAAGACCTTTACAAATGAATATATTTTCATATGATAAAGCGGAGGTCTTATACAGGTGGACCGGGTAATGAAG
The DNA here is from genome assembly GCA_963782975.1 of uncultured Alphaproteobacteria bacterium. Classification (GTDB taxonomy): domain Bacteria; phylum Pseudomonadota; class Alphaproteobacteria; order 43-37; family CAWALT01; genus CAWALT01. The sequence continues at coordinate 231,333 of CAWALT010000002.1, forward strand.
CCAGAGGATTAAGAAGGTGGCGCTTATAAGTAAAAATAAGCTTGAAAGTTTTGTCCCATCACTGGCGCATCTAATGAAATTGCTGGGTGAACCCAACCGCCTTAAAATAGTTTTATCTTGTCTCGATTTTCCCCTCGCGGTCACGGAGATAGCCCATCGGCTAAAATTGGCCCAGTCTCTTGTGAGTCATCATTTGCGTTTGCTTCGAGCTGGCCATATTTTGCGTCCTGAGCGTCGGGGGAAACAAGTTTTTTACACAACGGCGAATAAACATATCCGGCGTGTGATTCAAGAGATGGCGCTCTGCCTTCAAGAGTCTGTAAATAGGTAATTGGGAAGAAAAGGAAGAGGCAGAGGAAAAAGATGATTATCAAGATGTTTGGGATTTTAGTGTAGGTGGCTGGGGTGGTAGGATTCGAACCCACGATCACGGGACCAAAACCCGCTGCCTTACCACTTGGCTACACCCCAAAACACAATATAACTGTACTCTTCGTAACATCACTGTTGTTAACATGCAAGAATTATTTGAGAGAGTTTTTTAGTTGAAAAAAGTTTAAGAGAGGAAAAAAATGAATCAGTATCAGCCCTTAATGTCTGGGAAGCGAGGCTTGATTATGGGAGTGGCCAACGATAAGTCAATCGCTTGGAATATTGCAAATGTTCTTTATCAGCATGGTGCTACCGTGGGTTTTACTTATCAGGGTGAGATCTTGGAAAAGCGCGTGAGGAGTTTGGCGGCAACAGTCGAATCGGATGTTATCTTGCCTTGCGATGTGACCCAAGAAGATAATATTGTAAAAGTATTCGAAGAGCTTGAGAAAAAATGGGGAAAGTTAGATTTTATTGTGCACTCTCTGGCGTTTTCTAAAAAAGAAGAGCTCAAGGGAAAATATCTTGATACCTCGCTTGAAAATTTTTTGTTAGCCATGAATGTTTCTTGCTATTCTTTTACGGCGGTTGCTCGCTGCGCAGCGCCTTTGATGAGAGATGGTGGTAGCCTTTTAACTCTTACCTATTATGGAGCGGAAAAGGTCATGCCCCATTATAATGTGATGGGACTTGCCAAAGCTGCTTTGGAGGCAAGTGTGCGTTATTTAGCCGTTGATCTTGGCCCCGATAATATTCGCGTGAATGCTATGTCAGCAGGTCCTATTAAAACATTGGCTGCAAAAGGGATCGGCGATTTCCATTATATTTTAAAATGGAATGAATATAACGCCCCTTTGAAAAGGAACGTAACTCTAGACGAGGTTGGGAAAGCGGGACTTTACTTGCTAAGCGATCTATCGAGTGCCGTGACGGGCGAAATCCATCATGTGGATTGTGGCTATCATGTCGTCGGGATGAAGTCTGTTACGGCACCTGACATAACGCTTCCACACAACGGTGAATAGAAGGTCTCTTTTTTCTTGTGAAGCCCTCTATGTGCCAAAGAAGAAAATGTTAAAAAAGAACAATACGCCTATAACAAGTTTATAGGAGAGCATGGTCTTGCTTAGAAAAGAATAACGTTATACCCTTAAGAAGACATACGATAGGAAGGGCGAGTAGTTGTGCTCTCTTTCCTCTTAAAGGACATAAGGAAGAATAACATTCTCAGAGCTTCAATGAAGAAAGTAGCAATTACAGGCTCGATAAATGTGGGTAAATCGACAGCAACGCACATGTTGCGTTCGATGGGTTTTCCAACTCAAAGCTCCGATGAGGTTGTTCACGCGCTCCTAGAAAACAACTCAGATGTCTTTGAATCTATTAAAAAAATCGTTCCCCAAGCTTGTAGTGGACGCAAGGTTCATCGTTCTGTGCTGGCCAAAGAAGTGGAGGGCAATCCGTCGCTCCTAACAACCTTAGAAAAAATCTTACATCCTTATGTTTTTAAAGCCCATGAATCCTTTTTTGCGGAATGCCAAGCCAAAGGAGCGGCCTTAGGGGTTGTTGATGTGCCTTTGCTCTTTGAGGCGGGTCGCGAAAAGGAATTTGATATTATTATTGCGATTAAGGCTTGGGGTCCTGTGCGCCTTGCTCGGCTTGTGACCCGCCCTCGTTTAACACTCAAGAAATTTCTCTTTATGAATAAAAGACAGCTTCCAAGCAAAGAAAAAGAAAGGCGAGCCCACTATGTGGTTTCTTCTACGTTTGGGCGTCGTTGTATGAAGCGGCAGCTAGAGAAAATAGTGAGGAAGATTTTATAAAAATGCGTGAAATTGTTCTTGATAGTGAAACGACAGGTTTTGACCCTTACGCAGGTCATAAAATTGTCGAACTTGCGTGCATTGAAATCTTTAATTACCTGCCTACTGGTAAGGTCTTTCACACTTATATCAATCCTTTGCGTTCTATGCCGAACGAAGCTTACCAAGTTCATGGGCTTTCCGAAGATTTCTTAAAGGACCATCCAACATTTGAGGCGATTGCGCACAAGTTTTTAGAATTTATTGAAGATGCTACTTTAGTAATTCATAATGCTGAGTTCGATTTAAAGTTTATCCGGTATGAATTAGAAAATGCAGGATTCGAGATATCATTAAAGAACGAGGTGGTCGACACATTAAAAGTGGCGCGCCAGAAATTTCCAGGATCTCCTGCTAGCCTTGATGCGCTTTGTAAGAGGTTTAAAATTGATTTAAGTGCCCGCACGAAACACGGAGCTCTGTTAGATTCTGAGCTTTTGTGTGATGTTTATCTTGAGCTTATGGGTGGTCGCCAGCAAGAACTTGCTTTGGATGTGGGGACAAAACAAAAGCTTAGCGTTTCATTACCCGCTACTTATTCTTTAAGAAGGGAGCCGCGGCATTTTACCCTGAAGGAAGAGGAATATGAAGCTCATAAAAGGCTCCTGCAGGACATTCACCAACCTATTTGGACGGGTGTATGAGGGCCCCTCATTCCATTTATAGGAAATGGATGTAATGCCAATCCAGAGATAGCTAAGCATATAACTTAGATACTATGCCAACACAAACCGTTTTTGCTCCGCTCTTTACGGATGTTTTAGCCATTTGGTTAAGGAAAGACGTAAAAATTAATGCTGCTTACTGTCTTCCTGTTGGCTGCTTTCGAATAAAGCGGCAAAGTCCACCGGGTTAAGTAAAAGAGGTGGGAACCCAGCCTCACGTACGGTGTCAGCCACCACATTCCGCGCAAAGGGGAATAGAAGCCGTGGACATTCAATAAACAGAACGGGCTTTAAGATGTCTTCCGGGATATTTTCAAGAACGAATAACCCAGCATAGACAAGCTCTAAGATAAAAATGGCCTTTCCTTCCAACTTGGCTTCTACGTTAATTGACAAGATAACCTCATACTCTTGCCCCTCAAGCTTCTCCGCTTCTGCCTCCATATTTACTTGGATTTCCGGCTGCTTGTTAGCAGGCAAGAAAGCTGCTCCTAAAGGATTTTCAAAAGAAAGGTCCTTGATATATTGCTTTCTTACGGCGAGCATCTGCTCCCCGTTGTGATTGGCTGGCGTATGTTTTTTTGCCTTGTTTTCTGAGTTCATCTTCTGCCTTTCTTAGGTGAAATATTGGTTCAAGGTAGTATGAGGGGAGGAAAACGTCAAGGATCGATCGCACACAAACATCTCTTTATTTTCCTAGCGGCTTATTTGGGGAAGGCGGCAATATTTTTCAGCGTTTGCAAAATTAGTGCGCAGATATTCAATAACTCCTTGGATCAACCCGCCTTTCTGTTCAAGGATAGAACGTATCTCGCGTGCTTGAGCAATTGTAAGGCTTACATTATCTATAATTATATCAAAGATAAGTAATTTTTTTTGTTCATTCTGCAGCGTAAGTAACCAATCGACCCCTATGTCATTAGCGCTACCACGACGCTTTATAATGGTCTTAACCCGGATGGTACTATCGTTTTCTTTGTGGGCCGAGGTGATAGTAAGCTCCGTAACATTTAATTCCTTAAATTGGTCAAAATACACATTAAAAATCATCTTATGGAAAAGCCCAGTATATTCTTGCAACTCTTCTTTTGTCGCTTCACGGCTTCGGCGGCCAAGGGAGAATTTAGCAATTCCCTCTATATCAAAATAGCTTCCTAATAATAAACAAAAATTATCCTTCTTTTCCTCCTGGGAAAGAGACTCCTTAGAAATTAAACTTAGACCATCATCCGCCAGTTCCCGAATTTTTTCTTGGGCTTGTTGAAGTTGATGAGATAAACCTTTTCCCTCTAAAGAAGAAAAGGAATAAAAAGATAATAAAATAGTCATAACAAGACAGAGAAAAGTATTTTTCTTCTTGAGCCTTAAACAATTTTTCCACATATTAAACACTCATTACACACACAATACAATGATGTAATCATTTGTCGCTTAATTCTTTGTTAACAATATTTAAAATATTGCTCAATTATAGATTAATAACTTACTTTCTGCTAGACCATTTGTTTTCTTTAGCGAGACTTTTTTGAGAAAAGCCGTTACGAATAGTGGCATAAAGATCGAAAGAATTTTTTTCTAATAAGTCTAAAGTTCCAAGCATATCTTCTCTGCTATCAATAACCTCCAGGGCAAGCCGCGTATACCTTGCCGCATTCCAATTGCGGCGTCTTGTTACACGATTGAAGGGGTCGGCTACCCATTCAACCACTTGACTCACGAGATTTCTTGGGTTCGATGGGCCAAGTAGTGGCATCATTAAGTAGGGCCCTCTGGGGACTTTGTACCGTGCGAGAGTTTCGTCAAAATCAGTTCTATAGTCAGGAACCAACAGGTTTGTTGCTACATCAAACAACCCGGCGATCCCAAAAACCGTATTAAGAAAAAAGCGTAAGAAAGAATTTATTGATCTTTTTCCTTCTCCTTGTAAGGCAAAGTTAGCGCAATAGAGCGGCGCTCTAAGATTTTGTAAAACATTATGTATGCCTGTCCTTACTTCCTCATGCAGAGTATCCCGGTAGATGCCAGCTATCGGCTTAATAAGCATTTTATCAATCAACAGGTTAAATTCAAACATACCGCGATTTAAGCTTTCGAAAGGATCCGGCTCTGGCATTAACATATTATCATTATAAAAGTCTTCATAAGGGTGAGAAGTAGAGGGAAGGTCAGCAATGGGCGTGCCAGTGTGCGCAAAAGAGCTGCTACTTAAAATAATTATATAAAGAAACAAGCTGAAAATGCGATGAGTGGATCGCATGGGTAACCTCATTTTTCATTGTCTTTAATCTATGTATCTAGCAAATAAATTAAAAATTAGGTAAAATTTATCTAAGTTTATAAAAAATATATCGGCCGGTGGCTATAAACTTCATTCCTTACCACGGGTATAGCGTTAGCGACCCTGGAAAATAGCGGGAATATTAACGTCCCTTACTCTCACCTGTTTTAGATCTTTGCCACTCCTTTGTATTATCCTTTTTCTTGAATAGGGCCCTGGGATATGACTCCTTATAGCTTTGCGCCTTTATTCCTAAAAGGTAGGATTCTTATGGTAGCTCTCTATAAAACCTCAGGGGCATTCATTCGAAATACTTTAGTATTTGCTCCATCTTTTCTTTTTGTGTCATTGCTTGTGCCTGGCGTTCCTTAATATCAAGAACAACCTCTTCTGGAGCATTTGCCATGAATTGAGAATTGGCTAATTTTTTTTCATGTTTCTGCAGCTCTTCCTTGATTTTCTTGAGTTCTTCTTGGAGCTTTTCCCCTTGTTGATCCATGTTAGGCATGCCGCTGAAAGGAATAGCAAGCGTCACGCCTTTTAAGGGAAGATAATAGACGCCTTTTTCTTCGATAAACTGATCCACATATCGGATCTCGCTTACATGAGCAAGTTTTTTAATAAGGGGTTCGTGAGAATAAAGGCTTGAGCTTGTATTGGTTCTATCGCTGACAATTATAATGGGCAGCGGTATTTTTACTGAAAGTCCCATATCCATACGCGTGCGGCGAATCCCGGAAATAATGTCACATACCCGGTCAATAACTTCGGTGGACGCAGCAAACAATGAGACATCTTCGGGTGTGTCATAGGAGCAGCGCACGAGTGGTTCTTGTTTGTCTAAGTGAATATGCGGCCAAAGCTCTTCAGTAATAAAAGGGATGAGAGGGTGTAAGTATTGGAGGATTTGGCGTAGCACCCACGCAGTGGTTTGCTGAGTCTCCGTTTTTGCCTCTTGATTCTCTCCGGCTATGATGGGCTTTGTGAACTCAAGGTACCAATCGCAAAACGTTTTCCACGTAAATTGGTAAAGTTTATCCGAAATATCATTAAAACGATAATGAGCATAGGCTTCTTCTAATTCTCTCCTCAATTCTTCCGTTTTATGGATGATCCATTGATTGATTAGGTGGGAAGCGTGCGAGGGTCGAAAGCCTTTCTTAAGCTCACAACCATTCATGAGACAAAAGCGCGTGGCGTTCCACAATTTCGTATTAAAGTTACGCGAGCCTTCAATTTTCGTATCAGAAAAGCGAATATCCCGTCCGGGTGCGGCTTGAAGGGTAAGGGTCAAGCGCAACGCATCGGCGCCATAGCGCTCAATCAAATCCAAAGGATCAGCCACATTTCCCTTGGATTTTGACATTTTTTGTCCTTTTTCATCTTTTACTAAAGCATGAATATAGACGGTTTTAAAGGGAACTTCCTTATTAAAATACAGCCCCATCATCATCATACGCGCTACCCAAAAGAAAATAATATCATGGCCCGTTATGAGGACGTCACCCGGGTAATGGAAGTGTTTCTCTGGCCAAGCAAGGGTGGCAAAGGGCCATAAGCTGGAGGAAAACCAGGTATCGAGGACATCTTCGTCTTGCTCGAGTGCGACCTCTTTCCCATAATGGAGTTTGGCTTCTATTTTAGCCTGTTCTTGGGAAATGGCGACAAAGACTTTTTTATCGGGTCCATACCAAGCTGGAATACGGTGTCCCCACCAAAGCTGGCGTGAAATACACCATGGCTGAATATTGCGCATCCATTGAAAGTACACTTGAGCCCAATGAGGGGGGACGAAGACCGTTTTTGATTCCTCAACAGCTTTGATAGCATCAATGGCTAATTTCTTCGCATCAACAAACCATTGATTGGTTAATCGTGGCTCTACAATACTTTGAGAACGCTCACCATAAGGAACGGTATGCTCTAATTCTTCGATTTTCTCAATAAGGCCTTTGGCGTTTAATGCCTCTATAACCTTCTCACGAGCTTCCTCGCGGGAAAGTCTCTGATAAAGCGGGGGGGCATTTTCATTTAAATGGTTGGTGTCCGTAAAGATGTTTACGATGGGCAAGTCGTGCCTTTTCCCTACCTCGAAATCATTGAAATCATGTCCAGGCGTTATCTTTACAGCGCCCGTTCCTTTTTGAGGGTCGCAGTAAGAATCGGCAATAATAGGTAAAGGTTGGTTTGTCAAAGGATTGAGAGCTTTCTGCCCGATAAGATGTTTAAAACGTTCATCGTCCGGGTGCACCGCGATGGCGGTATCGCCAAACAACGTCTCAGGCCGTGTGGTGGCGACGGTAATAGAGTGAATTTCTTGGCCTTGAAGGGGATAGCGGAGATAATAAAAATATCCCTTAATAGGCTTATTGATAACTTCTAAATCCGACAACGTGCTTTGCAGCGTAGCGTCCCAGTGAACAAGGCGCTTATCGCGGTAAATAAGGCCTTCTTCAAACAATTTAACGAAAACATCCCGGACCGCGTGGCTGAATCCCTCATCCATCGTAAAGCGGCCTCGGCTCCAATCCACCGAAAGACCTAAGCGATCCATTTGCTCTTTTATCTTTCCGCCGGAATATTCTTTCCACTCCCACACACGTTTTACAAATTCATCGCGTCCTAAGGTATGGCGCGAGATTCCTTCTTGATCGAGGCGGCGTTCCACGACTATTTGGGTGGAAATTCCTGCATGGTCCATTCCTGATTGCCATAAGACCTTTCGGCCTTGTTTGCGGTGATGGCGAATAAGGATATCTTGTAATGTGTAGGTTAAGGCATGTCCTATATGTAAATAGCCTGTGACATTGGGGGGGGGCATCATAATCGTATAGGGTTTTCCATCAGGATGGAGATTGGCGCTAAAATGCTCTCCCTCTGTCCACATTTTGAATTGTTTTGCTTCGATGGTGTGTGCCGAATAAATCTTTTCAATCATTGCTATTCCTTAAAGCCTTGCCCAACCTTATGGCGTGAGGATAACCGTCTTCTCTCTTTAATTAAGAAAAAAGCCTTTGCAATAAACCGACAAAAGCATCTGTGTTTTCTCTTTCTAACTTTCCTCTTGTTCTTTATCTGCGATTGATCTCTCGCGGTCAAGTAAAGTGTTTCTTGAGAGAAAATTTTGGGAGCTATTGATCTTTAAGTCATGAACAATTACAGTCAGGATGATGAAGTGAACGGTTTGTTCAAAAAGGTACATAAAAATGGTTAAATTCATAAATTTTATTTTTTCTCTCTGTTTCCTTGGTTTGGCCCCGGCAAAAAGTCTTGCAGAAGCCCTCTCTAAAGAAGGGGTTTATGCTCTACTTGAGACAAACAAAGGAATCATTAAGATTGCTCTTGAGTATAAGAAGGCGCCCAAGACAACTGAAAATTTCGTAAGGCTTGCGGAAGGTAGTAAGAAGCATCAACGACACGGCCATTCAAATTTTTATGATGGGCTGAGATTTCATCGGGTGATTGACAACTTTATGATTCAAGGAGGAGATCCGTTAGGAAATGGGCGCGGTGGCCCCGGTTACACATTCGCTGATGAGTTTCATCCAGATTTAGTGCATGATCGTCCTGGAACTTTGTCCATGGCCAATGCCGGCCCCAATACGAATGGGAGCCAATTTTTTATTACCCATGGCCCCACCCCTTGGCTTGATAAGAAACATAGCGTTTTTGGCTATGTGGTAGAGGGGCAAGAGGTGCTCAATAATATTAAGCAAGGCGACCGCATTGTAAGGCTTACCATCCAGCGTGTGGGGAAAGACGCTGAGAAATTTGCCTTGCCGAGCAAGAATTCTTAACAGCAGGAGTATCCCCTATTTATTTATGGTAATTTTTCTGTATCGTCTCCTCTCTTTTTGTCTATCTCCTTGGCTGGCGTTATGGCTTTATGGACGCGCTTTCAAGGGGAAAGAGGATAAAATTCGTTTGAAAGAGCGCTTAGGGCACCCAAGTGTAAAAAGGGGGGAGAAACCTCTTGCCTGGTTCCATGCGGCAAGTGTAGGTGAATCCTTGACGGCTCTTACCCTCATTCAAGCTATGAAAGAGCGCTACCCTCGATTTGATATCTTGCTCACAACAGGGACTTTATCCTCTTTCAAGGTGCTTGAGAAGATGTTGCCGGAGAAGGTAATTCACCAATTTGCTCCTCTCGATACTCCGCAGATAACCCAACGATTTTTAAGCTATTGGCGGCCAAGTGTTGTCTTTTGGTTGGAATCAGAATTTTGGCCCAATCAATTGCTCCGCCTAAAAGGCCTTGGGATTCCTGCCTTCTTAATAAACGCTTGCATCTCGCGGCGGTCTTTTAAAAGATGGTCGATTTTAAGGCAGAGCTTTAAACATTTACTCGAGGCATTCCAAGCGATCTATGCGCAAAGTAAGGAACAGGAGGGGAGGTTTCGGCAAGCGGGACACACTCGCGTAAAATGTTATGGACACCTTAAATACAGCTCTAAGCCGCTTGCGGTTGACCCACGGCTTAAGGATCATTTAACAACCCTTGTTAAGGCGAAGAATCTTATTGTCTATGCCAGCACTCATTATCCTGAGGAGGAAATAGCTTTTGAAGTTCACCAGCGGTTAGTAGAAGAAGGTGTGGAGGTAATGTCTCTGATTGCTCCCCGTCACCCCTCGCGCTTGCGCTCGATAGTAGAGCAAGGGCACCGCCGGCACCTCAGGATACAGTGGACGTCGCAGCCGTCTTTTTATCAAGCTCCTTGTGATGTGGTGATTATAGATTCTCTAGGTAAGCTTGGGACATTATTTGACCTGGCTACAGTTGTTTTTGTAGGAGGTTCCATGGCCCCTCAAGGGGGGCATAATATTATCGAGCCGGCTCATTTTAAAACCGTGATCTTGCATGGCCCTCATATGTTTAATTTTGCCGAGGTAAGAGAGGAGTTTCAAAACCACCAGGCTGCAATCGAAGTAAAAAATGCAGACGAATTATACCAACGCCTTCGCGAATTCTTCCAAAGCCCAGAAGCGTTTACGTCTTATAAGGAGCACTCTTATGCGCTTGCTCAATCCCATCGATCTATTATAATACACCTTCTCGCTGACTTAGATAAAGAGCTAGAGGACCTTGCCAAGCATGTTGCTTAGAACACCTAAATTTTGGTATCACAAGCAACCTGTTAATCCCCTTTTAAAAGGCCTTTCGTCGGTTTATCAATTCTTCAGTCAAAGAAGAATGTCCGAGCGCCCTCATTATGTGTCCAAGATTCCGGTCATTTGTGTGGGCAATTTAACCACGGGCGGCGCTGGAAAAACACCTGTGTGCCTAGCCTTAGCAAAGGTTTTAAAACAAAAATATTTTTCTAACATTCACTTCATTAGCCGCGGGTATGGCCGGAAAAAGAAAGGCGCGCTGCGTGTCCATCGAGGACTCAATACAGCCGATGACGTGGGTGATGAAGCTTTATTATTGGCAACGGAAGGCGAGGTGTGGGTCGGCAAGGATCGCGTGGAGCTTGCCAAGCAAGGTGAGAAAGCCGGTGCTGATGTGATCTTGATGGATGATGGCCTGCAATATCCGTTTCTTGCAAAAGATCTTAACATTGTTGTGGTTGACGGAACCATGGGGTTTGGCAATGGATATAGCTTTCCTGCGGGCCCTTTGCGTGAACCGGTTCTTGAGGGGCTTGGCCGATCGGATCTCTTAATTATTGTCGGGGAAGATCGCCAGCAATTGAAGGAAACCTATGCGCCCTTACTCCCAACGTTTGAGACCATGATTGAAATTGATGGAGAGCGTTATAAAGGCCAGAAGGTCTTCGCATTTGCTGGTATTGGGCTACCCGAAAAATTCATTTATTTACTGGAGCGTTATGATATCAAAATAGTTAAGTCCGTTTTCTTTCCGGACCATTACTCTTATACTACCGAAGACCTCGAAGGTATTATACAGGAGGCTACTCAACAGGAGGCGATCCCTCTTACCACCATGAAGGACTATGTTAAGATTGACACGAACCGCTTTCCGGAAATTAAGTCATTGTCCTATGAGATCCTATTTAAAAATAGATCCCTCCTAGAAGCCTATATGGATCAATGGCTTGTTGCCCAGCGAGCGGATAAAAGGAGAAAGTAAAGAACGTGGGAAAAGATTTATCCTTGTTTGTGAAGAAATTCTTTAAGAGGCCTTTAGAAGCGGTCCTCGTTCTCTTCTTGCTCGTCTTGTCACGGCTTTTGCCGATGGACGCCGCTTCGGCTCTTGGTGGCTGGATTGGTCGAAAAATTGGACCTTGGACGCGTTTTGCCGACGTAGCTTATCATAATTTACGTAGGGCTTTTCCAGACAAAACAGAAAAAGAAATTACTCGGATTTTCCTTGAAATGTGGGAAAATATTGGGCGCGTGGTATTCGAATATCCTCACCTTAGTAAATTGCAACGCAGGGGTCAAACGTCACGTATTGAGTGGGTAGGTACCGAACATCTTCGTAAGGGGCAGGCAAGAAAAGTTTATTTCTCCGGTCACTTAGCCAATTGGGAGGTCGTTGCTTTAGGAATCCTTAAATTCGAGGAGCACGTTCGCTTCGTGTACCGCCCTCCTAATAATCCCTTCGTCCATAAAATGTTACGATTTGTTCGAAGGCAAGCTGGAATCCTTACTATCCCCAAAGGACGTGTTGGAAGTAAAAGAATCTTAAGCTATATGACCAAAGGGGGTGCCATCGGTCTTTTAGGGGACCAAAAGATGAACGATGGCATAGCTGTGGACTTTTTTGGCCAGGAGACCATGGCGGCGTCAGGCATAGCAAAACTAGCACGTCGTTTTCAATGTCCTGTTATTCCGGTTCGGGTCGAGCGCCTTAAAGGTGTAAGATTCCGTATTACTTTTTATGAGCCAATCTTGCCGGCTGTTTTCCAGGAAGAAACCAATTCAGAAGAAGTGGTGACGCAACGCTTGTACAATTATCTAGAAAGTTGGATACGGGAGAGACCTTGGGAGTGGTTGTGGATTCATCGGCGTTGGACTCAGAGAAATAAGCCAGAAGAAAAGGCAAAGAATAACATGAGCCCTTATTCACAAGAAGGATAAAGAGAATATGACCTATAATATTGCCGTGGCGGGTGCAACGACGACCGTTGGACGTGATTTCCTAAATGCCCTTTGGGCACATGATTTTCCGGTTGGTGACCTTATTGCTTTGGGTACCTCCGACCAGTTAGGAAAGCAGGTGTCTTTTGGTGACGAAGAGACCTTTGATATCGAGCCTATCGAAAATTTTGATTTTTCGCGGATGGACCTTGTGTTTTTCATGGGGGATGAATGGTTATCAGGGTATTATTCGTCGCGCGCGGCTCGAAGTGGAGCAGTGGTCATTGATTTGTCCAAGTTTCATGCCGGAAGCCCTACCATTCCTGTTATTTGTCTAGCGGCAAATGAACAGCAACTTGAAACGGTACGTCGAGGCGACATTCTTCGTTGCGCTGGAAGCCTTACTATCCAGCTTTGTTATTGCCTGGCCCCCTTAATAGGCCATTTTGACATCTCCCATATTTTTTCTTGCGCGTTGCAGCCGGTCTCAAGTCAAGGACAGGCAGGAATGGATGAATTATTTCGCCAGACTCGCGCGATTTTAACAAACGATTCCATTACTAAGACACAGTTTCATAAACAAATTGCTTTCAATGTGATTCCCCAGGTAGGTGAGTTTGCGGAAGATCATCGGACATTGGAAGAGCTCTTATTTGAAAAAGATACCCGAGTCCTCTTAGGGGATCACACGAGTTTCAACGTGTCATGTATTCATATTCCTGTGTTTTTAGGCAGTGCGCAATCCATTACGTTGCTCTCATCTAAAGAGCTTGACATACCCCATATTGAACGTCTTTGGCGGGCCAAAAAGGCTCTCGATGTCATCTCGTCTTCCCCCGAAAACTATCACACGCCCCTCGACTGCGTAGGAGAAGAGAAAATTTCGATTAGCCGCATTCGGCCTGCCAATGTTCGAAGGAATGGCATTACCTTCTGGTCGGTTGCGGATAACATTCATACCTTATCGAGCTTGCATGCGTTACGTGTAGCTGAAAAAATTGTGGCGAAAGGATTAAAATGAAACTACTTGCGCCTTATTCTTTCCCCAAGTATAGTGGGTACAAAAAATTTCTTAATGTGGGTAAGTTGGTGAACACGAATGAAGCATAGTCGGCCCTTATCGCCTCACCTCCAGGTATATCGACCACAAATAACGTCGGTCTTATCAATCTTGCATCGTTTCACGGGCCTTGCCTTTTGCTTTGGCTTGTTATTTCTCGTTGTTTGGCTTGCGTCTCTTGCTTTTAATGATAATGTTTTTGAGTTTTTGCAAGCTTTTATCAGCAGCTGGATAGGTCTTATCGTTCTGTTTGGTTGGGTATTTTCTCTTTTTTTTCATTTGTTTAATGGTATTCGGCATTTGATGTGGGATTTTGGTTTTGGTTTTGACTTAAAGACTGTCCACTTAACAGGCTGGTTAGTTGTGTTTTTGTCATTTTCTTTCACGGGCCTCGTGGGGATAATGGCGCTCTTTTGCTATTGAGGAGATTAAATGGCTGACAATATTCATTTTCGCACTCCGCTCAAACGATCAAAAGGATTGGGAGCAGCTCGCACAGGGACCTGGCATTGGGCTTACCAACGTCTTACAGCGTGTGCTCTTATTCCTTTAACTTTTTGGTTCCTTCTTGCTGCTTTGAGATTGGTTCGCCTTAATTATGGCGATGCTTTAGGATGGCTATCCCAGCCTTTGCACGCTTTCTTAATGAGCGTATTTGTACTTGTTGCTTCGTATCATGCCTATCTAGGAGCTCAGGTGGTATGCGAAGATTATCTTCATCGCAAAGGTGTTAAGTTTCTTGTCCTTATTGGTCTTAAAGGCGTTTTCTTTCTGCTTCCTCTTGTTTCTCTCTTTAGTATCCTAACGATCAGTTTTTCACAGCAAGTAATGGATTAAAATGGCTCTTAAATCTTATGAAATTATTGATCATATTTATGATGTGGTGGTTGTTGGCGCCGGGGGTGCCGGCCTTCGCGCGACACTGGGAATGAGCGCCGCGGGGCTGCGCACCGCTTGTGTTACAAAAGTTTTCCCAACCCGTAGTCATACAGTAGCGGCCCAGGGGGGTATCGGCGCCGCTCTTGGTAATATGGGTGATGGCGATAACTGGCGCTATCATATGTATGATACGGTCAAAGGCTCTGATTGGCTCGGGGATCAAGATGCCATTGAATATATGTGCCGCAATGCCATCCCAGCCGTTATTGAGCTCGAGCATTTAGGTGTGCCTTTTTCGAGAACGGAAGAGGGGAAAATTTATCAACGTCCCTTCGGTGGTCATACTATTAACCAAGGCCAGTCCATGGCAAAGCGGGCGTGTGCTGCGGCTGACCGGACAGGGCATGCTATTCTTCATACCCTCTATCAGCAATGTCTGAAATATCAAGCACAGTTCTTCGTTGAGTACATTGCTTTGGATTTGATTCTCGACCAGGATGGGCGTCCGCGTGGTGTTATAGCGTGGGATCTTGAAAATGGGACGATTCATCGGTTTGCGGCTAATGTCGTTGTGTTGGCAACGGGTGGCTATGGCCGGGCTTATTTTTCGTGTACGTCGGCACATACATGTACAGGCGATGGCAACGCGATGGTTTTGCGAGCTGGTTTTCCTCTCCAAGATATGGAATTCATTCAGTTTCACCCCACAGGGATTTATGGCTCGGGTTGTCTTATTACGGAGGGGGCGCGTGGTGAAGGTGGATACCTTACCAATGCCCACGGGGAGCGCTTTATGGAGCGGTATGCCCCTAATGCTAAAGACCTTGCGTCGCGTGATGTGGTATCCCGGGCCATGACCATTGAGATTAATGAAGGCCGTGGCGTAGGAAAGAACAAGGATCATTTGTTGTTACATCTTGAGCATTTAGACCCTGAGGTGCTAGCGACTCGTTTGCCTGGCATTTCAGAAACCGCTAAAATATTTGCGGGTGTTGATGTCACAAGGGAGCCGATTCCAGTATTGCCAACCGTACATTATAACATGGGCGGCATTCCCACTAACTACCATGGAGAAGTGCTTGCGCCTACGAGGGACGATCCTCATCGGGTTGTGCCAGGATTAATGGCCATTGGTGAGGCAGCATGTGTTTCAGTGCATGGAGCCAATCGCCTTGGCACGAACTCTCTTCTTGACCTTATTGTGTTTGGGCGCGCAGCGGCGCTTAGGGCGTGCGAGCTTTACAAACCCGGCCAATCACAGCCCGATTTGCCTAAAAATGCTGGTGAAGAAGCAATCGCCCGGTTAGACCAGCGACGCCATGCGAAAGGGTCTTTGAAGACAGCCCAAGTTCGTGATGAGCTCCAGCGCCTTATGCAAAAGCATTGTTCTGTCTTTCGTGTTCATGACCTTCTTGAAACGGGGGTTGTGCAGCTTAAAGATGTTGTGGGAAAATTATCAGATCTTCAGGTGGCGGATCGAAGCATGGTGTGGAATACCGATCTTTTAGAGACGTTAGAACTCGAAAATCTGGTCGCGCAAGCTTGTGTAACGTTACATTCCGCCCTTCATCGCAAAGAGAGCCGGGGGGCACATGCGCGTGAGGATTACGCAAAACGGGATGATAAAAATTGGTTGCACCACACCGTGTCTTGGCTCGATAACCAATACAATGTAAAGCTAGGGCAAAGACCTGTGCACATGCATACGCTTACCCAAGAGGTGGAGCCAATCTTGCCTCAGGAAAGAGTGTATTAAAGGCACATTAGATATTTCTTAGGGTCTTTGCCTTACTTTCAGAAAGAGGCTTTAAAGGTTAAAGGGAAGAAACACAGGAGCGATGCTTCAAGAAACAAGTGAGGTAATCAGGTTGATAAATAAGGTGTAGTGAGGATAAAAGGTATGGTTAAATTCGCTCTTCCAAAAAATTCAAAAGTTAGTCCAGGGAAGCATCATCAGGCTAAAACAGGAAAAAGGTTAAAGACATTTCAGGTATATCGGTATAATCCTGAGGAAGGCGCTACACCACGCTTGGATACATTTGAAATTGATCTCGATCAGTGCGGCCCGATGGTTTTGGATGCGGTGATCAAGATCAAGAATGAAATTGATTCAACGCTGACATTCCGTCGTTCTTGTCGTGAAGGGATTTGTGGAAGTTGCTCGATGAATATTGATGGGACGAATACCCTTGCCTGTATTAAGCCTATTGAGGAGGTGAAAGGGGACGTTAAGATATACCCTCTTCCCCATATGCCGGTTGTTAAAGATTTAGTGATTGATTTATCAATGGCCTATGCCCATTACCAATCGATTAAACCGTGGATGCAGACTGAAAGTACTCCTTCCCTTAAACAAGAAAGATTACAAAGTGTGGAAGACCGGGCAAAGCTTGATGGTTTATGGGAGTGTATTTTATGTTTTTGTTGCTCAACAAGTTGCCCCAGTTATTGGTGGAATGGGGACCGGTATCTTGGGCCTGCAGCGTTATTACAAGCCGGCCGATGGATTGAGGATAGCCGGGATGAGGCAACGGGGGAGCGACTTGATAACTTAGAGGATCCTTTCAAGCTCTACCGGTGTCATACAATTATGAATTGTACGCAAACATGCCCGAAAAACCTTAACCCTGCGAAAGCAATCGCAAAAATAAAGAAAAGAATGATCGAGAGACAAGTATAAACGAGTGAATCAAGCGCTCCTCGATATTTACCATAGCTGGGTTAAAGAGAAAAAGATTCTCTCTAATCAAGCACAAGAGCACCTCTTACAAGAGATGGGTCACTGGTGGGAGGAGGCGTCTCAAGCTCATGGTCATGTGTCTTGGTTAAAACGCCTTAAGACGCGCTTCCAAGGCGATCGTTCGAAGACGAAGGTAAAGTGTGGGCTTTATCTTTATGGCTCCGTCGGTCGTGGTAAGACGATGCTTATGACTCTTTTGTATCAGGAGGTTCCCCTTAAAAAAAGGAAAGTCCATTTTCATGTATTTATGATTTATGTGCACCGTCTCATGCGACGCTTTCGTCGCGCATCTTCTCATGCGCAACCGATTGAGAGGGTCGCTCATTATATTGCCAAGCGTTACCAGCTTTTATATCTCGATGAGTTGGAGATCCGAGACATTGCGGATGCCATGATTATTGGCCGTTTGGTACAAGAGTTGCTTAAGCGTCACGTGCTCTTTCTTATCACGACTAACTTGGCGCCGGAGGACCTTTATAAAAATGGTTTGCATTATGAGCGGTTTTATCCATTTGTCGAATTGCTTAAAAAAGAATTGAAGATTATCACTCTCGATACATTGCAAGATTATCGGCGATTGGGGGCCTTGCGAAGCAATTTTTATTTCTCTCCTCTTAACGATAAAACAAGGAAGGCAGTTACCGCCCTTTATAAGACTTTAACGCACCCGGAAAAGCCCGCGCCGCTTACCCTGCGGTCGAAGGGAAGGGAGGTGTATATACCCTTTTTCGCGGGTGGCGTTGCGATGGGGTCTTTCCAGGATTTTTGTGGAAAGCCGTTAGGCAATGATGATTATCTACTATTAGCGGGTAAGATTTCGGTTCTTATTGTAACGGAGATCCCCAAATTAACGCCTTCGCAGGCGCAAGAAGGCCGACGCTTTATTCAGCTTGTTGACATATTCTATGATGCCCAAAAAAAGATGGTTGCCACGGCTCACGTTCCTCTTGATGAAGTGTGGCCCGAGCATCAAGAATTTGCCCGAACTTGCTCACGTTTGATGGAGATGACCCGTTGGGCTTTATCGCCCGGACTTCAGCAAAGAGCAGAACAATAAGCCAGCCATGCTCCTAGAGTAGAAAGGGAAAAGACCTTTTCGGGCGTGAAATTAAAAGGTAACTTTGCTCACGAGAAAGAATCTCTTTTCTTCAGGGAAATGGAATGATAGGGTAGCACTCATTTCCCTATCTTTAAGTTAAAAGCCACAGAGAGTGATGATGCAGGGTATCGATAACCAACAGAAAACCAATAAGATCATCGTACAAGCCGATGAAGAGGGGATGCGCCTCGATCGGTGGTTAAGAAAGAAATATCCGATGGTCCGATCTCCTCATATCCTCATCCGTACAGGACAAGTCCGCATTAACAGTAAGCGCGCTAAAGCAGATGCGCGTGTGAAAGAGGGAGATGAAGTTCGCCTTCCGCCTAACCTTGGTCAAAAAGACCTTTTAAAATCCCCGGATGTGACTCCTAAGGAGCCTATTTTATCTAAAAAGGATAAATCTTTTATTCGCTCGCTGGTCATCTACGAAGATGCACATATATTTGTGCTTAATAAACTACCGGGGTTAGCTACCCAAGGCGGAACTAAAATAAGCCAGCATGTTGATCGGTTGTCTTATGGACTGATGGGGGAGACGTGCCCGGAAAAGCCTAAGATCGTGCATCGGCTTGATAAAGAAACGAGCGGGGTGCTGATTTTGGCGAAAACACGCTCATCTGCTGCCTGGTTGACCGAAGCCTTTCGAGAGCACAAAATCAAAAAAATGTATTGGGCCCTTGTCAAGGGTGTGCCCGCATCTCGTGAAGGAACGCTCCGTTCCAACATCGAAAAAGTAGGACAGCTTTATCAAAACAATCATGACCCTTTAACACCAGGACGTGAGGCCATTACGCATTATAGATTGCTCAGAAAGGTGAATAGGGCCTTTTCTTGGATAGAGCTGCTTCCGCTAACGGGCCGTACCCATCAACTTCGTGTGCATTGTGAGATGCTTGGCACCCCGATTGTAGGGGATGATAAATACGGCGCCTTCAAGAGTAAGGGTGCTGCGTCAGATTTTCCGAGTGGTCTGCATTTACATGCAATTGAGATAGCGGTTCCTCAAGTGGATGGATCAGTAAAGCATATTCGTGCTCCTTTACCTGCCCATATGCAAGAGACATGGGAAAAATTTGGGTGGCAACCAGAAGAACGGGAAGAATAGTTTCCTCTCTTTTTTAAGCAAAAAATCTTTATAGATAAAAAAGAAAACTTTTTCTTGAGATTTTTAAAAGAAAAAATTTAAGATAATTTTATAGAAGTTTCTTTAAACTATAATGGCACTGTAACGCTAAAGAAGGAGATCAAAAAATGACAGAAGAACAAGCGCGTCAAAAAGCATCAGAGCAGAGGAAACTTTATGTAAATGTTACTCTGTATGGTGTCATCAATCTGGTTGCTATCCTCATATGGGCTTTTTCGGGAGGCGGTTACTTTTGGCCTATGTGGCTAATTTTTATCGGGGGCATTATCTTGGTTATTCGCAGTGTTAAAGTAGGCCTTTTCCCTACCGCTATTTCAGAATATTTACCTTTTTTACAGGAAGAGTGGGTTGAAGAGAGGGCAAAAGAGCTTTTAAAGGACCAGAAAAAGAGCGGCGCTAAAACACCCTCCGAGATGTCAGGAAAAGATAAGGCAAGTGAGGCAGAGAAACCTGCTGCAAAGCCTTCCTCTACAAAACCAACATCGGCGGTGAAAAAGACGGCATCTAAAGCAACATCTAAGCCAGAAAGAAAGACGCCGCCTCAGGCTCAAAGGTAAGGGCTTAGATACTTTTTACAAAAAGAGGACGAGAATCATAAAGACGCGAGGTCAGCTTATGGAAAAAGCTAAGGATTATGGGGCAAGAGACATTTTGTCCTAAAGCCACCGTTTGGATGCTTAGCAGGGAAAGGGATTGGCACAGGCCATGAAAATGGAGCACACTTTATCTCTGCTTTTTTATCTTAGACCACAAACCATTTACATCTTTAGATCTTAACAAATCTAAATTTTCTTTGATTTTATCACGGCTCCAGTTCCACCATTTGATTTGCAGCAGCTTTTCTATATCTTCATCGCTAAATCTTTTTTTAATAAAGCGAGCAGGGTTACCTCCCCAGATTTCATAAGGTCCTATGTTCTTTGTAACCAGACTTCTTGCACCGGCAACAGCTCCGCCTGCTATTTTAATGCCCGGCATAATAAGGCTTTCAGCCCCAATCCACACATCATTGCCTATAATGGTATCACCTTTAAGTCTATGTGCTTTTGGTGTAATCTTTTTATAACTATCAAAATCATCATCTAGAAAGTCTAGAGGGCAATTTGCTATCCATTCATAATTATGGCCTTGAGTACCGCCCATCATGAATTTTACCCCAGTTGCTATAGAACAAAATTTTCCTATAATTAATTTATCAACCTCATGCTCTTTTCTGAAATTATCCTCCTCATCAAGATACATAACACCATCCTCGAAAGGCCTGCCGTAATAGTAACCAGAATAATAAGAAGAATCTCCCACGATAATTTGCCTAGATTTTATACGGTCCTTAATAGTAATTGATTTTCTATAACTGTTGAAAATAGTAGACATATTATGTTCCATTTATTATAATTTAAATGTTATTTATATTAAGAATAGATTATAACCAAGCGAGTTAAGCATATGCAATCCCAAATAAAATACCCAGATTCAAATGATTTATATCCTATTAAAGGAGTAACTCGTACAGTATTTTTAAAAAATATTATTAAAAGTCCGCAGATTATTGTTGGTGATTATACTTACTATGATGATCCTGAGGATATATATAATTTCGAGAAAAATGTCCTTTATTTGTTTGAGTTTATGCAAGATAAGCTTATTATCGGTAAATTCTCCCAAATTGCTAGCGGTGTTAGATTTATCATGAATGTAGCTAATCATGCGATGGATGGCGTTTCGACTTATCCATTCAAAGTATTTGGTGGCGCTTGGAGTGATGCCAGCATGAACGTTGTAAGCAAGGGTGATACGGTCATTGGCAATGATGTCTGGATAGGAAATTCAGCGACAATAATGCAAGGTGTTAAAGTTGGTCATGGCGCTATTATAGGAACAAATAGCCTGGTCACTAAAGACGTAGAGCCTTATACAATTGTTGGAGGAAATCCTGCAAGGATAATTCGTAGAAGGTTTGATGATGAGATAATAGAATTTTTGCTTAGACTTAGCTGGTGGGATTGGACGGTAGAAAAGATTACAGATAACCTTACAGCTATTACAACAGGAGATTTTGAAGCTTTGAAGAGGGTTTATAAATAGATATAATGAATATAGAATTTAACAATAAACCTAACTCTATAAATATAGACTTTCTTACGCAAAAAATCAACGAAGAGACAACAGATTTTGGCTCTGCTATCCCTTTTGCGTTTTTCATTCGGGATGAATTAGGTAAAATAATCGCCGGTTGCGTTGCAATGGTAGTATTATTTTCGGGTGCATTTATACAGATCAATTATGGGTTGATAAAAATTACCGCGACCAGGGGTTAGGCACGAAATTAATGGCTGCTGTTCATGAATGTGGCACGAAATCTGAGTGTTCAATGGCAACAATCAATACAATGAGCTTTCAAGGGGCTCGAGCGTTTTATGAAAAATGAGGTGGATTTTGAGCGTAAAGGTTATACCCACGGTTCTTCTTGACTGTCTCTAAGGAAGAGCTTGTGAAGGTTAAAGAGGAATAAAAAAGTCTTATCCCTGTGTTTGCCTTGAAATAACAGAGAGAGCGTTGCAACCCAAGCCCAAGAAAACTTTCCTTCTGCCTTTCCTCAACGGACAGGGTTTATTTTCATTTAATATGCTCTCAGGATCTTATCTCTTCTTGTTGCTTTTCCCAAAGCTCGGCATATAAGCCTTTTTTCTTTAGCAGTTGTTGATGGGTACCTTCCTCAACGATATACCCTTTGTCCAGCACAAGAATCTTATCGGCATGGGCCGCCATGGTCAGACGGTGGGTAATGATAAGCGTTGTTTTGCCTTTTGAGATGCGTGTAAGGCTTTTTAAAATCTCAAGCTCTGTGGCCGTATCAAGCGCTGACGTGGCCTCATCGAATAGATAAATAGCCGGGTTCTTGAGGATCGTTCGAGCGATAGCCACCCGCTGTTTTTCCCCACCGGAAAGTTTGAGTCCGCGCTCTCCGACGATAGTGTCGTACTTTTCCGGAAGAGATTCGATGAAATGATCAAGCTGTGCAAGCTTTGCGGCTTTTTTAACCTCTTGCAGTGTTAGATCTTTGTTGCCATAAGCAATATTATAAAACACCGTATCGTTGAATAACACGGTATCTTGGGGCACAATACCGATGGCTCGTCGTAAGCTTTTTTGGGTGACCATCGAGATGCTCTGACCATCGATTTTTATCGTTCCCCCCGTTGGCTCATAAAAGCGAAAAAGGAGGCGTGATAGGGTGGATTTTCCTGCGCCACTCGGGCCTACGATCGCCACTGTCTCTCCAGGAGGCACGTTGAAGGAGATGTCTTGTAAAATAGGCCTATTTGGGTGGTAAGCAAAGGCGACATGATCAAAAACGATCTCCCCTTCTTTTACTTTTAACGGCTTTGCCGCAGGATGATCGGTAATTTCTACTTTGTGGCTTAAGAGCCGGAGCATTTCTTCCATGTTAATCAGCGCTTGCTTTATTCCTTGATACACCGTGCCAAGCCACCCTAAAGGCATATAAAGTTGGAGGAGATAGGTGATGATAAGGACAAAATCACCTACCGTCATTTTTTGTTGCACGACATTCCAGCTTACTAAAATCATAATCACCACCACCCCGAGAACGATGGTCGATCCTTGGCTGATATTTAAGACGGCTAAAACCAATTTGCTTTTTACATTTGTTCGGGCTAATTGCTCGCGAATATGATCGAAGCGCTCGGCTTCCAACTCTTCATTGCCAAAGTATTTTACGGTCTCATAATTAAGAAGGCTATCGATGGAGCGAGATCCTGCTTGGTCATCATAGGTATTGGCTAAGCGAATATATCGAAGACGCCATTCCATAAGCAAGATGGTGATAAGGACATAGCATGCCATGGTCAAAAATACTAAGAAGGAGATATACCAAGGGTACAAGATAAGTAATAAGAGACAAACCCCCGTAATCTCAAGAATGATCGGAATCGTATGGAAGAAAGAAGCAAAGAGCAAATAATCCATCCCGCTGGTCCCGCGTTCGATTGCACGGCTTAAAGCCCCGGTAGCGCGGCTTAAATGGTAGCTTAAACTGAGCGTGAACAAATGCTTAAAGACTTGTAAGGAGAGGGAGCGAATCGCTTCTTGTCCTACATACGCAAAAAGCGCATCCTTCAACTCATTAAAGAGGACGCCTAAAAGGCGCACAAGACCATAACCTAAAATAAGGAAGAGGGGCACCTCTAAAGCCGGATGCTTTAGGGAAAAAATATCCACGATCTTTTTATAAAGGATAGGTACGCTAATAGACGCTAATTTGCTAAGCAGCAGACAGGTAATAGCGAGCAAAACTCGCCGGCGGGTTTTCGGCGCATCTTTCGGCCATAAATAAGGCAGAAGGTTGATAAGTACTTTGACTTTCGATGGATGTGGCCGAGTGTCAATCATGCCGATTTCTTTCTTAAAAATTTATTTCTTTAGTATCCCGTGCTTTATTTTAGCCCTCTTTAAAAGAGCTCCCAACTTCCCGGCCCCTCATGCAATGCTCTTTCCGCCCTTTATTCATAAAATAAAAAAGTTAATAAAGCCCTCTTTGAGAGGGGGCGAGCCAGGGTTGTATCTCCGTCCCTCAAGAGTACCATCGAAGAAAAGGAATAAAAATGAAAAAGTATTTTTTATGAGTAACCGCCACTGGCGCTTTGGTTTAGGAGGAGAGGGTTAAGCAACCATAATAACCCTTTCCTTTTAGACATTTTCTCCCTATTAGCGGGACGTGTACTAATGAAGGGCGAGCCAGCATAGTGCGCCACGCTTTTCGAGGAGGGAAAAGCTCTCTAAAGAGTCAGTCCTTTTTCACCCAGCACATCATGGGGCGCAAAGATGAGGAAGGTCTCACGCGGGTTACCTTTCCTTCTTTTAGTAAGCCTCTCTAAAGATCTCCTCATTCAGCCAAAGAAAACCAGCAGATGGATCAGGCGCAAATTATGAATGGCCATGTGCTGTGGGATGGCTTCCGCTTAAAAACGCGAGTGTTTTCTCACGCAATTACCCTATTAGAAAAGCTGATATTCATATTTTTAAAATAATGGATTGAAAATAAAAAATACGTTCCTATATAATAAACACAATACTTTTATTTTAAAACTATAGGAAAAGTTAGGAAGCACATATGGATAATAACACAACTACACTCATGGATGCCCAAGGGGGCCTTTTTTCAGGGTCCTTTAATATTGAACGGCTTAAAACCTTTTACACGGTGATGCAGATGGGGAGCATTTATCAAGCTTCCCGGCGTTTGGGTCTGTCCCAGCCCGCGGTGAGCCGCCAGATCACCACCCTCGAGCAATCTCTTGGAGTCTTACTCTTTCATCGAGGTCTTGGGGGTGTAACGCCCACCCGGTATGGGGAGATCTTGTATGAATCAGCGGAAAAGATCTTAGCGGAGTCCCATGACAGCCGCGCCAAGATTGAGCAAGAGCGCAATGAAATGCAAGGCGAAATCAAAATCGCCACCACGGTCACCTTAAGCAGTGCTTGGCTTCCCGATATGATCGGCGAGTTTGCGGAACAGCACCAAAAGCTTAATTTATGTATTCAAGGCAGAAATTTTGCTCCTAGTGTTTCAGTTGGCGAAGCGGATGTCTTAATTTGGACGAAGCTACCAGACGGTCATAAATATGAGGAAATAAAGCTGACCAATTTTTTAATCCAACTTTATGCAAGTAGAGAATACTTAGAGAAATATGGAACGCCTCAAAAACCAGAAGATTTAGCCCATCATCGGTTACTCGCCTATGGGCCTTCAAGTATCGATAAAAACTATGAGATTGATTGGCATTTAAAGCTTGGAAGAACGGATGGAACAGTGCATCAACCCTTCGTAAGAGTCGATAATCGTAGTGGCCTTTATGAGTTAGCGAGAAAAGGTCGGGGAATCGTCTTGCTCAGTGAAGAATTCCATAAGTCACATGGAGAAGGGCTCATAAAAATACTACCAGAGATTCAAGAAAAAGGTATAGAATTATATTTTTATGCTTCGAAAGAAGGGACGAAAACACGAAAGATAAAAGAACTTTTAAAATACCTATTAGGCAAAATGACTTAAATAAATTATTAATATAAACCAATCTTAGAGTGCTAAGGAGGTGTCAAGAACATCTCCTTAGCATTTTATGGCTTTTTAACTTTACGTGATAAGTTTAGTCTGGGATCAGCATGTTAATACCTCCTTTTTAATCTATCCTTAGAGCTCTTGGTTAAAGCTTGCTAAGGTCGGCTCAAGGAGTCTTGAGCACTTTAATGAGGTTCTTTTATCATTATAAATCTCCCGTGATTTTTCAACCAATCTACTCACGCGACATAGCGCCAACCAAGTCAAAAAAGAAGAATTTTGTATCTCGTATCCTTCTATCTGGCTATCTTTCCTTTATTGCTATGCATACATATAAACTTCTCTAATATAATATATATTTAATATTCCCCTGTAAATAAAAAGATAGAATAGGAAGCCGTGTTTGCCTCCCGGTTCCTTGCGTAATGGTTGAAGGGAGGAGGGATGATGGTCCCCTACGCTAACAGTGTGAACGTGAGGAGATTGACTTCTCCTCTACAGGATCGTGGGAGCTTTCTCTCGTTATCGAGCGCTTGCTGTTACGGCTCATGACCTGGGCTGCTTGTATGATGCTCTTAGGTAAAAGAAGCCGTGTTTGCCTTGAGATTCCTTGCGTAATGGTGAATGGGCCCGAGAGGGGGCAGGCGATTTTGCCATTCTCGGCTCATTTTTCTTCTCGCTCAGGCCAGCTAAGCTAAGCCCTTGGTTACCAAGAGGTCTCCCCTAAGACGCCGTTCTGCGGAGTAAGCGATTAAGAAGCTCTCAATAAGGCGATGTAAAACATCTTCGGTCATTTATATGCGAGCAGGAAGGGCTAGCCAAGCATGGAACGCCTCAAAAACCAGCAGATTTGGCTCATTCACCATCGCTTATTAGCTCTAGGAGATCCCTAATAGCGATGTGAAATATAATGTCGATTGGCCTCTAAAAATTGGTAAAGATAAAGGGACGGTCCGCCGACCGTTTATAAGAGTAGATAATAGGCATGGTCTGTATGAACTCGCCAAGTGGCCAGGGGTTATCACTCGTAGTGAGCAGTGTTACGAGCTCTCCGGAAGGGATCTTGTGAGAGTGCTGCCTGAAATCTAAGATGAAGGGCCAGATTTATCTTTCTATACAACCAAGGAAGGAAGAAATACTTAGCTCGCGTGCAACCGATGGGGCCACTCATGCCCAAGGCAAGGCTCTCTCTGCCTTTTGCTGAGTCTGCGGGCTTCCTTTTTTGCTCGGCCGTGGTAAAAACTCAGGACCTGCGGATCGTGGGGACTCAGGTACGTGAACCCCACTGTTCCAAGGGTAGGTCCTCGTCTGCTTCTTTTATATAATAAATATTAAAGTAAAGCACTTGAAATTGAAATGATCGTTACTTATATACAGAGTAGTTAACAACCAAACAAAAAAATAGGTGGCGGAAATGAAGAAATTAGTGATAACCTTTGCTCTAGCTCTTACAACAACAGTAAATATGGCTTTTGCTACTCCTTCTTATGATTTGCTGGGTGACAATATTGCGATGGATATAGGAGTCTATAAGACCACCCAAACGATGGTCGCTGGGTTACCTGTCCAGGAGGGAAGTATCGGTGACGTTGCTAATTACACGCTTGAGCAAGTAAAAAATGTTACTAGCTTCGGTGGGCAATTCCTGAAAGGCTATGCCGAGCTGGGTATAAAAAACTTTTTAGACTTGCCTGTAAGTGTCGCGCAAAAAAGTTTTGAGAGTCTAAGTGTGTTAAAAGCGGCCACGACAAGCTTCCTTGCTTATAATTTTGTAAGCACAGATATGGCTGATCTTCGTGATCAATATAATCAACGCGTTGGCGGGCTAAAAGATATGGTCATCCAGTTTGAAGGCGCTGGTTTAGATAAAAAATCAATCGCACAGGCTCTTCATCAAGAGCGCCGCACGATTGGGGAAGAATTCAAAGGTCTTACTTCTTTGCCTAGCCGTTTGCTTATATATGCGCGCAACTTCTGGGCCTATAGGGATACACTTGGGCCGTCCTTTGATTATTTGGCTGGGAAGTATAAAAAGAAGCTTCATCTTGAGAGCTGCTCAATGGATATGCCGTGTGCTGAGGGTATTTACGATGCTATCATTGAAGCGTCAACCCGCACAGGGGGCGATGACCTTGGCTTAAAGCAGTTTAAAAAGGGTGCCTAACTTAAATTAAAATAGAATATAACCTTGTTCTTCTGAGCGGCACGTTTTTCGTGCCGTTTTTTTTAAAGCGCCAAGTGTCGAAAGTTTTGGGCAGAGCCCTAAGCGAGAACAGGTCTGCCCTATCTCTTCCTTCTTTCCTTGGGACATTCCCATGGAGCTTGCTCGATAAAATCAAGCGGCGCTCCGTCTTTTTCTGTTTGAGGTTGGAAGAGAAAAGCCGCCAGGTATAGAGAGGCAGCTAAGAGAAATCACTTTTCTTGCTGTAAGCTTTTTTCAGCTCTTTTCTCACATTTTCTGAAACAAATTGGCTAACATCACCCTGCAAACGCGCAATCTCTTTCACCATGCGGGAAGAGATAAATTGATAATAATCGGAGGCCATCAAAAAAAGCGTTTCAATGTTAGGGTTGAGTCTAAGGTTCATTCCCGCCATTTGAAATTCATACTCGAAATCAGAGACCGCCCGAAGGCCACGAATAATAGCGCGCGCTTTTAAGCTTGTGGCAAAGTCCATCAGCAAGTTGTTAAAAGGTTTAACCTCTATCGTTGCCGAAATGCGAGGGTCTTTTTTGAGTTCCTTGATTTCGTGCTCCGTCATGGCTACACGCTTGTCAAGGGGGAATAAAGGCCGTTTCTCACTATTTTCCGCAATGCCGATGATAAGGTGATCCACAATACTTGCCGCGCGCTCAATAATATCCATATGCCCATAGGTAATGGGATCAAATGTCCCTGGATAAAGCGCAAAAAATCTTGCCTCTTTCATGAAGCCTTATTCCCCTCCCAAGCTTTAAATTTCGGCGTCGGCGTCGTGGTTATCCT
Source organism: uncultured Alphaproteobacteria bacterium (assembly GCA_963782975.1). Taxonomy (GTDB): domain Bacteria; phylum Pseudomonadota; class Alphaproteobacteria; order 43-37; family CAWALT01; genus CAWALT01. The sequence goes on from CAWALT010000002.1 coordinate 259,544, forward strand.
CATTCCATGGCGTTACAGAGACAACTTTCTCGTCCTCTTCCGTGCGCAATAAAGTAACGCCTTGGGTACGCCGTCCGGCGATACGAATGTCGTTCACGGGGCAGCGAATGAGCTTTCCAGAGTCAGTGACGAGTACAATTTCATCCGAATCCTTGACAGGGAAGGAACTAATCACGAGCCCATTACGAGGACTGACTTCTATGTTCGCAAAACCCTGACCACCACGATGGGTAGGACGATATTCGTAAGCGGAGGTTCGCTTTCCAAAACCATTCTCGGTGACGCTTAGAATAAATTCTTCACACGCTCTTAGCGCTTCGTATCTTTCCTCAGAGAGTTCCCCATCGGGTGTATATTGTTGCTCTTCATCGCCTTGTCGGCGCTCAACGCCCGCGCGCTTTAAATATAAATCACGCTCATCCATGGTAATAGGGCTTTGTTTCAAGACGGACATCGAGACCACACGGTCATCCTCAGCTAACTTGATGCCGCGTACCCCTGTAGAAGAGCGCCCAACGAATTGGCGAATGTCCGTGACGGGGAAGCGAATACATTTACCGTGGGCGGTAGTGAGGAGCACATTGCTTTCATCATCGCAATAATGGACCGAAATGAGCTCTTCTCCCTCCGCAAGGCGCATGGCCATTTTCCCATTGGCTTTAATATTCACAAAGTCTGATAGAGCATTCCGCCGTACATGCCCCTTCGAGGTGGCGAACATGATATGTAAATCCTGCCACAAATCTTGCTCTTCTGGTAAAAGCATCACCGTGGAGATAGTCTCCCCACTTTGAAGAGGCAACAAATTAATCATCGCTTTCCCTTTTGATTGAGGATTGCCCAGCGGTAGCTTGTAAACTTTCAATTGGTAAACTTGCCCAAGAGACGAGAAGAACAAAACAGGGGTATGCGTATTTGCCACGAACACTTCTGTGACAAAATCCTCCTCGCGTGTTGCCATGCCAGAACGTCCTTTTCCACCGCGTTTTTGGGCTCGATAAGTGGAAAGCGGGACCCGCTTAATATAGCCCCGATGGCTTACCGTGATCACCATATCTTCGCGTTGAATGAGATCCTCAATATCCATATTAGCTTCTATGTCTTGGATCTGCGTCAAGCGCGGGAGGGCAAATTTATTTTTGACTTCCACAAACTCATCGTGGACGATCTTCATAAGGCGCGGCCTGGAATTTAAAATATCAACACAGTCTTGGATACAGATAGCAAGTTCCCTTAAATCCTCCAGAATTTTTTCCCTTTCAAGGCCAGTTAAACGATGGAGGCGCAAGTCTAAGATAGCTTTAACTTGAGGCTCGGTTAACCGATAAAAATTCTCATTAAAATCTTTTGGTTTATATCCCCCATACACGACATCAATATAAGGCCCTACCGTTTGTAGTGCCCATGTGCGGTTAAGCAACTCTTGTCTAGCAGCCTGAGGATCCCGAGCTGCCCGAATCAAGGCAATTATCTCGTCGATGTTGGCTACGGCGACACCAAGGCCAATTAATAGGTGGGCTTTTTCCCGTGCTTTCGCTAATTCAAACTGCACGCGGCGAGTGACCACCTCTTCCCGGAACTCGATAAAAGCCTGGATGACTTCCTTGAGTCCCATAAGGACAGGCTTATTATTATGAAGAGCCAGCATGTTAACCCCAAAGGATACTTGGAGAGGGGTGTGGCGATAAAGCTGATTCAAAATAATATCCGCCTGAACACCCTTCTTTAACTCGATTACCACCCGAACGCCGCGGCGGTCTGATTCATCCCGTAAATCCGAGATCCCTTCAATCGTTTTGTTGTTTACAAGCTCGGCCATTCGCTCAATCATACGCGCTTTATTGACCTGATAAGGAATTTCTGTGACGATGATCGCTTCGCGATCTTTGCCGAGTTCTTCTATATGAGTCTGCGACCGTATAATGAAGCTTCCCCGCCCTGTTTTATAAGCGTCAATAAGACCTTGGCGACCCATAATAATGCCACCCGTTGGAAGATCCGGCCCTGGCATAATACTGAGCATTTCCTGAAGAGTTATCTCGGGGTTATTGATATACGCACAACACACATCAAGCACTTCGGCTAAGTTATGCGTCGGGATATTCGTTGCCATCGCAACCGCGATGCCGCCAGCCCCGTTAACTAGAATATTAGGAAAGCGCGCCGGAAGGACAACGGGCTCGAATTCACGGTCATCATAATTTGGCTTAAAATCAACCGTATTTTTATCTAAATCTTGCACAAGAAAATTTGCGGTCGAACTGAGACGTGCTTCGGTATAACGCATGGCAGCAGCTGGATCGCCGTCCATCGAACCAAAGTTGCCTTGCCCATCAACAAGAACAGAGCGCATGGAAAAAGGTTGCGCCATTCGCACCATCGCTTCATAAATAGCCCCTTCACCATGAGGGTGAAATTTACCGACCACATCACCAATCGTGCGCGCTGATTTGCGATACGGCTTATTGTGGTAGTTACCCGCTTCTTCCATGGCATATAAGATGCGGCGATGGACAGGCTTTAATCCGTCCCGTACATCAGGGATAGCCCGGCTTACAATCACGCTCATCGCATATTGCAAGTACGATGATTTCATCTCCTCTTCAATGGATATTTGTGTGATGTTGGGTGCTGTATTAAGCGACATTTATTTTTCCCTTGTAGGTTTTTATTTTGTCTACATATCGTCCAGAAGGTTACAAGTTACGAGATGAAACGCCCCCTCTGTTAAAAGGGAATATCATCATCAAGGCGCGAAGTTTGAGAGGCTTTGTTATCCTCAGGAGAGAAGTCAGGAGGGCTCGTTTCTGACAGGCCACTCATAGAGTGACCTTCTTCCCAGCCGCCGCCCGAGCCGCGGCTGTCCAACATAGATAGCTCACCGCGATAGCGTTGGAGCACCACCTCGGTGGTATAACGTTCGATATTATTTTGATCGGTCCATTTACGTGTTTGAAGCTGACCTTCTAAATATACTTTTGATCCTTTGCGTAAATATTGCTCAGCTACGTCAGCTAACCGATCATTAAAAATGATGACACGATGCCACTCAGTGCGATCTCGGCGTTCACCGGATGTTCGGTCTTTCCATGTTTCGGACGTTGCAATGGAAAGCTGAACGACCTTTGCTCCATCTTGCATATGGCGCACTTCAGGATCGCGACCTAAATTACCAATGAGTATGACTTTGTTTACGCTGCCTGACATCGAAATTATCCTTTTTTCCAAAATAACTCCCTTAATTATACAGGAAGTTCCCGCAAAGCGCTAGGCACAATCAATAATTCAAGTAATAATTAAGCTCTTTATGTGTCAAAACATCTCCCAAGACGCCCAAAAGACCTCTTACTTATCTCTCTTCTTGTCCTTAAAGGGCGTAAAAGGCTTGGGAAGCTATATTTTAACATTACTGAGAGGGTTTCAAGGAACATTATTTGTTGTTCTCCCCTGACCATCCCAGTCTTAAGAGGCCATAATATTAAAATTAAAAATTCATGCTATTGCTAAATGGATAGCTAGATAAACTTTAGTAAAATTGAATATATACAATTTTAATATGCTAAAAAGCTCTTGTAATTGCGGCGTGTCTCTTATACGCTTTTACTTCGTTTTGTTGGATAGTGAGAAGTGCGGAAGATGACGGCAAATATACGTACGGTGGCTTTTTTGGGTATTGAGGTGCTCAATATTGATGTACAAGTTCAGTTATCTAATGGTCTTCCGTCTTTTGCTATTGTGGGACTTCCTGATAAAACAGTGGCGGAATCAAGGGAGCGGATTCGCTCTGCTATGCATGCGATTGGTTTAGCCCTTCCGCCTCAGCGGATCACGATTAATCTTGCGCCGGCGGATGTGCAAAAGGAGGGGAGCCATTATGATTTGCCCATTGCTCTGGGGCTGATGGTATGTATGGGGGTGATCCCTCAGCCGGATATCGCGCCCTTTATTGTTATGGGGGAGCTAGCCTTGGATGGGCGTATCACGGCAGTATCGGGGACGTTGCCCGCAGCCATCCATGCTTCCGCTTCAAAGCTTGGAATTATTTGTCCTTATGACACGGGGAGTGAAGCGGCTTGGGCAGGACAAATTGAAATCTTGGCGCCAAAAACGCTCTTAGAGCTCATTAATCATTTTAAGGGCCGCTATGTCTTGCAAGGACCAGAGCAAAAGACGTTGCTTAATGATACCTCTCATCTGGGGGACCTTAAAGAGGTAAAAGGTCAAGAGGTTGCTAAGCGCGTATTAGAAATCGCAGCGGCTGGTGGTCATAATGTTTTATTGTATGGTCCGCCAGGCTCGGGTAAATCGATGCTTGCGCAGCGTCTAGTGGGACTATTGCCTCCTTTAATGCCTTATGAAGCGCTTGATGTGAGTATGATTCATAGCTTAGCAGGAGCGCTGAAGGGTAAAGGGATTTTAACGCATCCTCCTTTTCGCGCACCGCATCACTCTGCTTCCATGCCAGCGCTGGTGGGGGGAGGGGCGAAGCCTCGACCTGGGGAGATTTCTTTAGCCCATCGTGGGGTGTTATTTCTTGACGAGTTACCCGAATTTTCGCGCAGCGCCCTCGAAGCTCTCCGTCAACCTTTGGAGACAGGCTCCATCACTATCTCGCGCGCTCAAGCGCAGGTAACGTATCCAGCGCAAATCCAGTTAGTGGCGGCTATGAATCCTTGTCGCTGTGGTTATTTAGGTGAAGCGCGTCAGGAGTGTCGTCAAGCACCTGACTGCGGGCGCCAATACCGCTCAAAGATTTCAGGACCTCTTCTTGACCGTATTGACCTCCATATTCAAGTTCTGTCTCTTCCAGCGCACCAGCTTTTATCGATGCCGCAAGGTGAGTCCAGTGCCGTTATTGCTGCGCGTGTCGCCCAGGCCAGGGCATGCCAAGCCGATCGGTATGACTCTTTAACAAGAAGGGAGAAGGGGGGAACTATACAAGTCATGAGTCGAACGAATGCGACCGTGCAAAGTCAGGACATTGAAAAATTATGTCAGTTATCCCCCTGCGCGCTCTTGCTCGCAAATAAAGCATGCCAGCAGTTAAAAATCTCTAACCGCGGCTATTACCGTTTATTAAAGGTTGCCAGGACAATTGCCGATCTTGATTTGTCCAAAGAGGTACAAGAGCGGCATGTGGGGGAAGCCTTAAATTACCGCTCACCTCCTTTATAAGAAGGATCTAGAAACTTCTTTTGTAACCAAAGAATATTTCGTAATTGTTCATCAGGATATGCCGTCTTGAAAGGATGATCTATACGCGCCTGAAAGGGGGCTCCTTCACGTTTATTTTACCTATAAAGCGTAAGCTCAAAAAAGATGTTTTTTGTGGTGGCATCTATGATGCGTCTCGAGGATGACTTTAGGGGGCTCTTGTGAAAAAATTTCTTTTGCCTATTGGCTTTGTCCTTAAGGGTATGCCCGTATCAAAGGAAAGGTGTCTCGTTCAAAGCCTGTCTTGGGCGAGGAAGAAGGCTTTCCTTCTCTTTTTCCCTTACGGTCTTTTAAAAAATCGAATAAACTTGGCCTTAACGATCGTTACTTTCTTGGTGGCGTTGAGCGTAAACTTAGTAGTAGGGGGAGGGGAGGCGCGAAGTGCCGACGGGGAAAAACTTAAAGATTCTCCTGCTGTAAAGATTCCTCAAGAGACGACGCACTCTTTAAGCATCATGAAAGGTGAACCATCCCAAAATAGTGTGAACATGCCTGATAACCCTTTTCCTAAAAAAGTGCCGTCTCTCCCTCAAGGGAAAGAGAGCCACGATCAAATGGCCTCGTCCTTGCTTTGTCGAATATCGGGTGCTTATGTCTTTCCGAAAGATCTTACCCCGGCTTTTGATCGGCGCTTCGAGACGCTTTTATCTCCGTCGCATCTTCCTAAGATGTATCGCTCTTCCTCCAATCCTTTTCTGCCGGAGCGTCTAAGCAAAATTGGCAAGTATGAAGAGACATGTTTTGGGCCTTCGCCAGGGAACCGGCGGGATGTTTCTAAGCTTGGGCTCGCAGAGCTTCACCTGTCGGCAAGTGCGCAATACACTCCGGAAGAAGCGCATGCTATCGTCCAGAAGATCTTAAGAAACGAACCTTCTATTAAGAAAATCGTTTTTATTGACCTTCGAAGGGAGAGCCACGGTTTTATCAATAACCTCCCCTTCCATGGGCGTGTTCCAGGAAGTAGTGGCAACGCCGAGCTCCAAGATTCAGGTATTTTAGAAGAAGAAAGAAAATGGTTGAATTCATTAAAGACGCAACCCACCGTTTCGATAGCAGATATTATTACAAAAGAAGCGGGGTGTATCGCGCAAGGGGACGCCCTTCATATGACCCCTCTTACCATTCAATCGGAAGAAGAGGTAATAAAGTCTCTTGATGCCGCTTATGGAGAGGTTGATATTACTTACCGCCGTTTCTTTTTCCCCGATCATAAAAGACCGTCGGATGCTACTGTTGATGAGGTCGTCGCTTTTTTTGAAAGTGTTGACCCGGCAACGACTTACCTACACGTTCATTGTGCCGGCGGGAAAGGGCGTGCTTCTCAATATTTCATCATGTTTGATATCTTTCGCAATCGGGAGAGCCCTTCAGTGGCTTTAAAAGATTTTTTTGCGCGCCACTATCTGATAGGGGGGAAATACCTCCCCCACATCTCTAAGGAGGAAGGGGCTTTATGGAAAGTCGAAGAAGCGCAAAACCGCTATCAGTTTTTAAAAGAATTTTACGGCTATATAACCTCTCCCGATGGATATGCGGCCGGCTTACCCTGGTCAAGGTGGGTGCATCTTAAAAAAGATTGACGCTTGATAAGTTGGGTGGGAGAAGGAGGCTGAAGAAAAATAGCCAGGCGCTTGCCCATGAATCTTCCCTATAAATTTGCCATTTTCACCTATACATTTATGAGAAGGGAGGAGAAAAGATGGAAAGCTTTTTATGGAAATGTACCAAAAGTAGAAGGCCCTTCACTGGAAATTGCTCTTCTTTACCCCTTATAAGTTTTTACCGATCTTGGCAGGTTTTCGAGAGATCTTTAAGGCACTCCCAGTCTTGGCCATTTTTAAGACGATCGTCTTTCGAGCATAATCTTATAAGAGGAGGGAGCGCCTCTTTCTAAGTTTTTCATCGTCCGTCGAAGACTTTTCGTGAGACCACAGCCGTAAGCCAATCTTTAATGTGAGGAAATGCATGGGCACTTGGTATGGGCGCTTTATGCAATCGTTTGATAACATTTGCTTTGATATTAATTGCCTCATCATCCTTTTCAGGAAAATAGGACTTTAAAGAGACGCCTGGGACTGCGCACTCAAGTAAGAGCAAGCCTGCATTTTCTGAAAATATTTGAACAACACCAAAACCTTCAAGCGCCATCAGGGCTACGGCTTCGCGTTTAAATCCATCAACATCCAAGCCTAATTTTAAAATAATTGGCTGAGAATCTTGGAAAACCCGATAACACGTAATTGTAGCTTAGATTATTTACTGGTTTTAGATTGGCTAGATTACATTCTTTAGCTATTTTAGCTATAATTTCAGGCAAGGCCTTCAACCATTGCTTACCTTCGTTGCCGTAAATTGAAATGATATTTTGCTTGAATGCACGTTTCATATTATTCCTATCCGGCACTAAATTTTTTGATAAACAATGTTTCTGTGCCAGCAGCCGTTGTTTTTGTTTTTACTGTTTGAATTTCTTTGTATCCAAGATTGCGGTAAAAATTTGCGGCTGATCCAGATTGGAGGTACACTTCCTGAAATCCTATGTTTCTGGCTTCTTCCTCTAAACGTTTGATTAGCTGTTTGGCTAAGCCCAAACCTCTATATCTATACAATGTATATATCGACGCAATCCAAGGAGTTTTTTCTGGCCATTCAGTGCCATCCCTTTCCCACAAACTACCCATAGCAACGGGAAGGTCTGTTTCTAGATTAATAACTATCAGTGTTAAAGGTATCTTATCCTTTTGCATACCTTTTTTAAAAACACTTATAGATCGATCTAGGCTTCCATCCTTTTTTTGAACCCCCCATCTTCCGTATGCCCAGGCTGCACAGGCATAAAGGCAATCGGGCCTGTTAGCTAAATAATCTATTTTAAAATCACTCATTCATTTCTCTGCTTGTAAATATTCATCAACTGTTAATCGATACAAAACATGTTGCGACAATGGGTGATCCGCAGCTAATTTAGGATGTGCAAAGTCGCCATCTAAATCACGTTTTAATCCAATTTTTTCCATGACTCGAATAGAGCGAATATTCACTGGCACAGTAAAAGAAACAATTTCTTTTAGGCCACATTGTTTAAATCCATAATCCAGGGACGCTTTTGCGCCTTCCGTGGCAAAGCCTTTGCCCCAAAATTTTTAGGTCACCATCTCATTAAGGTGCTCCACGTTCTAGTGATCGAGAGCCTATCATTTTAAACGAAGCTATAAAAAGCGGACGGCTTTTAAAACATCAAGAGGCGAATTTTTCTGTCCTTTGTTTCGCGCTCCGATGGTAGGATCTTTTAAAAAGCGTGTAAATCCTTGGCGTTGAAAGCAAAAGACCTCTATAAAATAAACCTGGATACATCACTTTTTTCGAGTAAATTGCCCACCCGCTCTTTCACGTAAGCTGCATCAATGTTTATTTTTTCCCCGGCTCGGTCGGTCGCGGAAAAGCTAATCTCTTCTACTAAACGCTCCATGACAGTGTGAAGACGGCGGGCGCCTATATTTTCCACCGTGGAATTTACCTTAAAAGCGGTTTGGGCAATTTCCTTAATAGCATCTTCCGTAAGTTCTAATGTCACATGTTCTGTGCCCAATAGCGCTTTGTATTGCTGGACGAGGCTTGCTTCTGGTTCCGTTAGGATGCGAATAAAATCTTCTTCATTTAAGGCTTTAAGCTCAACGCGGTTTGGTAGGCGCCCTTGAAGCTCAGGTAAAAGATCGGAGGGCTTAGAAATATGGAAAGCGCCTGATGCTATAAAAAGAACATGATCTGTTTTGACGATGCCATGCTTAGTTGCCACGGATGTGCCTTCGATTAAGGGGAGTAAATCTCTCTGCACACCTTCTCGACTTACATCTGCCCCTGTCCGCTCGCTGCGCGCGCAAATTTTATCAAATTCATCGATAAATACGATCCCATTTTGTTCAACCGCCGTAATGGCTTCTTGGGTCACTTTATCTTGATCAAGGAGCTTATCTGATTCTTCTTGAAGTAAGATTTTCTTGGCTTCGGCGATACTTACTTTACGTTTTTTTGTTCGCCCGCCCAGCATTTTGCCGATGGCATCCCCTAAATTAATCATACCCATTTGTGCGCCTGGATTGCCAGGGACATCGAAAAGAGGCATTTGTGCAAGGGAAGAATCCATGATCTCAATCTCAATTTCTTTCTCGTCAAGCTCATTTCGAACTAACTTGCCGTGAAATTTCTCATAAGTCTCGGAGGAAGCCTTGTCACCTATGAAGGAGTTTAAAATACGTTTATGGGTATTAAGCTCGGCTTTGGCAGTCACCTCTTGACGTAGGCGATTTTTTGTTAAATTAATCGAGACCTCTAAAAGGTCGCGTATAATAGACTCGACATCGCGGCCAACGTAACCAACTTCAGTAAATTTGGTCGCTTCTACTTTAATAAAGGGAGCTTGAGCAAGTTTGGCAAGTCGTCGAGCAATCTCAGTTTTACCGATACCTGTGGGGCCAATCATTAAAATATTTTTTGGTAAAACCTCTTCCCTTAGCTCTTCAGGAAGTTGTTGGCGACGCCAGCGATTCCTCAGCGCAATAGCAACCGCGCGCTTGGCTTCGGATTGCCCAATAATATATCGATCAAGTTCAGAAACAATTTCCTTGGGAGTAAAAGATGACATTTCCTACCCTTCCGTACCAATTCCCTTTTTAAAGTGATTCTAAGACAATGTTTTCATTTGTATAAATACAAATGTCGGCCGCTATTTTCAAGGCCTTTCGTGCAACACTTTCTGGGTCAAGCCCTGCTATATCATTCATGGCTCGCGCAGCCGCTAAGGCATAGCCTCCCCCTGAGCCAATTCCTATAATTCCATCTTCGGGTTCTAATACATCGCCCGTACCAGAGAGGATAAGTGACACATGACGATCAGCCACCGCCATCATGGCCTCAAGCCGCCTTAAATACCGATCGGTACGCCACTCCTTGGCAAGCTCCACACAGGCGCGTGACAACTGATCTGGATGTTGTTCAAGCTTCACCTCAAGGCGTTCAAAAAGCGCAAACGCATCAGCGGTTGCGCCGGCAAAGCCGACGATAACTTTACCGTTGGCAAGGCGACGAATTTTCCGCGCATTAGATTTAATAATCTGAGCGCCCAGAGAAACTTGACCATCTCCTGCGATGACAACCTTATTATCTTTCCTAATGCTCAAGATAGTGGTGCCGCGCCACTGAAGTGGAGAAGACGAGCTTCTTTCGACATTGTGCATTCTTTCACTCCTTTTAAAAAGATAATAAGGTTTTCATACAAGCAAATACTAAATAGCTTAATTTCTTCTTCCTTGCACAAGGGAACATAGGATCATTTCTCTTGGGGAACGCCTTAAGTATACATGTTACGTGGAAAATAGGCGACATTTTTATCCCGCTTTTGTTATATTTCATACTTAAGAGAAGAAACAATATTTCTAAGATCCAAGAGAGGGAGCCTTAAAATGTATGATGATAATAATATTTTTGCCCGCATTATTCGAGGGGAAATTCCATGTCATAAAGTCTTTGAAGATGAGTACACCTTAGCTTTTAAGGACATCAGCCCCAAAGCTCCGGTCCATATCCTGGTTATCCCGAAGGGCCGGTATCTTTCTTTTGATGATTTTTCTCGCTATGCAACGGATGAGGAAATCGCTTCCCTTATCCGCGCTCTTGGAGAGGTGGCTCGCGAGCAAGGGATCGATGCCTCCGGCTATCGTATCCTCTCCAACATTGGTGCTCATGGGGGCCAGGAAGTGCCTCATTTCCATATGCATTTATGTGGCGGGCGGCCTCTTGGACCTGTGAGTGTGTAGGTGCCAGATCGACACGTCAATGCCGTCAGGAAAGGCGAGTTGGCACGGCCCGCCTTTGAGTTTGCAGAGCAGTTACTTGCTAAAAAAGTCCAGGACGTTTAAGGCATATAAGCTCTATAAGGAGAGAGATTTCTGTTGATTGGTGGAATTTTCTCCTCCTTTAAAGGACGGTGATACTTTGTCATCCTCCTTTTTGTGAGGGCGAAACTGCTGAAAATCTCTCACATCTCTTTCGTGTCACCGGTGGCCAAAATTCGCCTTAATTAAAAAGCTTGTTTTTTTCTTTAGCCCAAGGTAATAATATTGGTAGTTATTGTGCGCGTAGGGCTTAGTTAGTCTGTACATCGTTTTTTCGTGTATCTTACGCTATTCCCATTCGCACATAATGTTTTAACTAACTTACTTAGAGGTTTTTATAATATGTCTATTGGTACAGTAAAATGGTTTGATTATAATAAAGGGTATGGATTCATTGAGCCAGAAGATAACTCTCCTGATGTCTTTGTTCACATTACAGCCGTTGAGAAGAGCAATATTCGCTTCCTTGAAGAAGGTGCTAAAGTCGAATATGGGGTTACATCCTTCAAAGGTAAAAACCAAGCGTCTGATCTAAAGCTATTAGATAAGTAATTGTCTTACACCTCTAGCATACATCTCATGCATCTTTCATCTTTGCATAGACAGGTCACTCAACTACTAAGCATCTGTTTGGCTTAATAGAAGATATCGTATGGCTAGAATAATCGCTTATTAAGCAGGTAAGGGTTCTTACCTGCTTAATTTTCATAAAGGGGACGAAAGTCCTTTTTCTTTTTAAAGTCTCTTCTTGAGTAATTTCCTTAGTACACTCTTTGGTTAACTCTGCGAGTACACGCGCTATTTTACTGGCGAAGGCTTGTTTTTGTCTCGATTAAGCAAGAAATTAAATCCTCTTTGTTTTTCACGATAGGATGGTCTGGATTATAGAGAAAGCCTACCCGGTAAATACGTAGCTTGTTAGCAGTTGAGAGTGGGTATCAGCATAACTTTTAAGCCCTCCGTTCTTTCTACGTTTTATCCTTTCATGACCGCGAGTTAGTCGTCTCTCTCCTGATAAGGGACCCGCGAAAGTGGCTTAGACCTCCCATAATTTCTTCATCAATCTGGGCTCCTTCGCGAGGCTCACCAGGAATGGGAAACGCGTCTCTTAAGATCCTTTCAAACATCCTTTTATATGTTAGAATTCAAACAACGTAATTAAAAGAGGATTCGATATGCCACCAGCCTCACGAATAACGGATATGCATACGTGTCCACAGGTGACGGTTATTGTGCCCCATGTGGGTGGCCCGGCACTTGGCCCTCCGACCCCTACGGTGCTTATGGGAGGTTTGCCCTCCATTGGCATGGGGGCTATGTGTGTTTGTGTTGGTCCGCCTGATAGCGTAGCGATGGGGGCGATGACGGTTCTGGTGGGCTCAAAGCCTGCTGCGCGGATGGGAGATAGTACAGCCCATGGAGGGGCTCTTGTCTTTGGTTTCCCAACTATTATAATTGGAGGTTAGAACCTAAAGGGTTGGCCAGTCACCTGCCAAGCATTTTTTAGATGCGTGATGCGCAGGAAGCGCTGGCAAATTAAAACATCAAAGCGACACGCGGGTAGGTAGGAGTCATTTCTTCGAGGGAAGTGAGAAAGGTAGTAAAGAGCTGCGTCCTGGATGCGTTGTTGTTGCTTAGGCTGGAGAGATTCGACCCCGCTTTGGTAATCTTTGCGTGTCTTAATCTCAATAAAAATTAATGTTTTTTGCTTTTGAGCGATAATATCAATCTCGCCCCAAGGCGTTCTATAGCGATGTGCAAGGATTTTATATCCTTTTACTCTAAGGTAAAAAGCGCATAATTTCTCACCGCGATAGCCTTTCTGCCAAGCCCGCTTTTTATTCACTTTTTTGATAGAATCGCATCCTTTTTATCTTTAAGCTCTAAGGCAAGCTTATAAATATCTTTATTTGACTGGGACGTGAATTTACGGGCTTCTCTTACGGCGTCTTTAACTGACATCTTCATTAAATTCTCTTGCAAAAACGAAGCAAGGTCAAAAGCCTCTTCTGGTGTTTCTTCCCCAGGGGCGAGAATTAGGACGATTTCTCCTTTTAAATGCGTGTGAGAAGTACAATAATCCAGAACATCGTCAATGGGCCCTCGGTAGAATTCTTCATGTTTCTTGGTTATTTCCCTAGCCATCGTTAAGTAACTGTTTGGCCACGCTGTGCGAATATCGTGAAGTGTAGCAAGGAGCCTTTGACTGGCCTCAAAAAGCAAAATGGTTGTCCCGTATCTTTTCAACTTTTCAAGCTTTTTCAAACGTGCGGGAGATTTTGGGGGCAAGAAGCCGACAAACATGAATTCATGACAAGGTTGGCCCGAGCTCACAAGAGCCGCAAGAATCGAGGAGGCTCCAGGGATGGGTATTACCCGAATACCAGCCTTCAAACAGTCTTGAGCAAGCTTATAACCAGGGTCCGATATTAAAGGTGTCCCCGCATCTGATACGAGAGCTATTTTTTTACCCAGCGTCAAGTCTTGAAGAATTTTGGGTCGTACCCGCCGGGCGTTGTATTCATGGTAGAGTGAAAGGGGCGTGCGGATACCATAAAGGCTTAGCAGTTTTGCCGTCACGCGGGTATCTTCACAGCAAATATAATCAACAGAGTTTAGAATAGAGAGGGCGCGCATACTAATATCGCTTGCATTCCCAATAGGGGTTGAGACAATATATAAACCAACATCAATTTCCTGGTGCTCGAGAAATTTTAAAAGAGAAGGAGCAGAAGGTAAAGTAACCATGGAAAGCCTGCAGTGAAATTTAGAAGTGTCTTATTACTCCTCTTGGTAACAGCTTTGCTTGCCGCTTGTCAACTCATGCCAATAGGAAGAAAAGAGCCTACGCCAAGTCCCAAGAAACCAACATCGGTTTTTTTTGATGATCAATTAGGAATATTAAAAAAGAATGTTAAAGCGCGTATGGCTCTTTTAGTTCCTTTGAGTGGGGAAAATGCGGCGCTTGGCAAGGCGATCTATAATGCCGTGCAGTTAAGTTTTTACGCAAAGCCACATGATTTTTTACTCCTACCCTTTGATACCCAGAGCCAGCCTGCTCACGCACGCCAAGCAGCGCAAGAGGCTATCGCAAGAGGAGCACAGATAATACTAGGTCCTCTCACATCTTTAGAGACTGAAGCAGTGGCGGACGTTACTTTGCAAGCGCATGTTCCTGTTCTCTCTTTTTCCAACAATCAAAGCATCGCCAAACCTGGCGTCTGGGTTCTTGGGATTTTGCCTCAAGATCAAATACGAAGGTTATGTAGCTATGTAGCGGCACAGGGCATGCAACGGATAGGCGTTATTCTTCCGACCACCTTTTATGGTCAGGTAATTGAGCGAGCTTTACAAGAAGCCGCCGGAAATTACCATTTAAAAGTTGTGGCGAAGATATATTATGACCCTCAAGCACAAGACTACAGATCGAGCCTCGCTTCTCTTAAAAAACATGACGATATAGAAGCATTATTGATTCCGGTTGGAGGATCAGAACTTTCCGTCATTACCTCTACTCTCGCTTACCTTGATATCAAGTTAAAAACTTTACAGCTTTTAGGGACGAGTGAGTGGACGAACTCATCTACCAATACGACAGAGCTCACAAAAAACACTTGGGTTCATGGTGCGTGGATCGCTGAACTAGCACAAGAGCGTTTCCAAACATTTTCCGATGCCTATCGCGTGCGGTATGGACAGATTCCTGCGGTCATAGCGGGGCTTGGATATGAGGCATGTTCCCTAGCCATGCAAGTTCTCTCTTATGGAGATGTAGTGGCGAAGCTTACCGATGAAAATGGCTTTATCGGTTTATATGGGCTTTTCCGCCTTACAAGCCAAGGGTTAAATGAGCGGGTGCTTCCCATTAAAAAAGTAACGGCGGGAGGCCTTCAAATTATCCAATCCGCCCCAACGCATTTTGGCGAATAAAGAAACATAAAAAATTTAGAAGAAGGTCAGGCAAAGATTAAAGAAGAAAAGGCACAAACTTTCCCTCATTTAAATTGCTGACAATGCCTACAGCTTTTGTCGTTTCCTCAATGAGCTTTATGCCGCTCGCTATTTTTATTTTAGTAAATGGCTTGCACGCCTATAGCCTTCTTGACCTCCGTGAGCACAGGGCGAGCATAGCCTCGGGCTTTTTCCGCGCCCTCTCTGAGCGTTTCTTCTAAAAAGGTCGTATCTTGGATATAGGCTTTGTACGTGGCGCGCGGTTCCTCGAGCTCGCGATTCATCACATGATAGAGAGCTTCTTTTACCTCTCCCCAGCCGATCCCTGTAAGATACCGCTGGTGTATTTCATTAATTTCCTCAGGCGTAGCGAAAAGGCGGAAAAGATAAAAAAGATCTGACGTTGACGGATCTTTGGGTTCTTTAGGATCGCTCGAATCCGTAACAATACGATTAATGAGTTTCCTTAATTTGTTTGGCTCGACAAAAAGTTCGATTGTATTGCCATAGCTTTTGCTCATCTTACGCCCATCAAGCCCAGGGATCGTTCCTGTACCTTGACGAATGAGAGCCTCTGGGTCTTTCAAAATGTCAGACTTGAAGGCGCGGCGAAAGCGCCCGGCAATATCACGGGCAATTTCAATATGCTGGGTTTGATCCTGGCCGACTGGGACCAAATCGGTTCTAAAGGCAAGAATATCAGCGGCCATCAATACAGGATAACAGTAAAGGCCCATAGAAATGTTGCTATCCACATCTTTCAAGCCCATTTCTTGATTATTCTCGATGCGCGCTTTATAAGCATGGGCACGATTAAGGAGCCCTTTTTGAGTGACACAATTTAAAACCCAGGCTAATTCGGTGATCTCAGGAATGTCCGATTGGCGAAAAAATATTACTTTGCTTGGATCTAAACCAAAGGCTAACCATGTGGCTGCAACGACATAATTAAGCTCCTTCAATAGCAAGGCTTGGTGAATATCGATAAGGGCATGGTAATCAGCGATGAAATAGAAGCACTGGTGCCTTTCTTCACGTGCTTCCTGCAAGGCAGGTCGCATCATCCCGATATAGTTGCCTATATGGGGGTGGCCGGTGGGTTTAATGCCGGTGGTTAATATTTTTTTGTCCATTCTCCCGATCATCGTTTCTTCTATCATGTTAGCTACGGAAAAACTGTTTCCCTACTATATACAAAAAGACGACAAGGATAAATCCTTTTCCAAGTGAAAGAAACAGGACGCAAAGAATGCATAACCATAAAAATACCAGAAGGTTAAGGCAGAAAATGAGGTTGCGGGAAAGGAAGGGAGAAGAGCCATCAAAGCGCCCGTATTGTTCAACAAAGCAAGGGGGTGTATCTGTTACTGCCCCTAAACGATCGGAGAAACTTTACCCCTCCAAAAATTCTGTCTTAAAGAGAAACTTCACATTACGTCTTCAAAGGAAGGCGCTCTGGTTTAGTTTTTGCTTGATGTTGCCTCTTTTCTGACTTTTCTTGGGAGGAGGTTAGCTGCTTGGCCCCTTCAAGAACGTGAGCCACATCTTTCCCGCTTGGGCTTTGATAAACCTCTAATTCAAAAAAGGGAAGGATAGCAAACAAATGTTCGAAGATGCTTGATTGGGCCTGCTCATAACTTACCCAAGCGGTATCTTTGTAAAAGGCATAAACCTCTAAAGGGACTCCTTGAGGTGTGGGCGCAAGAAGCCGAATGAGGAAAGTAAAATCCTCATTGGTAATATAGAGGCTGCTCTTTAAATAAGATTCAACATAGAAACGAAACAAGCCTAAGTTGGTACGATCATCAAAAGCCTGGTCAAGAGGTTTTTGGGGATGGCGCTCTAAATAATGTGCTAGCCGTTCATTCCCTTTAATGGCTTTAAAGAGTTGGTCATCTAAAAATTTGATGCTTGTTTGATCAATTAAAATGGACCGCTTTATACGCCGAACTCCCGCTTCATACATTCCCCGCCAATTCTTAAAGCCCGTTTCCATTAATTTATACGTGGGAATGGTGACAATCGCTTGATCCCAATTTTGAACTTCAATGATATGAAGAGCGACATCCACTACTGAACCACTAGCCCCAAAGCTCGGGACATCAATCCAATCGCCTTTTTGAATAAGGTTGTTCGCCAAGAGCTGCATGCCGGCTATAAAAGATAAAATAGTGTCGCGGAAGACAAGAAGGAGAAGAGCGGTTAAAGCACCGATACCGCTTAAAAAAGCAAGAGGGGACTTGTCCATCAAGATGCACATAGCCACCACAGCGCCAATAAGATAAATGAATAACGTAAAGAGCTGAATGAGTCCTTTAATAGGACGCTTCTTTGCCACAGGCTTCAAATTATAGATATCACTGTAACTGGTGAGCAGTTTCCCAAGTAAGAAAGTGATGGTGATAATAATATATCCATTAAGCAAGCGGGTGAACAAATTGGGGATATGCGAGTAATGGTGAATGCCCGAATAAAGAATAATACTAGGAATCAGATATAGCAGCTGATGAAACGTATGATTTTTTTCCAAAATACGCCGTATATGGTGATCCCAACGACCCGCCAAGCGATAGATACCTTTTATAAGGACAAACTTGGTTATATAGTAGCTCACAAGACTTGTAAGCATGCTTAAGAAAAGTGCCAGATTCTCTTGGGTAGCAATTAAATCCCACATACTCTTATTACCCATTTCGTTATTTACTTCTTACGAGAGACCTTATCTTACTAAAGAAAATCTTTTAATTTCTTAAATTATACCATTTTTTGTGTTTCTCTTCAAAAGATGGTTAAAAAGACCATACCCTTTACAATGAGAAAAATTTTTTGGTATTGCCTTCTCTAAGGTCACCTTTTTTTTTGGTCTGCCTTAAACTTTTTCTTCATATTTTGAGACGGGTCTTGAGACAACTTATCGCTTTTCATCTGTTTGGCTCGAGAGATTCCCAGAATCTCTTTCTGGTAATCCGCTAATGTCTCTGGGTATGGCACTACCTTTTGATCTGCCACCAGCCACATATGGTCGACCGTTAATTCGAGTAAATGCCAGTCATGGCTGATGAGGATCACCGCGCCCTCAAATTCATTAATAGCCATAACCAAACTCTCCCGCATCTGCATATCAAGGTGGTTCGTTGGCTCATCGAGGATAAGGATCTGAGGCTGGTTATACGTTACCAAGGCAAAATTTAAGCGTGTTTTTTCACCACCCGAAAAGCTTCCGACAGGCTGAAAAACCTTTTCTCTGGTAAAGCCAAAGCGACCAAGGCGCTCACGAATTACTTGGTCTTTTTCCTCCGGCCCCTTTTCGCGTAGATGATCAAAAGCTGTTTTATGAGGTTGAAGCGCTTCAATTTGATACTGGTGAAAATAACCTACCTTCAGTTTATCCGATTTAGCCACCTGACCTTTCATCGGCTTGAGAAGACCCGCGATTAATTTTGCGAATGTTGATTTTCCATTTCCATTTTTTCCTAATAAGGCGATGCGATCATCAAAATCAATACGTTGATTAAGACCTTGCAAGACAATCTTTTCTTCATAGCCGACAGTGACTTTATTCAAAGTTATCAAGGGAGGTGCAAGAAAAGAAGGCTGAGGGAAGGAGAGATTCATGTTTGCCTCTTCCTTAAGAAGATTAATAGGGTCAAACTTTTCCAGCATCTTAATACGGCTTTGAACTTGTTTAGCCTTTGAGGATTTTGCACGGAAACGTTCAATAAAGGCTCCAATATGTTTACGGGCTGCTTCTTGCTTTTTAAGTTGAGCTTGTCGATGAGCCATGGTTTCCCGGAATGTTTTCTCGAAAAAATCGAAATTTCCAAAGTAAGCTGTTAATTTTCCTTCTTGAAGATGGAAGATCTGTTGCGCCACTTCATTTAATAGATAGCGATCGTGGCTAATAATAAGGAGAGTTCGTGGATAACTTTTAAGATATTGAATAAGCCAAGCGGTTGATTCAAGGTCAAGATGGTTGGTAGGTTCATCCAAAAGGAGCAGATCAGGCTCAGCAAAGAGACAGGCCGCAAGGGCAATCCTCATACGCCATCCCCCTGAAAAAGAGGAAGCTGGGCGATGCTGTTCTTCCTCCTCGAACCCGAGACCTTTTAATATTTTTGCCGCACGAGCCGGGCCGCTGTAGACATCCATATCTTCAAGCTGCTCATAAATCTCTGCAATGCGTTCAGGGGTAATTGTTTCCTCTCCCAACTCAGCATATAAGTCTTGTTCTCCGCTTGCTGCGATCACATACTCTAAGGCTGTTACATTGCCAAAATCGACTTCTTGTTCCAAAGTAGCAATGCGCATCTTGTTCGGGACGGAAACCTCTCCCCCATCAGGTTGAAGCTCTCCTTGGATAAGGCGAAACAACGTGGATTTGCCTGTTCCATTTTGGCCAACGATAGCTGCACGCTGACCCTTTGACAGACACATCTGGGCACCGTTGAAGAGTTCTCGACCGCCAATGCGATAGGTGAGGTTTTGAACATGCAACATGAGCTCTCAACCTTTCTTTAATAAATTATCATTTTTAATTTTTCTAAAAGATGTTAAAACAACTTTGACATGAGTACAATTGAAATTAAAATTAAATTTGTGTACCGCTAGTTAATTTTTAAGTTATAAACTTGTTGTATAACTAAGAAAGTAGTTACTTTAACATAAGGAAATATGCAATGTTCACACGTTCGATAGTTAGTGCTTTAGGAGCAGTTTTAATTTTTTCACTTGGTGCTTGCGATAAAGAGTCAAAGAAAGTCAGCGAGAAGTATCCTGAAGACTTTCGGGAAAGCTTTGTCAGGCATTGTACAGAAGCTTCAAAGAATGATGAAGCTTATTGTAAGTGTGTGATTGGAAAACTTGAAGAAACCACCCCCTATGAAAAGCTCAAAGAATACGAAGATAAAGTTCGCGAGGGTAAAGAAGGGGACATTGCCATAAAAGCGGATATCGAAAAAGCAGCAGCCGCTTGCCATTAAGCATGCCGATCGGAAAATGCTACCAGCTCTAGGGACCCCCTGAGATTGGTAGCATTTTGTCTGTGCCATAAAGAGGGCTTGTGGTAGGAAATTAAAAAGCTACTAAAAAATTTTTAGGGCTTTTCCTTTGTTTCTTTTCTAATCTTTCCCCTCCTTTCCTAAAGTTTTCTGGGAAAAGAAAATGCGCTTTAAAAAAGGAGCTAAATTTCAAAAAGCAGAAAAAGTCCCTAAAAGTGATAAGGGGCCCTTTGCCAACACGAAAAGTTTTTTCTTTAGAAACGGAGAATGTTCTCTCTGTATGCCGAGTTTCTCCTGATACACCTGGGTAGAGTTTAGGAAAAGAGGATTTGCCGCCTGGTATTCGTATCTTCTGTGTGTCCTTGCCTTTTATAGAGAACCTTTAAGGGTGCTAGAAGCCATAGGAAAAAGGCTGCGAAGGAGGCTAAAGCTTGGGCTTTAGTATAAAGGTGTGGGCGCTGAGCCTGATTCTCTAACTAGTTTAAATGCTGGGGTTTTTGGTAAGCGTTTAAAGATGATCGTGCGAAATTTAGGAGGAGTAAGGGTGCGCACACCTTGGTGTCTGGTTGAGAGGTTGATTTCTTCTTCGGGATGCGGTGAAGCGTTGGGATGATGCCTATCAAGGGGCGATGGAGTTGTTAAACCATCTCCCTTCTCCAAGCCAGGTTGTGAAGCTTGACCAGGGTGGGGAAGAGACGAGCGAGTCTGTCCAGCAAGCCATATGTCTTGTCCAAAAGGTGGAAAAGAGGTGTTGCCTGAAAGAAAGGGCCGCCCTTCCCCTTCTGGGTTAGAGGATCTTCTTTCCTGCTTATAAAGGGGGGCTTTTCCTTTTATATGTTGTCTTGGGTTGAGGGAAGATGGCGCCTCAAATGAATAGCTGGGCGGTGGTAAATTTGCTGGTGGTGTGAGGAAAGATAAGGGAATCGGCTGAAGGGAAGGTGCGTACTCACCCGTCTCCTCCATCTCTCTTTTTGCGGCTGACCTTGCTAAATAATCCTTTAAAATAGTACGCTGGGTTTGAAGTTTCCTGACCATTTCTTGATGTTCAGCTGCGATCTCAGTATATTTTTTAAAAAGAGCGCTGTGATAATTAAACGCTTGGTCGTATTGGTCTAGCGCCTCTGCGGGGTTGTAGAGAGGGTCGATATCAGCCCGTTGATGAGTTTTTCTATTAAGAGCTTTTTTCTTAGGCTTTACTCTTACCTTTGCCTTTTTGGCAGCATCCTGAGACTTTTTCTTATTTTTTTGTTTTATTGACTTCTTAGGAATGGTCGTTTTCTTAACTTTTTTTATTTGCTTAGGCTTCTTCTGCTTTTTTACTTTTTTTGGTGATTTGCTTGTTTTGGCCTTTTTCTTTGTTTCCGGCCCAAAGCTTTGAAAGATGCTTGGAGGTGCTGGAGGATGCGTTTTTGATATGGTTGGACCATGATAAATCGGCGGGGGTGCCGGGGGATGAGGCGTGTTTGTCGTTTGGGCTTCTATAATATTTGAAAACCCAGGCCTTGCTTGAATGGAAGACGGAGCTAGCAATAAAGCAATTATTAAGAAGCTTAAAAAGCGTGAGACTGGCATCTTCAAGACCACCTTATAGTTTTGATTTTCATACCAAAGTTCTATTTTTAATCTATTTTAGAAAGGAATCATTTCTAAGCGATTAATAAGGGGACTATCCTCAAGCAAGCTTTGAATTTTAGCCCAAGAGGCAAAGATAACAGGTGTTTCTATATCCTGCCCAGAACCGGAAAGGTAAATATATACGCAGAAGATTGAGTAAATAAAAAAAGCGTGCCTTAAAACTTAAGCCACGCCAATCTTTTGCTGTTGTACAATAGGGTTCTTCTTTTTAGCTTAAAACCGGAAGTTGGCAAGGACTGCAGCTTCCTTAAGGAGCTCCCTCATGTTCCTTTGCCTATTGAGTGCCTTCTAATAAAGCTTATATTGCATTTTTCCTTTCCCCTTAGAATTCTCTTTTTTGTCTTTTTTCTTTTCTTTTTTATGTCCAGGTTTGGAAATTTTAGGCAATTTGAGCGTGTTTCCTACGTTGATGTTCATGCCTGGAGTGAAGGTCGGATGGCTTCCACCAGTAGCCTTGGTTTGAGAGGCCATGCCTGCTCCTAAGAAAAGTCCAGTTGCAATAAGGCTTGTATAAAGTAATTTTTTCATTTTTATTCCATCCACGTTAAGATTTGTTTTAAGGGTAGTGGAATATGTTGTACAAAGAAAACTTTAACGCCTTATTAAAAATGAGTAAAACTAAATATTAAAGAATATAAATTTGATTTTTAATTGCATTATTTAACAATAGAGTTATTAATAAAAAAAGAATTTATTAAAAAACAGCAATGATTTCGATCTTATTTCTGGAAGTTAATTAGTAAAATCCATCAATTCGGAATACCATTAAAAGAAATATTTCTTTACTTAAGAGAGGAGGTGACTTGGGAGAGGATTAAGATTCTGGGTAGTTATAAGTACAGTTATTTGTTTAATTTAAATGTTCCCTTCTAAATGTAGAAAAAGTCGCCATAACCTATGGCGACTTTTTTCTTCGAGCGTAACGGCAAGACTCTTTGTCTTAGTGGTGCATATGTACCCTTCCAAAGCCTCTGCTTTGCTTTGTAACAGGCTTTTTGCTTGCGTGCGGATTGCCTCCTGCATGCGGAAGAGCATGAGGGTGCGGCAGCACTAAGTGTGGCTGTGTAGCCACGGACTTCTTGGGCTTAGCAACCGGCTTTTTGCTTGCAGCACCTCCTACATGAATATGAGGTGTCGCTTGTTTCTTGGGGGGATGTGTTTGTTGTTTTTTTAGAGTACTTTTGCCGCGCACTTTCGGTTTTTGCACTACCGACCCCGAGATACCTTTACCATGAGTTGGAGCCTTAATTTTCTTCTTATGTGCCGGCGCTTTAGAGGTATGCGTAGGTGTGTGCGGTTGCTTTATATGGTACACCATTGGTGTATACGGTATCTTCTTTATAACCCCACGCTTTATGGCCTTGTGCTCATGATGGGGCGCTTTGTGTGCTGGATGTCCATGATGAGAAGCCTTGGGCCCATGATGCCCATGGTGGGAAGCTTTGTGCCCATGGTGCAAAGCTCGTTGTGCATGGTGCGATGCTTTTCTTTCATGGAAGGCGCGCCGCTTAGGATCCGTGTGGTGGGAAGCTTTGTGCCCATGGTGTGACGCTAGGTGGTCATGGTGCAAAGCTCGTTGTGCATGGTGCGATGCTTTTCTTTCATGGAAGGCGCGCCGCTTAGGATCCGTGTGGTGGGAAGCTTTGTGCCCATGGTGTGACGCTAGGTGGTCATGGTGCAAAGCTCGTTGTGCATGGCGCGATGCTTTTCTTTCATGGAAGGCACGCCGCTTAGGATCCGTGTGGTGGGAAGCTTTGTGCCCATGGTGTGACGCTAGGTGGTCATGGCGCAAAGCTCGTTGTGCATGGCGCGATGCTTTTCTTTCATGGAAGGCACGCCGCTTAGGATCCGTGTGGTGGGAAGCTTTGTGCCCATGGTGTGACGCTAGGTGGTCATGGTGCAAAGCTCGTTGTGCATGGTGCGATGCTTTTCTCTCATGGAAGGCGCGCCGCTTAGGATCCGTGTGGTGGGAAGCTTTGTGCCCATGGTGCCTATGATGGATACCTTTTGCTTTTCTATGGCGGTGATTTGTAGAATGTTGGTGTTTGTGATGCCCTTTATCCTTAGATTTATGTGCGTGGTGAGGGGCGTAGCTATCAGTATGAGCCGGGCTGCTATGCGTTGTCTGTGCCTTTGTAGAAGACGATGTGCCGATATGTCCTTCACGAGCTATCTCTTCCTTTAGTTCCCGCTGTTTCAGTTTGGCACTTGGATGCGTGGCGAGATAATCGAGCCGCTCAGTAAGGGTTTCTGCTAACGCTAAGCCCTTGGAGCCTAAGAAAGGAGCTCCAATAAGACTCGCTGCCAATAAACTTCTAAAAATTATTTTTTTCATGCTTGGTTCCACCCATTGCTAATTAAATAAAAATTTTGATCTTTCCTCATATTGTGATAAAAAGGTTGCTGTTTTATTAAGTATTTAAAAAATATAATATCATTTAAACTAAAATTTTAAATATAAGTACATGTTAGTTCAAATTTATATTTTATATTGTGTTAAACGGTATGATGAAAAATATTTATTAAAAATATTAGAATAAGAATACGATAACTGCATAAGGTAGTTATGAAGAGGGGGGTCATGTGCTGGACAGGTCACTCGAATATCAACCTATGATCCTGGGAAAAGCCATATGTCCTTCGTTTTAAAGGATGAGAAACCTCTATTTAATAGGATCGCCGTCATTTTCTTCTTGTTGTTCATCAACCTGGATTTGGCCTTCGTTTGTGCCTGGAAAATAATGGACGTTGAAAGGGGGCTGTTTTAATGAGGTTGATTCGCTATCCAGGGTCATATCATCCTTTTTATATCTACTATCATAATTAACTTCTTCAAAGGAGCCCTCTTCTTTTCCTAGGGTATGCAGATCCTCCGTCGTTTCTTGGTCATTCTCTTCTTCCTGAGAATTACCCGGTAGCATAGCTTGGGTGGGCGATATTATCGTCGGTTCTCTTGGGCACTGGTCTGCTTCTTTGCCAAAATTAAAGCCTTTTAAAAGCGCCGCTTTTTTGCAATTTTTTATAAGTAAGGTGTAGCGATCATGGCAACGTTTTAAGCATGTGGAGAAATTCTCTTGACTCTCTGCACAGAAAGATTCTGTGCAGGTAGTTAAGCAAAACCGTGCCTCTTTAAAAGAGGGAAAAAAAGCATAAGAAACGTCTAGGAGCCCGAAGTTCCCATAAATAAAAAATAAAAACAAGGTAGCTTTTTTGTTTATCCCCATTATAAAGCCCAATCAGATAACTTTTAAAAACTATCGTTACGACTCTGTTCGGTCTCTTGTCATTATTTGATGATTAAGTTGATATCTCCTTAATAAAGGGGGCAAATAAAGATAGGAGCATTTTTAAAATTTAAAGTTTGCCTATTTCCAAGGAAGTCATGGCTTTTGAAGAAAAGAAAATCGGCTTCAAAAAAATAAGAAAGGGAGCTCCTAATAAAATGGGCCCCCTCTCCTTAACAATCTACAGGTTCGAGAATCTGCGTTATGCTATAGTGGCCATGTTTTAATCACTTGGATTCCACTCTTCCCAACGGTGTTGGCCAAAAAGCCCCTGCTGTGGGGAAGATGCCCGAGCTTGAACTTTTCCTGTAATTTCTCTTTGGATGTTATGAGGCATTACTGTCCACATACCATGATCGTTGCCGGCTTGAGGCCTTCTAGCGGTTTGGGGGCCTGGAGCATGAGGCCGGGCCATTGGGTGACGCATGGCTTGACCCTGAGGTATGCCCTGTGGGCGCGCCATTTGTTGTGGTCCTCTCATCAAAGGAGGCTTGGGCCCTATAGACGATGAGGCTTTAGCAGGTCCCCTATCCATTTCGCTAGAGAGGGAAGATGAGTGTTGTCCCTTTGCTCCTCCCTTGCCGAAAGCGGGGGAGCTAAAAGGATCATCATCATCGCCAAAAGGATGGTCACCGCCGCCCTCGTCGCCGAAAGCATGGTCCTCACCACCCCCGAAAGAGTCGCCCTTGCCACCAAAAGGATGCTCACCACCGCCGTCATCGCCGAAAGCATGGTCCTCGTCGCCACCAAAAGGAAGCTCCTTCTCGCTTCCAAAGCCATGTCCTCCTGGGAATTCACCACCCCGGTGCAGGCCGCGCGATGTCTTAGGGGGGCTCATATAATGTAAATGCTGTGTCATTTCATGCTCTATATTTTCGAGAAGAGCCAAGTATTTATCCATCTCGTTCTCTCGCTCTTGCATATAGTAGCTGTCATTAGGTCTCAACCAATGAGCTTTTTGGTTCATCCGCGCATGGAATTCTTCCTCTTTAGCGCGTGCTTTTTTAATAAAGTCTAAGCTTTTTAGATAATATTTTTTTGCGCCCATAAGATCGGTCATGGAATGGGCATAGTAATCTCCAAGCTGCTTGTGGTATTTAGCAATTAAAGCATAGGAAATGGTGACAGCGCTCATGTAGTAAATAAAGGAGGGCATGTCACGCGCGGCGAAAAGGCCATTTTCCGATTGCCGCAAGTTATTTTCTTCTCTTCTTATGCGTCCCATTAGCGCCCGAGGACCATGACCAACGCCTAAGCTCTCGGCGGCTTGAGTTTTGGCTTTGGTAAGTTTGCTTTTAGCGCCGGCAGCTTTTCTTTTAAACTTATCAAAAATGCCCGCTTTCGCTGAAGTTGTAAAGGGAGGCAACGTTGGTATGGCCACTCCCATAGCTAAAATAACGGCAAGAGTTCGATGTAATTTTTTCATTGAATGGATACTCCTTATTATAAGATATCATTTTGGTCGTGTTACTATTATAAAAGTAAATAATTAATTTTTATTAATGGGTACCTCAATATTATGGGCGAGCAGGTAAATCGCTGAGATAGATGAAGAAAGAGCAGGGGAACCTGCTCTTTCTATCTTCTTGCCTTTCGGTAAAAGCGCTCTTATTAATAACCCCAAGGGTTAAAGTCGCTATCATCTCTACCATCGCTATCACGGTCGAAGCCGTCATCTCCTGAGTCAGCAAAGTCTCCATCTCCTAGAGATCCCTCCATTTCACCAGAGAAATCAGGAGCATCGAAATAATGACCGCCCATATGACCATCGAAGGGTCTATCATCGTCATCATCACCATCGCCGCTGGCTGAGGGGCCCCATGCGTCGAACGAGGTGCCACCGCTCATATCGGAATCAAAATCGTCGTCATGGTCATTGCCCCCCATGAAAGAACCGCTTCCGTAAGGGTCTGGGAAAGGAATAGGAGCACGGCTATGTCCCCCAAAGTCTGGATGTGGTTGACGGGCTGCCATAGGATGGCTGCCTGGATGATTCATGCCCCAAGGAGAGGGTTGAGCACCAGGATGGCCTGGATGATTCATGCCCCAAGGAGAGGGTTGAGCACCAGGATGGCCTGGATGATTCATGCCCCAGGGGGAAGGTTGAGCGCCAGGATGACCTGGATGGTTCATGCCCCAAGGGGAAGGTTGAGCGCCAGGATGGCCTGGATGGTTCATGCCCCAGGGGGAAGGTTGAGCGCCAGGATGACCTGGATGGTTCATGCCCCAAGGAGAGGGTTGAGCGCCAGGATGGCCTGGATGGTTCATGCCCCAAGGAGAGGGTTGCGCCATCGCTTGACCTGGGCGGCCTCCTTTTTTCTTGCCTGGGAGAGAGAAGCTGTCTGGGCGGTTAATGCCGTATTGTGGCTTTTTGCCCTTAAAGGGTATTTGACCTTTCGAGGGAGCCCGTCCTTTGCCTGGGCCATAAGACGGATAGCCGCCAGCGAAAGGATGCATGCCTTGAGCAGGGGCGTACCCTGGATGCCCGTAAGCAGGATGTGCGCCTGGCATGTTTGGATGATACCCGGGGCCGCCTTGCGGATGATACGGGGGAGCCATTCCATACGGTTGATCAAGAGCGCCCTTAAAAGCTTGACCTGTTTGGGTTAAAGCTTGATCAAACCCATAAGCTGCTTGGCTTCCTGCCTGTGTCATTTGTTGGCTAGCTAAACTAGCGTTGTATAAACCTTGGTTGAGCCTATCTGCTCCGCGTTGGAGGCTCTGAGCGCCTTGTTGAACTTTTTTATGAGCTGCTCCTGCTGCGTGAGACAGTGTATCAAGAAAACTGGCTTTTAAGGGTTGAACCATGGAAGCTCCTACCATTCCTGCCGTTATTAAACTTGTAAAAATTATTCTTTTCATTTTTTGTCCCATTTGTTGTTAGATTGGTGGTTAACATGTCTTGTTGTCCTTATGAGCTTGCCCTAAAAAGGTTTAAATTTGTTTAACCTTTCTGTGATTAAAGGAGCCATAAAAAATCTCATAAAATAGGTTAATTTTATGAGATTAAGGAGCTGTTTTAAGGTAATCGAAGTGACATCGTCCAGTTAAAAGAGGGGCGGTGGAGGAATATTGCTTCTCTTTTGTTTTAGCGAGTGGCGTATTCCTTGAGTGATTTCTTCGACCTTTTGTTGGTGGAAAGAGTGAGGTACATTATCAAGCTGGAAGGAGCGCTCCTGCATTTTCCGAGAAAGGTCCTTCACTTTAGGCTTATCACCAGCTTGTCTATATAGTTGCCTTGCTTTAATGTAGAGAGCTCGTGCTATGGAATGATACTCTTCCCCTTTTACAAGAAGGAGAACATCTCCAAAACGTTCATACATATTCGCTACGGTCTTTCTATTTTCTTCCGTAGAGTTTGCTTTAAGCTGAGCATTGAGCTTATTAAAAAACTCTTTTAAATTAATATAGATGCTGCCTCTCTTTTTTCTAAAATTTTGGCTCTTGTTCTTGCTTTTTATCGTTTCATCTACCGATTGGTGAATTTCAGCAACCTGTTTTGGATACCGAGCATGTGTATGATGGGAACAGAGAACTATCATAACCGTGATACTTAAAAAAAATCCCAAGCTTTTTAACATTTTAATGTCCCGCTCTGTTATTTAGGTCCTATTAAATTTACAGATAGAATCTATCATTACAGGAAGAAGTTTAACCGAAGAGTTGTTATCAATAAGTTAATAAAGGAGTTTATTTTTAGTTTTAAACTTTCCTATTTCATGATTTTTGTTTTTTACCCAAATGTGTCTTTGAGGCTATAGTTCTCTAGGAGGATTTACTATTATAGGGTTTTTTTTCTTAAAAAAGTAAGGATAGAGGCCGACTAGGGGAGAGACAAAGAGGCATCCTTAATCCTACTGGAAGTGCTGGTTCCTAAGTGATTTTGGAAGCAAAAAAACATTTTTTCTTAAAGAGGTGCATATAATAGTTGTTTTTAATTTGAGCAACTGTTATATGAAGGAATAGGGTAGTTGTCATACAGTTATTAAATCAGAGTATTGCTCCTTGCTGAATACTTGTCCAAGGGTGGAGTAAAATTGATGTCAAAGCGGCGCCAACTTTATGAAAATAAGCAAAATGTAGTTTTCGAGGGTCCCGAGCCTGGAACCCTTGTCCAGTATTTTAAAGACGGGCAAAATCCTTGTCATTCTCAAGCTTTGGATATTACTAAAGGGGAAGGCGTCTTAAGTAATCGTATTACCGAGATTATTATGAAGCGCCTTGGCGATATGGGCGTAGTATCACGCTTCGTTAAGCGAATTAATATGCGTGAGCAACTTATCAAAACGACGGAGCCTCTTCCTTTTTCACTTCTGGTACACAATTATGTAAATGAGTCTTTTGCGGAAAGGACAGGCTTGGCATTAGGGACAAAGCTACCAAGCAGTATTTTTGAATTTTGGTGTGAGGATAAGCGTCGTCAAAAAAAGTTTTTTGTTTCTGAAAGTTATGTGACTGCCTTTAAAATGGCATCAAGCTATGACATTGATGATATGGTTGCTACTGCTGGACGAGTCGCTGATTTTTTGTGGGGATTTTATTCGGCGATTGGATTAAAGTTAGTCAACTTCCAAATCCATTTTGGTCGCAAATATGATGAAGCAAGTGAATATGAGCGTATTATCGTTTCGACAGAAATTGGCCCTCATATTTGTGAATTATGGGATTTTGAAACCGACGCGCTGATAACGCGTGGCGATGAGTCTTGCAGTTTAGAGGTTTATGAGATGATTGCTGATCGCTTAAATCTTAATAATCAACCTCCAAGCCTTCTTGACCATGCAATCCACTTACAAAACATTATCCCTCTTTCGGTGAAAGAGTAGATTTTTGCCATGGCAATTGAGTCATCGATCTTAATAGATCGGCTTAAAGCAAAATTTCCCGATGCGGATATCCGCCTAATAGATTATCGTGGTGATGCTAATCATTACCAGCTCGTGATAAAGTCAAAAGCTTTTGCTGGTCATTCTCTTGTGGCGCAACATAAGCTTGTCTATGAAGCGTTGGGTAATGTGGTAGGTGGTGATCTCCATGCCCTAAGCGTTACGACACTTCCGATAGAGGACTAAGAGAGGTTTATTGAATATGTCTGATATTATGATACAAATTGAAAAAGCTATAAAAGAATCCCCTGTTATTTTATACATGAAGGGGAATGCCAATTTCCCTATGTGCGGTTTTTCAGGTGTAGTTGTTGATATCCTGAAAAAGATGAAGGTCGATTTTACCTGTGTTGATGTGCTCCAAAACCCTGAAATACGTCAAGGCATAAAAGAATATAGTCATTGGCCTACGATCCCTCAGCTTTATATAAAGGGGGAATTTATTGGCGGTGCTGATATTGTTCGCCAGATGTATGAGACGGGGGAGCTTTTTGAGCTGCTAACAAAACAAGGTCTCTTAGACTCATCAAGCGTCCAGGCTTCTAACGCCTAACGCTTTTTCGAGCGTGTTACTATGTACTTATCTCTTGAATTCATGTTTTAACCGGTTGGTTCCTTTTGGTTATTAATGTCCTGTCGGTGTCTTGCATAGAGGGAGAGGCGGTCGTTTTCCCTGTGTTGTCTCCTTGTGAGTGCTTTTAAGGAAGGAGAGAGGAAGGGATAAATTTTAAAAGTCCTTCAGCAGCATGAGGCCTTAACACTCGCTTACATAAGATGCCATTCTTAATACTGGGAAACCCGGTTTTTCTATCTTTTCAAGATATTTTATTGGATGTTACATATATTATATGTTAAGTTCTTATGAAAATTTGTTGAGACATTCTCTAAGGCATATAAGTGGAAAGGTGTCGAGAAGATGAAAAAGAATATAATTATCTATGTGGTCGCATCGGTCTTTGTCGTGCTAGCCGGTGTATTTTTTTATGGGAAAGATGCGTTTAATGACGGTAAGCAGGATAAGCTTGAACAAGAACAGGAAGAGAAAGTTTTGTCTGGCTCTTCGAGGGAAGGGGAAGGAAAGCTTCCTGAGAAAGAGGTAGCCGTTCCGGGAAAGGTGAAAGACGAAAACCAGCCGTCAGTTGATAAAACAAATAATAATAATCTCTCAAAAGAAAAGGCCACCAAAGATTTATCAAATAACAAAGTCATTCAAAAGAGTACGAAGGAATTCGGACACTGGGGGTTTGCCCTTGATGAATATACGAAAATAAATGAGATGTACGTATATCAAAATGTCAAAAATCGCGATGGGGCTCAATTTATGAGTATCCGTATAGGGTGCAACGACCACAATTTCCAGACGGTTGGCGTTTTCAGTTTGCCGCTCGGTGTAAGTTTGGTTCCTGGTTTCGCGATTCAAGTAGATGAACATAAGCAAAAGAATTATCCTTTTACGCGGTGTGCTGCCGGGGTAGGTTGTCAGTCTTATATTCCGTTGGATGATGAGATAATAGAAGAAATGAAAAAAGGAAAAGAGCTTTCAGTAGGTTTTAAAGACGCTACTGAAGAAACAGTTGTACTCAAGTTACCGCTGGACGGTTTTTCCTCGGCGTATAAGGAGTATGAAAAAGAAGTCAAGTCTCGAAAAAAATAGATAATCTTAATCACGGTAAATAATTGGGAGGGGAGATTTAGATGGCGGATAAATTTGATGTTTCTCATTTAAAAGAAAATGAGGCTTTAAACGAGGAAAGATACGATAAAGTTCCTTATGAAAGCATGGCCTTTGAAGCGACTCACCCTCAAAACCTCTACGCAATTGGTAAATTATTTGGCTTAAAACCGATTGATTACACAAAAGCTAAAGTCCTTGAGCTTGGTTGTGGCGCAGGGTGCAACCTTATTCCTATGGCTAAGCTTTTACCGAATTCTTCTTTTGTAGGAATCGACTTATCAGAAATTCAAGTGAAACAAGGACAAGAGCTTGTTGAGGATTTAAAGCTCACCAATATAAATATTGAAAAAAAGTCCATCTTGGACTTCAGCGAGGCCGATGGAAAATTTGATTATATTATTGCTCATGGTGTTTATTCGTGGGTTCCGCCGGAAGTTCAAGAGAAGATGTTCGAGATTTGTCACACCAACCTATCTCCCCGCGGCATCGCTTATATAAGCTACAATGTATTACCAGGATGGAATCCTATTAAGTCCTTGCGTGAAATGATTCTTTATCACACGAAGCGTTTTTCTGAGGAAGGTGAAAAAATTGCCCAGATGCGTGCTTTGCTTGGGTTCATTAAAGAATCTTTGAGTAATTCGGCGGATGTTTATAAAAAATATATTGTCGAGCAAATTGATAGTATCTTAAAGCAGCGCGACTCTTACTTAGCGCATGAATATTTAGAGCTTACTAATTCTCCTGAATATCTCTACCAATTTGTCGAGCGAGCAACGCGGCATAAATTAAAATACTTAGCCGATACGTATGTTCCTAGTATGTATGTAGGCAACCTTCCCGAGAACGTGCAAAAAGTTCTCAATACAGCCGACGATATTGTGCGCATCGAGCAATATATCGACTTTTTGTCGAATAGGCGTTTCAGACAATCTTTACTCGTCCATGAACACCAAGTGATCAATCGAAAACTTGATCCGGAGGTGACCGACGAATTATATTTTTCGACAGTTTATGTGCCTGACAATGGGGGGCAAGAAATAAAAGACTATTCTCATCTTAAGTTTGTTACGCGGAATGAAAAAGGGAATGAAGTAACTACACGAGGGGAGATAACCACAGCGGCTTTATGTGCCCTGGGTGAATTTAAAACGCCTGCCAAAATAAGAGAGATTGCAAAGCAAGCTGCGGAGAAAATTGGGCGGGAAATAGATAAGGAATTCTTGAAACAAATTAAAATCGAGGTGTTGCGCTTTTTGTTACACGGTGTGATAAAATTTTATGGTGGCCCAAGTCCTTCGGTTGCTAAAGTGTCCGAGAAACCAAAAATATATGATTTGGCTTCTTACATGGCGCGCAAATTTGTTTGGGTTCCTAATTTACACCATATGGCTATTGGAACTGATCTTGGTACGCGTATATTGCTCCAGTATATGGATGGTAACCATACGGTTGAACAGTTGCGGGAAAAATTATTAGATCACCTTGAAAAAGGGGATATTAATTTTAACGTCGAAGGAAAGCCCGTCACGGATAAAGAGCAGCAATGTCAAATTATCGAGCGCTTTGTCGAGCAGAGACTCGAATTTTTCTTAAAGAATGCGTTGCTTGTTGCGTAAGTGATGCCTGGTGTGTAAGCGGGGAAATTTAGTAAAAGTGCTAAGGCTTTTTGCGTTTGGCGCTCTTATCATTTCTCTGGTAAGTGGATGTATTTCTATCCCAAAACCAGGTGGGAGCGACGCCCTTAAACTTGCTGGTCAAGTTGGCATGGAGTTAAAGTATGCCCCCACCGCTTCTTTTACCTTAGCCGCGTACACGGCTATTAAACCTGGCTCGGCTCCGGTTTATGTCTATCTCGAAGGCGATGGGTATGCTTATGTAACGCGCTCGATGCCATCTTCTAATCCAACACCCAGGATGCCGGTTGCTCTTCAATTAGCGACAGAACACTTGCGTAGGCGCCCTGGGGATTCGGTCCTATATTTAGCCCGTCCTTGTCAATATGTGCCTCTCGCCCAGGAGGTGCTGTGTCACGTGGCGTACTGGACGCATAAGCGATTTGCGCCCGAAGTCATCGATGCGATGGATGAGGCTCTTCGCACTCTGATAAATATTCACCAGCCTCAGGGGCCTATCTATCTGATTGGTTACTCAGGTGGGGGTGCTGTGGCCCTTTTTATTGCGGCTCGATACCCTGAGCGCGTTAAAAGCCTCGTTACGGTAGCTGGCAATGTTGATCATGTGGCTTTTAACCATCATCATAGAGTCCCTCAGCTTCACGGATCACTCGATCCTCGAAGTGTGGTGGATAATCTTAAAGGGATTCCCCAATACCACTTTATTGGAAGTCGGGATACCGTCGTGCCCTTGACAATTTTCCAAAGTTATCGGCGTTTTTTTCGTGATGTAGCTCCTATTAAACACGAGGTGGTGGAGGGAGTAGGCCATAACCACGGTTGGCAAGAGCGGTGGCCAACATTGATGCAAAAATTTCTTTCGGATGAGCGTTAAATATGGCAGCCTTGCTTTCCTGGCCGTTTAAACAAACGGAAGAGGGGGATGGAGCTTTACCTTCGTGAGTTCCCCGAAGGCTTAAGCGAAATGCCCGTGACTCGACCCTGGTGTTCCTCGAGGGGCAAGCCTATGTCAAAGTAAGGGTTCCTTGTCGCCAGAGGATGGAAAAGCCAACGCGGCAGCCGTAAGAGTAGTAAGCGAGGTGCTGAAAATCCCCAAAACGAGCCTTAAAGTGATAAGGGGACTCACGCCCCGCACAAAGGTTTGCGTTGGTCTGGCTCTTCGGTTGATGCACCGCGCCTTGTTGCCTTCCTCGAAAGATGTTTCCCGTCTTTCGAGGAAGGCACCTGGGAAGACATTTAAGGCTAAACAAGTATCGCGGCGGCCTATGAGGGGCGGCGTGTGAAGCCATACCCACGGATGGCAGCTCGCTCCTTTTAAAAAAGTGACCAGACCCCTGCCCAAGGGAGGGAAATTTTAAGTTTTTGATAAGGATTGCTCCGATGTTTGCGGGCGAACCAAAAGGAAAAGCCAAGGCGCGGTGTAAAAAAAGCTAAAAAGGAAAATACGCTGAAAAAGACAAGCAATATTTTTGAAAAAAGCATGATTACGCTAGGCGTTCAGAGCCGATAACGGTTGAATTTAGCAGTGTTCTACGCCTGCTTCCTTGTTGCCCAGATGCCACACTCGGTGATTTTTTTTCGAAAAAAGGGCGCGACTTACTTGATCGAAATTCCTTTTGAGGTAAGATGCATTGATAATGTGAAGATATTATAATATTTCTAATTTAAAATTAATAAGGAAATGGGAAGTTAAAATGAATTTAAAGTTAAAGAAAATCTTGCTCCTCGGAGCTTCTGCGGCGATCCTATCCGGCATCCACGTACAACAAGCAAGTGCTGATTATACGAAAGACGCTAATGTTGACGCGTCTGGTGGGCCTGTTAACTATACGCTCGACACTGCTTCAACCTTAGACGGGGCACATGGTTTTACGGCTGGAGCCAATGATGACGAACTTAATCTCAATTTTAATGGTAAGGTGATCACCACGGTTACTGCCTTTGACCTTATAAACCCTGATGATAAATCTGGACAAAAGGTGACCTTCACGGGTGGCGGTGCCTCAGAGTTGGTTCTTGTTAATGAAAGTACAACAATTAAGGGTAATGTTGCTGGGCGAGTAATCGAGTACACCCAAAGTGGTGTCAAAATCTCCAGTGCAGATGACAATGCTGCTGATGCTGCCCTTATTTTTTACAGTACTACAGGGGCTGTAGGTGACTTTAAGTTAGAGCTTGGTAACGGGGCTGTCATTCATCAAAAAAATGCAGCTACAGATGCCATTTTGATTGAGGCTACTCAATATAGCTCTGGTACTGTTGATATCCAATCAGGTGCCACAGTAAAAGTAGACGGCAGTGGAAATGGTATAGCGCTTCAAATCGGAGATACCAACACGCTTACCGTTAACGTTGCAGGTAAGATCGAAGGTAAACAAGCAGTAAAGTTTGGTAATAGTGCGATAACGCTTGCCTATAAAGGAACGTCTGATATTACCGGTAGCACGGAGCTTGGTGGCAATGCTGGCACAACGTTAGTGATTGAAGAAGGCGCTAAGGTAACGGGTGATATCACCGCAGGTCATGCTGATCAAGTTATTACTATCCAGAATGATAAGATCACAGGTGGGGTTAAGTCTGCTGCTGATGGAAATGGTCAACTTGTCATCGACGCTAAAAGTGTGGAGATTACAGGGGACTTGGGTACTTCTGGTGCCAATCAGCTTGCCAAGGCGACCGTTAACGAAGGTAACACCCTTCTTGCCAAAGGCAACCTCTATGCGGATGCTGTAATCCTTGGTAAGGACACGGTTCTTGAAATGGCCGGGGAAAACAAGACAATTGGTGGCACCATTGACGCGGATGACGACGGTCGTGGTTTCTTAAAAATCTCAGATAAGACGACAGTAACGGGCGCCATTGGTGGTACCAAAACTCTGGATAAGATCGAAGTGGCTGAAGGAAAAGAGCTTATAACAAGCGCTGCCGTTACAGCTGGGACATTAACTTTAAATAAAGATGCAAAACTTAGCGCATCGGGAGCCCTTGATGTGCTCATTGATGGCGCGGCTGAGAATACAGGTGAAGTTGTCATCGCAAATAGCTTGAACTTGGAGAAACCGATTGGTAGCACAAAGCCAGTAAAGGACGTGAAGGTTAATAATGATCAAACATTAACCCTCAAAGCGAATGTTACAGCCGAAGCAATCACCTTGGTTGGTGCTGATACTCCCGTTCTAACCATTGGAGCAAAGGATGTAACGGTTAATGCACCGATCCTCTCAGGCAATGGTAACAAAGGTAAGATCAACGTAAATGAGGACTTTACCACCAGCGCAACCATTGGTACTTCCGCGAAGAAATTAGAAGAGATTATCGTAGCTGATGAAAAAGCCTTCACGGTAAATCATGCTTTGGGCGTCAACAAGGTGACTTTAACCGGCACAGAAGGTAAGATGACAATTGCCACAGCTGATTTAGATTTGAAAAATCTTGTAGCGATTGAGGGAAATGCTAATGACAAAGGCGTCTTAGATATCAATGCCTCTGCTGATTTAAGCTCGACCACGCTAGGTGCCACTTCTGGTTTAAGCGCGGTTAACATCAACGGCGGGGTGACAACGATTAAGACTACCTTTAAAGCCGATGACCTAACGGTAAAGGATGGCGCCACTCTTAAAGTAGATGCCAGTGACAACCGGACGATCAACCAGGCGGATTCTGGCACCTTTACTCTTGCTGGCGGTGGTTCTCTTGATTACACAGGTTCAGCTAATAAGAGCATGACACTTACTATAGAGCATGATAAGGCGACTTTAGCCGGTTCCGTTGCTCTTTCCGTTGATACGAACACAGGGGTAGCAACTCTCGTGAAGTTTACGGGCGCAAATGCACCAGATGTAACGGGTGCGGCGCTTACACTTAAGCTTGATGGTGCGCATAGCAAGTCCGGTAGCCTTGATCTTGACCTTTTGAGCTCCAATGTAGCTTTTGTGGGTGCTGATAAAGTGGTGGTTAAAACCAACCAACTTTTGGCCAAACCGAATCTCGAGGTCAGCCTTGATTCCAAAAAGGTAACATTGAAATCTTTAGCGAAGGATAGCGAAGGCTTTAGTAAGCTCCAGACCGTTCAAAACTCCCCCTCTCTTGGTGTGGCAAAGGTTCTTGAAACGGCAGGAGAATACACCCTTGCTGACCTTGAGACAGGTACAAAGCCACTCACGAAGATCATCAGCCATTACAACAAGATGAGCGAAGATACTGTGGCTCAAGCGTTAACCGATGATTTGACGCCGAACCATAACAATGCGACAGCAGTTGTTGCGGATGCTGTGTCTTCATCAGCGATGCAGAACATTGCAAGCCGTATGGGTAGTCCAGTTCTCCTTGCGTCAAATACGGCTTCTGGGATGTCTGGTGTTGCCGCAGGTGATGCAGGTAAGCCTTATGGTGTCTGGGTACGAGCCATTGGCGAGCATTCCAAGCAAAAAGATATGGATGATCGCGCTGGCTTCAAGCTCAAGGGACGTGGTTTCACCGTTGGTGGTGATATGGCGACACCATGGGCTGAAAAAGTCGGTCTTGCCTTTAGCTATGCCAAGTCAGATGTAAAGCATAATAAAGGTGTCACTAAGGTTGATGTTGACAGCTTCATGATCAATGCTTACGGCGAGTTCAGACCTTTAACCAACCATAATTTCTTCTTGGATGGTGTCCTCGGGTATGCGTATCATGACATTGATCAAGATCGTAAGACCTTCGAAAATAAGGTGGCAAAGGCGAAGTACAATTCCCATTATTTCGTGGCTCAGCTTATCGCTGGACATGACTTTGTGGCGAACCAGAACTTTGTTGTGTCGCCTGCGTTGGGCTTGCGTGTTGGCTCTTCGAATGATAAGTCATACACAGAGAAAAATGGTGGTGATGCAAATCTAACAGTAAACTCTCATCGTCGCACGGTCTTTACCGTATCGCCGCAGATCAGGTTTGCTTACGCTACGAAGATTAACCCAGATTGGGAATTCTCACCGCAATTACTCTTGCGTTGGAATCATGACTTCGGTAAGCGTACACCAAACTACACAGCACGATTCGCTGTCTTGCAAGACTCACCGTTTAGCACAAAGGGTATGACACAAGCTCGAGGCAGCATTGATGTAGGCGCAAGCGCAGTATTTGCAAGCACACAAGGAGTCGAGTTCTCACTCAACTACAATGCTCACTTACGTAAGAAGTATCGTGGCCATGCGGTTGGGTTAGAAGCAAAGTACCGGTTCTAAAACCCCTTTGTTTCGAACTCTTTGATCGAAAAGACAAAGCCAGAAAACCCCTCCTTGTGAGGGGTTTTTTGCATTTAAAGGCCTGCATAAGAAGGCGGTTAGCCGAAGAGTTAATATAAACCATGCCTGGCTACAATAAGATTCTGGTTTAGAAGAGATCTTCTCTCCTACCCACAGCAGGGTTGAAAGAGGCTATTTGGAAGGGGAAGGATCCTTCATGCGGATAGCATATAAAAAGTTAAAGGAAGGCTGCCCCTTGATGTTTGATGCGTCTGATAGATAGAGGCGAAACCTTCAAGAGGCAAGGTTCTTCTCCCCTATTATCTTTAGGCGGCTTTTCCGCTCATCGTCCTTAGGGCCAGTCTTCATGAGATTTCTGCCCCCCTAATGTGCTCTAATTTGTAGTGTTGCTATGAAGGAGGATGTGTTTTTAGCGTACCTCGTGGCTATTCCCCGCCCTTCTTTAAATTTCTGACAGGTATTTTCTAGGATAGGCCTTAAAGCCTATAGATAGCTATCAATGTCTCTTGGAATCTTTCTGTTTCTTTGAGAGGGAATTCTGGATTTATACTTGATTTTTCCGCCGCTTCAACTCTCTTATGTGTCTCCTACGCCTTATCTGCTATAAGGTTTTCAGCCTATATATCTTCCGTTAATTTATCCGCTTGAGGGCCGTCATTTTTGGAGGCCTGCGTAACAATAAGTCTGACCAGCAGACCCTGCGCCTCCACGGCCCTAGATACCGTGGTGTTGAGCCCCCTTTTGTACGGCGTATCGTCTGATTTTAGCTCCTGATGCCAATGTAGGCGCTTTGGCCAACGTCGAATCTATCCTTAGCCACTCAAAGTCAGGCTCACATATCCGCACCTCTCATAAACTCTCCCATACACCTTTATCTCGCCCTCGCCAACACCTTCTATGCGGGTTTTTCCCCTCACCCTAATTTGCTAGGAAATCTCTCCACGGCGCTCCCGTCCTTACTATCCCTCATACCGCCTTTATCAAAGCTCTGTTATCCTTAGCAATACCGCCCCAACTACCTTGCTTCCCAGATAAATGACTCTCTATCTTTGACCAAACCTTATCGCTAATATCATGCCTTCTATGCGCTTGAACCCTATCACCTACACCCTTTCTAGGGCTCATAGCAGGCATAAAAACATTTATATCATCATACATCCACTATCTCATGACGACAGACCCTAGGTTTCCTCTTTTCAGTAGAATGGGAAGTGTGGTTTTTGCCTTGATTCAGCGATTTTTACAGAGATGATTGCTTTTAGAAAGAGTGGGTGTAAGGTTGGAGGCATTTTTCGATGGTCGGAGTGAGAGGATTCGAACCTCCGGCCCCTGCCACCCGAAGACAGTGCTCTACCAGGCTGAGCTACACTCCGCTACACGATATTCTCTATGAAGGAATGGCCACTTAAGAGACTTTCCCTTTTCTCGTAGCGCAATCTTTTTGTGTCCCATCCCCTCGAAAGCGAGGCATTAAAAATGTCTCTGTTCAGGAAGGTGCTTTCCTTTTACTTAATAAGCGCGATTCAAGCAAAAGTCTACTAAATCTTTCAATAATAATTTGAGCGCACTATCTGGGAAAACATTCAATGCTTCATAAGCTTTTTGTGCATATTGTTGTGCCGTTTTATGGCATTGAGTGCCGGCGCCTGTAGAATGGATGAGTTCTTGGGCCTTGGTAAAGTCTCCTTGCTCTTGCTCACGCTTTTGAAGGGTGCGGCGCCAAAAATCTTTTTCTTTTTCATTGCTTGCGGGATAGGCATAAATGACTGGTAAGGTCATTTTCCCTTCTCTAAAGTCATTCCCGAGAACTTTACCAAATTTCGTCCCCGCCGCGGCATAGTCCAGAAAGTCATCGATAATTTGAAAAACAATACCAAGAGCGTGGCCGTATTGACGTAACGCATGGACGTGATGTTCTTGGATAGTTGGGCTGATAAGACCGCTTACTTCACACGCTGCACCAAAGAGTTTAGCTGTTTTTGCCTCAATAACTTTAAAATACGTGTCAAGCGATGTATCGATATTTCTTAAGGAACAAAGCTGAAGAACTTCTCCTTCGACAATGCGAGTAGAGGCTTTTGAAAGAACATTCAAGACGGGAAGTGATTGAGTCTCAACCATCAGCTCAAATCCTTGGGCAAAAAGAAAATCCCCTACGAGAATGCTCGCTTTATTGCCCCAGACATTATTCGCTGAAGGACGGCCGCGCCGTAACTTACTTTCGTCAATGACGTCATCGTGAAGCAAGGTGGCGGTGTGCATAAACTCAATGCATGCCGCAAGCTTAATATGAAGTTCCCCCTTATAGTCACATAAAGCCGCTGAGAGCAATGTTAGTAAGGGACGAATGCGTTTGCCCCCTGCATTAATGATGTGATCGGCTAACTCAGGAATGAGGTGGACGGAACTTTGCATGCGTTCGAGAATAAGATGATTAACTTTCTCTAAGTCCTGACCAACAAAGGTAAGAAGCTGATGGAAAATAGAAAGATCGTCCCCTTCTTGATGTCTTTGATTATTCGTCTGGGGTGCTATTATCATACTTATCCCTTCGATCTATTTATTTCATTATGTCTCTTTTTAAAAATGGTAAGATCATGTACAGTTGAATGTAATTGATCTTCCTAAAAAAGAAAAGAAGTGAATTGTTTATGACCCCTAAGGTGCCAACTGCTCCTCAGATGCTTATTATGAATACAACTCAAGATACCCTTTTAGGAGGGCGCGTTAAGATCTGCCAGCCGAGCGAAGGTTACCGGGTAGCTATTGACCCCATCTTTCTGGCGGCCTCCGTACCTATTCAACCGGGCGAGTCCATTTTGGACATTGGAACAGGCGTTGGGGCAGCTATATTATGCTTGGCTCACCGTGTACCTTATGCGCGCATTGTTGGCCTTGAGATCGAGCGTCAACTCGTTCGCCTTGCCGCTTTTAATATTCAGCAAAACGGTTTCCAGCAATTTGTGGAAGTTCTTAACGGGGATTTAAGTCGTCCTCCCCCGCGTTTAGCACCGAGTACATTTGACCATGTGATGACCAATCCCCCTTTCTTCCAAGCTCATCAGGGAAGAGTACCGTCTAATTACCTTAAGTCGGTATCAAATGTGGAATTGACCGCTACCTTAAAAACGTGGGTAACAAGTGCGTTATTAATGGTGAAACCACAAGGGTCCGTTACGTTTGTTTATACGACGGATCGCCTGGATGAACTTTTGTATCATCTCCATGGGCGTCTTAAGAGTATTTCGATTTTTCCTTTGTGGCCGAAGGAGAATGTGTCGGCTAAGCGTGTCATCGTCCAAGGTGTAAAAGAAGGGAGAGGCGGCCTTAAAATTCTGCCCGGTCTTGTAATTCATAAGGAAGATGGGAAATACACCTCCCAAGCCGAGGAAATTTTGCGTCATGGTAAAGGCCTGACTATATAGGATATCTTTGCTCGCCTGTGAAGGGAGACATTTTTGAAGATGACAGTAAGCTTTGTGGAGAGGGATGGGAGAGGGGAATAACTCCTTGACCGACAAGGCTCACTGTGAGTACTGTCAATTTATGATTAAAAGGTAAGGCGAGAGTCTCGCATGAAGTGTGTGACACGATGAAAAGCTTCCAAGACATTATTTTTACCCTCGAAAAATTTTGGGGAAATTATGGTTGTGTAATCCTATCTCCTTATGATCTTGAAGTTGGTGCCGGGACTTTTCATCCCGCGACAATTTTTGGGGCACTGCGTGACCGACCCTGGAAGGCCGCTTATGTTCAACCTTGCCGACGTCCGCAAGATGGGCGGTATGGTGATAACCCTAATCGTTTACAACGCTATTACCAATTTCAAGTAATTTTGAAACCATCTCCAGAGAACAGCCAAGAGTTATATCTTAAAAGCCTTGAGGCGTTGGGGATCCACCCTCTTGAAAATGATATTCGTTTTGTCGAAGATGATTGGGAATCTCCAACGCTTGGAGCTTGGGGTCTTGGCTGGGAAGTTTGGTGTAATGGGATTGAAATTAGCCAATATACCTACTTTCAGCAGGTTGGCGGCATGGATTGTCGTCCTGTGCCGGTTGAATTGACCTATGGGCTTGAGCGTATTGCCATGGTGATTCAAGGTGTAAACAGTGTTTATGACCTTAATTGGAATGGCGGCGAAGGAGAGGAAAAAATCACCTATCGTGACGTTAGTTTCCAAGCGGAGCGGGAGTTCTCAGCGTATCATTTTGACTATGCCAGTACGCAAACCCTCTTTAAACATTTTCAAGATGCTGAGACGGAATGCGCTGGTTTGTTAAAGAGGGATCTGTCTCTGCCCGCTTATGACCAGTGTATGAAGGCCAGTCATATTTTCAACATTCTTGATGCGCGTGGTGTCGTTAGTGTGAACGAGCGGCCTAATTATATTGCGCGTGTGCGAGAAATGGCGAAGGAATGTTGTAAGGTGTATGTGGAGAGTGAGAAAAAAGGAAACTAAGGATACCCCCATTATGCCGCAATTGATGATTGAGATACTATGTGAAGAGATTCCTGCCCATGCTCAAAAGCCTGGCTATGAACTATGGTATCACCTTTTAAGGATGAAACTTAGTGAAGCTGGTCTCCTGGGAATAGAAGCTGCTGATGATTTGCCTTCCTCTTTCCGCTATTATGTTACTCCTCAGCGTATGACGGTTATGTTTGAAGATGTGCAACCGCACACCAAAGCCTTAAAGGAAGAAAAGCGTGGCCCGCGGCTGGATGCGCCGACTCATGCTATTGAAGGATTTGCCAAAAGTGTAGGGCTTCGTATCGAAGAGCTTATCACGCGAGAAACACCGAAGGGGGTTTTCTATTTTGCCAAATTGGATAAGCCGGCGCAGGCTATTGAAGAAGTGCTCCCTGGCCTATTCCAACAAGCTCTTGAGGAAATGAAATGGCCAAAATCGATGCGATGGTCGACATATTCCCTCTCCTGGATTCGCCCGATTCGCCAAGTGTTAGGTATTTTCGATGGGACAGTTATTGCTTTGGAGCCAAATTTTGCCTCTAATCAAACGCGTGGTCATCGTTTCTTGGCGCCCACTTATTTTTCTGTAAGTAATTTTGAGGAGTACCAAGCAAAACTGAATGAGAATTATGTGATTCTCGATTTTGAAGAGCGGAAAAGTCTTATTAAAGAGCAAGCTGACGAGCTTCTTGCTAAGAAAAATGTATGTTGCTTGTCGGACGAGGTACTGCTTGAAGAGGTTGCAGGCCTTGTTGAATGGCCATGTGTCTTATTGGGCACTATTGATGGTACGTATATGTCGCTTCCAAGTCGGGTGCTTACAACAGTTATGCGTCATCACCAGCGTTATTTTCCTACCATGAGGGCGCAAGGAGATTTGTCACCAACGTTTGTCATTGTCTCTAATATGGAGAGTACTCGTCCCACTAAAATCATTCAGGAAAATGAGAGAGTATTAAGTGCACGTTTTGAAGATGCGCTTTTCTTCGTTAACACCGATTTAAAGAGAAGTCTTGAAGAGCATGCGCGAAAATTGACGAGTTTAGTATTTCATAAGAACCTGGGCTCGATGGCAGAGAAGGTAAGTGCCATGCAATCCCTAGCAAGCCATTTGTGGCCTATGTTCTCTGATTTGAACAACGTTGAAGGGAATTTAAAAGACGTCCATCGGGCAATTGAATTGATGAAGGCGGACCTTGCGACTCAAATGGTTGGCGAGTTTCCCGAACTTCAAGGGTATATAGGGGCTTTTTATGCGCGCCAGCAGGATGAGAAAGAGAGTGTAGCCCGGGCGATCGAGTTACATTATGCCCCTCAAGGGCCTTCTGACGCCTGCCCTAAAGATCCTCTTGCGGTATTTGTTAGCCTGATAGATAAGCTTTTAACTCTTGTAGGCTTTTTTGCTATAGGGGAAAAGCCAACGGGCTCGAAAGATCCATTTGCCTTAAGGCGTACAGCGCTTGGGATTATTCGGTTAATTATTGAAAATAAAATACGTTATCTCTCTCTTGATGATCTTATGCGTGCGACAATGGAGGTCCCTTTTATCCGGGATAAAGCTACTATTCATGTCCAGGAGCTTACCGCTCATTTAAAGGAATTTTTTAAAGAACGTTTAAAAGCTATGTTTAAAAACATGGGATTTCGTCATGATATGATTATGGCGGTTCTTTCCC
The DNA here is from genome assembly GCA_963782975.1 of uncultured Alphaproteobacteria bacterium. Taxonomy (GTDB): domain Bacteria; phylum Pseudomonadota; class Alphaproteobacteria; order 43-37; family CAWALT01; genus CAWALT01. Next base: position 304,104 of record CAWALT010000002.1, read on the forward strand.
AAGAAGATGCAGAAACCCATATGGTGGCAACATTAGAGAAATTGGAAGCCCTTAACGTCTTTTCCAAGCAGCAAGATATGTTAGCGCTTCTTGTTGGTTATAAACGGGCTTGTAATATCCTTAAGCAAAGCGGAGAGGATAGCTCATTAACGTCGTTGTCAGTAGACATATCTCTCTTTCAAGAGGAGGCAGAGAAAGTATTATATGATGCCCTTACCCTCACTCATCAAAAAGTAACACATTTTCTTAGTTTAGTAAGCCCCGATTATCTTCAAGCCTTACATATGCTGGCTCACTTACGTGAACCAGTGGATCAGTTTTTTGATCATGTCACAGTTAATGTGACCGATAAACCCATCCGGAAAAATCGGCTTATGCTTCTAGCATTAACGCAGAATGTTTTTGAAAAGGTCGCGAATTTTTCGACCATTGAAGGATAGAGAATGACAAAGTGGGTGTATAGTTTCAATGATAAAAAGGCCGAAGGCAGTGCCCAGGATACCTTATTGTTAGGGGGGAAAGGCGCCAATCTGGCTGAAATGAGCCGGTTGGGTATACCTGTTCCTCCTGGTTTTACGATTACCACCCAAGTCTGTACTCATTATTATCATAACAATCGGCAATTTCCTGCAGGACTGCGTGAGCAGGTATATGAAAAATTAGGAGAGCTCGAAGACTATCTTTGTCGGCGGCTTGGAGATACGGAAATTCCTTTGCTCTTGTCTATCCGTTCAGGGGCAGCTCAGTCAATGCCTGGTATGATGGATACGGTATTGAACTTGGGTTTAAATGACGAGACGGTTAAAGGGCTGGCTAAATTAAGCCAAGATGAGCGCTTTGCTTATGATTGTTACCGCCGCTTTATTCAAATGTATGGCAATGTCGTTTTGGATATTGACCATGATCTTTTTGAAAATACTTTGCGTGAGGTAAAGTCGAACCTTAATTGCGTCCATGATAATGACTTAGGTATTGGTGACCTCCAACAACTGATAGCGCTCTATCAAAAGAAAATTATTGCTAAGCTGGAAGGCGCTCGGTGCCCGCAAGATGTGCATGATCAGCTATGGAATGCTATTGGAGCTGTTTTTGATAGTTGGATGAATCCTCGGGCGATGACCTATCGGCGCTTACATGACATCCCGCATGATTTGGGGACAGCGGTGACAATTCAGGCAATGGTTTTTGGAAACATGGGGGAGCACTCGGCGACGGGTGTGGCATTTAGCCGGAACCCTTCCACTGGGGTGAAAGAGTGTTTTGGTGAATATTTGCCCAACGCGCAAGGGGAAGACATCGTTTCAGGTATACGCACGCCTTTGCCTCTTTTCCTCAGTAGCGAAAAACATCAAAGCCTTGGCCCTTCTATGATCGAAAGGATGCCCTCTCTCGTTCAGCAATTAATAAAGGCTATGGATCAGCTGGAGCACCATTACAAAGATATGCAAGATGTTGAATTTACGGTCCAGCAAGGTAAATTATGGGTATTACAGACGCGTAACGGGAAACGTAGCGCCTCAGCTGCTCTTAAAATTGCTGTGGATATGGTAAAAGAGGGGCTTATCTCTAAGGAAGAGGCACTCATGCGTCTGCCTGCCAAGAATCTGGAGCAACTTTTGCACCCTCGTCTGGATCCTTCTTATGCCCATGCTCAAGCGCTAACTAAAGGCTTGCCGGCGGCTCCAGGTGCCGCATCGGGGCGCGTTGTTTTTAAGGCCAAGCGGGTGGAAAAACTCGCAGCGAAGGGTGAGCCTGTTATTTTGGCACGTATAGAAACGAACCCGGATGATATCCACGGAATGATTGCCGCGAAGGGAATTTTAACGGCTTGCGGCGGAATGACAAGCCATGCTGCTGTCGTGGCCCGCGGAATGGGGCGTCCTTGTGTTGTTGCGGCGACGGCGCTTGTTATTGATTATGACGAGCGGACTATGAGGATTGGGGAGACTCTTATTAAAGAGGGCGATTTCATCACGATCGACGGGTCAACAGGGCGCGTCATGAAAGGAAGCGTTCCTATGATTGAGCCAACTTTCTCAGAGGAGTTTAAAGAAATTATGGCGTGGGCGGACGACGTGCGTCGGATGAGAGTTTATGCCAATGCTGAGACCTTAAAAGAAGCTCAAATCGCCCAGGAATTTGGCGCAGAAGGGATCGGCCTTTGCCGGACAGAGCACATGTTTTTTGAGCCTGATCGTATTTTATGTGTTCGAGAGATGATTATGGCGAATGATGGGGAGGGTCGCCGTGCTGCTTTGGCCAAAATTCAACCAATGCAACAAGAAGATTTCGTCAAGCTTTTTGAGGTAATGGCCGGTAAACCTGTTGTTATAAGGTTGCTTGACCCGCCTCTCCATGAATTTTTGCCTTCGACCGAGCATGATATCAATCAGCTTGCTGAGGTATTAAATGTATCTTCTTCCCATATTCGTCAGCGAATTCGGGATATGCATGAAGTTAATCCGATGTTGGGTCATCGCGGCTGTCGCCTTGGTATTACCTATCCTGAAATATATGAGATGCAAGCGCATGCCATCTTTGAGGCAGCAAGCCAAGTATCGAAAGCTCAGGCTATTATGCCGGATATAGAAATTATGGTGCCATTAGTGGCTTATAAAAGAGAATTGGATATCATTAAAGCGCAAATTGATAAAGGGGCAGAAAAGATATCAAAAGCTTATGAGACTTTCTTTAAGTATCGTGTAGGCACGATGATTGAGCTGCCGAGAGCTGCCTTAGCAGCGGGTGATATTGCTCAAACAGCTGAATTTTTTAGTTTTGGCACCAATGATTTGACGCAAACAACTTTAGGTTTATCGCGGGATGATACAGCGCCTATTATTCTTGAGTATCAAGCCCAAGGGATTATGGAGACCGATCCTTTCCTCACGCTGGATGTGTCTGGAGTCGGCCTTTTGATTCGGCAAGCTATTGAGGCAGCGAGGACCACAAATGCTTATATAAAGTTGGGTATCTGTGGTGAGCATGGCGGTGACCCAGACTCTATCCGTTTTTTCGAAAGGGTAGGAATTGATTACGTGTCATGCTCGCCCTACCGTATTCCTGTGGCCCGTTTAGCGGCGGCCCAGGCAACCATCACCGCAAAAGATGAAAGAGAAAGAGGACGCGAGCGTCCTCTTATCAAGTTGGTTTCTTAACAAGCCCAAGGGATAACCATCTACAAGACCCCCTTTCGGTGTCTGCTTCTTGAGGTTAAACATACCAGCATAAGAGGCAGCTCTACGTAGTTCCTCTTCTTTTTCATTCGCAGGGCGCCGCTCGAGCCTTCAGTAAGGGTGTTGCCCCTGGTATTGCTCAAGCGACGAAGTAATATCCTTCCCTTGGTTAGTCGAGACGAAAGAAATTGGCCGTATTAGGCACATTTCTGGGAGTGTTGGTGCCAAAATGGCGGAGATGAAGTTTCCTCATTTCCTCTTGGAGACGTGCTTGGCAAATAGCATTTTGCTTGCGATAACCATCTTTTGCCCCGGTTTGTTGATAATATAGGTCCGGGATTTGATCGTAGGAGAGGACCTCGGCATAAAAATCGAAGGAAGAGAGCTGTTCCTGAACTTGGCTGAGACTAGGGCCTAGGTACTCAGCATAAGTGATATAGGTCCCTCTATACGCAAAAATATCTTCTGCGCACGGATCAATGGAATAAAATTTAATCTTTTTCCCCCCATTTTTTATATCAAACGCTTCTTTGATGCGAACAGCGATCGACAATTCACTCATCTCATATCGTCCTAAAGCAAAATCAGGATAGATGAGTTCCCCTTTTCTATTTCGTAGAGAATATACACGTGTTGCTACATTATCTTTTTTAATTCCGAGGTCATTAATAAAAAAACTTTTAATATTTTTCACTTCTTCTCCAGGTGACATGTCTCCATATACGGATTGGAAATTGAGTTTTTCCCACATTACTTCATCAAGGGCGGTATACAGGTGAGCATAAAGGTTATTTTTATTCGATAGGTCCAAATTCTCGCGAAGTATTTTTCCAAGAGACTCCATAGAGTTAAAAACATCCTTATGGAAGGTAATAAGATGAGTGCCATCAGTGACAGCAATCCCTACACAAGGTTTTAACGGCGCGAGTACGGCTACTTCATTATGATCTTTTTCTAAATTATAAACTTTGTAACCCCCTTGGTAGATTAAAGTTAAATGATCGCCTTCCTGTCTTTCATAATAAGGAAAAGGGAGAGTCACTTTAGTTACAAGACCATCACCCTGTAAATCCAGTTGGGCTTTCGCTCCCCACGTTACAGAGGTGGTTAAGTGAAGATGTGCCAATGTAAATATAGCAAGCAAAAGTATAGATTTTATTTTAGACATAAGAACTCCTTATAAATAAAAATAGATTCTTTTCCATATATAGGAGTTTTATTTTTCAATTACAAGACCCTTGAAAAAGCATTGTATGTTACCCCTTCATTATTTTGTGAAGATTAGGCAAGGGGCGCTCTTTACCTATAAAGGGAGGGGGTGGTGCACACTCAGAAATATTTCTTTATCCTTCTTTCCTATCTGAGATTGGCTTTTTTAATGTTCCTCTTCTAGAAGTTTTTATTTAAAGATAAGGCAGCGGATCTTCATGAGAGAGAATACTTAGAGTAGGGAAAAATCAAAGAGTGAGTTAGGTCGAGCCGCGCCACCAAAAAGTGGCCAAGAGAGGTATAGGCGGATCGTCGAGCGCCTGATAAATGGTGCCGGAAGTCGGACTCGAACCAACGACCTACTGATTACAAATCAGTTGCTCTACCAACTGAGCTATTCCGGCTTTTTAGATGTTTTATTTTGAGGTTTTTTTTCTCACTGTCAATAGGTGTTATAGAAATCTTCCAGAAAAAATAAAAAAAATGGGAACCCTGCTTAATTTTTGTTTCTCTAATTTTATTGGTTTAGGCTTGCAAAAGAGATACTTCCCCCTAAGGAGCTTATTCTTTTTTAGCATTTTTAAAAGATTTTCCCCCGGCTTCGCAACCAGTGAATGAGAAAAGGGGCGCAATAAATTTGTTATCTTTTTATTAATAATTTTTTTGGTATATTGTTCATGCTATTATAAGATGTTAAAAATGCATAAAAATGGCTTTCATATTAACAAATAACAGGGGATGGCATGAAAAAGTTTTTATCGGAGTTTTTAGCTGAATTTATCGGAACAATGGTATTAATTATCGGAGGTTGCGGCTCTATCATTCTTGGTGGTGATGGGGCGAGCCACTTAACCGTTTCCCTTGCTTTTGGCTTAACGTTTTTAATTATGTATTATGTTATGAATCCCATTACCGGGTGTCATCTCAATCCTGTTGTAACTCTTGCTATGTTTATGACAAAGCGTTTAAAGGCAAGTGAGGTACCTGTGTATTTAACCGCTCAATTTGGAGGGGCTTTTGTAGGGATCGTTATTTTAGCTTTAATAATGGCGACGCATGGTCACGGGTTTGATATCACGGGAGGCTTTGCAAAAGCTGGGCTTACGGCAAATGGGTATGGGGACCATTTTTATGGAAAATATACCTGGCTAGGAGCGTTTTTGACCGAAATTGTTTTAACATTTATCTTTGTTCTCGTTTATTTAAGTGTCAAGCAAACCAAAATACCTAATGGACTTGCAGGTATCATTATCGGTTTTGCGCTCACGGTTGTGCATTTGGTAGGCTTAGATGTTACTGGTACCTCCATAAATCCTGCGCGTAGTTTGGCGCCAGCTCTCTTTAAAGGTACTGAAGCTCTTTTTGAATTGTGGCTCTTCTTTGTCGCGCCAGTTATTGGCAGTGCTCTGGCGGTGTTAACGAGCAGCAAGCTTGTGCCGACGAAAGAGGAGCAGTAGGCAAGAGGAAACATGGTTGCTTAAGTAAATAATTGGTCAGCTGCTAAGAAAGACAAAAAATATAAAAACAAGCGAAAATGCGACACGAGAGTCGTAGCTTTTCTGAAACAAATAAATAGGCATCCTTTCACATAAGGGTGCCTATTTTCATTATATCTTTGAAAAAACATGCAAAAGCTTATATAAAATTCTTATCCAGTTGTTACTTGATTGCGTGCCCGTAGCTCAGATGGATAGAGCACAGGATTCCTAATCCTGGTGTCGGAGGTTCGAATCCTCTCGGGCACACCAACGGCTTATTGAGATTTTTTAAGGACTTTTTGCTTTTTGGCCACAAAGTAAATTACCCATATAATGAGGGCAAAGGCATACCATATCATCATATATTGTGAATGATTGTTCGGAAGGTTCATAAAAGCAAAGGCCGGATCATAACCAACCTTTTTAGCCGACTCAGCAATAGGATCAAGGGCGATTAAGTAAGAGCCATACAAAGAAGGAATGTGACGCTCCTGAGACATGGCGACCGTATCGACAAAATGCCAAGCCGCCTTTTCAGGGACATTGTCGGGTATCCAGAAATTACTCTTACCATCTCTGCGAAGGATACCCTGGAATGTGATCGTGTCGGGTTTTCCTTGAGAAGAAAAGGAATTTTTATAAGGCACCCATCCCAGATCGATCCAAATATGTTGATTCGGCTTATACTCGAGGGGAGCCAGAACATGAAAGCCAGCCTTTCCCTTCCATGTTCTTGGACCTATGAAAAAAGCTAAGTGTGGCTTTAAAATCCCTTCAAGAGAGGCTTTAATAAGGTTTACGCTTAAAGGTATTTCATTAGCATCAGTCCTAAAAGGAACGGGGGAAGCTTTGAGTACCTGCGCACGTTCCGCGATGAGCTGCTCTTTCCATTGCCACCGATGAAATTGCCAAGTGCCAAGGCAAGCAAAAATGAGCGAGAGAAATAGGGCTAGGTATTTAAAGCCTTTCATAGCCACCGTGATATTACTGGCCGAGCCAATAAATACTCACAAACAAGAAGAGCCACACGACATCCACAAAATGCCAGTACCATGCCGCTGCTTCAAAACCAACATGTTGATCACGATGCACCTGGCCACGACGTGCCTGCCACCAACAGACGATAAGAAAGAGAGTACCTACCAATACATGAAAACCATGGAAGCCAGTGGCGAGGTAAAATGTGGAAGGATAAATCCCTTGGCTAAGAGAAAAGGTAGCATGTTGATACTCATAGGCTTGAACACAAAGGAAAATGATTCCTAATAAAACCGACAGGCCAAGACCACGCACAACATCCCGGTTTTTGCCTTCCAGTAAAGCATGATGCGCCCAAGTTACGGCCGTGCCAGATAATAACAACAACAAAGTGTTTAAATAAGGCAGACGGAAAGGGTCAAGGGTCTCAATTCCTTGGGGAGGCCATACGCCTCCTGCTGCTTCGGTAGGCGCTAAACTTGCATTAAAATAAGCCCAGAAAAAAGCGACAAAAAACATTACTTCGGAGGCGATAAAGAGGGCCATACCTATTTTTAAACCTTGTTGAACTACTTTAGTGTGAAAAAAGTCGCTCTCTTTTAGGACATCACGCCACCAGCCAATCATGCAGACGATCATTAAGCCAGTACCAGCCAGTAAAATCCACGGTCCATATCCATGCATAAAGAATACGGCCCCTAATCCTAAGAGGAACGCTGCAATTGAGGCAGCTAATGGCCAAGCACTAGCATCAACTAAATGGTACGGGTGCTTTTGTCCCGGAATTTCATTTTCCTTTCTCGCGTTCCTCATGCTTCTTATCCTCTGTCTTCCTCTTCTTTTTTAAACCACCAATCCAGATGTGATAGGCGAACCTCAGGTCGAAACTCAGGCATTCCGATATGTTTCCAATAAGCAATAAATTCTCTATCGCAATAGTAGAGTGGAATCACATAATAACCAGATTTTAACACGCGGTCGAGAGCTTTACATGTATTTATCAATGTTTCTCGATCTTGAGAGAGGAATATTTTTGTGCATAAGCTATCAACAGCAGCATCCTTTATTCCCATATAGTTTCTTGTTCCAGGCGTGTCAGCCGCTTTAGAGCTCCAATAATATTGTTGTTCATTTCCTGGTGACAGCGTTTGGCCAAAAAGGTAGATCATCATGTCAAAATCGTAATGAGTGACCCGATTAAGGTATTGAGAAGGGTCAACGATACGAAGAGTGACGTTAATGCCAATGCGACGCAGATTCGTTGCATAATGCATCGCAACCTTTTTAAAGTCATCCCCTTTGAGCAAGATTTCAAAGCTAAAAGGCTTGTTGGTCTCTTTATGGTAAAGTTTTCCTTTGCGTTGACGCCAGCCAGCCTCCTGCAAGAGCGTTAATGCCTTCTGCATCCTTTCTCTTAAACTTAGATTATCCTGAGGGTCCCATATCGTAGCCTCTTCTTCTAATACCTCCGGTGCAATAAAAGGCTTCAGAGGTTCGAGAAAGACAAGCTCACCGGAACTTGGTTGACCCGTTGCTTTCATTGGTGAATTCTCAAAAAAGCTTGTTGTTCTTTTGTAGGAATTATAAAAGAAATTCTTATTTATCCAGTTAAAATCAAAAAGATGATTTAATGCCTGTCTTACTCGAAGATCTTTGAAAATAGGGCGCCTAGTATTAAAAACAAAACCTAACATGCCAGCAGGAAAGGTAATTGGCCTCTCTGCCTTTATAATCGACTTCTTAAGGTGCGCGGGAAATTGATATTCTTTATACCAGCGGGAAGGGTCTGTTTCTTCTACCACGTCGATATAGCCGCTTTTGAGTGCCTCTAAGATAACAGATGAATCCTTGTAATACTCAAAATGAAGCTCAGCAAAATTGAATTTTCCTTTGGCGAGGGGCAAGTGAGTTCCCCAATAATCTTTGCGACGTTGGAAAGTAATGGAGCGACCTGGTTTAATCTCTTTAATCTCATAAGGACCGCTTCCCATAATGGGCTTAAGAGTGACTTTCTTTATATGGTCGGTATCAATTTCCTTTTTAGGGAGAACCGTTAGAAGAGCAAGGATAAGAGGCAACTCAGGATCGTGCTGTTCCCCCCTCGGCAAGGTAAATTTTATCGATAGGGGGCCAAGCTTTTCCACCTTTATTACTTTAGAGTAATAAAGTCGCATATTCGGGCGCCCATTCTCTCTCAAAAAATGATAAGAGGCCATAACATCATCGGCCGTTATAGGAGAGCCGTCATGCCAACGCGCTTCTTTCCTTAAGTGAAAAATGATATACGTGCGTTCCTTATCCACCTCCATTTTTTCAGCAAGCCAACCGTAAACAGTGAAGGGTTCATCGGCAGAGCGCATCGTTAATTTCTCAAAATAAAGCTCGCCCCCAAGTCCAAGTCCTGCCGCTACATTTCCTTTTATAATAAAAGGGTTTAAGCTATCAAAGCTTCCAAGGATTGCGATTCTTAATGGGCCACCTTTAGGAGCGTTCGAGTTTACATAATCAAAATGTTTAAATCCTTCTGTATACTTAGGCGTGCCATGCATGGCAATCCCATGAAGGACTTCAGCGTAGCTAGCGTTTGAAGAATGAGCTAGAAAGAACAAAATGATAGGCAGGACCTTAAATACGCATAAGATATTCTTTCTCATTTTTTCTCCTTTGCAAGGTGTGTCGGTGAGGTTGTATTGGGTTGTCGCAAATATAAAGGAACTACTTCTTTGAGGGAATCTGGCTTTTGCCAAGCCGCTTTGGCGATATCTTGGGCGGTTGGAGCTAAATAGGTAAAAGAAAAAGGATGCTGAGTTTCAAGCTCTTTTAATACCTGGATGAGAGGAGTTGGGGGAGTCCCTACAATATGGAGCTTGTTTTGACTATAAGATGTAAGTTCCTCAACTACTTTTCTTAATAGCGGAGTATCCACTACCGTTATCTGGCTTAGCTCTTCCTTCTGAGGTTCATACCATTGGGCATAAGCATCATGCCTTTTCGTGTCTAAGAGCATTAAAATAAGCGAAGAGGAAGAAACCTGCCGTAAATGATAACGTAGCGCGTCAAAGGCCGTGACGGCCATAATAGGTATCCCTAAACTCACACGCAGCCCCTGAGCCATTGCCAAGCTGACCCGCACACCGGTATACGAACCAGGTCCTACCGTTGTAGCGACCGCCGATAAATCCTTGAAAGTGATCTTTGCTTCTTTTAGCGTCGCTTGAATGGCAAGAGGCAACCACCGATCATGGCCTCTCTCCATTACTTGAGAGTACGCTGCCAGGACCTTTGTTTGCTCTAAGACAGCGACACTTCCATATTGGCTTGAGGTATCAAAAGCTAAAGTGTACACAGGAAACCTATGCGTTTAATTCTTTATTTTAAAGTAACGAGTTTTCTCTTTTATAGCAAAGAAATAGCATAAAAAACCTACTCAATTTGTAAAAACAATCCTTAAGATTTTCCAAAGAGAGCGCCTTAGGCCCTTCTAAATAGCTCCTTTACTTAGAGAACACATAAGAAGAGAGATTCCAAGACCCTTTCGGAAAGAATCTGGAGCGCTTAAGGGTCTTTTGCCTATGCACTCCCGATGAAAGGTGGAGCGTAAGAGGGAAGGAAAAAGAGATTAAAGACGGGGTGAGGAAAAGCGCCACTTGGTTAGAAGAAATGAGGCCATGAAATTTACACGTTACCTGTTTCTTGGCTACCCCGGGCAGGCGTCATATCAGCAAGAGTAGCCTCGTCTAAAGTTTTAAGCGCATTCCCTTCAATAATACTTTTTAACTTTTTGACATATGGCTTACCAAGCTCAGAATATTTAATAAGGTGATCAGCTAAGGCCATAGAGTCTAAAGGTTTCTTATATCGGCGCATCTGGAACCGTGCCTGGCGAAATTCTTGGTAAGCTAAATGAGTATTAATGTTATGAATATAGGCACGTACACACTCAAATAATGTATTAAAAGATTTTAATTTCATCGCCTCTCCACGTTGCCGTTTCTTTCTCGATTGATCGCGATAAACCCGTTGGCCAAAGAGAGCATTTTTATTTTGAGCTAAAGTAGAAGTTCCCCAACCACTTTCCAAAACGCTTGTTGCCAACGCTAACGAGACAGGAATCTTATCAACTTTAACTAGAAGGCGATCAAAATCTATGCTTTTTTCTTTATAATAAGACGCAATTTCTTCAAGCCATGATCTTTCTTGATCGCTTATTTGTTGACCTAACCGAACCTTTTTTTGTAGGTGAATGATTCTTTGGCGTGTTGCCGTTATTTCCTCATTAGCTAAAAGAATTACAGGAAGCACCAGTTGAAGAAAAGCGTTACGATGATCATTCGTTTCCTGCAGGACGTGAAAACCGCTGGGTAAGCTGCCAAAGTAGATACGTGGAACGCTTTCCCCTGATCGTACTTTGTCTATACAATAATCATAGGAGGCATAAATATTAGATAGCTCCTGCGCGGTCCTAATATCGCCAATATTATAAGCCATCAACGTAGGATCACTCGCAAAGGTTCCTAAGTTTAAAAGAGTCTTTGTGTATCTTTGGGCTAACCCAGGTAGTAACTCAGGTATTTTTGTCGTATCTTTAAAGTTATAAAGACGAGCCACAGAATTTTCGGGAGGGACCGTAAAATATCGATGAGGAAGTCGTCCTTTAAGAGCCATACATACGGCTAGAGTAATACTAAGAAACAACATGACACTGAAAAATAATTTAGTAAAGTACAGTCGCGGCATATCTCCTCTCCTGATCGTTACTTCCTGCTTATTTATATGATTGAATTTTGCTTGGTTTATTCCGTAGCTCTAACTTCCTGGACTTCGGGAATGTAATGGCGGAGCATGTTTTCTATCCCAGATTTAAGAGTAGCAGTGGAACTTGGGCAACCAGCGCAAGCACCATGAAGTTTTACAAAAACAACCCCATCTTGGAAATCTTCAAAAACAATATCTCCTCCATCCATAGCAATGGCTGGGCGAACACGCGTCTCTAACAATTCCTTTATTTGAGCGGTAAGAGGATCATCCTCCGTCGCTTTTTCTTCTTTCGTGGCGTTCTCATAAAAAAGAGGCTTGCCCGAAAGATAATAATCCATAATAGCTCCTAAGACAGCGGGCTTAAGAGTATTCCAATCCTTTGCCGTCTCTTTTGTGACCGTAACATAATCGTGACCAAAAAAGACGTTGCTCACGCCTTTGATATTAAAAAGCTGCAAAGCCAAAGGAGAACATAAGGCTACCTCCTTTGAATCGAAGTTCCGCGCCCCCGTTCCCATAACTTCCTGCCCCGGGAAAAATTTCATTGCTTGAGGGTTTGGGGTTTCCTCAGTTTGAATGAACATTTATCAGGTCTCCTTCAATCCTTAGTACTGTGGTTTCTATAAAGCAAAAAATAGAAAAAATCAAGAAAATAAGAAAAGCCCATAAAACCAACCAGAATTCTTGCGGTCCTAATAAAAACTAACTAATGGCCTCCTAGGATGATGTAAATTTTTAAATTACCTTGACCTACTGTTTAAATTTTATATTTTTTTACTAATTTTTAAAACAATAAAGTTAGACAATCTTAAAATGCATATCCTACATAAAAATTTTTTGTAAGATAGTGCTTGCCCTTTTTCTTTAAAAATAGAAGAAAAGCCGCAAAAATGACGGCTACTTAATTTGTGTCTTTGATATGCCCTTTCTCTAAGAATTAAGGTTGACCATCTGAGATCTTGTGTATAGAAGCGCTCTCATCTTACCGTCCTTTCGCTTCTCTACGGAGAAGAGAGGGAGGGAAGGATGCAATAAAACAGGGGCCGCTTCAGATTTTTATACCCCTCAAAGATAATGATAGGGAGCATCAAATAAAATTATAGATTAATTTATGGTTGATTTAGGTAAATATATAATTTAACGTCATCTATAAATTATCTATTACATGGAGAATATGCCTATGCTTTCTCGCCCAGGGTCTAAGTTTCGTTCTTCTCTTCTTTCTTTGGTTATTTTCTCTCTCATCTGGAGCAATCTCCTGACGGCAATCCCTTGCTCAGCCATTGTGCGTCATCATCACCTGGATGATGCGCGTTACTTAAAGGGCGCCGAGGCGTATCCCGCGGTGGGGATCCTCCACACTTCAGGGGGTTATTGTACCGCGACCTTGATTAAGGTGCCGGGCCGGCCGGAGCTGGATGGCTCGATTATTTTAACGGCTGCTCACTGTTTACAGGATGCTCTCGTCTCCAAGGCGGCAACAGAGCAAGGGAAAGGTGGGGCTGTTTTTTGTCTGGGCGACGACTGTCAGACGATCGCTCTTGGGGCACACGCGATCTTTTCTCCTCTGGGCGCTCAACGTCCTCGAGGGGACTTCCTTACCCAAAACTTAGAAAGGTCCCAAGGGGATATGGCCCTTGCTTACCTTGCTTATAAGATTTCTTCCGTGTCACCCGCCGAGCTTTATCTCGAGCCAACGCCCCGGGCGGCTTTTGAGGGTAAGATCCTCTCTACCATTGGCCTGGGTCTGACCGGTCAATCCAATTGCTCCCTTCTTTATGAAGATGGCCAAAAACGCCTTATGGAAAATCCCCTTCGTCTTCCGCACGGGGAGAGCGAGTCGGCCTTCCTCCTAATCGACTTTACAAGCGAGGTACTCTCTCCCCCCTCTCTCCTGCGGGGCTTGCCGATGGACGGCGATTCGGGCGCGCCGGGTTTTATTGAGCAGGAGGGAAAGAAGAAAGTAATAGGCGTATATGTAAAAAGTAAAGCGCGCGCTTTCCTCCTTGAAAGGCTTCGCGTTGGGGGCGATCCCCTCCTTTCTCGCGGTCAACAAACTTTCAGGAACTTCGATAAAGAGCCGCAGGGCTTCAGCGCACTGATTGACATGCACGACCTCGACAAAGAAAGCTCCTTCCTTTACGTACCGGCTCTTCGTTCCTGGTTCGCCAAGGTTTTTAAAAACTTACCCGACAAGCCTGGGGAGGCGGCCGGGTCGTTCTGGGGGAGGGAGCCATCGGCCTCTGTGCTCATCCAAGACAGAGGAGCGATGAAAGACGATCGGCAAAGCCTGTCTCAAGGGTGTAGCCTCCCCCTTTCCAGAAAAGAGGGAGAGTTTCTCTATCGGCTTGAGAAGGCGGCTAAGTGCCCGGTGCCTTCGCCGGCCTCCGTGGCTTCCTTCTCGTCTTCCTCTTCCTCTTCGTCTTCGTACCCAGTCGATCACAGGTCCTTGCATAGCTTAGGTGCCCCCTCCTCGAGTGATAATTTGCTTTCTTCCACCACGCGGTACTACTCCATGCTTAGTACGATGTATACTCCTTCTTATGTGTTGGACGCTTATCAACGAGGGGACTCTATCCCTCAGAAATTCTCTGAGTTTGGGGAGTGGTATGGTGACCAAGTATGGAACGCGAGGCCGAGGGGGATTTCTTCTCAAAACTCCGAGTGGTTCAAGGACTCCTTAAGTGATAGAGATCGTCACGAACCGGGGAAAGAGTTCTTCGAGGGGCAAGAAGCGCCCTTGTGGTCCTCTCTTTCAGCAAGTGCAGGGCGTCAGCACATGGTGGAGGAGTATTTAACGCGTTATGGGATGGACTCTCTTCCTCCTTCTCAGCGGAATGAGGCGGGCGTAAGTAGCGCAATCCTTGAGAGGGTGATGAAAGAGCCGATGGCGCGCACCTTTGAAGAGGTGAAGGCGCATAGCGAGAGGGTGAGCCAGGCCGTCTCACTTTACCATCAAGCGTTCCTTAACGCTCGCCGTCCTCAAGAGAAGGAGCCCTATACGTTGGGCCAGGTGGAGCAACAGCTCCAAAAAATGGAAACATCGATTACCGCCATGGTCCCCAAGGAGGTGTGGACCCAGGAGGGATCGACGTGGAAAGAGATTCCCAAGGTGGAGGAGCAGAAGCTTGAGTTTAAGCCAATCCTTCTAATGGAGGCGCGTCGGACGACGTGGGAAGAAGAAAGTCGTATGTGGCAAGCAAAGCGAGAGGCGATGTTGCGGGAGTTCGATGAGATAAGGGCCCGCTCTGGCCTTGCGGCCTTTCGACCCGTGTCGACGGCGTCGGCACCTTCCTTTGAGTTTATGTTTGCAGCGATGCAAGGGTTGCCGCGGGAGCTTTCGGTGCTTTTGGCGCCGCGGCCTCCAAAGGAGTTTACGGATGGGTATGAGATGGAGGGATCTCTTGCCTCGCCCATGGTGGTGGGCACCACGTTAGGAACGGGCGTTGTGATGGAACACCCACGGGGCTATCCCATGGGCGCGGTGCTAGGTGGGGCGGTCGAGAGATGGGTGAGTCCTGAGCGGATGATGGCGTACGTGGATCGATTGTATCGAGAGGAGCGGGCGGCGGGGGCTTCGCGCAACGAGGCGGATGTTCGGGTGGTGGATCGGGTCTTGAGGGAGGAAAGGCTGGGTCATTATCGCTTGTTACCGGCGGAGCAAGGGCAGATTACGCTGGCCTATGCGGGGCCGGTGGTGGGTTTGTTGGGCTCCACGGCGGCTGCCGGAGGAAAGGGGGTCACCGAGGCGGTGGTTGATCTGGGATCGTTGGGTACCACGCTGGGCGATGGTCTTGAATCGTTAGCCGTGACGCTGGAGGGGCAGATAAAGGCGCCTGTGACGCAAGGGAATCGTCTCTGGTATGCGGAGCGGGGCGAGAAGGAGCTGGGCGTGTTGCCTGACCAGGGGTCTGGCGCTGCCTCTTCCAAGGAGGAGCCGGAGGTGCATGCCACTGAAAAGCCGGAGCGGGTGATGTTGGCCTATGCGGGGCCGATGGCGGGTTTGTTAGGACCCGCGGTGGCCGCGGGGGCGAAGGCGGTGACCGAGGCGGTGGTTGGGACCGGCGTGGGTGCGATGGCGGGGGCAGTCCTCAAGGAAACGGTGGAGAAACTGACCACCCCGGCGCATGAGCCCTCCCCTTGCGAGACCCAGGAAGGATTTGACCAGGCCGCCGCGGCGCCAAGCACACTTGCCACCCCCATGGCCGAGGACCCCAGCCTGAAGCGCGAAAGCTTTCCCGCCGCCTCACCCGCACCCATGGGCCCTACGGAAACCTACCCGGCGGATATAGAAGCCCCCGATACCACGCGGCTGTTTAAGGGAACTTCTGAAGAGGGAAGGAAGATAAATCCTGCCAAAGCCGACAGTGCTATATGGAAAGAATTGAAGCCCTATAGGAAAGATATTAAAACAAACGGGTTATCCGGCAATAAAAAAAGGTATTATAAATGGGACTACACCCATAATGACATTGAGGTATATAATAACGAAGGAGTACATTTAGGATCTAGGGATCCTATTAGTGGAGAAGTTTACAAAAGCAAGGTTAAAAATAGAAGTATTAAGGAGGAGCTATAATGGAACATTGTTGTGAGGAGATGACCTTCCATATACATGAGATGGAAAAAATTATGAGGTACTTTCCTAAGTTCCGAAGTTATGGGATTAAAGTAGACGAGAGTGTAACGCAGGGAATTATTTACTGCCCTTGGTGTGGGACGAAGCTTCCGAGAGATTTAACCTCTGAGCTCGCTCATATTGTGTTTGAGGAGTTGAAATTGGATGACTTTAGAGACCCGCGTCTGCCGGAAGAATTTAAAACGGACGAATGGTGGCGGAAAAGAGGGTTGTAGTCCGAGAAAATAGCAAGGTGATTGGGCGCGATGGCAAGGAAATTAAGTCTTCTAAAGAATCTCCTAACCCAGCGAATCACCCGGATGCGCATATACCCTTAAACGAATGGGTGAAGTGGAAGGAATGGAATCAGCCATGAAGAAACACATCAAGCATCCTTACATGCGAGTTGAAGTAGTTCTTTACTTACAAGACTTAGCGGATCGAGAAAAGCAATTAAAAGACTGGACATCATCAAAGGCAGCCCATCGCTTCTGGGATACACTAGGTTTTGCCATTAGTATGCTTTTTGATACTCTGGACCTGGAGGAGGATGCCGAGGGTGAGGTGGGCTATAGCCTTTATAGTGAAGAAGAAGTCAAAGCCATTAAGCCGGTGATGCGTATTTTAAGGCGGGTCCTGGACGAAATTGGCCGGCAGCAGCCCGACGAGGCGTATGTGAGCTCACCGTTATGGGACGAGGTGGTGCGCACGGCTGGGGAGGCGTATGAGGTCTTTAAGAAGCATGATGAGCTCTATGACTTCCAAGCCGATCTCGAGCGCGCCGATGCCGAATCCGCGGACGAAGACGAGGAGACCTCGCAGGAATCCTAAGTACAAAGGGCTTGGGGGTAAAGGAGGATGAAGGTATGGCACCACGAAGGTCCTTATTAACCTTAGCACTTATATGTGCAGCGGTCACTTTTTCTCCTTTGCCCTGTCCCGCGGGGTATCGGGCGCCGGATCCAAATCTCTTTGTGCCCGGGGCCGATCCTGATTTTCATGAAGCCTTGCGCCAAGCCAAGAGTGCGGCGTATGCCTCGATCAAGGAATCACCAGCTGACAAAAGCAACGCCCCGAGCTTTGATGATGTTCCGCAGCCCGTCACCGCGTCCTCACCCTTGGCTTTATTGAAGGCCTATAAGGGCGAGCCTCTTTCAGACAGGCCGTGGCTGTCGAAGGAGCATGCGTCCTATGGTTTAGGGTTAGTGGGTACCACGCTGGACGGGCAGATGAAGGCGCCTGTGACGCAAGGGAATCGTCTCTGGTATGCGGAGCGGGGCGAGAAGGAGCTGGGCGTGTTGCCTGACCAGGGGTCTAGCGCTGCCTCTTCCAAGGAGGAGCCTCCGGTACATGCCGCTGGAAAGCCGGAGCGGGTGATGCTGGCTTATGCGGGGCCGATGGTGGGTTTGTTAGGACCCGCGGTGGCTGCGGGAGCGAAGGCGGTGACCGAGGCGGTGGTTGGGATCGGCGTGGGTGCGATGGCGGGGGCAGTCCTCAAGAAAACGGTGGAGAAACTGACCACCCCGGCGCATGAGCCCTCCCCTTGCGAGACCCAGGAAGGATTTGACCAGGCCGCCGCGGCGCCAAGCACACTTGCCACCCCCGTGGCCGAGGACCTTTCCACCGCGCGCGAAAGCTTTCCCGCGGAATCTCCCTCTCCCACTGGCCCCACGGAAACCTACCCGGCCAACACTGAGGTACCGGATACGTCACGGCTGTTTAAAGAGGAGAAGAGCTATGCGGGAGATGGCGTTGATGGCTGGCAAAAGAACAGCGATGGTCGCTGGTATCATCGTGACGGAGCTCAGTTTGGCGGGATCCCTAATAGACCTAATGCGGAGGACGCAGAATTACAAAAAGCATACGAAGAAATCTATCGTTCAGAAAATAAGATTCCAGGTGGAACAGCTGGGATCCTAAGGTATGAAGTAAGAAATAACCTAGCTCCAAGACACTTAGAAAAAGCAGAAAATAGGCTTAGACAACTGCAAAATCGCCTTACCAATGGTAAGCTTCCCCCTCTCTCACGTTCCGATCGCAAGACGGCCGAGCGGGTGATTCATGACTTGCGTGAGGCGATCAAGACTGCGAAAGGGGAAAAGTAAAGTTATGAGTGATTTTAATTTTCGGGAATATTGCATTAACAAGTTACTGGAGCAGGTCCCAGAGATAAGAGAGATAAGGACTTCCTATGGCAAGACATTAGAGGATCTAGAAGATTGGGTAACGATTATCTATGAGGACCTTCTTTGTGAATATGTATTATCCCTTATCCACAGGGACAATCTTAAAGAAAAAGATGTTCTAAAGCGGGCTTTTGACCTTATTGAAGAACTCGCTAGACATGAAAATTTTGATGTAAGGTGTGTGGCTCAAGTAGGTTTCTTAGAGAAATTTGTTGCTAATTTAGAGCCCACAAGTGGCATAGAAAAATATTTAAAATTTAGGCCTCATGCTTTAGAGCTTGCTAGAGAAATAGCGAATCTGTGTTTTGGCCTAGATCCTCATACTTGGGAGAAAAGAGATAAGGATTAATCAATGTCCTTATATCAAACACCCTTAAACGAATGGGTCAAATGGAAGGAATGGAATCAGCCATGAAGAAACACATCAAGCATCCTTACATGCGAGTTGAAGTAGTTCTTTACTTACAAGACTTAGCAGATCGAGAAAAGCAATTAAAAGACTGGACGTCACAAAAAGCAGCCCATCGATTCTGGGATACACTAGGTTTTGCCATTAGTATGCTTTTTGATACTCTGGACCTGGAGGAGGATGCCGAAGGTCAAATTGGTTATAGCCTTTATAATGAGGAAGAAGTGCAGGCCATCAAGCCGGTGATGCGTATTTTAAGGCGAGTCCTGGACGAAATTGGCCGGCAGCAACCCGACGACGCATATATTACTTCGCCCTTATGGGACGAGGTGGTGCGCACGGCGGGGGAGGCCTATGAGGTCTTCAAGAAGCATGATGAGCTCTATGACTTCCAAGCCGATTGATGATATTCCTCTTGAAGAAGATCCTGAAGGTCAAATTGGCTATAGTCTTTACAATGAGGAAGAGGTGCAGGCTATCAAGCCGGTGATGGCGGCTTTGAATCGCGTCCTGGATGAGGTTGGCATAAAGCAACCCGACGAGACGTATATTAGCTCACCGTTATGGGACGAGGTGGTGCGCACGGCTGGGGAGGCCTATAAGGTCTTCAAGAAGAACGATGAGCTCTATGACTTTCAAGCCGATCTCGAGCGCGCCGATGCTGAATCGTCTGAGGAGGAGGAGTCTTAAAGGTGCTCACGCATACACTGGGAAAGGTAGAATGTTTCTGGATTTGTCTGTTTCTCATTACAGTTTTTTCCCTTCTGCCCTGTAAGGAGATTAGCGAGGCTAAATAAAAGAACTCTAAAAGCCAATAAATCCTGTTACGGGCGAAGTTTACAAAAGTAAGGTTAAAAGTAGAAATATTAAGGAGGAGCTATAATGGAACATTGTTGTGAGGAGATGACATTCCATATACATGAGATGGAAAAAATTATGAGGTACATTCCTAAATTTCGAAGTTATGGGATTAAAGTAGATGAGAGTGTAACGCAGGGCATTATTTATTGCCCCTGGTGTGGGACGAAGCTTCCGAGAGATTTAACCGATGAGCTCGCTCATATCGTGTTTGAGGAGTTGAAACTAGACAGACTCAACGACCCGCGTCTGCCGGAAGAATTTAAAACGGATGAGTGGTGGCGGAAAAGAGGGTTGTAGCTCGCAGAGCCATAGAACACGCTGGAAAGGAAGTGAAGCTTTCTAAAGAGTCTCCCAAAGCCAGCGGCTATCCTCCTCCTCTCTTAAGCTAGAGAGCATTAGAATGCATCAGGATAGGTGCAGCTGGAATAAGGTAAATAAGGCGGAAGTGTACTCTTCGCTTTTATTTTTCAGGAGAAATTGAACAGGTGAGAGAAGAACGCTCTTAGGCGTTATCCCATCACTTAAGCCTCGAGCGCGCTTTTTTCCACCGTACGATAAGCCCATTCAACCCATGGCAAAAGAGCTTTTATCTCGCTCGTCTCGATTGTAGGGCCGCCCCATATCCGCAGGCAAGGAGGACTTAAATTATGTCCTTTTACATCATAGGCGATTCTTTTTTCCTCTAATATCGCGCCTATTTTCTGAATAATTTTCCATTTTTCCTTAATGTCCAGCCGTTGGTACCAAGGTGATACGAGGGTAAGACATAGGCAGGAAGAAGACCTGTTTGCGGGAACCTTAGCAAAGAACTCCACCCAATCCTTACCAGCTACCCACTGCGCTGTGGCCTCTAGATTATTTTGCGACCGTTGATAAAGGGCTTTAGATCCCCCTACGTCCTCTGCCCACTGCAAGGCTTGTAAATAGTCTTCTACACATAAATGGGAAGGTGTGTTAATGGTTTGCCCATTAAATAGTTGGCGAAGCCACTCATCTGATTGTTTGAGAGAGAAAAGTGTAGGAACAGGCCATGAAGGGGAAAAGTCACGTAATCTTTCAAGAGCACGTGGGCTTAGAACTAATATACCGTGAGCAGCTTCACCTCCTAAACCTTTTTGCCAGGAAAAGGCAACGGCATCCAGCCTTTCCCATTCGATAGGCATATTGAAAACCGCCGACGTTGCATCACAAATGGTAAGGCCGTTGTGTTTGGGACTAAGCCAATCCATATTAGAAACGCAAAGGCCTGTCGTTGACCCGTTCCACACAAATATAATGTCGTGATCATGGGGAATGCCGTCGAGAGCAGGTAAATAACCATCCCAGGTTTCGCGTACCTCTCCTTTTATCTGCAAACGCTCTTTTATATCAACTAACCAATTCTTGCCAAATACGTCCCATACCAGGTTAGTGACCGGTCGCAACCCGATAAGGTTCCATAAAGCAATTTCCATAGCTCCTGTAGCCGAACCTGGCACGATAGCAATAGAATAATCATCTGGGATTCCTAAAAGCGTGCGATGCTTTTGAAGTAACAAACGCCGGTATTCAAGAGGATAACTTACTCGATGGCTGCGTCCTAGACCTTCAACCTTTAATTTCGTGAGAGACCAAGCAGGATTCTTACGCGCCGGCCCTGAGCTAAAATAAGGATTCGTTGGCTTTGTGCTAGGGGGCTTAAGTTCCATAAATTTTTCCTTATCATTTAAATTATGCCATTTTAAATAAAAAGGCCTTGTGTATGCAATAGGAGCCTTTAAAATATTCCTACAATTTCATCTCTTCGCCTGCGAGAAGCCATGAACTTCCAGAGAGGAGTCAGCTTCCCTCTAAGGCAAGGTTTTTCTTCTATTTTCTTGAGGTCTTTTTCTCCTTAAGGGAGGGGCTAAAGTAAGCCAAGAAGAAAGATGCGTGAAGGAAGAGGGGTAATCCCCTCACTCTTAACAAGCGATTGATAAAACTCCAGCGCGTGTTACACAAACTTCTCTAAATAACGGGTAACATCGAGCATACGGTGAGAAAAACCCCACTCATTATCATACCAGGCGACGATGCGGCAAAGGCGGCTGTCGAGTAAGGTGGTTTGAGTAAGATCAACAATAGCGCTTGCAGGATGGTGATTAAAGTCACAAGAGACAAGGGGAAGATCATTAATCGCCAAGATCTTCTTGAAGGCTCCATTAGCCGCTTCCTTAATTGCCTGATGAACATTTTCAATCGTCGTGGGTTTTTGAGTGCGAAACACAAAATCCACAAGGGAAACATTGGGCGTAGGAACGCGTATAGCAGAACCCTTTAGTGTCCCATCTAACTCTGGTAGGACAAGGCCGATAGCTTGGGCTGCTCCTGTTGAAGTTGGAATCATGGACATCGTTGCACTGCGAGCGCGACGCGGGTCCTCATGCGCACGATCGAGCAAACTTTGATCACCAGTATAGGCATGAATGGTTGTCATATGTCCATGCTCAATTCCCACCGAGCGGTGCATGATAGAGGCTATAGGCGCAAGGCAATTCGTTGTGCAAGAAGCGTTCGAGATAATGCGATCTTCTGGGGCGAGGGTTGAGTGATTTACCCCATATACTATGGTCTTATCTACCTCCTTAGCAGGGGCTGAAACCACCACATATTTGGCTCCTTGCGTTAGATGTTGCTCGAGATCTGCGCGTGCAAGAAATTGCCCGGAACATTCCAATACAATATCAATGCCTAAGTCTTGCCAAGGTAATTTACTAAGGTCGCGTTCACATAAACTAAGAAGACGTCGATCCCCGATCAACAGGTTGTCTCCTTCAAGCTGAACCTCTTCCTTAAAGGTACCGTGGGTTGAATCATACTTGAATAGATGAGCTTTGGCTTCGTTGGACGCTAGGTCATTAATTGCACAGATGTTGATGGAAGGAGACGATGCTTCAAATGCTGCGCGCAAAATCATACGGCCAATACGACCAAACCCATTTATAGCAACGTTTATACTCACTTTGAACCTCTTATTAGTTTTTGGACTTTTAAACAAATATTGGCAGTCGTTAAGCCAAAATGTTGATAGAGAACTTTTTCAGGCCCAGAGGCACCAAAAGTCTCAATCCCCATGAAATGATCAGCGCTGGTAGCTATGGCCTCCCAGCCTTGTCGTATCCCTGCCTCAATGACAAAACAATGAGGGACTGCCCTTAGTAATGATTCTTGATACGCTTTTGATTGTTGATAAAATAGTTCAAGGCACGGCATAGAAACGACATGCGAATTGATTCCTGCCTTTTCTAATGCCTGCGCAGCATCGAGAGCAAGAGATACTTCTGAACCGGTGGCAACAAAAGTGAGAAGAGGGTCTTTTTTCTCTGAAAAATGAACAAAGTAACCCCCTTTGGCACAACGGTTATCTTCTTCACTTGTCCGGTGTATAAAGGGAAGTTTTTGCCTTGATAAAGCAAGAATAGAAGGGGCTTGTAACTGTAAAGCGATCTCCCAACATTCCATAGTTTCAATTATATCCGCCGGCCGAAAGACGTGCAAATGAGGAATAGCGCGTAAAGAAGCTAAATGCTCCACTG
Organism: uncultured Alphaproteobacteria bacterium; assembly: GCA_963782975.1. Taxonomy (GTDB): domain Bacteria; phylum Pseudomonadota; class Alphaproteobacteria; order 43-37; family CAWALT01; genus CAWALT01. The sequence continues at coordinate 327,331 of CAWALT010000002.1, forward strand.
GTTGGTGCGTCGGGCCATCTTCCCCAAGTCCAATCGAATCATGGGTCATTACATAAATGACTCGCTGCTCCATTAAGGCTGATAATCGAATGGACGGGCGACAATAATCGCTAAAGGCAAGAAAGGTCCCCCCATAAGGTAGGAAGCCGCCGTAGAGAGCAAGCCCATTCATTATAGCCGCCATACCATGTTCTCGAACACCATAATGAAGATAAACAGCGCCATAAGGAAGATCTTTCTGTCCCGAAAATACGTTATGTGCATCGGTTTTTGTATTGTTTGAGGGTGTAAGGTCTGCAGAGCCACCTACAAGTTCAGGCAGAGCAGGCGTAATGGCTTGTAAAAAGGCCTGGGAGGCGGACCGCGTTGCGAGAGACGGTTTCTCTTGAAGAGCTTTCCTTTTCTCTTGTTGTACGATGAGCGGCCATTCTTCGGGTAGTCTTTGGGCCAAGCGTCGATCAAACTCTTGTTTCTTCTCCTTTTGGAGACCTGTATATATTCCTTCCCATGCCTCATAAGTTGCTACGTTCTGTTGGCCTATCATGCGCCATGCTTTTAAGATAGGCTCGGGGACATGAAAAGGATCGGCGTGCCAGCCAAGTGCTTTTCTTGTGCTGGCTACTTCCTCAGCGCCGAGAGGAGCACCATGAGCGTGCGCGGTTCCCTCTTTGGTTGGAGCACCGTATCCTATGCGTGTTTGGCAGGCGATGAGAGAGGGTTGAAGAGTAGAGCGGGCAGTGCTAAGAGCTTTAAAAATAGCTTCGATGTTATGGCCGTCAACTCGATGAACATCCCAGTTTGACGCTTTAAAACGTGCAAGCTGATCATCTGACGTGGCTAAGCTCGTTGGGCCATCAATCGAAATATTATTGTCATCAAATAACACAATAAGCTTAGAAAGCTTAAGGTGCCCAGCAAGAGAGATAACTTCTTGTGAGAGCCCTTCCATTAAGCATCCATCGCTTGCGATGACGTACGTAAAATGGTCAATAAGATCGGCGCTAAATTGTTGCCGCAAGATAGCTTCTCCAATAGCCATGCCGACGGCGTTGCCTAACCCCTGTCCTAAAGGTCCCGTCGTTGTCTCGATTCCTCGAACAAGCCCATATTCCGGGTGCCCTGCTGCCCGGCTTTGATGTTGCCGGAAGGTCTTTATATCTTCGAGGGTCATATCCTCATAGCCTGTTAAATAAAGCAAACTATATAAAAGCATGGAGCCATGCCCAGCAGAGAGAACAAATCGATCCCGATTGGGCCATTGGGGATGCTGGGGATGAAAGCGTAAGAAATGCGCATATAGAACTGTGGCGACATCCGCCATACCCATGGGCATACCTGGATGTCCAGATTGCGCTTTCTCCACAGCATCGATGCTAAGAAAGCGAATTGCATTTGCCAAAGAGCGTAAGTCGGCTTCATGTATGTTGCGCATTAGAATTAAAGCTCTTCCCTTAAAGATGTTCTTGTCTGTCTTGCCCTATGCCATCATTTTTTTATTCGAGATATTCATAACTTACGGTGCGGGATCTTATTTGTCAAAGCTCCTTTTTGGGAAGATAAACGAAAAAATTTAGAGAGGAAACCTTGCAAAAGAAATTTGTTCGGAGATATACTTATAAATGGGTGAGGCTGTAAAGTGCGTCAGGTTAAAGTGTTCCGGGGCCAATGTCATATAAAAGGGAGCTGTCACTGCGGAAGTCTTGGCTTTCGTATATGGTGCCCACCTGCTGAGAGCAGGCCACATGAGCATTAATCAACGGCTTTGACAGTCCACCTTCTTCTCCGCAATTTTAAATAGTATTTTTGAGAAGATAAAATAAAAAAGTCTTTAAGGAATATAGTTATCTTCTTGCCTTGTGGTTCCTTCAATTTCTTTTACACCTCCTCAATTTAAAGCATAGCTTGATCTTAAGATCCAGATAACTTACTTCACTTTATAGACGGCATTACTTCTCGTTAACAAAATGTTAACCATTAATACTTGATAATCATAATAAAATAAAGTTAAAAAATAAAAAGACATGAATATTTTAAATAAGAAGGAGTAATGAGGATGGAAATGGATAGGAGGGCTTTAGGGGCGTTTTTTGTCTTGCCCTTTTTTTTATATGGATGCTTTTTGACCAAGGCGTCAAAAGCACGAACGGTTTCTATTTTGTCTATCGAAGCACAAGGCGTTGAAAATATTATTCCTTTCATCCTGCTGGAGGAGATTGAAAAAAAGACAGGCAAGCCCGTGTTGGAATTGTTTGATATTATTTCCTCTACCTCGACCAGCAGTATGGCAGCGCTAGGGCTAGCAAGTGGTAAGAATAAAATAACGGCTAGCTCATTAAAGAATTTTTACAGAGAAGAAAGCAAAAAAATCTACTCGAGCACATTATGGGATAAGTTCTTATATGCTATTGGCTATAATAAGACCAAGTACCAAGACGATCAGCTTAAAAAAAGTATGGCCGAATTGCTTGGTGACGAAGAGCTAAAGGAAGCTAAGACCAATGTGGTTATTGCTGCTTTCAATTTGGACTTTCAGGAACCTTATATTTTTCGAAGCGATAAGGCGAAAAGAGATGCGGACAAAAACTATTATATAAAGGATGTGGCGGCGGCAGCCTCGGCTCTTCCTGGGTTGTTTGAGCCCCAAACTTTGAAATCCCTGGGAATTGAGGCGCATTCCTTAAACGACCATGTGACGTTTCTTAATCCGACGGTTCTTGCGCTCGATGTAGCCCAGGAAATCTATCACGATATCGATCGTTACATCATTGTGGATCTTAGTGTAAGCCGCACTAGCCTTGATAATGAGATTTTTAAAAAGGATGGAATGGTGGATGCCACGAAAATAAGGAACTTCCAACGGCAGACTGCCCATGATGAGTTCGTCAGAAAGCTCCCTAAAATCGGGGGGAAAAAACAGTATTTTTCTTTTTCTGCGCAGCTTCCTGAATTTAGGTATGCAGTGGACGATACGTCCCCCTATGCCTTGGAGCACTTACAAGCGGTGGGGGAGAGACTCACTCAGGTGAAAAAGAAGCAAGATTTTATAGATGTGACGGGCGTGTTAGTTGAGTATTACAACAGTAAAAACATTTCGACAAATTCGCCGGAGGAAGAGGTGCACGGCAAATTGTAAAGTAGATATTGGGTTCTTTTACTAGAAATAAGCAGAGTCTAAAGGTTTTTGTTAAGGCGGGGCGTTTTGAGGAATTAAGGCGTCGCGCCTTCTCTGCTTGATGGCCGCAGCTCTACGCAGCTTCTTTACAGGGGCCCCATATTTTTAAGAAAAGGCAAAGGCGGTTAGGTATAAGTCCCGTCCAGAGACGGTGGTGCCCGCTGCCAGACTCGAACTGGCACAGCCATATAGCCAACAGATTTTAAGTCTGTCGTGTCTACCAATTCCACCAAGCGGGCGTAATGTAGTGTTTAAAAATAGCGTGCTCTTCAGTTGGAATCAAGCAGATTATTGTTGTTTTTGCCTTAGATTTTTTAAAAGCGCTGCCCCGACTCTCTCATCGTGCCCTCCTCACCTTGTTGTTCGTCTAGGGGTTTGAGCAACAAAACGTGCCTTGTACGGCACACGCTCAAAAGGACTCTTTATAAGGCAAGAGGAAAAACAATGTTTTTTATTTGACCATGGGGTTTATTTAAGTATATTATTTTTACAAATACAGCACTTAATAAAATTAAATGGAAGAGAAAGGAAAATAGTGCAGTGAGCGTGACTTATGCTTTTCTAGAAAAAAAAGGATTTATGCATATACTTTTCCGTCGCCCTCTTTCTGCGTGTCTCTCGTAAGAAAGCAGGCGTTGATCTTAGAGGGGTTGGATGGGACCCGAAGCACGCAAGTCTATCCATACGGGATACCAACACTAAGCTAGAGAGTCTTCCTCCTCAGCGGGAGAGGCGCCTTGTGGTGTAAGAAAGGTAAGAAGGGAGGGTGAGTAGGCTCTCTGCTTGCTCGTAGCGAGAGGAAGAATAGCGTTTAAAGGCGCCCGAAAGGTCGTATAACCAGCGAAATGGACGAGAGGAGTAGAGTGATGCATACGCCTTTGTAGTTTAATATATAGAAGATTTAATGCGGCTAACTATATTAAATCTTCTTTTAAAAACTTCTTGAGAGGCTAGCCTATGCTATCTTTAACCTTTGTTTTTTCTCCATTGCCTTTTTCAAAAACTCATAAAGCAGTTGGATGGTTCGCACTTTTTTAAGCTCATGTGGGTAATTAAAATAAACTGTTCCTTTTGGTCCCTCGATATTTGGTAGCACGGGGACCAAATTGGTTTCTTCTTCTTCGTAACTCTCTCGTGAGATAGTAACGATTCCAGCCCCTTTTTCCGCTAGTCGCATTAAGCCATGGCTGTTGCTTAAGGTTAAATAAGGTATAAGAGGAGTCTTAGGGTCTCTTCCAAGTCTTAAATGCCAATTCGGATCGTAAGTTGTGGTAGGGAGCGGGAGTCCGTTACCAAAAGCAAAGAGTCGGTGAGAGCTTAGGTCCTCAATTGACTTCGGGACGCCAATTTTTCGTCTCTCTCATACACCGGCCAGATAATTATATCCGCTTCGCCGGTTTTCCAATCGGGGAAGTCATTGCTGGCCACGATCTTAAGTTTAATGTCAGGATGTTGGACCATAAATTCAGGTAGATAATGAGGCAAGACCATGGAGCTCATTGAGACGGTTGTCACTACTTTGAGGGGGCGGTTGAGGTGTTGATTTTCTGCCCGCAAGATGTTACCGACTTTGGCACCTTCCTCTAAGATTTTCTGCGTACTTTCTAAGAGGATCTCCCCCTGTTGGGTGAGCTGTAGTCCTTTTTGGTGGCGGGAAGAACAGCTCCGCGCCGATGGAGCGCTCGAGCAAGCTAATTTGCCGGCTGAGGGCCGGTTGTGTCATGCCCAAGGCTTGGGACGCCTTGCTCGCACTTCCGGCCTTAGCCACCATATAAAAACCTCGTAAAAGATCTAAGTCAAATTTTGATTTATTTAAATGCCCATCAGTAAAGGGGGTAGTAGGTTTGGGAATGTTATTCATAGTATTATGCCCTTAATAATATAAGTAAAGGTTTTTAGGTATATATTATTTCTACCTTGCTTATTATATATAAAGCCTTCCTTAATAGAAATCAAGTATTAATTTTATTTTATAAAGTATTTTTTATTTTTTCTTCAAAACACATAAGTATTATTTTTGCTTTTGCCGCGAATAAAAATATTTAATGGCCATATGCCTGAGGATAGAATATCCTCGTGTGGCTTTGAAAGGAGGAGAAAAAGCGGGCCCTTAGCTTTTCTCTTGCTTTCACCCTTTCTTCTTTAAAGGTGGTTGGATAAGGCGAGCCTGCTTGTTGTTCGCGTAGAGGGTGAATGGGTGTAAAGCCCCCTTTAGTGTCGACAATAGAAAAACTAAAGTATCCATAATGACAAGCGTCTATCTATGGAAGGTGCTGAAAGAAGTTTTCCGCTATCCTTGGGTTAGGACATAGAGGAGGGGACGCCTTGCGTGGTAGAATGTTGAAAGTGAAAAGCCTCATTAGGAAAAATGTGCTGGCGAATAGCATGGGCTGCTTGGGCTGCTTCGGCAAATCCCGTTAAGATAAGCTTTAATTTATGTTGATAGGTCGCAATATCGCCAACTGCATAAATGCCGGGGAGATTCGTTTGGCCCGTAAGAGGATCAATGGCAATGTGAGAATGATCAAGGTTTAAGCCCCAACTGAGAATAGGGCCTAAGTCCATAGATAATCCAAAGAAAGGTAACAAGATATCCGTTTCTACGGCTCTTTTATTTCCATCGAGATCGTACAATATTACCTCTTTTAACGTGTCGTTTTCGCCTTTTAACTCGCCAAGTTGATAGGGAATGAGCAGCTCAATGCGCCCTTCCTTAGTCAATTGTCTTAATTTTGCGACGCTATCGGGGGCGGCGCGAAAACGATCGCGTCGATGAACTACCATCACTTTCTGCGCAATGTCTACAAGATTGATAGCCCAGTCCACACAAGAATCACCGCCTCCGGCAAGAAGAAGGCGCTTTTTCTCAAATTTTCTTGGGTGCTCTACGTGGTAAAAAATGGATTTTCCTTCATATGCCTCAATGTTTTCGAGAGGGGGGCGATTAGGGCCAAAGGCTCCGACGCCAGCGGCTATGACGATGGCTTTGCACCTAATTTGGAGCCCTTCGGATGATTCCACGATCCATTGCCCATCAGGCTTAACTTCGGTAATCTTATTGACGCGCTGATTTAAGTGATAAACAGGCTTAAAAGGCGCCGCCTGGGTGACAAGATGATCGACGAGCTCGGTTGCTAAAATTTTTGGATAAGCCGGGATATCATAAATAGGTTTTTCTGGGTAGAGCGCGCGGCATTGCCCCCCAACATGGTCTAACGCGTCAATGACGTGGCACCGAAATCCCAGCATACCAAGTTCAAAGATTTGAAACAAACCAACGGGGCCTGCTCCTATAATAACCACATCTGTTTGCTGCGATGGCGGCATGGGGTCCTATTCTCTTGCTGGTCAATTGAAAAAAGCTGCCCCTAGTATACTCAGCGACGCGCTTTTATCAACACTCCATTTTCATAAAATAAAAAGTTCAAAGCTTAAGTGAGGCGTGTTGTAAGAGAAAGGACGTGAGATATAGTGAGCATTACAGAGATTATTTTACATTGACTTTACCTTATGCCAAAGTAACACTATACTTTGCCGATCTTGCACGAATAGCATACATAGCGTGGCGCCTCATGAAAAAAGTTAAAACCAACCAAGCAAAAGAAGATCTTTTAAAAAAGGCAACATTTGCAGCCATTTTTACCGCGACTTTCCTGGTTCTTATCAAAATGATAGCGTGGATTCTAACAGGGGCCATCAGCTTACAAGCAACGCTTATTGATTCCATGATTGATACGATTACCTCGACCATTAATTACTTTGTCATTAGAGAATCAATTCGCCCTCCTGATGAGGAGCATCGCTGGGGCCATGGTAAGATAGAAGCTCTCGCCGCTATCGGCCAGTCGGCTTTTATTTTTGGCTCCGCTATCTTTATTGTCCTGCAAGCCAGTCGTCGCCTGATTGCGCCTGAGCCTATTGCTTATACGAATGTTGGCATTTGGATCATGGTTGTAACGATTCTCGTGACTTTTCTTTTGCTTTCCTATCAACGTTATGTAGCTGCGCAGACAGGTTCTATTGCTATTAAAGCTGACTCAGCTCATTATATGAGTGATTTTTTTATCAATATGGGGGTTATTTTATCTCTTCTGGGTTCAAAATGGTTTGATTGGCATATTCTTGACCCCCTCATTGGCGTGATTGTCTCTTTTATTATCGTCCATACCGCTCGTAAGATACTTCTGCCAGCGCTTGATATTTTACTTGATCGTGAGCTTGCTGTGGAGGACCGCATCAAGATTGAAGCCATTGCGCGCTCGCACCCGATGGTGAGGGGAGTGCATGATCTTAGGACACGCTCCACCGGAGCGCATAAATTTATCCAGCTGCACCTTGAAATGTGTGGCGATCTTTCTCTTTATAAAGCGCATGAGGTCGCGGATGAGGTAGAAAATAGCATTAGAGATGCCTATCCTGATGCCGAAGTTCTGACCCACCAAGATCTTGAACGTGATGAGCAGAGTAAACGGCACCTGTCTTTTGACAAGTCACATAACGGTTGAAAGTGCCACTCTTAAAGGCAATGAGGCTATAGTCGCCTATTATCTTTGAGACGATCCTTTATTACATGATTTATTTCTTTAATCTTGGTTGCCGGGCCCCTTACCGTACATGAGCCTTGTTCCTATCCTTATGGCTCTTTGCTGTGAGAGATCTTTAAAGCCGATCTCATTTAAGAAAGATAAATAGGGGGACTTTTTATTTGACCATGAGGTTTATTTAAGTATATTATTTTTACAAATACAGCACTTAATAAAATTAAATGGAAGAGAAAGGAGAATAGTGCAGTGAGCGTGACTTATGCTTTTCTAGAAGACAATAAAGGGACTTATGCATATACTTCTTTGTATAGCCTTTTCGCTTGTCCCTCGGGAGAAGGTAAGTTTTCGCTTAGAAGCATTGGACGATGACCTAAAGGGGAAGAATTCCCGCGTAAGGGTTCATCAAAGGCGTCTCCTCCTCGGCAAGAAGGAATGTCTTGTGACATCAGGAAAGCAAAGGGGGAAGGGTGAACAAGCCTTCATTGTCCTACCACCGAGAGGGGGTAACGTTTAAGTTCACTCGAAGAGCCGGCTAACCATTGAAGCAGAAAAGGAGTGAAGATAATGAATATTCCTTGCTAATGTGTTGACCTTGGCCGAGAAGGTGTCTTGGCGGGCAGTTTTTCTTTAATTTCAATACAAGGTTTCAGCTCGAAAGAGACCTTAAAAAGGAAGAGGAGAAATCTAATGTCACCTTGTTGATGGGAAAGACAAAAAACTCCCTACAAGAAGATAGCCTAAGTATTAAGCATTTTTAATGGGTGGCGGCCTCAAAGAAAACAGGCAAAAGAAGAAGGATCTTCGTACGCTTAAGGCCCCTTCGCCCTTCGGCACAGAAACATGCTTGGACCTTTGTAGGAGAAGGTAGAAAAGTAGTATGATTTTTAGGGTGATGTTTAGATAAAGAAAGGAGAAGGAACAATGTATACACCTTGCTAATTTATTGAACAGATGAAGGTCTAATAGCGAGGTTTCCTTTCTTATTAGACCTTCTTGTCGGTTAAACTTATTAGGCTATTCTACAAAGTTTATGATTCTTATGTTTCTTTCATAGCATTTTTCAAGAACGAATAGAGTGAGTGAATGGAGCTCATCTTTTTCAGCTCATGTGGGTAATTAAAATAAACTGTTCCTTTTGGTCCCTCGATATTTGGTAGCACGGGGACCAAATTGGTTTCTTCTTCTTTGTAACTCTCTCGTGAGATAGTAACGATTCCAGCCCCTTTTTCCGCTAGTCGCATTAAGCCATGGCTGTTGCTTAAGGTTAAATAAGGTATAAGAGGAGTCTTAGGATCTCTTCCAAGCTTTAAATGCCAATTAGGATCGTAAGGTGAATTGGGGAGCGCCTTGCCAAAACCAAGTAGGCGATGAAATTGTAGATCTTCTGCCGTTTTAGGGGCCCCATGTTGCTTTAAGTATTCCCTGCTGGCATAGAGCCTCATATGGTAAGTGGTCAAGCGATGGGAGCTAAGGTTCTTCTCTTTTTCATATACAGGCCAGATGATGACATCCGCTTCACCGGTTTTCCAATCGGGGAAGTCATTGCTGGCCACGATCTCAAGTCTAATATCAGGGTGTTGAGCCATAAACTCAGGTAAATAATGAGGCATAGCCATAGAACTTAATGCTACTGTTGTCACTACTTTGAGGGGGCGGTTGAGGTGTTGATTTTCTGCCCGCAAGATGTTATCGACTTTGGCGGCTTCCTCTAAGATTTTCTGCGTACTTTCCAAGAGGATCTCCCCCTGTTGGGTGAGCTGTAATCCTTTCTGGTGACGGAAGAAGAGCTCCGCCCCTATGGAGCGCTCCAGCAAGCTAATTTGCCGGCTGAGGGCCGGTTGTGTCATTCCCAGTATTTGGGATGCTTTGCTCGCACTTCCTGATTTAGCCACCATATAAAAGCGTCGTAAAAGATCTAAGTCAAACTTAGATTTATTTAAATGGTCGGCCGTAAGCATCTTTTTTAATTCAGTTGAATTTGTCATGAGCATTGTTTCCTCTTAGTAAAGATAAAATCACTTCGGTTGGTATTATTTCTGCCTTGCTTATTAGATATAATAGCAGTCTTAATAGAAATCAAGTATTAATTTTATTTTATAAAGTATTTTTTATTTTTTCTTCAAAACACATAAGTATTATTTTTGCTTTTGCCGAGAATAAAAATATTTAATGGCCGGCATTAAGGTAGAATGTAAGGAGAATATCCATAAGGTTGAAGAGCCTAGCGCTCTAAGGGAAGGTTCTTAATCCTTTGGTCTTAATATTTGCCTATTGATAGTAAAATATTCCCTCTTCCCTCAACACCGATTTGGGAAAGGGCATTGACAGGGAAAGTACCAAGCCTTTATAAGTTTTAAGGGCTCATTTTTAATTTTAGTCAATGAGCGCCTCTTCGAAGGTGCGCAGGCAAATGCTTTTACTTCCTTGACCATTTAGCGCTATTTTCTTGAAAGCAATCCATTAGAGAGGAACACAGTATGGATAAGATAAGAGTAGTAAAAAAAGATTTTAAATACTTATTGATTGGTCTTATCCTTGGTATTTTAACGGGCTGGTCGGAGCTTTCTTTATTTAAAGAATCTGCCTTGTTCCTATCGGATCTATTTGTAAAGTTACTGAAATTTCTAAGTTTGCCGGTTATTTTCTTTTCTTTACTCTCTTCGGTGCAGAGATTAGGCGCGCTTAATGATTTCCAAAAATTATTTCTTAAGATCTCTAAATACACTTTTTCCACAACAATTCTAGCAGCTGTTTTAGGCCTTGGGATGTATTTTGTTGTGCATCCTGTCTATCTAGGGCACATCGCTACAGCGCCGCTCGATAAAAGCCTTAACCTCGCCCAACAAATTTTAACGATTATTCCTGATAATCTTATTCGAGCTTTTTATGATGGCAACATCGTCGGCATTGTCCTCATCACCCTGTGCCTTGGTTTGGCGGGGCATCATGTGGAAGAAAAGCACCGAAATTTCCTCGAAAACCTTTATGACAGCCTTTTCCAGGTTCTCATCAATCTTATCTCCGGGGTGCTAAAGCTTATGCCTCTTGCCATATGGGCCTTTGTAACGATCTTTACGTTTGAGTTAAAAGCCGGCAAGTTTGATCCTGTGCTACTTGGGCGCTATACCCTATGTGTTCTTCTTTCTTTTATGATTCATGGGGGTGTTATCCTGCCGCTTTTTGTTAAAATGCGGGGACTTTCCCCTTTGCATACCTTTAAGGCTATGCTTCCTGCCCTTATGGTTGCCTTTTTTTCCCGCTCGTCGAGTGCGGCTTTGCCGTCGACATTAGCTTGTGCGAAAGACCAACTTAAAATCACCGAACGCGTTTCGACTATTGCTTTTCCTCTTTGTTCCACTATCAATATGAACGGAAGCGCTATTTTTATTATTATTACAGGGCTGTTTGCAAGCCACAGTGCCGGTTATTCTTATTCAATCGGCGAGTACTTTATGTGGGTGATCGTGGCGACTATTGCGGCTGTAGGGAACGCAGGTGTTCATATGGGCAGCTATTTTATGGCAAGTGCGGTCCTGGTGGCCATGAATGTTCCTCTCTCCCTCATGGGGCTTATCCTGCCGCTCTATGCTATCTTGGATATGTTTGAGACATTCTTAAACGTTTGGTCCGATGCTTGTGTGGTGCAGATGGTTGATAAGGAGTGGGGAGATGCGGCGAAACCCCTCTCAAGTAAATATCCTTTATAAAATGCAGCGCTTGTCTTGACACACGCTGATGAGCCTTGACAGATGGGCCTTATGGTTCTAGCTCTAAAGCTGCTTTTAATAACTTCTTTGTGTAGCTTTCTTTCGGGTGTTGGAACAGTTCATGTGTATTCCCCTGCTCAACAATACAGCCGTGCTGCATTACGATGACGTGATGGCTTATCGACCGGATGACTTTCAAGTCGTGGCTGATAAAAAGGTAGGTTAAACCGAGCTCTTCCTGTAGCTTTTTTAACAATTGTAAAATGTCAAGCTGGACAGCCCTATCTAAAGATGACGTAGGTTCGTCTAAGATGATCAGTTTAGGGTTTAAGATTAACGCGCGGGCTAAAGCGATGCGTTGTCGTTGTCCCCCTGAAAATTCATGGGGATACCGAGACTTCATGTTTGCATCAAGGCCCACAGCTAAGAGCACGCGATCAATTTCCTCTAAGCGTTTGGCTCTTGAGAGAGAAGAGTGGTGAACTTCTAGACCTTCCCCTATAATGCGCTCGATACTGAGCCGTGGGTTGAGGCTGCTAAAAGGATCTTGAAAGACAACTTGCATTTGAGCACGCAAAGCTCTTAACTTTTTTGCTTTTAATTGATGGAGGGATAAGCCATCAAAGTAAATTTCTCCCTCGCATGCTTGTAGTTTTAAAAGGCTCATTGCAAGTGTGGTTTTTCCTGAGCCACTTTCTCCTACAATGCCTAAAGTGTGACCTTGAGGGAGGGTAAAACTTACCTTATTAACAGCGTGTATGTACCCCTTTGTAAGGCGGAGAGGTCCTCTCTTTAAGGGAAATTTTACCGTAACATCCTGAGCTTTAAGGAGAAAAGGAGCATCGGGAGGCACTGGAATAGCGTAGCCTTGTGGCTCACAGGAGAGAAGTCTTTGGGTATAAGGATGGGAAGGACGGTGGAAAATTTGTGCTACTTCCCCGGCTTCTACGATCTTTCCTTTTTGCATCACCACGACACGTGTGGCTACCTTACGCACGATGTCAAGGTTATGGGTGATGAAGACGATAGACATCTGGAGGTTCTTTTGAAGCTCTTTTAAGGTTTTTAATATTTGTGCTTGGATCGTGACGTCTAAGGCGGTCGTTGGTTCATCGGCAATGAGGATATCTGGTTTGTTTGCAAGGGCCATCGCAATCATCACGCGTTGGCGCTGGCCACCGGAGAGATGATGAGGATAGCATGCAAGTCTCTGATGAGCATCATCTAGCCCCACTTTATGAAGCCATTCAATGACATGGTCTTTTATTTTTTCGTCAGGGACCGTGTGATGCAATTGAAGAACTTCTTTTACTTGTTGAAAGATCGTGTGCAAAGGGTTTAAGGACGTCATGGGCTCTTGGAAAATCATACTGATATGCTGGCCGCGAATTTTTTGAAGCGTTGCCTCTGGTGCTCCACAGATTTCTTCTCCTTTATATTGGATGCTCCCTTTTGGGTGGTGTGCATACGGATAGGGAAGGAGCTGTAGGAGGGAGAGGGCCGTAACCGTTTTCCCAGAACCGCTTTCGCCCACAATGGCCAGTGTTTCCCCTTTGTATAAATCAAAAGATACACCTTCGACAACCTTTTGAGCCCCAAAAGCGATGTCTAAATTTTTTACTTTCAAAAGAGGCTCAGATACAAAAGCCATATCAATACCTCATCTTCTTCGGATCAAAAGCATCGCGCACAGCTTCTCCGATAAAAATTAGTAAACTTAGCATTACCATCATCGTTACAAAAGAGGCGATGCCCAACCAAGGTGCATGCAAGTTGTTTTTGCCTTGTGTAAGTAGTTCCCCAAGGGAAGGTGACCCAGGGGGCAGGCCCAAGCCTAAAAAATCGAGAGACGTCAAAATAGTAATCGAATGGTTCAAGAGAAAAGGAATGAGTGTGAGGGTTGCTACAAGAGCGTTAGGCAAGATATGGCGAAGCATAATAATGGGAATAGGTATACCCATTGCCAGAGCCGCTTTTACATAATCAAGGTTGCGCGCCCTTAAAAACTCCGCACGCACCACTCCCACCAAAGACATCCAGCTAAATAATAACAATATAAGCAATAGCCACCCCACATTCGGCTCGACAAAGCTTGACAAGATAATAAGCAAATAGAGAACTGGCATTCCTGACCATATTTCAATCACACGCTGAAAGAAAAGGTCGACTTTTCCACCGAAGTATCCTTGGATGGCTCCCGCGATAACTCCTATGATCGAGCTTAAGAAAGTAAGCACAAGGCCAAAGAGAATGGACAGCCGGAAACCATAGATAAGACGCGCTAGGACATCGCGTCCTTGGTCATCGGTTCCAAGCCAATTTTCCCGCGTAGGAGGAGACGGTGCCGGTGATGGTAAGTCATAGTTAATGGTTGTGTAGTGATAGGGAATGGCTGGCCATACCATCCATCCCTCTGCCTCGATAAGATTTTGTATATATTTGTCTTTGTAATCAGCACTTAGCTCTAACTCTCCCCCAAAAACTTTTTCAGGATACGTTTTAAAGAGAGGAAAATACAATTGCCCTTTGTAAGAAATTACCATTGGTTTATCATTGGCAATGAATTCTGCAGGAAGCGATAACATACATAAAAGAAGAAAAAGCCAAAAAGACCAATACCCGCGTTTGTTGGCTTTAAATTGGCTTAATCGACGTTTGGTAATGGGAGATAAGTTCATTCGTCTTGCCCCTTATCCACACTTATTCTCTCATTTTGTCAAAATTTATCCGTGGATCCACAACCATGTAGAGGAGATCGCCCACAAGGTGCAATAAAAGCCCGAGTAGGGTAAAGAGGTATAAAGTTCCAAAGACCACCGGATAATCGCGATTCATAATCGCTTCAAAACTTAGCAAGCCTAAACCATCTAAAGAAAAAATCACTTCAATCAAAACGGAGCCCGTGAAAAACATGCTCATGAAGGCTGAAGGAAATCCTGCGACTATCACTAAGATAGCATTACGAAACACATGCTTATACAAAACTTTTTTTTCCGAAAGACCTTTTGCTCGTGCTGTTAGGACATATTGCTTGCCTAATTCTTCCAAGAAAGAATTTTTCGTTAAAATTGTAAGGCTGGCAAACCCTACAATAACCTGAGAGAAAACTGGTAACGTGATATGCCAGAGATAATCAATAATTTTTCCCCCGATTGATAATTCATGGAAATGGTCTGAAACAAGACCACGCAGAGGAAACCATTGAAAAAAGCTACCACCGGCAAAGAAAACAATTAAAAAAACAGCAAGCAGGAAGCTTGGTATGGCATAGCCGATAATAATAACAAAGCTCGTCCATATATCAAAAGACGAATCGACCCGCCGAGCCTTAGCTATCCCTAAAGGAATAGACACTAAATAGATAATGAGAGTCGACCACAGCCCTAAACTGATCGATACGGGTAATTTTTCAAGGATTAAGTCAATGACAGGCCGGTCTTTAAAATAGCTTGTCCCTAAGTCAAAGCTTAAATAACTCTTCACCATAAGGAAAAAACGTACATAAGCGGGCTTATCAAACCCGAATTGTTGCTCAAGTTCTTTTATAAATTCTGGGTCAAGACCTTGGGCCCCACGATATTTCGTCGTGAGGCCGCTATCTTGATCCACATTTTGGAAGCCAGTGTTATCAGCTGAGCCAGAAATGCGGCCAATATGGCTGCTATCAAAGCCGCTTAAGCGAACAAGCAAAGTCTCAATAGGACCGCCTGGAGCAAACTGAACAATAATAAAATTAATGAGGAGTATCCCGAACAAAGTGGGGATGATCAACAAAAGACGCCTTAGAGCATAATTAAGCATCTTTTCCTCCATGCTGCTGAGAGGAGGGCGAAGGGGACTCAACCCACCACATATCAAGGCTAATAAAATTATTAAGCGACATATACTTTGGGAATACCTCTGGGTACTTAAGAGAAGCTTGATAAGCGAAACGATGCGCGGGGGAATGATAGAGTGGAAGCACCACGTACTCCCATAAGATGAGACGGCTCATAGCTTTTGCGTGTGCTACAAGGTCTTCATAATCCTTTGAGCGAGGCAATGCTTGGATAAGAGTGTCCACAATGGGGTTTTTAAGGGCAGGCAAGTTACCAGACCCCACTATGTCTGCGCTTGTGCTTGCCCAAAAATGGTGCTGTTCATTGCCTGGAATAAGACTTTGAGAGTAGAGATGTAAAATCATATCAAAATCAAACTTTTGAAGACGGCCCCTGTATTGGGTGGGATCCACAAGCCTTAAGTGAGCTTGAATACCTAAATGGTTGAGATTCTTTATGAACCCTTGTAGCATCCTCTCCAACATGCCTTGGGAGATGAGAAGCTCGATGGTAAAACGCTGACGGGTTATAGCGTGAACCCGCTCGCCCTTGGCATTCGTAATCCAGCCAGCTTCTTTAAGTAGCTTATCGGCTTTGTGTAAAAGATCACGAATATATCCAGTACCATCCGTTATGGGTAAAAGGAATTCTTGCGTGAAAATTTCTTTGGGCAGTTGCTCTTTATAGGGGGCTAAGATCTCTAATTCTCGCCCTTTAGGGATACCTTTTGCGGCCATGTCTGTTCCTTCAAAAAAGCACTTTGTGCGTACATATAGGTTGAAGAACAAGTTCTTATTTAGCCACTCAAAGTCAAACAAAAGAGATAAAGCTTTCCGTACACGCCGATCCTTAAAAACCTCCCGCCGCGTGTTAAATACAAAGGCTTGGAGAGGCAGAATCGACTGATTCGGAATAGATGTTTTGATGATTTTTCCTGTCTTAATAGCTGGGAAGTTATATTCTTTTGCCCAGTTTAAAGCCTTTGACTCATAGAAAAAGTCTATATTCCCTGCTTTAAAAGCTTCGAAACTAGCTTCTAGATTACGAAAGTACCGATACCGGATTGTATCAAAGTTATGTTGCCCCTTCTGTGTGGGCAAATTTTGCCCCCACCAGTCCTTGACTCTTTCATATACAATGTACTTCCCAGCTTTAAATTCTTTAATTTTATAGGGCCCACTACCGATAGGCGGAAGGAGGCTGATTTTATCAAAAGGTTGCGCTTGATAAAACTTTTTGGAAAATACGGGCAGGCCTCCAATATTTAAGGGTAGCTCGCGATTATCGCTACGCCTAAAAATGAATTTAACCGTCTGATGATCAAGAACCTGAGCTTCTTTAATGTCTTGAGTCACACTTCGAAAAAGAGGGGAATGCTTTTTCAATAAAAAATAAGAAAACACTACATCTTCGGCGGTAATAGGGGAGCCGTCATGGAAAAATGCGTTAGGTTGGAGAGTTACGACCATCGAAAGATTATCGGGCGCCACTTCTAGGCTTTTAGCCAAAAAACCGTACATACTTCCAACTTCGTCATACGAAGGTGAGGCTAACGTTGCGTAAAGGCGATGGGTGCCTGCAGCAGGTACCCCCTTTATAATATAAGGATTCCACGAATCAAAAGTGGGTAGGAGGGCGCGAAGTCGTACATGTCCCCCTTTTAGGGGCGGAAGGGTTGACATAATGGAAATGAGTAAAATGAGGGGGATATTTTAGCGTGCCAAAAATAGAAAATCCATGAGACCCCGTATCGTTTCTAGCATGTGCGGGAAGTTTTATCGCGACCAATAGAATAAGACAGAAGAAAATTCCTTGCCAGAATTGTCGTGTTATCCAAAGGATATTCTTTTGAAAACTACCTTCGGACTTTGGTTGCAATGTCGTCCAAAAAATTCTTTGTATCATGGTAATGGCAAAGGTTGATCGCTTAGACTCCTAAGATATAAGATTACATCGGCTCGCTCTTGCGTTCTTCTTAAGCCCGCAAAGGACATTTTTGTTCCTGGTACATAATCACGTGGCTTTTCAAGATAAGCATTGAGACTCTCATAATCCCATGAACCTTCTTGGGATTGCATACCACGCGAATAGGTGTAATCACTGCGACTGCCTTTCTTTGTGCCCACGACATTCCATAAATTAGGGCCTAATTTATGTTGTCCACCTTTCGTATCGGTATGACATTGCGTACAGCGCTTGAAGATTTCTTTTCCATTTTCGAGGCTTGCAGAAGCCAATAGTGGCGTGACAGGTTCCAGTATTTTCTCTTTCGCGGAGCCAACTCCTGTACTCTCTGGTACTTCAATCACATAGGCTTCTTTCTCTAACGGCAGAGGCTTAACCAAAAACTCAGCCATCATAACCGATAGGATCCCAACTAAGAGGGCAATGAGAAGGGCGGCAATAATTTTATTAAATTCTAAACTGTCCATAAAGTTTCCCTCATTAGACCATCGAACTTGGAAAAGATAGGCACTTTAGAAGCTTTTTTCCTTTTGATGGATAATGTTACGCTAGGTTTATAATGGCGAACTATTTTCATTTTTCAACAAAAATTTATTTTAAGGCGCAAACCTTGTCAATCAGTGTTCCGTTTCTCAGCTCTCCCAAAAGCTCAAAAGAACGATAAGTATATCTTTAGTAGGAGGCGGCGTAAGAAAGAATGCTATAAGTTGACATTTTAAAGGGAATTGCTTACAACCAACGAGAAATATTTTTACTGTAGCTGTTAAGGATTTACTCGCATGAGTTTGCCTTCCGTCGTTATTATGATTCCTTGTCGTATGGGGTCACAACGTCTTGCCCATAAACCTTTGAAACTCATTCATCAACGACCGATGATCTCTCATGTGATCGAACGTGCTCTGGAATCTGGGATTGCTCCTGTGTATGTAGCAGTTGATGGCGAAGAAATCGCTGGCGTTGTGGAGCAATATAAAGGGAAAGCTATCCTAACAGATCCAAGCTTACCGAGTGGGACCGATCGTATTGCCGCAGCATTAAAGAAAATTCCACATAATTTTGATTTCATCATTAACCTTCAAGGGGATCTCCCGCTTTTTGACCCTTCTATATTAAAGAAGGTTTTGGATGTTCTGCTCAATACCGAGAGTGAGATGGCCACTCTTGTCGCACCCATAGGGGATTCTTCTATAATTGAGAATAGAAACAGCGTGAAAGTAGCCCTTTCTCCCTTTGGAACTTATTATCGCGCACTCTATTTTAGCCGCGCTCCTTTGTCAGGGTATAATGGATTCTATCAGCATATTGGTATTTATGGTTACCGTGCGGCGGCTCTTAAGCGCTTTGTGAATCTTCCAATCTCTCCTTTAGAAAACCTCGAGAAGCTTGAACAGTTACGAGCCCTTGAAGATAATATGAGGATTGTGGCGGATATTGTAAAAGAAGCTCCCATAAGTGTGGATACGCTAGAAGACCTGGAAAAAGCTAACGAAGCCTTTGCGGTTCGGGATGTTGCTCGTTAGAATGCTATAATTTTTTTTTAATTTTATTTTTGCATATATGTCTATCTCTTTGACTTATTTTTTTTTGTATGGTTATATGTCTTCGAAGTTAATCGTTTTAAGATAAAGGAGAAAAAATGATGAGCGGTTTTCCAGTTTAACAATGATAAATATATATTGGATGTAAGAGAAAGGCGTTTAAGCCTTATCTCCTCCAATGATAAAAGAATATATTAACTGGTGGTATTATCACGTGCCTAAGCTAAAGTAGTGCCGTGATATATATTCCACCTTTTCTTTTCCAAAAGAGAAACTTGGGAAAGGTAGAAATTTTTATAAATCCCTATTTTTTAAGGGGTATGTTTGATATTAAACTTGGCATCAAACAAGAAGGAGAAAGCCTTCAAGAGCTTTGCAAGTTGAGCTACGAGGGAGGCTCCATTGTCTTTTCTGTCAAAGACGATGGGGAAGGAAAAAAGCTTTGGGGGACCTTTCTCTTACTTGTTATTTTTCTTGCTCATATTATTGTCGTCTTTCAGGTTCGAAACTTTTCCGATACATACGTTGAAATATTTACCTGCTAGCAGAAGGGAAGAAGAATTTTTGAACGTGAGTGTCAGGTGCGGAAGCATTTTGCTTACTGAAGGTAAAGAGAGGGAAAGATAATACAGATGACGGAGAAAAGGGAAAACTAAGCTCTCGATAAAAACCTTTGAAGAATAAAATACCCTTAGCAGAAAAGCAAAAGTTTCTTAAAAAGAATAAAGCTTAGAGTGGAATGCAAAGGCTCGAAAAGAAGAAAAATTATTTGATTTTTGCTTCTTTAAATAAAACATGCTTCTTTGCCCGTGGGTCATATTTGCGGAACTCTAATTTTTCTGTTTGCTTACGTGGGTTCTTTTTCTTCACATAAAAATATCCCGTATCAGCGGTACTAAGAAGCCGGATTAACACGGTACTACTTTTCTTAGCCATTCCTTTCTTCCTCTTCATTCCTAAGATAGTTAACAAAGACCTACGTTCTCAACAAATAGGCGCCTTCACTTCTATAAAGGTTAGGGATATTTGTCAAGTTTTTTCCTTTTCCTTAACTTTAAAAAAACCTATCTTTAAGGAGAAAGAGGTTTTATAATAACCCTTTGCTTAGTTATGTCGAAATGGAGGGAAAATGCAAATTATATTTAGTCCCGATATTGCCGCGTTAGAAGGGCTCCTTATTATTGGTGTTTTTAATGATCTTGAGCTTTCAGCTGCAGCGAAGAAAATTGATCAGCGTGTTGATGGTTTAGTGATGCAGGCGCTTCAAAACGGTGCATTTAAGGGTAAGCTTGGTCAGACCTTGTCCGTTTTTGGTCCTAAAAAAGGAGATATTCAACGCATTTTAGTCCTTGGCTTGGGGGAGAAAGAAAAAATCTCTGAAAAGGCTCTCTTGCATGCAGGAGGAGCTCTTATGTCAACCATAATTGATTGGGGGCATGAAAAGGCATTTATCTATTTAGATAGCGTGGCTTCTAAGGATTTTCCTAATAAGAAGGCAGTTCCTCTTATAGCGCAGGGAGCGCTTCTTAGATCATGGCGCTTTACTAGGTATAAAACAAAAAAGCCGGAAGAAAATCTACCAAAGTTGGATCAGCTTGTCTTTCTTTCTTCTGAAAGCGATATGCTTGCCGAACAATTTCAACCTTTGCAGGCCGTAGCGGAAGGCGTTTTTCTCACCCGCGAGTTGATGAATGAGCCGCCGAATGTTATGACGCCACTTAAAGTAGCTGAGTGCGCGAAGGAATTGAAAAAGTACGGGATCGACATCGACATTTTAGATGAAAAACAAATGAAAAAACTTGGTATGAACGCTTTATTGGGCGTTGGTCAAGGAAGTGAAAACGATTCGTATGTGGTGGTTATGAAGTGGCAAGGGGGAAAGAAGGACGATAAGCCTCTCGCCTTTGTGGGTAAAGGGGTTACGTTTGATACAGGAGGCATTTCCCTCAAGCCATCTGCTAGCATGGATGAAATGAAATTTGATATGGGTGGTGCTGCTGCGGTTATGGGCTTAATGAAGTCTCTTGCTTTGCGCAAGGCTGGCGTTAATGTGGTTGGAGTTATCGGCTTAGCAGAGAATATGCCAGATGGAAAGGCTCAACGGCCTGGCGATATTGTAACCTCTCTTTCGGGTCAAACCATTGAAATTCTTAATACGGATGCGGAAGGACGACTTATTTTGGCGGATCTTTTGTGGTATACGCAAGATAAGTTTCGCCCACAGTGTATGGTTAACCTAGCAACTCTGACAGGTGCTATTTTGGTTACGTTAGGCCATGAATATGCAGGTCTCTTTGCAAGTGATGACACGTTAGCGCAGCGTCTTTCGACCGTCGGGGAAAAAGTAGATGAACTTGTATGGCGCTTACCTTTATCTGAGGCTTTTGATCGGTTAATTGATTCGAAGGTAGCAGATATGCAGAATATAGGTGGGCGGTACGCTGGAAGCATTACGGCGGCCCAATTCTTACAAAGGTTTACCAATAACGTCCCATGGGCGCATCTTGATATTGCGGGTGTGGCTTGGCAGATGAATAAGGATCGTCCCCTTTCTTCCCAGCCAGTGACAGGTTTTGGTGTGCGGTTACTTGATCGCTTTATTCAAGAATATTATGAGAAATGAAAAAAGATTCCTTAAGGAAAAATTTTAGTATGTTAAGTCGGTAATGGTTAAGGAAGGAGGCCGTTTTAGAGAATACAAAGAAGGGAAATTATAGGGCTTTCAATGTAAATCGGGATCAGAGATGACGGATTTTTTATTTTACCATTTACATACGTCTTCTTTAGAAGCTGGGTTATATCAACTTTTAGAGAAAGCTTGGCAAAGTAACTTCAGGGTCTTAGTTAAGGTGCCAACCGAGGAGAGAGCAGAGGAGTTGTGTGCCGTGCTGTGGATAATGGGTCGATTATCCTTCTTACCCCATGCGACGAAAGCGGATGGATTAACCGAGCATCAGCCTATCCTTCTTGACGTTTCCGACCAAGAGAACCTCAATAAGGCAGATGTTTTAATTTGCTTGGAGGGGACACAACCATCAAATCCTGACTATTTCCGACGTTGTTTATTTATTTTTGGAGAGGAAAATGAGGATCTTAAGCAGCAATTAGTACGACAGTATGCGGAGCTTAAAGATAAAAATCCTTCAGTTTTTTATTGGAAACAAAACCCCAATGGCCAATGGGAAAAATCCTCCCTTTAAGGACTGGGAAGGTTCCTTAGGAAACCCAAGAGAAATTTCATTTTCCAAACCGTTGTGCTACTATCTTAAAAAAGATGAATTTTAGATTGCACAGCAGGGAACAAGCATGAAAAAACTTTCTATTCTTCGGCATGCTGAAGCTATCGATGCCGAGCCATTGGTCAATGATTTTGATCGACCTGTCTCACCTCAAGGCCAAAAATCACTTATAATCCTTGCGGAGCAATTAAAGACAAAGGTATTTTTACCAGAATTAGTGTTGTGCTCTCCTGCGCGGCGGGCGCGTGATTCATTGGATGGCTTGCGAGCTCTTTTGCCATCTTTTTGTGAAGTCGTTTTTGAGGAACGCCTTTACAGCGCAACAAAAAGCCATCTTATTTTTCAGCTGAGTTTTTTGAATGATGATTATACGGAAGTGTTGCTCATAGGCCATAACCCTGGTTTAGAACAGCTTTTAAATTGGCTGTTAAATGAAGAGTATTCGGTGCAAGCCCAGAGTAACCTTAAGACTTTTCCGGCGTGTAATTTAGTAAGTCTTCTCTTAAATATTTCTTGTTGGGGCGATCTTAAAGCAAATAGCGGCCAAGTTGAGAGCTGGATTTTTCCAAAGGAAGATGGTTAGCCTCTTTTTTTGGTGTTGTTCTCGAGTGTTTCATCTCCTTCCAATAAAGAGCGTACAAGGCTTATAGTAATTTTACCATGAGAGATAAGGCTCAAGCGATCGACATTTTCAACAAAATCTGTGACGGCTTCAAAGGATCGTTCTATTCGCTTAAGGCTATATTCCAGAACATGAGGAGGAATAGGTAATTGGCGATCGTTAAACTGTTTCACGATTAAGGCTCTTAACAGGCTATCATCCGGAGGATAAATCTCCACCACTAAAGCTGATTGCAAACGCGATTTTAAATCTTTTAGCGTAAAACGCCACAAGCCCGGTGGTGTGTCCGCGGTAAGGAGAAGAAAATTTTTATATTCCTGCGAGAGATTGAACAGATGAAATAACATTGTCTCATCAGCAAAATTTTCAATATCCTCAATAACAAAGGCTTTGTAAACTTGGCTATCCTTAATATACTGGTCAACAGAGTCAGAAGGCGTAAGAAGCTTTGCATGGGCAAGTTCTCTCCATATAGACGCTAAATGTGTTTTCCCGCAGCCTCGCGGCCCGTGAAGTACTAAACACGAGGGGACCCATTCTTTCCATTTCGTAATCCACCTAACAGCTTCTTGATTGCTCTGAGTAACCAGAAAATCATATTTGGTCATCTTAGGAGGAAGAGATAAATCAAGCGCTAATTGGCTTTCGTGAGTTTTACTCATTGTCATTTATTAATAATGGCTTCTTTTCTACTAAAAGCGCATTATGATAATAGGAGCTCTTTAAGTAGGCTTTGATACAACTTCGCACGAGGACGCTAATAACAGCTGCCGATGGCAGAGCAATAATAGCGCCGATTAATCCTTGCATATAGGCACCTGCCATGACAGAAAATATAATCCAAAGCGGGTTTAATCCAAGGCGTTCGCCAACAAAGCGAGGCGTTAAGGCATAACTTTCTGAGGCACTACCAACAATAAAAATAGTAATGACCCACCAGATGGGCGTCCAAGAACCAAACTTCGAAAGAGCGACGCTAAATGCAATCATAAAACCGATAAAGACTCCCAAATAAGGGATAAAGCATAAAATACCTGTCATGATGCCTAATAAAATAGCAAAATCTAGCCCCACGAGAGATAAGCTAAAAGCATAATATAAGCCGAGAATCAAACAGACTATAAGCTGCCCTTTCGCATATCCGGATACGGTTTGGTCAATTTGACGAATTTCAGAGCGAATAAGAGGAGCTTGTTTTCTTGGCAAGAGGCTATCAATCTTTGAAACAACATGTGGCCAGTCTTTTAACAAATAAAAGGCAACGATTGGCGTAATGACCGTAAGGGCAATCGTATTGGCAATTGCCAGTCCCCCCGAAAAAATGCCGATTAAAAAAGTAGCAAGCCAATGCACACCAGCCCCCAGCGATTGGCGTAGTTCTTTAGTAATTTGCTCGCGTTCACTTTGAGGGAGATAATCAGCCAGCTTATCTATAAACGATAAAGTGATATTAGTTAATCGGTTGCCGTAAGAAGGAATTTGGTGCACCAATTGGACAAATTCTGAATGAATAACAGGGGCAACAAGAATGACGATGACGGCCAGAAGGAGAAGGATACCACATAAAGTAAGAATAGAACCTAAAAAGCGGGGACATTTAACCCTCTCTAGCTTGATAACTAAGGGGTTTAACGCATAGGCTAGAATGCCGCCAACAATAAAAGGTAGCAGGATACCTCGGAGTCCATAAAGAGTGAGAGCTGTAAGCAGGATGATAAATATCCAGAAAAAGACGTGTTGACGAATTGTCATGTATGCCTCCTTTGAGAACCCATGAGTAACTTAATTCCCAAGAAAATGTAAGAAAGGCCTGAGAGAATTGTTGAGAGGTATACGCTTAGGAGAAAAATTGTCTTGTAATGAGGCGAGACAGAACCCGTAGCAAGGTCATATAAGTAAGTCGCAATAAAAAGCATTTGAAGAAACGTATTAATCTTACTAATAAGAAGAGGGCCAAGGTAAGCTGAGTATCTGTAATAGCGCAAAACAAAAAAAGTGCATAGCACAATAAGGAAATCACGCCCTATAACGAGGCTCACTAGAACGCTATCGACGTGTCCAAGTGAATAGAGTGTCAAGAAGACAAAGATGATTAGGATCTTATCAGCTAAGGGATCAAGATAGGTACCAAGTAAAGATTTCTTTTTAAAAACCCGAGCAATAAAGCCATCAACCGCATCAGAGATCCCAGCAATGATAAAAGTATAAAAGGCCAGGAATGCTTGATCCGTGAAAAGGTAAAAAGAAATAAGAGGAGCAAGCAGGATGCGAAAGAAGCTAATGAGGTTTGGCCAAGTCATCTGTCTCTCTTACTTCCTCATAAAGCATGAAAAATTACATCCAGGATACCGTTTCTGTCCTCGAATACAGTATAACCTTTTTGTTGTAAAGTCTTGAGAAAAGTGACGCTATGCTTTTCTTTTATATCCAATGAAATTAATAGACCATGTGCCGTTTGGGCAAGCACTTGGGTTTTGATGGTGAACGGAAGGGCTTCTATCATGTCTTTTGTTCGTATCCAATCGTCAAAATGGGTGAAATGAAAACGCATAAGCTGTTGATTAGATGGCTCATCTTTGACTATTTTGGTGGCTAACATCTGTTCAATCTGTTTTAAGCTTTTTTCAACAGCAAGTTGATATAAAGCTTGATCATCTTCTGCCTCGGTGGCGGAGCGCACCTCTAAGACTTCTATCGCTGGCTCATAAGGTGTATGCTGGATAATGGTTATTTCTAAAATAGGCGCACCCGAAAAGGAGCGAATTTTGTAAGCTTGCACAGTGAAAGCTTGTTCAACGCCATAGCGAGTAAGAATATAAGGAAAAAGAGTTGAGGCTTGAGGTAAGGTAATCTCACTCGGCTTTATAGACTTTTGATCTTGTAAATCTCCTAATAAATATCTTATCTCTAACCTCGTTTCCAACTCATTTTTATTCCAGGCTTGAACCCAAGGGTTGTTTCTATCCCATATACTCACATGCCCGGACTCTTGGAAGATGGGGATAATTAACGCTTGAGAAGAAGGAGGGTTATAAGGAATATGGTGTTGCGCTAATTGTTTAAGTAACGCTCCTTGCTCGAAGGTAACTTGAATATCAGCAAAGTAGCGAGTGCCAGAATATCTTTCATTTAAAATTTGAATCGATGACACATAGTCGGGAATGTGGAGAGATGCAAGTTTCTCCTCGACGTCTTCCTTTTCCTTTCCATGAATCAACTGTTGAAGTAACTTCTTAAATGCAAGTTCCTGAGCTTTTAGAAGAGCTTCTTGTTTAGCTTTTGAAGCGGTGTCCGCCGAAATATCCATATGAGGAACCATGATGGTAAAAGGGCCGGCTCTACTCTGTGTGCTTAAGCTCGTCAATCCCATAGAAAGCAAGGCCAAAGACAAGAAAATAAAATGAAGAAGCTTTTTGACGGGGCCTTCCTCTTTTTCAGAAGTATGTTTTTCTTGCCTGGCCGTTTGGTATGTGTTGCTCACTTAGCGCTCCGTATGTCTTCCTAGAAACTCCATACGCCTTAGCCAACAAGTTCAAGCTCACTAAAGAAAAAGCAAATTTCTCGTTTGGCGTTTTCTAAAGAATCAGATCCATGGACAGAATTGGCCTCAATGGATTCACCATATTCCCTGCGGATTGTATTTGGTTCAGCATTCTCTGGGTTTGTTGCCCCCATAATCTCCCGATTACGCATGACAGCATTTTCACCTTCTAATACTTGAGCCACAATAGGTCCTGACGACATAAAGGTACATAAGTCAGAGAAAAAAGAGCGTTCTTTGTGAACCTCATAGAACTTTTCCGCTTGCGCGTACGTTAACCATAAACGCTTTTGGGCAATAATTTTTAACCCATTTTTTTCAAACATCTGATTGATAGCCCCTGTTATATTGCGTCGTGTCGCATCAGGTTTAATAAGTGATAATGTTCTTTCAATAGACATTTATTTTTCCTCATTTTTGCTTTTATCTTTTAAAAATTTTTCCTTGTAATCATTTTTAATGATGTAAATTTTTTTTTCAAGTAATGATATGGTTTATAGCTATGTACCTTCCCTGACACGCGTAATAACTAGCTGCCCTTTATGATAGCAAAGGGCGGAGTGTCCTTGGATAATTTCCAAAACCTTTTGACCGAAGATGTCATAACGCCATCCCCTAAGGCAAGGAACTTTTTCAGCATCGAGGGTGTGAGAGGCCAATGATAGCAGGTCTTCCTTGGAAGCAATAATTTTTGAAGAAATGCCCCATTCATTGCTAACAGCCTTGAGAGAGAGTTTAAGAAGTTGATAGAGGGCCTCTTGAGAGGCGGACAAAGGAGGAGATGAATCTATATCTAAATCTTTGGTGGAAGCGGCGTTTCCTCGGCTAAGAACATCTAAGATGTCCTTAGCTTCTTCCGGTTCTTTAAGCAGCTGAGCGAGTTCTTTTATTTTGTGTAATGCCTCAAGTGTCTTTGGCAAACAGCGAGCAACTTTTAATAAAAGTTGGTCAGAAAGGATGCGGCTGCGAGGTTTATCTTCTTTTAATGCTTTTTCTTCTCTCCATGCTGCAAGCTCACGCACAATAGCTATAAAGCGAGCGCTGCTGTTGGGTGGTAATTTGATTTTCTTGTAAGCTTGATGGATATCAACATGGTAAAGTTTCGGGTCTACCAGAAAAGAGATCTCGCTCTCGATCCACTCAGTACGCTTTTTTTCTTTAAGGGTTTTTAACAGCTGTTTATAGACAGGTTTTAAGGCAATAACATCAAGGGCAGCATAATGTAAATAAGCCTCGGGAAGAGGACGCCTTAACCAAGGGCTATACTGCAATTTTTTATCAATGGTGTAAGGGGTGAGCCGGTGGACGAGGGTGTCAAACCCGATCGATTCGCCATGCCCACAAACCATAGCAGCCACCTGCGTATCAAAGATAGGGCGAGGGACAATGCCAAAAAGATGATAAAAAATTTCCAGATCTTGGCGAGCTGAATGAAAGACTTTAATGAGGTTATCGTGGGTTAATATCTCCTTAAAAGGTTCTATATTAAGAGAGGGGGAAGCAACATCAATAATATAAGCCTGGTCCTCTTCCTCAACAGCGACTTGAATTAAGGAGAGCTGGCTCCAGTAGGTTTTCTCCCGAACAAATTCCGTGTCTACATAAATAGAGGTGGGAGCTTTACCCAAGATATCCGTACAAAAGGTTAATAACTCTGGGGTTGATGTGACCAGTTTATAAGAAAGTGTCATCTTTTCTTCACCTAATTTTTTTTATAGCCTACTCTTAAATGCAAAGGTTGAAAACCTCTTCTTTTGGTGGTAAAGCTTGAGCAGTTTTATGATGGAAGGCAAGAAACTCATGCATGCTTATCGGACTCATAAATGCGATGATTTACGCAATACTCATATTGGGGAAGAAGTGCGCCTATCAGGTTGGATTCATCGCAAGCGAGATCATGGTCATCTTTTATTTATTGATCTTAGAGATCATTACGGCGTGACTCAATGTGTTATAAGCGCGGAACATCCTCGCTTCGAAGAGGTAACTCATATTCGCCTCGAAAGTGTGCTAAAAATTACCGGAAAAGTCGTTGAGCGCACGCCTGATACCGTCAATGAAAAGTTGGCTACCGGAAAAATTGAGGTTTTTATCCAAGACGTCGAAGTCTTGTCAGAAGCGGATGTTTTGCCCATGCCTGTTAACTCGGATCAAGAGTTTCCAGAAGATATACGCTTAAAATATCGTTACTTAGATTTGCGTCGTGAAAAGCTTCATCAAAATATTCAATTACGTTGTAATGTTATTGCTAGCTTCCGTCGTCGTATGATTGACGCGGGTTTTACCGAGATACAGACACCGATTCTCACAGCGAGTTCGCCCGAAGGAGCTAGGGATTATCTTGTACCTAGCCGGTTGCATCCAGGGAAGTTTTATGCATTACCACAGGCACCTCAACAATTTAAGCAGCTTTTAATGGTGGCTGGTTTTGATCGATATTTCCAAATTGCCCCTTGTTTTCGCGATGAAGATGCTCGAGCCGATCGCTCCCCTGGGGAGTTCTATCAACTTGATTTTGAGATGGCTTTTGCGACTCAAGAAGATGTATTTAATACCATAGAGCCTATTTTATATGGGGTTTTTTCTGAATTTTCTACAGGGTGTTATGTCTCAAAGCCTCCTTTTAAAAGGATTCCTTATACAGAGTCCATGTTGTTATATGGGAGTGATAAGCCTGATTTACGTAACCCCCTTCTTATCTATGATATTACAAGTGTCTTCGAGAAGTCTGATTTTACTATTTTTGCCAATATCATCAACGATGGTGGTGTGGCTCGTGCTATTCCTGTTCCCAATGTCGCGAGTAAGCCTCGTAGCTTTTTTGATCGATTAAATGATTGGGCACGAGATATGGGCGCGCCTGGCCTCGGTTATGTCATTTTTACCGAGGAGGCAGCTAAAGGCCCGATTGCTAAGTTTTTAAGTGATGACCGCCTTAGCCAATTAAAAGAATTAACGAAGGCTCAGGTAGGGGACGCGGTTTTCTTTGTATGTGACAAACAAAAGCAAGCGGAAAAAATGGCTGGCCTTGCACGTACAAAAATAGCTCAAGAACTTGAGCTTATTGACCCGCAACGTTTCGAATTTTGTTGGGTGGTTGATTACCCTATGTATGAACGTAATGAAGAAACCGGGCAAATTGAATTTTCGCATAATCCCTTCTCCATGCCACAAGGAGGGCTTGAAGCTTTAGAAGCAAAAGACCCGCTGGATATTTTAGCCTACCAATATGACATTGTCTGCAATGGTATAGAGCTATCAAGCGGCGCTATTCGCAATCATCGTCCAGATATTATGTATAAGGCTTTTGAAATAGCTGGTTATACCCAAGAAGACGTGGAAACCAAATTTGGGGGGATGTTAAACGCGTTTAAATTTGGAGCTCCTCCACACGGTGGGTCCGCACCAGGTATTGACCGGATTGTCATGTTGCTTGCTAACGAGCCGAATATTCGCGAAGTTATTGCCTTTCCTTTTAATCAACAAGCCCAAGATTTAATGATGAATGCGCCCTGTGAAGTGTTGCCTAAGCAATTGAAAGAGTTGCATCTTGAGGTAAAACGTCCTCAACCCAAAGATAGCAAGTAAATACTTTTTCTCGCCCCCTTGGCTAAGGTTAAAGAGAGAAGAAGGGTTGTGAAACCTAAGAAAGTCAATTCCTCTAGCGTGTAAAAAGGCTCTTACGGTTAAGTCTCGAGATTCAAGAGAGAAAGATTTCCGCCTGAAGCAGTAATATCCCGTGTGAAAGCACGCTCGACAGCGAATCTTTTAAGGTAATTGGGTCCTCCTGCTTTAGGGCCTGTCCCTGAAAGCCCTTCTCCCCCAAAGGGTTGTACACCGACAACAGCACCAATCATGTTCCGGTTTACGTACATGTTTCCGGCCTTAATATGTTTTCGCACGTAATGAATCGTATCATCAATACGACTGTGAAGCCCAAAGGTTAGCCCATAACCAAGGCTATTGATAAAATCGATGCACTTAGGAAGGTCACGCACATTATAACGAACAAGGTGAAGAATCGGCCCAAAGACCTCTTGAGTGAGCAACGATGGTTCCCCAAGTTCTAAAAGATGAGGCGCTACAAAACATCCTGAGAGAAGTTGTGCATCGAGAGGTGTTTTGTAAAGTAGCTTTGTTTGGTTTTTTGTACAGGCCGTATTTACATATGTCTCTAGCTTTTCTTGAGCTGCTTTGTTGATGACGGGACCGATATCCGTGTTAATGAAGTGGGGTAATCCCACTATGAGCTCTTCCATAGCGCCTGTTAACATGGTAATGAAGGCATCCGCCATCGGGGTGGGTACAAATAATAAACGCAAAGCGGAGCACCGTTGCCCGGCACTGCGAAAAGCCGATTCAATCACATCGCGGACTACCTGCTCCAATAAGGCAGAAGAATCAACAATCATTGCGTTAATGCCGCCCGTCTCAGCGATAAGAGGGATAATAGGGCCCTCTCTTTGAGCCAATAAGCGATTAATATGCTGCGCAGTTTGCGTCGATCCAGTGAACGCGATGCCATGGATGCGTGGGTCTTGGACAAGCTGGTTTCCAATCTCGCTTCCTTTGCCAACAACAATTTGGACAACTTCCTGAGGAAACCCAGCCTTATGTAGGAGGGAAATGGCACGGTAGGCAACTAAAGGTGTTGGCTCAGCAGGCTTAGCGATAACGCAATTACCCGCTGCAAGGGCAGCGGTGGCCTGACCTAAGAATATAGCGAGGGGGAAATTCCAAGGGCTAATACAAACGAAGGTACCACGTCCATGGAAGCTTAATTCATTCTCCTCCCCTGTATAGCCGGTAAGTGACTCAGGATGGTGAAAATAAGAAAGAGCCATTTGGGCATAGTACCTTAAAAAATCAATAGCTTCTCTTACTTCAGCAACCGCATCCGAAAGGGTGCGTCCTCCCTCAAGGATAAGAAGTTCAAGGAAATTCTGGTAATCAGCTTCAAGCAAATCAGCAGCCTTTTCAAGGTATTGTACACGTTGCTCCGTCGGTACATGGGCCCATTCTTTAAACGTTTTCTCGGAAGATGCTAAAAGAGTTTCGATATCTTCCGGTGTAGCCTGGGTAACAAACCCTAAAGATTTCGAGATATCGCCTGGGTAGTAAATGGTTTCTATCTGACCGCGAAAAACCTTTTTGCCGCGTGTGGTTTGAGGCGTTGAAGGTTCTTTGGCCAGGGCTTTCTCAAGGTGCGCTTGAATTCTTTCAAGAGTAGGCCGATCGGATAAGTCTATTCCTTTTGAGTTAAGGCGTGGCGCGGCCTTGTCTTTAAGAAAAATGTCTCGGGGCAAAGATATGTGAGGTGCCTGCGCCTCAACATTTTGCTTTGCCTTTTCAAAAGGGTTTTCTAACAATTTATCCGTTGGGATGTCGTCATTATAAAGTTGATTGATAAAAGAGCTATTACTACCATTCTCCAGAAGCCTTCGGACAAGGTAAGGTAAAAGCTCACGGTGCGAGCCAACAGGCGCATAAACGCGGCATGGAAGACATCCGCCCTGCTCTTGCCTGACGAAGTGATGAAGCTCTTCCCCCATACCGTGAAGCCGTTGCAGCTCATAAACCTTATTTTTCGGTGCCATCTCCAAAATTGCTGCGATGGTATAGGCATTGTGCGTTGCCAGCTGAGGGTGAAGAGTCGAACACGCGAACAATTTTTGAGCACAGCTAAGAAAACTGACATCGGTGTTTATTTTACGGGTAAATACAGGGTAATTATCAAGACCGTGCATTTGGGCCCATTTAATCTCGCTGTCCCAATACGCACCTTTTACTAAGCGAACCATCAACTTGTGCTTCGTACTTTTGCCCAATTCCTCTAGCCACTCTATAAGAGGGAACGCGCGTTTTTGATAGGCTTGAACAGCAAGACCAAAGCCTTCCCAATGGTCTAATAAAGAGCTTCTGGCAATGGTTTCAATAATATCGAGGGACAGATCCAAGCGATATGACTCCTCCGCATCGATAGTAAGCTGGATATTTGCTTGAGCAGCAAGTTCTACCAGATGTTCTAGGCGTGGAAGAAGTTCCTTATAGATCCGTTCTTTCTGGCTTTCTTCGTACCTTGGATGAAGGGCCGTTAATTTAATTGAAATGCCTGGCCCCTCATAAGGAGTCTTGAAGGTTTCTTGCCCCTTAAGTGAGACGCCAATTTTTATAATGGCTTCTTTATAAAGATTAAAATATTTTTCTGCATCTTCTTTTGTATAAGCCGCTTCCCCTAACATATCATAGGAGTATTGTTCCCCTCTTTTTTGCCCAATTTCGGATCGTTTTAAAGCTTCCTCGATGGTTTCGCCCATCACAAATTGACGCCCTAACTGCTCCATTGCATATTGGATACTTTTTCGAATGACTGGCTGGGTTAGTCTTGAAAACATAGAAGCTAAATGAGCCGGTATATTAAACCAAGGCTTCGCGGATTCGACCGTATGGTCAGGCGCACGCCAATCTAAAATATTTTTTGTTACTCTCAGAGCCCAAGAAGAAACATTCACAAGTACCGGTGGGGAGTTTAGGGTATTGGACACCCACTCTGTGCTGGTTAATTTGTCGTGGATAAGGCGATCGGCTGTCGAAGCGTCAGGGATGCGTAATAGCGCCTCAGCTAAGCACATGAGGGCTATTCCCTCATTCGTGGATAAATTATATTTAATGATTAATTGGTTGAATCCTTCATTCGATAATTGACCTTCTTTTAAATGGTCGACGAAATGAGCTGCTCTTGCCTTAATAGCCGAGTGTTCAGACGATATTGTTGAGTAATCTAAGAGGTCGGCTAACACATGGTGCTCGTCAATACGATAGTGAGCTCTTATTTTTTCTCTTAATAACGTTAAAGCGTTATCCATTTTTTATCTCCCTATTCCTTTTCTTCGATTAAAAGTTCTCTCTTAGTGTTTTACCCAAAAATAGTTTCTTAATAAGAATTTTAGATGAAATACTGTTATTGTAAACGAAAGAATATGCCTTAAAAGATAACCTTACATTTTCTCGAGGATTTTCCCTCTTTTACAAGCTGAGCATTAAATACGGGGTTGATGGAAAGCCTTAATAAGAGCTTGGGTGGCCGCCAGGGGGTCTTTCATGTGCCAAATACTCGAGATGATTGCCATTCCATCTGCGCCAGCTCCTTTGAGATAAGCTGCATTCTCAAGGTTAATACCGCCGATAGCTATAAGTGGTTTGGATGTTAATCGGCGGGCGTAAGATAAACCATTAAGGCCTATACAAGGAGCGGCATCCTCTTTCGTTTTTGTTGGGAAAAGGGGGCCTATCCCAAAATAATGAGGTTTATCGTCTCTTTCATCTAAGGCTAAGATTTGTTGAGGATGGGTAATAGAAAGCCCTATAATTTGTTCTTGGCTCAACATCGATATAGCTTCCCTGAAAGGCAAATCGTGCTGACCAAGATGGACCCCATCAGCCTCTATCATCTTGGCCACATCCACATCATCATTAATGAGGAGGGGGAGGCGAAAAGGTTTGAGAAAGGTTTGAACCTCTCGAGCATGGTGTAAGAGTTCGTCTCTCGAGGCGTGTTTTTCGCGAAGTTGAAGAGAGGTAACCCCTCCTTCAATCGCCCGAGCAATTTTAAACTGCCATTCCCTTCTCTCATGGCGGCGGATATCAATCAAAAGCATTAAGGCGGGGTCAAACATTGCCATAAATTTCCGAAAAATCTGCTTCTTTGTCTTGCCAATATGTTAAAGAAAAGAGGACTGTGCGGCAAGTCATCAATTTCTTCTAAGGAATTGCCGTGAAGAAATGGCCGAGTTCTCTAGAGCGGTATGGGTTTTTCTTTCTTGCCTCATGCTCTTAAAGGTTGGAAAGAGGGGCTCTTATGTACGATTGTTCTTAAGGATACCTTCTTGGTAGGGTAAGCTACTTTGAGCACCTTGTTGAGTACAAGCCAACCCCGCACCAATATTAGCAAGGCCTAAGGCTTCATATAAGCCATGTCCTTGGTCAAGATAAGCGGCTAAGATGCCGACAAAAGCATCCCCAGCGGCGGTGGTATCAATGACGTCAACTTCGGTAGAAGGCACCTCCCAAAAATTGTCGGTCGTTGAGCAAATAACCCCGTATTTTCCGCGGGTTATAATTATAGTGAGGCGAAATTGATGGACGATAGCTTCGCTGATAGCTTTTAAATCTTCTAAATTAGCGGAATGAGAATGAACTAACCCTAAATCTTTAGCCAAGGCCATGGCTTCTCCTTCATTTAGGATAAGAAGGTCCACATGCGCAATCGTATCCTTCGGTAATTTTTGGGCCGGCGCTAGGTTGAGGATAATACGCATGCCTTTTTGCCGAGCCCGTTGGATAAGCGCCCAATTTTCTTGAGCCGGTGTTTCCATCTGAAGAAGGAGAGTATTTTCTTTTGAGAGCAAATCTCCAGGGACATGATGACAACGCGCTTCACAATTAGCGCCGCTTGCCACAATAATCATATTCTCGCCGGAGCCATCTACACAGATGGATGCACACCCAGTCGCTAAAGAGGATCGTTGTAGATAGTCCAAGTTGACCTTATCCTGCTTTAAATAAGAGACAGCAATATCGGCAAAGGCGTCTTCTCCGACGGTACCAATCATGTAGACATCAGCCCCCGCACGTCTTGCGGCGAGCGCTTGGTTTGCTCCTTTTCCTCCTGGGTATAAGGTATACGAAGGGCAAAGAACCGTTTCGCCAGGTTGGGGCATACACGTTGGGTTCATAACGATATCGACATTGAGCGAGCCAAATACGACGACAGCCATAATTTTTTATTCACCTTATTTTTCACATCTTCCTTACCTTTTAGGCGCTGGGAAGAGGAGGGTCAAGTGTTGATTGAACAGGAGATTTAACGGCCCCATATTTTTTCTCGCAAGATAACAACACTAAGCAAACCCTAATTGTGTTTAAAAGAAAAAATCATGTTAAAAATTTTTTTGATGAATTTATTAAATTTTTATAATTTCCAAGGCAAAATTTTTCACATATGATCGAGTGATCGAGAGAGCCTAAAAATAGGCGAATGGGTTTTAACTTTTTGTTTAATAATAGGCATCCTATGTATCGGGTATTATGGCTAGCTATCATTTTTCTTAGTTTATTGGGTGCCCACGCCCAAACCCTGGCGCATAAAGATAATAAATATGCTGCTATTGTGGTCGATGCGGCCTCAGGGAGAATTCTCTATCAAGAAAAAGCCCATGAACTTCGTTTCCCAGCTTCCTTAACCAAAATGATGGTTTTATATCTTTTGTTCAAGAAGTTAGATCAGGGGAAAATTACTTTAGCTACGCGTTTTAAAGTGTCGAAACGAGCAGCACAGCGTCCTCCAAGCAAGTTAGGTCTCAAAGCAGGCCAGACCATTAGTGTGAAGGAGGCTATTTTAGCCCTTATTGTGAAATCAGCGAATGATGTGGCCTCAACGGTTGCTGATGGACTGTCTGGCTCAGAATCTGCCTTTGCTCAACTTATGAATCAGGAAGCTAAAAAAATAGGAATGACACACACATCCTTCCGAAATGCTTCTGGTCTTCCACATCCTAAGCAAAAAACAACAGCTCGAGATATGGCGCGCTTATGCCGTGCTTTGCTACAACATTTCCCTCGTTATTATCCTTATTTTAAGACGACTCATTTTCATTTTAATAAAAGGCAATATCGCTCTCACAATCTACTTATCGGCCGCATCGCGGGAGTAGATGGAATAAAAACAGGTTATACGCGCCTATCTGGGTTTAATCTTGCGACCTCGGTTATGCGTGATAATAAGCGTTTGATCGTGGTGGTTATGGGTGGGAAGACAGGCAGAACACGCGATGATCAAGTGACCAATCTTTTGGAACGCAGCTATAAAAAGCAACCTCATCTTATTTTGGCTTATCGTCCCATAACCACACAAGCTCAAACTTATTTTGCAAGAGTTCCTGTGCCGCAATATAAGCCAGTTATTCTTACGGGCAACCAGGTTTTTGCAGCAAAGCATATAACAAGTCCCATAAAGCCAGCTATAGTGCAGGCTGCGGCCTCCGCCTCGTCTTTTGTACCATCTTCTAACACATGTTTAATGAGAGGATGGAATATTCAGGTTGGAGCTTATTCAAGGGAAGATCGAGCTCTTGCGGTGGCTTCCAAGATAAAAGCTTCTCTTCCACATTTACTTAAACCGTACAATATTATTACATCGAGAGTTGATGAGCAGAGTAAGAGCCCTTATCGTGCTCAATTCTCTGGATTTACCCGGGATGAAGCTGAAAATGTTTGTCATCTATTAAGAGAGACGGGGTTTGATTGCCTACTTGTCAAGTCAGATAAACCAAGTATGCACTGTTTACCCAAGCTCGCTATTAATTAATACCAGCAAAAAAACACAAGAGCCTTAGCGACTATCCAAGATTACACTAGCATAAAGTCATATTGCGTCTTTGTTAGCCTTTAAGAGAGAGGAGGGGAGCAGTTTGATCCCCCTTCATAAAGCCTTTAAAAATTTTTTGACGAGGATTCTGCTAAAGGAGAAATAATTTCCTAACCCGCCTTTCTTTAATGAATAAGCGTTTACCATGTGTTTTAATTTTCCGACAGGATGAGGAGGAAGATCGTCAGCGCACATTCCTCTAAATGCTTTATCCTCTTGAATAAATCCTTGGGCTCAAAGAATCGCACATGGCCCAGGCTAGGAGGTTGCACTTGTCGTGTAAAGAAGAAACCGCCAGGTGGAGGCGTTATCACCTGTCGTTGCTTAGCAAGATCCTTCTTTCTTTTTTTGGCTTATCTTGTTTCGTGAAAAAATTGTAATAAAATTTCCCGCGCTTTAAGGATGTGGCGTGTTTGTTGCTCTGATCCGCCATGGTCGGGGTGACAACTTCGGATCTTATCGCGGAAAGCTCGTTTGATTTGTTCTTTTGTTGGCTGTCCTGAAAGCCCGAGGGCTCTCAAGGCCTCAGCTGTAGTCATCGTATTCTTAAACTTGACTGAAAAAGCAAAGGGGCGAAAATGCCAATAAATCTTTAGTAATAACGCACCATAAACACAATAGGTTGGTACGAAACGCATTGGCCCACATACAAAGGATAAAAGAATTAAAAAAAGAAATAGAAGATGCGCAGCCAGAACACCTTTCGTCACTAAATTTCTCTGGTGACGACGATAAGCCCAAGTAGCTAGAAGTACTTGCGCAAGGAGAAGGACAAGATAGATTAACATCATAATAAATTATACAGCTGAGGCGTATTGTTTGGCAGAAGATGATAGGTTAACCATGGTGATTAATTGGCGGAGTTCTTCCCGGGCTGCTATATGTGATAAAGACATCTTCATATCCACTTTATGCATGTCAAGGAGCGTTAAACCTGTTAAGAAGAGCTCTCTAAAAATAACACGCTCACTGAAACCAGCGGCTAATTTGAAGCCAATCCTCTTGGCGAGCAAGCTTAAGACACGCTCAACTTCCTCTTTATTTTTTGCATGGATGTTAGCCATTCTGTTTCTTACCACAATCCATTCCATGGGTTTTGACCCCCTCTGAGCCCTTATTTTCTTTTGGTCCCAAACCATTTCAGCATAGGTACTTGGGATAAGCTTTTCATCCTCAATACGAACCAAAAGATCCAAATCAACGAAGCTGTCATTTAAGGGAGTAATAAGCGTATCAGCGTAAGAATGCGCTAGGCGCGAGAGGTGGTTATCATTCCCTGGCGTGTCAATGACAATAAACTCGCAATTGGCAAGTTGATTCAGAGCCTCGGTAAATTTTGCCTTCTCTTCTTCCTCAGCTTCTGCCTTTGTGGGAGCCTCGCTACGGTGGACCGAGAAATGGGTACATAAAGGTATATCAACTTGAGGATGTTTATCTTTGTAAGCGCGGCGATTGGTAATGTATCGAGTAAGGGATCCTTGTCGTGCATCTAAGTCAATGCTTCCTACAGGATGTCCAAGCTTCAAAAGGCTTACGATAAGGTGGACTGAAAGAGTCGATTTGCCTGTACCGCCTTTTTCATTTCCTAAGACAATTATATGTGGTGTCATTGCCCCTCTCAGCTTTTTTACATAAATTAAAGGTTTCTTTCTGCCAATCAAATATACGTTGTTTCTTTGAAGTTGTAAA
This sequence comes from uncultured Alphaproteobacteria bacterium, assembly GCA_963782975.1. Lineage (GTDB taxonomy): Bacteria > Pseudomonadota > Alphaproteobacteria > 43-37 > CAWALT01 > CAWALT01. The sequence continues at coordinate 365,592 of CAWALT010000002.1, forward strand.
TTTTCTAATAGCCCTTATCCTTAGCTTAGTGAAGAAATAAAACTTTTAGTTTCTTGAAGCGTCGTTGTCTGCTTACCTGCTTATTTCGTGGTAAAAACGTAAAATTCTTACGTAAGCAAGGGGGCACATTAAGCAAGAGTTACATAAAATAAGTGCACTCTTTTTTCTTCACCAAGCTACTTAAAAAATAAATAAATAGCGGGATGAATTAACAAGCGACCTTGACAGCAGTGGGAGGTATAAGTTTCCCGCCTATATATTGGGTAATAGTATTAATAAGACTATTAATAGATATAGGTTTAGGCAGATAGGCATTGCAACCTGAATCGAGAATTTTATCTTCATCTCCTCTCATGGCAAAAGCCGTAACAGCAATAATAGGGATGTTCTTAGATGCTTCGTGAGACTTGATTCTTCGAGCGACTTCGAACCCTGAAATGCCGGGCAATTGAATATCGAGTAAAATAAGGTTAGGGCTTTCTCTTTCAATAATGTCAAAAGCCTCTGAACCGGTCATTGCTCGGATCGTTTTAAAACCGTGTGCTTTCAATACATCATTGAATAGCTTCATATTAAGCTCATTATCTTCAATAATAAGGATTTTATGCGATAAAGCCATACTGGAAAACCCCTGTTTGCTCATTATAATTTTTAATTTATAATAAACAATTTCAGTTAAATAGTGAATAGGAAAATTCTATTTTTTGCATAACATGGTTTAAAGCCATGATTCTTTTATGCTTGTTAAGGTATACGAAGAATGTGGAAAGACCTTCATCTGTCGCGAAGAAAGAGACACGCCTTGAAAATGCTTAGAAAAGAAGGAATACCTGAAAAACCCAGGGTTCGTGTTGTTTTCTAAGGGCGCGAGATTTTTCTCCTTCTCTTCATATTGCCTGGCCGATCCTTAAATGGCCCCTTTTTTTTGCAACTTGATTCCTGCGGTTTGTCAGAAAGCTTTGGCTCAATGAGTGCTAACGCCAAGCGTCCTGTAGCAATGCTAATCTCCTCAACCGCGACGCGGACAGGCAAGCCTAGGCAGAAGCGAAACTTCGTTGAACGACCGATTAGTTGTTGTTTTCCTTGGTAATAGACAAAATAGTCCCCCCCTAAGCGCCGCATGGGAACAAGTCCATCAGCTTCATAGGGCAAGATCTTAACAAATAAGCCAGCTTCCGTAATGCTGGAAATATGCCCATCAAAAACCTGTCCTTTTTGAGACTGTAAGAAGAGAGCCATTAATCGATCATTGGTGGCGCGTTCAGCTGAGACTGAAAGACGTTCCTGGTCAGAAATATGTTGTCCTATGGCCTCCAGCTCTTTTTGAGGAATACGTGGATGAGAGGAGCCAAGTCTAGTAAGGCTCCGGTGCACAAGCAAATCGCTATAACGCCGAATAGGGGAGGTAAAGTGACAATACGTTGGCAAGTTTAAGCCGTAATGGCCCTTATTATGAGGGCTATACCTCGCTTGGCTTTGGCTACGTAGGACCAGGTCAGACACCACGTCCGCCGCCCCAATCTCGCGAGCTTTTTGGATAGCTTTAGTAAGAGATTTCTGAGAAACTTCTTTTCCTATAGTAAGCCCCATAGCCATCAATTGTTCCCGCAGAAGCGTTAATTTTAATTCATCAGGGGGTTCGTGAATGCGATACATGCACGGTGCACTCGCTTCCTTGAGTGATAAGGCAGCTGCGACGTTGGCAAGGATCATGAATTCTTCAATTAACTTGTGACTCGGATAGACCGGGCGTAATTGTACACCTTCAATTTGTCCTTGGTTATTGAAAATAAATTGAGGTTCATTTTTCTCAATTTCTAGGGCGCCGCGCTTTTCTCTCTTCTTTTTTAAAAGTTCATACACCGCGAACAGATTTTGAATTTGCGGAACAAAATCTTTCTCCTCCTTATGTTGGATATCTCCTTCTATAATCCTTTGAGCTTGAGAGTACGTCAAACGCGCTTTAGAGCGCATGAGCCCTCGGACGAAATGGAAATCTTTCAGGTCTCCTTCTTGGGAAAGATACATATGCACCGCAAGACAAGCTCGATCTACACCTGGTTTAAGAGAACATAAGTTGTTCGATAAATTTTCCGGGAGCATGGGGATGACTTTCTCTGGGAAATAAGTAGAATTACTCCGAGCAAAAGCTTCCTGATCGAGAGCCGACTCCGGTTTTACATAATAGGAAACATCCGCAATGGCTACAATAATGTGCCATCCTTTTTTAGGCTCAAGCTCGGCCCATACGGCGTCATCAAAATCCTTGGCGTCTTCCCCGTCAATTGTTACTAACGGGTAAGACCTTAGGTCTTCTCGGTCCTCTAAGGTAGGCTCTTTCAGTGCTTCAGCTTCTTTTAATACAGGATCAGGAAAAGAAAAAGGTAACCCGTTTTGATACATCGCTATGGAACATAGAGAAGAAGGAGTCCTTATATTTCCTAAAGTATCCTTGATCCGAATACCACCTGAGCTGTTGTATCCCGCGACAACAATAGCGCCCTCCTCATGGTCCCCAAGATTTTTCTCGCCCAGGGGTATTTCCTTAAGCTTTGGATTTGCAGGCATGAGAGCCCATTGTTTGTAAGCTTTTTGTAAAATTGCGACAAAGTCTCCTTCTTCAAGGCCTCCCGTCGCCTTCCTAATAAACACGACCGATTTTTCCTCGGTATCTTGCTCAATACGTCCAAAAATACGCTGGCCCTCCCGTAACTGAGATAACAGAAAAGTGGGGCCTTGAAGAGTAAAGTCACCAGAATTAGAGCGTGATCGTGCAAGTTGTCGGTTATCCTCGACCTTTGTTACGAAAATCTTCTCGTCTTCGATGCGGGTAACAATCATAAGTAAAGGAGAGGACGAGGAAGAAGGGAGGGCGTACTTGCGTCCCTGCCTAAGTATGAGTAGATGATGCTCGACTAATTCTCGTAACTTTGCTTTAAGGGGCAAACGATCCTGCCCTTTTACATTAAAATGCTGGGCAATAACCTTGACGCCTAGGGGGGTATTTGTCACTTTAAAAAACTTAAGGAGTTCTTCCGTGCTTGGATAACTCGTTTTGACTTCATTTTTTCTTTTGCGCGCCATAGGTAGCTTTACTTTTCCTCTTACGTTTTCTTCTTTGTTTTCTTGTTTTTCGACAGCTGGCTTTTCTCAATAAGCTCGCAAGCCTGAGGTAGAGTTAGCGTGAGGAAATCATAGGTTTTTGGTATGGAAGTATATTTTGTTCCATGTTTAATATAAGGCCCAAAGCGACCAATGCCAACAAGAATAGGTTCTTTTGTTGTTGGGTGTGACCCAAGCTCTTTCGGTAATGCCCCAAGCTTTTTTGCGTCCTCAAGAGTTATCGTTTCAGGATCAAAGCCTGCCGGCAAAGGTGTCCGGCGCGGCTTTTCTTTGGGTTTCTGTGGGTTATCCCACTGCAAATAAAGGCCATAAGGACCCTTACGCAGCGATACCTCTTGTTGAGTATCTGGGTCCTGCCCTAATATACGCGGGAAAAGAGATTTCTCCTCTTTAACAAGGGCTTCTTGCGCTTCTCCTTGCTCTAATTTTCGAGTATATTGACAGTCAGGGTAGCCTGAGCAACCAATAAAAATACCAAACTTGCCGAACTTTAAACTTAATTCACCTTTTTCACACTGCGGGCACTGGCGTGGGTTCGAACCATTTTCTTGGGCTGGAAAGAAGAGAGCCCCTAGTTCTTGATTAAGCGTATCAATGATATCACTTATTTTATATTGCTCCGTCTTTTTGATAGAGCTATAAAACTCTTCCCAAAAATCCTTAAGGGTTTTTTTCCAATCGAGCTGTCCCTGAGAAATATGGTCTAAGCTCTCTTCCAGATCAGCCGTGAAGGAATATTGGATGTACTGCTCGAAATAATTTTTTAGAAAAGTGGTGACGATCCGTCCTCTTTCTTCGGGAATGATGCGCTTTTTCTCAAGCTTTACATAGCTTCTGTTCAAAAGGGTTGGCAGGATGTTTGCCCAGGTGGAAGGGCGCCCAATGCCTAACTCTTCAAGTTTCTTTACTAAACTTGCTTCTGTATAATGAGGTGGCGGTTGTGTAAAATGTTGATGAGGCAAGACATCTTTCAAGGTTAGAGGATCGTTTGGTTGTAAGGGAGGGAGTAATCCTTCCTCTTCGTCACTGCTGAGTTGCTCATCTTGGCTTTCTTCATATAAAGTCAAAAAGCCATCAAACTTTATGATGGACCCCCAAGCCCTTAGGAAGATTTTTTCGTCTTTATCCGTGATATCGACCGTCGTCTTGTCAATAAGGGCACTTTTCATTTGGCAGGCAAGAGCGCGTTTCCATATGAGCTCATAGAGCTTAAATTGCTCGGGAGTTAAAAAAGATTTTATCGTTGAGGGCACAAGCGTAATATCGGTTGGTCGTATAGCTTCATGAGCTTCTTGCGCATTTTTAATTTTGCTTTTGTAAGCTCTTGCGTGTGCAGGAAGATAGGGCCGCCCATATTGCTTTTCGATATAAGCGCGCATGGCCCCGATGGCTTCTGTGCTAAGATGTGTGCTGTCAGTGCGCATGTATGTAATAAGACCTTGACGCTCTCCATTTATATCCACTCCCTCGTAAAGAGACTGAGCAATCTGCATAACACGGCTGGCGCGTAAGCCAAATTTGCGTGATGCTTCTTGCTGGAGGGTGGAGGTTGTAAAAGGAGGTGTTGGATGGCGCTGCATCTCCTTTGTTTCAATGGATTTTACCCTATAAGGTTGCCTTTGCAGGATTTGTTTTTCCGCTTGTTTTGCAGAGCCTTCATCTTTTAAAGAAAATTTTTCCAGTTTTTCTCCTTCAAGGATACTGAGCTTTGCCATAACTTTCTTCTTATCTTTATTATGGAAATGGCAAAGAATCGTCCAATATTCTTGAGTTTTAAAGCTGTCGATTTCATCTTCTCGATCTGTAATGAGCCGAAGAGCTACCGATTGAACACGTCCTGCCGAGCGACTCCCAGGTAATTTACGCCATAATAAGGGAGAGAGGGTAAACCCAAATAAATAATCTAAGGCCCGACGAGCAAGATAAGCGTTGACTAAATTGTAATTAAGATCCCTTGGGTCTTGGAAAGCTTTTTCGATAGCCTTCTTGGTAATTTCATGAAAGACAACCCGCTGCACCTTGACATGATGTAAGAGCCCATCTTTCTTCAGGGTCTCGATAATATGCCAGGAAATTGCTTCTCCCTCACGATCGGGGTCAGTAGCCAGGTAAAGGGTATCCGCTTTTTTCACATTTTTTTCTATATCATCAAGGCGTTTTTGAGCATCTTTGCTAATTTCCCATGTCAACGCAAAATCGTCGTTAGGATTTACCGATCCATTTTTAGAGGGCAAATCGCGTACATGACCATAGCTTGCAAGGAGCGAATAATCTTTCGCTAGAAATTTTGCGATTGTTCGGATTTTCGTTGGTGACTCAACAATGACGACTTTCATAATCTACCCAATAAACTATTCTTCCATTAACTTTTTTACGGTATCTAACATTTACTATGTTGAAAAGGCGCAACAAGGATATTTTGGTTATCAAGCGCGTTTTTGGCCCTGTATTAAAGCTACAAGATCCCTATCATATAAATGCCCTACCTTAAAGAGGGGATAAATTAAGAGCCTAGTGAAAAAAGTTTTTTATTACAAGATATAAATGTTCCTTGGAAAATCTTTTTCTCTCTTCCTTTACTATGAGGTGAGGTGATAATAAAACCTTAAAGAGAAGAACATCTATGCCTGTTAATGAATGAAATGGTGCCTTATTGCCCTAAAATCTCTACCTTGTTTCCCAAAAATATAGACAGTAGTTTGGGGGTATGGAGTAAGTAAGCTTAAGTTGGCGATTAAGAGATAGGGTATGGTTAAGCCGGTTGTTAGGAAGCGCGCGAGACTTTATTGCCCGGATGGCGCAATATTTGTCCTTTAAGTTCAAGGTCAGTTAGAATGGGGCCAAGCTCAGAAGGGGATTTGGAGACCTCACGGGCAAGAGCGTCAATAGAAATAGGCACCTTATTAAGGAGGTCGAGGATAGGGTGGTTACCGTCTTTTATCTCCTCTTTTTGAATAGTCCCTAAGGGATTTTTTGGTTTTTGAACATGGGTCTCTGCCCATGTCTTCTCATCTGGTGAGCGCGAAAAGGGCAGTGTTATGGCTTCACCTTCCTTATGAGACGAACGATAAAAAGAGGTCCATTGGTGTGAAGTCTCTAGTGCGTCTTCAAATGATTGGAGAAGGGTGGCTCCTTGACGAATTAGGTCATTGCATCCTTCGTATCGCGGATCGCCTGGGAACCCAGGAACAGCGAAAACGTCACGTCCCTGCTCCAAGGCATAATGAGCCGTTATTAAAGATCCAGAACGTCGTGCTGCTTCCACGACAATTGTTCCATGAGCAATGCCAGAAATGATGCGATTGCGCCGGTGGAAGTTGGTTGCTTGAGGGTCCATATTGAAGGGATACTCTGAGATGACAACACCATCTTGAGTAATGTTTCTATACAAACCCTCATTCGATTTAGGATAAACGATATTAATGCCTGAAGCGACGACGGCTAAGGTGCCGCTGGCGAGCGAGCCCATGTGAGCTGCCGTATCGATGCCTTTGGCCAACCCCGAGCAAATAATAAAACCGGCACGTCCTAGCTCTTTGGCTAGTTTCATAGCAAAATCCTGACCATGAAGGGAAGCATTTCGCGCCCCGACGATAGCAAAGCATGGAGATAAAAGCAGCCCTAGCTTTCCAAGCACACTTAAGACAGGAGGAGGATCAGAAATCGTGCGAAGGAGAGGAGGATAGGCCTTATCAGTATATAAGATAAGCTCTCCCCCTATCGAGCGTAATTGCTCTATTTCATAGGAGGCTTCCTCTTTAGAAGGGATCGAAGGTGACTTTTGGCCAGCTACTTTGCTTTGGCTAAAAGTTCGAATAGCTTCCTCGATGGTTTTGCACCTTTCAAGCAATGTCCAAAAAGTTTTAGGACCAATTTTCTCGGCTCTTATTAATCTTAGCCAGTCAATGCGTTGCTTATCATTCGTTAAGATGGCCATGCTAACTTACTTTAATTTTATTCTTGGTTCACGAGAGTGCATCAACCTTACAATATTATCCTTGTGCTTTAAAAGTACCACGAGAGAGAGGACGCTTAAAACGACCGAAGTAGGAAATTTGCCGATAAAAAGAGCCATAAAAGCAGTGGTGGTAAAAGCAAGAAGAGAAGCCAGGGAAGAAATCCTGGTGAGCGCTGCAATTAAAAGCCAGATAGCCCCTCCAATAGCGGCGATAAAAGGAGCTATAGCCGCGAAGCTTCCAAAAGCGGTGGCGACGCCTTTACCGCCCTTAAATTTTAACCAACAGGGAAACATGTGTCCGAAGATAACGCCGGCGGCGGCAAATAATGCAATTGTTTCATCGCCATTTAGATAATTTTGAGCTCCTAAGACGGCTCCTGTCCCTTTAAGGGCGTCACACACAAAGGTAAGGAAAGCAACTAACTTTCCGGCGGCTCTTAACACGTTGGTGGCTCCAACGTTGCCCGAACCAACTTTACGGATATCACCATGACCTGAAATTTTTGTAAGAATATACCCAAAAGGGATAGAGCCTAAAATATACCCAAAAATAAGGGCTCCTGCGATTGTAAAAAGGTGCATCACCTAACTCTTAACCTCGTTCTCTCTAAAAGACCAGCATAAGATGAGTTAATTTTATTCGTCAAGAGCGTAAATTGCGGAAAGCAAAAAGAGTAATTGCCGCGGTGCTCGAGACATTTAAGGTGGGAAAATAGGGAGCGGTTGGGACTTTTAGAATTTTATCGCACTTTTCCCGAACTAATCGACGCAGACCTTTCCCCTCGGCGCCCAATACAATGGCTGAAGCCCTGGGTTCTTCTGGCGTGAGGTGCGTCTTGATATCGCTGCCTCTTTCATCCAGCCCGTAACACCAAATGTCATGGCTTTTCAGGTAGTCAAGGGTACGCGACAGATTTGTAACATAGATAAGAGGGACATGCTCAATTCCACCAGAGGCTACCTTGTTTAAAATCGCTGATGTTTTAGGTGAGTGTCTTTCTTGCAAAATAATGCCTTTCACTTTAAAGGCAGCGGCACTACGAGCAATAGCACCAATATTATGAGGATCTGTGATTTGATCTAATATAAGGAAGAGATCCTCTAGATGTACCTTATCACAGAGCGTCTCAATATCCATTTCAGGAAGAAAAGAGCAGGATAAAGCGATGCCTTGATGGACGGTTTGAGAACCGAATCGTTGATCAAGATCCCGGCGTGAAACAACTTCTGCCTTAAGCGTGCTTTGTTGATCTTTTATAAGATCGTACATCTCTTTCGTGGTAAGCAACTGGTAGCACTTGCGTGCCCGATTATTTAACGCCGCCTGTACGGAGTGCAAACCATAAATCCATTCAAGAGGAGGTGATGTTCGTGTCATGGTTCTATCTACCATTGAACGACAGAAAATGGCAATAATTTTTAGCAGGATTAAATGCCCACCTAGTAACTTTCTATATATATTCCAAGGCATTGAGCTTTCTTGCCAAGCTTTTATTTTGCCCATCTCTAACAGAAGGGAGAAAAAAATTTGATTAACGATTGACAAAGCTAGTAAAAATGTCATACATGCCTTAAGTATAGCTTAATTCTTTTTTCAAGAAGACGGTATTGTTAGAGGAGTCACGGAGGGGTGGCCGAGCGGTCAAAGGCAGCAGACTGTAAATCTGCCGACGTACGTCTACGCAGGTTCGAATCCTGCCCCCTCCACCACTAAGCGGGTGTAGCTCAATGGTAGAGCCTCAGCCTTCCAAGCTGATGGTGGGGGTTCGATTCCCCTCACCCGCTCCAAGCGAAAAAAGGGTGAGGTAAAAATTAGGAGCGTAGCTCAATTGGTAGAGCGCCGGTCTCCAAAACCGGAGGTTGGGGGTTCGATTCCCTTCGCTCCTGCCAATAAATGAGGGGCGTTAGGGGCGAGTGAGCAAGAGCAGTAGTAAAGAAGGGGCAAAACAGAAGAATGGCAAAAATATCTCCTATTAAGTTCATGCGCCAAGTGCGTGAGGAGGCCCATAAAGTTACTTGGGCGACACGTAAGGAAACAATCGTTACAACAATTATGGTTATTGTATTGGTTGCTATTGCTTCAGTTTTTTTCTTGATTGTCGATAACATTTTAGCTTTTGGTGTTAGAGCTATCCTAGGTATTGGAGTTTAGGTATATGTCTGAAAAGACGATGAAGCCACGTTGGTATGTGGTGAATGTATATGCGGGGTCAGAAAAAAGAGTCGTAGAGGCTATTAAAGAACAGACAAAAAAGAAAGAGCTGGAAAGTAGTATCCTAGAAGTGCTCGTTCCTACCGAAGAGGTGACGGAAATCCGGCGGGGTGAAAAGGTCCGAGCTGAACGCAAATTTTTTCCTGGCTATGTTTTAGTAAAAATGATAATGACAGATGAAGCTTGGCATCTTATCCGTAGTGTTCCCAAGGTATCTGGTTTCCTGGGGGGGAAAGGAAAACCTTCTCCTATTAGCGAAGCTGATGTCCAGCGGATTATGCATCAAATCGAAGAAGGGGTAGACCGCTCGGGTGCAGCCATAGTTTTTGAAGTGGGCGAGCACGTGCGTGTTTGCGATGGTCCTTTTGTATCGTTTAGCGGGCTTGTAGAAGAAGTCGATGCGGAAAGATGTCGTTTAAAGATTTTAGTGTCTATATTAGGGCGCATGACGCCGATTGATGTGGATTTTAGCCAGGTTGAAAAAGTACAATAGGTAATTTTCCTGTGGGAGGTTGGCCATAGCCTGACCACAAGATCCTTGGAAAGAAAAGAAGGGATAAGTTCGATGGCAAAGAAAAAGATAGTTGGTTATTTAAAATTGCAGGTTTCGGCGGGTAAAGCCAATCCTTCGCCGCCGATTGGCCCGGCATTAGGTCAACGTGGGCTTAACATCATGGAATTTTGTAAATTGTTTAATGATCGGACAAAAGATGAAGTTCCTGGCACTCCGTTGCCCGTAATATTAACCATTTTTGCTGATAAGACATACGCCATGGAGATTAAATCGCCGCCGGCATCTCATCATATAAAGCAAGCCGCCAAGCTAACAAAGGGTTCAAGTACGCCAGGTCGTGGTACTGTTGGTCAGGTTACCAAGCAGCAGCTTATTGAAATCGCCAAGAAGAAAATGAGCGATCTAAATGCTTACGATGTGGAGTCGGCCGTACGTATGTTAGCAGGTTCGGCAAGATCAATGGGATTGGAGGTCGTGGAGTAGTATCATGGCGATTGTGGGAAAAAGACTTAAAAAGATTCGTGAACAGCTTGATCGGCAGGCTGTTTATAAGGCAAAAGAAGCTGTAGAGTTGGTAAAAAAATATGCGGTCGCTAAATTTGATGAAACCATTGATGTGGTGGTCCGGCTTAATATTGATGCGCGCCAATCAGACCAAAACATTCGGGGCTCTGTCGCTTTACCAAATGGTATAGGTAAAGACGTTAAAGTCGCTGTTTTTGCTAAGGGCGATAAGGCAGAAAAAGCAAAGCAAGCTGGGGCAGATATCGTGGGTGCGGAAGATTTGGTAGAACGGATCCAAGGTGGTGATATTTCTTTTGATCGGTGTATAGCCTCGCCAGATATGATGGTTTTGGTTGGGAAGATCGGTAAAATTCTTGGCCCTAAGGGGTTAATGCCTAACCCAAAGCTTGGGACGGTGACAAATGACATTGCGGAAGCTGTGAAGGCAGTAAAGTCAGGATTGGTGGAATACCGCGCTGAAAAAGCTGGCATTGTCCATGCGGGTATTGGGAAGGCGAGTTTTGCTTCGCAAGCTCTGGAAGAGAATTTAGTTGCTTTTATGAAACAGATCGTAGAAGCACGTCCAAGTTCAGTGAAAGGAGTTTTTCTGCGCAAAATTGCGATCAGCTCGACAATGGGGCCTTCGTTTACGATTGATCCAGCGAGCTTTTATTAACAATAGGTGAAATATACTTGCGATGGAGAGGGAAGTATAGTAACCTCTGTGCTTTAGATGTGACATTCGTTTAAGTCTGTGACTGTAGGTGGGTAACCTTAATGTTATGTACGCCTATATAGACGAGGTAATAAATTAAAGTCTCTCCTGTTACAGCTTAAGTGTCATTGACAGAAAATGTCGTAAGTGAAGCTTAAGGGTGGAGATAACACGTGAATAGACAACAAAAAACAGAATTTATCAATAATCTCAAAGATTCCCTTAAAAATGCGGGTGTTGTAATACTTATGCACCAAAAGGGATTAACGGTAGCTGAATCAAGCAAGTTGCGGGTGGAGCTACGTGAGAAAGACGCTCAATATAAGGTGATTAAAAATACCTTGGCGCGCCTTGCTGTTAAGGATACGCCTTATGAGCATTTGCAGGATAAATTTACGGGTCCTATTTCGTTAGCTTTTTCTCAAGATCCTATCGCAGCTGCTAAGGTTGCTGTTAAGTTTATTGGCAGCATCAGTGATGGGAAGCTTAAGGTTGTTGCCGGGGGCATGAGTGAAAAGCCTCTAACGGAAAAGGAAGTATCCGCCTTAGCGGTTCTTCCGTCTCTTGACGAGTTGCGTGGTAAGCTTCTTGGGGTTCTTGTGGCTCCTGCGACGAAGATTGCTCGTTTAACGAAAGAGCCGGGCGCTCAAATCGCACGTGTTATTCATGCATACGCGACGAAAAACAATTCATAAAATAAAAGGAGAGTTCATTGATGTCAGATAAATTAGAGAAATTAGTAGAAGAGCTTTCAGGTCTTACAATTATGGAAGCGGCAGAGCTTTCTAAGAAGCTTGAAGATAAGTGGGGCGTTTCAGCGGCGGCGCCTGTTGCTGTGGCAGCAGTTGGCGGTGGTGCGGAGGCAGGAGCTGGTGTGGAAGAAAAGACTGAATTTACAGTCGTTCTTGCTTCTTTTGATGCGGCCAAGAAGATTAACCTCATCAAGGTTATCCGAGAAGTAACAGGCCTTGGTCTTAAAGAAGCGAAAGATCTCGTAGAAGGGGCGCCGGGTAACGTTAAGGAAAGCGTCAACAAAGAAGAAGCCCAAACCTTGAAAGCTAAAATTGAAGAGGCTGGTGGTAAGGTTGAGCTTAAGTAGTAGCTACTTATTTTTTAATTATATTTCTATCTTTTTGAGATTAGGGGATGATGCTGAGCACTCCCCTTGTCTTTGTTTTTAGATTTTTTAAATGCATTTAAGCGAGTGATGGCAGCAATGGATAAGACTTTTACAGAGCGAAAGCGCATAAGAAATTATTTTGGGCGAATCGGTGAAGCTGTAACAATGCCAAATTTAATCGAGTTACAGGTTAAGTCTTACCTTGCCTTTCTACAAAATGATGTGCTTCCGAGCAAGAGGGAGGATATTGGGTTACAAGCTATCTTTAAGTCAGTTTTTCCCATTGAAGATTTTTCTGGAAAAGCACAATTGGAATTCTTTCAATATGATTTTGATCACCCTAAATATGATATTGAGGAGTGTCGCCAACGTGGTATGACCTATGCTTCTCCTTTAAAGGTCGTTTTCCGTCTTATTGTGTGGGATCTTGATGAGGACACGGGTTCTAAGTCGGTACGCGATATTAAAGAGCAAGAGGTTTATATGGGTGATATGCCTCTTATGACCGACAAAGGTACCTTCATCATTAATGGAAGTGAGCGCGTGGTAGTATCACAAATGCACCGATCTCCGGGGGTATTTTTCGATCACGATCGCGGGAAAACGCACTCTTCTGGTAAGTTGCTTTATGCGGCGCGTGTTATTCCTTATCGGGGCTCTTGGTTAGATTTCGAATTTGATGGTAAGGACCTTCTATATGTCCGTATTGATCGTCGTCGGAAATTGCCTGTTACCACGTTGTTGATGGCGTTAAATGGCGATGAAGCTGAGCCGCTTAATTTCTCGCGTTCCCAGGACATTAAAATATCAGGGGGTGTGACGCGCGAGGACATCCTTTCTACCTTCTATGGGTTGGTTCCTTATAAGGCTCATGAAAAGGGGTGGAGTATTCCTTTCGAGCCAAACCGTTGGCGAGGCAAAAGGTTGCAGAATTCTTTAGTGGATGCGCGCACCAACCAAGTGGTTGCAGACGCTCAAACAAAGCTTACCCAACGACGCATTAAGGCGTTGGTTGAAGAAGGGGTTAAGGAAATTCTTGTTTCCCGAGAAGATATTATTGGTCATTATCTTTCAAGGGATCTTATTGATGGAACGACAGGTGAGGTTGTTGCCGAATGTGGTAATGAAATAACAGAAGCTATTTTGCAAAAAATAGAAAAATTGAAGGTAAATGAGGTATCAACGTTAGCGATCGACCATATTAATGTTGGAGCGCACTTACGTAACACATTAATGAGTGATCGCAATAAAACGCGTGAAGAGGCGTTGTTTGATATTTATCGTGTTTTAAGGCCGGGCGAGCCGCCGACAGCAGAAGGTGCCCTTAGTCTTTTCCGGGGACTTTTCTTTGATATAGAGCGTTATGATTTATCCTCTGTGGGTCGGGTGAAAATGAACGCGCGTCTAAATATTGATGTCGATGATTCGGTACGGACCTTGCGAAAAGAGGACATCATAGAAATTGTTCGTTATTTACTTGAATTAAAAGATGGGCGCGGCGAGGTAGACGATATCGATAACCTGGCGAATCGACGCGTGCGTCCTGTAGGCGAGTTGCTAGAAAATCAATATCGTTTAGGTCTCCTTAGGATGGAGCGCTCTATTCGGGAACGTATGGGGGCAGTGGAGATCGATACGGTTATGCCTCATGATTTAATTAATGCGAAACCGGCATCCACCGCTATAAAAGAATTTTTTACTTCTTCTCAGTTGTCGCAATTTATGGATCAGTATAATCCGCTTTCAGAAATTACCCATAAGCGTCGTTTATCTGCTTTAGGTCCTGGAGGGTTGACTCGTGAAAGAGCAGGGTTTGAAGTAAGAGATGTGCATCCAACTCATTACGGTCGTATTTGTCCTATTGAAACGCCAGAAGGGCCGAATATTGGCCTCATTAACTCCTTGGCTACATATGCGCGTGTTAATAAGTATGGTTTTATCGAGACGCCCTATCGTAAAGTTTATAAAGGGAAAGTTTCAGATGAGGTGATTTATGTGACGGCCATGGAGGAAGGGCGTTATACTATTGCGCAAGCAAATGCCAAGGTAAATGAAAAGGGTGAGTTGACTGAAGAGTATATGCCTTGCCGTTGTAAAGGGGAGCTTGTGCTTGCTCATGTTAATGATATTGACTTAATAGATGTATCTCCTAAGCAAATTGTCTCTGTTGCCGCTTCTCTCATTCCTTTTTTGGAAAATGATGATGCGAACCGAGCGCTTATGGGGTCCAACATGCAAAGGCAAGCTGTGCCATTGATTAAGGTTGATGCGCCGCTTGTTGGGACAGGAATGGAAGGTCCTGTAGCACGTGATTCAGGTGTGGTCATCGTGGCAAAGCGCGATGGGATCGTTGATCAGGTTGATGCTAAAAGGATTGTTATCCGTGCGACAAATCGTGCCTCCGATAGTTCATCTGGTGTCGATATTTATAATTTGTTGAAATTTCAACGTTCGAATCAAAATACCTGTATTAATCAGATTCCTCTTGTATCTGTCGGGGATAAAATTAGAGCTGGCGATATTATTGCTGATGGCCCTTGTACCGATAAAGGCGAGCTTGCGCTTGGTCGCAACGTTCTGGTGGCTTTCATGGCATGGCAGGGATACAATTATGAAGATTCTATCATTATCTCGGAGCGGGTAGTGCGTGATGATACTTTTACGTCCGTTCATATTGAGAGATTTGATGTTATGGCTCGGGATACGAAGCTCGGTAATGAAGAAATTACTCGAGATGTTCCCAACGTAGGGGAGGAAGCACTTCGTCACCTTGATGAAGCGGGTATTGCGTATATTGGCGCTGAGGTTAAGCCGGGTGACATCTTGGTTGGAAAGGTAACTCCGAAAGGGGAGTCGCCTATGACGCCTGAAGAAAAATTATTACGAGCTATTTTTGGTGAAAAAGCTGCGGATGTGCGAGATACTTCTCTCCGTGTTCCAGCAGGTGTTTCTGGCGTTGTGGTTGATGCGCAAGTATATACAAGGCGCGGGGTGGAGAAAGACGAGCGTTCCTTAGCCATTGAACGGATAGAAATTGAGAAGCTCGCCAAAGATCGTGATGATGAGCGTCGTATTCTCGAAGATGATTATTATAGTCGTCTTAGGGAAAGACTTGTTGGTCAAAAAGTTGTCTCAGGGCCCAGGGGTGCCAAATGGCTTTCAAAGGGAGCTACTATTGATGGGGCTAGCCTCGAAGGGCTGACGAGAGGGCAATGGAGGCAAATTGTCGTAGAAGACGAATTGACAATGAAAGAGCTTGAGAGGCTTGGTGCCCAAATCGATCATGATATCAGCAACTTACAAGAACATTTTGAGCAAAAGGTGGCGAAGCTTCGTCGAGGTGATGAGTTGCCGCCAGGCGTTTTGAAAATGGTAAAAATTTATGTGGCTGTTAAACGTAAACTGCAGCCGGGTGATAAGATGGCTGGTCGTCATGGAAATAAAGGCGTTGTGTCCATTATTGTCCCAGAGGAAGATATGCCTCATCTTGAAGATGGTACGCCAGTTGATTTTATCTTAAATCCTCTTGGGGTGCCGTCCCGAATGAATGTGGGGCAAATCTTGGAGACGCATCTAGGTTGGGCAGCTAATGGCCTTGGGCGACGTATTGACGAGGCGCTTGCGCGTTACAAGCTCGGCGAGATCCCGGCGGAGGAACTTAGAAAAGTCGTCTTACATTCTTATATGAATAAGGGAGACCAGCAATACATCAGTAAGATGTCTGACGCAGAGATTGAAGAGTTAAGCCACAATATTCGCAAGGGTGTTCCTATGGCGACGCCTGTTTTTGATGGTGCGAGCGAAGAAGAGATTGCCGACGCGCTCAAGGCAGCTCAGTTAGATGCGTCTGGGCAAGTGATGCTCGTGGATGGGCGTACTGGCGAGCCTTTTGACCGCAAAGTCACCGTTGGTTACATTTACATGTTGAAGCTTCATCATTTGGTTGATGATAAGATCCATGCGCGTTCTGTGGGGCCTTATAGCTTAGTTACCCAACAACCTTTAGGGGGTAAGGCGCAATTTGGTGGCCAGCGTTTTGGAGAAATGGAAGTATGGGCTCTCCAGGCCTATGGTGCGGCTCACACCTTGCAGGAAATGTTGACCGTTAAGTCGGATGATGTAGCTGGGCGTACGAAAGTATATGAAGCAATCGTTCGTGGCGATAATGATCTTGAAGTGGGTATCCCTGAATCCTTTAACGTCTTAATGAAAGAGTTAAGGTCGTTAGGATTAAATGTGGAATTGATATAAATGGGTAGTCAAGTAAAGTTGATGCAGCAGGAGTAATAAGAGCATGGCAAGAGAGCTGGCAGGTATTTTTGGGCAAGTGACGGACCCACAGGGATTTGACTTAATTAAATTAAGCATCGCAAGTCCTGAGCGAATTCGCTCTTGGTCTTATGGGGAAGTTAAAAAGCCAGAAACAATTAATTATCGGACTTTTAAGCCAGAAAGGGAAGGCCTCTTTTGTGGCCGTGTTTTTGGTCCTATAAAAGATTATGAGTGCTTGTGCGGCAAGTACAAGAGAATGAAATACCGTGGGATCATTTGTGAAAAGTGCGGTGTAGAGGTAACTTTAGCAAAAGTGCGCCGTGAACGTATGGGCCACATTGAATTGGCGACGCCGGTGGGGCATATTTGGTTTACCAAATCTTTGCCGAGTCGAGTTGGGACATTGCTTGGGTTAGCCCAAAAGGACTTAGATAAAGTTTTGTATTTTGAAAATTATATTGTTATTGAGCCGGGTCTTACGCCTTTAAAGCCTAAGCAGCTTTTGACGGAAGATGAATATTTTGACGAGCAAGAAGAACATGGGGAAGATGCTTTTTCGGCAGGTATTGGCGCAGAAGCTCTTCGAACTATGTTGGCAGCTATGGACCTAGCGCAAGAGCGAAAGGCTTTACGAGAAGAATTAATTGAAACCTCTTCTGAAATCCGGCGTAAAAAAATTGTAAAGAAGCTCAAGGTTGTTGAGGCTTTTATTGCCTCTAACACGCGTCCGGAATGGATGATCTTAGAAGTTCTCCCTGTTATTCCTCCTGAATTAAGACCCTTAGTTCCTCTTGAGGGTGGGCGATTTGCGACTTCAGATCTCAATGATTTATATCGCCGGGTTATCAACCGTAATAATCGTTTAAAACGTCTTATTGAATTAAGAGCCCCGGATATTATTGTTCGCAATGAAAAAAGAATGCTTCAAGAAGCTGTGGATGCCTTGTTTGATAATGGGCGACGCGCAAGACCAATAGCTGGGACCAATAAGAGACCTCTTAAATCTCTTTCGGATATGTTGAAGGGGAAACAGGGTCGCTTTCGTCAAAATCTTTTAGGAAAGCGCGTTGATTATTCCGGTCGTTCGGTTATCGTGGTAGGACCTGAGCTTAAATTGCATCAGTGTGGTTTGCCTAAAAAAATGGCTTTGGAGCTTTTTAAGCCCTTTATTTATTCTCGATTAGAGCGTTATGGTTTGGCAAGTACTGTTAAAGCTGCCAAGAGGATGGTGGAGAAAGAGCGTCCTGAGGTTTGGGACATTCTAGAGGAGGTAATTCGTGAGCACCCTGTGCTTTTGAACCGTGCTCCAACTCTCCATAGACTTGGAATACAAGCTTTTGAACCCGTTCTCGTAGAGGGCAAGGCAATTCAGTTGCATCCTCTTGTTTGCACCGCTTTTAATGCTGATTTCGATGGTGACCAGATGGCGATTCATGTGCCGCTCTCCGTTGAGGCGCAGCTAGAAGCCCGTGTCTTGATGATGTCCACCAATAATATTCTCAGCCCAGCAAATGGCAAACCAATTATAGGTCCGACCAAGGATATTGTTCTTGGTTTGTATTATCTTACTATTGAGCGTGAAGGAGAATTAGGCGAAGGGAAGGTTTTTGCTAATTTGGGTGAGGTTGAATTAGCTCTAGACGCTAAAACAGTTTCTTTGCATGCTCGTATTAAAGCTCGTGTTGAGGAAATGAACGAAAAAGGGGAGCATGTCGTTCGTACGTATGAAACTACACCCGGTCGTATTCTCTTAAGTACAGCGTTGCCAAAACATCCACAAATTACCTTTGCTCTTATTAATCGTCTTTTAAAATCAAAGGTGATTAGTGAAGTGGTTGATGTGGTTTATCGAAATTGTGGCCAAAAAGAAACGGTGCTTTTCTCTGATAAAATCATGAGACTTGGGTTTTTATATGCTTCAAAATCGGGTGTGTCATTTGGTAAAGATGATTTGTTGATTCCCGTTGAAAAGAAGACATTGGTAGCCAAGACTCAAGAGCTTGTAGAAGAGTATGAGCAGCAATATCTCAACGGTTTAATCACACGCGGTGAGAAATATAACAAAGTCGTTGATGCGTGGGATAACTGCAATAATCGCGTAGCGGATGCTATGATGAAAGGTTTGTCGAAGGTTGAAATTGGCCGTCCTATTAATTCTATTTTTATGATGGCTGATTCAGGGGCTCGAGGCTCAGCGGCACAGATGAGACAGCTTGCTGGTATGCGTGGGCTTATGGTTAAGCCGTCAGGAGAGATTATTGAGACCCCTATTATTTCAAACTTTAAAGAGGGTTTAAGCGTCTTAGAGTATTTTAACTCAACTCACGGGGCGCGGAAGGGGCTATCGGATACGGCTTTAAGGACAGCAAACTCCGGGTATTTAACACGTCGTTTAGTTGATGTGGCGCAAGATTGCATTATCACCCACGATGATTGTGGAACAGCGAATGGCATTACTGCGCGCTCTTATGCAGATCCAAGCGGCCTCAATGTACCCTTGAATGAGCGTGTCTTAGGCCGTGTTATTGCCGAAGATGTGATGGACGGTGACACTGTTCTTATCCCACGAGGAAGCATCATTGACGAACAGACCTCGTCTCTTATTGAAGAAGTAGGCATTGATCGAATTAAAATTCGTTCGGTGCTAACATGTGAGGCAATGGATGGGGGCGTTTGTGCCCACTGTTATGGGCGTGACCTTGCGCGTGGGGCAAAGGTGAACGTTGGTGAGGCCGTAGGGGTCATTGCCGCTCAATCGATTGGTGAGCCGGGGACCCAGTTAACAATGCGGACATTCCATATTGGCGGAACGGCTCAAAGGGGTGCTGAACAATCGAGTATTGAGGCAACGGTTGAGGGCACACTCCATATCAAGGATGGCAACCTTGTTGTTCGGGATGATGGGACATCGGTTGTTATGGGACGCCAATGTGAAATCCTAATTACCGACAAGGATGGCCGTGAGAGATTTACTCAGCGTGTTCCTTATGGGGCGCAGGTTTTGGTTGCAGATAAGGATATTGTTAAAAAAGGCCAGAAATTGTGTGCATGGGATCCTTATACCATTCCTATTATAAGTGAGGTGGAGGGAATTATTCATTTTGTCGATTTGGTTGAAGGATTGTCCATCCGTGAGACCCTTGATGAAGAAACGGGCATTTCCAGCCGTATCGTTATTGACTGGAAACAGCAAGCACGTGGAACCGATTTAAAGCCGCGCATAGTTATTCGAAATAAGGAAGGTGAGCCATTGGTATTATCGAATGGGTCAGAAGCGAAATATTACATGGCTGTTGATGCTATCCTTAATATTGAAAATAATAGTGAGGTAAAGGCTGGCGATGTGATTGCTCGCATCCCAAGGCAATTTACAAAAACCCATGACATTACTGGTGGCTTGCCCCGTGTGGCTGAACTTTTTGAGGCGCGTCCTCCCAAAGATATGGCTATCATTAGCGGCATTGAAGGATATGTCAGGTTTGGAAAAGACTACAAGGCTAAGCGACGCTTAGTAATCGAGCCGAAAGATCAAACAGAAAAACCAGTAGAGTATTTGATACCGAAAGGAAAGCACGTTACGGTACAAGAGGGCGATTTTATTAAAAAAGGCGACCTTCTTGTTGATGGTAAGCCTGTTCCTCATGATATCCTGGAAGTTTTAGGTGTTGAAGCTCTTGCTGCGTATCTTGTATCAGAAGTTCAAGAAGTTTATCACTTGCAAGGTGTGCGGATAAATGATAAGCATATTGAGCTTATTGTGCGTCAAATGCTACAAAAAGTTGAAGTTATTGAGCCAGGTGATTCGACATTACTCGTAGGCGAACAAGTTGATCGCATGGAAATCGAGGAAGAGAATCTTAAGCTCATGAATGAAGGGCTCCGTCCGGCAAAAATAAAGCCTGTGCTACAAGGTATTGCGAAGGCAGCTTTACAAAGCCGTTCTTTTATTTCTGCAGCCGCGTTCCAAGAAACTACACGTGTCTTGACAGAGGCGGCGGTAGCAGGTCGATCGGACAGGTTGGTAGGCCTAAAAGAAAACGTAATTGTAGGACGATTAATCCCGGCAGGAACGGGTCGTGTATTGGCACGTTTAAGAGAAGAGCAAGCGGAGATGAGAGTCGCGCATGCCAAAGGTTCTCCAGAAGGGAACGGTTATCTGACGTCAAATGCTTAGGAAGTTTTGGGTAAAGCGGAGGTTGCTTCCTCGCTTATATCCAAGTAGCTAGGCCAGAACGTAAGGTTTTTTGCCAAGTTAGACTTGACGGCTTGTTTAAAGAGCTCTACTATGCCCGGACGTAAGGGTTGACTTGTATAAAGAATGAAGAAGGTGAAAGGATAGTGAATGCCTACTATTAATCAGTTAGTTCGGAATCCTCGGAAGCGGCCGGCATCAAAAAGTAAAGTGCCAGCTTTGGAGGAATGCCCGCAAAAGCGTGGTGTGTGTACGCGTGTTATGACGACGTCACCAAAGAAACCGAACTCAGCGTTACGCAAGGTTGCTCGTGTTCGCCTCACGAATGGTCATGAAGTGACATCGTATATTCCGGGGGAAGGCCATAATCTTCAAGAGCACTCCAGTGTGCTTAATCGTGGTGGTCGTGTTAAAGACTTGCCAGGTGTTCGTTATCATGTTATCCGTGGTGCGCTTGATACTCAAGGTGTGAAGGGGCGTCGCCAAGGTCGTTCAAAGTACGGTGCAAAGAGACCGAAGTAAGGAGGACATATGGCTCGTAGACATGCTGCGCAAAAAAGAGAAATTACCCCTGATCCTAAATATAAGGATCCTGTTATCGCTAAATTCATCAATGCCTTGATGCTACAAGGAAAAAAGTCGGTAGCAGAAAAGATCCTTTACTCGGCCCTCGAAAGCGTGGCAAACAAAGGAATGGGTGAGCCGCTGGAGATGTTTCATGCGGCCGTCGATAACATTCGTCCTTTTGTAGAAGTTCGCTCAAGGCGTGTAGGAGGTGCAACCTATCAAGTGCCTATGGATGTGAGTCCAAGTCGTTCTCAAGCTTTAGCTATTCGTTGGATTATTGGTAGTGCTCGTAGTCGCAATGAATCTAATATGGAACAGCGTTTATGTAATGAGCTAATTGATGCTTCTCAAAAACGCGGAGCGGCCTATAAGAAGCGTGAAGATACTCATCGGACTGCCGAAGGTAACAGAGCCTTTGCGCATTACCGGTGGTAAAGGGGTTGTAAATTATGAAGAGGAGTACACCGTTAGCTCGCTATCGCAATATTGGCATCATGGCTCACATTGATGCGGGTAAGACGACAACAACTGAGCGGGTTTTATATTATACAGGACGTTCTCATAAAATTGGTGAGGTTCATGAAGGCGCTGCTACGATGGACTGGATGGAGCAGGAGCAGGAGCGTGGCATTACCATTACTTCTGCGGCGACCACTTGTTTTTGGAAGGAGCATCGTATTAACATTATTGATACGCCAGGGCACGTAGATTTTACGATTGAGGTGGAGCGTTCCTTGCGTGTTTTGGATGGAGCGGTAGCTGTATTTGACAGCGTTGCTGGCGTGGAGCCTCAATCAGAAACGGTGTGGCGCCAAGCTGATCGTTATAATGTGCCGCGTATGTGCTTTGTAAATAAGATGGATCGGATTGGGGCGAACTTTTATCGGTGCGTGGAGATGATATCAGGCCGTCTTGGGGCTGTCCCTTTGGTGATACAGCTTCCAATTGGTGCAGAGTCGGATTTTGTCGGTATTGTTGATCTGATCGAGATGAAAGCCGTTGTCTGGAGCGACGATAAATTAGGTGCTGAGTATTCTTATCTTGATATTCCCGCAGATTTAAAAGATAAAGCAGAAGAATACCGGGCGCAGTTAATAGAAACGGCTGTTGAGCAAGATGATGCAGCGCTTGAGGCTTATCTTAATGGCGTCGAGCCAACAAAAGAGGTGTTAAAGAAGTGTGTTCGTAAAGGCACAGTCTCTGGCGTATTTGTGCCCGTACTTTGTGGAAGTGCTTTTAAAAACAAAGGTGTCCAAACACTTTTGGACGCTGTTGTGGATTTTCTTCCTTCTCCTGTAGAGGTTCCTCCTGTTAAAGGTGTAAAAGTCGATAGCGAAGAAGTGATAACTCGTTCCTCTTCTGACGAAGAAGCGTTTTCTGGTTTAGCTTTTAAAATTATGACGGATCCTTTTGTGGGGTCTTTGACATTTGTGCGTATTTATTCGGGCCAAATCGAATCAGGTATGGGTGTGTTAAACTCGGTAAAAGGTAAGAAAGAGCGTGTAGGCCGTATGTTGTTGATGCATGCGAATAGTCGAGAAGATATAAAAATAGCCCATGCTGGTGATATCGTAGCTCTTTGTGGTTTGAAAGAGACAACGACAGGTGACACTTTATGCGATACGAATCGCCCAATTATTCTTGAGCGCATGGATTTTCCTGATCCCGTGATTGAGGTAGCGGTAGAACCAAAAACAAAAGCTGAGCAAGAGAAAATGAGTTTGGCTTTGGGGCGGCTTGCTCAAGAAGATCCTTCCTTTCAGGTTAGTTCTGATCCTGAGACAGGTCAGACTGTTATTAAAGGAATGGGCGAATTGCATCTTGAGATCCTTATTGATCGAATGAGAAGAGAATTTAAAGTTGATGCGAATGTTGGAGCGCCTCAAGTTGCTTATCGTGAGACCATTACCAGTGTAGCCGAAATTGATTATACTCATAAAAAGCAAACGGGTGGTGCTGGGCAGTTCGCTCGTGTTAAACTCCGTCTAGAGCCTTTAGAGCCGGGAAGTGGCTTGAAGTTTGAAAGCGCTATTGTTGGTGGCTCAGTGCCTAAAGAATATGTGCCTGGGGTGGAAAAGGGTGTTGTTTCCTCAGCACAAAATGGTGTATATGCTGGTTATCCTTTGATTGACCTTAAGGTAATTTTGTTTGACGGTGCCTACCATGATGTGGATTCAAGTGTCCTTGCCTTTGAGATTGCTTCAAGAGCTGCCTTTAAAGAAGTTGCTCGTAAAGCCGTACCTCGGTTACTTGAGCCTATTATGAAGGTTGAGGTGATCACGCCTGAAGAATATATGGGTGATGTTATCGGGGACTTAAATAGTCGCCGCGGACAAATTAACCAGATGGATCAGCGAGCTAATGCGCGAGTTATTTCAGCTTCTGTTCCATTAGCAAGTATGTTCGGCTATGTGAACACTTTGCGATCGATGACGCAAGGGCGCGCTCAATTTACGATGCACTTCTCCCGTTATGAGCAAGTTCCTCAAAATGTGGCAGAGCAAATAAAAGAAAAGGTTTCATAAATAAGAGAAATATGTTAATAACCGTTTACAAAAGTATACAAGTGGAGACATAAAATGGGTAAGGAAAAGTTTGAGCGTAGTAAACCGCATTGTAACATTGGGACCATTGGTCACGTGGACCATGGTAAAACGACGTTAACAGCGGCAATCACCAGGGTGTTAGCAGAAGCTGGGGGTGCTAAAGCGCAAAAATATGAGGATATTGATAGCGCGCCTGAGGAAAAAGAGCGTGGTATTACTATCTCCACAGCACACGTTGAGTATGAAACAGCAAAAAGGCACTACGCCCATGTGGATTGTCCTGGTCACGCTGACTACGTGAAAAATATGATTACTGGTGCCGCACAAATGGATGGTGCAATTCTTGTTGTTTCGGCAGCCGATGGTGTGATGCCTCAAACGAAAGAGCATATCCTTTTAGCGCGTCAGGTTGGTGTTCCGGCCATTGTGGTATTTTTGAATAAAGTTGATCAAGCGGATCCAGAGCTCCTTGAACTTGTAGAGCTTGAAGTGCGTGAAATCCTCAATAAATATGAATTCCCTGGTGATGATATACCTATCATAAAAGGTTCAGCTCTTTGTGCGCTTGAGGGGCGTGAGGATGAAATTGGCAAGAATGCTATTATGCAACTTATGGAAGCTGTCGATGCTTTTATTCCTCAACCGAAGCGCGATATTGATAAACCTTTTTTGATGCCCATAGAGGATGTGTTTTCTATTTCTGGTCGCGGTACGGTGGTAACAGGTCGTATTGAGCGCGGTATTATTAAAGTGAACGAAGAAGTTGAAATTGTCGGAATGCGCGATACTCAAAAGACAGTAGTTACGGGTGTTGAAATGTTCCGTAAGCTTCTTGATCGGGGTGAAGCTGGTGACAATATTGGGGCATTGCTTCGTGGCACAAAGCGCGAAGATGTTGAGCGTGGCCAGGTCTTGGCTGCCCCAGGCACCATTACTCCTCATACAAAATTCCTATGTGAGGCTTATGTGTTAACGAAAGAAGAAGGTGGTCGACATACCCCTTTCATGACGAATTACCGCCCTCAGTTTTATTTTCGGACAACGGACGTAACGGGGTGTGTTAAGTTACCTGAAGGTACAGAGATGATTATGCCGGGCGATAATGTGACAATGGAAGTTGAGCTTATTGTTCCAATTGCAATGGATGAGGGCTTACGCTTTGCGATTCGTGAAGGCGGTCGTACTGTTGGAGCAGGCGTCGTTACGAAAATTCTTAAGTAAAATATGAAAAACAAGGAGAGAGCATGGGTATGCTCTCTTTCTTAATGTAAGGTTATTAGGTTTTAAGATGGAAAATCAAAACGTACGAATTAGATTGTTGGCTTATGACCACAGGACCCTCGACCAATCGACGGCTGAAATTGTGAATACGGCACGTCGTACCGGGGCGACAGTTCGAGGCCCCATCCCGTTGCCGACTAGGATTGAGAAATTTACAGTGCTTAGGTCTCCACATAAGCACAAGACATCTCGTGAACAATTTGAGAGCCGTACGCATAAAAGGTTAATTAATATTACAGATATTACACCGCAAACAATTGATGCTCTTATGAAGCTTGATTTGGCTGCCGGTGTAGAAATTGAAATAAAGATTTGAAAGTAAACAGGCAATGACATTAAGAACGGGTATACTTGCGGAAAAGGTAGGAATGAGCCGCCTTCTTACGGAAAATGAGGGGCATGTGCCCGTAACGCTATTACGTCTTGTTTCTTGTCAAGTTGTGGGCCATAAACAAGAAGAAAAAGATGGCTACAATGCACTCCAGGTTGCTTATGGACAAGTAAAGAAGTCAAAAGTCTCGAAAGCTATGCTAGGGTTTTATGCTAAGCAAAATTGCGAACCTAAGAAATCTATCAAGGAGTTTCGCATTGATCCAGAGAATATGATGGAAATTGGGACGAACCTTGACTTAAATTTATTTGAGGAAGGCCAATATGTTGATGTCACAGGTCGGACGATTGGTAAAGGTTTCGCTGGAGTAATGAAGAAATATAATTTTAGAGGGTTGCGGGCGAGTCATGGCGTATCAATTTCTCATAGAAGTCAAGGATCTACAGGTCAACGCCAAGATCCAGGGCGCGTGTTTAAAGGGAAAAAGATGGCTGGCCATATGGGGCAGAAGAAAGTAACTGTTCAGAGTCTCAAAATAGCTCATATCGATAAGGACCTTGGTCTTATTTGTATAAAGGGAGCTGTGCCTGGCTCAAAAGGGACAATGGTTGTCTTAAAAGATGCAGTTAAGAAGAAGGCGAAATAAAAGATGAAGCTTGAGGTTATTGACTTTACGAATAAATCACTTGGGCAGGTTGCGTTAGACGAGGAAATCTTTGGTTTTGCGTGGCGTCCAGACTTGGTACATCGTTGCGTGCGTTGGCAATTAGCAAAGCGGCGCAGTGGTACGCATTCGACAAAAACGATTAGTGACATTTCAGGATCAACCCGCAAGATTTATCGACAGAAGGGAACTGGTGGTGCTCGTCACGGTAGCCATCGGGCTGTATTGTTTCGGGGTGGTGCCGTAGCTCATGGTCCGGTTTGTCGTAGCCATGAGCATTCTTTGCCGAAGAAAATTCGCAAACAAGCGCTCAAGAGCATTTTATCAGCTAAGGTTCGGGAACAAAAAGTAAAAATCATTGATTTTTCAAACTTTAAGTCGGGAAAAACAGCTGAAATAAATAGGTTTCTTTCAGGGAATAATTTGAGAAACGGGTTAATTGTTGAGGGGGATCAGGTCAACCAATATTTGAAACGTGCCTTGTCATCTCTGGAGACAATCTTTGTGTTACCTTCGGTGGGGGCAAATGTTTACGATATTATGCGACGTGATTATTTGATTTTGACACCTAACGCCGTGAAAACGTTAGAGGAGCGTTTAAAATGAAAATTCCTACAAAAAAAATGAAGTCGCTTGGTTGCCGAGATGTTTTTGATGTTATTAAAGCTCCCTTGATCACAGAAAAGGCGACATTAATAAGCGAAAAAAATCAATTTGCTTTTAAAGTTGCGCCCTGGTCTAATAAATTTCAGATAAGAAGGGCGGTTGAGGAAATTTTTTCCGTTGATGTATTAAAAATAAATACTATCTCTCTTAAAGGGAAAACAAAGCGTTTCAAAGGACGTTTAGGTCGTCGTTCCGATATTAAGAAGGCGATTGTTACGATAAAAGAAGGGCAGAAGATAGATCTTTCTGTAAAGGCATAAGAAATGAATTTAAAAACTTATAACCCTACAACCCCCTCTCAAAGAGGTCGAGTTGCTGTTGATAAAACGACCTTGTGGAAAGGCAAGCCTTTAAAGAGTCTTACCAAAGGTGGCTCAAGTACGGGAGGTCGGAATTGTTATGGGCGTATCACTCTTCGTCATCGTGGAGGTGGCCATAAAAGAAAGTATCGTCTCATTGATTTTAAGAGGCAAAAGTATAATGAAGTTGCGGTGGTTGAAAGAATAGAATATGATCCTAATCGATCTGCTTTCATCGCTCTTATCAAATATGGAGATGGAGAGTATTCTTATATATTAGCTCCGCATGGCCTTACAGTTGGAGATAAGGTTTCTTCAGGGCCTGCGGCAGAAATTAGTATTGGTAATGCTTTGCCTTTAAAGTTTATTCCTATTGGAAGTGTAGTTCATAATATTGAATTAAAACCTAAGGCAGGTGGTCAGCTTGTTCGATCGGCTGGAGGAGCTGCGCATGTTGTGGGTCGTGATGCAGGATTTGTGCAAGTAAAGCTTGCTTCAGGTGAGGTTCGCTTGGTGCATAATGCTTGCATGGCAACGATAGGCGGGTTGTCGAACCCTGATCAAAAGAATATTAAAATTGGGAAGGCAGGCCGTTCACGTTGGTTAGGCAGGCGCCCATCAGTACGGGGTGTTGCCAAGAACCCGGTTGACCACCCGCATGGTGGTGGTGAAGGTCGAACTTCAGGAGGACGTCATCCATGTACTCCGTGGGGTAAACCAACAAAAGGGTATAAAACCCGCCCAAAAAGAAAATCGAATAAGCATATTGTTCGCAAGCGCGCGTAGTAAGTAAGGAGTAAAAAGTGTCACGTTCAGTATGGAAAGGACCATTTGTAGATGGTTATCTTCTAAAAAAAGCGAAGGCTCTACGTGAATCGAGTCGGCGTGACGTTATAAAAATTTGGTCTCGTCGTTCTACCATTGTGCCGCAATTTGTTGGCTTGACTTTTGGTGTTCATAACGGTCAAAAATTTATACCTGTGCTTGTAACAGAAGAGATGGTTGGGCATAAATTTGGTGAATTTGCTCCTACACGGACTTTTTACGGTCATGCAGGAGATAAGAAGGCGAAGCGGAAGTAGTACAAGATGTTGACGATAAAAAAGGATGAAAAAGCGGCTTACGCGAAAAGCGGTTACATTCGGACAAGTACGCGTAAGTTAAATCTAGTTGCGCAGCTTATCCGGGGTCTTCGGGTATCCAGGGCGATGGACGTATTGTTAGGATGTCAAAAGCGTCCAGCGCAGGATGTAAGAAGGGTATTGATGGCTGCTATAGCGAATGCTGAAAATAATCAACAACTCGATATTGATCGCTTACGTGTTATGGAAGCTTCCGTAGGAAAGGCTTTCTCCATGAAGCGTGTTCGTCCTCATGCCCGGGGACGTCGAGGAGTGATTAAAAAAGAATTTAGTCGCCTGTTAGTGGTGGTGCGTGAACAAGAAGGTGCAGAATAATGGGTCAAAAGGTAAATCCAATAGGTTTTAGGCTCAATGTAAATAAAAATTGGGAGTCTTCGTGGTTTACATTAAAAAACCATCATGTTTATTTGCAACAAGATGCACAGATTCGTAAGTATTTATATGAGAGTTTAAGCCAGGCAGCCATTTCTCGAATTGTTATTGAGCGCCTTGCTAAAAATCTTCATGTGTCGATTCATTCCGCGCGTCCTGGCGTTGTTATTGGTAAAAAGGGAGCGGATATTGAAAAGTTACGTAAAAAAATCAGTGCTCTTGTTACGAAGGATGTCACGCTTAATATTGTCGAAGTCCGTAAGCCAGAGCTAGAAGCGCGTCTGGTAGCGGAGTCGATTGCCCAGCAGTTAGAACGACGCATTTCTTATAGACGAGCTATGAAACGCGCTGTGCAAGGGGCAATGAAGATAGGAGCCCTAGGCATTAAAGTTCACTGTTCCGGTCGTTTAGGTGGCGCGGAGATTGCAAGAACAGAAAAGATCCAGGAAGGGAAAGTTCCTTTACATACGCTTCGTGCTGATGTAGATTTTGCAAGGGCTACGGCTCGAACGACCTATGGTACGTGTGGCGTCCAAGTGTGGATTTACAAGGGTGAGGCTGTTTATAAGAATAAGCACGCTATGTCAGAAGATAAGAGCGTGGTGTCGGCAGTAAGGGGGTAATGTGATATGTTAATGCCGAAGAAGTACAAGTATAGGAAAGCGCATAAAGCCATTTATCGTTTAAGAGGAAAGGCCTCTTCAGGGACAACTCTTAATTTTGGCACGTATGGTTTGAAGGCTGTGAGCCCAGGACGCGTTACGGCACGCCAAATCGAAGCAGCGCGGCGCGCTATTACTCGCCATATTCGTCGTGGCGGGCGGGTATGGATTCGTATATTTCCTGATGTTCCTGTGTCCAAGAAGCCAGCCGAAGTTCGGATGGGAAGTGGAAAAGGAAGTACTGAATATTGGGCAAGTTATGTTAAGGCGGGCAAAGTAATGTATGAGCTTGAAGGGGTAGCGCCGGATGTGGCGCGGCGATCCTTTGAATTAGCTGCTGCAAAGTTGCCTGTGAGCACAAAATTTATTATGCGGAGAGGGTAAGAACTTACAATGGCATCCCAATTCTCAAAAATGGATAGGGTTCAACTCCAAGAAGAGTTGTCAAAGTTTAAGCGGGGGTTATTTAACTTGAAGCTGCAGAAGAGCATGGGCCAATTAGAGCGCCCAACCATCATGAAAGGGGTGCGCCGGGATATTGCGCGCATTAAAACTTTCTTAACCCTCACAAGTGCAGACAATGTAAAAAATCAAGGCAAGAGAAAGAAGAAGAGTTAAAGGATGTCACGTCGAATATTGCAAGGAGTTGTTGAAAGTGCGAAGTGCCCTAAGACTGTTTCAGTAAAGGTGACAAAGCGCATTATGCATCCTATATACAAGAAGTATATTACGCGCACATCAAAGTATTTGGCTCATGACGAGCATAATTCTTGTGCGCCAGGGGATGAAGTTCGTATTAGGGAATGCCGTCCTATCTCGAAGCGTAAGTGTTGGGAAGTTCTAGGATCGTCTCAGTCAGCTAAGGAGGTGTCGCAATGATCCAGATGCAATCAAATTTAGATGTTGCTGATAATTCTGGTGCAAAGCTCCTTCAATGTATAAAAGTGCTAGGGGGGTCTAAGAGACGTTTTGCCTCTGTTGGCGACGTAATTGTGGTATCTATTAAAGATGCCATCCCGAAAGGGCGCGTGAAAAAAGGAGATGTTCATCGTGCTGTGATTGTGCGTACAGCGAAAGAAACATTTCGTCCCGATGGTACTTCTATCCGTTTTGATCGTAATGCAGCGGTTCTTATTAATAAACAAGGCGAGCCTATTGGTACACGTATTTTTGGCCCTGTTACACGTGAATTGCGGGCAAAAAATTTCATGAAAATTGTATCGTTAGCGCCTGAGGTAATTTAAGGTAATGGCAATGAAGAAGTGGCGAATTAAAAAGGGTGATAAGGTATGTCTTATCAGCGGAGATGATAAGGGGAAGACTGGAACGGTTTTGCGTGTCCTTCGTAAGGAAGAGCGTGTTGTTGTGCAGGGGGTTAACGTGCATAAGAAACATCAAAAGCCGTCTCCTGGTAAGCCTGGAGGTATAGTAGAAAAGGAGTTACCTGTCCATGTCTCGAACATTATGATAGTGGATGCCGAAACAGGACATCCTACAAGAATAGGAATTGAGACATTAGAAGATGGCTCTCGGGTGCGAGTGTCAAGAAGATCGGGTGCGCGAATTTAATAGGTTTTTGGAAGAAAATGATGGCTAGATTGTATGAAGTATATAAAAATAAAATAATTCCAAAGTTTTTGGAAGATTATGGGTACAAGAATCCATTAGCCGTGCCGAAAATTGAAAAGATCGTACTTAATATGGGTGTTGGGGAAGCGACACGTGATAGTAAGGTCTTGGATAAGGCATTAGAAGATTTAATGTTAATAGCGGGTCAACGTCCTGTCCGAACCTTGGCAAAGAAATCCATCGCAGGCTTTAAAGTGCGGCAAGGAATGAGCTTAGGGGTTAAAGTAACATTGAGGCGGGTAAAAATGTATGAATTTCTTGACCGCCTCGTTAATATTGCACTTCCTCGAATAAAAGACTTTAGAGGCTTGTCATCTAAAAGCTTTGATGGTAATGGTAACTACGCGCTGGGTATAAAGGAGCAGATCGTTTTCCCAGAAATTAATTATGATAAAATAGATCGGGTTCGTGGATTAGATGTTTGTATTGTAACATCGGCTAAAGAAGATCAAGAAGCGAAAAAGTTACTGACCGAATTTAATATGCCATTTGTAAATTAAAAGGGATATCATGTCTAAAGTTTGTATGGTTGAAAGAAATAAGCACAGGGAAAGGTTGGCTAAGCGATTTTCTAAGAAGCGTGAGGCGCTTAAGTCTATAATAAAAGACGCCAACACTCCTGCGGAGGAACGCTTTTCTGCGGTTGTCAAGCTTTCAAAATTGCCTCGGAACAGTTCAAAAGGCCGTATTAAGCATCGGTGTGCTTTTTCAGGGCGTGGCCGGGGAAATATTCGCCGATACGGTGTGTCGCGCATTTATTTTAGAGAAATGGCCTTATTTGGAATGATTCCAGGAATAACAAAGTCAAGTTGGTAAGAAGCAATGTCGTTCAGTGATCCGATAGGTGATTTAATAACAAGAATTCGTAATGGTCTTGCGGTTGGTAAAGCACAGGTTGTTGCGCCTTATTCAAAAATAAAAGATAATATCCTCCGGGTTTTAAAAGAGGAGGGGTATATTCGCGGTTTTGAAGTGCGGTTGGTGCGGCCTCAAGTTAAAGAAGTAATCGTTGATTTAAAATATTATGAGGGAAAGCCCGTTATCGCTAAAATACGTCGTGTGTCAAAGCCAGGACGTCGTGTTTATTTTGGGGTTAAGGCCATGCCTAAGGTTTCAAATGGTTTGGGTATGTCTATTATTTCTACTTCCACTGGTATCGTTTCCGATATAGAGGCGCGCAAGCGAGGGATCGGTGGCGAAGTAATTTGTGAGTTATATTGAGGTAAAAATATGTCGAGAGTTGGAATATTGCCCATTACAATTCCTGCGGGTGTTAGTGTTTCCATCACCTCTAGGGTGTTAACAGTTAAGGGCAAGCTTGGGGAGATGTCTCAAAAAATTCCTGAAAACATTACGGTGGAACAGAAAGATAACCAGATTCTTTTAGCGCCCAATGATAAGCTCAAAGCAACCCGTATGATGTGGGGGACCTTAAGAAGTATTATCAATAATCTGGTCAAGGGTGTGAATGAAGGTTTTACCAAGGTGCTAGAAATTAACGGGGTTGGGTACCGTGCCCAAGTTCAGGGCCAGGATCTTGTATTAAATCTTGGGTTTAGCCATGAAGTGAGGTTTCCCATTGCTCCCGATATTGATGTTAAGTGCGAAAAACCCACTTTAATAAAAATTTCAGGGAAAGATTATCAGCGCGTTGGGCAAGTAGCTGCTGAGATTCGCTCTTATCGTTTGCCAGAGCCTTATAAAGGTAAAGGAATTCGGGTTGATAATGAATATGTTGAACGCAAAGAAGGTAAGAAGAAATAGCCATGTTGGATAAAGCAAAGCTTTTTGACCGGCGTAAAAGGCGTGTTCGCTATAAAGTGAAAAAATTAGCAAGGGGCAAGCCACGTTTAAGCGTTTTTCGGTCGAATGCTCACATTTACGCTCAAGTTATTGACGATCAGGTGGGGAGGACTCTCGCTTCGGCTTCCACCGTTGACAAAGATCTCAAAGGCAAAATAAAAGTTAGTAGTAATAAAGAAGCGGCATCAGCTGTGGGAGCATTATTAGCTAAGCGCGCAAAAGAGGCGGGCATTACAGGCAAGATTGCTTTTGATAGAGGCGGCTATCTTTTTCACGGTCGCGTCAAAGCTTTAGCAGAAGCAGCATTAAAAAATGGAATGGATTTTTAAAAGAGGATTGGAATAAATGTCACGTAAAAACGCAAAAGAGCGCCAGTTGCGGGAAGATGCAGGCTACATTGAAAAGCTCGTGCAAATAAGGCGTGTGGCGAAGGTCGTAAAAGGGGGGAAGAAATTCCGTTTTTCTGCTTTTGTAGTCGTAGGTGATGGGCGTGGCCGAGCTGGGCATGGCTTGGGGAAAGCCCGCGAAGTTCCAGACGCTGTTCGTAAGGCCGCTGAGCAAGCTAAGCTCAATATGCTAAAGTTTCCTTTGCGTGAGGGACGTACGACACATCATGATGTGGCTGGGCATTTTGGAGCTGGTAAGGTTATTATTCGTTCCGCGCCTCCAGGTACAGGTATTATTGCTGGGGGTCCTATGCGCGCGGTTTTTGAAGCATTAGGGGTTCAGGATGTCGTTGGAAAGTCCTTGGGGTCTTCTAACCCACATAACATGGTACGAGCAACCTTTGATGCCTTATCAAGTAGCTTTTCACCCAGGCATGTTGCTAATAAATTGAGTAAGAAAATTAGCGAGATTATAAGCAGACGAGATGGTAAATCAAGTGAGGCGCGTTTATGAAGGGAATACAAAAAGTGACCGTAAGGCAAGTGAAAAGCCCTATTCGTCGTCAGCGTTATCAAGAAGAGTGCTTGAAGGGCTTAGGATTAAACAAGCTCCATAGAATAAAAACGCTTGAAGCAACCCCAAGTGTGATGGGCTTAATTAATAAAATAAAACATTTAATCGAAATTGTGGAATAGTGATCTAAATATGAAGCTTAATGAAATAAGAGATAAGCATGGCTCGCGGACAAGCCGCAAGCGTGTAGGGCGAGGAATAGGTTCCGGATTAGGTAAAACTGCTGGGGCGGGCCACAAAGGGCAGAAAGCACGACGTGGTGTAGCCTTAAAAGGATTTGAGGGTGGCCAAATGCCACTTTATATGCGCCTTCCCATGCGTGGTTTTAAAAATTTTCTTGCTGTAAAACCTTCTATCGTGAATACAGGGCAACTTCAGCAGTATATTCATGCTGGTAAGCTTGCGAAAAATCAGCATGTAACGGTGGCAGATTTTTTAAAAGTAGGAATCATCTCTAAGATGGAAGGGGGGATTAAGCTACTTGCTAAAGGGGAAATTACAGATCCTCTTACCTTAGAAGTTCACTCGGCTTCCAAAGCAGCACAAGAGGCTATCACGAAAGCTGGTGGAAAGATTTCTTTCGTTCCTTCCAAAAATAAATAAAATTGCGATTCTTAATGAGTAAAATAGGTTGAATAAGGAAGAAAATGACATCGGCAGCTGAGTTACTCGCATCCAATATTAATTTAAAAGCTTTTACAAAGGCAGAAGACCTTAAAAAGCGCTTGTGGTTTACTTTAGGTGCTTTGATAATTTATCGATTAGGTACTTATATTCCTTTGCCTGGCATTGACCCGGCGGCTATGGCAGAATTAGCGCGACAGCATAGCACAGGTATTCTCGGCATGTTTGATATGTTTTCAGGGGGTGCTTTAAGCCGCATGACAATCTTTGCGTTAAATATCATGCCATATATCTCGGCAAGCATTATCATGCAGCTTATGACAGCGGTTTCGCCTCAACTTGAAGCTCTTAAAAAAGAGGGAGAATCAGGCCGAAAGAAGATTAACCAATACACACGTTACGGAACTGTATTGTTATCTTCGATTCAAGCTTATGTCATTGTTTCGAACCTTCCTAATATGGGTGCTGGAGTTATCCAACCGGTGATGAATCCTGGGCCTTTTTTTATAGCAATAGCCGTAACGACGCTTATAGGTGGTACGTTATTTTTGATGTGGTTAGGTGAGCAGATAACTTCAAGAGGGATCGGCAATGGCATCTCTCTTCTTATTTTCTCTGGTATCGTGGCCAGTATTCCCTCTGCTATTGTTAAAACGTTGGAGCTAAGTCGTCAGGGTGCTATTTCTTTCTTCTTTTTGACCTTCTTGGTCGGGATGATTGTCAGTGTCATTGCGTTCTTGGTTTTTATGGAGCGTTCTCATCGACGGGTACAAATCCAGTATCCCAAACGTCAAATCTCGGGCGGGCGCATGGTTTCTGGTGATTATAGTCATATGCCGCTTAAACTAAACTCGGCAGGTGTGATTCCTCCTATCTTTGCGAACTCTTTGCTGCTGCTCCCTGTTACAATAGTTGGCTTCACCTCTGCTAAGTTGGAAGGTGGTTGGCTTGTTGATTTAGCAGGACAATTAACTCTAGGTAGACCTTTGCATACAGCCCTTTATGTTTTATTGATTGTTTTTTTCTGCTTTTTTTATACGGCACTGATGTTTAACCCTGAAGAAACGGCTGAGAATTTAAGAAAAAATGGTGGCTTTGTACCTGGTATCCGCCCAGGGAAAAGTACGGTTGAGTTTTTTGACTATGTGTTAACGCGTATAACTGTCATCGGAGCCGCTTATGTATCGGCTATTTGTATTCTTCCTGGCATCTTAACGTATTATATGGGGGTTCCTTTCTTTTTTGGAGGGACAAGCTTATTAATCGTCGTAAGTGTGACATTGGATACGACAGCTCAAGTTCATTCGCATCTAGTGGTGCATCAATATGAGGGGCTGATGAAGAAAGTTGGAATGAAAGGCGGGCGGCTTAGGTAAAATGAATATTGTTTTTTTAGGCCCTCCAGGAGCTGGTAAAGGCACTCAAGCGCAGATGCTAAAGGAGTGTTTTGGTTTTACTCATATCTCTACTGGTGATTTATTGCGTGAGGAGACGTCTAAGGGGAGTGAACTAGGCCAGAACATTAAGAAATTGATTGATGCAGGTTCTTTTGTGCCGGATGATTTAATTATAAAGTTGTTGATTAAAAGTATAGAACCTATTATAAAGCAAAATGGAAGCATTGTATTAGACGGGTTTCCGCGGAATATAGAGCAGGCTGAGGCTCTAGAAGGTATATTTCAACAGAAAAATATTACCATCGATCATGTCTTTGCCTTTGAAGTAGATGAGCAGACATTGTTGCGGCGGATTACAGGCCGCTATATGTGTAAAATGTGTAAAACTGGGTATCATGATGAGTATCATCCAACTAGAAAAGAAGGTGTTTGTGATATTTGTGGCTCGACATCTTTTACCCGACGCGCAGATGATAAGGAGGAGGTCGTAAGATCTCGTCTAGACATTTATAAAAAAGAAACAAAGCCTGTGGTTCCTTATTATGCTCATAAAGGCATTTTAAGTTCTGTTGATGGAATGGCGGATATAGATAAAGTATCAGCCCAAATAAAGAATATTATTAGAGCAAGCAGTTGAAGGAGAATTAATGTGGCGCGAATAGCAGGTGTCAATATTCCCACTAACAAACGAGTGGTTATCGCATTGACATATGTGCATGGAATCGGATTGAAAATCTCTAGGGATATCTTAGCGCAAGCTTCTGTTTCTGAAGATCGTCGGGTTAATGAATTAACGGAAGATGAGATTATGAAAATTCGTGAGATTATCGATGCTCACTATAAAGTAGAGGGTGATTTGCGTCGTGAAGTGTCCATGAATGTAAAGCGTCTCATGGATTTGGGATGTTTTCGTGGTATTCGCCATCGGAAAAGGTTACCTGTCCGTGGGCAGAGGACTCATACAAATGCTCGGACTCGGCGAGGTCCAGCTCTCCCCATTGCAGGCAAGAAGAAAACTTAGTAGGTAAAAATGGCAAAAGCATCAGCACCACGATTAAAAAAACGTGAGAAGAAGAATATTATCTCAGGTATTGCTCATATAAGCGCAACCTTTAATAATACCCTTGTTACCATTACAGATGTTCAGGGAAATACCATTTCCTGGTCGTCCTCCGGTTCTATGGGGTTTAAGGGGTCGCGTAAGTCAACGCCTTTTGCTGCTCAGATGGCGGCTGAAGATGCGGGGAAAAAGGCGCAAGAGCATGGGATGAAAAGTTTAGATATTTATGTCAAGGGTCCTGGATCGGGTCGTGAATCGGCGTTGAGAGCTTTGCAGACAGTGGGTTTTGCTATTAAAACGATTAAAGACGTCACCCCTGTGCCACATAATGGGTGTCGTCCGCCAAAGAAACGTCGAGTGTAATCTTTTTTAATTAATTGGGGTAGTGCGGTGATTCAAAAAAATTGGCAGGCATTAATCAAGCCTTATAAATTAGAGATTGTTCCTGGTAAAGACCCAAGGAAAGAGGCAACGGTCATTGCTGAGCCGTTGGAAAGGGGTTATGGCTTAACCCTCGGGAACGCCTTACGTAGGGTGCTTTTGTCTTCCCTTCAAGGAGCTGCGGTTACATCCGTTCACATTGATGGTGT
Organism: uncultured Alphaproteobacteria bacterium; assembly: GCA_963782975.1. Lineage (GTDB taxonomy): Bacteria > Pseudomonadota > Alphaproteobacteria > 43-37 > CAWALT01 > CAWALT01. Next base: position 402,795 of record CAWALT010000002.1, read on the forward strand.
TTTACATGAATTTTCTACCATTCCGGGTGTACGTGAAGATGTCACGGATATTATTCTTAACCTTAAATCTCTTGCTTTAAAGGTGCAGGCAGAAGGTCAAAAGAAAATTTATTTAAAGGCAAATAAGCCAGGGCAGGTATATGCCGGAAGCATCGAAACAGATTCTTCGGTAGAGATTATTAATAAAGACTTGCTTATTTGTACACTTGACAAGAATGCTAACGTTCAAATGGAAATTTCTGTCGATACAGGTAAGGGGTACGTTCCATCTTCACAAAATAAAAGTGAAGATGCTCCCATTGGCTATTTTCCTATTGATGCTATTTATACACCCGTGGAGAAGGTCGCCTATAAGGTTGAACATACACGTGTTGGTCAAGTAACCAACTACGATAAGTTGATTATGGAAATTCGCACCAATGGTTCGCTCTCGCCTGAAGATGCTATTGCGTTATCAGCGCGAATTTTACAAGATCAGCTTCAACCGTTTATTAATTTCGAAGAACCGGCGAGTGAAGAAGAGAAAAAAGAAGATAATGAGTTGCCTTTCAACAAGCATCTTCTTTGTCGTGTGGACGAGCTCGAATTATCTGTTCGCTCAGCGAATTGCTTGAAAAATGAAAATATTGTTTATATCGGTGATTTGGTCCAGAAAACGGAAAATGAGATGTTGCGGACCCCTAATTTTGGTCGTAAATCTTTAAATGAGATTAAAGAAATATTGGGGCAAATGGGGCTTCATTTTGGTATGATGGTGGAGAATTGGCCACCTGAAAATATTGAAGACTTAGCAAAAAAAATTGAAGAACCTTATTGCTAACTTATAATTGTTAAAGGAGTTTGTGAGATGCGTCATGGCGTTTCAGGGCGTAAATTTGGTCGAGATAGTGGCAAGCGTCGTGCTTTGTTTGTGAATTTAGCGGAATCTTTAATCCAATACGAACAAATAAAAACGACTCTCGCCAAGGCAAAAGATTTACGTCCTATTGTAGAAAAAATGGTCACCACAGGTAAGCAAGGTGGATTGGCTGCACGTAGGAAGCTATTACAAGTAACGCGTAGTAAAAATGTCGTAGATAAGCTACTTAATGTATTGGGGGATCGTTATAAACAACGCCCAGGTGGGTATACACGCATCATCAAAGCTGGGTATCGTTCGGGTGACATGGCACCTATGGCCTTCATTGAGTTTGTAGAAAGGGATGCGGCGGCTAAGAATTCTGGCAGTGGGTCACCCACAGTTGCTGCTGCTGAGCCGAAGAAAGCCACACCTTCTGACACAAAAGCTAAGAAGACTAAGCAAGGAAGCGAAGAGAAGAAAAAGGCGCGAGCTTCCTAGGAGAGACGTGAGCACGCTTATAGCATGGGCTATGGCCTTGCTAAGACTCTAGGGACTAAATACCGTTTTTTCATAGTGTCTGCCTGACACAAACGCGTGGCAATTTCTTTTATCTTTTTATGATGTTAGAGGCCTGCCGTTAAGGAATCGATTGTAGAGGTGGATCCAAGCGAGATAGGGTTAGAGGCGACGAAAGGCTCCTTTAGTTAAAGGCTCCTTTAGTTAAAAGTAGCCTGAATACCTGCACTTTTAATAACAGAGTTAAATTCATGCTTTACTTTAAGAGAATTAAGCGTCGAGATATATCTTGTTCTTTCTTCGCGTGATATTCTTTTGACGGGGCATCGCGATGCCTTCTAAAAAATCGCAAGCTTTTACTGAGATATGCTTACAATTTATTGTATGACGCTGTCCATGTTTTCCTAAGGTTTTTACCAAGCGGACGTATTAAATTCTTCCTCTTCACCCCTTTTTATACTTTTTCTCTTAGACACACCTGAGCGAGGCCCTTTTAACTTTCTGTCTGTTAGCGCGCGCGTAGCGTGGCGATCCAACGTTGGAATTGCTTTGGCATTGATGATCCCGCACAATGGGCGGTTATTATGGCTTTCGCAAGGCAGCTACGTGTGGCGTGGGAAACGTTCTCTGCCAACCCTTCGAGGTCTATTGCCTCCTCTTTCTTTCTATTTCTCCTTTTACCTTATTGGATAGGTTCCTAAGAAAACTCGAAAAAAGATGTGAAAAAAGCTCTCGCTTTCTTTAGCCGAGAGCTTTAATTAAAAATACTTAGGCAAAGTCTTTAATTAGCCAGTCGTTATGTTGTATTTTTGAAAAATGTCTTGAACAAACTGAAAATCTACCCTCGACCAGACGTCTTCCTTTCCATAACAGGAGAGATCATTTCTTATAACAGAGGAATAGTCATGCAGATTTGCACACTTTTGATGAAGATCTTCATAATATTTATTTACCGGGCTGTTTTCAGCTAACTTATACTGATGTCCTTCGCTAACACTGATTCCCATAAAGTGATATAAATCCGGAGTCTTGTAATCACTAAGAGTTTGAGAAGCTACACCAATGATTTCATATTTCCCTTGCGGGTTTTTCCAAAGCAGAGGGCCACCACCATCTCCTTCTGTTAAACTAGCATAAGGCTTAGCGGTAGAGGTCCTTGGTAAGTAAACATGAGAGAATGTCTTGGAAGTTGGTTCATAATTGACCTCAAGATCAGCCGCTTGTCTGAGAGGTGTGACTCCGGGTCGATCAAGCTTACTTAAACTACTTTCCCTAGGATCTCTAAAGTGGTTGCTGTATCTTACTCCATATCCTACAGCTGTGGCCTCGGCATTATGAAGTTTTGACCAATCACCTTGATAGATAGGTATAACCTTGGCATCCGATTTATCCGTAAACACGAAGGCAAGATCAGATGAAGCGCCAGTACGGTGCTGTTTTGTTTCCGAAAAGTACCTTTTAGCTAGTACCCCAAGTCTAACAGAGAGTACCCCTGCCAGAAAATTATTGATACTCATACCTTGGTAATAAATACCTGATAATGCCAAGCTACCAATAATTGCTGTAGATAAAGAAAGACCAAATCCTAGCAAGAAGTTACTAGATGTAAATTCAGGGAGACCAGACTCAGCAATAAATTGGGTATGAACTTCATATCCAGGAAGGCTATGGCCATATTGGGGATGGACCTCATAATGAAGTATACCCTCTGGCCAGGTAGGACAACCATATAGAACATGGGCTGCCGTTAAATACACATCGTATTTCTGTGTCTCCCCTACCTTTGTCCCTGAAAAAGTGTATCTACTGGCGGGATCTTCCGCTACAAAGCTTTTTATAGAGCTAAAATGTTTTCCATATTCGGCAATTTTCTCATGAGTATCATTTTCTCCCATGGGCCAAAGAGCTTGAACTGGAAGGCTACTTTGAAAAGCAATAGCCGCACATGCCAAAGTAAAACATATTTTTTTCTTCTTAAATTGAATCATGGCATATATATCCTTTTATAAATTAAATATATATAGGTATATAAACAAAGTAAATTAAATATCAAGGAGAAAATAAAGGAAATATTATATTATATTATTTAAATGGAGAAGATAGCTTAAAGTATTAAGTACGTCTGAATTGATAAAATAAAAATAGAATAGTTCCAGTCATGGCAACATTGTCCTGCTGAGAGATTTGTTTCGATAGTAAGATGTTACATTCCATTAAATATCTGGGTTCTCAGAAATATAGATTAAATGGGAAATATCAGGGAGACTCTAGAACTCTGCTAGTATATATGTGGCACACAGCGTATTCCCAAGCTGGCATCAAGACGTTGCTCAATCTCAATCGGACCAATTCAACCATAAATTTTATTCTGTAATTTAGGCTACAAACAAATGAGTAGACTGCAAGGAATAGGAACTCTCTAAGACGTTTATTCCATAACAGCTTATCAACGCCGCTTATCCTAACACTCTACTGTTCTATTGATAGGGGCCATGAGTAGCAGGGCTTGAAGGGCTATCTTGCTAATTCTTAAAGATTGAACACTAAAAGACTACCAAAGACGTGAAGAGAAAGAACCGGGCGACGGGCGTCAACCATAACAAAGGGCGAGATAAGGCGTTTTCTCCCCTCCTGGATAATAATAAGGACGCACGTCAAGCATAAAGTACGAACAACTATTCTTTATCTTCTCTGAATCATTATATTCCTGTAGAGTAATATTAACTGAGGCTACTTTCGCACAACAGTGAGAAACACGATTGACGAAGGAAGGGATCCCTCCCATAATAAGAGCCGAACACATTTTAATAACAATTTCCTTCTTAATGAAAAAAATTATTTTAACGATTTTAATAGCGGCCTTATGCGCCTTTCTTGTATGGCTTTCCTGGTACGTATATGGGGAAAGAGAAGGAGATATAGCTGAAGTCACTCAAGGTGAAGGCTTAGGAGAGGCGCATATCGGTGGCCCTTTTACCCTCACAGATCATCACGGTAATCTTCGGCGTCATACCGATTTTTATGGCAAGTATTTGCTTGTCTATTTTGGGTATACTTATTGTCCCGATATTTGTCCTACAGGGTTATCTAATTTATCAGAAGCTTTAAAAAAATTAGGCGAGAGAGTAAATAAGATACAGCCCCTCTTCATCACAGTAGATCCAAAACGAGATAATATAGAGGAATTAGAACGGTTTATTAAGCAGTTTCATCCCAGCTTTATTGCCTTAACAGGAAGTGAAGATCAACTTAAAGAGGTGATGAAAGCCTATAAAGTTTATGCAAAAGAATATAAGACAGGCAGCGATAATTATTTAATCGATCATACTTCTATTATTTATTTTATGAGTCCAAAAGGCCAATTTATCACTCATTTTACCCACCAAACTTCGCCGGAATATATAGCAGACGTTCTTCGTCATCACATAAGGTCATTTTAAAATTATTTTTTCCTTTGTTAACCTTAAATAAAAAATTTTAGGTTTTCTTAACTTTTAAAGAAAATTACTAATTTATAATGTTGCTAGCTTGAAATAAAAGGTTAGGGTAAAAATGCTATATGCGTCTTATGAGCTCCAAAAATTATTTTTAAATAAAACAAATCAATCTTTAAAAGGAGCGGGAGGATTTTTTAAGCAGCCTCTTATCAACAAGCTCTTCCCTATCCTTGGGGCCAATATCCATATTCTTGAGCGTTTAACACGAGAGTATCAACATCCTGAGTTTGGCCTTGACACGACTCTTATCGAGGGAAAGGTAGTTAAGGTATATGAAGAAGTTGTTTTGAAGAAGAGTTTTTGCCAATTGTTGCACTTTAAACGTGTGACAGAGAAGGACGATCCTCGTGTTCTTATTGTGGCGCCTCTTTCTGGTCATTATGCGACGCTTTTAAGAGGTACGGTAGAAGCTCTTTTGCCTCACTTTGATGTTTATATTACCGATTGGTATGATGCGCGCAATGTGCCTGTTGAATTCGGCTCTTTTAACCTAGATGACTATATAGAATACATCATTGACTTTCTTCGTTTTTTTGGGCCTGACCTCCACGTGATCTCGGTTTGTCAACCAACAGTTCCTGTGCTGGCAGCCGTTTCTCTACTTGCGCGATGGGATGACCCGGCTCAACCAAAATCTATGGTTCTCATGGGCGGCCCTGTTGATACGCGCGCAGGACCTACCGAAGTCACCCGCTTTTCTAAAAGTAAGCCTCTTGAGTGGTTTAAAAAAAATACTTTGTCAGTAGTGCCTATAAATTATAGGGGACGTGGGCGCCTTGTATGCCCAGGGTTTTTAATGCTTTCAGGTTTTATGTCTCTTGATATCGAACGGCATTTGAATGCCCAGCGCCGCCATTACCAGAGCTTAATTGTTGAGGATCTTGAAAGTGCCGAGGCTCATGAAAAGTTTTATGATGAATATCGCTCGGTAATGGATTTGCCAGCCGAGTATGTGTTGCAGACGGTACAAACCGTTTTTCATGAACACGCTTTACCACAAGGATTTATGAAATGGCGGAGTTATTTTATTGACCCAGGTGTCATTGAAAAAACGGCGCTTATGACCGTGGAGGGTGAGAAAGATAATATTTCTGGCTTAGGCCAAACGAAAGCGGCGCAGGATTTGTGTCATCGCCTCCCAAGGGATAAAAAATGTCATTATGAGCAAAAATCCGTAGGACATTACGGTATCTTTAATGGTCATCGTTGGCGTACCTATATCATGCCCAAAATTCGTTCTTTCATCTATCGACACCATGAGTAAGGAGGCAATAAGCGCCTTCCGTTTCCGTTTGAAAATTTTTCCTATTTCCGGAAAAAAGTTCCTAGCAAACGTAAGCTCAATTTTTGACAGAAAACTTTCGAAAGCGAATTAAGCTTTTGTATACCATATGATGGTATGGTTTTTGCATAAGACTCAAAAGCACTCACATTTTGTGGGGGCTATAAGACAAGTAGTCTTAAACATGAAAATCCAAGAAGGAGAAAATAAATGTCTTTGAACGTTATATCAAACTACGCGGCAAACATTGCTAACCGCAATGTGAAGCAAGCAAGTGCCGAAGCCACAGACCAGTTACGTAAGCTTTCATCTGGTAAAGAAGTAGAAGCAGCACGAGATGACGCTGCGGCGATGGCCATCGCAACGGGGTTAAGGGCCGAAGTGCTTGGCCTTAAGCAGGCGGTGACAAACGCTGCCCAGGCAAACTCGATGCTTCAGATTGTGGACTCAGCTCTATCACGGGTAAGTGATATGTTGATCCGTATGAATACTCTGGCCGTTCAGTCCTCTTCAGGACACTTAACCGATAACGATCGCGCAAACTTAAACTTCGAGTTTACGCAGCTTAAGAGCGAAATCGATCGTATCGCTAAGACAACGAACTTTAACGGTCAGGTGATTTTGAATGGGTCTGGTCCGACATCGGGAGCTAGCTATATTCCTCTTGATACGGCGACAGATTCCAAGCTCCATGTAGATGAAGGTTTTGCGGAAATCGCGTTTCTTCCAACGACGCCGGATGCGCCTTATGAAATCACTTATGGTGGTGACGCGGGTACAGGTGAATTAGGCCCACGCCAACTTCGTGTAAAAAGCCTTGAGACAGGTGCGTCGCAGACAGTTAATATTGGTGCGACAGCAATTGGTGCGGATGAGACCCAAGAGGTGGATTTTGCGGCGATGGGGGTAACCATTACTCTAAATGACGATTTCGATAAAGATGAAGAAATTGATATCGCCGTCAACACGGTTTCCATAACAAATGGTACGGGTGTCATTACCGCCAACACAGCCGGTCTTAACGATAAGATTAGCATTACCGAGTCCGAAGGACGGGTCGATGATATTACTGCAAATACGGTTGCTTTCTCCAACTTTGCAGGTGGTAACAACCTAACCCTAACCCTATCGGCGGATGAGGCTAACTTTGTAGCTACCGGTGTTGACCTTTCATCAACAGGCCTTAAAACAGTAACCCTAGAACGTACAGTGGGGGAGCGTCAAGACTCCATTACCATTCAGTTTACGGTGGGTACACTGTTCGACGGTAACGAAACAGTAGGAGCTATCACGCTTAACCAATTGGATAACACGATATTCACTGGATTAAGTTCGAGCTCGGCCACACAATCAACGTTTGATTTCCGGGTGGGTACAGGTATTGCTGGTACGCAGAATGATAACAAGATATCGGTAACGCTGGATGCAGCGACGACGGCTCAGCTTGGTATCAATAACTCATCGATCGATAGCCTTGCTAATGCTGATACTGCAATCTCAGAAATGCAAACAGCGATTAGTAGCTTGAACACGTCACGCTCAACCATCGGTGCGGCCCAAAACCGCTTGGACTTCGCTCGTGTATCGCTTGAAGTTGCGGTGGAGAACACGGAAGAAGCACGAAGCTCTCTGGTTGATTTGAACATGGCAGAAGCCATTTCAGAGCTGGCTGGCAAGCAAGTTCTCTTGCAGGCTGGTTTGGCGATGATCACGCGTTCAGGTCAAATGACGGAAAACCTTCTACAGCTATTTCGTTAAAGGTACCTTAAACAAGGGAGAAGGGGGATCGTCCCCTTTTCTCTCTTTCTTAATTTCCTAATGGCGTTCGAGGTTCTTTTATGGCTCATATATCAGGAATTGGGAAAGTCGTTGTTGATGAAAAAAGTGGCCGTACTTATATGTCAGGCGGTAGTTCAAACATTGACTGGCATGATATTGCTGAACAAATTGAAATCGCCCAGATAAAAAAGCATATTGATCCTATTGACGTGGGTATTAAACACTTAAATGACAAGGCACTGTCTTTAAAAGATATTCAAACAACCTTAGAAAGCCTACAAGAAATTCTTGCTCAGCTACAGGGCGTCTCAACCGACCCGCGTGAAAATATTTTTAAGAGTAAAATAGTGTCTTCTTCTGCTACAGGGGTCGCCCCCTCAAAAGCCGAAGAAATTGTTTCCGCAGTGGCTACCCATGAGGCGACAGTAGGTTCTTATAACACTGTGGTATCTTCTCTTGCAACATCTCATCAAATTAGAAGTGAACTTATTGAAGAGGAATTAGGGGCTGAACTTGAGTTCTCAGGGACAATCATATTTGATGATGAAGGGACATTGTATGATATCGTGGTAGGAGAAGAAGATTCTCTAAGCGATATTGCATTAAAGATAAATAACTCTCCCGCTCCTATTAAAGCTACCATTGTTTCTCTTACCCATGAAGCACATTACTTGATTCTCAGCCATCTGCACCCTAATCGCCCTATCGTTTTTGACGCAACCACGACCCAGGACTTAGTTGATGCAGAAAGCTTAGGATTTACGGAAATTGGTACCTATACCATCGCCCATGAAATGCAAGAGGCGCAGCCTTTGGAAGTGAGTATTGAGGGAATTCCTATTACCCGAAATAGTAATACCGTGGATGATATTATTCCTGGTGTGACTCTCGCTTTTACAAAATCAGAGCCAACCACAACCGTTAAAATTGATGTTCAGGCTAATAATGAAGCTATCTACAATCATCTCGTTCTTTTCGCGGAGACATTTAACAAAATAGCTGATTTCCTAAACTCGCATATTCAAAAAGTGGATCTTTCGATCGGTCGTATCATTAACGAAGGCGGGGAACTTGCTAATACCTCTATTATGCGTGAATTAGAAAGAATTTTTAAGAATATTCCGATAGCTTTCAAGCAAGGAGGGGGAGCGGAAGATTTCTATCGTTTCCTAAGTGACATCGGTATTCATACTATTAAAACATCGGACCTAAATAGCAAAACCATCCAACCAGCCATTAAGAAATTAAACATTGACGGCTTAGAACTTGTTAAAGCACTGCAAAATAATTTTGATGAAGTTAAAAAGCTTTTTAATTTTCAAATTGTAAGCAGTAGCACAAAATTATTCCTTGTTGAGTATAGCCTTGAGAATACGATAACGTCTCCGGTAGGCCTTTCCTTTGATTTTACCATGAGTGGTGATGGAACGATTGGGAATGTTTCTGTTGATGACGGAGAGGGAACCCAACCAGATACCGCTATTGATAAAAATATTGTCTCGATTGACTCAGGACCTGCGAAAGGGCTAAAATTTTACTATTATGGCCCCACTGCTTCTAATGTAACCGTTACGTATAGTAGTGGCATTGGCGCTCAGATTTATAAGCAAGTGGAGAGTCTCGTAGGAGATAGCGGGCATATTTTCCAGGAATTGGCCGACTATGAGGAAAGGCGTCTTAATAAAGAAGAATTTCGCATCAAGAGGCTCTCCCGGATTGAGGAACAGAAAAAAAATTTATTAAGGCAGTATAGAACAGCAGAAACTAGGATGTCACAAGTGCAAGCGATAGGAGATGTCCTAAAGCAGCATATGCAATCTTTGGGTCATAACAAGCATTAACTATCAACAAAGGACAGACAGATGGACGCTATCGATCGTTATTTGTATAATAAATATTCAGGAGCTAGCTTGGCTCATATTTATTATGCTCTTTATCAAAGACTTATTAACCTTGTTGAGCAGTCCATTGAAGCAATTCAGAAGAAGGATATTGAAAAGCGTTACAAATTGAATAAACAGGCGCTCGATATTATCGATTATATGGCGGTACATGTTCCCTCAGAATTTGATGAAGAGCTTAAAAATAACTTATTAGCTTTATATAAATATATTCTCTCTCTTTTAATGCGGCTTGATGCTTATAATAGTGTGGAAGAAGGCAAAAAAGTCGTGCAATTATTGCTGCCGCAGTTGGAGGCATGGCAAGAATTAGCTAATAAGGCGGAAAAAGAGCGTCAATCCCGGCAAGGGACGGATGATATTTCCCTTACAACGTGATACAGAATGTTCCTCTCCTTACTGGGTACAACGGCATCTTTCCTATTATTGCCCTTTTTGCCCGTTCCTTTGCTATGTAAAGTTCGAAACAAGCCCCCCTTTTAAAAGCTTATCCCTCCTTGAATCCAGGCTAAAGGTAAGATGTTATCCTTGGATGCTAGAAAGAAATAGAATTTTTCTCAAAAAAATTTAAAATTTTTGCCTGTTGTTTCTTTATTTGGCATGGCCTTTGCATAAAAGGAAATAGATGCAAGAAAAGGACGAAGGTATGTCGGACTATAATCTATCACAGGTAGGATTAGTATTAGAACAACTTAACTTCCAAGGCCAAACGTATGGTAAAGCCCTCAAATCTCCTGGATGTAAATCGCAGGGCAATCAAGAATTTGAGGATTTAATCCCAGAAAACGGTATGGAGGGGGTCCTGAGTCAGATTAATCAACCGGAACCTCTCATGATCTTAAACGACACTTTGCCATTGGGGAGCTTTTTTCCCAAGGAGGAGGCAGGGGAACATTTCCCTGTTCTGAGAGATATAGTGGGTAACATGCCTGGAAGTGACCTTTTAGGGCACATGATAGACGCAGAGAGCCAAGAGAAGGCCATGAGCACAAGGGTGCTTGAAACGGCAGATGGTTTGCTCTCTTTTCCTTTCTTGGGCGCTGATTCTAGCGTGTTTCTTGTGAAGGAAAATCTTACCGGCGCTTCAAGTCGTCTTGATATTAATGAGCCTCTCGCGCCTGTACCCAATCAGCTTCCGTTAGATGAAGGTTATTTTGATCTTGAGCAAGGCGACATGGCTGAGATGCTTGGCCAAGAAAAAAATGCCTCTCAAGATGCATATTTTTCTCCTGCCCAAGAGTTGGAGGACGATAACACCGAAAGACTAACGACAGCTAATCCATTCACAGAACCTTTAAAAGAAAGCAAGGATGGAGGGCTCCTTTTGCCTATAAGAGAAACAGAAAAAAGACAGGAAGAAACTATTTTACCTTTAAAGGGAGAAGATATCCAAAAATTTTCTGAAAAGAAGCTATCTTTCCCTCAAGTCGATTCTGCGGATTCTTTAAAAGAGCAAACGATACAGCAAGAAGTAACAATGACACAAGAAAAAGTGGAACAAGCTTTGTCTTCCCAAGGAGCAATAGGAGGGAAGAATATAGTTTCTCAGGGAATGGTTAAAGAAATACAGGATCGGCAAAACCAGTTGTTAGAAGTCCGCCAAATAACAGAGACTCCCGAGGAGGAGCTTTCTAACGTGAAAGAAAATTCCGCGCACGTGGACCTTTTTCAACAAGAGGACATCTCAAGAGAAAGATTGTTAGCTGAGCAAAAAGAGATATTGCTGACAAAAACAGGACGCGACGTATCAAAAGCTCCCTCTCATCAATTAGCGGAAAAAATTACCCATCATCTTAAAGATGGGGAACAGCATATCACTATTCAACTTTACCCTAAATCTCTTGGCAAGGTTGATGTGCGCTTAATTATAGCGGATGGGCAAGCGACAGCGCAATTTAGTGTTGAGAAGCTGGCGACGATGGAAATGTTACAACGTGATGAGCGCCTTATAAGCCAACTTATTGCCGATAGCGGCCTTGAACTTGAAAATGGCGGGCTTTCTTTTTCTCTTAAGCAGCATGCTGATCAACAATATGGAAACGAATACCCACGCTTATCACAACTCGAGAAGGACAGTATAAAGGATCGTTACGAGAAGGTTGGAATGGATTTTTCTTCACCTTCTTTTAAAGATGAGAACATTATTTCCAGAGAAATTATAAATATTCGTATATAGGAGAGCTTCACTATGGTTAGTGCCCTTACTTCCCCAATGATTCCTGTGACTAAGGTGTCAAATAAATTGCTTTCTGAGTTTAGAGAAGGTGACATCTTGAGTGCTAGACATAATACAACGAGCTTAGATAAGGAAGAGGATAAAAGATTAGATCGATCTCTTTCTAAAGCGGAACGTTATCGTCCTTCAAAGCGCTTGGATTCGAAAAATGGGGATCAGCAACAAAGAATAGAACGTCGCCTCGGGGATAATTTTGAAAGTATGTTAAAGATGTTGACGGTCCAGCTTCAAAACCAAGATCCGCTTGCGCCCATGGATACCACAGACTTTACCAATCAAATTGCCCATTTTACGCATGTGGAACTTGCTTCATCCATGAATAAGAAACTTAACGAGCTTATTAGTCTTCAAAAAACCAATTCTTTACTTCTTACTACAAGCTTTGTGGGTAAAGAGGCAGAGGCTGACGTAAAATATGTCCAATTTACTGGGGATCCTGTCGAATTATCTTATCATTTACCCGCTGAGATGAAAAAGGCACGGCTTCTTATTAAGACCCTGTCTGGCAATATAGTAGATGTTCAAGAGGTTCCTGCTAAAGCTGGCTATCAGACATTTTCTTGGAAAGGACAAGACGAAGACGGCAACCCTATCCAAGCTGGTGCTTACCAAGTCGAATTAGTTGCTGTAGACCAAAAACAAAATACCCAGGGAATCGACCTTTCTTTAAAAGGAATGGTACGCTCTATAGAAATTGAAGGAGATACGCCGTGGTTTATTATTGGCGAAACAGCAGTTGGGCTCAACCAACTCGTATCTCTTGGAGTAAACGATGACAAGCTATCATTGTATCAACGAGCGGATAAGAACCAGACATTAACAGAGCAAACAACCATTAAACAGAATATATAAATTAAAATTTTTTAGGACATACACTATTACCAAGTAGGGAGAATAAAAAATGAGTATTTTTAGTGCAATGACTTCTGCTGTTTCAGGGATGGCTGGCCAAAGTCAAAAGATAGCAGTTACAGCGGAAAATACAGCGAACTCAGGGACAACAGCTTATGCAAAAATCTCTTCAAGTTTCTCGTCACTCGTATCTACCTCTTCGCGGATGTCAGGGTTTTCAGCCGGTGGTATCCAAACGCATGTACGTCGCTTTATTGATGATCCTGGTATCCCCACGGATACAAGCTCAGGAACGGACCTTTATATCGATGGACGTGGGTTCTTTCCCGTTACAAAAGAGATAACACCTGGACAAGGAGAAGTCTACTATACACGAGCCGGTTCATTTGCATTTGATAACCAGCGGCATTTAAGAAATGCCCAAGGCTATTACTTACAAGCTTGGCGCACAGACGAAGAAGGCATTCCGGTAAGTTCTAATACAGCGTCTTCTAATAGCTTAGAAGTGGTGAATCTCTCGAATTTACCGGCCGTGGCAAAGGAATCAACGCAAATCAACCTAGCCATGAACTTAAAATCTGGTGTTCCTATCGGAGCTGAGCATACCGTCTCCTTAAGAGTTTTTGATTCAAAAGGAATTGGGCATAATCTTTTGTTTTCTTTCAGGAAAACAGCCGAAGATCTCGTAGATAAAGAAGTTACTTGGCAGATGAAAATAGAAAGTGATGATGCCGTCTCGATTGAACAAACATCTGTAGGGTCAGGGGACGATTATGAGGAATTTGATGTTTCAACAGAAATCGTTTTTGATGAATTCGGACGACCAAAAAGCTTTGCAGGCGATGATAGCGCCGGTGCGTCGATGCCCGATATTGCCATTGCCTGGAATAGCGCTGTCGCTGATAGTATTCTTACTCTTGATCTAGGAGCCATAGGGATGCTCAATGGAATTACGAGTAATGGGAATGAATTTATTGAGCGAGTAAAGAAAGTAGACGGGCTTGAAGCCGGCAATTTCATTGATGTATCCATTAATGAAAAAGGCACTATTAATGCCCACTATGATAATGGTCAGATTATTCCTGTATATCAAATCCCTCTTGCGACGGTCCCGAACCCCAACGGCTTGGATGTGCTAACAGGCAATACCTATCGCCTTAATGATGTCGCAGGAGAGCTAAATCTTGCGAAGCCAGGTGAGAATGGCACAGGATTAGTGGTCTCCAATAAATTGCAGTTATCCTCGGCTGACTTGGCAGATGCATTGACTGAAATGGTTGTGGCTCAACGTGCTTTCTCTGCCAACACGAAAGTTTTTTCCACTGCGGATGAAATGTTTGATGCCCTTGAGCGCATCAAGCGCTAAGCCTTTTATAAGGAGAGGATAGAAGCTTCTGTAGCCGTTAAAATTCTTAACAACTTATTGAGCTTTATCCTCTCGAAAGGGAAAAGTCATTAGTAGGCAAAAAATTCCGGATGTTAACGATTTTTTTATGGTTATAGAAGCACACTGAGCTTACCAACAGTAATAATTGTTAGTAAGAAAAGTGATACAATCGTTTATTAACGCCATTAGAAACTTGGGTTTTGCTAGGTTTGCCTCGATGATTCTTTTGTTGCTTGCGGGCCTAAGCTTTTTTATTTATTTCGTAACCCGAATCTCAGCGCCTGATTTTTCCTTGCTCTATGCCGAACTGGATGCAAAGGATGCCAGTCACATCATATCTAAACTTGAACCATTATCTATTCCTTACAAAATTCAAGGAGACGGAACAAGAATTTATGTACCACATGATAAGGTTGGTTATGTTCGTCTTATGATGGCCAAAGATGGCATTCCCTCAGGAGGAAGCTTGGGGTACGAAATTTTTGATCGAACAGAAGGTTTCGGGACAAGTAGCTTCATCCAAAATATTAATCATGTTCGAGCTCTTGAAGGTGAGCTTGCTCGTACTATTGCAAGCATCACGCAAATTGAAAAGGCAAAGGTACATCTTGTATTGCCTAAACGGCAAATTTTTAGTCGAGAGCGGCAACAACCAAGCGCGTCCATTCTTCTCAAAATGCGGGGCAACATGAGACTGGATCAGGAGCAGGTTAAGGCAATCCAATACCTTGTAACTGCAGCTGTTCCCGATCTGATGATTCATCATGTATCAATTGTAGATGATCAAGGGACACTTTTAGCTAAGCGCAGCGATCAAGAAAATGGGTATCCTACTTTAACGCATGTTGATGAAATTCGTTCGGCTTTTGAGTCTCGCTTAGCCGCTCAAATAGAATCTTTGTTAGAAAAATCGGTAGGAAGAGATAAAGTTCAGGCGAAAGTAGCCGTGGATATGGATTTTGATCGGCAAACCATTAATTCCGAGCTGTATGATCCTGAACAAAGAGCGATAAGATCCCAGACGACTTTAGAAGAAGGGTCCAACTCTAAGCAAAAACGTGCCCGTATAAGTGTGTCAGCTAAGGAAAATATTGAGAATCAAGATGAAGATCGTCCTCAATCTCATCAATCAAATGAAGCCACTAAAATGGAAGAAGTTACAAATTATGAAGTCTCTCGGACGGTAAAAAGCCATGTAAAGGAAGTCGGAGAGGTTAGACGTTTGTCGGTAGCTCTTCTTGTTGATGGTAAATATGAAAAGAACGAAGAAGGGGAATTAACGTATCATCCAAGGTCAAAAGAAGAGCTCGAGCAAATAGAACGATTGGTTAAGCTAGCTGTAGGCTACAATGCTGAACGGGGTGATAACGTAGAAGTTGTTAATATGCCCTTCGAGCGAATCGACCTACCGTCCGATTGGAAAGAGCAAGGTGGAACAATTTCTGATTTTCTTCATAAATTTGGGTTCAATATTTCTAAATTAGCAGAAATTTTAGCTTTTACCGTTCTTAGTATCCTTGCTATTTTCCTTGTTATTAAGCCATTGGTTCAAAACTTTAAGCTCGTTCTGCCTCCCAGTGATGCGTTTGCCATGCAAGGAGCAAATAATGAGGGGGGTCCTCTTCCAGATAGAAAAGATGATCCTCGTCCTTCTCCCGATAAAGTAAAGGAAGAAAAAGCATTGGGCGAGCCATCAGCTCGGAAAGTAGAAAACCTTAATGAACGCTTAAACCAGCGAGAGGAAATAGTAGAAGAACCAGATGAAGAGTTGGATGACAGTAAGCTCTCAGCCGTACTAACAAGTGAAGATGGCGAGGTGGATTTAGGAGGGTTAGGAGGACTTGATTCAGCAACACCGGGAGCTGTTGTGCAACGAATTACCAAGGTTATTAATGAGCGCCCTAAAGAAGCAATTCAGGTCATCCGTTCGTGGGTGTATGAAGATAACATGGGGGAAGGCTGAGCATGGCAAAAAAAATTGCAGTACGCCGCAGTCGGCTGAGCGGGGTCGAAAAGGCCGCTGTGATCATGAGCATCCTTGAAAAAGACCAAAGAGAAAAGCTTTTTGATCTTATGGATGAAAAGGAAGTGCGCTCTGTTTCTTACGCTATGCTTAGTATCCCAAAAGTGACCACGAAAATTATCCAAGTGCTCATCAATGAGTTTCTAACAAAAATAGCAACAGCCGACGCTGAAATGAAGATGCTTGATAATATGGAGGGTTTACTTAACAAAATTCTTGATAAAGAAAAAGTAACCGAGATCATGGCTCAAGTGCGTGGGAGCGAGACAAGTACGCTATGGATCAAACTTGAAGCCATTAATGATGATATCCTTGCTGATTACTTAAGGACTGAATATCCTCAAATCTCTGCTCTTGTTATATCAAAATTGAGTCCTGATAAATCAGCACGCATTTTATCTTATTTTGAAGAGGAACTTGCCTGTGACCTTATTATGCGGATCCTTAATATGAAATCAGTCCAGAAACAAGTGTTAGTTGATATTGAACGGTCTCTAAAAGCCGAACTTATGGCGGATACATCTGGCACAAAGGATGATGAGTCTTATAGGAGAGTAGCGGAGATCTTTAACTATCTTGATAAAGGAGTTGATAAAAAGCTCCTGTCTAACTTAGAAACAAAAGATAAAGAAAAAGCTGACACCATAAAGTCACTGATGTTTACTTTTGATGATATCAAGAAATTACAGCAAGATCACATCCGTCTTATTATTAAAAGCTTAAATCGCCCTAAAATGGTATTAGCTCTTAAAGGAACCACCGATGATATGCGTGAGTTGTTTTTCTCCAATATGCCTGAGAGGGCTGCAAGGTTAATGAAAGAAGAACTAGAAGATATGGGTGCTGTACGTGTTCGCAGCGTTGAGGAAGCCCAAAACTATATTGTGGGCGTGGCTAAAGAGCTTGCTGAAAAAGGAGATATCGTCATTGGCAAGCCGAAGCCGGGGGACGAATTAATATTTTAGGTAATAGTTGGAAAGAAAGAAACGTATGGAATCAAAAAATTACCCTTTTCCAATTCGATTTAAAGGAGCTTATGCCGACTTAGAAGCTCTGGAAAAGGAAACAAGAAAAGCTTTTAGTGAAGAAGAGATCGCCTTAGCAAAAGAGGAAGGTTATAAGGAAGGCTATGAAGCAGGAAAGAATGACGAGCTTGTTAAGCAAGAAGAACAAGCTAATAAGGTTATCGCTTTAATCGAAGACAAAATCACGCAACTTTTTTCTGAGAAAGATCAGCACGAATCTCTCCTTCTTGCCCAAACCATCGATTTAGCCCAAGTCATCCTAAAAAAAGTTCATCCTGCCTTGGATGAAAAGGTAGCTCTTCTTGAAGTTGAGGCAACCCTTAAAAAATGTTTAGATGATTTTAGGACCAAAGAAAAGTTAATAATCTACCTTAATAAAGATACTTTGCCTAAAATAAAAAAGAGAATCCAATCTAATTTAGAAGAAGAAAAATTTAAAACTAAAATTAATTTCATTGGTAAGGAAGGGCTAGAAGGTGGCGATATTATTATTGATTGGGAAGAAGGTGGGTATGAATACCTTAAACAACCTCTCTTAGAATCAATTGACCAAATTTTAAAGAATTGGACACCGGAGATTATATTATCTAGCGACAAGCCTTTACAGGATTTTTATTTAAAGGGGGAAAGAGAGAAGGTTGAAAGCGACGATACGTCATCCTCTCCTGAAAATGACGATGCACCTTCTCCCTCCCTTTCTCGTGATATAGAAGCAGCAGAAGAAATAGAAAAAGAGCGTGCCATTAACACGCAAGAAGCTAATAACGCTGAAAAATCGCAGCAAGAAGCATCAAGCGCGTCAACAGAAGATACTGAAAAAGACACAGAGAAAGAAAAAAATGAGAAAATAAGTACCAAACCGGCAACTTAAAACAAGAGGCAGGCACTCACAAAACTGAGTTAGGACAGGACAATTTTTAGGGAGGGAAAGAATAATGGGGAATGATGGGGATAAGAGGTTAACGCCCGGAGAAGATCAAGACGAGGAACAAAGCAAAGAGACCTCTGTAAGGTCTAAAGAAAAAGATGAGGCTGAGAAAAAGGAAGGCGAAGACGACCGAGCTGTTGAATGTTTACAAGCGGTTTATCATGTTCCCGTTCGTATTTCAGCGGTACTTGGGCAAGCAAATATCCGTATTAATCAATTGCTTAAATTAGGCCGCGGAGCCGTGATCGAACTTGACCGAAAAGTTGGTGAAGCCATTGATATCTATGTCAACGATCGCTTAGTAGCCCGCGGAGAAATAGTGGTGGTTGATGATCGTCTAGGAGTTACCATGACAGAAATTGTTAGGAAAGAGACAGTAGATTAATCACCAGATTAATCACCTTATAATCCATCTATAAGCGGATAGACGCTAAGGGAGTAGAAAATGCGGTTATTAATTATTGGTTCGTTGGAAGGGCATGTGTCAAGTGCTAGTCAAGTGGCTCTCTCAAGAGGTGCTCGTATTTCGCATGTCCTAACGATTAAAGAGGGGCTCCAATTTATCCGGTTAGGGCAGGGGGCTGACCTGGTATTCATTGATGTGGTCCTTGATGTCAAAGATTTTATGACGTCGTTAACCCAAGAAAGGATACAAGTTCCGGTCGTGGCTTGTGGGATTGGAACTCAGTCTAAGCGAGCTGTAGAGGCAATTCATGCCGGTGTTCAAGAATACCTCCTTATGCCTCCCGACCCGGAGTTAATAGGCGCTGTCCTTGAAGTAGCAAGTCGAAAAAATGATCATCTAATTTATCTTGATCCGTGCACAAAACAAGTTATCCAATTAGCTGATCAGATTGCTTCTCGTGATGTTAGTGTCTTAATCACTGGGGAATCTGGGACAGGCAAAGAAGTGCTTGCCACTTATATTCATCAAAAAAGCCATCGCCATCACCAGCCTTTTGTCTCTATTAATTGTGCTGCTATCCCCGAAAATTTATTAGAATCAGAGCTCTTCGGGCATGAAAAAGGTGCTTTTACAGGGGCCATCGCACGTCGTATAGGAAAATTTGAAGAAGCTAATGGCGGGACGTTATTGCTTGATGAAATAAGTGAAATGCACCCCCGCCTACAAGCCAAGCTATTAAGGGCTATTCAAGAGAAAGAAATAGATCGTGTTGGGGGCGCCAAGCCGGTTAAAGTCAATATCCGTTTAATTGCCACAAGCAATCGTGACCTCATTAAAGAGGTAAAATCAGGTAATTTTAGAGAAGACCTTTATTTTCGCTTGAATGTCATTTCTCTTCATTTGCCTCCTTTACGCACAAGGAAACAAGACATTACTCTTCTTGCAAATCATTTTACGGAAAAATACACAAAGCTTAATGGGCTGGAGAGTAAAACGATCACTCCATCAGCGTTTAAGATGCTTGAGACCTATGAATGGCCTGGGAATATACGAGAGCTTGAAAATAAAATTCACCGAGCTGTTTTGCTTTCCAATGGACCTCATATAGATAGTGACGTTCTTAATATTCGTCTTGAAGCTCTTCCCTCTCAAGATTCTTCTCAAAAAGAAGAAAAGGATAATAACACGCAGTTTGTGGGACGAACAGTGGCTGAAGTTGAAAAAGATTTAATTATTAATACACTCCAGCACTGTTTCGGAAATAGGACCCATGCTGCCAATTTGTTAGGTATTTCGATACGCACCTTACGCAATAAATTAAAAGTTTATAATGAAGAAGATGGATTAAAACTTATGGCGTATAGCGGCGATGAAAGTGAATTAAGGAAGTCAATGAACCAGGGATGAAGTAATGGCTAAAGCAGCTTCGAGTAGCAAAATTGACGCTCAAGATCTTTTGAATATTTTAAAACGTAGTGATATAGCGTTTGCTTTGGGGCTTATTGGTATCCTTATTATTATGATTTTGCCATTGCCAAGGTTGTTACTTGATATATCTCTAGCGCTTTCTCTCGCTTTTTCAGTAGTTGTTTTGATGAATTCTTTGTTTATCCTTCGTCCTCTCGATTTTAGTTCTTTTCCCACCGTGTTATTAGTGGCTACTATGTTGCGCTTGGGACTTAACATCGCTTCTACCCGGCTCATTCTCACCAATGGACATGAAGGACCAGAGGCGGCTGGAGAGGTTATACGTGCCTTTGGTAACTTTATTATGCAAGGTAATTTCGTTATTGGAATTATCGTCTTTGCTATTTTAGTTATTGTGAACTTTGTGGTCATTACCAAAGGTTCGGGACGTATAGCTGAAGTTTCCGCACGTTTTAGCCTCGATGCTATGCCGGGTAAGCAGATGGCGATTGATGCGGATTTATCGGCGGGCATTATTAATGAAGGGGAGGCCAAAAAGCGCCGTAAAGACCTTGAAGGTGAATCTAATTTTTACGGAGCCATGGATGGTGCCGCGAAATTTGTGCGTGGAGATGCTGTTGCAGGGTTAATGATTACCTTTGTCAATGTTATCGGCGGTATTATTATTGGAGTGGTACAAAAAGGGATTTCACTTTCTGAGGCGGCTCATACATATACTCTCCTCACAGTAGGTGATGGTCTAGTGAGCCAGATACCCGCTCTTATTATTTCGACGGCTGCTGGTCTTCTTGTTTCAAAAGCAAGTGCTGAAGAGTCTGTCGAAAAAGCTATATTAACGCAATTAAGTGCTTACCCTACTGCTTTAGGAATTTGTTCTTTTCTCTTGATTGTTATGGCCTTCCTCCCTGGCCTTCCTTTCTTTCCTTTTGCCTGTCTAGCGGTGGCGGCAGGGACTTGCTCATGGTATTTGAGTCAGAAGAAAAAAATAGAAAAAAACGCTAAGGATGAGAAAGAGAAGAATCAAAAAGAATTAACAGAAGATGAATATATTAGTAAAGCCTTGAAAATCGACGAAATCCGTATTGAATTAGGCTATGGGCTGCTTCCCCTTGTTAATGATGATGAGGGCTTTAAGCTAACTGACCAAATTAAAGCTCTTCGACGACAATTAGCAAGTGATTTGGGTTTTATCCTGCCATCTGTCCGGGTTCAAGATAATCTACGGCTCGATCCCAATAAATATAGAATATGTATTAAAGATGTAGAGGCAGCAGGCGGGGATATTGAGATCGATAAATTTCTAGTCCTTGGGCTAAATCGTGATGAGCAGCCTTTTCCTGGTATAAAGACTTCGGACCCTACTTTCGGGTTGCCAGCTCTGTGGGTGGCGCCTAATTTTCGCATTGAAGCCGAAGCGAAAGGCTATACGGTGGTGGAAGCGCGAAGCGTTATCATTACGCACCTTACCGAGATCATTAAAGATAATGTTGCGGAGCTTTTATCTTATACAGAAGTCCAAAAAATTTTAGATGAGCTTGACCAATCACATAAAAAGCTATTAGGTGATATGCTGAGTGGGCAAATCACGATAGGCGTTATCCAGAAAATTCTCCAAAGCCTCTTAAATGAGCGAGTATCTATACGGGACCTGCCTACCATCCTCGAAGGCATTTCAGAGGCCTCAACTTTTTCCAAAAATGTTCTTTCGATCACTGAACATGTTCGAAGTCGCCTTTCACGCCAACTCTGTGCTGCTTATATGGATGCTTATAACACGCTTCCTATCGTAACTCTTTCTCCGCAATGGGAAAAAGAATTCTCCAGTTCCCTAAGCGGTGAAGGGGAATCCAAACATTTATCTATGGCGCCAACGCGGCTTCAAGATTTTATCCAGGCATGTAAGGCTTTGTTTGATAAAACCACTATTGAGGTTCAAAACCCCGTTCTGTTAACAAGTGGGACGATTCGCCCATATGTGCGTTCCGTTATTGAACGTTTCCGTCCCTCTCTTGTTGTTATGTCGCAAAATGAGATTCATCCAAAAGTTAAAATTAAAACAGTGGGTAGCTTATAACTTCTTATTTGGGTATGCCTCCCAAAAAGGTATTTATTGATCCCTATTAGTTTGTCTTTGCTAGAAAGATCCTATAAGAGAAAAAATTACAAAAGAGTTTACGAATTTTTTGATTCTTCGAGTTAAGAATGTTGAAAAATTCCTGCGGCTGGTTCAATATGAAGCAGGAGCCAAAAATGACAATAAAGATATTTAAGTCGGCAACAATGTCGGAGGCTATTAAAGCTGTGGGTGAAGCTCTTGGTCCAGATGCTTTAATACTCCATTCACGAGGATGCCCTGAGGGGGTAGAAATTACCGCAACTTCAAAAGACGGGTCTTTGGAAACTTTAAATCAAACTAAGGAAAAATGCCGCCTCAATCCTTCCTTGGAGGGAGAAAATCCTTTGAGCCGAGGTCTATATCAAGGTAAAGAGGGGGAGGAGCATTGTCAAACAAGCGTCTTAAACTCACATAAGTTAGATATGGCGCAACTTATTGAAGATTCTCTTCTTTTTCATCAAACACCTCGCTTCGTTATTAAAAAGATTCTTGCTTATGTTGAGGCCTCAGCCACCTCACCAGGACCTTATTATGCCTTGGCACATGCGTTAGAAAAATTTATTACCTTTCAACCTCTTTATTTTTCGCTCCATAAGCTCCATAAAGTTATGCTTGTTGGGCCTCCTGGCGTTGGAAAGACGACAGCTATCGCAAAAATGGCTGCAGTGTGTGTGATAAATAATTTGAAAGTTAAAGTCATTACCTGTGATCATATACGTGCTGGCGCAATCACTCAGCTTACCACGTTTACAAAGGCTATGGGGTTGGATATTTCCGTGGCGAAAACGCCTCTTGAGCTCATCAAGGCCATTCCAGGTTCTGAAGAAGGATACCAAATAGTTTTAATTGATACGCCGGGGACCAACCCTTTTGATCGCTCAGAAGTACGTCGTTTAGCTGAATGGGTTTTGACTATCCAACAAACTCCTATCCTCGTATTGCCAGCGAATGGGCATGCTTTAGATATGGTAGACATGGCTCAATCGTTCCATTCTCTCGGCGCGACACGCCTTATTATTACACGTCTTGATGTAACTCGGCGTTTGGGGGGGATACTCTCGGCGGCGGAAGTGGGTAAGGTAAAGTTGTCAGGATTTTCGGATTCTCCTATTATAGCGGATTCTATTTTAGAAGCACAATCGTCTATGCTTGCGAGCTTAATGCTAACTTATTCGGATAGCGCAGGCCTTATTGGGGCGTTGGATGAAAGTGGTATACCCCATAGAAAAGCTATTTAAAGAAGTTGTTCTTCTCTCTCATCCGTGCATATGTACCACATGGGTTATCTTTTTAAGGGGCTCTTTTAAATTTTACGTGAAAGAAAATACCATTTTTGCCAAGAAGATTAAGTAGCCTAGGAAAAAGCATAGGAAGAGATGTCCTAAAAATAGTTTGAGCTTATTAATAATCTATAAGTTTACGTTAAATGGCGATATTATCCTTTAAGAATATTCAATCTCTTAACTATGAAATTTTTATCCTTTTTTCTAAAAAGAAAAATTTCTTTTTTGTAGAAAGATAAAAATTAAAATTGAATTTTACTTTGAGTGGCTTCAGCTATCTTTTGTTTTGTGGGAATTCCTGCAGTTTGTAAGCGAATTTTCTTTATATGTTCATGAAAATTTTGGAGCTCTTTACCTTTAAGTTTTAAAGAAGCTTTTTTTATTACTCCCTTTAAGGGACCTAGCGGATCTACCCGACGACCTGCTTTAATAAATTCAAAGTGAAGGTGAGGGGCTGTTGACATCCCTGAACTTCCCACCTTTCCAATAACTTGTTTTTCCCGAATCCGTTGGCCTGGCCTTACATAAATATCACTCAGATGAGCATAAGCTGTGTCAAATCCATCATGACGAACAAGAACGTAGAGCCCATAATGGCCTTTACGTCCCGCCTTTATAACTACGCCGCTGGAGGAAGCATAAATAGGCGTTCCCCGAGGAGCGGCGAAGTCTGTGCCATGATGCATAACCCATTTTTTCCGAATAGGGTGAAATCGCATGCCAAAACGAGATGTCACCCGGGCTCCAGGCAGGGGATGTTTCAAGAACTCTTTGTAGGCAGCTTCCCCCTGTTCATTATAAAAGGCGGAGACACCATTGGGGGGGGTATAATGATAAAAATAATAGGGCTTCCCTTTTACTGAAATGGCTGCATAGAGTAATTTGCCATGCTTATGAGAAGTCCCTTCTTCATTAACGAGATCTTCGTATAAAAGCTCAAACCCATCACCTTCATGAATATCACGTGTAGGATGTACACACCCTTGAAGAGCTTCACACATAGCATTAACTACCGAGGCGGGTACATTTTGTTTCCTGGCATCGGCATAAAGAGAAGATTGAATCAACCCGTCAACCCGTCGGGTAACGCGTGTAAGCTTTGTCGTCTTTTTATGACTTTCAAAGGTACCTTCTTTGTTTTTTAATACATGGTAAGCAGTCTCAAGCGACGGTATGACAGCAAGAGAAATTAATTCCATCTCAGAGTTGGTGTCATCGTTGTTGTTGGTTTTCTTTTGCCAAGTAATTTGAATCTCATTACCTGGTCTGAGGTTTTTTGGGTTAAAAACAGCCCGGAACGCTTGGATTGCATGATGAATTTCTGTTGCGCAAATGCCTTGAGAAGCAAGAATTGTTGTGAGAGTATCTCCCTTTTGTATAATGACGGATTGAGAAAAGGTTTTTTCTTGATTCTCTCCCCAATTTTCTGAGACTGTACGATCCGCACTCTGGTCGCCTTTAAAACTGGCTTCCTCTTTTATCCGGTGGGCATAGTCATAGGCCCCATAACAAATGACTGATAAAATAAGGATGATCCCTAATCTTTCACGCGCTTGTCTCATCATAAATCCGTTTTATTATTTCTTAAATTATTATTGTTTCTTTTGTTAAAAATTTACTTAAAATTATTAATGCTTCGTACAAGCTAGCTCTTTGTGCCTAGAAATATTAGTTTCTCCTTCTATCTCGCTTAATCTCATTCGCTCTATCAGGTAGTATAAATAACTTTCTTTAGGGTGTGAAGCTGCTTTTTTCTATCTTAATAAAATTAAGGGCTGTGGGGAAGGCCTTTCGCAAAAGTTTGTCGCGTTTTTTGCTTAATTCATTGCCTGGGAGGGAAGATGAAGAACAACTTCCCTTCTTAAAGTCTTGCGAATCTTTAACTATTCTTGGGTAGCTGTACGAGTTCTTCGTACTTTTCTCTTACGTTCTGTTTAGGGGTTTTCTGTCGGCCTCTTCCTTTGCTCTATTCTAGAGAGGAGTTGCCTTATAAGATTTTTAATTTAGAGAAAAATTTAAATAAAAATATATAAAGATATATATAATTATTATCATTGAATGAAAAAATGAGTTATTCATATTTTTTTTACTTGAAAATTAAACAGATGATTCACATATAAGCTTAGAAGTAGTTTTTTAATCCTCATTGAATAAAGAGAATTGGGCATGAAACAGAACTTTTTAAAGAATTTATCGAGGGCTTTTAACTTCCTAATCGCGCTTTCTCTTTCATCGAGTTGGGCGCAGGCAAATGTTGAAGGTTCTACTTTTTCCTCGACGAGCCCCAATGCTGTGAATGAAGGCCAGACAAAAGAGAATGATTTTAATACTGACCCCCGCGCAAGTATTAAGGGATTTGGGGCCGATCTGGCCTATCTAGGGTCTTATTGGCTTGCCAAGAAAGCGGTTATTGCAGGAGGTGGTTATCTTCTTTCCGCGGGTGCTTTAGGAGCGGTGGGAACTATTGCGGCGCCGGTAGGAGCTGCCATCGCAGGCAGCTGGGCTTTGTCTTTAGCGGTAGATGGCGGCATCAATTCTTTAATGGGCGCCACCATAAAAGATAAGAGTAAGCAATATGTTTTTCGGCCTATAACTGATTATACTGTTGATTTTCTTGCTGATAATGTAGCTAATCCTGCTCTTGACTGGTGGAGCCAGCCGTCGTCGATGGATTGGGCAGCTCTTGGTCAAAGTGGCTTAGGGATGGCAAAAACCGTAGCCTCAGCCAGCTATGATTATGTTCTCTCTCCTGCTTATAGCTATGCAAAGGCAGGTGTTACGCAGGCAGGGAAAAGCGTAAGGGAGGGGGTATCCTCCTTGTTTTCCGGTGTAGCGGAGTGGTGGAGCCAGCCATCGTCGATCGATTGGGCAGCTGTTGGCCAAGGTGGCTTAGACGTTGCCAAGACAGTAGCCTCAGCCAGCTATGATTATGTTCTCTCTCCCGCTTATGGTTATGCAGAGGCAGCTGCTTCGCAGGCAGGGAAAAGCCTAATGGACGGGGCGTTCTCCTTACTCTCTGGCGTGATGGATTGGTGGAGTCAGCCGTCGTCGATTGACTGGGCAGGTCTTGGTCAAAGTGGCTTAGGGATGGCAAAATCCGTAGCCTCGGCCAGCTATGACTATGTTCTCTCTCCTGCTTATAACTATGCAAAGGCAGGTGTTACGCAAGCAGGGAAAAGCCTAATGGACGGGGCGTCCTCCTTACTCTCTGGCGTGATGGATTGGTGGAGTCAACCGTCGTCGATGGATTGGGCAGCTCTTGGTCAAAGTGGCTTAGGGATGGCAAAAACCGTAGCCTCGGCTAGCTATGACTATGTTCTCTCCCCCGCTTATAGCTATGCAGAAGCTGCCGCCTCTCAAGTGATGGACGGAGCATCTTCCTTACTCTCTGGCGTGATGGATTGGTGGAGTCAGCCGTCGTCGATTGACTGGGCAGGTCTTGGTCAAAGTGGCTTAGGGATGGCAAAATCCGTAGCCTCGGCCAGCTATGACTATGTTCTCTCTCCTGCTTATAACTATGCAAAGGCAGGTGTTACGCAAGCAGGGAAAAGCCTAATGGACGGGGCGTCCTCCTTACTCTCTGGCGTGATGGATTGGTGGAGTCAACCGTCGTCGATGGATTGGGCAGCTCTTGGTCAAAGTGGCTTAGGGATGGCAAAAACCGTAGCCTCGGCTAGCTATGACTATGTTCTCTCCCCCGCTTATAGCTATGCAGAAGCTGCCGCCTCTCAAGTGATGGACGGGGCGTCCTCCTTACTCTCTGGTGCGATGGATTGGTGGAGTCAGCCGTCGTCGATTGACTGGGCAGCTGTTGGCCAAGGTGGCTTAGACGTTGCCAAGACAGTAGCCTCAACCGGCTATGATTATGTTCTCTCTCCAAGTTATAATTATGGAGCAAAGCCTTTAGCTCAGCTGCTTCAGTCGGGGGCGTCTTTAGGTTATAACTATGTATTGCCGGGTATCTATAATTATGCGCTGGCGCCGATGGCTTCCTTGGGGTACAATTATCTTCTTTCCCCGATTGGTCAATACCTAAAATTTGCAGCTTTGCGGGCCGGCCAAGGTGTAATGGAGAGAACTTCTTCATTGCTCTTTGATGCGATGGATTGGTGGAATCAGCCGTCGTCGATGGACTGGGCAGCTCTTGGTCAAGGGATTGCGGATGGAGGGAGAGCTGTCCTCAATGGAGCTTTAGCTTATGGATGGGAAGGACTCTCAAGAACCTATGAATTTTCAAGATTGCTAGGGTTCTCTGCATTGCAAGGAGGGATTTACTTCACGAAGTTTAGTATGCTTGCTGGCTTAGACGCCTTAAGCTTCCTTGGTAGTTCTCTCAGTGTTTTAGGGTGGTTAGGAATGGATGTGATTGTTCCTTCTATATCGTATGGGGCTTCGATGGTGGCTTCTCTCTTACAAAATGAATATGTATCCTATATGGTAAATGGCGGCCTTAAAAAGATCTTTAGTAGCGCCTTTGGGGAGAAATTTGAGGCGCTTCTATCTGTGTACGATCATTATGTAAGTACGGTGGCTAAAAAGGTGGCTGAGGTTACTGCAGGAAAGGCATTCGAAGGAATTTTGTTTGCTTTAAGTACAACATTCACTGCCTTCAAAGAGCACGGGGAGCTCTTTACTCAGGAAGCATTGGAAAAAATGCAAGGCGGGCTTCATTCAATGCGTGATTGGGTGGGTGCGTTCGATTGTGATGCCTTAATAAACCATGTTGCCTCTGTAAGTGCTGAGCTAATGGATGAGGGCATACCTCTTTTCTTAGATGCTGTGAGAGGAGGGGCCGACTACGTGAAAGATCACCTCAGTTTAAAGCTTAATGATATGAGTTCTTATATCCATGGGTGGATGGAAGCTATCGATCTCGCTCAAGGAAAAGAGGTTATTCTCTCTCTATTAAGGTCTGGTAAGCTCGGTGACTACTTGCAGTCGTTTGAGATAAGGGAGACAATGGAGCAAGTGATGCAGAAGATCAAGAGCAAGGTAGAAAAGACAACTGAGACGTACCTTCCTCGGGCGCTACACCTTGCTGCTTATATTGAGCAAGCAAAGGTAAAATTAGCTGCTCTTGATGAGGACTTTGGGCTTAGCGATAAAATTCGTAAGCTTATGCCTGTCGTGAAGGGAATGGGGCGTCTTTATCTCGAACAAGCAAAAACTCAGATGAAGCAAATAGTAGGAACGTTTGCCTCCAAGGAGCAAATAGAGATGCTTGGAGAGAAGCTTGCTGCCTACATGGAAGAGTGGGAGCTAAAAGAGAAGCTCTTAGACTCTATAGCTCAAGCTCAAGAGAAGGTGCTTAATATGAAAGAAAACCTGATGCCCAAGGAGCAGTGGGAAAAGAAGAAAGACCAGTTTGAGGGCCTCGTAAAAAGGTTAAAAACACAAGCTCAAGCCCAGTGGTTCGAGACTGACGCAGAGGAGCCAGTCCCATCCGTCGTGCGCCAGATCCTGGAAAAATTTGATGCCGCAACAGAGGCTGTAGGAAAAATTCAGGTGCCTTCTTCCTTGCGCCGGCAAGAGAGCGCTTGGATAGGGGAAGGCTGGTTTTTTTAAGATAAATTCAGCAACGCTAACAACATACGAGGTGACAAAAAGGAGCATTTCTGCTCCTTTTTTTATTCTTTCTCTCCATCACGGCGAAAAAATGGCTCCCTATCTAAGAAAAAGTGTTTCCTAGAAGATAGGGTAAGCGTTTGTGTTATTTTTTTATTTTGTGAAAAAAGGGTTGACAAAGTTTTGTGAAAGGGTAGAAAGGAGGGGTAGTTGAGGTGGTTTGCTGAAGCTGCGGTGATGTTTGAGGGTGTGAAGAGGAAATATTTGGAAGGTTTTTGTAGGTAGAGATGGGAGACATTTACACCTACGAAGACTAGATAGTCAGACGTTATAATACGTTGTATGAGTAGGAGTGGGACGGTAGTTTACCGGAGGGTAGATTATCGTGTCGATTAACATGAGAGTTTGATCCTGGCTCAGAACGAACGCTGGCGGCACGCTTAACACATGCAAGTCGGACGCGAGGTTTCTTTCGGGGAGCTTTGAGTGGCGGACGGGTGAGTAACGCGTGGGAACCTACCCTATGGTGGTGGATAACTGAGGGAAACTTCAGCTAATACAGCATACGCCCTTTACGGGGGAAAGGCGCAAGTCGCCGTGGGATGGGCCCGCGTCAGATTAGGTAGTTGGTGGGGTAAAGGCCTACCAAGCCGATGATCTGTAGCTGGTTTGAGAGGACGACCAGCCACACTGGGACTGAGACACGGCCCAGACTCCTACGGGAGGCAGCAGTGGGGAATCTTGGACAATGGGGGAAACCCTGATCCAGCGATGCCGCGTGAGTGAAGAAGGCCTTCGGGTTGTAAAGCTCTTTTAAATGGGAAGATGATGACGGTACCATTTGAATAAGTCCCGGCTAACTCCGTGCCAGCAGCCGCGGTAATACGGAGGGGGCAAGCGTTGTTCGGAATTACTGGGCGTAAAGGGCGTGTAGGCGGTTTTCCAAGTCAGGCGTGAAAGCCCTGGGCTTAACCTAGGAACGGCGCTTGATACTGGGGAACTAGAGGTCAAGAGAGGGAAGCGGAATTCCCAGTGTAGAGGTGAAATTCGTAGATATTGGGAAGAACATCCGTGGAGAAGTCGGCTTCCTGGCTTGATACTGACGCTGAGGCGCGAGAGCGTGGGGAGCGAAAAGGATTAGAGACCCTTGTAGTCCACGCTGTAAACGATGAGTGCTAGATGTTGGTCACGCAGGTGATCAGTATCGAAGCTAACGCATTAAGCACTCCGCCTGGGGAGTACGGTCGCAAGATTAAAACTCAAAGGAATTGACGGGGGCCCGCACAAGCGGTGGAGCATGTGGTTTAATTCGATGCAACGCGAAAAACCTTACCAGCCCTTGACATGGGGATCTCGATGTTCAGAGATGGACATCATCAGTTCGGCTGGATCCCACACAGGTGCTGCATGGCTGTCGTCAGCTCGTGTTGTGAGATGTTGGGTTAAGTCCCGCAACGAGCGCAACCCCTATCTTTAGTTGCTACCAGGTTGGGCTGAGCACTCTAGAGAGACAGCCGGTGACAAGCCGGAGGAAGGTGGGGATGACGTCAAGTCCTCATGGCCCTTATGGGCTGGGCTACACACGTGCTACAATGGCGGTGACAGAGGGAAGCGAAGGGGTGACCTGGAGCGGATCCCACAAAAGCCGTCTCAGTTCGGATTGCTCTCTGCAACTCGAGAGCATGAAGTTGGAATCGCTAGTAATCGCGGATCAGCATGCCGCGGTGAATACGTTCTCGGGCCTTGTACACACCGCCCGTCACACCATGGGAGTTGGTTTTACCTGAAGGCAGTGAGCTAACCTTTTAGGGGGCAGCTGACCACGGTAGGATTAGCGACTGGGGTGAAGTCGTAACAAGGTAGCCGTAGGGGAACCTGTGGCTGGATCACCTCCTTTCTAAGGAAAAAATCTCGTTTGTTCTCTGTTGAAGGGGGCGGCGAGGCCCACTCTACCGACAAAAGCCTTTCAAAATCTTTCGCCCTTGTTGAGACGTTTTGGTTGTAAGTGACCAAGGGGATGAGCGAGGGGAGATCGGTTCTTAGAAGGAGCGCCGCGAGGGGTGGTTGAGAGACGTTGGACGTTTTGAGGCCACGCATGGCCAAGCGGGCTAGTAGCTCAGCTGGTTAGAGCGCACGCTTGATAAGCGTGAGGTCGAAGGTTCAAGTCCTTCCTGGCCCACCAAGATGGTGGTGGCGTTTTTGCAAGGGGACGGGGGTGTAGCTCAGCTGGGAGAGCGCCTGCTTTGCACGCAGGAGGTCATCGGTTCGATCCCGTTCACCTCCACCAACTGCTGTGAGAGAGGAGTGGGATGATCTTATAGGCGGCGTGTTCAGGTTGATAAAAGGCTTGTGGGAGCGGAAAGGTTTTGTTAATGTAAGGCGACGAGATGCGCTGCGACTGAGGTTGGGCGTTGAAGCGGGCGGATAGCTGGAAGGCGAGCTCGCGGAGGAGGTACCTGATAAGGGGCCTTGAGATGTTTAAGGGCGTGAAGGAAGAAGATTTTAAACCTAGAAAGAATTGGGTATCAATTGTTTGTAGGTGATGAGCTTAACGTGGAGCATGTTGGTTGAGAGGCTAGATGTTTTTGGAGGGGGAAGTCCTGACGGAAGCGGTAGTGGACGAGGCGAGCGTGAGAGCGTTGAGCGAATGTGTTGACCGAGTGATTTGATACACGGCAGGTGTATCAAGAAGACAAGAGCATTGGGAGGATGCCTTGGCACTAAGAGGCGATGAAGGACGTGGTACGCTGCGAAAAGCTGCGGGGAGGTGCGAACAACCGTTGATCCGTAGATGTCCGAATGGGGAAACCCGCTACCTTTGGGTGGCATTGCTTGCTGAATTCATAGGCAAGTAAGGCGAACCTGGCGAACTGAAACATCTCATTAGCCAGAGGAAAGGAAATCAACCGAGACTCCGTGAGTAGTGGCGAGCGAAAGCGGATCAGGCCAGTGTTTTATGTGTGTGCAACCTGAAGAGAGTTGGAAAGCTCTGCTAAAGAAGGTGATAGCCCTGTAGGGGGAGCGGACAGATAAGATCATGAGTAGGGCGGGACACGTGAAATCCTGTCTGAAGAAGGGGGGACCACCCTCCAAGCCTAAGTACTCCTTAGTGACCGATAGTGAACGAGTACCGTGAGGGAAAGGTGAAAAGAACCCCGTTGAGGGGAGTGAAAAAGATTCTGAAACCCAATGCTTACAAGCAGTCGGAGCATCGTCAAGATGTGACGGCGTACCTTTTGTATAATGGGTCAGCGAGTTTATGTAAGAAGCAAGCTTAAGCCGTGAGGTGTAGGCGGAGCGAAAGCGAGTCTGAAGAGGGCGAATAAGTTTCTTGCATAAGACCCGAAACCGAGTGATCTAGCCATGGGCAGGCTGAAGGTACGGTAACACGTACTGGAGGGCCGAACCCACTCCTGTTGCAAAAGGAGGGGATGACCTGTGGCTAGGGGTGAAAGACCAATCAAACTCGGATATAGCTGGTTCTCCGCGAAATCTATTTAGGTAGAGCGTTTGGTGAACGCCATCTGGGGTAGAGCACTGGATGGGCTAGGGGGGAGCAATCCTTACCAAACCCAACCAAACTCCGAATACGGATGAGCGATGCCAGGCAGACAGACGGTGGGTGCTAAGGTCCATCGTCGAAAGGGAAACAGCCCTGACCGCCAGCTAAGGTCCCCAAGTTATGGCTAAGTGGGAAAGGAAGTTGGAAGGCCAAGACAGCTAGGAGGTTGGCTTAGAAGCAGCCACCCTTTAAAGAAAGCGTAACAGCTCACTAGTCTAGTTAAGCCGTCCGGCGCCGAAAATGTAACGGGGCTCAAGCCATACACCGAAGCTGTGGACTTTAGAGATTTTAGGATCTTTAAAGTGGTAGCGGAGCGTTCCGTAGGCCGTTGAAGGTACTTTGTGAGAAGTGCTGGAGGTATCGGAAGTGCGAATGCTGACATGAGTAGCCAGAAAGTGTGTGAGAAACACACTCGCCGGAAGTCCAAGGGTTCCTGCGCACGGATAATCCGCGCAGGGTGAGCCGGCCCCTAAGGCGAGGGCGAAAGCCGTAGTCGATGGGAAGGCGGTTAATATTCCGCCGCCTGCGGGAAGGTGACGGCATGGAACGGTTGTTTGATCTGATTGGATTGATTGAGCAGCTTACCATGTCCAGGAAATAACCCCCGCATGATAGACCGTACCCGAAACCGACACAGGTGGACAGGTAGAGAATACCAAGGCGAATGAGCGAATGATGTTGAAGGAACTCGGCAAATTGACCCCGTAACTTCGGGAGAAGGGGTACCTCTTGGTGGGCAACCATTGGGAGGTGGCACAAAAGAGGGGGTAGCGACTGTTTATCAAAAACACAGGACTCTGCGAAGTCGCAAGACGAAGTATAGGGTCTGACGCCTGCCCGGTGCCGGAAGGTTAAGAGGAGGTGTGCAAGCACTGAATTGAAGCCCCGGTAAACGGCGGCCGTAACTCTAACGGTCCTAAGGTAGCGAAATTCCTTGTCGGGTAAGTTCCGACCTGCACGAATGGCGTAACGACTTCCCCACTGTCTCCAACATCACCTCAGCGAAATTGAATTCTCCGTGAAGATGCGGAGTACCCGCGGTTAGACGGAAAGACCCCGTGCACCTTTACTATAGCTTTGCAGTGGTGTTAGGGATAACCTGTGTAGGATAGGTGGGAGCCGATGAACCTTGAGCGCCAGCTTGAGGGGAGGCGTCCTTGAAATACCACCCTGGTTATCTTTGACATCTAACCGAGGCCCGTGATCCGGGTCCGGGACCCTGCATGGTGGGTAGTTTGACTGGGGCGGTCGCCTCCTAAAGAATAACGGAGGCGTGCGAAGGTTTGCTCAAACTGGTCGGACATCAGTTGACGAGTGCAATGGCATAAGCAAGCCTGACTGCGAGACGGACATGTCGAGCAGAGACGAAAGTCGGTCATAGTGATCCGGTGGCACTGTGTGGAAGGGCCATCGCTCAACGGATAAAAGGTACGCCGGGGATAACAGGCTGATCTCCCCCAAGAGATCATATCGACGGGGAGGTTTGGCACCTCGATGTCGACTCATCACATCCTGGGGCTGTAGTCGGTCCCAAGGGTTTGGCTGTTCGCCAATTAAAGTGGTACGTGAGTTGGGTTCAGAACGTCGCGAGACAGTTCGGTTCCTATCTGCCGTGGGTGTAAGAGAATTGAGAGGAGCTGTCCCTAGTACGAGAGGACCGGGATGGACGTACCTCTGGTGTACCGGTTGTGTCGCCTGATGCAGCGCCGGGTAGCTAAGTACGGACGAGATAACCGCTGAAAGCATCTAAGCGGGAAACTCTCCTCAAAACAAATTCTCTCCATGAGAGCCGTGGTAGACCACCACGTTGATAGGCTCGGTGTGAAAGCGCGGTAACGTGTGAAGCTAACGAGTACTAATCGCTCGATTGTCTTGATCCCTGTCGGGTATCAAGTCATCAAGGTTAACACCTAAACCTATAAACAATATCCTTTTCTTTCAGACCCCCTTTCGACGGAAAGGTTCAAGACATAGCGAGGCTTTTTGCCAAGTTGGCTAATGCCCTGGGTTGTCTCTTGACGGGGGTTGTCTCCATCTCCTTACGGAGGGGGCGCCACATATGTGGGGTTTGATGACCTGGTGGCCATAGTGAAGGGCTAAGCACCCGATCCCATCTCGAACTCGGCCGTGAAAACCTTCAACGCCTATGGTACTGCAGCTTAAGCTGTGGAAGAGTCGGTCGCTGCCAGGTCTTCCAACCCCATAATTTCTCTTCTTCCTTCCCCCCATCTCTTCTCTCCTTTCTCCTTCTTTCTTCTTCTCTTTCTTCCTTATCCTCACGAACCGTTCGGCAGAGACAAACGGCCCAAGATACCTCTCAGCCGGCTTCTTGAGATCCCCGGTGTATCGATCATCCCCGCCGCCCCTTCCTTAAGCTTAAGCTTGCGCAGTAAAACAGGCAGGACACGCCAAAAAAACCTTTGCCCGCCCCAACGAATACCACGCCCAACCTTTGGGAAGGGGAGGCACCCCCATAACTTTTAAAGCATCCACCCAAGGAGATGCTGGAGGAGAGGTTCAGGCGTATGAACTTGGGTCCGGAAGATGTCTTTGGAAGTCGAAAATAAAATCTGCAAGTTCCTCTCCTGGGTGTCTTGGAGGGGGACTTGCCGCAGCACCTCAAGGATCAGACGGTGGTCGTCTTTATGTCACTAGGAAGGAAAATCACCCCTCCTCACACTCTCCCAAAACACACACACATAACCAGGAGAATAACTTCCCCCTCCCGACCACTCCAGAGAGGGAAGGAGCCCCTTTTATAAAAAATAACCTTCGTGAGAGGCGTTGAAGATAAAAAATTTCTTAGAGAATTTTCCTTTCACCTCCCTGTGACTGCTTCTCTTGGGGCAAGATCTTTAACGAGTGACAGGCATTGAACGACGCACCCATTCTTTTCTCTTGAAATGTGCTTTCTTAATTTTAGCTCGCGCTTTTGTCGCGGCCCGTGCAAGCGCCTCTTCACATCGACAGCCCTTTCCTGTGGTCGCTGAAAAATCCGAGGTTGGTATGCAATTTTATAGTGCTTTAATAGGTGGGATGTTTTATATTGACCCTTAACCAAAAGTATCCTGTTTTTTCTCTGATCATAGTGAGGTAAATCATATGTTAAATAAGAAGCTCTTGCTTACAATTTTCTTTCTTTTGTCTGTTATTTCTCTTGGACACTCGACGCTCCGCGATGAGGAGCTTCAAGAAATACACGATAAAGGGGAACAACCTCACTTTAAGGAACCGACGGAAATAGAAGAACAATTAACTTCGGAAAGTGATGAATTTATCCAGCATGTCCAACATGGGCTTGACGTGATACGAGAGAGCTTAAGAGAGCAAATTATAGAGCCTACCTCTCTAGAGGGTAGCCAAGAACCCGATACTTTTAATATTTTTCGGGAGGTTCCTTCTCTTTCCGCCGTGCCAGAGAAAAAGTTTCCCAATAATACTATCCAGAGATACCTTAATATAATTGATCAACAGCTAGCAGTTATAGATGATCTTTTATTTACTATGAAGGAATGTCCCTTTACCGATAAATGATGTCTTAGAGTAAAGCCGATTAATATATTGGAGGCTATAAGAAAGCTTTTTCGTCGCAAGTTAACAAGCCGTGTCCTAAGAACAAGCTGACTTTTTTGGATAAAACATGCAAAAGGAAAGAGCGAGGATTTTGCTAAAGCGTTTCTTGAATCTCTGCGCAAATCCTTTTACAATAAAAAAATAATTGAAATAAGAGGAATATACCCAATATACAATACGGATGATATTGTAAAGGAAAGATTTTTTATTGTTAGAGAACATTTTATCTATTGCAGCTAAATGGCGTGCTGTTGGTTGGGTCGCTTTATGGAGTGTGAGTTTTTGCTTCATTATGACGCTTGCTAAAATGTTAAGCCCGGCCTTGAGTAATGCCGTGGTTGTCTTTATGCGTTGTACTTTTGGGATGCTTTTCTTTCTCCCTTTTGTGGCTAGAAAAGGTGTGCAGGAGCTAAAGACGCAACGTTTCCCTCTCCATTTTTTACGGCTGCTTTTTATTTTTGGTTCGATGATATGTACCTACTATGCTTATCGTCATTTGCCCCTTGCCTTTGCGACTTCCATAGGTTTTTCGGGGCCTCTTATTACCACGGTGATCTCGATTATAGTGTTAAAAAATCGCGTTCGTTCTCATCAATGGTTGGCGCTGTTTGTGGGATATATTGGTGTGCTTATTCTTTTACGTCCAAGCCAAATTGAGATTACCTCTTCCGTCCTTATTGCGTTAACGGCTAATTTTTTTGCCGGATGTAACTTAGTGATTACCCGCAAGCTCTCGGTAACCGAATCGCCTCTAACCCTTATGGCTTATAGTAATATTGTTGGTTTTTTTATTTCAGGGGCGGTTGCTTCTCTTTTCTGGACGTCTCCTCCTATCGAGGATATTCTACTTCTCGTTTTAATCGGGTGTTTCGGGGTTATCACCCAGTATTGTTATATTCGAGCTTTACGGCTCACAGAGCCAGCTTTTCTTGCTCCTTTTGAATATGGACGTCTCCTTATTGCTGTGCCAATCGGTTATTTCGTTTTTCATGAAGTGCCGCAGGTGTGGACTTATATCGGTAGC
Source organism: uncultured Alphaproteobacteria bacterium (assembly GCA_963782975.1). Lineage (GTDB taxonomy): Bacteria > Pseudomonadota > Alphaproteobacteria > 43-37 > CAWALT01 > CAWALT01. The sequence continues at coordinate 440,019 of CAWALT010000002.1, forward strand.
CTCATTATATTGGCAAGTACTTATTATCTTACTGTGGTGGAGCGACGGTTTGACCAAGCAGAAAGTCAGAAGATATCTTCTAAAAATGATAAAAACTTAGGGCGCCTCGAGAATCAAATCCTTTAAGACTATCGATAAGTAAGGGAGGGGTGAGGAAGCATCTATTGTTCTTTCTCTGATCTTTCTTTTGGCTTCCATGTTTCCATTGTAGCCTGAATAAGCCTCATTAATTTTCGGTTACTCCTATCCCTTGGGCCGGAATGAAAGAAAAGCCTCTAAAATGGCGGAAAGAAATTGAATTTAATAGCAGCATTTGATATATTTTGAAGGCTTTTCTGCAGCAGGATCGAGGGATAGTAATGTCAGATATTTTTAATGAAGTGCAGCAAGATTTACAAGAAGAGAAATTGAGAGCCTTTTGGAAGCGCTATAAAAATTATATTATAGGGTTTGTTTCCCTTTGTTTATTGTCGACTCTTGGGTATGTTGTTTGGCAACATTATGTCGACAAAAGAAATATCAGGCAATCGGACTCTTTTTACCTTGGCATTCAAACTTTTCGCCAGGGTGAGATAGATAAAGCCTTAAAAGTATTTGATGACCTTTCTAAGGAAAGTGGGCAAGGTTTTCCTAAGCTTGCGCGTTTTAAGTACGCGGCATTAAATGCTTTTTATGCAACGCGCGAGGGTAAAATAAGTCGCCAGGATCCTTTTTTTATGGAGGCTCTAAATACTTATCTGGCACTTTCTAAGGATTCTTCGTTAGATAAAAATTATCGTGAGATGGCGTTATTGTCTTGGGCCTATTTAAGTACAAGTGTAGAGGAGTATGAGAAAATATCGGCAGGGCTTGAACCAATTTTAAAGAATAAAAGGAGTGCTTGGCGTTCTCTTGCCCAGGAACTCGCGGCTTTCTTAAAAGATGCCCGAGGAGAAAGGGAAGGTGCCTCTCTGCTTTTTAAAGATTTGGCTCAAGATGAAACAGTTCCTGTAGCTTTGCGCATTCGTGCTCAACGTTTAATGACAAAGTTTTATGATCTTATCGATCTTTCTTCGTACGTTAAAGAATTTGAAGAAATTGGACTCAAGGAATAGGCTTCCTTTAAGGTGATGATATGGTAAAGTTAAATCAAGCTATTATTTTTCTTGGCGTACTGTTGTTCTTGGCTGGTTGTGATACGTGGATGGGGCAGGGTGACAAGTCCCTGTTGCCTGGTAAGAGGTTATCTGTCCTTGTATTCGATGATGAGCTTACGGCGGATAGCAAGGCAACCCCAGCAATCGACCTTTCACCCGCATGGGTAAATAAGGAGTGGCCTCTGGTGGGAGGGAGTGAATCCCATAGTATGGGGGTTGTTGCCTTTAGTGAGCAACCGGTCCGTCAATGGAGGGCGCACGTAGGGAAAGGAGCAAAGCGTGATAGTGGGCCTTTGCCTCAACCCATCATAGCGCAAGGCAAAGTATTTGTTATGGATGCTGGAGGAGAGGTTCAGGCGTATGAACTTGGGTCCGGAAGATGTCTTTGGAAGTCGAAAATAAAATCTGCAAGTTCCTCTCCTGGGTGTCTTGGAGGGGGACTTGCCGCAGCACCTCAAGGATCAGACGGTGGTCGTCTTTATGTCACCATGGGCTATAAAGAAGTTTATTGCCTTGATATATCTACGGGAGCGGTGAAATGGACGTATACGGCCGCAAATCCTGTCCGTATTGCTCCTACGGTGGCGAACGGGCGTGTATTTGTTCTGACCATCAGTAATGAGCTTAAAGCGCTTAATGGTTCCGATGGCCAATTGCTATGGTCGCATGCTGGTATTGAGGAACAGGCATGTATATTAGGAGGCTCGCCACCGACGATAGATAAGGATGTCGTGTTTGTATCTTACTCTTCCGGGGAAATTTTTGCGCTTAAAGTAGAAAACGGATTTGTCCTTTGGGAAGATAGTTTAGCAGGCTTTACACGGCGTGATACTATTGCCTCTTTATCTCATATCAAAGCTCTAACAAGAAGTCACGCAGGGGAATTTTATGCCTTAAGCCACAGCGGTCAGCTGGTAGCGATTGCCCTGCATTCAGGCCAACGTCAATGGGATCGCGTTATTCCCTTAGCGAAGGAATTTACAGTGGAAGGTCCTTACCTTTTTATTGTGACTAGTGATGAACAACTCTTAGCTTTTAGTCGTGCCAAGGGAAAGGTCAAATGGATAAAAAGCTTACGAAACTTGGATGATGAGAAGGCATCAGCAAAGGGACGCATTGGGTGGACCTCTCCTATATTCGCCGGCTCTTCACTTATTGTTGCAGGGAGTAATGGACATCTCGTTTTCTTGTCGCCTCATGAGGGGAGTGTCCAAAAAGTTATTCAACTACCCGGAGCCGTTTCCGTTTCACCTATTATTGCGGACCAGACCCTTGTCATTTTAACGGATGACGGTACGTTAGAAGCTTATCGATAAGCGGGCCGGCGTTAAAAAATGAAAATAGCATTATTGGGGCGCCCTAATGTTGGCAAGTCTACTCTTTTTAATCGCTTAGCCTATACATCCAAGGCCTTGGTTGACCCGACCCCAGGTCTTACTCGTGACCGCAAAATTGCGCGTGGGCATTTAGCTGGTTTGGAATTTGAAATTATTGATACGCCTGGCCTTGAGTCACCTTGTGATACTTCCTTAAAAAAAGAAATGTGGCGTCAATCAACAGAGGCAGCCAAACAGTCTGATGTCCTTCTTTTTATTATCGATAATTTTCGTGGTATATCTTCGGTTGAGGAAGAACATGCCACGTGGATACGCCGGTTAAATAAACCAGTTATTTTAGTTGCGAATAAGTGTGATGGCAAAATCTCAGAGAGTATAAAAAATGACGCTTTCACACTTGGATTCGGAGAGCCGATTTTTATCTCAGCTATGCATGGCCAAGGCTTGATAGAGCTCTATCAAGCTTTAGAAAGGCATCAACCCTCACGCGACTTATCAAATGTTAAAGAGTCATCAGTGCTTGAAGAGGAAGTTCCTATTCAGCTGGCTATTGTGGGGCGTCCAAATGTTGGAAAATCAACTCTCGTAAATGCAATTCTCAAACAAAACCGCGTTTTAACCCATGAGGAAGCAGGCAGTACCCGTGATTCTATTTCCATCGATTTTACTTATCAACATAAGAAAATTCGGCTTATTGATACGGCAGGGCTTCGCAAGAAAGCGAGGGTAGAAGAGGGGCCAGAGAAGCTTTCGGTGTCAGAGACAATCCGGGTTATCCAATTTGCCCAAATTGTAATTTTAGTGATTGACGCTACAATGCCCTTAGAGCGACAAGACCTTACCATCGCAAATCAAGTGGTAAAAGAAGGGCGTTGCATTGTCATTGCGGTTAATAAGATGGATCAAATTTCTAATCGTCAGGCCTGGCTTGAGGAGCTTCAATATCAAGTTGGTAAAGTCTTAAGCGATATTAAAGGTGTTATGTTTTGTCCTATTTCAGCAACGAAAAGAGCAGGGGTAGAAACGTTGCTAGAGAAAGTCTTATCCGCTTTTGAAATTTGGAATCAGCGTGTTCCCACAGGACAACTAAATCGTTGGTTTGAGAGTGTTATTCACGAGCATACTCCGCCTCTTATTAAAGGACGTCGTTTGAAGTTAAAATATTTAACGCAGACAAAAACAAGGCCCCCAACGTTTATTTTATTTACCAATTTCCCCCAGGATTTTCCTCCTGCCTATGAGCGTTACATTATCAATAATTTGCGCGCTTCTTTTGATTTGCAAGGGGTACCTATCCGGCTTCTAAAGCGCAGTGCAAAAAATCCTTATCACACTAAAGAAAGTTAAATCTCTTTCTCGCTTATTTGCTTTTTTGCGGTGCTCTGCACCAATCACAAGAGATATCCTGTTTATCCCTCTCTATATGATGGTTCAAGCGCCTACAAGGGTAGCCGCAATAGAAAACGTTTATGGGATAGTAAAAAGGAGAGGCGGGTAAGGTCAACGCCTCTCCTTGGTGGGAGAAGAATGGAGCAAAGATGCCTTCTGGAAGTCAGCGGCATTCATCTTTTGGCCATGCTCCTGGCATTCAGGCGAGGCTAAGTAGACAAAAAGATCCATAATGCTTTCAGGGGAGGGGAAGTTGGATAGGTCTTTGCCGGGCATAAAGTTTGCTAGCATATCTGTGCGTACTGCTCCTGGGTCAAGGAGATTTACCTTAAGATTAGAAGGAGTAACTTCCTGTGCATAGACCTTGACCATGGCCTCAAGCCCAGCTTTAGAAAGGGAGTAAGCGCCAAGGTAAGGACGTGGTTGCTCGGCGACCGATGAGGTTACAAAAATCGCCCGCCCATTCAAAGAAGCGCGTAGAAGCGGGTCAAGGGCGCGAATAAGATACCAATTTGCTATTAAGTTTACATCTAAAACCTGCTTAAAAATAGTAGGATCATTCTGAGAAAGAAGCCCGCTTTGGCCAAGCATTGCTGCATTACTCACTAATATATCAATTTTTCCATAACGATGGTAAAGAGGAGCAGCGAGGCCATCAATCGAGGCAGGCTTACTTAAATCGGCCGGCACAAGTAAGGTTTGGGCATTCAAGGACTTAAGGTCATCATCCAACTCCTCAAGCTTTTTAATAGAGCGCGCTATTAATATTAAAGAGGCTCCTTCTTGAGCAAAACGTTTGGCGACAGCCGCCCCTATACCACGTGACGCACCGCTAATGAGGGCAACAGATCCGTTTAACCGTTTCTTGCTAGATGTCTTAGAAGAGGATAATGTCATTGGCTAGCTTCTTCAACGAGCCTATTAAGGTGATGACGTTCCTTTGTGTCATACCCTCCTTGAGGGGCGGAGGTCGCAGAAGAAGTCCCGGAACGCTTAATAGGTGCTAGCGCTGGACTCGAAAGAGTTTTTACGGTGTTAAATATTCGATGGGGATCATCAAAATGTTGTAAGAACAGCTTCTCCAGGTCTTTATTTGGCTTCAAAAGCTCTTGCAAGACTGGATAATGGGCCGGAAAAGACTGGGAAAGAAAGGCCTTAAAAGATTCTGTAAACTTGTATAGAAAAGGAGCGATCTTAGAATTCTTGACAATGGATTGTTGTTCTTTAAGGGGCAAAGCGTGGCTAATAGCAAGTGTCGTTAAAGACAACAAAATGATACTCACCCCACTACTAAACACCATACCAAAGGAGCGATCAAGCGGGCCTAAAGGGCTCGCTTTTATCCTGGTAGCAATGGATGTTTTTATAAGCGTCAAGATAATAAATGCGATCAAAAAGATGCTAACGACTGCCACGGTCGAAGCAATCCAGGGTGTTTCGATATAAGGCTGCACATAAGGCTCGCCCCATTCCCCGCCAATAATCGCAGCAGCAATAGCTCCAACCCAGCTCATCATCCCGAGGAAAAGAGTGGTAAAACCCTTGATGAGGCCAAAGATAGCAAAAATGACCACAATAACGAAAACGACAATATCTGTCGTGTAATAGGAAAAGAACCCTGTGTTCATCGATCTTGTACCAATGCCACTATCATAACTTGTAGCATCTTGGCCTAAATTAGGTAGAGGGTCAAGCAAGTTTCTTTTAATAAAGTGAGGCTTTTTAAGGCGAAGCATCTTCCCAAGATATTAAGAAGTAAAAGATCATGAGATTTGGTAAGAAAAAAAATAAACAGTAAAATAAAGAGCTAAACTCCTATTTTTTTATTTTATAAGTAAAAAAATAATAAAACAAAATTTATCTAATTTAATATGTTTATTTAATTTTTGTTAATTGATTTACACTAAAGTATGCTTAACTATATTATCCTGTTAACTGATTAGAAGGATCTGAGCACATGAAAAAGGTTTTAGCCATTCTGTCCTTGATGGTTTGTATGATAAATTGCCAAACGATTTTGGCGTCTGCCCAAGAAGAGATAGAAGAAAGTCCAGAAGGCTTGCGGAACATGCTCCACAATCATCCTGGCCTTCTTCCTGAATCGCTGGGTGAGTTAGATGCAACAAACTTTCCACGATTACGTAGTTCTGAAGAAGGAGAGATAGAAGAAGAAAGCAATATTACACTCTCTGACTTGGTGGGCTTAATAAAAACGGTAAATAAGATAGAGTCTATCTTGGAAGGTGTCTCTGAAGTCAATGATGAGCTTCTAGCAATGTCGGAAAAAATTAAAACAAAAGTCGAAAGCTATCAAAGAATTATTAAAGATTTCGATCGTTTTAAAGAAAATTTCGTGACATATGGGTTTGCATACACTACTGTTGGAGGGGTTCTCACAAGCGCGCTCACTGGAATTCTTTATTATGTACGCAAATATCGAAATAGCTTTCGTATGGGCAGGGGTGAGCCAAGCGATAGTATGGTATAAATTGTACCAAGTATATTGATTGTTTTAGACTTTAAATGCCAATTTTTTAAAAGTTAAGCACTGCTTTCCTTTTTTTTAAAAGTTAAGCAGTGCTTTCCTTCAAACGATTCCGCAAGAAGGGAACGAGCTCTGAAATATGCTCTAAGGTCATCGTATGAATACTTGGTAAGTCGTCGCTTTTTGTTTTTTCTTGGTAAGGGCGGGGTATAATAGCATACTTAAACCCTAATTTATCAGCTTCTTTAAGACGTACAGGGGTGTGACTAACAGGTCGTATTTCCCCTGTCAACCCAACTTCTCCTAAAAAGACGGTATCTGATGGAAGTGGGATTTTTATAAGAGCTGAAACCATAGCAACTGCACAAGCAAGATCTGCGGCCGGTTCTGTGATGCGATACCCTCCGACAATATTTAAGTAAACGTCCTTCTTAGCAAAAGAAAGATTACCGCGTGCTTCTAAAACCGCGAGAATCATGCTCAGCCGATTAAAATCCCAACCAACAACGGTACGTTTGGGAGCTGCATAGGTTGTCGTGGCAACCAAAGCCTGAATCTCAACGAGGAGAGCACGCGTGCCTTCTATACCCGAAAAAATCGCGGTACCACTTATGTCACTCGTGCGTTGGCTAAGAAATAAAGCGGAGGGGTTTTCAACGGGTAAAAGGCCTATTTCCGTCATCTCAAATACCCCTATTTCATTACTGGGGCCAAAGCGATTCTTAACGGCTCGTAATAGGCGGAAATGGTGGTTACGCTCGCCTTCAAAATATAAAACCGTATCGACCATATGTTCAAGGACTTTAGGCCCAGCCATAGTGCCATCTTTCGTGACATGCCCAATAAAGATGGTAATGATCTGTCGTTGCTTGGCAAATTGAATAACTTCATGAGCACAGGTACGTACCTGCCCAACCGTTCCTGGACTTGAGGCAAGCGCTTGGCTATAAATAGTTTGGATAGAATCAATGACAACTAATTTAATATCTGGTTGTTGAGCTAAAGTGGCGAGTATGCTCTCGACATTCGTGGAGGCAGCCAATAAAACAGGTGATTGGTCAACTTTTAATCTCTTTGCGCGCAAACGAATTTGATCCACTGACTCTTCGCCGGAGATATAAGCAGCCTTTAATTGCTTTGAAAACTGTGCCACGATTTGGAGAAGAAGGGTTGATTTACCTATCCCAGGATCTCCTCCCATTAAAATAACGGAACCTGGTACGATCCCGCCACCACACACACGATCAAATTCATTGGCTCCTGATAAAAAGCGCTCCTTCACATCGATGGCGCCACTTAAAGAGAAAAAAGAGGTGGGTGGTTCATTGCCTCGAGGGGAAGTTGCGACATAAGATTCTTCCTCAACGATTGTGTTCCATGCCTGACAGGCTTCACAGCGCCCAATCCACTTTGGATAGATAGCGCCACATTCTTGGCAAGCGTAATGCGTTTTACGTTTAGACATTCATCTTTTATATAAGCTTTGCTTGAATCGGACCAGCGCTATTGCCATCGATAAATTGATGAACGTAGGGATCATTACAACGGTCCATCTCTTCCTTCGAACCAAGCCACTGGACCTTTCCATTATAAATCATTGCAACAGTATCGGCAATAGTGCGCACACTCTTCATATCATGGGTAATAGTAATGGCGGTAGCTCCAAGATCACAAACACATTGGAGAATAAGCTCGTTGATAAGTGCGCTCGTGATGGGATCAAGGCCAGACGTGGGCTCATCAAAAAATAAAATCTCAGGCTTCGATACAATTGCACGAGCCAGGCCAACACGGCGCATCATCCCCCCTGAAAGTTCAGAGGGAAATTTAAAAGCCGTATCTGCTTCTAGCCCAACCTTTGCTAATGTCTCAATAGCAAGCTCCTTTGCTTCATTTTTCTGTATTTTTTTCTTAATTAATAAACCAAAGCACACATTCTCCCACACAGGAAGGCTATCGAAAAGGGCGGATCCTTGGAAAAGCATGCCAATTTTTGTCATAAAGGCTTCCCGTTGCTTGGAAGAAAGGCGGGTAACCTCTTGCCCATCAATTTGAATAGATCCTCTCGTTGGTTGAATAAGTCCTAAGATACATTTAAGAGTTACAGACTTTCCTGATCCAGAACCTCCGATAACAACAAACGACTCTCCCTTGCGAACATCGAAGCTTATATTATTCAAAACTGAATGGGTGCCAAAGCTTTTCTCAAGCCCCTGAACTCGTATCTTACTAGGAGTTTGCGCGTGCATGATTACTTCTCGAATAAGAAAAATGTTAAAACGTAATTCATAATTAAAATGAGAATTGACGCCGATACGACAGCGTTTGTTGTTGCTCGCCCCACACCTTGAGCTCCTCTGCTGGAGTAGTATCCATGATAACATCCCATTAAGGCAACAATACCCCCAAAGACAGCAGCTTTGATAAGACCCGAACATACGTCATTTAATTGAAGGTGTTTAAAGGTCTGCGTCAAATAAAGAGCAGGGTTAAATCCAAGCTCATAAGTGGCAATGAGATACCCTCCAAAAACACCCACAATGTCCGCAACAAGAACAAGGAGAGGCAAGACAATAATTCCTGATATAAAGCGGGGCACCACAAGGTAGCGCATAGGGTTGGTGGATAAAGTTGTAAGGGCTTCTATTTGCTCTGTCACGCGCATGGTTCCAATCTCAGCAGCCATAGAAGCTCCAACGCGCCCAGCTACCATTAAGCCGGCTAAAACGGGACCAAGCTCACGTGTCATCGATAAAACGACGACAGTAGCTACAGCGTCAGTGGCGGAAAAGCGTGAAAACCCTGTATAACTCTGCAAAGCAAGAACCATGCCGGAAAATAACGCTGTCATCCCCACAATCGGTAAGGAAAAATAACCCATATCCATGAATTGACGCAATACTTGACGACCAAATACAGGCGGCGTGAAAATCATAAAAAAGGTTCGACTTGCGAAGATAATAAAATGCCCACTTCCTTCAAGGAAGGAAAGAAATGCACGGCCAATGGATGCTATAAAAGCCATAAAAAGCTTTCCTGTTAATTATCATTTGAATTTTTATATTGCAGTATACACAACTAGAAAAATTAGAAAAGGTATTTCGTCTCGTAATGATCACAAACTGTGCCTATTCTTAAAAGCCTAAAAAAATATATGCCCTCCCAATTTAAAAAAGGAGTAGGCACCGTTCATTGTAGAGCATAATTTTAAAAGGTACCAGGCGTTCCTTGTGTTGTTGATTCTTTATCAAAATGATAAACGCGTTTTGCTCGCTTACCTAGGTGTAACAATATATCATAAGGGTGGGTCCCAGCAAGGTGAGCGACGGATTGAATCGATGCATGAGGGCCAATAATTTCCGCCCAGCTCCCGGGTACTGCCCTGTCAGGCGGCATATCTGTTATATCCACGGTGGTTAAGTCCATAGAAACACGCCCAATGACAGGGGCTGGATGGCCATTAAAATAAACATAACCTTTATTTTGCAAGGGGTAGGAAAAACCATCCGTGTACCCTGAGGCAATCGTGGCAATGCGGCTATTTCTTTGTGTGACGTAAGTGGCTCCATAGCCAATGGAGGCACCAGACGAGACGTTGCTAACTTGCATAACACGTGCCTGAAATTGAAGCACCGGTTCTATTAATTGTTGCCCATGGGGATGAGAGACGATTCCGTAGAGGGCTCCTCCAATCCTGGCTAAATCATTATGGAATGAGGTGGGTAAGAACGTACCATCTGAGGCGATAAAGCTTCGTGGATACGGAGGTAGCTTTGAGCAAATATGAGAAAAGTATTGTAATTGTTGAAGGCTATAATCCGGGTCCGTGCTTTTTACGTTGGCTAGATGGCTCATTATGTATCGTATATCTAAAGGGTCTAAGAGATGGACATTTTCTACGAGCCTTTTTGCATCCTCTTCACAAAAGCCTGTACGGTTAATCCCCGAATCTAGATGGAGAACAGCAGGAAGACGCTGTCCCATTTTATGGGCAAATGATGCCCAAGCGGATAGCTGCTCATACGTATTTAACACGGGGATAAGCTTGTGTCGGTAGTATGCAGGTACGGCTTCCTCTATAAGGCCATTTAAAATATAAACATTTACTTCCTTTAGATATTTTTTAAAATTGATTCCTTCTTCTAAAGTGGCCACAAAAAAATCATTGCATCCCCGGTATTCATGGAGGGCTTTTCCAATGACAAGGTCTCCTAACCCGTAGGCATTCGCCTTGACAATAGCGCTCATGCGGCACCCTGGCCTTACGCGACTTTTAATGCGATCAAAGTTTCTTAAAATGGCTGAGAGATTAATCTCTAAAATGGTTGATGGGTAAGACACCTCTACGCTTGTATTGATGTGCTCTTGGAGAAGCTCAGAAAAAGCAAGAGAAGTGGATGAGAGAGAATATGTTTCTTTTTTCATGGGGCTTAAAGATTCTTTGCTAATAAATAAAATTTTAATGTTTTAAAAAAGGTGAGTAAAAATTAAGTTTTTTCAGGTAAGTAACGCTCTTCTTTAAAATTCCCAAATTTGGTTAGCATACCATCAAAATAAAGTTTAATGTTACCAATGGGACCATGTCGTTGCTTAGCCACAATGACTTCGGCCGTATTATACACTTGCGCCATTTTCTCTTGCCATTCTCGATGTTTGTCTGTACCAGGCTGGGGCTCTTGGCGTGCAAGGTAGTATTCTTCGCGGTAAACGAACATAACAACATCGGCATCTTGTTCGATCGACCCAGATTCTCGTAAGTCAGCAAGTTGCGGCTTTTTATCGTCACGCTGCTCGACAGCACGCGAGAGCTGGGAAAGAGCAATCACAGGAATATCCAGCTCTTTCCCAATAGCCTTAAGGTTACGGGTGATCTCAGAGACTTCTTGCACACGCCCTTCACTTCTTTTTCCAAGTAGAGAGGTGAGAGAGAGCAATTGTAAATAATCAATGACAATCATGCCAATATTCTCCTGCCGCTTAAGCCGGCGCGCACGAGTACGCAGGCTGGCAATACTTAAAGCAGGCGTATCATCGATAAAAAGCGGAAGCTCATTCAATGTCTTGGCCACCTCTACAAATCGAGCAAAATCATGATCTTTCAACTCGCCGCGCCGAATTCGGTCCGAAGAAATACCGGCCTCTTGGGCAAGAAGGCGGGTAGCAAGCTGCTCAGCCGACATCTCTAAAGAAAAGAAAGCGATTTTTGCTCCCGCGCCTTTATCCTTATTTTTCATAAAAGCTCGCGCGGCATTATAAGCAAAGTTAGTGGCAAGCGCTGTCTTTCCCATTGAAGGGCGCCCAGCAATAATAATTAAATCAGATGGGTGCATCCCACCGAGTAGTTGATCAATATCCTGAATACCGGTTGTCACGCCTACAATATGGCTATCACGACGAAAAGCCTTTTCCGCAGAGGTAAGAGCAGCTCCTAAAGCGATCTTAAATACCTTAAAGCTTGTGCTGGAATGACCATCAGTGGCTAAATCAAAAAGTCTTTTTTCAGCTTCCTCAATTTGGTCGCGTGCGGTGATAGCGGGGTCGTGGTTAAAAGCTTGTTCACGTATTTCTTCGCTAACATTAATAAGCTGACGCCGTAAGAACAAATCATAAATAAGTCGCCCATATTCCTGAACATTGGTAAGGGATATAACGGATTTTGCAAGCTGGACAATATAATTGGCTCCCCCGATATCCTCTAAGGACCCAGCTTGAGTGAGATAATCTTTTAAAGTAATGGGGTCAGCGACATGCCCTTTATCGATCAACGTACTGATAATATGAAATATTTTTTGGTGTGCCGCATCAGCAAAATGATGAGGGATAAGAAACTCACTTATCTTCTCATAAGCAAGATTATTATGTAGAAGAGCCCCGAGCAGGGCTTGTTCCGCCTCGATATTAGCGGGCAATGCCTTAACGTTAAATAAGGGACCGTCTTTATCGTCGGGCGAAACAATGTTTTCTCTTACCATAGTCACGGGTTGTGGTGCTCTTTTCATGCGTATGTGTCTACATAAAATGTTGGTTAAGGCGTATTATGCCAAATTACGAGGATTTATGAAAATACAAAAAGTCAGTAACAGTCATCTAATTAACAAAAATGTTTCTGCCACTCTTAAAAATATTTTACAGGAAGATAAATTTAAGGAGAGCGCCCCATTCCTTAGGGAGGTTTACAATAAAAAGTAGTAGATAAGTTTCTCCATGAAAGAAGAAGCAAGGGCTGTATGTAACCTTTAAAGGCACGCATTTTGAGCATTAACTTTTATTCTTTACGCGGATAGATCGTTTAACAAAGCGCTGCTCTATCTTTTTAACGCTGTTACAATACATGCTTGACGATCAGGACAATAAAGGGGCTTATAAGAAGGCTAGGTACGCTCCTTGCAATATATCCGCTTTTAGGAGGTGCTTTCCTGAGAAATAAGGTTTCTCTCCTGAACTCTAAGCCTTTGCTTTGCAGCCCCCCCTTATATTCCATTGATTTGCATGAGGGAGGGGCGCCCGTAAAACACATAACCCTTAACGCCATCTTTCCGTTAGAATGAGGATGAATAAGGAACTTTTAAGAATTTTGCGCTTCCTCTGCAGCGGTGCTCTTTATGTTCTTTTCAATTTTATTCTGGGTGTTCTCACTCGTTGAGCCCCCAGGAGTGGCGGCTTTTTTCCGAGGAGCCGAAGCTTGAAGATAGGCCTTCATTTGGCCCTGTGCTTCATCTGCGGAACGAGCCACATTAATAAGAACTTTTACGGAGACCTCTGCATGAAGCTTAACCTGAATTGGATGGATGCCAAGGGATTTGATCGGTTGATTGATACTCACCTGACTTTTTTGGACGGTAACCCCTTCTTCTTTTAAGCTACTTACAATATCATTAGGCTTGACTGAGCCATAAAGCTGGCTTGTCTCGCTTGCTTGACGGATGATAGTAATAGGCAAGTCTTGCATTCTCTCAGAAATTTTCTCAGCTTCTTGCTTTTTTTGAATATTTTGAGCTTCAATTTGGGCACGTTGCGTTTCAAAATATTTTAAATTTTCTTTTGTTGCCCGCAAAGCAATCTTTCGGGGAAGGAGATAATTACGAGCATAGCCATCTTTGACTTGCACCACATCCCCTATGTGACCTAATTTTTCGACTCGTTGTTGTAATATAATTTGCATATCTAAGACTCCTTTTTAAAATAACGATTTCTTATCTGAATCCATGGTTCAAGAGCACCAAGAACGATAATAAGAAAGAGAGGAAATACTAACATCACTAGGATATAACAAAGTAGATAAAATAAAATCCATTGGAAGGGCTTTAATTGAGCGTCCTTCACCCAAAGGCGAATGATGCAATATCCAATAACTAAGAAGGGCGCTAACAAAAGAACAAGAGCATTCTTTACAAGAATATACCAAAATCCACTCGTTACGAAACACAATAAAGCAGAAGAGCCAAGAATAAAATAAATTACCAAAGGTAGCTCGGACCATAAGAAATCAAATTGGGAACGAAGGGCAAGGCCCCTAGGCTTTAGGATAAAGAGGGCTAAGCGGAAGTTAAGTACAATAGTTACCATGATTCCCAGGCCGGCGAATGAAGGAACAAAGAAAATGAGCTGCGTTATCTGCTCTTGGGAAAGAGGGAAACCCAAAGGCGTACGATTTATAAGCATCGTTAGGTCAGCATTGACAGTGCCCTGGAAATTAAAGAGCTCTAACATGCTCAAAACCATACTAAGAGCACCACACAATGTTGCCCACCCTATTAATTGTCCGCTAGGATACCAATGTTGCTTCCCTTTCTTCCCTGAATCGGCGCGCGATAACAAAGAAAAGAATACTATGCAAAAAGCCGGTAAGCAGTGCGAGATAAGGTAATGGGATATCTTAGCATCAAAAGCAACCTTAAGAAGCAGTATCCCTATAACTGATGCGCAAGTGGACACGATCACTGGCTTTATGCCACGATGAAGCCCAATAAGATACAGAGGGAGCGAACAAAAAATTGTTAACAGGGCCAATGGCATTTCTGTAAGCGTCAACACATAATACAATAAAGGGCTGAGCAACCCACTTCCGATCGTGGCTGGATCAATCGCACTTCTTTTTGTACTCATTCCTGGGCTCCCACTATATATTAGTGAAGGTACCTAATCATTCAAAGAAGTGTACGCCATTAAGCCAAGAAAGCGAGCCCGTTTGATAGCCTTGGAGAGCTCTCTTTGCTTTTTTGGTGTCACAGATGAAAGGCGACTTGGGATAATACGCCCTCTTTCTGTAATAAAGCGTCCAATAAGCTTAGGGTTTTTATAATCAATTTTAATGGCATGGGCGCCCGAAAAAGGACATCCCTTTTTGCGCTTAAAAAATGGCTTGCGAAAAGTCTTATTGCCGGCCGATGATCTCATTTCTTCATTCATTTTAAGTTCCTCACGCTTTCATCTTTAAAAAATTAATGAGTGAAAGTCTCCTGTTTAGCAGAGTCCTCAATATCAGGAGCACTTTCCTTGATGGTGTTTTCAGAAGAAAGTTCTCCGCTCTCTTCCTGATTTGGATTACCTGAACTTAAGTCGAAATCAGAGGCGGGAGAGGGTCTATTATATCGATTTTGACTTAAAGCTGATGGACGTTCACCAAAGTCTTCTACGCTGACAATAAGGTGGCGAATAACATCTTCATTAAGCTTGAGAGCTTTGTCTAATTCTTTCGTCGCTTGAGGAGGGCAAGAAATGTCAAGGAGAGCATAATGGCCCTTGCGATTCTTTTTGATGCGGTATGCTAAGTTCTTTAACCCACAATACTCGCTGTTTTTAACGTCACCCCCGTGTTTTTGCACGAGTTCTACTACACCCGATATCAAGGCTTCAACTTGTGTGCTCGTAATATCTTGTCGTGCAATAAATACACATTCATACAATCTCATTTTCTCTCCTTTCGAATATTCTTGATAATTAGATCAAAAATAGCTCCCTTAGCTTGATAGTTAAGGTAGCAAGGTTGGTTAAACAAATAAACACCCACCTCTTATCATTTTACGTATTAAAAAGCTATCATTTTTTTCACGTGATCCTGTGAAATGCGTAAACAATTGGATTAAAGCTTGACTTTTGTCTACCTTATTAACTAATTAGATTAAAGGCAATTTTGCTCCCTATAAAAACAACCATCTACTATGGTGTGAGTTATTGATGACACGAGCTTTTATATTTCCTGGCCAGAATTCTCAATTCGTTGGGATGGGAAAGACGTTAAAAGAAAATTTTGCTTCAGCACGTGATGTGTTTGCTGAAGTTGATGAGGCGCTTCAACAACGTTTAAGTGACCTCATTTGGAATGGCCCTCTGGAGGACCTTTCTAAAACAGAGAATACACAACCGGCTATTATGGCTGTGAGTGTTGCTTTTTCTCATGTTCTACAGCATGAATTTAATTTTGACCTTAAAGCTCATGTAGCGATGATAGCTGGACATTCTTTGGGAGAATATTCGGCTTTAACGTCTTTTAATGTAATTTCTCTTTGGGATGCTGCTAAGTTGCTCCAAGCGCGTGGGCGAGCTATGCAGGCAGCTGTACCTTTAGGGATGGGAGGAATGGCTGCAGTGCTCGGGGTGGATATAGCAACTTCTCAAGAGCTTGCGAACGATGTGGCACAAGATGATGTGTGTGTAGTTGCCAATGATAATTCACCGCAGCAGCAAGTATTAAGCGGCCATAATGCAGCGATTGAGCGAGCTGTTGAAAAGGCCCCTCATTATAATATTAAAAAGTGTGTTAAGCTTGACGTGAGTGCTCCCTTTCATTCACCTCTTATGAAGCCAGCAGCACAGGCGTTGCGGCCTCTTTTACAAGCGACAAGTTTTCAGCCTTTGCCTGTTCCGCTTGTTTCTAATGTAACTGCCAATAGAGTGAATGACGAGCAGCAAATACCTTTTCTGTTAGAAGAGCAAGTGACGGCACCCGTTCGCTGGCGAGAGTCAATCTTAAGAATGCGGGAAGAAGGCGTGACAGAATTCGTTGAAATAGGCCCGGGAAAGGTTCAAAGTGGCCTCATTAAACGAATGGGCTTTGAGGCGCGTGTACGCTCGCTCAATTCCATCGAGGATATAGAAGAATTTTTAAAGTCTACAGGTACATTAAGTGAGGTTTAATGTTTGATTTGTCAGGTAAAACAGCTTTGGTCACGGGGGCAACTGGGGCTATCGGTCGGGCCATTGTTTTGGCCTTCCGCCACCAAGGTGCTCGTGTCGTTGCCTCGGGGACGCGTCAGGAAAAATTAGAAGCGTTAGCCCAGGAAATAAAAGAAAATATTTTTTTCGTTCCGGCGGATTTATCGGACTTGTCCCAAATGGGGTCTTTAATTTCTCAAGCTGAAGAGGTGTCAGGCGCTCCTATTGATATCCTAGTAAATAATGCGGGGATTACGCGAGATGGGCTTGCGATGCGCATGAAAGATAGTGATTGGCTTGATGTCATCAATGTTAACCTTACATCTGTTTTTAAGCTTTGTTCGGCATCTGTAAAAAGCATGATGAGAAGAAAATATGGGCGTATCATTAATATTTCTTCGATTGTAGGGGTCACAGGAAATCCTGGGCAGGTAAATTATGCAGCGGCAAAAGCGGGGATGGTAGGTATGACGAAGTCCTTAGCTCAAGAAGTAGCCTCGCGCGGCATTACAGTTAACTGCATTGCTCCAGGGTTTATTGAGTCTCCGATGACAGAACTCTTGAATGAGCAACAAAAACAGATTATTTTAGGTAAAATTCCTCAGCAGAGGATTGGTAAAACGCAAGATGTGGCAGCAGCGGCTGTTTATCTTGCGAGCGACGAATCGGCGTACATGACAGGTCAAACGTTGCATATTAATGGCGGGATGGTTATGGTATAAATACCGTAAAATGTAGACATCTTATCATCAATTTTTTATAATCACAAAAACGAAGAGAGGTATAGTAAAACATGAGTAATATTGCTGAGCAGGTTCGTGAGATTGTTGCTGATAAGTTAGAGGTTGCTCCGGAAAAAGTTACAGAAGGGGCAAGTTTCGTAGATGATTTAGGCGCTGATAGCTTAGATACTGTTGAACTTGTCATGGCTTTTGAAGACAAATTTGGGTGCGAAATTCCCGATGAAGATGCGGAAAAGATTCGGACCGTTAAAGACGCAATTGATTATATTAGTAAGCATGTATAGAAGAAGTTAAGATAATCGGCTTAGAAATGAAGAGAGTTGTCATTACAGGCATGGGTCTCGTAACCCCTTTAGGGGTGGGAGTAAAGCATGTTTGGGAGCGATTAAAGAAGGGTGAATCTGGCCTTAAGGCCATTGATACCTTTGATGTATCGGGGATCGCTTCGAAAATTGCTGGTTGCGTCCCTGTGGGAGCTTATGCGGATGGCGGATTTGATATAAATGAGTGGATCCCAGCCAAAGATCAGAAAAAAATGGACCTTTTCATTGCCTATGCCTTATGTGCGGCAGCCCAGGCTATGGAAGATGCCGGTTGGTGCCCAAGTAATGAAGAAGATCGAGAGGGTGCAGGGGTTCTCATAGGCTCTGGAATTGGAGGATTGCAAGGGATTTATGAAAACTCAGTGGCCCTCAAAGAGCGAGGCGCTCGGCGAGTAAATCCCTTTTTTATTCCTTCTAGTCTGATTAATCTTGCTTCTGGTCATGTCTCTATTAAATACGGTTTTAAAGGCCCTAACCATGCGGTGGTAACGGCTTGTTCGTCAGGTTCTCATGCTATCGGGGACGCGGCACGCATTATCCGGTGTGGTGATGCCAAAGTGATGCTCGCTGGTGGTGCAGAAAGTGCTGTATGCCCTATAGGGGTTGCTGGCTTTGCTGCTATGCGTGCGCTTTCAACTGCTTTTAATGATAGTCCGCAGAAGGCATCTCGTCCTTGGGATCGTGACCGTGATGGTTTCGTGATAGGGGAAGGTGCTGGTCTTGTTGTTTTAGAGGATTACGAGCATGCTAAAAAGCGCGGAGCAAGGGTATATGCCGAAGTAGTGGGCTATGGTATGTCCGGAGATGCTTACCATATTACGGCTCCTTCTGAGGATGGTGATGGGGCTTACCGAGCCATGAAGCTAGCTCTTAAAAGTGCTGGTATCGAGCCTCATGAAATTGATTACATTAATGCCCATGGCACGTCGACGCCTGTCGGTGATGTCATTGAGCTTACGGCAGTACAGCGCCTTTTTGCGGGTAACAAGAAGCCTTTAATGTCCTCTACTAAGTCATCAATCGGTCATTTGCTTGGTGCTGCTGGAAGTGTTGAGGCTATATTTTCCATTCTTGCCTTAAATGACGGTATTGCTCCGCCAACTTTAAACCTTGATCACCCTGTATCTGGAGCAGAGATAGACCTTGTTCCTCACAAAGCAAAAGAAAGTAAGATTAAGAGCGTCTTGTCGAACTCTTTCGGCTTCGGTGGAACGAACGCCTCTCTCGTGTTCAAAAAAGTATAGCTCTCCTTTATTCTTTGTTAACTGCGGAAAATGTGGCTGTAGAGCTGAGGAAAAGGGAACATCAAAATACAACCTTTTAAAAAGTTATTGCCAAATAGAGTCTTAAAGAGGCACAAATTAAAGCATGCTGGTGTACTGGTGCCGTTTCTGTACTCATTCGAGTTGTGAGCGTAGTTAGTAAGGATGGCCCCGTTTCGCTTGAAGGGGGGAGAATAAAAGGTTGAATCTTTTTAGCAGGAGTAACCGCTTCATTAAAGAGAAAAATTATATCCTCTTCATTTAATAATTTGTATCAATTCTCTTTTAAATATTTTCTGACAATTAAGGCGGCAAAAATTAATTAATAATTTTTACTGTTTTAGGAAGAACCTTAATATATTCAAGGTGAGTAAGAAAATGTCTAATAGCTCAGCAGCTCTCCCTTTAAACCCGGCTGATTGATTTGGGACTGTGTTCTGCTATTCCTGTTAAGAGTAAGAGTTTTTCTTTGAATTTTTCTTCATCGGCATTTTCCGGGAAGAGGGAAAATCTTCCCTTCTTGCATCATTTTCTGGAAGTCAGGTTTTCTGATTTTTAAGAAATATCTGAATTAAAGGTTAAGTATATAGTTAATTAAATAAAAGAAAATTTACATTTTTTTAAAGTTTCCCCCTTAGGGTAGGGATGTAACGGCATATCATTATTTATGCTTAGGATATCAGGGAGATCATGTAAATGAAATTAAGGTCAACAAAACTTCTAAGTTGCGTTTCTGTTCTTACAGTTATGGCGCTTGCAAGCTGCGCGGAAATGAAAGTACGTAAACTTGAAAAAGCCTCCCCCACGGGTTCGCGCTTTTCCCAAGAATTAGCGAAGCATTATCTTGAATTATCTTCTTTTGAAGCACGTGATATGTATGATGAAAAAGACGGCAAGCTTTTTGCTGAGAAAGGTCTTCAAGCGGCAGCTGGTAACGAAGTGACGCCTGAGAAAGTTGAAGGTTCTCACCGCCGCCTACCGGCAGAGAAAGTACCCTTGCTTTCTGAATCACGTCAACGTCTCGTTACTACCTTTGATAAAGGTGTAAAAGAGGTTTCGCCGATCACCTCAGCTGAAGCTCAAGCTAAATTTGATTGCTGGGTTGAGCAACAAGAAGAAAACCATCAACAAACTCATATTGCTCAATGCCGGGAGCGCTTTGCTTTGTTGCTTGCACGCTTAGAAGCTCAGCTCGTAGCCTCTCAAATTTTTTATAATGTTAATGGGCACGCCCTCACTCAAGCTGATAGAGATTTAATTATGCGTGAAGTAATCGAAGCTAAGGCAACGCCAAATACACGCTTAGTGATAGATGGTTATGCGGATGGTCTTGGATCTATCCCACACAATAAAGAGCTATCGGAGCGACGCGTACGTACGGTTGGTGAATACGCCTTTAAAGCTGGGGGATTAGACCGGGGTATGGTCATCGGCAATGCTTATGGACGTCAAGGTAAGCCTGGCGAGAGAAATAAGGCGAATCGTCGTGTAGATATTAATGTCATTTACGAATAAGGAACATGAATTTCTTAGACAACCTCAGGTGATTGGATTACAATAAATAATTAAGATTACCGAAACCAAGAGCTTAGGGGTCTTCTAAGAAAAAATATGGACATATTCGATAAGTTTAAAACAACCGCCCCTCTTGTGACCTTTGCTATGGACGAGGGGGCGGTTTATAAGTTAACGACTCATAATATTACCGTTAGTGTGCAATGCCTCTATCTAGAAGAGCATTCCTCTCCTCGTGAAGAATACTATGTTTGGGCTTATCACGTGGGGATCCAAAACGATGGTCAGGATGTAGTGACTTTAAAGTCACGATGCTGGACGATTACCGATTCCAGGGGAAAAATACGCACCGTCATGGGAGAAGGTGTTATCGGTGAGCAACCTGTTTTATCGCCAGGTGAGTTATTTGAGTATACCAGCGGTGTTCCTCTTACGACTCCCTCAGGAATCATGGTGGGGCATTATCAAATGACCTCTGCTGGTAAAAAAGAGCATTTTAAGGTGCAGATTCCTCCTTTTTCTCTTGATAGTCCCTATCAGTCTATCGTCATCAACTAAGCTAAGCCTTGGGGGCAATCTTCGATGTCTCTTCGTTTCATTTTTTTTGCTGTCGGTCTTCTCTTGTTGCCTTTAACCATAGCCATGGTGATTCCGGCAATTTTTAATTTTATTACGTATGGGAGCGATTGGGAGGAGTTTATCTTTTCTGCTCTATTAACGGGTGTTCTTGGTTTGTTTACCATTTTTACAACCATGCCAACCAAACGCATGTCATTCAGTATTCGGGAAGCTTTTCTTTTTACGACGATAAGTTGGACTCTTATGTGTTGCTTGGCCTCGCTTCCTTTTTTTCTTTCCAATGAAGGCATGACTCTCACTGATGCTTTGTTTGAAACGACCTCGGCTTTAACCACGACAGGCGCGACTGTTTTAAGTCATTTATCTTCTTGCTCTCCCGGTCTCTTGGTTTGGCGATCCTTGTTACAATGGTTGGGTGGAATTGGTATTGTCGTTATGGCTTTAACCATTTTGCCTATTTTAAAGATTGGTGGCATGCAGCTTTTCCGCACAGAATCCTCTGACCAATCAGAAAAAATTCTTCCACGAGTTACCCAAATTGCTTCGGGTACTTTTACGCTCTATTTTCTTTTCACCATTGTAGGCGCTATTTTATTGAATATTGTGGGTATAAATGGATTTGATGCTTTTTGCCATGCACTGACAGCCATTGCAACAGGCGGCTTATCAACTCAGGATAATTCGATACAAGCTTTCAATAACCCTGCAGCCGAAATTATCTTAATTATTTTTATGATTATCGGTAGCAGCACCTTTACCCTTTTTATTAAAGCTTGGCATGGGGATTGGCGATCTTTGTGGACGAATAGCCAGCTTCGTGTCTTTTTGGGCGCTATTTTCTTTACGTCCTTGATTTTGGCTTTTTGGCGGTTTTTTTATAATGGGATTCCTTTTCTTGAGGCTCTTCGTACCAGTTTGTTTAATGTAACTTCTATTATTACGACTACCGGTTATGTATGTGACGACTATACGCTCTGGGGGAGTTTTCCTTTAATGCTTTTCTTTGTCCTCAGCTTTATCGGTGGTTGTACGGGTTCTACCTCAGGAGGTATAAAAGTTTTTCGTTTCCAAGTGCTTTTTAATGTGGCAAAGACCCAGATTGCTCAATTGAGACGTCCGCACGGTATTTTTCTTCCTTATTATAATAAACGACCCATTCCAGAAACCGTGATTACTTCTGTTTTAACATTTTTTATTCTTTATGGTGCTTGTTACGCTTTTTTAAGTTTAGGGTTAGCGCTTTGTGGGCTTGATCTTATTACCTGTCTTTCAGGAGCAGTGGCAACTTTGGGAAATGTGGGGCCGGGGTTGGGCTCAATCATTGGTCCCATGGGAAACTTCGCAACCTTACCCGTGGCGGCTAAATGGCTTATGATGGGTGGAATGATTTTAGGCCGTCTTGAGCTTTTAACCGTTTTTATCCTTTTTATGCCTTCTTTTTGGCGCAAATAGAGTTTTCTCCTATAGTTTTGTCTCTCAATGGCTTCTTGGACCTTGACGCTACTTTTTCTATTACCAGCGTAAAGCGGGCATATAGTAGGTTGGGTAAATCTTGTATTTATCGCTCACTGCTTTGAGGGCTTCTTCGGGACAAGGCTCGCCCCAGTGACCTCCAAGCTCTTGCAAATGTATGCCTCCAAGGATCCAGAGATTATCGATGTTAGCATTACTTGCCCCCGCAATATCTGTATGAAGAGAGTCTCCGATAGCCAGAAGGCGGGGAGTAGGAAGAGGGGTAAGCTTCTTTAAGACGCGCTCATAGATAGGTTTAAAAGGTTTTCCATAATAATGTACTAAGCCCCCGAATTCTTCATAACGCTGAGCAATGGCTCCAGCACATAAATAGGGGGTATCCTTATAAACCACAATACGGTCAGGGTTAGCGCAAAATAGAGGAAGGTTCCTTATAACAGCTTCCTTTAATAAAGACTCATATGCGGAAAGCTCTTTCGTCCAACCTAACGTGCCTGTACACAGGATGAAATCAGCGTCTTGAATACGGGAACAAAACGTCAACTGTAAATCTTCCCCAACATGGCGATCTTTTTCTTCGCCGAGAAAAAAACAATGGTTAGATAAAGTATTTTTTTCCTGCTTCTCTTTCAATTGTAGATACGTTTCTTCGCCACTTGTATGAACGTGGTCGTAAAGAGAAGGGATAATACCCCGATATTGTAATTGAGGAATCGCTACACTCAAACGCCGAGGTGCATTCGATAAGAAAAGTATTTTTTTATGATGTTCCTTGAGGTTTTTTAAGCAGTCAATCACTCCAGGATAAGGCTCAATACCGTTGTGAGCGCAGCCCCATAAATCAATAATAAATCCGTCATAACGATTGATTAAATCTAAAAGTCCAGGTATAAGTTTCATAGGTAAATTCTCTTAAGTTTAAATAAAAATTATTAATAATGGATACTAAAAATTTCTTCACGTCAACCCCAAATGGAAGTGCCCTTCCAATTTATATGTTTACAAATGACGCTTACATAAGTTGGGTAAGGGAAGCAAAACCATTCCATCAAAATTGGTTGCGTACTACATGTGAACCTCTTTCCGTAGGCCAAATGGCTCTTTTACCTGGGTGCGATGGTCAAATGGAGGGCGTCCTTATAGTGGTCAAGGAGCCTTTCTCTCAATGGGATGTTGCCAAGGTTTCTTCGACTTTACCGCCTGGTGATTATTATTTTGTCGGGGATTTTTCATCTTCTGATGCTCTTAAAATTTGTTACGGTTGGGGCCTTGGTTTATATAAATTTGATCGTTTTAAAGGCGGGTCTTCTTCCGGTGAGAAAAGGTTATGTTGGCCATCGAATGCTCTCAAGGATTACTGCCTAGCTCTTCTTAAGTCTAATTTTCTTGCTCGTGACTTGATTAATATGCCGGCTAATTTTATGGGCCCCGCTGAGCTTTCAGAAGCGGCGGGGGAGGTAGCTGATACTTTTAATGCCGTGTATGAAGAAACGGTTGGAGAGGCACTTTTAAGTAAAGGCTTTCGAGGTATTTATACGGTAGGGCAAGCCAGTTCAAGTGCGCCGCGGCTTATAAGCATAGAATGGCGCTCAAAAAAACTTGAAAAAGCGCACGTAGTACTTGTGGGTAAAGGGGTGTGCTTTGATACAGGAGGGCTAAACATTAAATCTGATAGCCATATGCTTCTTATGAAAAAGGATATGGGCGGAGCAGCAACAGTGTTAGCCCTTGCTCATCTTATTATGGCTGAAGAATTGCCTATCCGTCTTAATGTTTTGTTACCTTGTGTAGAAAACAGCATTGCTGGCAATGCTATGCGACCTTTGGACGTTATTCAAATGTATAATGGGACTACCATCGAAATAGGTCATACAGATGCTGAAGGCCGCATCATTTTAGCGGATGCACTTGCCTTGGCGAGCAAGCAAAAGCCTGACCTTATCATTGATATAGCAACCTTAACAGGGGCAGCACGCGTAGCGATGGGTGCGGAAATTGGCGCTGTCTTCTCTAATAGGGATCATTTAGCTCACGGTTTGAGAGAAATAAGTTTTCAAGTTGACGACCCCCTCTGGCCGCTGCCCTTGTGGCAGAATTATTTCTCAAGCATGAAAAGTGCAGTGGCTGATTTTTCTTCAGTCGGAAAAGGCTCTTTGGGCGGTACTATTCAAGCAGCTCTCTTTCTAGAGCAATTCGTTGCTGAAGCGACAAGCTGGATTCATCTTGATGTCATGTGTTGGAATTTAACAAAGGCGCAAGGTCGACCAGAAGGAGGTGAGCCTTCAGGGATGCGAGCTGTCTTTGAACTTATAAAAAGCATTTATTGTAATTAGAATCCCATTGTTTGAAGGAGTTATTGTATTTTTTATTGAATAACGAAGGAAAATCGATTAAAAGAGTGGGAAAGCTTAAAGTAATTTTAATTTTTTGGAGCAACTACAATGAAACGAACATTCCAGCCAAGCAATTTGGTGCGTAAGCGCCGTCATGGTTTTCGTGCACGTATGGCCACAAAAAATGGTCGGCTTGTTATTAATAGGCGCCGTGCGAAGGGGCGCAAGCGTTTGTCAGCTTAAATGTGTCTGTAGCAGTTTTAAAAAACAAAAATTTATTTAGGAAAACAATTAAAGAAGGCCAAAAAATTTCATTTCCGGCCTTTATTTTAATGGCTCGACGAGCTTCGCTTCCTGAAGATAGTCAGGGTATGTGCTTTGTTGGCGTTGCTGTTGGTCGTAAATTAGGCAACGCTGTTGTGCGCAATTATATGAAAAGGCGAGTCCGTGAAGCTGTGAGACAGGTGTTCAAAGGGTATGAAGCTGCCGATTCTTGGTATATGGTTATTATTGCCAGAAAGAGATGTGAAGAGATCTCTTTTTATTATCTGACAAGAGAATTAGCTCAGGCCATTGGTAAGCTTAAAGAGGAGCATAAAAAATAAGGTGTCGATCTTTCACAAAGGTATAAGAAGGATCTTAGAAGGTTTTCTGCTTTTTTATCGGGGTATCTCCTTGCACCTTGGGTTTAATAAGTGTCGATTTATCCCAAGCTGCTCATCCTATTGCCAAGAGGCGTTAGAAAAGCACGGAGTGGTAAAGGGGATATTTTTTACATTGAAACGGCTTGGACGATGCCATCCTTTTGGTCCTTATGGATATGATCCGGTCCCTGATAAAGCGGATAAGTCGTCGTAAGGAGCACATCAAATACCGCAAAACATGTTAAGGGTAATGCACGAAGATGAATGATAATAGAAACTTGATTATTGCTATCCTCGGAACGTTTGTGATTATTTTTGGCTTTCATTATTTCTTTGAAAAGCCGCGGCAAGAGGCTCGTTTAAAACAGACAACGACAGCTGAGTCGCCTCAAAGCGATACAGCATTGAAATCGCCTTTACCTGAGGAGGGTGAGAAGGTCATTCCAAGGGAAGAGTATTTTTCCCAATCTTCTGATAAAAGAATTGAGATTAATACCCCGGCGCTTGCGGGTTCTCTTTCAAGTAGAGGCGTCCTCTTTGATGACTTAACGTTGCTGCGTTATAAGGTATCCCCAGAAGATCTTAACAAAAAAATTGATTTGTTATCTCCTGAACCCACACAGCGGGCTAATTTGGCTTCTTTTGGTTGGATGGCTCGTGATAAGGATGTGGATGTGCCGATGAAAGAGACGGAATGGGAGGTTGTCTCACATCATCCTTTGAGTAGTTCACCTTCACAGGCGGTGGTCTTGCGATGGGAAAACAAGGAAGGAGTCATCTTCGAAAATAAGGTGATGGTGGATGAAAATTATATGTTTACCATCCATCAAACGGTCATTAACCGTAGTAATAAGGCGATCCAGCTTGCTAATTTTGGGAGAGTTGAGCGCTTTTATACACCGCAGCATCAAAATTTCTGGATTTTACATGAAGGCCCTCTCGGGCTTTTTGATCAATCGCTTGAAGAGATAAATTACGAAGATATGCGGGACAAACGCTTCTTTCAAAAATCTTCCCAAGGTGGTTGGTTTGGAATTACCAATAAATATTGGTTGACCGCGCTTATCCCTGACCAACGTCAAGCGGTAACCACCACTTTCCAATATGACCACGATCAGGGGCGTGATCATTATAGCGTTCATATGCAAAGTCCTTTTGTTGAAATTCAACCGGGTTCAACATATGAGACAAAGAATCGCCTTTTCGCGGGGGCAAAAGTGGTGCGGATTCTAGATAACTATACAAAAACCTTAAATATACCCAAGTTTGACCTTGCGGTTGATTTTGGCCTTTTGTACATTATCACCAAGCCTATTTTTTATTGTCTAGACTTTTTCAACCAACTTCTCCATAACTTTGGACTTAGCATTTTGTTATTAACAGTCTTGGTTAAGTTGCTTCTCTTCCCCATCAGCAATAAATCCTATCGCTCGATGAGTAAAATGAAAAGACTGCACCCAATAATTAAAGAGTTCCAAGAACGCTATTCAAACGATAAAGTGCGCCTTCAGCAAGAATTAATGACCCTTTACAAACAGGAAGGTGTCAATCCTGTTTCAGGTTGCCTGCCTTTGCTCATGCAAATACCTATTTTCTTTGCGCTTTACAAAGTGCTGTTTATCACAATTGAGATGAGGCATGCTCCGTTCTTTGGCTGGGTGAGAGACCTCTCGGCGCCTGATCCTACCAATGTTTTTAATCTATTTGGCTTGATCCCTTGGGACCCGCCAAGTTTCCTTATGATTGGCGCTTGGCCTATTATCATGGGACTCACCATGCTTTTGCAGCAAAGACTTAATCCGCAACCTGCGGACCCGATTCAAGCAAAAGTTTTTTACTTTCTTCCAATTCTGTTTACCTTCTTATTAGCGCGGTTTGCCGTTGGTTTGGTGATTTATATGGCTTGGAATAACATTCTTTCCTTTTGCCAGCAATGGCTTATCATGCGCTTGGAAGAAAGGGAGATGGCAAAGAAGCAGCTCCAAGCTGTCCAAAACCGACGCAAGAAGAAAACTTTAAGAGGATGAATTTTTCTTAATAGAGCTTTGAACAAGAAAAAGACGCTCAGGCGCTCGTTAAAAAGATAGATAGGAAAGTTGTTATCCTTAAAGTTTTATCAGCTTAGAGAAAGTTGTTAACACGATGTATGCATTAACAAAGAAACTTAAGGGACCAACGCGACAGCTGTTTGCTGCTCCTTGTGAGTTTCTAGCGGGGGCCGATTGTGTGCAACGCTTCCCCTCTCACCGATATAATGAAGTGGCTTTTGTTGGTCGCTCGAATGTAGGGAAATCGAGCTTAATTAATGCTTTGACAGGGCAAAAAAATCTCGCGCGTACGTCGAAAACGCCTGGGCGTACCCAACAAATTAATTTTTTTAAGTTACTTAATATAGTCCTTGTTGACTTGCCAGGATATGGTTATGCCAATGCTCCCAAACAAAATATACGTGATTGGTTAAGCGTTTCTTATGAATATCTGGTGAATCGAAAGAACCTCAAGCGGATTTTCTTGCTTATTGATAGTCGTCATGGAATAAAGACCATTGATCATGAGGCCATGGACCTGTTGAATTCCCATAACGTTCCCTTTCAAGTTGTTCTTACAAAGATTGATAAGATAAAAGAGGAAGATCTCAATAGCCTTATCCAGCATACGGAGCAAGAGCTAAAATCCTTTGTTTGTGCTTGGCCAGTTGTCACAGCTGTAAGCGTTTTAAAGAAAATAAGCCTCAATGGTTTACGGGAAGAAATTTCAAGGTTTACAGGATAAATGGGCGGGGTATTATATAAGGAAGCCCCTCTTTAATAACTTTAAAAAGCATTTTGAGGGGGTAGTAAGAAAGCAAGAAGAGGGATCACTACCAATGGATTGTTCCGCAAGCGCTTGTTTTTCCAAGGAGAAATTAAGTCCTGGTAATGAGGAGAAGGGAGAGAAGCTCTTTTCTGAGGAGGGCTTGATAGCCTGTATTGATGAGAGTTGGGAAAAGTGCCAGAGAGAAGATTTTATCCCTGATAACCGTTTGCAAGCGGCGGTAACGATCGCACTTCGAGGGCTAGATCAGGGTATTTATCGTGCCGCTTCTCCTGAGGCCACTGGCTGGGTAACTCACCCTTGGGTAAAAAAAGCTTTATTGCTTTCATTCCGCCTGCAAAAAAATAGAATATTTTCTACCCGCCCCTCTTGTCCAAGTGGCTTTGGCATTTGGTACGATAAAATTACCTCGAAATTTGAAGGGTGGGAAGAAGAGCACTTTAACAAAGCTCAGCTCCGTGTTGTTCCGGGGGCTTTTGTTCGATTTTCTGCTCATATCGGCCCGCGCGTCGTCCTTATGCCTTCTTATGTCAATATTGGTGCTTATATCGGAGAAGGCACCATGGTTGATACCTGGGCAACAATAGGCTCCTGCGCGCAGATTGGGCGCAATTGTCATATCTCTGGTGGTGTCGGTATTGGCGGGGTGCTGGAGCCTCTTCAAGCGAATCCGGTGATTATTGAGGATAACTGTTTTATTGGTGCCCGCTCTGAAATTGCTGAAGGTGTTATCATCGGCCAAGGAGCGGTTATCTCGATGGGCGTATTTCTTGGTCAATCCACTAAAATTGTCGAGCGAGCGACCGGTAAGGTGCATTATGGCTATGTCCCGCCTTATTCGGTTGTCGTTCCAGGAACTTTGCCGCCACAATCGTTCTTAGCCAGTCAAGATGGCGTTGCTAGGCCGCACTTAAGTTGTGCAGTGATTGTAAAGCAGGTGGATGAAAAAACGCGTTCACGCACCTCATTAACTGACCTTCTGAGATACGAAGTTTAAACTCTATGACAGACCGTGCTTTGTTCCTTGCTCAGCAGTTAATCCAATCTCCAAGTATTACGCCTCTTGAAGCAGGCATTCTCAGTTTCTTGGAAGAGCATTTAAGGGCCTTAGGGTTTGAATGTTATCGCCTTCCTTTTTCAGAGGAGGGGACTGAGGCGGTTGATAATTTATTTGCTATTTACCAAAATGGGTCACCGCATTTTTGCTTTGCCGGCCATACGGATGTGGTTCCCGCCGGGAGGAGAGAGAAATGGATCGTTGATCCTTTTGAGGCGAGCGTAAAGGACGGTATTCTTTATGGGCGTGGCGCTAGTGATATGAAAGGGGCGATTGCCTGCTTTATCGATGCTTTAGACGAATTCTTAAAGTTTAGGTCGTTGCCAGGAACTATTAGTCTTTTATTCACAGGCGATGAAGAAGGGCCGGCCATCAATGGGACAAAGAAGGTTTTAGAGTGGATGAGAGAACAAAACTTCTTACCCGACTTTTGTTTAGTAGGAGAACCAACGAGTGATAAATTAATAGGAGATACCATTAAAATAGGACGTCGTGGCAGTTTTACGGGTCATCTCATTGTCGAAGGAAAAACGGGTCATGTGGCATATCCTGCGTATGCTGATAATGCGATTACTAAACTTATTGATTATTTAACGGTTCTTAAAAGTCTCTCGCTGGATCAAGAGGACGAGCATTTTCAGCCTTCTCATTTAGAAATCACTCAGGTTTCGTCGGATAATCGAGCCAATAATGTCATTCCTGGTTTGGCCGAAGCTTGGTTTAACATTCGCTTTAATACTCTTTACAGCCACACAAGCTTAGAACAGTTGTTACGTGCGGCTCTTGATAAAGTAAATCCTCACGATTATAAGCTTCAAAGTTTTTTTAATAGCGTGCCTTTCTTATCTCCTATTACGTTTTATACGACGGTTGTAGAGCGTAGTATTGAAGAAGTGTGCGGAGTTAAACCCTGCTTAAGTACGTCAGGGGGTACTTCTGATGCGCGCTTCATTCATCGGTATTGTCCGGTTATTGAATTGGGTGCTTTAAACCGAACAGCCCATCAAGAAAATGAATGTATAGAGATTGCTGATCTTGTTAAGCTGCGTAAAATCTACTTTAAAATTCTCCAAAGTTTTTTTAGTTCTTCTTCTTGAATCTATTCTTACTACCCTGGGTCATTGCCTGCTGAGTAATAAATCTTTTTCTTTTGAGGAGGTGTCACTCTATGGATCTTCTGTAAGAGAATGAATAAATAATGAAAAGAGAAATTTATAAAATAAAATCATATAAACTAATATATTAACTTATAAGATCCGCTTCGTACTATAGTGTCTATAATTTTTTAATTTATTTATTACTTATCAAAAATTTTCTTGCAACCAATTAAATAAAAAAATTCTTAAAATTAACAATAAAAGTAATATAAATAACATTATGCTAGTTTTATAAATTGAAATTATTATGTAGAGCGTTTATCTTTATTAAGAGGGATGCTTATTTTTTAATAGAAAGTACGAAGTGAAATAAGAGAGGAAAAATGTTGGGTAAAAAGAAGCCAAAAACAAAGAAGGGTAGAGAGAGGAATGATCAACGCCAGACAAAGCAAAGGCGGGGGTTCGATCTTGACAAGCTTCGAGCCTTCTATACGGCTTTGGAAGCCGGGACGATTAGTAAAGGGGCAGATTGGCTCAATATTACTCAACCTGCCTTAAGCCGAACGATTAGTATGTTGGAGGATTCTTTGGGCACTGTCTTGTTTTATCGCTTTCAGCGACGAGGCTTGGTGCCTACAAAGCATGGGGAAATCCTCTTTGAATATGCTAAGGAAATCTTAACAAAAGCCACCGAAGCTACGAATAGGATCTATGCTGATATGGAGGAGAATATCGGTGAGATTCGTATTGTAACAACCACGTCAACGAGTGCGATGTGGCTTCCTGAAATTTTGGCCGAGTTTGCCCTTCAATACCCCGAGATTGAATTAACTGTAATGGGGCGGACGAATCTAGTGGATATTATAAGAGGGGAGGCTGACGTCATCATATGGCCTGCTGTGCCTGATGATGAGGAGCTTATTTATAAAGAGATTACAACTTTTCATTTAAATCTTTATGCAAGTCCAGAGTACCTTAAGAAATATGGAGAACCTAAAACAATTGAGGACCTCAAACATCATAAGCTCTTAGCTTTTGGCCAAAGGCAAAAAAGCTATAATTTTAATGTTGACTGGCCCTTCGAGCTCCTGGACGAGCCTTGGAAACCCTATTTAAAGTTAGATAACCGACGTGGGTTATATCGTCTGGCCGAAAAGGGCTATGGCATTGTTGCGATGGCAGAAGAATTTTATAAAAAAGAACCCTTAAACTTGCAGCTTATTCTGCCAGATTTCAAGGGACCTACGACGCCTCTCTATTTCATTACAACAAAAGAAATAGAAAAATTACGTAAAGTAAATACTTTATATCATTTCTTAAAAGAAAAATCGCGTTGAAGCAAAGGGGCTAACTAGGTATCTTATGTGGCATTCCATGAAGTATAAAGCGCTCTTTAACCTATGCCCTGAACCTTACGCAGATAGGGTAGAACATGCGTGTTAGGTAAGCGGTGGCCTCATAGGTACTGTGTCGGTTGTTTGAGAGATGGTTGTCAAACCAACCTTCTTCTCTTCGTAATTTAATCTTTGTAAGAAAAAGAAAGCTTCGAGAAGATTTTATTTTTTGATACTTAATTATTTCAATCTTGAATTTTTGAGAGAAATGTTCCATAAAAGAAAAGGGCTGAACATGGGCAAACAATTCGTTAACCCGGTCAGGTTCGGAAGAAAGCAGCCGTTTCGAGATGTGTTTGGGTCATGTTTCAGCCTTTTGTCAAGCGATTCAAGTCAGCATTTTTAAAGCACCTTGGCAAAAGACATCTGCCTTTATAATTTTCCTGCTAAGTGGCGGATTCAGTAGCGCTACCTATCTTTGCTTCTCTTGTAATGGGAAGGGTTCTCCTGGTGTAGCTCATGCTTTTCTGATTATGGACACGTAGCACCCGTAAGCCCTTTCTGTCTTAGTGTGGGCTAAGCCTGACAAGCAGCCTTTTCTCTCGGTCCTTTGGGACCTCACCTTATCTCCTTATACACACCTTCCTAGTCGGATCGTTTAAAAGTCAATTAGCAGACAAGTAGCAAGATGAAATCCAGTAAATAAAGGCAAGCACTTTACTTTTTTATTAAAAGGTTCTATCCATTATATATTTTGAGGAATAATGGAAGGAACGGCGCTATGAAGAAAGGTATTCTGAGTGTATTATTCATGGCAGGATGGTCGATCGCGACCCTTTATGCCCACACCATCGACGAGTTTGTCAGTGATGACCAGCTGAACACTCAAGCATTGCCGGAGTGCCCAGCAAAGCACATTCATATTGACGACTTTGACCGTTATTTTGACGCGACCCCAGAAGAAAAAAAGACCTACCGACGCTATCATGCCAGTGAGCTTTTAGGGATTGAGAAAGGGGATCAACCGCCTTATGAGGCTTTTAGAAATCCTGCCTCTCACCAGGAAGAACTGGAGAAACTCCTGATTGTTTTGTTAGAGTTAGGGGATGGTAAGGATGTATGCGACCAGGAAGGGATTAAGTACATTGCCCGGTTGTATCACTATTTCTGTCCCGGCTCGGAGAACTTTAAGAGTCTCTCTCTAGAGGCGCAAGCTACGGTGGAAAATCTTCTTGAGCGTCGGGGAACTATATTTGACCTAGCCCGAGACGTATCCAATTGCTCTTATGTGAGGAAAGAAAAAGGTTAACACCTTTAAAATAACTGAAAAGTAACAAAAAAAGAAAGAGACGGAAATGCATCTCCTTTATTATTTAGGGGTAGGGGTGGCACTTTTGTTATGGCCTGCCAAGAGCTTTGGGATGGTCACGCCCTCGACCTGCGAGTTAATTAATACCTATACAGATGATCGACCCTATAGGAATGCTATCTGGCTTACAACCCATAATGCCTATGCCAATCTGCGGGATGGCTGGTTTTATACCCAACAGACGGGGGTTTTCTCTCTTGATACTAGCTACCTCGTAGCAAGCACCTTCCTAGGCTAAGCCCAGGGGCTACGCCTGGCTTGGTAAGCTGCCGACCCGCCTCGACACGCTGTATTCTGTGGCTGCCGGTAGCTAGGTAGCTAGGGCGCGCTCTCAGGGCACCATCCTCGTTCTCTCCTTTATAAGTTAAAGACTCTTATGATTTATAGTATTCACTTACTCTCCTGTACGTCTTTTTATTAATTTCTTGCACGCCTTAATTAGCCCACAAGCAACAGGATGAAAGACAAGAAATAAAGGTAATAACTTTACTTTTTTATTAAAGCATGGTATCCCTAAGGGACTTTGAATTAGAGGGGAAAGAGAGATATCATGAAGCGCAGTATAGTAAGTTTACTAGTAATGGCCTGGTCGTCAATAAGCGCCCTGTATGCCCATACCATCGACGAGTTTGTCAGTGATGACCAACTGAACACTCAAGTGTTGCCAGAGTGCCCAGCAAAGGGAGTTCATCCAAAAGAGTGGGTTCGTTACTTTGATGCCACGCCCGAAGAAAAAAAAACCTACCGGCGCTATTATGCCAGTGAGGTTTTAGGGATTAAACCCGGGGAGCAGCCCCCGTATGAGGCGTTTAAAAATCCGGAAGCTCATCAGAAAGAGGTAGAACGCCTGTTAAGGATTATCATATCCTTTAGTGATGATAAGGATACGTGTGACAAAGAAGGGATTAAGTATATTGCCCGATTGTATCACTATTTCTGTCCCGGGTCAGAGCCGTTTGAGGCGCTTCCTTTTGCAGGGCAAATGAGCTTAAAAGGATTTTATTTCACGTTCCCTGGGCCGGTGTTGGACTTAGCGCGTGAGGTGGCCAATTGTCCTTATATTACAGAGACTATTATCAATAAAAAGAAGGACTAAGACATACGTAGGTTCCTTTAAAGAATAGCAAAGAGTACCAAGAAGAAGACAAGGACGGAAGAATGCGGCTTCTTTATTATATAGGGCTGAGTGTCATGCTGTTATTATTGCCGGCTCAGGCCTTTGAGACGGTCACCCCCTCGGCCCACCATTTGATGGCTATGTATACGAATGAGCGACCTTATCGGCAGGTGGCTTGGCTCACCAGCCACAATGCTTATGCCAATGCGCGCGATGGCTGGCGGTATACCCAACAGACGGGGGGAATCAAGGAACAGTTTGACTATGGCGTGCGCAGCTTCATGATTGATGTGCATCCCTATGATCCTGGCACCGACGGGCCCCCTTATCTGGCCCTTTGTCATGGAGAGTGCCCCAATCCCTGGTCTCTTCCTAGTTGGGCACCTACAGGTCTGGTCTCAAAACTCCCTCCTACTCCTTTTAATGTCTTGCTGACCGACATTTATGAGCTTCTAAAGGCGTTTCCTCGAGATATCCTTACCCTCCATATTGAAAGCGGCACACCCGATAACGCGACAGATCCCGCGCTCCAGATAGGCCCTTACTTGACCAAGGCTGGTCTCGATCCTTATTTGTTGCACTTAGCGCCGGAGAACGTCGATCCTAATGATTCCGCCTTAACTCTCGGTAAGATGCGGGAAGAAAACCGGCGCCTTGTGGTGTTCAGTGACAAGCCCCATGATGACGTTTTTCCCACCACGCTTTACCGTGAAACCCAATATTCTTTGA
This sequence comes from uncultured Alphaproteobacteria bacterium, assembly GCA_963782975.1. Classification (GTDB taxonomy): domain Bacteria; phylum Pseudomonadota; class Alphaproteobacteria; order 43-37; family CAWALT01; genus CAWALT01. Next base: position 474,910 of record CAWALT010000002.1, read on the forward strand.
GAGATTATAGCGGGTGTGAGATGCGCGAGGATGAGCGGGATACGAACCGCTCCACCCAGCTGTTTGTGTTTAACCATTTTTATACGTTCTCTTATGAGTCCCCGCCTGAAGGTTTTGATGAGACGAATTCTTTTTGGAAGATCCAAAAACGCCTTAAGCAGTGTCGGCAGCAAGAGGGGATCTACCCGACCTTTGTAACAGTGGATTTCGTGGAGGAGGGGAGCTATGGTGGGGCACGGGAAGTCGTATTGTGGCTCAACTTGGAAGCAACCAACAGGAATCTGACCAATACAGCCTCTACGGACGAACCTGTTTGGTCCGTTGAGGAGCGGCGAGAAGAAAAACCTTTTTCTTATGAGTACTGGGGAGCGGTCTCGGCTGCTGCTACGGCTCTGGCTGTTTGTGGGTATGTAGATCCGAGGATACGATGGCCAGCTGCCGTTGCAGAGAGTGTCATTTTAGCCGCGTTGTTTGTCGATTCCCCTCTTAACCACTATATTCCTGCCACCCTTAGTCAGTATGCTCTGCCCTTTGGGATGAGCTTGCCGTTTTCTTATTACGTCTCTCCCTATCTCCTAGGTAAGGTTGCAGGAGCCGTACCCGTAGTGATGGGTGGTTTAAGGCGGTATGTTTTTCCGCATGTTCTTCCTCTCCTGCGGCCGTTAGCTCCGGTGGTACGTGCGTTGAGCCAAGTGCGCGTTAACTTACCTATCAGGTTTGTTGGAATGTATCCTTTATGGCCCTCTCTAGCGTAAGGACCCTTCTTTAAAGAAGAAAGAAGGAAGCTTTAGGAAGCGCATAGGACCATATGTATCGCCACGATGATGAAGCGCCCAAGCAACGTCTTAAAATAGATGGGGAGAGTTTGAGTTTAGCTACTTTGCTTAAAGAAAGGGCCGGCGAGTCTTGTATACCACGATACCCAGGAATTAAGCTTTGACAGGGCTTGGCCATTTTAGGTAAAATGATTCTGTTGTCGTACAGCCTATCTTCGTTATTATCTAGCTAGAACGACCGCAATAGACAAATAAAATCATCGAATCTGGTATCTTAATGAAGGACACCTCGGACAATGCCTACCGAGTTCTGGCTCGGGTTTATAGGCCAAAAACATTTCAGCAGCTTATTGGTCAAGAGGTTTTGGTAAAGCTTTTGGCGAATGCGATTCAAAATGATCGCTTGCCGCATGCCTTTATTTTTACCGGTATTCGGGGGGTCGGAAAAACCTCCATCGCCCGGTTGCTTGCCAGAGGCCTTAATTGCCATGCGGATAGTAAGCCAACAATCAACCCATGTGGCGTTTGTCCTTCGTGTCAGGCGATCGATAAAGACTGTCACTTGGATGTGCGGGAAGTCGACGCAGCTAGTCATACCGGTGTCGATGATATACGGGAGCTGATTGATGCCTCTCAATATCGAGCGGTGCAAGGTCGCTATAAGGTGTTTATTATTGATGAAGCACACATGTTGTCGAAAAGTGCTTTCAATGCCTTGCTCAAAACCTTGGAAGAGCCTCCGGCGCATGTAAAATTTATTTTGGCGACGACAGAAGTAGAAAAAATCCCTATTACCATTTTATCCCGTTGCATGCGATGTGATTTAAAGCGTGTCGAACGTAAAGTTCTCGAGGATTATTTTGCAAAAGTTGTGACTCAGGAGAAGGCAACGATCGAGGAAGGGGCGCTAAAGTTACTCGCGCGGTTTGCTGATGGCTCTATCCGGGATGGTATGTCGCTGCTTGACCAAGCGATCACCCTCTCCAACCACCACGTTACTACACAGGTGGTGCAAGAGATGCTCGGCCTCCAAAGTCAGGAAGCAATTGTGGAGCTGTACGAGGCGCTCATGCAGTGTAATTTAGCGAAGGCTCTATTGCTATGTGATGGTCTTCATGGGAAAGGAGCAAATCTGCTTTCTATCGTGGAGGAGCTCCTTGACCTTGTGTATCATTTAACGCGGATGAAACTTAACCAACCGATTGAGAATAGTTATTTCACAGAAGAAGATCTTAAAAAATGTTCTGACTTAACGACTCATACAGAGGCGGCGGTTTTATCCCATCTATGGCAGATGCTTTTGAATGGTCTAGCTGATTTAAAGAAAGCGCCAGTTCCTTTCTTAGCGCTGCAGATGTTGGTTATTCAGCTCATTTCTTTTCTTAAACTTATCCAAGAAAATGACGAGGGACAAGTAACCCCCCAAGAAACAGGCGGGGAGCCCAGAGCTTCTCTTACACCAGTGCCACCTAAAGAAGCTAGTCAAGCTAGCCATGTGAAAGGGGAAATTCACACTTTCTTAGACCTCCTTGACCTTTTACAGAAATACAGAGAGCCAATTCTTAGAATGCATCTGATTAGAAGCGTTCATTTGGTATCTTTCGCGCCAGGGAAGATTTTTTGGCGGCAGAAGGATGATGCACCAAAAGACCTGGCACGACGGACGAGCGAATTTTTATTTGCACGTACACATACTCTTTGGCAAATTATGTTAAGCCAGGAGATGGGGGCGCCAACAATTGAAGAGCAACAACAACAAGTGGATACCGCAAAAAGAACACAAGCAACATCAAACCCTCTCGTAAAGTCGATTCTAGAGAATTTTCCAGGATCTAAGATTGAGAAAATAACCGCATAAAATGAGTAGGAAAGTAAATGGTTGATTTAAATCAATTCTTTAAACAAGCACAAAAAATGCAAAAAAAAATGGAAGAAATTAATGACGTCGAAGTGACAGGCACCTCGGGTGGCGGGCTCGTCTCTGTTACGATGACATGTAAAGGAGATGCAAAAAAGATTTTAATTGACCCTTCGCTTTTTAAAGAAGACGAAAAAGATCTTTTAGAAGATCTTATCTTAGCGGCGTTTAATGATGCTCGCTCTAAAGCTGAGACTCAGATGGCGGAAGAAATGTCGAAATTCACAGGAGGTCTTCCTTTACCTCCAGGTTTTAAAATGTAAAAGGCAATTTTTTATATGCAGGGATCAGAGCTTACTTCTTTAATTAATTTAATTTCGAAATTACCGGGTATTGGGCCTCGTTCAGCCCGGCGTGTCGTCCTCTATTTATTAAAAAATCGCCAATTGCTCATGGAACCTCTATCTCGTTCGTTGGCGGAAGTGGCTGATAAGTTACATACGTGTCACTTATGTGGCAACTTAGATACCAAGAATCCCTGTGAGCTTTGTGGGTCTTTGAACCGAGATAGAAAAAAAATATGCGTGGTCGAATCGGTGGCTGATTTGTGGGCTCTTGAGCGCTCAGGGGTTTATAAGGGCCTCTATCACGTATTGGGCGGGGTCCTTTCTGCTATTCAAGGAGTAACGCCTCAAGACCTTACCATAAATGCCCTCTTAGAACGTCTTGAAAAAGGGAGCGTGGAGGAGGTGATTTTAGCTTTAAATGCGACAATTGATGGCGTGACAACGACTCATTATCTTGTGGATACTCTCTCGATGAGCAAAGTAAAAGTATCAGCTATTGCGCACGGTATACCCGTAGGGGGTGAATTAGATTATTTAGATGAAGGCACCTTATCAACAGCCTTGTCAGCAAGGAAGGAATACATTTCCCTTTAGAAGATAAAGAATAGGGCTTAGATCTGCATGATGATGCCAACCATCGTGGCGCTTAGTATATTGGCAAATGTACCGGCTATTAAACCTTTCAAAGCAATGTCCATAATTAAGTTACGCCGCTCGGGTACCATACTGCCGAAGGTGCTAATGAACATGGCGACACTACTAACATTTGCAAAACCAGATAAAGCATACGTACTGATTAAGGTTGCTTGAGGGCTGAGGGCGCCTCCTGGCAGTTTAGCTAAAGTTAAGAAAGCCAAGACTTCATTCGTCACAAGCTTTGTACCTAAAAGATAACCAGCCGTTGGGGCTTGATCCCATGAAATTCCCATAAGCCAAGCGATGGGAGACATGATAAACCCTAAGATCCTTTCCAAGGTTAAGGGTTCCCCACCGATAAGGGGGAAGTTTCCTAGGAAAGCATTAACAAGGGAGACGAGAGCAATAACAACGACCAACATAGATGCGATGCCTGTTAAGACTTTCATGCCATCGCTTGTCCCTTGAAAAATGGCATCCATCCAGTTGGAAAAACGGTAAGGTTCTATTAAATCGCCTGAGGTGTAAGATTTCGTTTCGGGAATTAAAATGCGAGAGATTGTAATAGATGCAGGCAGGCTAACAATAGCCGCAGATAAAATATGTCCTAAAGCATTTGGAACAATGGGTTCAAGAATGGTGCTATAAAGAGGCATCACAGAGGCGGAAGTCGTGGCAAGCCCACACGTCATAATCGTGAGAAGCTCAGAGCGTGAGAAATCTTTTAGATAAGGGCGAATAAGAAGGGAGGATTCAGCGGGGCCAAAAAACACGTTAGCGGATGCACACACTCCCAAGGCCCCTCCAATATGAAAAATTTTCTGGAGTAGCCGAGAAAAGCCCTTAACAATCATAGGAAGGACACGCCAGTAAAATAGGAGCATCGATAAAGCGCCTACCAACAATACCATCGGGAGGGCTTGGAAGAAGAAAATAAAGGTGTTAGCTCCTTCTTTGACTTCAAAGGGAAGGTGGCTACCGCCAAGGTAACCATAGACAAATCCCGTGCCGTGCATGAGAGAATCTTTTAGGATGTTTACGACTTCTGTAAGTTTTTCAAAAGGGTAGCGTACAATAGGTATTTTTAAAATGAGAAAGATAAGGAGAAATTGGGTGAAAAGCCCGGCAGACAGAAAGGATAACTTTACCCGTAAACGGTCCTCACTTATCAACCATGAAATAAAACATATTACAATGATTCCTAGGAATCCCTGGTACATTTTAACCCTATAAAATAAAAATTTTTTAAGAGTAATAAATGATTTTTTCTAAGAAAGCCAGAAGAAAAAAATTTTTCTGATATTAAGGTTTAGTCTGGCGAAGACGTACCCGATAACTTAGGGTCGTTGTGCCTTGTTCTTTTAAGTTAACAGTCCACACGAGGTTATTCACATTTTCCACGATATGTGGGAAATTTTCACGGATGACTTGCCAATCACCTTTCATGACAGCAACAATCTTTACTTCAACGGGTATTTCCCGTTCATTTTCTATGTCGATCTTATAGCCTGCCTCGATAATTTTATTGCCGAGCACCTTATGATCTGTTTGGGTTAATTGGGCGGAAATGCCTTTAGCGTCCCCAAGGGGGAGAGCAATACGCCCGTTGACAGGCGTGTGATCGAGTTCCGTTTTCTCTCTAAAAAAGAGATGCCCACGTGTATCCTGCTGATAAATATGTAAATTTCCCCGTGGGAGTGCGATTCCGGTATTGTTAGAAGCTTGGTTTAAAAAAGATACCATAGTACGTATAGTAGGATGTGACGTTTTTGTCGTTTGATCTTTTAGATAAGAAGGACCAATCCGTAGCCAATAATGCCGGACGCCTTGGATGCGATGGGCGCTTAATAGGTGAAACTTCTTTTGTTCATGGTTTTCAATGGTTAGTTGGCGTGATAACGTAAAGGATCGCGAAGAAAGATCTAGGCGATTAGTTTGGTCACGATAAAGCAAAAGAGGAAGGAACTTTCGTAATCGTTCTTGATCAGCATCAAGGCTACTTTTGGGGAGCGAAAGACTGCGACCAGTAAGTTCAAGCCCCATAAGAGCAATATGTGCATTGCGAAAATCTACACCACTTTTATTTTCTAGTCTTATCATCCCAGAAAAATCGATCTTCATCCCATTCTGGTCGACAATAGCAATATATTCAGGTTTCCAGCTAAGCCCTTTCGCCAAGTAATAAAGGCTAAGAGTTCCTTTCTTTGAGCTTTCTTTTTTATTCTTGCAATGAAGACGAACCCAGGGAACAGACGATAAATTTTCCGGGAGTTTTTCAAAGATGATATCAGGCGTAATATTCGTGTAAATATGGCCTTCCTCTTCGGAAAGAATAATCAAGCCATTATCTTGCCCAATAAGCCTTCCCTTCTTAATAGTTCCTTGCGGCGTTTTAAATTGGACAATGTGCCCCATTGAATGTTGCAAGAGATCGTTATAAGTGATGGCTTTTGAGGGCTTTATACTTTCAATGGAAAAAACATCTTGATCCTCATTAAAGGTTGCATAGAGAGACTCCTCTATAAGCTGGCTTGGAACTTCATATAACTGGATCAGGTTATCTCCTGGGTTAAGTGTAACGAACCTTGTATCGTTTACAAGTGCTGAACCATCCTTATAAATTGTCAGGGATAAATTTTGTTGGTGAGTAGCATTAAGGACATGTTGAGAAGAAGCGAGAGCAAAGTGGGTTGTGTTTAATAAGAAGAGGCAAGCAAGGACGATACAACGCATATTTTTTCCTGTCTATAACTTTTTAACCTTTAATATACTAAAATTAAAAAAATATGGGAAAGTTTTTTTGATTCAAAAGGGACTTTTTGAATAAGGATCCGTTTATGATTGCATAGTGCTAAGTACCTCAGTTACCTATCCCTTTTGTAAGGGCATTTGCTTTGGCTGCAGAGTGTCTATTGGCTCAGCCTGACGCGGCTCCTTGGGTATGCTATTAATAGACTCCAGAGGGGGGAGAGTTAGGGATGGGTGCCCCCCATCAAGATCATTAAATTTGCGTGCACTGACTAAAACGCGGTGCTCAAAGGCGCCAATCGTGCGGTTATAGCTGTCAACAGCCGCCCCTAAATTTTTGCCGAGCTTCAACATATGTTGGGTCATATCATGTAAACGCTTATAAAGTTCACGTCCTAGATTGCCAATGTAACGCGCATTTTCGGCTAAGTTTTCTTGTTGCCAACCAAGGGAAATTGTCCTTAAGAGAGCAATCAAAGTTGTTGGTGTTGCTAAGATAACTTTTTCCGCAACTCCCGCTTCGATGAGTTGGGGATCATGCTCCAAGGCAGCACTAAAAAATACTTCCCCGGGAAGGAACATAATGACAAAATCCGGGGAGGATTGAAATTGGGCCCAATAACTTCGTCGACTTAAGTTGACGATATGTTGGCGAACTTGTTTGGCATGACGTTGGAGGCACTCCAACCGCTTATGTTCTTCAAAAGATTCCAAAGCCTCTAAATAGGAGCTTAAGGGGGCTTTGGCATCAACGATAATTTGTTTTTTCCCAGGAAGCCGGATCACCATATCTGGGCGCAATCGTTCCTCTTCTTTATGTGTTTGAACTTGCTCGACAAAATCGCAATAAGCAAGCATGCCTGCCATTTCCACCACACGTTTTAATTGCATCTCTCCCCAACGCCCTCTCACGGTGGGGGTTTTTAAAGCATACACGAGATTGTTTGTTTGTTTTTCAAGATTTTTATAGGCTGCCACCATATCTGTAAGTTGTTGTTGTAGGCCTGAGAATGCACTAGCACGACCTTTCTCCATAAAATGAATTTTTTGATCCACATTGGTGAGAGCTTCTTTCAAAGGCGTTATAAGCTCGTTGATTGCCTGTTGACGTGAACTTAAGTCATATTTGGCATTGTCTTGGAACTTCGATAGAGTTTCCTGAGCGAGAGCTAAAAAGGAATCATTATTTGATTTTAAAGCGTCGTGAGACAATGATTTGAATGTATCGAGCAGCGACGACTTGGCATCTTTTAAAAGAAGTAATTTTTCTTCGTAACCATCTCTCTCTTTTTGTATAGTTGTGACTAACTCCACATTTTTTTGTCGGAGCATCATGATTTCTTCTTGAAGATGCGCCGCTCTTTCTTGCACCTTTTCTAAAGGGTGAAGGCGCTCTTCGAGCCTTATTTTCTCTTGAGTTACCCCATTCAATTCATTCGTTTGGGCTAAATAGACTTCTTTTATTTTTAAAAGTTCGACATTTTCAAGTTTTATGATAGAGATAGTTTTAACTAAAGAGAGGATTCTCTGCCGTACCAAGATATATATGCAGACCCCTCCCAAGAATGAGATGGTAAACAAAAAAATTAATCCAGTAGGCATAAGGGTCAGCATAAAAATTATTTTTTTAATTGCACAATTTTAAAACATATATTAAGAGCAATGGCTAAGAGCAATAATATATTCAAACCAGATTTTGGGTTTACCGTCAATGATATTAAAGATTAAAGGATCTTATTAATTGATGTATCAAGGAATGATCGGTCTTGTTGCTTTTTATGCACTTGCCTGGTTGATAAGTGAAAAACGTCGACATGTTCAATTAAAGCCCATTATTGTAGGGCTTGCTACCCAAGCGGTGCTTGCAGCGAGTATCCTTAAAATCTCCCTTGTTCGCCAACCTTTTTTATGGCTTGGAAAAGGAATCGAGGCCATTAAAGCGGCCACTTTAAAGGGCACTAGTTTTGTTTATGGTTATCTTGGTGGAGGTGACCTTCCTTTTAATGTGAAGGAGGGGGCTAATACATTTGTGTTCATTTTTCAAGCTCTTCCCATGATTATGGTTGTTGGAGCTTTATCTATGCTTCTTTTCTATTGGCGCGTGTTGCCAGTTATTGTTCAAGGGTTCTCTTGGATTTTGAGAAAAACCATGAATATTGGCGGTGCTCTTGGTGTATGCGCTGCTGCGAAGGTGTTTCTTGGTCAATCCGAAGCGCCGTTGTTAATTCGTCCCTATCTGCGTGATTTTTCAAGGTCCGAGCTTTTTACAGTGATGACATGTGGAATGGCGACGACCTCAGGAACGATTATGGCGCTGTATGCCACGATTTTAGAAAATACTATTCCTAATGCGATTAGTCATATTTTAACGGCCTCGATTATTAGCATTCCTGCGGCTATTACGGTGTCGCGGGTTATGGTTCCTCATATAAAAGAAGAGACATCTGGAGAACTCGTTATGCCATACCGGTTTTCCAACTGGATGGACGCCGTATTTCGCGGGACAAGTGATGGAATGCAGATGGTCCTTAGTATTGCTTCTATGCTTGTTGTGGTGATTGCTCTTGTTGCGCTTACCAATTCTCTGCTTGGAACCTTGCCGCTTATTAAAGGTGAGCCTATTACGCTTGAAAGAATCTTTGGCTTGCTGATGGCTCCCATTACCTGGCTTATGGGTGTTCCTTGGTCGGAGGCTTTCGCGGCTGGTAATCTCCTTGGTACTAAGACGGTCATCAATGAAGTAATTGCTTTCTTAGAGATGGCAAAGCTTCCAGAAGGAGCTCTGAGCTCTCATAGCAACTTAATAATGATGTACGGCCTTTGTGGATTTGCAAACTTTAGTAGTATTGGGATTGCGGTTGCCGCTATATCAAGTATTGTTCCCGAACGACGTGATGAAATTATTAGTTTAGGATTTAAATGCGTTATTTCTGGGACGCTCTGTACGTGTCTAAGCGGAACAATTATTGGTTTATTGACGCAATTACCTTTTTAAAGAACGTCAGGTTTTATATTTCTGCGAGCCATAAGTTTTTATTTTTTTCTTTACAGGATGCAAGCATTAATCTTAAATTTCTTGTAGTTAAAAGCGTCTTATGCATTTTGCTATAATAACAGAAATGCGTAATTTAAGAAGGCATTGGAGGTAAGTATGGCCGTTCGACCTATCGTAAAAATTCCTGATCCTCGGTTACGCCAAAAGAGTAAGGTCGTAGAGCAGATTGATGATTCCGTGCGAGAGCTTGTTACAGATCTTCTTGATACGATGTATGATTTTCCAGCTTGTGGGGTTGCTGCGCCTCAAATTGGCGATTTAAGGCGTGTTTTTGTTTTAGATGTTTATTGGACAGGCGGGAGTGATCGCCAGCCAAGAATTTGCATTAACCCTGAAATTATCTGGACAGGGAGGGAAGAATATACACGCTTTGATGGTTGTTTATCTGTTGGTGGCAATTTTGGTGAGAAATACACCAGTAGTGCTGTTCGTGGTTATGTCACAAAGCCAGGACATGTACGCATGAGATATATGGATCTTGAGGGAAAGGTTCAAGAGATAGAAGCATTTGGTGAAGAAGCCTATGGCCTTCAACATGAGTGTGATCACCTTGATGGAGTTCTTTTTATCGATCACCTCTCTAAGTTAAAAAAGAAATTAGTTTTAAAGCACGTAGAAAAATACCAACGCTTAACAGACCAGCCTTAGGTGAGTGGAGATGCCCTCTCATCCTTTAAAGATCGTTTTTATGGGGTCGCCTGATTTTTCAGTCCCGACGCTCCAGGCTTTATTAAAAAGTCATCATTCTTTGGTGGGGGTTTATACACAACCTCCTAAAAAATCAGGGCGTGGATATATCCTTCAGCCTACCCCTATTCACAAATTTGCTGAATCTCATGGTCTTAAAGTTTATGCCCCTCCTTCATTAAAGCCACCGGAAGTGCAGAAGACTCTTGCTGAGCTTCGCCCTGATTTGGTTGTTGTGATCGCTTATGGACTAATTTTACCTAAACCAATCCTGAGTATTCCTTCTTATGGGTGTATCAATATTCATGCATCCCTTTTACCGCGATGGCGTGGCGCAGCTCCTATTCAACGAGCTATTTTAGCCGGAGATACGGAGACAGGTATAACCATTATGCAAATGGATGAAGGGTTAGATACGGGTGATATTCTACTTGAAGAGGCTATTTCGCTGGGAGAATATACTACGGCTCCTGAGCTGCATGATAAGTTAGCCTCTCTTGGGGCTGAGCTTATGATACGTGCTCTTGACAAACTTGTACAAGGTACTCTTACAGCTAAAAAGCAGTCACAGGAGGGGGCAACATATGCTCATAAAGTGACTCATGAAGAGGGGCGCATTGATTGGTATAACTCTGCTAAGGAGATTGAGCGCCAAGTTCGCGCCTTAAACCCATGGCCGGGAACATGGTTTGAGTATAAGAAGCGACGAATACGTGTGTATAAAGTACAAGAGATGGAAGGTGCTCTTAACGCTAAACCAGGAACGATCCTCACTGAAGAACTAGAGGTGGCATGTGGCACAGGAGCATTAAAGCTACTGGAAATCCAGCAAGAAAGTGGTAAACGCATGACAGCTCAGGATTACTTAAGGGGTCATCCTATCCCAGTGGGAACTTGTCTTGACGAGAATTAAGAGTTAATCCTTTGAAGCCAAATGTCCGATGCCATCTTATAAATTAACAATCGAGTATGATGGAAGCGGTTTTTCTGGTTGGCAACGCCAGAAAGATGCGTGGAGTATCCAACAATTGCTTGAGCAGGCCATTGCTCACTTAGCAGGAGAACCTGTACCTGTCTACGTAGCTGGGCGAACAGATGCGGGGGTTCATGCGTTAGGGCAAGTCTGCCACGTCGTTATGTCCAAATCCTATGAAGGCTGGAAATTAAGAGAGGCGATAAATTTTTATTTGAATGTGTATTACGCACAATATTTAGAGGAATTTTATAAGCAGCGGAAAATTACCCGTGATATGGACCTTACATTGATGCCAGGCGCGGGTGTGACGGTAGTTGAAGCTGAGGAGGTGAGTGATACATTTCATGCGCGCTTTTCAGCCAAAGGACGACGCTATATTTATAAAATTTTAAATCGACGCGCTAAGCCTGCGGTTGATTATCGGCGCGTGTGGCATGTGCCCGTTCCTCTCGATGTCGAAAAAATGCAGGAAGCTGCGAATGTTCTTGAGGGGCATCATGATTTTAATGCGTTTCGTTCTGTGCAGTGCCAATCACAAACCAGCTGGAAGACTTTGGATGTTTTGTCCCTTGAACGAGTTAAAGACTATATCTTTATTGAAGCTCAGTCCCGCTCTTTTCTCCATAATCAAGTGCGGATCTTGGTTGGCTCTTTAAAGCTTGTAGGGGCAGGAATTTGGACGAGAGAAGATATAAAAAGGGTTCTTGAAGGAAAAGATCGTACTAAGAGTGGCCCTACGGCTCCGGCGTGGGGCTTATATCTTGCTGACGTTTTTTACGAATAAGTAAGCAGATATCAATAGTTTCACCTTGTGGAGTGCGCGCACCTCGAATGGATCGTTTTAAGGTGCGTACTTGCTCAATGTTAATGGGATTGTAATTACAATGGTTGCTAACCAAGAGCTTGTCCTATCCCCTCGCTAAAGAAGTTGATATAAAAAGAGACTTCCGTAAGAGCTTTACTTTTTAAGGAAAGGAGAGATTACTTTTTCGGTAGAAGGGGCTCACCTTTCTTATAGGAAAAAAAGTGAAAGCCTTCCTACCGGATAAGCAAGCGGCCATTTCAGCCGCTTTTATAAAATAACAAAAGATATTTTAACGCTTGGAGAACTGGAAGCTGCGACGTGCTTTTGCTCTTCCGTATTTTTTACGTTCAACACGACGACTATCGCGGGTCAAGAAGCCATTCTGCTTAAGTTCTTTCCGAACTCCTTGGTCATAGGCCAAAAGGGCTTTACTAATACCATGCTTCAATGCCCCTGCTTGTCCTGATAAACCGCTCCCTTTTATCGTGCAAAGGATATCATATCTTCCTACGCTATTTATTACTTCAAAAGGTTGCTGGATCATCATCAGCAATACGGGGCGACGGAAATACTCATGAGCAGGTTTATCATTAACGATAATATTCCCTTTTCCAGGCTTTAACCAGACGCGTGCCACTGCCGACTTTCGTTTGCCTGTGGCATAGGCGCGACCAAGACGGTCTAACGAAGGTTTGGGAGAAGGAGACTCCTCATTTTTGCGCGCTGAAGATTTCGATAGAAGAGAGGCACCTTCATTGATTTTTAAAGCAGAGCCTAAATTTGTTAAGTCTTTTATGCTTTCTTTATTCTCAACAACCATCTACTATAGCTTCCTATTTTTTCTATTCATTTGGGCAATATCTAAAACTTTAGGCTTTTGAGCCTCATGCTGATGCTGAGCCCCGGCATATACCCTTAAATTGGTTAATTGTTGTCGCCCAAGAGGGCCTTTGCCGAGCATCCGTTCCACAGCCTTAAGAATGAGCTTTTCCGGTCTAGGTCCCCGCATGATTTCCTTGGCGGTTTGTTCTTTGATTCCACCAGGATAACCTGTGTGCCGATAATAAACCTTATCTCGAAGTTTATTTCCTGTAAGGTGAACTTTATCAGCATTGATTACAACAATATGATCCCCACAATCCATGTTAGGAGAGTAATCCGGCTTATGCTTCCCTCTAAGATAAAGAGATACAATAGAAGCCATGCGTCCTAAGACAAGATCCGTGGCATCAATAAGGTACCAACCTTTTTTTATTTCAGACTTTTTCAAAGAAAATGTTTTCATTACAGAGCCTACACTTAAAAATAAAGAAACCTTTAAGAGAGTCTTAGCCGAATGACTCCTTAAGGTCAATGAGAAAATAACGTAAAAGCTAAAAAATAACAACTTTCTTTTGTTTCTGTTCTTTCGCCTTCCTATTAAAGCGGGGCTTTTCTCACGAGCCAAGAAAACCAGAGCTTATGGAAACCTGATTGGGTATAAGCTAGTGATTTCTCTAGCAATAACTCTTGGGTTAAGAAGGATATTAACCTTAAGCAAGGTAAGCCTGTAACATCCATGCTGCTTTTTGGTGGGCTTGCAGTTGATAAATGAGGAGGTCGATGGTACCTTCATCCTCTGTTTGGCTTACTTCCGTTAAATTTATGCGAATAAATTTTTCTAACATTTGGCGATCTTGCAAGAGGTCCTCGACCATAGATTGAGCACTGGACAGTCTCCCTTCTGTTTCTTGAATATTGCCTGCTAGTTGAAGGAATTCTTTTAAACTTCCTGGGGAGGCGAAGCCAAGGACACGGATGCGCTCAGCGATAACATCAATAAAGGCGCTTAGCTCTTTATATTGCTGCTCAAAAACCTCATGAAGCGTAAAGAAATGGGGGCCTGTCACATTCCAATGATAATTGAGTGTTTTGGTATACACCAAGAATGTCTCGGCCAGGAGTTGTATTAAAAAGGTGGCGTTTTTTTCTCTTGTTTCAAGCGCTTGTTTATTCATACGAACCTCTTATCTGCTTATATTACTATATAACTGAACAGTACTTACTAAAATTTTAACGAGGGGGAGGCTATAGAGGTGTTAATAGGTTATTTTCTAACGCCTTATCTAAAAGTCTATCCTGATTCTATCTTGCCTCCTAGGCGGCTTTATCCTTTACATTTCTTAATAATTTTCTCCTTTGGAGCAAGCTTTTTAAAGATGAAAAGGAGGTAAGACTGTTTAAGAATTCAATTAACCCGAAAATTTTGCTAAAATCCTCCTTAAAATAACAAGGGGGCGTCGCGTATGTTGTTCAGGTGTATATCTCAGGCTATTTTTCTATGTTTCCTTATAAATGTTTGTTCTTTTGCCATAGTTGGAGCGCCTGTTCCTCTTGAAGGGGCTCCTCGAAAAGAGAATCAAGCTGATGAGCAAGGAAAGGAGGCGCCTGCCCAGATGGATGAGTCGGTCGATAAAGCACCAGGGACCAAGGGTGTGGTGCCTCCTCACGAAATGGGGATGCCGGAGGGGGTTAAGGCAGGGGACAGCCACGACGACGTACCCGTTGCTCCTTTTGAGGATCCTCTATCCCTATCAACGGAGTTAGAACAAGATTTACGCCTTTATCGCAAGCGCTCCTTTGGGCAGGAAAAGGCTGAACTCCCTGGACGGCTAGATTCTGAGGAAGCTTATCGGCCTTTTGATTTAAAGACAGAACAAGCCTTACGAGATATCCTCCTTCAGCACTATAGCCATCCTTTGCAGGCTTTTACCCTAAATGACAATGTGCGCAAACAGCTATCAATGGCCTTTCCTACGTTGTTTGAAGAGCAGCCGGAGGCATTGGCTTTTTATATAGAGTATTTCCTGCAAAATATGCCTATCGCAGAGCTTAGGATTGAAGACGCTTTCTTCTCCATGCTCAATAAAGACGTGGTAGAACATATAGCTAGTATCGTTTATGGCCATAGTGAATTAAAAATTTTAAGTTTTGCTCGCCAACCAATAGCCCAAGATGCCATGGAGATATTAGCTTCCATGATCCGCAACAATCATAGCCTCCATACATTAGATCTTTCGGGTATTAAATTTGACAGGAGTTCCTGGCATCTTCTGATGGACGGACTTAAAAATAATCACGCTCTCCAATCTCTCAATCTTTCAGGGACTGATTTAGATGATCAATTTTTGTCCACTTTAGTAAGCTATGCTAAGGGAAATTCGAAATTAACCAGCCTAAACTTAGCAGGAAACCGTATCTCTGCTGTGGGGATGCGTAAATTATTACACTTGGAGCCATTGAAAGAGCTTGATATATCCCATAACCCTTTAAAAGATGAAGGAGCGTTGTATTATGCTCGCTTCATTGCTCAAAGGCCTGTTACGCGTGTTATGTGTCAGCATATGGGGATAAGCGACGAAGGAGCCTTTGATATCGCTTATGTGTTTAAATATGTTGATCATATTGTTGAATGTGATTTTTCTAAAAACCATTTAACAGATGTTGGGTTGAAGCATCTCCTCCCTCTTCTTGTTCGGTCAGAGGCAGTAGATTTGGGGGAAAATGGCATAGGGGATCAAGGGATTTATTATCTTGCCAAGGCCATGAAACGCCGCGGGGTGATCCAACATTTATCCTTGCGAGGTAATCGCATTACCGATCAAGGGTTTCTTTTTCTCTTGCATACGATTCCCCAAGGGAACAGCTCCCGCATGCTTTATGGGGGGCCTGTTCATTATTTAATGTGGCTTGACATAAGTCATAATAAACTCACCGATCAAACGGCCTATAACTTGGCTGAAGCTTTGGGCGGAATCAGCAACTTTCATATCGAAATGCTCGGGCATTCGTTTGCGCGAAAAACCCAAAGAATGCTACGCCATTTTATCTATAGTCGTCCTGATATCACAATAGTTTATTGAAGCATAGGGGATCATAAACCTCTGCCGATCTACTTTTCGGACCATGAGCTTCCTTAGATGGGGCGTCGCGTGATCCCTTTTGTCTTTATGGATGTCTCTTTAGATGAGGTCTCTTGTAATCATTCTCATGATAAAAACCGTTTCTATTCGGTTAGTTTAAATATGCTTAACTTAAGCATAAATTTAATTGATGTCCTCTTTTTAATTCTTTTTTATTAATTCTCATTTTTAACTATTGAAATGGCCTATAATTTATATTATATCTATATTACTACTTGCTAATTACTTTAGGGAAAGGAAAAGGATCAAACGATAGGAACGCTCTAAAAAACTGGTAAGGCGGTTGGTAAATGGCCTGGAAACGGTTTGTTAGAGTCTGCCCCGGAGAGGTGTGAAAGAGTTAGTGTCTTGGCACCCCTCCTTTATTATTTGCACTTTGATTTTAGGAAGGAAAAACGATGAAATATACAAAAGGAAAATTATCCCCTGTGGTTTATCTAAAAGAAAAAGAAGGGGAAGAAGACTTTGAGGAGCTAAAGGTATTGGGAGAGGTTGCTATGCTTGAAGAGGAGGACGAAGAGGTGACATCATCTAAAAAAGCGAAAGACGTGACGGTATCGGACCGGTTAAATTTGAACCAGCTGCGCACATTCTATCAACTAGCCAAGTCTGGAAAGTTGACGAAGGCGGCTAATAAATTGAATTTGACGCAGCCGGCGTTAAGTCGCCAGCTGTCACTGCTTGAAGCTTCGCTGGGGGAGCGGTTGTTTTTCCGCACCAGCGAAGGCCTCTATATTACTCAGCAGGGGAGGATTCTATTTAGAACGGCCGCGCGTATTATGGAAGAAGTGGCAGAAATGCGTCAGGTTATGAAGAAAAGTTCCGATAAAGGTTTGCGTTCCTTGCGCATCGGGACCACATCGGTTTTTGGGGCTATGGTACTCCCGGACATAATGAGTGATTTTTTGCGCCAAAATCGTCATATTAACTTTGACCTAGTGGGCTCGAATGATATTTTTGATTTAAAAACCGGGGAGGTCGATATCCTTATCTGGCCGGTCCGCTTAGAAGATGAAAATTTGGTGGTTCGATCGCTGAAGACCTATCATTATGGCCTTTACGCCAGCCCAGAATATTTAAAGGAGTACGGAGAGCCAAAGAGCATCGAGGATTTGAAGAACCATCGGCTGTTAGCGGCAAGCCCAGAATCTCCTAAAATGGGGTTTGACTCCAACTGGTACCTAAAAATCTTGCCAAAGAACCAGCACCTTGTCTCTCCAGTGATGCTTAATAATACACAGAGTATATCTAGGCTAGGAGAGTTAGGCCATGGCATTATGTCTGCCCCTCACGAAACAGTTAAAGCTCATAAATTAAACCTAGCCCCCATATTGCCCGAGATTGAGGGGCCTGTAATTGATTTAAATTTTATGCACCTTGAAAGCTTAGGGGGTTTTTCTCTCGTGAACGATTTATATGAAGAAATCAAACAGAAGTTAAACAAAGGCTAATACATTCTTTGCCAAGTGTTAGAGGACACTGATTTGACTTAACCTCAGCTCACTGTCCTCTTATATATATATAATTCTCTAACCAGGAAAATGCATTGTGCTCCTCCTATGTCTTATTAAAGGCGATCTA
Source organism: uncultured Alphaproteobacteria bacterium (assembly GCA_963782975.1). Classification (GTDB taxonomy): domain Bacteria; phylum Pseudomonadota; class Alphaproteobacteria; order 43-37; family CAWALT01; genus CAWALT01. Next base: position 492,341 of record CAWALT010000002.1, read on the forward strand.
TATAAATTATTCTTATCTTCAACATTCGCTCTTGTAATTTACGTCTTCATTTTAGAGAAGGAGAGGGTGGATTTCAAGGGAAATTCGTGGGCTTTCCAGGTAAGGCGTTTTGCCCTGTCTAGCGCTCCGTTCCGGCATAGCGCTTTAACCTTTAGGGTGAAAAGAAATATGCTGGAAAGGAGCTTGGAGGGAAAAGACCAGAGAAAAGCCAAGAAGCCCCCTGGTTTTTTCAGGCAAAAAAAGAGCCTGCGATAAACGCAAGCTCTTTTCCCTCTGACAACCAAAAAAGACGTTGCTTAGTGTTTTTTGAAGATATTCTGTGTTTCTTCCATATTTTTCTTAAACTGCTGCGTCAAAAGGTTCATGGCCTCTTGAGAGGAGGAAGAAACAGCAGAAAGGACACCACGGCTGTGTTCCGTGAGCTTATGAGTTCCTTGCTGGACCGCGCTTTGCGTTTTGGTCAAGCGCTCTTCATGTGTTTTTGATTCTTTAGTTTGACTAAACCAGTTATTAATATCCGCGGCGGTTTCGCGTAAGTAACCTGTGTGTAGCTGGGTCACTTTTTGTAAAGCCTCAACCGTGATCTTGTTGGCATTGGCAAGAGTTTCGAGATTCTTGCGATAAAGCGCATACATCGCATCCGCATTAAGCCGATTGTTGGATTGAGCGTTGTTTGTTTGTTTTGTATTGGCCATATTTTTTCCCTCCCTATGGCTTGATGATTTAGAAAAATTCTATCATGCTTATATATAATACAGAAATTATTTTATATTAAATTAAATAATTCGGCAAGATTTTGTAGCTCGGACAGCCGCTGATCCAGCCTATACATAAGTTGGGCGCTATCTTCTGACTCATCGTCAAGCCAGTAAGGCAGCAAAGAAAGAAACAATATCCCAAAGGCCTGGACTTTGATAAGGCCTTTTATTCCTGAGGTAGAGATACCAGCGACGTCGAGGAGGCGGTGGCTCGAGTGTAAGAAAGCACTCAAACCAGAGATCGCCGTGTTTGGGTGAAGATGTTTCGATGCCCATAATTGTTTTACTAGGCCTTTGTGCTCTTGCAGTTGGTCGAAACGCGCCATAATTAACGCAAATAGACGATCACGCATATGATCGCTTTCATCCTGGATCGTTGCGTGAGCATTGAGTAATCCTTGATCAAGCTTTTCCCCCCATGCCTTTAATATACTTATTTTGGTTGGGAACAGACGGGTAAGATCTCCGAGAGGGATATTGCTTTCTTTTGAAAGACGGGAATACGAAAAATTTTCCCACCCATAAATTTCGATGTGCGTTAAAGCGAGGGGGAGAATGTCATTATAGCAATTATCAAGCTTGGGTATGACTGTCATGGGTATATTCTGGCTCCCACCTTCAAAATCTTTCTCCTGGCCTACCGTTGGTGCGGTTTATGTCCTTGTCTATAGGGAGAGTCTTAAGGGTGCTTATCTTACCTTCCTGTGGCGCCCTCTATAAAGGATAAGCTCTACCAAAACCTAAGCTCTATTTGCAGCGTTGCTCTCTATAATTTATAGAGTTCTGGGAAGGCTAAGTAAAGCAGCTTTCACGGTTGGGTAAAGATTTTCTTCTTGAGCCGATCCGAATGGTAGAGCCCTACCTTTAGAAGTACGTTAAAAAATAATTAAAAATATATATTAAATTTTGTTCTTAATAGGGATAAACTTTATATTAATTATTTTTATATAAATTATTAACAGCTAGGTAGGAGTAGGGAAAACGGTTTAAGAATGAAAAATTTCAAAGCAGCAGTGTCCTCAATCCCTTACTGTGATTTAAACAACCGTGGTTCGGATGTGCTCGTTGAAAAATTTTATCAGCGTAGCCGGCAGTTAATTGATACGAATGGTTGGTCAAGTTATTGGCCTCTTTATAAATCCAGGGATGGTTATGTAAAAAAATGGTTTTCTGAAAGTGCCTCCCCCTATTTAAAAGAGATGAAGTCTATTGAGCAGAAGCTAGGAAAAAAAGGGACCTTTGATATTAATACGTCTTTCCATTCCCGGTGCCTTTCAGGCTTTGCTCGTGTGCCAGGCGAAGAGGCTATGCGCATGACCTATTTAATGGAATTGCCGCTAAAAGGGGGCGGTAGAAACCCTGTAGTTAGCCAACATAATCCTAAGGTTGGTGCTTATTATAATATTACTTGGCCAGGCCTGGTGGGTGTTTTCTGTGCGTTAGCTCCTCACCGATTTATGGCTTCTATTAATTCCGTCAATCCTCAGGAAGGTATCTTTCATTCCCTAACTCATCGTGGCTTATCCCTTATAAGGGGCCAACCACATAAAAAAGGATTACCGCCCACCCATCTCTTGCGGTATGTATTTGAGACATGCTCCACTTTTGAGGAAGCAAAAGAAGTGCTTTATACAACGCCCGTAACTGAGCCTGTTCTTTTCTCCCTTTGCGGGGCTAAGCCTGCTCAAGGGAGTGTTATTGAAAAGTTATCCTCCTCTCTTCTTCATGACTCGATGGAGAAAATAACGCTTGGCAATTATAGTCTCTCAGAATCCGTGCGCTCAGATAAGCGATACCAGGACGATTGTCTACGTTGTGAGGAGCTTTCTAAGGCTCTGGAACAAAATATTTCTCACGGTTTTTGTTGGTTAAAAGCTCCGGTGCTTACGTCGAAGACAGCTCTTACTATTATGCTGACTTTAGGGAAAACCAATGCGTTGAAAGTCCAAGGATGGGAGAAAGGAAGTCCGACAACCCATCTATTCGATCTCGGTTCCTTATTTGTGATAGGCTAGAAGAGACAATAGCAGCTAAGTTAGAAGAGATTGTAGAGACTTTGAGAGGTGATTTTCAATCGGCTATCCGTGTGGTTCCACTCAAGGTAATTTCTGAAGTTGACAAGGGATGAATAATACCTAGACTCTTTTTATGTCCGACGTAGTAGGAAAAAGATATGACGCCAGGCGCACGCTTGCAAGCCACGATAGAAATCCTGAATTCTATAGAAGGTTATCAAAAAAAACCAGCAAGCGATGTTGTTAACCATTATTGTAAAGCACGGCGCTATATAGGGGCGAAAGATCGCCGCTTTATCAAGGACATCGTATTCGATATTTTGCGGCATCGGACTGTTCTTGATTGGTGGAGCCATAATCTTGCCTATCTAGCCCACACAGACAATCATAACAGAGAAAGGGTGCTTACGTATCTTGTTTTATATCAAAAAGCTTCCTTAAAAGACCTCCTAGCATGGTTTGATGGAGAAGGCTATCAACCCACAAAACTTACGATTGAAGAAGAAAATTATATGGGACGGCTAATAGAAAAGTCATGCATAAAGACGGACATGCCTATAGCCGTTAAATTAGGCATCCCGCAAGAGTTCCTCGTTTCCTTTCAAGCCGGCTTCCCTACAACTTTTGAGCGAGAGTGTCGTGCGCTTTTAGAGCCGGCCCCTCTCGATTTACGGGTTAATACCTTAAAAGCAGAACGGGATTTTCTTTTAAAGACTCTTTCTGCTCAAAAAATCCCCGCTGTTCCTACGTATTGGTCGCCTATAGGTATTCGTATCAATGAGCGTATTGATTTGCGCCATCATCCCTTATATACATCCGGGGCAATTGAAATCCAAGACGAAGGTTCACAGCTTCTTGCACTGTTGTGCGATGTTCACCCCTCCATGAGGGTGCTTGATTTATGTGCCGGCGCAGGAGGGAAAACGTTGGCTTTAGCGGCGTTGATGAAAAATCAAGGAGAGATTATAGCCGCTGATATTGATCAAAAGAGGTTAAATGAATGTATGAAACGCGCCGAGAGAGCGGGAGCTACAAATATAACCCCTTTTCTTCTAGAGGATGAGGAGGCGTTTCAACGCTTATCGGGTTTGGGTCCGTTCGATCGTATCATTGTCGATGCGCCTTGTTCGGGTTCCGGTACTTGGCGTCGTCAACCAGATCTTAAGTGGCGTACACATATGGATCAGGTGCTAGTATATGCTGATTTACAACTACATCTTCTTTAAAAAATCTTTAAGACTTAAGGCAGATAAAGGACGTATTCTGTATATGACCTGTTCCTTATTTCCCCAGGAAAACCAACATGTAACAAGAAACTTCTTAGAAGCTCACCTATCCTTGGAAGCTGTTCCCCTTCAGGAGCACTGGAAAATATTCTCTTCTTACACATGCCCTCTCAAAGAAGGGATGTTAACTCCTTACCGCACGAATACCGATGGGTATTACATGGCTATTTTTAAATAATTCGTTTCCTCTATTCTTGATCGGCAGCATAGTTTTTTAATAGGCTTTACAATTCTTCTTTTGTGGCAGCATCTGACAATTTCTCTTTGCGAGATTCAGTTTGCGAGGCTGAGATTTTAGCCTGCCAAGCTCTTTCCAAGATAATGGGTTTGACCATCTTATGAAGCTGGCGAAAGCCTTTCTCTGGGTGATTGCATAGCTTTTTGATCACTGTGCTCTAAGAGGAGATCTCTCCTATCAGAGGGAAAATCAACACTTTCGAGCATTTGGGGGATAAAAGTTTGCCAAATAACCTCTTTCTTAAACTCGAGGGAGAAAGGAGGGAAATTAATTGTCTTAAGGCGTGTCTGTAATGCAGGGTCATTGATTGGTTCATTACCGGCTATCATAAATAAGACATGAGAAATATCAAGCTCTGCGCCATTAAAGTAAGGGCAAGAAAAAGATTTTGTCATAGGTTCGAGAAGGAGGCGAATGAATCCTCCCAGAGGATTTTGAAGGTCATTTAATATAAGGGGTGCTTCATCTAATAAGATGACCATATTCTTATAATCGCGCCGGTTATCTTTGCGCTTGCTCATCATCAACGCCTCGGCAATAAGCCCTGGGCGTGACGTCATGCTGTCTCTTGGTGTTCCAACTAGCTTGTCGATCGAGACATCTGCCAGAGAAATAGTCACAAAGGGAATATCTAATACTCCGGCAAGCGCTTTAGCTGCAAAACTTTTTCCGGTATCAGGTTCGCCAATCATACACACAATAGTGCTGGGTACATAAGTACTCGCCTTGCTACGATTTAGGAGGGTGTATTCTATGGCGACTTCCTTGAGCGTTTCTTTCACTTCTTTTGCGTAACCATGGAATTTTTGATCGAAAGATGCTTCATCCCAATCCACAGGTTTTATAGCGGTTGGCAGGTCAATAATATTGCGTAGAAAATCAATATAACTGAAATAGCTGCCCTGTTCTAAATGAGCGGCTAGGAGAGCTTCTTCAGTCACTTTTTGCAATTCAGGAGACATCCATTTTTTTTGACGCATATAGGCGATTTCATAGTCTTCAAAGGGATCGTAATTGTGAGTGATAAAGGCAAATGAAAAAGCTGAGACAAAACGTTGGATATATTCTAAGGCTAAATTAGAAAACCACAACATAGAAGCACCCGCCAATAAAGAAGTCACTCCACTCTGCTGGCTGTTACTTCTTTTTGTCCATTGGTACCCCCCATAAAGGAGAGCAAAAAGGCCTGCTAGCCAGGCGCTGTTCTGGCCCATTATCTTGTAGTACTGGTATTTTTTGCGTGCTAGAAATTGATCTTCCACAGCATTTTTAAAGGCATCCTTGTGGGGGCATGGGCCGAGCTTAGATAAGGCTTCTTCATCGATAACGTAGAACTTCTTGGCATTTAGATGTTCGTAAATGTCCCGGTAGATAATTTCTGCCGTTTCTGGATGGGCGTACACCGCGAGGTGAGTCCAGAAGAAAAAAATAGCCAGAAAAGAGGATAAAAATTTCATGTTTTATGTCCTATTTAAAAATAAATTCTCATTAGATGAAGCAAATTGATGATAACAATATGCTATATGCCTAACAATAAGAAAATTTATACCTCTAAGTGGTGGAGAGACTGTACGATAAGGCGAGATGGTCTAACATTTTTAACAAATACTTAAAAATATAGCCAGTTGATGGTAAAAAACTTTCTTATCGAAAATATAATTTCAAAAAAATAAAAAATTTTGGCAATCAATTGCCTTAGGTTTTTCTTCAGTTAATGTAAAAATAAGGTGGCGAAAATAATTTTATCAAGAAAATGGGAGAAGGCTTCTTTATGCTTCTTCATTCTACTTTCTTTGGTTGTTTCTTGATACTCGATTGGGTTTGTTCTTCAGCGACAAGGCGCGCCCCATGCAGGAGCTCGGACAAGGCTCTGAGAGCTGTTATCAACCCAAAAATAGCTATACCATGATGCCCTCCTAAAGAATGGGAAAAATTATGAATACTTTCGTAAATTTCATATGCTGCCGAAAAAAACATCAAGCAACCAATTACTAATTCCATGTATTTACTGGTTAAGATATCTAATATAGTCCTTAGCATATTGTTATCCTTATTATTCCCTCTATTTGTTTCATTTTATGCACTAAGCGTAAATTTTTTCTAAATTTTTCCTAAAATAAAAAAGGTTAAAAGGAGGGGTCTTGGGAGATTTTCCAAGAGAAGGAATCTTAGTAGGCTACGGCGTATTTTCAGGCGATACGAATCCTTGATATTTTATTCGAGTGCTTAAGGCATTAACAAAGCCATACCCTTAACAATAAATTGGCTATTCCCAAAGATCTTTTTTGCAAAAATCTTTTAAGTGATACCCCGGATTGTTTATCTCTTGCGATAAAATCAGATGCTTAAGCAATATATTGTAACAAGGTAGAAATAAAAATACTTATTACTTAGGTTTTTTGGTTGCTTCCTTAAGGGACTTGGATTGTCCTTTTGCAACCATACGTGCCCCGCGAAGAAGCTCAAATAAAGCTTTGAGAGCGGTTAAAGAGCCAAAAAGAGCTATGCCATGATGGCTTCCTAAAGAATGGGAAGAGCTCTGAATACTCTCGTAAATCTCATAGCATGCAGAAAATGCCATAAAGCAGCCCATAACGCATTCCGTATATCTGCTGATTAAAATGGCCACAACAGTCTTTAACATAACGCCTCCCTTATTATTCTTGTGCTAACCACGCTCGCATTATTGCATTCATGTTAATTATCTATAAATTAATTCTTATAAAATTAACAGGCTCAAAAATTTGTTTGAAGGCAAAAAGGAGTAAAAAGGCTAGTATCTTTTAGCCGAGGGAATCCACCCATGTAATCGATATATTCTTTTGGGCACAAAGCTTAAAGAAAGGAAAAGTAAAGGCGCTTGGGGAGTATAGGGGGATGTTTTCCCTAGTCTGTCATCCTTAGCCTATTATAGGCAAGCGGCAAAACCATTTGTCTCGTCTAAAGATGGCTAACGTTGAGGGCCTCTGTCACAAGCTGTTTCTGTTCTTCTTCATGCACTGTTGCGTAACCAGTAGCAGGGGAAGAAGATTCAGGCCTTACGACAAACTTAGGACGATCGAAAGCGATCTCAGGCATCGATATCATAAGATGTTCTAAGCGCCGATCCATAAATGTCCATGCGCCCATATTAAGGGGTTCCTCTTGACACCAAAGAACTTCCGCTTTGGGATAACGCTTTAAAATCTTAGCTATGGCCTTGTCTGGGAAAGGATAAAGTTGCTCAAGTCGAATAATGGCGACGTTCTTTTGCTTTTTTTCCTCCCTTGCTTCGAAAAGATCGTAATAAACTTTACCGGTACACAAGATAACACGCTTAACACCTTGAAGGGGTTGTGTCTCATCGATAACTGGTTGGAAGCATGTTCCTGGACCAAATTCTTTTAAAGAGGAGGTAGCTAGCTTATGGCGCAAGAGAGACTTTGGCGTCATAATAACAAGCGGCTTGCGAGATTTTGACAATAATTGGCGGCGCAGGATGTGGAAATAACTAGCCGGTGTCGTGCAATTGGCCACACGCATATTGCCATGAGCACAAAGTTGCAGATAACGCTCAAGCCGGGCTGAGGAGTGCTCAGGCCCTTGCCCTTCATAACCGTGGGGTAAAAGCATGACCAAACCAGACATACGAAACCACTTCGTTTCAATAGTAGCAATAAATTGGTCAATAATTACCTGGGCCCCATTGGAAAAATCACCAAATTGAGCCTCCCACAAGACGAGATCGTCGGGTTCAGCGAGGCTATATCCTAAGTCAAACCCAAGGACAGAAGCTTCCGATAAGGGGCTATTTAATACCATAAACGGTGCTTGCCCCTGACGGATGTGATTTAACGGCACATAATGTACCTCATTTTCCTGATCGACGAGGACAGCATGACGTTGGGAAAAGGTCCCTCGCTGGCTGTCTTGTCCACTCAACCGAACGCGCTTATTCTGACATAGCAATGTCCCAAACGCCAAAGCTTCACCTGTTGCCCAGTCCAATCCTTCCCCAGCTTTTAAAGCCTCTTCTTTCGTCTTTAATAGCCGCACAATTTTTGGGTGAGCATTAAAATTTTCTGGGATAGTTGTTAAAGCCTTGCCAACTTCTTTTAAAAGATCAAACGATACGCCTGTTTCCAGGCCGTCTTCGTCACTAGCTGATGAGAAAGAAGACCACTTACCGCGGAGCCAATCAGGCTTTTGAAGGATTGTTTCTTTAGAGCTTTTCGTAAAAGCTTCTAACAGTTGGTGGCCATATTTCTCCTTCATCGTGTTAATTATGGACTCTTCCAGAAGCTGATGATGAACAAGATGGCGGCTATATACATTCAGTACGGTATCATGAGAACGAATTTTCTTATACATGAGAGGCTGCGTAAACGATGGTTCATCAGCTTCATTATGTCCATATCGCCGATAACCAATAAGGTCGACAACGACATCTTTGCCAAATTGTCGGCGGAATTCTGCGGCTAATTTTGCGACATAAATAACCTCTTCTGGATGATCGCCATTGACATGGAAGATGGGAGCTTGAATCATCTTAGCCACATCGGAGCAATAGGGTGAAGAGCGAGAATGAGCCGGGCTTGTCGTAAAGCCAATTTGGTTATTAACCACAATGTGAAATGTCCCCCCGGTTCGATAACCCGGTAATTCTGAAAGACATAATGTCTCAGCTACCAAACCTTGGCCAGGGAACGCTGCATCGCCATGTAATAACATGCCCATAACTTGTCGCCCCTCTGGGTCGTTATAATAAGCTTGCTTGGCCCGCACTTTTCCTACAACCACGGGGTTCACAGCTTCAAGATGGGAAGGGTTAGCTGTCAAGGACAAGTGAATAGCGTGGTCTCCAAAGTCCCGATCAACAGAGTAGCCAAGATGATATTTTACATCGCCAGCAGCAAAAATGTCCCCTTCATACATGGGGCGGCTACGAAATTCAGAAAAAATATGCTCCAAAGGCTTTTCCATAATGTTCGCTAAAACATTAAGCCGCCCTCGGTGAGCCATTCCTAAGACTATCTCAGCAATGTTGTTCTCACAGGCATCTTGGATGACATATTCCATAAGAGGGATAAGTGCATCACACCCATCTAGGCCAAAACGCTTTGCTCCTGGATATTTGACATGCAGAAACCGCTCAAACTCCTCTGCTTTTATTAAATATTCTAGGATATTCTGCCGTTCCTCGGTTGTGATAAAGCTCATGCGGGCTTTATCCTCAAACCGCTTTTGTAGCCATTCTCTTTGGGCAGGATCTTGAATATGCATGTACTCGATCCCAATCCACCCACAGTAAATTTCATGAAGTCGAGCAAGAATCTCCCTTAATGTGGCATGTTCAAACCCAAGAGCATGAGTGAAAATAGGCCTATCATAATCTTCTTCTTTAAATCCATATGTTTTTGGATCGAGTTCTGGATGATAGATAGCCTTCGTAAGTCCTAAGGGATCTAAAGACGCAATAAGATGCCCTCGAACCCGGAAGGCGCGTATAAGCATCCCAATTCGTAGAGCATTCATAATTTTTGCGTTTACATCATCTTCGGCTATCTTTTTAGCAGCCGGTATTTTCCCCTCAGGTTTTTGGGGTAAAAAGCCAGGGTCATACACATCTTTTTGAGGGATCGCCCAACTCGCGCCTTTTACATCCTCTAGGAGCCACCGTAGATCATCACTTAAATCATCAAAAAAATGAGCCCAGCTTTGGTCAACAAATGTGGGGTTATCCAGGTATTGTCGATAAAGCTCCGCTACATATTTAATGTTGCCACGAAAATGTAAAATAGGATCCTTGCTCATCTTTTATCCCTTTAAGTTTATGCTACCTACTTAGCGTTTCTCCATTAAGCGAAGCATCGTTTTGCCGATCGTGGCTGGTGTAGGAGCCATGACTACTCCTGCCTTTTCCATCGCCGCTATTTTATCCTTTGCGCCACCTTTTCCGCCAGCAATAATTGCGCCAGCGTGACCCATACGGCGCCCTGGAGGTGCCGTGACACCGGCAATAAAGCCCACAACAGGCTTTTTATTTGGAACATTCCTTAAATAATCTGCGGCTTCTTCTTCCGCTGTTCCGCCAATTTCCCCAATCATTATAATGCCTTCCGTCTCGGGGTCAGCGTGAAACATTTCTAAACAATCCGTAAATCTTAATCCATTAATAGGATCACCGCCAATACCAATACACGTCGATTGGCCCAGCCCCACCTGGGTTGTCTGCGCAACCGCTTCATAGGTGAGCGTCCCCGAGCGGGAAACAATTCCGATCTTTCCAGGTTTATGAATGTGACCTGGCATGATACCAATCTTACATTGGTTAGGAGTGATAATCCCTGGGCAATTGGGCCCGATCAGATAGGACCGGGAGCGCTTCAAAGCTTCCTTCACGGCGATCATATCCAACACAGGGATTCCTTCCGTAATACAAACAATCAAGCGGATATCGGCATCGATCGCTTCCAAAATAGCATCTGCCGCTACCGCCGGAGGGACAAAAATCATCGTAGCATCCGCTCCGACTGATTTCTTGGCTTCCTCTACGGTATTAAAGATAGGTAAGCCGAGGTGTTCACCACCGCCTTTGCCAGGCGTAACGCCTCCCATAAGCTTTGTGCCATAAGCAAGCGCTTGCTCAGAGTGGAATGTTCCATGATGGCCTGTAAACCCCTGACATATAACTTTTGTATCTCTATTCACTAAAACAGACATTAAGCATTCTCCTTTACAGCGGCGACAGCTTTTTGGGCTGCATCATCTAAATTATCGGCGGCAATGACAGGAAGGCCTGATTCACTGAGTATTCGTTTGCCAAGCTCCACATTCGTGCCTTCAAGGCGAACAACAAGTGGAACATGAAGATTTGTTTCTTTTGCTGCAGCAATAATGCCTTCTGCAATGACGTCACATCGCATGATGCCGCCAAAAATATTGACAAGGATAGCTTTTACATTTTTATCGGATAAAATAAGTTTAAAAGCTGTTGTTACCCGTTCGCGTGTTGCGCTACCCCCCACATCAAGAAAATTAGCTGGACTGCTTCCATAATATTTTATGATATCCATAGTAGCCATTGCAAGGCCAGCACCATTTACCATGCAGCCAACCTCACCATCAAGCTTAATATAATTTAACTCATGCTGTGCTGCTTCACGTTCGGTGGGGTCTTCCTCATCTTCATCCCGTAGCGCCGCCACCTCAGGATGCCTAAAGAGAGCATTATCATCGAAAGACATTTTAGCATCGAGAGCGATAAGTTCATTTTCTCTAGAGATCACAAGAGGGTTCACTTCTAATAAACTGGCGTCTAATTGCGTAAAAGCTTGATAACAACCATAAAGGAAGCGGACACAGTCATTTACTTGTTTTCCTTCTAAGCCTAATCCAAAAGCAATTTTACGACCGTGAAAGGGCTTAAAACCAAAGGTGGCATCAATAGAAACGCTAATAATCTTCTCTGGGCTCTTTTCCGCAACTTCTTCGATGTCCATCCCACCCTCGCGCGAAGCAATAATGGTGACTTTCGATGTCTCCCGATCAATAAGCATACTTAGATAGAGCTCATGCTTTATGTCGCAGCCATCCTCAATATAAAGGCGTTTGACATGTTGTCCGGAGGGTCCTGTTTGATGAGTCACAAGCGTTTTGCCAAGAATCATCTCGGCCGCTTCTTTTACTTTTTCTAAAGAACGCACAACTTTAACGCCACCAGCTTTTCCGCGGCCACCAGCGTGTATTTGTGCTTTAACAACCCAGACAGGTCCACCGAGCGTTTGAGCAACATCTACGGCCTCATCGATGGTATAAGCAACGCCACCTTTTAAAACATTGACACCAAATTTTTTAAGGAGCTCTTTTGCTTGATATTCATGTATATTCATTTAAACTCACACTTCGTTATTGTTAGAGATAATTAAATTCCTTTGCTTGTTAATTCCTTCTCTTGAAGGGAGCGGTGAAAAAACCCTTAACATATGTATACTGGAAGAAAAAATTAAATCAATAACTTCTTCTGAAATAATTTTCTTACTTTGATATCCTTGCTCTCCTTTTAAAAAATTGCTCCTTCCTTATAAGAAAACTAGGGTGAGTCTTGCAAAGCACTCGAACCTTAGAGCTCTTGATTAGTGTTAAGGTAGGAAAGATAATGATAAACAAACAGAAAGATATATAATAATTCTATCTAAAGATTTTGATTTTTATATACTTAATCATCATTTAATTATTTAATTTTTTTTTAAATCAGTATAACATATATACTTAGCGTGAGTGCCAAGTATGTATTGAGATAAAAATTAACAAAAAAGTAACAGAAAAAAGCTATATTAATTTGTAATGAAAAACAGTTTTTTTGTAAGTTTTATAAGTATAGGAAGTGCACTCCGTTAAAAGTATACTATAATTTAAAATCAATCGACAGAAAAATAGGATAGCCAATGCCGCAGAAGAAGAAAACAGATGAAGATTCATTTTTTGCTAAGTCGTTCAACTTAGACCGGCTTAAATCTTTTTATACCGTTGCCCGTTATGGGAGTGTAAATAAGGCGGCGCGAAAGCTTAATATTTCGCAGCCTGCCCTTAGCCGCCAAATTAGTAGTCTTGAGGAGTCCTTGCAGACTCTTTTATTTTACCGCTATCAGAGAGGGTTAAAACCGACGAAGCAAGGGGAAATACTCCTTGAACATGCGGAAAGAATTTTAACTGATGCTACAGAGGCTCAGCGTAATTTGACGATTGATATGGTGGAACCTAAAGGGCCGCTTAAAATTTCTACAACCGTTGCTTTAAGCACCATGTGGCTTCCAGAAAAAGTCGGCGAGTTCGTTGATAAGCACTTAGAAATAGAAGTAACAATGGTAGGTTCCAACGAATTTCCTAACTTAGCCGTTGGGGAAGCTGACGTTGTTATCTGGCCATCTGTTCCTGAAGATACCCGAAAAATGGTATGCCATCATCTAACGAGCTTTCGACATAAACTATTTGCAAGCCCTGAGTATATAAAAAAATTCGGGATGCCTAAGGGGCCTGAAGACCTTAAAAATCACCGACTGCTTGCGTTTGGTGCTAAGTATCATGAGATTTCTTATGACTTAGATTGGTTGTTAAAGATTGGCGCGCCTAAGGGGAAGCCTCATAAAGCTCACATTCGTTTAGACAACCGTCGTGGCCTCTTTATCTTGGCTGCGAAAGGCTATGGAATTACCATGATCGATGAGAACATACTTAATGATGAAGAGCGTCGTCAGCTTGTGCCTATTCTTCCCGATTTGGATGGTCCTAAGGCAAGCTTATACTTTATCTATCCGCGGGAGTTAGAGCACTCTAAGCGGGTTCAAACTTTTTATGAGGTCCTTAAGAATAGCTTGGGTTAAGGATGAGAGAGTAGTAGGAATGAAGTAGGTGAACAATATGACTTGTGAGAGGAAAAGGCCATAAATTTCTCACGTATTTGCTGAGAAGCTTACCATTAAGGTGCCAAGCCTGTTTCCCGGTAGGGTTCTTTAAGCTTGGGCGGCATTTGTCGCCTGAGCTGTTCTTTTGAAGCTTTTTATCTATTTTTCATCCAGCGGTGGAGTGATGAGTATTATCCTTTAAGGCAGGGTGAAAAGCTCTTCTCTCTTCCCATTTTATAAAAATTTTTTTAGTACATTCCTTTGTCTTCTTTAAAAAGAGGACAGGGCATAAGGCTACCTGTATCTGCGTGAAGGAAAGTTAACCGATTAAAAAATAAGGGAACCCGGGCTTTTTTCTAGAGGCAAGGCTTTAAAAGCACTACGAAAAGAGCAAGAAAATCTTTTCTTAAAAAGTGCGCTCCTGCTATGCATTCTTTCTGGACCCTTTGGTGAGAGAAGAGTCCTAAATTAAAGACAGAGGAAAACCCGTCGACGGCTTCCCTCTGTCATAGATATATAAGGAACTTATTATTAAGCTTCCTTATTACATTGGGCCAAGTTTCATCATTTTTCAACTCCTTGATGTTATCTATTGCTTTTTTTTACAGACAGTGTGTAACACCATCTGTAATATATGGCATAACATAAATTAAGGGGGTAAGTTAAGTACAAGTATGTTAAAATTGGTAATTAATTTGATTATAAATATATATAAAAAGAATTTTAAGATTTTGTTTTAGTTATAAAAAGGAGGGGAAAATCCTTTATAATTCGCCTTTTTTCCCAATTTGTATTTGCCAACTTAAGGAAATTTTAGCCTCCTATTTTAGATTTAAAAAATAAAAAATTTATTTTTTATATAACATAAATTTAAGTAAGATGATAAGATAAAAATCACTTTTTTGTATGCATCTCAAAACTGTTTTATGCTTCCCCCGCTTCCAACCAGGAGATAGGAGCTGCGCAATGCGACCTTTTCCTTATGGTGTTTCATCCACAAAACAAAGCGAAGAATGAAAACGTACAAAAGGCATGAGACAGAAGTTGTCTGCTAGAGGGTCTAAAAGACGGTCGAAGAAAGACCTAGGCATACAATAGCCTCCAAGCCCAAAGCTTTTTTGTTTTAGCTACTCCCTCATTCGTCAAAATCAGATTGCCATCTATTATAAAAGCTTTACCCCTTGTTAAAATCTTTGGTGTAGTATGCTTAAATTGGGTGGCATGCTTAAAAAAAGGAAGCAATAATACATGGGCATTTTAAAAGCTTTAAAGCAATGTCTTGCCAATAGCGCTTATAATTATACCATTGAACTTGCTGGCTATATGGCCTTTACCGCGCTCTTATCCATCTTCCCCTTTGTGATCTTTCTTACATCTCTTGCTGCTTTTTTTGGAAATGAAGCTTCTATTGAAATTCTTATTCGTGATAGCCTTACTTTTATTCCTGAGGACGTCGCCCACACTATCTTGCCGATTGTTAATGAAATTTTGCGCTTACCTCATCAGCATATTATTACGATTTCTATTTTAGGCGCCATATGGATTTCTTCTTCCGGTATTGAAGCCTTAAGGAGTGGATTAAATGAGTCATATGATTTAAAGGAGACACGCTCTTTTGTATTCCGGCGTCTACAAAGCATTCTCATTATCATCGGCGCAGCCATTCTTTTTTGTTCGGTAACTTTTTTGCTTGTTATGGGGGATTTTCTGAGTGATTTTTTGAAGGAACACATGGGCGGACATATTCTTTACTTTCTTCATTTACGGTTTTCCCGTTACTTCCTTGCTGCCGTTCTCTTTACTTTGATGACGTCCTTTTTTTACTACGTGATACCTAACACGCGCCAAAAATGGTCACAGGTCTTGCCTGGTGCTATTTTATCAACCTGTTTATGGCTTGCCCTGGCGAGTATTTTTTCATTTTATTGTCGAAAATTTGCTAATTATGACGTAATTTATGGAAGCCTGGGTGGTATTGCCTTGACCATGCTTTTTCTTCACCTGAGCGCTATTTTTATCCTGTTAGGCGCCGAATTTAATGCTGTGCTTCTTCAATCTGGCAAAGAACATAAGCGCTAATCTATCTTTTTATAGGAAGAGCGTTACGATATATTTTAAGTGTATATGTTCCAGACGAATGGCATTTTCTCTAATTTCTTGAATAAGAAAATCTTGATAGTGCTCCCCCATTTTATAAGATTTTCCTTCGATCCATACGTGGCATTTTCCTCCTTTAAAGCACGTAATAGCCTCAAGGTGGATCGGGGAAGGAAGAGGTTCCTTCCTATATTGAAGAGCTTGGATCCACCCTACCATTTCTAAACGGATACCTAGATTATCTTGGTGAATTTTGAGCTCTTTTATCAAAAAATGGGGACTCAAGTGAGAAAAATAGTCGTATATAAAAGGTCCAAGTATCGTAGATGATTGACTGCATGAGACCCGAAAAGGGATTCTAGTCCAGGTTGTCCGGCCTTTCTTTTTCATTGTTTCTAGCTGATGGGGATAAAATGTTACTTGTGCCGCTATATCACACTTCTTGCTTATTATTTCTTTTATGTGCTCTAAGGGAAACCAAGGATAAGAAAAATGTTGAGCGAGAAGAGACAACGATGAAGGGGGTGCTGTCTCATAGGTAAGAAGAAGGTCTTTAAGGCCGTGACTTTTTCTTAGAAGGTGTATGGTGTCGCGTAGGTGAAAGAGGAGTAGGAGAGAGAGTGCAAGCCATAGAAGAAGATTTCTAAAAAGCGGGTGTTTTAAAATATGCATTCCTCTTCCCCTTAGCGCTCTTTGTTTTCTTTAGAATGGACGTCAAAGGAGTACACAATAAGATTCTCCCCCCTCCAAACTCTTTCTTGGGTTTTAACCTTTGTGAGAGAAAATCTTTTTTGCTGGTTGATTGTGTGCATGAGATCATCTTTAAAAGAGGATAAACTGTTTCCTGAAACGAGATATTGACAATGAAAATGTTGAGCGGCTCTATTCTGGCCTTTCTGCATAATGCTTATCTGGCGGATGTTGGGAGTATTTTTCTCTGCTAGGAGTAAATCCCTTGCAAGGACTTTCGCAAGCTCTCGCGAAAGGCTAGTAGGGGGCCACGATAGGAGAGGAGTGAGGTCAGTAAAAGGCATTGGCTTAGTCGGAAGTAATTCCTTCCATTTTGTCTCGTAATCATTGAGTGTTTTTGTTTGCCTCTCTTTAAGGGGGTAAAGGAAAAATATCTTCAAACTGAGCAAAGCGACATTACAGAGAAGGAGAAAGAAAGTGATAAACGCTGAACAGTTCTTCCAAGAGGTAAGGGTTAAAAATTTTTGAAACATTTTTTGAAACGGCCATGAAGGTTGATGAGTACGGTGAGTCTCGACAAGCCATCGGCATAAAGCTCGATCTGTTTCTTTTCCACTTGATAAGGGATATGCCTCCACGACGTCGCTGGTAGCGGTGAAACGATGGATGAGAATTTTAGGGCTTTCCTTTTGGAGAGAGGTTGATGAAAAATTAATAAGAAAGAAATTTTGAATAGAGGAAAGGGAAAGATGCACATCTTTTCCTAAATCATCATATAAATACTGAATTTCACGCTCAATAAATTTCTCAAGCAGCCCTGATTTGGGGACGGGGAGAGAGCGCATAAGGTACACTTCTTCTCTTTTTAAGATGAGTTGTTGATAGCTGTCATGGCTTAGCCAGTGCAAAATAGTATACGGATTCTTATGCCACTGCCCAGTTAAAGCATAGTGGGGTAGAAGATTCGCTATATGGAGGACCTTTAAGGAAAAGATCTTTCTCCTTTCAAGCTCAGTGTAAAATTGACACCATTTCTGGGTTCGATCGAACCATAATACTTGCTGCTTTGGTGATGAGAGAAGTTCCTTGTGAAGAAGAACGAATTGGTTTTCTATGTTAGCTTGTAAAATGTTCGAGTAAAATACGCGTCTTGCTTGAAGTGACCATCGGCGTGGTGAGGGCGACCATGTTACTTTCTGAAAAGGTAGCATTATCAATACATAAACCCGGCGAGATAATGTGTACGACTTAAGAGCGGGAAGAGATTCTTGATCATAAGAAAAAGAATGCCAATGAGCGGAAGGCTTTGAATCTGGCACATATAAAAGGCCATATGTCTCGTACAAAAAAAGATAAGAGGTCATCCTGCTCTCCTAAAAAAGCTCCGTAATCGATTGATAGGCTCCTTGAAACATGCAGATATACATAACCATGAGTAATCCTAGAAATAGAGTTAAGCATGTAGGAATAAACTGAGTTAAACGTTGGAGCTGTTGGTCAAACCTTTGATCATAGGTGGCGGCTAATATGTTGATTGATTTCGTAAAATCTCCCGTTTGTTCGGCAATGTAAATGAGTTCAGTGACCTCACGGGGGAATATGTGGGTGGCTTTAAAGGCCTGAGACATACTTAACCCGCCCGTAAGTCCCTTTAAAATTTTCTCCGTGATCGGTTGAAAGGAGAGGACGGTTTCGTGGATATTCATAAGGCTTTCCGATAATAAAAGTCCGCAAGAGGCTTGGACTTTTAAAAGATAGAGGAAGTGCATCAAATACTTTGTCTTCCAGATAAGATGTTTTTTGAGAAAAGAAAAAATTCTTCTACGAGGTACTGCCCTGCTAAATACCCCGATGCTGATACCGAGCAAAGGAAGTATAAGAAGCAGGCTCGTGATTTGACTGGGTTGAGAGGCCAGCGATTGTGTATGACTTTGTCTAGTAAGGTGGTACATTTCAGGTGCGAGGAGCGTATACCAAATGACACAAAGGGCTACCATTAAGGTAAGAGTGATGAAAGGCAGGATAAGAGTACCGGATAGTTTCTTGAGTACATAGCTCTTACGCTCATAATATATCTTAAAATGTTGCCATATTTGTGTGAGGGAATCTGCTTTCTCTGCCATTCGTAATGTTCCTATGAAGAGAGTGTCCCGAAACTCCTCGTGTTGATTAAATGCCCAGGAAAGAGATTTTCCTTGGGAGATATCGTACAAGATATCATCAAGACGATCTGCTAGAGGTTGCTCGCCAAGCGTAAGTTGGGTCAAATGGAGGGCTTTATAAACAGAGAAGCCATGAGCTATGAACATGTCCAAATAAGTGCAAACTGTTTTTAAAGAGGCGCCTCTTTGCCATCGTGATTTAAGAGCTTTAAGATAAAAAAAGGGTGCTTTTTGACAATAATAGACATTTAATTGTCTTTTCTTTAACCTATCTAAGGCTTCAGCTTGGCTTTTGCATATAAGGTATCCTTTAAATACCTTGCCTTCTTTTACAAAGCCTTTATAGGCATAAGCATATCTTGGAAGTGAAGCCTCTATACTCATTGGATGAATAAGGCTCTCTTTATTTCTTCAAAAGAAGTATAGCCTTTCACAACGTTTCTTAGAGCGTTCTTCTCCAAGCAATCGAACCCATTCTCTACAGCATATTGACGAAGCTTTGAACGTGGCTGGTTGGATGCGAGCCAATCATCAATTCTTTCATCAATGGGTAAGATTTCAAAAATACCACGGCGCGCTTTATATCCTCTGCCTTGGCATTCCAAACATCCTGAGGCAACGTATACATGGGTCGTAGAATACCCATGACGATCAAGTATTTCTTTTTCACGAGCCGAGATAGGTGATTCCATGCGACAACTTGGGCACAAAACTCGCACAAGGCGCTGCGAAAGAATACCCGTTACATGACCAGCTAGAAGATAACGATTCACATGCAGATCCATTAAGCGATAAACGACCCCAAATACATCTTTCGTATGGAGAGTAGTAAAAACACGGTGGCCTGTCATGGCGGCTCTTAAGGCCATTGATGCGGCTTTTTCGTCTCGAACCTCCCCGATAAAGATGACTTCCGGATCCTGACGCAATATAGAGCGGATGCCTATTTCAAAATTGAACCCTGCCCCTTCATTAATTGACGATTGT
Organism: uncultured Alphaproteobacteria bacterium; assembly: GCA_963782975.1. Taxonomy (GTDB): domain Bacteria; phylum Pseudomonadota; class Alphaproteobacteria; order 43-37; family CAWALT01; genus CAWALT01. Next base: position 511,957 of record CAWALT010000002.1, read on the forward strand.
TTGATGCCATTTAAGCGATATTCGACTGGTTCTTCTAACGTCATAGTATTAAGCCCTTGCTCTTTTAAATGGTATAATAAGGCAAAAATAGTGGTTGTTTTGCCTACACCCGTTGGGCCGGCTACCATAATGAGTCCTTCTGGCTTGGTAAGAAGGTCGTGAAGAAGAGCTTGCTGATCATCAAACAAGCCCAGCTGCGTTAAATGAAGAGAAATTTTATCATTTTCTAAAAGGCGAATGACAATATTTTCTCCATGTATAATAGGATGTACAGCAACGCGGAAATCAAGCTGTTTATGGCCCATGGGATAAAGAAACCTTCCTTGTTGCGGAAGGCGGTTGATACCTAAATTGATATCAGCCATCATTTTAAGGCGTACACAAAGGGCTGGCCAGTATTTCTTAGAGAGAATGCGATACTCCTCAAGTAATCCATCAATGCGAAAGGAGATAGTAAAATTAGCCATAGAAGGGGTGAGGTGGATATCCGAAGCACCAGAGAAAAAAGCTTGCTCAAGGAAGTTTTGAATGAAGTGATTAATATCTTCAACCTCTTCCGCTTCCCTTAATTCCTTTAATGTTTTTCTCTCGCTTTTCTCACAAGCACTTTGATACCCTAGAGAAGTTTTATCCTTCTTCCCATAGGTGTTTATTATTTTTTTTAAATCCTCTTCTAAAAGTATGTAGGGAATCACTTCTTCAACCCCCTCAAATGTGCGACGTACCATATCTTTAACGCGTACATCCAAGACATCGACCATAGCAACATGAAGACAGAGACCTTCTTGGTGGAAAGGAATCACCTTCTGATCGATTAGGACGTTAAAATGGGGAAGGTGGGTAATAAAATGACTTTTTTCCAGTAAGTTTGTATAGGTACATAGTGAAAATCCTGAGTGCCTGTAGGCGTCTAAAAGTTCTTTTTGGCGGACAAAGCCATAATCAAGGAGTATTTGGCTTAGGCTTTTCTGCTCTTGCTCATATTCTTGTAAGACCACTCTTACTTGATCATTTGAGAGGATTGACTTTTCCCTTAAATAATCGAGAAATACGGATAATTGACTTTTCCTCATAGACCTTTTTTTATCCATCTAAGCAAAATTCATAGGTATCGAGTTCATCTTTCCTTAAATAATTTAATAATCCTTCTTTGGCAACTATAAAACTTTTTATAAATTTATATGCATGATTAAATAATATATAAAATTTTTCTCTAATATTAAATTTTACGAGTTGTTAAATTTTTCACCATAGAATCACCTTGTTTATAAAGCAATCGGACGATAGCAAAGTGATAATTGATAAATCCCGTTATTCCTTGCCAAAATTTAATTTATTGGCTCTTATAGGAATATTGCTTGCTCTTATAGTGAATGGGAAGGCCGCCGTAGAAGGCTCTAAAGAGCGGCTCTTGTGTGGATGGTATCTATGGGACCCTTATCAATATCTCCAAGAAGGGGCCGGTTTCGAAAAACTAACAGGCCTTGACGTAGAGCTGGTTAAAGCCATCGCAGATAAGGCCGGCTATATGGTTGTCTATGAGCATGTCAACTGGCAGCAACACATCAAAGATTTAAAAGGCGGAAACCGAGATCTTGCGGCGGGTGCCTCTTATTCACAGGAGAGAGCGGAATTTACCCATTACTCCATTCCTTATCGCAAGGAAGAAAATGCTTTCTATGTTCGACGGGGCGATGCGCATATTTATTCTGCTTTTGCATCGGATATCCAGCGTTTTCTAGAGTATGTTAAAGAAGAAAATTTAAAGGTAGGTGTTATCCCAGGATTTGTCTATGCTCACCCAGCACTTAATGAATTTATCCGACACCCAGATAACGCAAAATATATTGTTGAGAGTGAAGATGATTTTAAGAACCTCCAATTACTGCTTGAGGGTAAAATAGATGGTTTCTTAGCTGACCGAATCGTAGCGTCCACCGCTATCTGGCGAATGAAAGTGACAGAGAGAATTGAAGAAGTTTTTCTCAACATTTCGGTACCCATTCATCTTATGTTTAGCAAAAAAAATATTGATGAGGAAACAGTCAAGAAATTTAATGTTGCTATTCAAGCTATAAAAGATAGTGGAGAGTATGGGAAGATTGTTAATGATTATTTATTCCCTGTATTACTCCTCCAAACAATTGAGAGACCGTGGTTCCTTATCATTGATATTATAGGGACGATTGCTTTCGCTATTTCTGGACTCATTTTAGCTTATCACCAAAAAAATAGTGTGATTGGAGCTTTCGTTATGGCTGCGTTGCCTTCTGTTGGAGGAGGTGTGTTGCGTGACCTCTTAGTCAACCGTCCCCAGCTTGGTATTATGCTTACTCCTATGTACTTATTTTTGATCCTTGCAACTGTCACTATTGCTTACCTTTTTATCCGTTTTCGAAGTTACTACATTAGCATATTCCCTTATAATACCTATAGAAAGAAATTATCAGCCAACACTGTGAATCGAATTGTGGATATTTGCGATGCTCTTGGATTAGCCGCGTTTACTATTACCGGCGTGATTATTGCCGTTTCCTCGAAACTTGAACCGTTGTGGCTTTGGGGGCCTCTCTTGGCTTCTATTACCGGCGCTGGAGGAGGTATCTTGCGTGATATCCTTCGCAGTGATCGTCAGATTAAAGCTCTGCAAGGGGAGTTTTATGCGGAAGTCTCAGCAGCTTGGGGAGGTGCATTATCTCTATTTCTTATCTGGCAACGAAACCGTATTTCTCCTGAAGAAATTTTCTGGGCCATTATTTGTGTATTAATCCTAACGTTTTTAACACGCCTTCTAGTCATAATTTTTGATATTAAGAGCTTGGCGTTTGGTGAGCAAGATAACTTATTTTTAACCAATAATTCTTCCCGTGAGAAGAAACCTCCAGATTCACCTTCTAAGCCTTAATTCGCGATTGTGCGAGAGGCTTATTCTTTTTATCCTATCTACTACTTTCTGATTGTATCTTTAGACTTTTTTAACTAGCATAATCGTTGGTTTGTCGCAGAAAGTAATTATAGTGAAGAGCACATTTCCATCTTTTTCGCCAAGGACTATTTCTCGATGGCTTTTTCTCTGCTGGGGCATGGTTTTTATTATGGTTATCCTTGGGGGGCTTACTCGCTTAACGGGTTCGGGGTTGTCTATTACCCAATGGCAATTGCTAAGTGGTATCTTGCCGCCTTTAAATGACTATGATTGGCAGACAATGTTTCAACTTTATCAAACGACACCGGAGTTTTCTCTCGTAAATTATGATATGGACCTCAACCGCTTTAAGTCGATTTTCTGGCTTGAGTATCTTCACCGATTATGGGGGCGGCTGGTAGGCCTCTTTCTGCTTGTGCCGTTTCTCTACCTGTGGCTCACAAAATCTTTAACCCGGCGTTATTTTTGGGCCTTATTTGGTCTTAATGTTCTCTGTGCTCTTCAGGGAGTTATTGGTTGGTTTATGGTAAAAAGCGGCCTCATCGATCATCCTCATGTGAGTCCTTTCCGTCTTGCTCTTCATTTATTTCTTGCCTTTACTCTAAGCGGGGGGCTTATGTGGTTGGCTCTTGAGACATCATCTTTGGCAGGAAAAAAAGAAATAGAGCAAAAAGGCCAGCGAGGAATAGTGAGGAGTCTTCTTTTTCTCATACTGGTGACAGTTGTTTTTGGTGCTTTTGTTGCTGGGCACAAGGCTGGGCTTCTCTATAATACCTTTCCTCTTATGGGAGATAGTTTTTTGCCTGTTGAGCTTTTTACGACGAAACCATTGTGGCAAGATTTCTTCACCAACCCTGTTACTCTTCAGTGGGTGCATCGTTTACTCGCCACCTTTATTCTTTTAGTGATTGTCATCCATTTCTTTTTTAACGTTCGCCATCTGCAGCCGACGATCAAGTATAAAGTAGATATTTTATTACTTATTGTGGCGATGGTACAAGTAGCTTTAGGAATCATGACGCTGCTTTTTCATGTTCCTCTTCTTTTAGCTCTTGCGCATCAAGCGGTTGCTTTTTTGCTTTTTAGCTTATGTGTTGTTCGTTACTTTTTTTGCACAGCGCGCTCTAAAGCTTTTAATCCCGGGAGTTCCTTGCCCTCAAACCATTCCAAAAAGGCGCCCCCGGCCATAGAAACATAGCTCAGTTTCTGGAAAACGCCGGCTTTATTGAGGGCAGCGATAGTGTCTCCGCCTCCCGCGATACTGGTTATTGTGCCTTCGTGAGTCTTTTGCGCTAAATAAAGGGCTAACTCTCGTGTTGCCTGGTCAAAAGGCGCTTTTTCAAAGAGACCGACCGGCCCATTCCATAACACGATCTGGCTTCGATCAATCGCTTGCTTAATAGAGGCTAAGCTTTGTTGCCCAATATCAACCAACCGGTCGTGGTCATTAAGATCGCCCACACACTTTTCTTGGCGTACGGTTAGCAAGTCTTCTTCATAAGTAACCGCTCCGTCTTGGGGCAAGAGAAGAGAGCAACCTGTGGAAGCGGCATTAATTAAAATGTCGCTTGCCTCTTGAATCATCGTATCTTCCACTAAGGAGGCTCCCATAGGAAAGCCTTGGGCTTTTAAGAAAGTATTGGCCATTCCTCCTCCGAGAGCGAGAAAGTCGACCTTATGAACAAGGGTTTTGAGCACCCCAAGCTTTGTCGAAACTTTCGCTCCCCCAATAATGGCCAGAGTAGGGCGCCTTGATGATTCAAGCACTTGCTTTAAGATACGGACCTCATTTACTAATTGTGGACCAGCTATACTAGGTAGATAGTGCGTTACCGCCTCAACCGAGGCATGAGCTCGATGGGAGACAGAAAAAGCATCGTTTATATATGCATCCGCTAATTGGGCTAGTTGTTGACCAAAGGCAGGATCATTTTGCTCCTCTTCCGGGTAAAAGCGAATATTTTCTAAGAGGTAGAGGCGTGCGCTGCGGTGAGGAGATTTCTGCATGGCGTTCAAGGCGTGCTCAAGGTTTTCTAAAAATATCACTTCCTCTCGAAGCATTTCGGAGAGCTTTAAAGCTATGGGCTTTAAGCTTACGTCATGGGTCCATTTATTTTTTGGTCGGCCTAAGTGCGCTAGGAGACAAATTGAGCACTCCTGAGCCATAAGGGTTTTTAACGTCGGCAATAAAGCTCTTATGCGTGTATCATCTTGAATAATACCATTATGGATAGGCACGTTCAAATCAGCACGTACGAGGACTCTTTTATGAGCAATAGAAATATCGTCGAGGGTGTACATAGTTTTTCCTATCAAGAATTTATGGAAATCTCAGTGATCATAGTCGGATGTTGAGAGCGATCGTTTTTCCATGCCGCTTAAGAATTAACTGCCAGTGGCGTGTTTTATTTTTAACAGCTTTTAAGACATCTTTGACGGTGTGAATTGGTATCGTATTGATTTTTTGGAGTTGATCACCCTCTTTAAGTCCTAGGTCTTGAGCATAGGTACCCTCAGCCACATTTGTTATGATGACGCCCTTTTCGTGCCAGTCGAGATCATTTTCCAAGGCGACGGCAGGAGAGAGGTTCTCAATTTCTATTCCTGCAAGAGGATTGTTGCCTTTAATAAGCGTCGTTTGGCGTGATGGAATTTCAGGAGGTGCCTCTAGCGTTAAGTCAATACTTTCCTTCTTTCCTTTTCTTATAAGATTTAAAGCGACATGAGTGTTAAGGGAAAGAGAGCCAATACGCCCATAAAAATCATAATCATCCACAATCGGGCGGCTATTAATATGCGTAATAATGTCGCCCCTTTGTATCCCATGTTTGTCGGCAGGACTCCCTTCGTAAACACCCCCAACCATCACACCGGATATCCTTGAGAGGCCTAAAGCTTCAGCTATTTCCTTTGTCATGGGTTGAACCGCAAGGCCTGTCCAAGGGTGGCGAACAGGGCGTTGAGTGATGCCGGCCTCGATAACATCCTTAATTTTGGAAGCTGGGATAGCAAAACCAATCGCATCGGAGCCGCCTCCTTTTGAGAAAATGAGGGTGCATAGCCCAGCTAAGGTACCATGAATGGTTACCAGAGCGCCCCCTGAATTTCCAGGATTAATACCTGCATCCGTTTGGATATAAGCTTGATACTTGCTGCGTCCAATGCGTGTGCGCTCCAGGGCTGAGATAATTCCACTTGTCACGGTATTTTCTAACCCAAACGGATTCCCGATTGCTAAGACGACATCTCCCACTTGCAAATTTTGTGGTTCCTCAAGCTTTATATAAGGAAATATTTCATCAGCCTTGATTTTAAGTACGCAAAGATCACTATGACGATCTTTAAGGACAATCTCAGCGTCAAACTCCCGTCCATCGCTTAAGACAATATTGATGGAGGTACTGTCTTCGATAATGTGATAATTGGTTATCATAAGACCGTTTGGTTGGACAATAACGCCGGAACCGAGAGATTGCTCAAATCTCTTTAAAAGAGGGCCCTCAAACCCATCGCCAAAAAAGAACCTGAAAAAGGGCCCCATATACAAAGGCGCCTTTAATGCGCGTGGCGCATATATATTGACCACGGCTGGGCTAACAGAAGCAACGATGGAAGAGAAGGAAAAACTAGGTCGGCTAAGAGAGGTCGATCCTCCTTGAGGAAAAGACAACAAGATTAATAGGGAGAATAGAAAGGAAAGGGTAATATGTTTTTTCATCTTTTCCATTTGATGTTGCATCCTATACTTGGTTTCTGGGCAGCGGAGACAGGTTGATGAGCGATAACCGCATCAAGAGCCTGCGTGAGAGACGAGCCGGTGACCGGGATCGTAGTGCCAGGCCGACTGTTGTCAAATTGACCTCGATAGACACATTTAAGGTCTTTATCAAATATAAAGAAGTCGGGGGTGCATACGGCGTGATAAGCCTTTGCTACCTCTTGAGTTTCGTCGAAAAGGTAGGGGAAAGGATAGCCCTTTTCCTTGGCGATCTCACGCATTTTGTCAGGGTGATCTTCTGGGTACATCTCAACGTCGTTGGAATTAATAGCGATAAAGGCAACATCCTTTTGTATATAAGAATGAGCAATTTCCGCGAGCTTAGTTTGGATATGGATTACGTAAGGGCAATGGTTACAAATGAACATGATAACGGTGGCAGCGCTCGATTTTAGGTTTGACAATGAGAGTATTTTGTTCGAGACACTATCAATGAGATGAAAGTCAGGCGCTTGTGTGCCAAGGGGGATCATTTGCGAAGGAGTTAATACCATTATCTTTCTTTCCTCGGTGGTTGAGTAAAAACCATGCTTTATTTTATTACTAAGTAATTTTATAGTAACATGCAAGAGGGGATAATCTTAATAAATCATTCGGATTTTATATGGACGGACAGGTAAGTATTGCTCTTGCTCAGCTTAATCCTTTAAAAGCTCCTCCCTCATGAAGAGGCTAGTTCTAAGGGTAAAAAAGGGAAAGAAAAAAGTAAACTTCTACTAAATTTTTTATTTAGCATAGTATATCCCCTTAATTTAAAAATTTTTTACCACCATATAAAATGTTTTTACTTTTTTTTAAGAAAAAATATCAATGTTAGATAAAATTAATGTATTTTTTAAGAGAGAAAATTTTTTGCAGAGGGGGAAGTCGATAGGGGAAGAGAGATACTATAAAGAAGGAGGGGATTCTAGGAGTAGGATAGGGGAGAGGGGCAACAGGTGTTGCCCCTACGTATCTAAAGAATATTTTCTTTGAGGCTGTTTAAGTAATTTGTCATTTGCGAATTTTTATGTTCTTGTGCTTTTTCCAAGGCACGTCCTTCAGGGTCCTTGGCGTGAGCTTGCTTAACGATCCTCTTGGCAAGGGGTAGGTCCCCCTTCTCAGCGGCGAGGGCAAGAGCTGTCCCCTTTTTATCAACGCAGACTCCCTCGTCAAGCAGGATATTCGTAATCTCAGTTTTTCCCTCTCTGATAGACATGGCAAGAACGGTTCCATCATGGTCCCTGGCCGTTGCTAATCCTGCAATCAGAGCACGCACTATAGAGGGATCACCTTGCTTTACTGCTTCGTAAAGGTGATAATTCTTCCAGAAATACTTATAGTGAGGGTCGACGATAGCCTTTTCAAGGAGATAATCAACCATCTCCTTATTGCCGTTCTCTATGGCATGTGCAAGTCCTATACCTTGAAGGTCTTTAAAACCCTTGTCTACAAGCAACTTAACACCTGGCAGACAGTTCCTTTCTGCGAGAAAGGCAAGAGTGTCTGATGCAAGATGTTTGACCCGGATTCCGCGTGCGTCAATCTCATCAAAGAGGCGGGGCAAGAGAGGGAATTGGTGAGGATACGCATCTCGAATCAACTTTATCGCTCGATCGTGATGAGGGGCCTTATGGTAGTTCACTTTATATTTTTTATCGAGCTGGTTAAGGGTGAAAAAGAAGAGGTCGGGGTTTTCTAGAGCGACTTCGCTTACGATAAGATATTCCGGCGCTTTTATTATGTCGCCGTGGGTCAACTCACCATTTTCAATGAGGGTTTGAATAGTGTTTCGTTCCTTCTTACTAATTGCTTCCTTAAAAGGTGTAGGGCCTTCGATTGGGACGCATGTAGCGGTGGGTACAAAAATAGTCTCGCTTTTGAGCTGGTGTCCCTCTGGTAGCTGGTCATTCCATGTGCAAGAAGATTCACTCCAAGCAGAGAGAGGTGCTGTTAACAAAAGAGGCAAAGTAAAAAGTAAGCGCTGAGTAGTTTTTGTTTTAATCATTTATATTCTCCAAATGAAATAAAGTTTATTCCTGTTGCTTGTATAGGATTAAACCACAATATTACAAATATTATTTTGCTAATATTAATTAGTAATAACATTATATGTGCCTACGGTTGAAGTAAGATCTTCCCTGGTCGTTTTAGGATAAAGTATGGGTTCTCCTATGTCTGCGATCTCCTAGCGGGGTCGTGCTATGTATTACTCTCTGCTGTCGGCAATGTCTTTTGCACCTAATAATTGATTTTCTTTTTTTAAGTATAGATGGAAATGGAGAGCCTCTGGGATATGTTCCTTGTCAATAAGTAAGGCTAGAATAGGTAACACGGCTTCTCCTTCCTGGTGAGACTTAAGGTAAGTTAGGGCGATGCTTCTTCCTTCTGGGGCGTCTTTCTCAAGTAACTGTCGCACTAAATAGAGCTTGCTGAGAGGAAGAGCTGTATCGCTTTCCCAGCTATAGGTCATTGCTTCTTCCAGTGTCCTAGCCATACTTTCTTTGCCAAGGAGCTGGGTGAGCTTGTCTAGGAATAAATTGCTCTTCTTGTGAGAGATAAGGTATTTTATGGCTTCTATCCGATCCTCCATCGTTCCCTTTTCCATAAGTGTTTTTAGGGCATGAATTTCTTTAAGTTCCTCAATTCTATCAGAGCCATCGCTTGAGAATGGTGTGCGGAGGAGAACTGTTTTAGCAGCTCTCTTATAGTGATAGTCATCGAATCCACCGTCGTCCAAGACACAAGAATATTTACCCCAACAAGGGAGAGACCCGACTATCAAGATAGGCAACGTAAAAAGTAAGCGCTGGGTAACTTTTGTTTTAAATATTGTATTTCTCTTTATAAATTAGAATCATTTCTATATATAATATAGTTTTATTAGGATGATTTTCAAGTATGAATCTTCCAGGTTAAGTATAAAATATTAAATAACTAGTAATGTGAGAGCGTTATATAAAAAAGAAGTATTAGCAAAGAGGGTAAGGCCTTTTCTTAGGTTAAGCGCGCTTCCCTTGGGGGTGAAAGGCAGTAAGAAAGCTCCCGACCACCTGCGTTGGTTGGAAAGTAATCTTAAATGATAAGAGCCGAAGGCAAGAGATAGACAACAAGAGAGAAAAGTAGAAGGAAGCCCGCAGCAAAGAAGGGGTAACCCGCTGTTAAAGTATTGCTATTATTTGAGGATGGCTAAGGTATGCCTGGTTATTCTTCTGCATCAGAAGTCTCCAGGCACCCCTTACCTATGAGGAAAATAATAAAGGCTTTGGATAGCTTGGCTCTCTATTGGCTGTATGAAAATAAGGACGACCAAGAAGGCTGCTCTATACCTGTGAGCCTTTGTAAGAGCCAAACTATAAAGAGGACATTAAAGGCTTCTGTGTTATAGTGCCTCTTTTTTTATTTTCTCAGTCATTTCTTTAATTATTTTTGACATATATTCGTTACCAAGGGTTTGAAAGAGGTCGGTAAGGATTTTAATTCTCTCCTTATCCTCAGCTTCGGCAATGTAAAGCATTGCTTCTTTGAGAGCTTTTGGCTTCCTATCTTTGAATGCTCTCTCTAGCGTAGCTAACTTTATCTTATACATGCTTTCTTTGAATGCTCCTGACACTTCTGATAACCTATTTGTACCTGCTGATCTTGAACTAGGCTTTTCACCTCGGCGTCGGAAACTTTCGCTCTCACAAGTAACAGAGGTGCCCTGCGGTATAACCATTTCCTTACCCTGGCGTTGAAAGTCGTCGAGGTGTTGCCCCTCCACGACACAAGAATATGTGCCCAAAGAAGGGAGGGACCCCGCTACCACAAGAGGCAGGGTAAAAAGTAAGAGCTGAGTAATTTTTGTTTTAATCATTTATATTCTCCAAATGAAATAAAGTTTATTCCTGTTGCTTATATAGGATTAAACTCCAATATTACAAATATTATTTTGCTAATATTAATTAGTAATAACATTATAGCTGCTTAAAGTTCAAGTAAAGTCTTTATCAAATATAAAGAAGGTGCATACGGCGTGATAAGCCTTTGCTACTTCTTGAGTTTCGTCGAAAAGGTAGGGGAAAGGATAGCCCTTTTCCTTGGAGATCTCACGCATTTTGTCAGGGTGATCTTCTGGGTACATCTCAACGTCGTTGGAATTAATAGCGATAAAGGCAACACCCTTTTGTATGTAAGAATGAGCAATTTCCGCGAGCTTAGTTTGGATATGGATTACGTAAGGGCAATGGTTACAAATGAACATGATAACGGTGGCAGCGCTCGATTTTAGCTCTGACAATGAGACCATTTTGCCCGAGGCACTATCAATAAGATGAAAGTCAGGGGCTTGTGTGCCAAGGGGGATCATTTGCGAAGGAGTTAATACCATTATCTTTCTTTCCTTGGTGGTTGAGTAAAAACCATGCTTTATTTTATTGCTAAGTAATTTTATAGTAACATGCAAGAGGGGATAACCTTAATAAATCATTAGGATTTTATATGGACGGACAGGTAAGTATCGCTCTTGCTCAGCTTAATCCTTGTGTGGGTGACATAAAAGGAAATGAAGCAAAAATTCTTTTCTCGTTTAAGCAAGCTCATCAACAGGGCGCCGATCTTATTATCTTCCCGGAACTTATGTTAACTGGCTATGGCGCCAAAGATTTGATGTTTCGGCGCTCGTTCCAAGATCATGTTAAAGCCGCCATTTATCGGATTGCGGCAGCCACCAAGAACGGGCCGGGTATTTTATTAGGCACTTTATGGTATGAGAAAGGCGTCCTTAAAAATGTCGCTCTTTATATGGAAGGGGGAAAAATAAGGAAAACTATCGTCAAACAGTGCTTGCCCAATACGGGAGTATTTGATGAGAAGCGCTATTTTACATCAGAGCAGACTGACGGTCTTATTCGAGTAAAAGGCGTATCAATTGGCGTGATGATTTGCTTTGATATGTGGTCCAATAACGTGGCGCAGGCCTTAAAAGAAAAGGGCGCACAATTATTAATAGCTCTGAATGCTTCTCCGTTTGACATTGCAAAAAAACAACGGCGATTGGGCACAGCTCAATTAAGAGTAAAAGAGACAAAATGTCCCTTTATCTACGTTAATATGGTCGGGGGACAAGATGAGATCGTGTTTGATGGCACCTCCTTTGTACTCAATAAGGCCGGTCAGATGGCCCATCTTTTGCCTTCTTGGCAAACGGAGTTAAGGGTTACAACGTGGGAAAATTCCAACAATTATTGGGCGCCTATAGAGGGGGAGCTTACGTCCTTAACCCCTATGGAAGATATTTACCAAGCTATGATGCTGGGTCTGCGTGATTATGCAGCCAAGAATAATTTTGAGCGCGTGTTTTTAGGTTTGTCCGGCGGGGTTGACTCGGCTCTTTCTGCTGCTGTCGCGGTGGATGCGCTGGGTGCTTCCAAGGTAAAAGGATTCTTCTTACCATCCAAATATACCTCTCATCAAAGTAGGGAAGATGCTTTGCAATGTGCCGGTAACCTTGAGATGCCAATGGAAACCGTCCCCATTCACGATATGGTTGCCCAGATCAATACCACACTAGTCCCGCATTTTAAGGGACAAAAAGAAGATGTTACGGAGGAGAATATCCAAGCCCGGGCAAGAGGGCTCGTGCTTATGGCTATGGCGAATAAATACCACGCTTTGGTCTTAACAACCGGAAACAAATCAGAGTTAGCGGTTGGCTACACAACGTTATACGGTGATATGTGTGGTGGTTACAATGTATTAAAGGATTTATATAAAACCAAGGTGTATGAAATAGCTCGTTGGCGCAATAAAACAAAGCCCCACCAGGCGCTTGGTCCTGAGGAGCCGATTATTCCTTCCTCGGTGCTGACGAAACCAGCCTCAGCTGAGCTCAGGCCCAATCAGACGGACCAAGATACTCTGCCTCCCTATAATCAGCTTGATATGATTTTAATCCACTTACTTGACTTGAACGCCAGCATTGAGGATGTCGTAAAATTGGGGTTTGATGAAAAGCTGGTTAGGAAGATTTGGCGCATGGTCTTACAATCCGAGTATAAAAGATTTCAAGCCGCGCCTGGCGTTAAAATTTCTTCCTGTCACTTAACGTTGGATCGGCGCTATCCTCTCACCAATGGGTGCGATGAATAAAAGGAGGCAGGACATACAGAGATGTCCCCTTTAGTGCTGGAATAATTATTTTATGTTTTAAATGGCGAGTAGGCGAGCCCTAAATTTTGACGGCACTGCGCAGTGTGGGTTATTCACTCTTATCATTTTCTTTTCATTGATTAGGTGAGATAAGGAGAGATAAGCTATTGGATAAAGGGCTTTTTTTATTTGACCCGTGAGCCTATTTAAGTTTATTATTTTTACAAATATACAACTTAACAAAATTAAATGAGGGGTAATAGGACTGGATGCGTAACCTATGTTTCCCTAAGTACAAGGGCTCAACGTATGCATTAGCATTCCAGCCTTCGTATGTTTCAGGAGATGAAAAGAAAAGATTGCTTCATGCGACGAGGCGTTGCTTAGGCTATTTATATAGAAAAGAATGCAACGGTAGAGGAGGATATAAAATTGACCCTGACGAGTGAAGAAAATGATAAGCTTTAGGAAAGCCCTTTAAGGAAAGGGGCCTGCGTATAAAGAGTGTACGTCATGTAGGCTCCTTATGCTTTCACCTTTATAATTTCTATCAGGCACGAGTCAGTGACGGGTAGATCAAAAAAGGAGTAAAAAAATGCGCTCACCTTTATAAAGATATAAAAAAGAAGATTTAATAAGATTTTTCTCTTATTACATCTTCATCTCGGGATGATTATCCAATGCTAGGCCATCTATTGGTTTAGTTTTTATAAATTTTTTGATAAGCATTGTCCAGAGATAATTAAAATCAAAAGGAGTAAGGCCATGTATTTACGAGTACCTTTTTAATTTTGTAAAGTAGGAGAAGATTTAATAAGCACCACTTCTTATTAAATCTTCGTTTTGACTTCGTTATCAAGGTGTTTCTTTTATAGCGTCCTTCAAGAAGGAATAGAGAGATTGAATAGAATTCATCTTTTTTAATTCGGTAGGATAGCTAAGGTAAGTTGTTCCCTTGGGTCCTTCAATTTCTGGTAAGATAGAAATCAAATTGGTTTTTTCCTGTTGATAAATTTCTTTGGATAAGCTTACAATTCCTGCTCCATTTTCTGCTAAGCGCATGAGGCCATGTGTGTTGCTTAAGGTTAAATAAGGAATATGCAAGTTTTTCGGATCTCTCCCGAGCTTTAAATGCCAATTAAGATCGTATGTAGCATGTGAAGGGGTCCTGCCAAAGCCTAGAAGACGATGAGATGACAAGTCTTCCACGGTTTTGGGTGTGCCATATTGATTTAAATATTCCCTGCTAGCATAGAGCTTCATATGATAAGTTGTTAAACGGTGAGAGATCAGATCCTTATCTTTTTCATGCAAAGTCCAAATGACGACATCGGCTTCGCCGGTTTTCCAATCAGGGAATTCATTGCTTGCGACAATTTCAAGTTTGATATCAGGATGCTGAACGAGGAATCTAGGCAAGTAATGAGGCAGAACCATTGAGCTTATAGCGACAGTGGTCACTACCTTTAAAGGGCGGTTGATGTGTTGGTTTTCCGCCTTGAGGATATTATTCACCTTGGCCGCCTCGGTTAATATCTTTTCGGTGCTTTCTAAAAGGATATCCCCTTGTTGCGTGGGTTTTAATCCTTTCTGGTGGCGAAAGAACAGCTCCGCGCCGATGGAGCGCTCCAGCAAGCTAATTTGTCGGCTTAGGGCCGGTTGCGTCATGCCCAGTATTTGGGCGGCTTTGCTCGCACTTCCGGCCTTAGCTACTACATAGAACCGCCGCAAAAGATCCAAATCAAAAGTAGATCCTTTTAAGTGTTCGCTCGTAAACATTTCGCGTAGTTTATTAATATCGTTCATAGGCTTCCCTTTCTAATAAAAAATGTATAGATCTTAGGTATGTATTATTTCTACCTTGTTTATTAGATATAAGGCCCCTTTAATTGAAATCAAGTATTAAAGTAATTTTATCATGAATTTTTATTTTTTTCTTTAAAACACATAAGTATTATTTTTCTTTTTATAGCGAATAAAAATATTTAATGGCCACGTAGTTGTTCATGTACTCATGTGATTCCTAGAGAGTGCGTGAAGTATGCAGGGGGCAGCTTGTCTTTTGCCTTGCCCGTCACGCCCTTAAAGGCCTGTGAGGGATAAAAGGGCAGTGTCCACCTAAAGAGCCATTAAGAGATGCCCCTATAGGAGAAATAAGAGAGCAATAAGATGCCTCCTTTAAAGGACCGAGATGCTAAGAAGGTGCTACGAATACGAAGGATAAAAATCCGCCATCTTTGCTAAAAGAGCGGGCTCGAATTGAGGGGCGAGCATATGTCCCATGTCAGGAAGCATTAACAGATCGGCCTCCGGTATGGCCTTCAAGGACATATGAGCATGGGTAGGCGGAATAAGAGGATCTTGCCCTCCATGGATAATAAGGGCCGGCACGGCAAGGCTCTCAAGAAGAGGGCGACGATTTGAAAGAGACGCGCGGATAGCCCGCCCATGATTATTGGAGGCCGTAATGTCGTGAGCGCGATCATACGCTTTTTCAGAAAGCCTTCGCCAGAATTTTTCATCAAAGCCTGCTTTGGAGCCGTTAAGAACACGCCATGTTTGAAGATTATGAGCGATATGGGCTTCCCGGCTTTTCTTCCCTGTTGATGGCTGGCCGAAAAGATCCATGACCTCACGCGTGGGTGGGGGGAGGTCCTCTTCCCTATAATCTTGTCCAGCAAGGGCTTTAATAATGACCGTATTATCCACTGTCGATGCGATGGAAGTTAAGCTTAATAAACGTTCTGGGTCGCTGATGGCGACAAATTGCGCAATATAGCCGCCCATTGAAAGACCAACCAGATGTGCTTTCTCAATGCGATAAGCATCCAGAAGGTCGAGGGCATCTTGGGCCATATCACTCAAATTATAAGGATGCTCAGAAAAATCGAGACACGTTGACTGGCCAGTGTCCCGATGATCATAACGAATCACGAAAAAACCCAAGTCTGCCAAGTGCTTACAAAAAGGAGTATACCACATGATGCCTTGGCTGCCCATTCCCCTTATAAGAAGGATAGCAGGGTCGTTAGGATTCCCAAAAGTTTCAGACCACAAAGATATTTTTCCAAGGTGATGGAGATGAGCCGGCATTTTTCTTCCTAAATATCTTTTTTCTATACTAGCGTCTTACTTAAAAGGAAGGCAAACTAAAATTTTGGCAGGTAGGAAAAGAGGAAAAGTTTTAGAATAATGATAATATAATGTTTGGCTTGTACCCGAGGATGGATGGAAAGGCTCCTGAAGCGTTACCTGAGAGCATAAAAATCTGCTTTTTAGAGTAAGAGGTGAGCTATTTTCTTGCTTATTAGAGTAGTAAGTGTCATTTATATTATTCTATTGTTTTTATCTTACCCTTTTCCTAAAGTGGAGATCGGCAAGGAATATTTTACTTTATCTTTTTTATAGAGGGTTACTGACCGTGTTATACGGTAGATACGCGTTACTTTTTTGGTCTCTGTTAATATTTAAGAAAGGATAAGAACTTTTTCGCCATGGCCAAGCACTATAAAAACTCCTATAAGCATAAAATCACGGCTCGCCTCGCAGCGGTTCAAGCGATGTTTCAAATCTCGCTTCAAGGTGTTTCACCCCCTGAGGTCATAAGCGAATTTATCGATTATCGATTGTCTAATTTATTGGATGGCCTAGACGAAGAGGTCGATACATTCCCTGCCGATAAAACATTTTTTAAAAAGCTTGTGCTTGGGACCTTTGAGCGTTTGCAAGAGATCGATGCGATGATTGAACAAACCCTCTCGGGCTCGTGGTCTTTGACAACCTTAGAGCCCGTTCTAAAGAATATTTTGCGTGTGGGAATTCATGAATTACTCTCAGAAAATGAGACGCCTGCGGTGGTCGTTATCAGTGAATATGTGGATATTACGAAATCTTTCTTCAGTGACCAACAGGCGGCCTTCGCGAATCAGTCGCTTGATAAACTAGCCCAACTCATCCGACCTAGTGAATTTAATAAGGACCTTGATGGCTCTGAGTGAATTTGATTGGATTAAACAGAAACTTGTCCCCCTTGCTCAGGAAGAAGGAGCCCTCCGGCTCCAAGATGATGCGGCGGTTCTTGATTGCTTGAGGGACCATCAATTAGTGATGACCACGGATACGGTGGTGGAAGAGGTTCACTTTCTTAAAAATGCTGCTCCTTCCGAGGTGGCGGCTAAGGCTTTAGGATCTAACCTATCAGACCTTGCGGCGATGGGTGCGCAGCCATTTGGTTATTTGATGAATATAAGCCGCCCAGAGTCTTTAAATGATGAGTGGCTTGATCAGTATGCCGCTTCTCTCAAAGTCCTCCAACAACGATATGGTGTGTCTCTCCTTGGAGGGGATACAACAAAGACAATCAGCCATCTTGTCATTACTTTAACGGCGTTTGGCTGGGTTCCATGCCACCAAGCTCTCAAGCGCTCTGGGGCACAAGAAGGGGAGATGATCTGGGTATCAGGTACGATTGGTGATTCCACCTTAGGCCTCGAAATCCTTAAGGGAGCCTCCTGGCCTCTTTCAGAAAAAGATAAGACTTTCCTGTTATCAAGGCATTGCTTCCCTGAACCTCGTATTGCCTTAGGGCAAGCATTACGTGGGATTGCCACGAGCGCTATTGATATTTCAGATGGGCTGGTGGCGGATCTTATGCATATTTGTGACGCCTCCAACGTGGGAGCGTATGTATACCTTGATCGAGTACCTTTATCATCAGCGGCTCACTCTCTTGTTCAAAAAACTTCCCGGGCGCTTTATGATAAACTTATTGTTGGGGGAGAAGATTATGAGATTTTGTTTACCGCGCCCCTTAATAGGCAAGAGGATATAAGGAAAAAAGCCCAAGAGCTTAATTTGCCCTTGACAAGCATTGGCGAGGTAGCGCCACGTAGAAATCAGCGCCCGTGTGTTACGCTTTTTGACCATGAGGGAAAGAGGCGCCCTGTGAAAACAACAGGTTACCAACATTTTTAAAGGGAGGCTTGAATGAGCCGGTTTTTTCGTTTCTTTTTGATATTAAGTCTTGTGTTTCCTTTATTAAGTACCATAACGCTATCCTCTCCTCAAGAGGTTAAAATGAGTGATAAAATTGGTAAAATAGAAAACTCCACCTTGCTTTTGGCGCCCATTACTGTTCCGATTATCCAAAGAGGGGTATTTCAAGGAACGATTTTGATTGAATCCTTTATTGAATTTCATTCTCCAAAAGATATTTATGAAGAAGGACGGAATCTTCTCCTTTTGAGGGATAAGCTTATTTCGAAATTGTATGCTCTTTATCATTTGTTTTGGCGTCAAGCGGATGAAGTGGAGCTTAAAGGCCTGCGCCCTCTACTTGAGGAAACGATCTATGAATTCTTACCCAAAGAAAAAGTAAAATTTATTGGGATGACCACCATTAAATTTTATTACCCTAAATCTTAAGATAGAAGGTATTATACAACCAGAAAATGACAGGAGACTGAAGGGTCATAAAACGCGAAAGATGGATGGTAGCTTCCTTACTTTCTAAGCTTTTTTTAAGTTATTCAAAAAAGTCGTTGCGGACCTACGGTAGATTTGGCATTTTCTTGAGTAGCTTCTTGAGTGGAAGTGTATTGTTAGTGAGTAGGTTTTTATAAATTTATAGATAACAATGATGGTGTAACATATGACTAGTACATTTGGATTTATCATAGTTTGTGCCCTTCTAGCTATTGCCTATACGGGTTACGCTTGGCGGGAAGTATCTGCTATGGGCACAGGAACACAGAAGATGAAGGAGATCGCTTTAGCGATTCAAGAAGGAGCTCAAGCTTACCTAAATCGTCAGTATAAAACAATTGCTGTGGTGGGTATCATCGTCACAGGTTTGTTGTGGTGGTTTCTTGGTATGCATATGGGGCTAGGCTTTATCATTGGCTCAGTATTATCTGGCTTGGCCGGCTATATTGGGATGCATGTATCGGTCCGGGCGAATGTTCGCACAGCTGAAGCAGCACGCAGTGGGATACAAAAAGCTTTAGGTATTGCTTTCAAGTCCGGAGCCATTACAGGCCTCTTGGTCGTTGGTTTAGGTCTTTTGGGTGTAACCCTTTATTACTATGGCTTGCTTGCTAACCAAGTTGCTGAACGTACTATACTTGAAGCGCTTGTTGCTTTAAGTTTTGGTGCTTCACTTATCTCTATTTTTGCGCGTCTCGGTGGTGGTATCTTTACAAAAGGTGCGGATGTTGGCGCTGACCTTGTGGGGAAAATTGAAGCTGGTATTCCTGAGGATGACCCTCGCAACCCAGCTGCAATCGCCGATAACGTAGGTGATAATGTGGGTGATTGCGCTGGCATGGCCGCTGACCTCTTTGAAACATATGTTGTCACCATTGTTGCCACCATGTTATTGGCGGCCATTTATGTTGGTGGGGAGATGAAGAGTACCATGATGATCTTTCCTCTTGTGGTCGGTGCTGTTTGTATTATTGGGTCGATTCTGGGAACTTTTTTTGTTCGCCTGGGTAGTCAACAAAAAGTTATGACAGCTTTATATAAAGGGCTTGCCTTTGCCACCATAAGCTCAGCTGTCTTTATTGGGTTGGTTATCCATTATATGATCGGCTTCCAAACGGAGCTTATCATTGACGAAAAAAGTATTACGGGTGTGAACTTAATACTTTGTTCAGTTATTGGCTTACTGGTTACAGGGCTTTTAGTATGGATTACCGAATATTATACTTCTACAAGCTACTCTCCTGTACGTAGTATAGCTAAGGCGTCCACCACGGGGCATGCGACAAACATTATCCAAGGCTTGGCCGTTTCTATGGAGGCCTGTGCTCTTCCGGTGATAGTAATATGTGTGGGTATTATTGGCGCTTACCTTAGCGCAGGTCTTTTTGGTGTTTCGATTGCGGCAACAACGATGCTTGCTCTTGCAGGTATTATTGTGGCGCTCGATGCTTATGGGCCGGTGACTGATAATGCAGGTGGTATCGCTGAAATGTCAGGTCTTCCTGAAGATGTGCGTAAAGTGACAGATGCTTTGGATGCCGTAGGCAATACCACGAAAGCTGTTACAAAAGGATATGCGATCGGCTCTGCAGGGCTTGCTTCCCTTGTACTTTTTACGGCGTATACAAAGGATCTCCAGCATTATTTCCCTAACTTTACGTGTCGATTTGAATTACAAGACCCGTATGTTATGGTTGGCCTTTTTGTTGGTGGTCTCTTGCCCTATCTTTTTGGGGCATTGTCCATGATGGCGGTTGGTCGTGCTGGTAGTGCTGTTGTTATTGAAGTACGCCGGCAATTTCAAGAAATTAAAGGGATTATGGAAGGTAAGGCAAAGCCTGAGTACGGAAGAGCCGTTGACTTACTCACAAAGTCGGCGATAAAGGAAATGGTAGTACCTTCTCTCTTGCCTGTCCTAGCGCCCGCTATCTTATATACGATTATTTCTTTTATCTCTGGCCAGGAAAAAGCTTTAATTTCTGTAGGTGCTATGCTACTTGGGACGATTATTACCGGTTTGTTCGTAGCGATTTCTATGACATCAGGCGGTGGAGCTTGGGATAATGCTAAGAAATATATCGAAGATGGACACTTTGGCGGTAAAGGATCTGAAGCTCATAAAGCGTCCATTACAGGCGATACAGTCGGGGATCCTTATAAGGATACCGCAGGACCTGCCATTAATCCTATGATTAAGATTACGAACATTGTTGCCTTGCTTCTTTTGGCACTTTTGTCCACTTCTTAAACTGCTATTCTAACAGAAGAGGTTTGGAGCTTAGGGCTCGAAGACCTCTTCTAAAAGAGTTTGTTCCTTAAGACTTAAGCCCTATCTTTCATGACAGGGCTTTTTTTATACCTTATTTTTTCTGATAATAGAGATAAGTAGATGCCGCTTGGGAGGAAGTTAAAGACGTTCCTTAACGATCTTTCTCCACTTTAGCTTATAGCGTGGGGGTTCCAAGAGTGCTCAAGATTCTTTTTGGTTCTTTTGAGTAAAACGCCCAAAGTTTCCCATAATCTGCTGTAGAATAGTCCGATCGTGTCCTTTGAGAGGAGTAATAGTTTTCAAAGGAAGGATCATCTTCACATCTTGAGGGTTGTATTGATATAATTCGGCAAGTTTACCTTTATCATTAAATTGGACCCTTACGATCCGAGAATCAATAACCTTTGGCTTAAAAAACGCGATGGATTGGGTAATAATTCCGACATAAAAGTAACAGTGAGGATCAAAAGGTGCTTTTAAAGAAGGTGTGCCGTATTTTTCGAATACTGTCTGACGCGACATCCCTACTTTCAAATTCTCTAAATCATTGTCCGTAATGTAAATGCCTTGGTTATCGTAAACATGCTGACAAGATGTTAAAAGACTCCCAAACCCTATGACAAAGAATACTGCTTTAGATTTCATGATCCACAAACTATCTAGTTTAATTTTCTGTAAAATATGTTATTAAATAAGAGGTGATTATAGCAAACTTGTCAAGAACTACAATCCTTAGCTTGAGAAACCACCCATGCTTTTTGCAAAAAAATATAATGCAAGTCAACCTTATCTTGCGCTTCTAAATCATATAAGGCAACCTATTTTTTATGAACGTTGTCGCATCCCTGATAATTTTGCGGGGCGCTTCGAGCTTATGGTCCTGCATTTATTTGCTTATTTCTATCGCTTAAAAAGCATTTCTAGGGAAAGTAATAATTTTAAAAAGGGAAGGGTAATCGGCCAAGAAGTGTTTGATCTATTCTTCATGGATTGTGATCATATGTTTCGTAAAGCTGGGTTGAATGATCGTAAGATTGGGCGACTTATGAAGGATTACATGCGAGCTTTTTATGGTCGGTTGCTTGCTTATGAAGCTCATTATAAAGAGATATCGCAATTAGTGCCTGTGTTAAAAAGAAACATAGATTTTGGAGGTTGCCAAGCTATTCCTTATGAGGTACTGGCTTCTTATGTCCAAGAATTAGTTGGTTGTTTTAATTTTTATGAAGCTGAGGACCTGATGCAGGCTCGATTTGAGGGTCATCTACCATTTCCAAAAATTTTGGGAGGTTCTTATGAAGAGTTTGAATGAATTTTCTCGCCTTGTTGATATAGAAAAGGCAGCAAAAGAGGAAAAAGAGATACATCTTGTGGCGACCCCCTCTGAGTGTCATGCGTTAATGAAACGTTTTGATCTTAAAAATTTAAAAAGTCTCCAAGCCGGTTTAACTATTTTGCGCCTTAAATCTCCTTCTGTCTTTTGCCTCAAAGGGCTTATTAAAGCGACTCTCACGCAAGTATGTGTAGTTTCTTTAGAGGATAAAGAGCAAGAGGTCAATCAGCCAATAGAAGTGCTCATCAAGCCCAAACATCTTATCAATGTGCGTGGAGAGCCAGAGGAAGAAGCTATCGAATTTTTCGAAGGAGAAACTCTTGATGTGGGTGAATTAGTGGCCCAATTTTTTTATATGGGCCTGGATTCTTATCCTAAAATTATGTCTTTATCTTCCCAAGACGAAACTTCAACACAGAGTTACCGCCCTTTCCAACACCTTGAGGAAATATTGAAGAAAAGGTAATTTCTTTAATCTTGTTGTTATCTATCTAGATAATATTTAAAAAAATTTAATCATTCTCTGCTAAGTTAGAGAAGATTTAATTTATCTAAAATAACAGGGGGGTTGAATGGCCAATACTCGTGGGTCTTTTAATGGGCATGACATGATGACCGAAAGAAAAAGATCTCTTCTGCAAGCCTATGCTGATAGAATTCAGGAGCATTTTACCCACGGAGAGAAAAATTATAAAGAAATTCCTGCTCCTTCTGAGGTAAAGACCGGCAAGCTTGATTTTTCTTCTCTCTTTTCTCCGCAAGGAAAAATTGTAACGCAATCATTAAGACAGCGGGCCGAGATATTTGGTCGTTTAGTGAGGTCTCACTTATTAACCCTCGCACAAGGTCAAAATGTTGTAAATATGGGTGATGAATCTATGGAAGCTTTCCTTGACCAGCAGGAAGCAACGTCTGCCAAGGAATTTACCCAGATTGCCAAAAAAGTGACAAGGAAGAAGGGCAGTTGGGTGGATAAGATAAAGAGAGCTTTGATGGCGACCTCAGCTGCTGCGATGTTTACTATGGCCTCAGCTTCTATGTTTTCTGATCCAGCCGCAGCTTTTATGTGGTCGAAAGAAGAAGGAGCCAATGAAGCAAAAGCTCAAGTAAGTAGTACCTATAATCCTTTAAGCAAAGTAGCTAGTGCTGTAGGGTCCGTTGGGCGATCTGTAAAGACATTGTCGACTAATTATGGGTTAAAACCCGGCATCAAAAATATTTTTTCAGGTGTAAGTGATTCTCTTGCTGCCTTAAATCAAACTGCTTCGGTGCCTTATAAAGCTGCAGGAGTCCTATATGGGTTAGGTGAAATAGGTATGGGAGTGTCTAAGGCAGCGTTTGGCACTTATGGTTTAGTCTCAGGGGCATTATTGACCGTTCCTGATTGGATTGTGAACTCCAGTAAAGTAACGCGGGTTGTTGCTATAGGTACATTGGTTGCGGTGAGTGCCGCTTTAATTTCTGATTCCATGTTTGGTACTGAGCTTGTCCCAACAGAATTAATGGGATATACTTATAGTAACCTAAGTTATTATGGATCAGCTTGGTTTGATTTTTCGAATCCTTTTACATCTTATACCCCATGGATCGGTGCTTCCCTTGCTACGGGCAGTGCAATGATAGATGGTGCGAAATCTCTTGGGTCTAAAGCGGTAAGCCAGACGAAATCTTTGGCAGGCGAAGTATGGAGCAAAGTAACGGGCAGATAACATAAAAAAACATAGAAGTTTTTTTATTGGACACTGTTTTTAAGAGGCTCTTTCCCTTGAAGGGAGGATGTGGAGGAGATATAATCTCTTAGGATGCTTTGCTCTACCAGCAAAGTTTTCGGGACCTCCTGTAAGTTTCTGTGGGATTATGTATAAATAATCTCTCTTCATATAGAAAAAAATGTTGCGCTTAGTAGGTAACAACTGCTATTTTCATTAAAATTTCTATTTTTAGCGTAAATAAAGGGTAATTGGAATGGCTGTACCTAAGAGAAAGACATCAAAATCGCGTCGTAATATGAGAAGGTCTCATCATCGGTTAAAGGCTGTTAACATGGTTGAGTGCTCGCATTGTGGGGAGTTAAAAAGGTCTCATCACGTGTGTGGAGCATGTGGGTATTATAAGGAGCGCCAAGTGTTTCAAGTTGCTCCCGTAAATGATGATGGGCAGGATATAGCTTAAGTCTTTCTTTTCCGACTATTCTCGGGGGTGTGCTTTAGTGCTGATAGAGCTAGCAATTGATGCTATGGGGGGCGATGCCGCTCCCGACGTGATCCTTCAGGGAGCTGAAAAGGCACGTTTAAAGCATCCTAATCTTCGTTTCCACTTCTTTGGGGATGAGTCAAAGCTTACGGCCTTATTAATGAAATATCCTGGGTTGCAGGAACGGTCAACGCTACATTCTACTTCTGAAGTTATCCATGGGGATGTCAAGCCCTCGGCTGCAGTGCGGGGATACCATGATTCAAGTTTGCGCCGTGCTATTCAAGCGGTAGTTGATGGCGTTGCCCATGGGGTGGTTTCAGCGGGAAATACAGGTGCTTATATGGCTCTTGCGATGATGGCTTTTCGCACGATGTCCGAAATTGACCGCCCAGCCATAGCCGCTTTTGTTCCTACATATCGCGGTCGCAGCCTTATGTTAGACTTGGGGGCAAATGTCGAATGCGATGTCAATAACCTCATCCAATTTGCAATTATGGGAGCTATTCTTGCAAAAATAGTCCTAAATAATGAGCAGCCTTCTATCGGCATTTTGAATATTGGCTCTGAGGATTTAAAAGGCCATTCGATCGTGCGTGAAGTGGCTCGTATTATTCGCCAGAAAACACGTCTTAATTTTTATGGATTTGTGGAAGGCAATGATATTGCTCGGGGAACGACTGATGTGGTGGTAACCGATGGCTTCACAGGGAATGTGGCTCTTAAAACCGCTGAGGGGATTGGCCAGTTAATGTTGTCTCATTTAAAGGAAAGTTTTCAAAGCTCTTTCATCGCTAAGACAGCCTATCTATTTTCTCGGTCGTCTTTTAAAAGAATGCATGCAACTTTTGATCCGCGTCATTACAATGGAGCTATTTTCTTAGGGCTTAATAGTGTCGCGGTAAAAAGCCATGGTAATACAGATGCGTTGGGATTTGCTAATGCTATTACTGTAGCGGTTGACGCTATTGAGAAAGAGCTTAATAATCAAATTATTGTCGAGTTAAATCACCTAGAAACTCTCCGTTTGCTTAAAACGGGCGAAGCTTAAAAAGAAGATGATTACAGCAAGAATTATAGGGTCAGGGGGTTATTTACCTAAGAAGGTTATTTCTAATGATGCATTAACTCATGTCATCGATACGTCTCATGAATGGATTGTAGAGCGTACGGGAATCCAGCAAAGACATATTGCTGGTGAGGGAGAAACAACTCTTCACCTTGCTATGAAAGCTTCTTTCGCTGCGCTAAAGGATGCTAATATTACAGCCGCTGATGTGGATGCAGTAATTGTTGCGACTGTAACACCTGACCAAACATTCCCAGCGACAGCCGTTCTGTTGCAAAATGAATTGGGTATCAAGAAAGGCTTTGCTTTTGATGTAAGTGCTGCTTGTGCAGGATTTACTTATGCTTTAACGGTAGCCGACAATTTCATCAAGTCCGGTATGGTACGTACCATTTTAGTTGTAGGAGCTGAAACTTTTTCGCGTTTGCTTGATTGGCAAGATCGTCGAACGTGTATCTTGTTTGGAGACGGAGCAGGAGCAGTGGTTCTTACGCGCCATGAGAGCCCCAAAGATGATCCAACGCCTCCTGGTATTATTGGCTCTCATTTGTACAGTGATGGACAAATGAGCCATATTTTATATACAAATGGAGGTGTCTCAACGACTCAAACCGCTGGGGTAGTGAAAATGGAGGGTCGCGAAGTTTTTCGCCATGCGGTTACAAAGCTTGAGGGGGTTACAAGGAGAATTTTGGAAGAATATGGATATTCTCCTCATGATCTTGCGTGGCTTGTGCCGCATCAAGCAAATAAGCGTATTATTAATACCTTAGGGGAAAAGCTAGGCTTGCGGGAAGAACAGGTTATTATTACGGTGGGACAACACGCCAATACTTCTGCTGCTTCTATTCCTCTTGCGCTTGATGCTGGCCTTAAAGATGGGCGTATCAAGGCAGGAGATCTTGTTTTGTGTGAGTCTTTTGGGGCCGGGCTTGCCTCGGGTGCTAATCTTATTCGGTGGTAGGGATTCTCCTTACAGAAAAATCTGATGTAATTTCTTCTAAAATATGTTCACAAGAGTTCTTTTTAGGTTGTGCTTATAACCTACTTGGCAAATCGAGGGGCTCTTTCACTTAGAGAGGGCTAATAGAAAGACAAGTTTTTATAAGCTCTTTTGTCGTCTTAAAGCATTATGTGTTTCTAGGCTCTTTTCTCCTCATCGTTCGATGTAAAATTTTTATTTCTCAGGAGATATTTTCTAAGAGGACATCATCTCTTTCTCAAGCGTTAAAAAATTTTTACAGTATTTAAAAAAAAATTACTTAAAATTTTTCTATAAAAAATTAACATATGGGCATTATAACAAATAATTGACAATGAAGTTAATGTATTATAGGGTATGCATAAGTAATACAAAACTTTATTATTCTATTTGTCTATATAAACTGCTAAAAATTATATTTTATATGTAAAGAAAATAAATGGTGCGTCTATGAACTCGAATTCTATTCTCGTTGGTAAAAACTTTAAAGCTCAAATGGACCAGGGGCTATCTTTCGAAAACAAGCATCACGATATGTTGATTAGGAGGAAGCGCTCGCTTAAATCACCAGTTGGCCTTGTTTCTCATCTTAGAAAACGATCAGTAAAGAAGTGTGAGGATCAACATAATTCTCGATCTTTAACTGAAGGGAGTGATTGTCAAATAAAAAGACGTTGGACTAAAAGTGAAATTAGCCTGCTTTGGCAGCTTTGGAAAAACGGCAAACCCTTAAAAATCATCGCTTTTGAATTAGGCAGGACGGTTACATCGATCAATAAAGCCTTAAAAAGGTTTAATTTGCGCCCAGCAAAAGAGCGGAAAAATACGTGTAAAGACATCTCAAAGAAGAAAGAGAGTAAAGGAAAAAAAGCAGCAACTCAAAGAAGCCTTAAGAGTAGAAGACAAAATTTGGACCTTTGGGTGCCTTTTGAAGTTGTATTGCTCTGGTTGAAAGAGCAAGGCAAGCATATCAAAAAATGGTGTCCATATCAGGTAAGTGCAACCGGGTTTAGAGATTTATTACCCGAGATTAAGGGAGATGCTTCTTATATATCAGAGGATCTTTTATGGTTGTACGTTTGCGAGGGAAAAGTAATGACACCTTTTGAAGTCTTGGTGTGGGTTAATAGGGAGCGTTTCGCAAAAGACTTAGCGCCCTATTATGTGGCTCATTTAACCTATTGTTAAAAGAGGAGGTAATCTATGGTGCAAAGTATTCCTATCAAGGGGACTCAAGCTGAGTCAAAGAGAAGTTGGTGCAAAGCGGAGGAGGGGTGCCATCCTACGAGAGATAGGGGACAAAGTGCTGAACGCCAACATGCTGCTCGACCTTATAGCCCATATGCACTCGATTTTCTTGTAAAGAAGGCTATTATTACGGCATCCCAATTTGAGGCAGCTTTAAAATGTGCCTATTTATATCATAGATACCTACGTGCTATAGGAGCGCCTAGAAGCCAATCGCTATTTCCTATTTATTTTGGTTATATTCGTGTGAAAAAATATGAAAATTCCTTAACTTCTTTAAGGGGGCATGAGCAGAAAAGATGGATGCGGATTGAAAAGAATTTAATAAATCAATTGGGTTGCGCTGGCGCGAGGCTTGTGCTGGATTGTATCCTGCGAAATACTTTACCTAGAACCAATAGAGCGCATAAGGGAAGCAGGGCTTCGTTTATTAAGGAATTACGCCAAGGTTTTCTGGTTCTTGAAGGACTCGTTGAAGAAAAGTTTTAGCGTCGTGTTTCGAAAAAAGAGAGTAGCAGATGAGCGCATTGCTTTTCAAGGAGCCCTCCGATGACCTCGGGTTGGTGAAAGCAACTTGACGCGTTGAAAATCTGGGGGCCATGATCCACTCCACCTCGTTTTGGGTCATAGGCGCCAAAGTAGAGCCGACGCAGACGTGCAAAAGAAATAGCCTGTGCGCACATAGGGCAAGGCTCTAAGGTTACATAAAGATCGCACTGAGTAAGATAAAGCTCTCCTTTTTTTACACAAGCCCTTTGTATAGAAAGTATTTCCGCATGAGCGATTGGATCTTTTCGAGAAATAATTTCATTGGTGGCGGTAGAGATAATAGTGCTCCCTTCTACAATAAGGGCACCAATAGGGACCTCGCCTTGTTGTTGTCCTTTTTCAGCAATTTCTAAGGCCTTCTTCATAAAGTGATTGTTAAAAATGGGATATCCTTTGATTTTATGTGGAGACGATCATCGAATGGTGGTATTTTACTTCAATCATAGATGCTTGAAAATAGGAAAGGTGGATAGTGCAAGCCTTCAGCTTTTTAAGCAAAAGTTCCTCGGTACTATTGTGCCGCTTCTTTGATAAATAGGGAAGAGAAAATGGCTCCTTTGAAGCACCAAAATGTCCGCCTTGAAACAGATTCTATGGGAGAAGTAGCTGTCCCTGCTGATAAGTATTGGGGGGCACAAACGCAAAGATCACTGCATAATTTTAACATTGGCTGGGAAAAGATGCCTTTTTCTGTCATACGTGCATTTGGGATCCAGAAACGTTGTGCGGCTCTTGCGAATAAGGAACTAGGGTTACTCGAGCCAAGTATTGCGGGGGCGATTATCTCGGCAGCCGACGAAGTCATTGCCGGCTCTCTTAACCAGCATTTTCCTTTATCGGTATGGCAGACAGGTTCGGGCACGCAATCGAATATGAATGCCAATGAGGTTATAGCTAATCGCGCTATCGAACTTCTTGGTGGGCAGCTTGGATCGAAACATCCCGTCCATCCGAATGATCAAGTTAATAAGGGTCAGTCCTCAAATGATACCTTTCCAACGGTTATGCATATTGCCGTGGCCCAAGAGGTGAAAAATTCTTTGTGCCCAGCGCTGGAGCGATGTGAATATGCTTTGCAAAAGAAAGCAGAAGATTTCAAAGAGATTATCAAAATAGGTCGCACCCATCTCCAGGATGCTACACCCTTAACTTTAGGGCAAGAGTTCTCAAGTTATCATACCCAAATTCATTGCTCTATCCAGCGCCTTAATGAGAGTCTTTCAGGCATATATTTGCTCGCTCAAGGGGGGACAGCTGTTGGGACAGGAATTAATACGGCGCCTGGGTTTGATAAAATTTTTGCTCGTCATCTAAGTGAATATGTTGGGTTGCCTTTTCAGCCAGCACCCAATAAATTTGAGGCTTTAGCTTCGCATGATGCTTTGGTTCATTTATCGGGAGTGCTTAATGGAATTGCGGCGAGCCTCATGAAAATAGCCAATGACATTCGTCTTTTGGGGTCAGGTCCTCGTTGTGGTATTGGGGAAATTATTTTGCCGGCCAATGAGCCTGGGTCCTCCATTATGCCGGGGAAAGTAAACCCAACACAAGCTGAGGCCATTACAATGGTGGCGGCTCAGGTGATGGGTAATCATGTAGCGGTTACGATTGGCGGTGCAACAGGTCACTTGGAGCTCAATGTTTTTAAGCCCTTGATTGTTTATAATGTTTTACAGTCGATTCAATTGCTCAGTGATAGTATTCATTGTTTTGTTGAACGTTGCATAGAGGGGATTCAACCTAACCTTGCAAAAATAAAAGACCACCTAGAGTCATCTCTAATGTTGGTAACAGCCTTAAATCCAAAGATTGGCTATGACAAAGCAGCTAAAATCGCTCAAAAAGCTTATCAAGAGAATTTGACCCTGAAGGAAGCAGCATTAAAGTCAGGGTTCTTAACGGAAGAGGAATATGACCACTGGGTAAACCCCCACGAGATGCTAAAAAATAGCTAGTCAACCATCGCCAGAAAAAGATAGCGCGTCCTATAAAAGCAGTAAAGTAAAGATTTTAATACATATTAATTATTAAAAATATTTTATTCCTTTAGTTGCTTTAATGTGTTGTAATAAGATGCATATTTTGTTAAAAAGGCTTTTTATGTTTAAAGGACAGCACTGTTTTATGAATTTATTTAAGGTAACTATTGTTCTACCTTTGTTTTTCTTATTATCTGTAGGAGGATTTGGGAGGGTTGCTAGCTCATTAAGTATTTTTGATGAATATAACCTTCGAACTTATGATGAGTTTAAGAGCCTCATGCAGGCTGGTGGTCGAACAGATGACCGAGAGATCAAAACTCTTTTTTTCGAGTCATTAAAGGCACGAGGATATGATATATGGAATCGTTTTCTCGATATTCTGCAAATAGAGGATCAAGAGGAAAAGGTAGGCTTATTGAAGGAGTGGCAAAAGGAATGGGCTACTACCTATAGCTCGGGTGTGGGGAGCTTGAGAACCATAAATCCTTACGTTATAAAAACTCTTCTACAGTATGAAAAAAAAAGTGAAGAGGGTACCCTTTATAAATGGTTAATATGTTACCGTCCTGATTATTCGAAGTTACCTTACACTAAACGTTTTATGAGAAGCGAAGATGCTTTAGCCTATTTGGTTAATAAATTGGATATTTATAGTAAGTATTCTGATCGCCTTAAGGAAATTCAGCAAAAAATACTCAGCCTTAGGGAAAAAAGTATAGAAATTATTGGAAGCCCGGAAGATACTGTAGACGAGGAAAAAAAACAGAAGTTTTTTCGTGACTGTGACCTTTATGCAAGACTAAAGCGAATCAGGGCCGAGGAAATCGAAAGGAAAATACAGAAATGGCAAGCAAGACAAGCTTTTTTAGAAGGGCAAGATTGGCGTCGCTCTCCTATCTATCCTGAAATTTATAAAAGCTTAGGATTTGAATTCTTACATCAAAGGGGACTCAGTGGTGATAGCGCTATCATTGGTGTGCTTGACTCGGGGAAGCCCCTCAGTGATCCATTACCATCTTCTCCTTATGCGGTACATGACCTTCTTCCCGCGGAGATTTTTGTAGAAGGATCCGATATTCCCTGCGACCATAGTATCAGTACCATTGGGGTGGTAGCGCGTCGTCAAGAACTCGTGGATGAACCGCCTGCCGTGGCTCCGGGAGCCAAGATCTACCTACGTACGCCAAAAAATATTTCACTCACTTATCATGTGCGCTATCATCCTCAGCTCTTAGGCCAAGGAAAGGTTGAAAAGGAAGAAACCATTATTGAAGGGGCGAAGGCTCTCAATGAGAGATTTGCTTCCCTAAGTCGGGAATTCCCACGTCTAAAGCCTTTCATCATCACCAAGACGGAGGTTAACCCTCGCTATGATCAATCCTTGGCTACCATTATTGATGAGTTTATCATGAGAGGAATCAAGTTAGTATATTCTTCTATCGCTCTTTCTATTGGGGAGAAGACTTACCAGTCTCTGATAAAGTTTAAACAAATGGGGGGCATTCTTATTAAGTCAGCTGGAAATGATAACTATGCGATTACGCCTGATAAGAGAAATATTTTTAAAGACATAAACGCAGCTGAGAATCTGTCCCTTTACTGGCGCTTGATAGAGGATCCCGAACTAGCAGAGGTTTTTTTGCTTGCGGGCAGTTTAAAAGAAGTTGATGCGATGTCTGATTTTTCTACTAAAGCTGGCGTATTGAGTCATCGCTACTTAAGTGCCTTTGGCGATTCTAATCTTTTATTAGCCCAGGATAGAAGGCTTCCGAATGCTTTTAAAGAGAAAGGATGGGTACATACTAATAGCCTCCGAAGACAAAAAGAAGGCACATCCTTTGCCGCACCGATGATTGCTGGGGGGATTGCGCTTTTGATGGAAGCTTTTCCGGAGAGGCTGTACCCGCAATGTACGCCTCAATTTATTGGCCAGGTGTTGCTTGAGGCGGCCTCTCCTATCCAGAAAGTAGAGATCGTAAATCACGAGGCAAGAGATGAGACAGCTCATCCTCAGGCGATGAGTCAAGGCGTTATCAAATCAGCTCTTGAATGGGTATTAAGGCTTTTTTATAGGACAAAATCGGTCAAAGAATTGCAGGAAGTCTTGTCCCCACATAATCCTTGGATAAGCGGGCGAGGGGCGATGAACCTGAAAGCTGCTTTTGAGCGATTAACACGAGAGTGTTCAAGCCCTCTCTCCATTCTTGACGAGTTTGCAGAAGAAGAAAGTTTTTCATCTTCTGATCCTGGTCCTTCCTCTGTTTCCACTTCTACCTCACGAGGAGGAGAAAGATTGCCTCCTGTATTCTCCTCGCCAAGGAGTCGACGACAGGACTTGCCTCTTATAGGTATGACTGGACCTTCCTGTACCACGCTTTTGACACCAAAAGTTTAACTTAATAAAAAAATTTATTCGTATCATTAATTTATTTAATTTTTTTCATTTTAATAATGGAACCAATTATTTAATGAGCCAGTTTTTATTAGCCTTTAGTTTATAGATGTTCATTTTTTCATTTACTTTTGGCTTAATAAAGAAAAGGAGCTCTTTATGGGACGAAAGTGGTTAAGGAATCTATTTGGAGATCGCTCCCATCTGATCCTTGGGTGAGTGGGCAAGGAGCTATGAACTTGAAAGCTGCTT
This sequence comes from uncultured Alphaproteobacteria bacterium, assembly GCA_963782975.1. GTDB lineage: Bacteria > Pseudomonadota > Alphaproteobacteria > 43-37 > CAWALT01 > CAWALT01. Next base: position 544,522 of record CAWALT010000002.1, read on the forward strand.
TTGAATGGCTTGCCACTCATGTCGGCCCGCCGGTACTTCCAGATAGGACGCTTGACTCGCAAGGAGAGGAAGATACTTATACCGATGGAGGGAGCAGCAATATGGTCCAAGGCATATAGAAGACGCTTTTCACGTAGCCATTAGGTAGGAAGAAAAGCTCCTAAAAATAGGGCGAGCTCATCTACAGGAGGCGACGCCTTTAATCTTAGACCAAGGGTTTTCAAGCTATTGCCTTACGCCTGGCCTCACTTAGGTAAAAGATAAATATTGTTCTGCTTCTCTTGAATCTTTCGCATTTCCTTCATGTAAATAAATTCCTTATTTACCTGTGTGGCTTTTTTCCTTTTACTTACTTACAATATTCTTGTTTGCCGTTCCTCTTAAAATAATTTTCTATTTAATATTTTTTTACATTTCTCTGCTGTACTAGGAAGTAAGGATGAAAAAGGATACATCTTATGCTCTATAAGTTTTTACTTGTTAAATTTCCTATTAGGCTTCTCTTCCTTTTTTCTTTAGTGTTTAGTTTATATCTTGGAAATTTTACGGCTCCTGCTTACGCATTAAGTATCTTTGACGAATATAATATTAACACATATGAAGAATTTTTTAGTTTGATGCAGCGCCATGGGCGAACAGATACCCGGGAAATTAACGAGATGTTTTTTGCCGCCTTGAAAGCGCGAGGCTATGAGGATTGGAACCGCCTCATGGATATTTTACAAATAAGTGACCAAGTAGAGAGAAGTAAACAACTTGATGAGTGGCGGCGGGAATGGAAAACTAAATATAATGAGGGCATTGGAAGTCTCAGAACAATAAACCCGATTAGGATATACGACATTATCCGGCATGGAAAAGAAAGCCCTGGAAGGCAGCTCTACCAATTATTGCTTACCTCACGCCCTGACTATACCAAGCTCCGGTATGATCAGCGTTTCCTAACAGGGGATCATGCACGAGACTATGTAGGAAGGAAACTAGCATTTTATCAAAGTAAAGGTTGGAAAAGAAAAGAGAGAAATTCACAGAAAGCAAGATCAGCAAAGTGGCAGGAGAGACTGAGCTCCTTAGCCAAGCAAGAATGGCATCACTTGCCTATTTATCCTGAAGTTTATCAGAGGTTAGGTATTGACTTTTTACACCGCATGGCTCTGACCGGTAGCGGGGTTACTGTGGGTGTGTTTGACCTCGGGCAGCCTTTCGGTGCTTATTCAACTTCCTATAATGTGCATGATCTGCTTCCTCCCGAAATTTTTATCGAAGGATCGGATATTCCTTATGGCCATGGGATCAGCACGATTGGGGTAATAGCGCGCCGGCAGGAGATGGTGGATGAACCACCGGCTTTGGCACCCAGCGCTAAGATATTTTTGCGTGAACCAGGAGAAGTTGTGGAGGCCCTCATTTACCAGGTGCGCTATCATCCGATCCTGGTTGGAAGAGGGATTGTGGCCCGTGAAGAAGAAAGAATGAGTTATGAAACTTTCACAGAGAAGTTCAACACATTAAGACCTCAAGTCCCAAAGTCCAAGCCTTTTATTATTACTCACACTGATGTTACTCGTTACTATGACCAGAACTTAGCTTACATTATCGAAAAGCTTATAAGGTACAATATTAAGCTCGTATATGCCTCTATGGATTTCGCTATTGGCAGGAAAAGCTACCAAGCTCTGCAGCAATTTAAGAAAAAGGGAGGGATCGTAATAGTAGCAGCTGGGAATCAGCCGTATGCTGTGACGGGCGATGAATGGAACTTAATCCATAGAGATGTAGAGGTCCATCTACCCTTTTATCGTTTGTTGATTGATGATCCTGAGTTAGCAGAAGTTTTCCTCCTTGCCGGTAGTTTAAAAGATGCGCACACCATGTCCGATTTTTCTACTCAAGCAGGGGAATTAGCTGGTCGTTATTTAGTTGCTTTTGGTGATGATAGCCTCTTGTTAGCACAAGATAAAGCATTTCTTTACAAGGGCCGTCAACGAGAACAAAGAGGCACATCTTTTGCAGCGCCGATGATTGCGGGGGGTATAGCGCTTCTTATGGAAGCTTTCCCGGAGAGGCTCTATCCGCAGTGTACACCGCAGTTCCTGGCGCAGGTGTTGCTGAATACCGCTGCGCCGATTGAAGAAACAGAAACCGTTACCTTGGATGGGAGAGAGCAAAGGGTTTCTATTCCCCACGATCCTTGGGTGAGTGGACAAGGGGCGATGGACCTGAAAGCTGCGTTTGAATGGCTATCATTCTATGTTGGCCCGCCGGTGCTTCCGGGTAGGAGGCTTGACCTGCAAGGAGAGGCGAGTGAGGATGAGGATACTTCCTCAGACGAGGAGGGGTATGTGACCGCTGACGAGGATCCGTCGCTCGGAGAGGACGCCGAGTATGTGACAGCAGATGAAGGCGAGAGATAGTAGGTCGGCCGAAGGAAGTGCTGGCTATAGGAGAGAAGAGAAAGCAACCTTCCTGGTCTCCTCCTTAAACTCCAGAAGCGATTTCTTAGGTGGATATGAGCAGCAAGCTACTTGAGCGATGAGCAGCCCGAATAGTTCTTTTTTCCTTGACGTTATAAACAAGGCTGGGGAAAGCTTCTTCAGCCTGCTATTTTGTCTTTCTCTTACCTTGCCGTCGCTTATCACCTGCCTTATTCTCTTGCTCCTCTCTGTGAGTCGGATCTTATCTGCTCCTTTAAGGTTCCTTTACCTTATTTTGCTCTAATAGAAGGAAAGATATTAGATAGGGTGTCCTTATATGGCTATCAATGCTGCGGTGCTTAAGCTCTTGATTAAGCAGAAGTTTATTATCCCTCTTTATTGTATGATGGTTTTCTTTCTTTTTATGTCTTCTGCTTTTGCGGTTAATTTTGCTGATCTTAAGGTGCGAGGCTATGGGGATTGGAATCGCCTCATGGATATCTTACAGATAGACGATCAGGAGGAAAAAGAAAATCAACTTGATGAGTGGTATAGCGAGTGGAAAGCCAAATATATCAATGGTGTTGGAAGCTTAAGGACAATAAAGCCGAAAAGTATAGACACCATTATATTCTATGGAAAAGAAGGGCGAGAGACTAAGCTTTATGAATTATTAATTAGGCTGCGTTCTAATTATGCAAAGCCCACCTATGATCAGCGCTTCATGACCGCAGATCATGCCCGAGGCTATGTAGCGAGGAAGGTCGCCCATTACGAGGAGAACTTGTCTCGCGCTAAAAAAGAACTAGATAACTTACCTGTGAGCGATAAGAATGCTAAGAAGCGACTATATCAAATTGAGGAAGCACTAAATGGAAATAAAGAAAAATTAAAAATGACAAGGGCAAAATTAAACGAAGGGGGAGATTCGTTGGCGGCGAATTATCAAGCCTATATGCAGCTGGAAAAAGAGCAAAAGAACTTATTGGCAGAAGGCCGTAAGATTATGCGGTTTTTAAATAAGGAGTATGCAGAAATTGACTATACACACCTTAATGAGAAGATAAAAAAGTGGCAAACAAGACAAGTCTCCTTAATGGGGCAAGAATGGCATCATTCTCCTATATATAGTGAAGTTTATCGAGCATTAGGGATTGAGTTTCTACATACCCTTGGGCTTAAGGGAAGAGATAATATTATTGGCGTGCTGGACCAGGGGTGGCCTTTTGGTGCTGCGTCAACGTCTTATGCGGTGCATGATCTTCTTCCTCCCGAAATTTTTATCGAAGGATCTGACATCCCATATGAGCATGGGATCAGTACGATCGGAGTAATAGCGCGCCAGCAAGAAGTGGTGGATGAGCCACCGGCCGTGGCGCCAGGGGTTAGGGTATACTTACGGAAACCAAGGGACCTGTCATTCACTTACCATGTGCACTACCATCCTAACCTTGTAAAAAAAGGAGAAGTGACACGTAAAGAAGGAATACTTAAAGGACATTTAGGCCTTAAAATGGAATTTGACATTCTTCGGCGTATCTTCCCCAAGTTAAAGCCCTTTACCATCACAGGCATAGAGGTTGATCCTGACTATGATCACTACTTAGCGTCGATTATTGACGATTTGGTAGCCCGAGGGATTACGTTAGTATATTCCTCTCTTATCTTGGCTATTGGTGAGGAGACGTATCAAGCCCTCCTAAGATTTAAAAAAAATGGAGGCATTATAATTTATGCAGCCGGCAATGACGATTATGCGATTACGTTAAATGAGGAGAACGTCATTAAAAGTGAACAAGCAGCGCTGGCGTTTCAATTTCATTGGCGCTTGCTAAAGGATCCGGCGCTGGCGGAAGTTTTTCTGTTTGCAGGCAGCTTAAAAGACTCCAATACGATGTCGACCTTTTCCACCCGAGCAGGAAATTTAGCAGACCGCTACTTGGCCGCTTTTGGCGATGATAATCTCTTGTTAGTGCAAGATAAATATTTCCCTTATAAAGGCCTTCAACGAGAAGAAAGAGGCACGTCTTTGGCAGCGCCGATGATTGCCGGGGGTATAGCGCTTCTTATGGAGGCTTTCCCCGAGAGGCTCTATCCGCACTGTACGCCGCAGTTTCTAGCGCAGGTGTTGCTGGATACGACCTCTCCTATAAGTAAAGAGGAGGCAATCGAGATAGGGGGAGAAGAAAGGAGATTGGTAGACGAATATGATCCTTGGGTGAGTGGGCGAGGAGCTATGAATCTCAAGGCGGCGTTTGAGTGGCTCGCATCTCATATTGGCCCGCCCGTACTTCCGGGTAGGGCGCTTGACCCGCCAAGGAGAGGCGAGTGAGGACGAGCATACTTTCTCTCGAGAGAGCGAGATAGGATATGTGATGGCTGGTGAGGGCTCCCCCTCTGGTTTGCAGGAAGATATGTCTAAAGATGTTGCGCCGAGCGAAAGAAAAGTTGGCTATGCTGGTGGAGATAGGGTAACTAATTCCTTGCCGCACGCGTCGGCAAGATTCCCGTCAGGTGGCTATTAAACTCCTCCAAGCTTAAGTTACTTGAATGCTCCCCTTTTTTTGAGGTAGGGGCGGCGTATCTGTGTGGACTTCGAGGCCTGTCTTTCTCTTACCTTGCCGTCGCTTATCACCTGCCTTATTCTCTTGCTCCTCTCTGTGAGTCGGATCTTATCTGCCCCTTTAAGGTTCCTTTACCTTATTTTGCTCTAATAGAAGGAAAGATATTAGATAGGGTGTCCTTATATGGCTATCAATGCTGCGGTGCTTAAGCTCTTGATTAAGCAGAAGTTTATTATCCCTCTTTATTGTATGATGGTTTTCTTTCTTTTTATGTCTTCTGCTTTTGCGGTTAATTTTACGGATCTTAAGGTGCGAGGCTATGGGGATTGGAACAGTCTCATGGATATTTTACCAATAAGCGATTATAGGGAGAGAAATGAGCGACTTATGAGTTGGAAGAAGGAATGGCGGCGCAAATTTAAAAAGGGCGTAGGGAGCCTCAGAACAATAGATCCTGATATGGTAGAGGATATTATCCGGTATAGAAAGAAAGGCCTGCAGGACAAGCTGTATAATTTATTGCTTAGTTTACGCCCTGGCTCTGCCAAACGCCGGTATGACCAGCGTTTCATAACAACAGATCATGCACGAGACTATGTAGGAAGGAAACTAGACTATTATCAGGGTAGAGGCAGGAAGCAAGATCAGCTTGGAAAAAAAGAGAGAGAAGAAAAAATTCAAAAGTGGCAGGAGAGACTGAACTCCTTAGCCGAGCAAGAATGGCATCACTTGCCTATTTATCCTGAGGTTTATCAGAGATTAGGCATTGAATTTTTACATCACCTAGCTCTGAGCGGGAGCGGCGTTACTGTTGGTGTGTTTGACCTCGGGCAGCCTTTCGGTGCTTATTCAACTTCCTATAATGTGCATGATCTGCTTCCTGCGGAAGTCTTTAAGGAAGGATCGGATATCCCTTATGAGCATGGGATCAGCACGATTGGGGTAATAGCGCGCCGGCAGGAGATGGTGGATGAACCACCCGCTTTGGCACCCAGCGCTAAGATATTTTTGCGTTACCCAGGAGTAGCCATGGACGCCCTCATTTACCATGTGCGCTATCATCCGATCCTGGTTGAAAGAGGGATCGTGGCCCGTGAAGAAGAAAGTATGGATTATGAAGCTTTCACAGAGAAGTTCGTCACATTAAGACCTGAAGTCCCAAAGTCCAAGCCTTTTATTATTACTCACATTGACATTGACCTTTACTATGACCAGCACTTAGCTTCCATTATCGAAGACCTTATAAGGCAGGATATTAAGCTCATATATGCCTCTATGAGCTTCGTTATTGGCAGGAAAAGCTACCAAGCTCTGCAGCAATTTAAGGAAAAGGGAGGGATCGTAGTATTAGCAGCTGGGAATGAGCCGTATGTTGTGACGGGCGATGAATGGAGTATAAGCCATGTAGGTGCACGGGTCGATCTAGCCCTTCACCGTTTGTTGATGGATGATCCTGAGTTAGCAGAAGTTTTCCTCCTTGCCGGTAGTTTAAAAGATGCGCACACCATGTCCGATTTTTCTACCCAAGCAGGGGAATTAGCTGATCGTTATTTAGTTGCTTTTGGTGATGATAGCCTATTATTAGAGCAGGATGAAGATATCCTTTATAAAGGGCTTCAAGGGAAAGGAGAAGGTACATCTTTTGCAGCGCCGATGATTGCGGGGGGTATAGCGCTTTTGATGGAAGCTTTTCCGGAGAGGGTCTACCCGCAGTGTACACCGCAGTTTTTGGCCAAGTTATTGCTGGATACCGCTGCGCCGATTGAAGAGACAGAAACTATTACCTTGGATGGGAGAGAGCAAAGGGTTTCTATTCCCCACGATCCTTGGGTGAGTGGGCGAGGGGCGATGGACCTGAAATCTGCGTTTGAATGGCTTGCTAATCATGTCGGCCCGCCGGTGCTTCCGGGTAGGACGCTTGACCCGCAAGGAGAGCCGAGTGAGGACGAAGATACCTTCTCAGACGAGGAGGCAGAGTATGTGACCGCTGACGAGGATACGTCCTCCGGAGCGGACGCTGAGTAGGTGACAGCGGATGAAGGGGAGGGATGGTAGCTCGGACGAGAAGAGAGCTGGCTCTAGAGGAGAAGAGACGACAACCTTCCTGGTCTCTTCCCTTAAGCTCCAGAAGCGATTTCTTAGGTGGATATAAGCAGCAAGCCACTTGACCGATGAGCAGCCCAAATAGTTCTTTTTTCCTTGATACCGTAAACAAGGCTGAGGAAATTTTCTCTGCTATTTTGTCTTTCCCCTTCTTGTCTTCTGACCTTTTTGTAATTTACTCCCGGCCTTATTGGCTTCTTTAAAGTTCCTTTACCTTATTTTGCTCTAATAGAAGGAAAGATATTAGATAGGGTGTCCTTATATGGCTATCAATGCTGCGGTGCTTAAGCTCTTGATTAAGCAGAAGTTTGTTATCCCTCTTTATTGTATGATGGTTTTCTTTCTTTTTATGTCTTCTGCTTTTGCGGTTAATTTTACGGATCTTAAGGTGCGAGGCTATGGGGATTGGAATCGCCTCATGGATATCTTACAGATAGACGATCAGAGGGAAAGGAAAGAGCAACTTGGTACTTGGTATAAGAGGTGGGCTTCTAAATATGGTTCGGGTGTGGGGAGCCTTCGAACGATCGAGCCAGAGCTTGTAGAGATGATTGTTAAATCGGTCAAGCTCGGAGTAAATGATAAGGATATTCATTGGACCTTGGAGGGTTATCGTCCTAGCCATCCAAAGCAGTCTTATAACCGATACTTTACTAATGCTGAAGAAGCGAGAGTTTATACGACTCGTAAGCTCGAGCATTATCAAGCTTACCTCCACCACCTTACAGATAAGATTAATAAGCTGTCTTTAGAGAAAGAGGCTATTTTACGGGAAGTTTCCACTCCATCATCCCTTGATAACGATAATGAGTTATATGAAGATTTTAAATATGTTAATGAAGAACTAAATAGATGGATAAAAGAAAAGAAAGAGATCGAACAAGATATAAATAAATGGAATGAAAGAAAATTATCTTTAGCAGGGAAAGAATGGAAGAATCCCTCTCTTTACAGTGAGATATATCAAAGGTTAGGAATCGAGTTTTTACACGAAATGGACCTTACGGGGCAAGAGATTATTATTGGAGCGCTGGATAACGGGCGACCCTTTAGTGTTCACTCAACTTCTCCTTATGCTGTGCACGATTTACTTCCACAAGGGGCCTTTATCGAAGGATCTGACATCCCATCTGAGCATGGGATCAGTACGATTGGGGTGATAGCGCACCGCCAACAAGTAGTAGATGAGCCGGCTGGCATTGCGACAGGAGCCAAGATATATTTGCGTCATCCAAAGGGTAGCCTTGTGACCTATCATATCCGCTATGCTCCGCGTCTTATAAAAGAAGGAAAAGTTACAAGTGCGCAAGAGGAGATTAGAGGGGAGGCGGCTCTTCAAAAGAAATTTGATTCTCTAAGTGATTACGTGCCAGATTCCCTTCCCTTCCTCATAACCCATATTACGGTTGACTCGGGTTATGATCGGTATTTTGCTTCGATTATTAAGGATTTTATGGGGAGAGGGATTAAATTAGTGTATGCTTCTCTTACCTTCGTAATCGGAAAAGAAACATACGAGGCGCTTCAGCAATTTAGGGCAAGCGGGGGCGTAATCGTCAAGTCAGCTGGCAATGAGGACTACATGATTACAAGAGAGGCATCGCGCTCGAGCTTTAGGGCGATGCTTACCTCTCTTAACCTTCCGTTCTACTACTCACTGTTAGACGACTCAGAGCTTGCTGAAGTATTTTTGCTAGCCGGAAGTTTAAAGGACTTAAATAGTATGTCTAGTTTTTCAACAAAAGCAGGGGAATTAGCAAGTCGTTATCTCGTTGCTTTTGGTGATGAAAGCCTATTATTAAAAGAAGATAAGCCATTTATGAATAAGCTTCGCAAGAAGAAGCTGCTAATGAATGCTGGAACGTATAAAGGCTTCCAAAGAAAGCAGAGAGGTACATCTTTTGCAGCGCCGATGATTGCCGGGGGTATAGCGCTTCTTATGGAAGCTTTTCCGGAGAGGCTCTATCCGCAGTGTACGCCGCAGTTCCTGGCGCAGGTATTGCTGAATACCGCTGCGCCGATTGAAGAGACAGAAACTATTACCTTGGATGGGAGAGAGCAAAGGGTTTCTATTCCCCACGATCCTTGGGTGAGTGGGCGAGGGGCGATGGACCTGAAATCTGCGTTTGAATGGCTTGCCACTCATGTCGGCCCGCCGGTGCTTCCAGATAGGACGCTTGACTCGCAAGGAGAGCCGAGTGAGGACGAAGATACCTTCTCAGACGAGGAGGGAGGGTATGTGACCGCCGACGAGGATCCGTCCTCCGGAGAAGACGCCGAGTAGGTGACAGCGGATGAAGGGGAGGGATGGTAGCTCGGGCGAAGGAAGTATAGTCATGTGGAGGTAGGCCGAAAAAAGGGTAATAATAAATGGTTATGATCTTTAGGTAAGGAGTCGAGAGGCAGCGAATACTAAGGCGGCGTTTGAGTGGACGGCATCTCATATTGGCCTTCCTATGCTTTCCTCTTCTGACATCCTGAGTGATAGTGGGACGTTCCGGCGTCCGCAGAGGAAAGAGGCTTGGAAGAGTCTATCAAGGGGGAGGAAAGGAAGCTTCCTATACCGACGATCCTTGGTAGGGGCCAATCCCCTCTAGGTTTCCTGATTTTCTCCCGCCTTTGTAGCCCCTGCTGGGACATGGCGCAAGGTGATACCTTATGCTCGCTCCTACTAGCTTTCTGCAGATATGGAGAAGGACAGGAGTAGGGAAGGAGATGTCTTTTTAACCCTTCTTTATCTTCTATTTTCCTAGTCAGGAGAGGGTGAGTGATATGCCTCAAAAGTTATTTCCCAGACTGGATGCGCTCGATAAGCTGCTTAACAGTCGGAATAAAACCCTTAGCATAAAAAGGGTCTTCGCCAAATCGATACGCTGAGTGGCCGCTGAACATAAGCTCATGCTCCACATTGGCTCCGTGAGAGATAGCTTGAAGCGTTTTTTGAATACAAAAAGAGCGTGGATCGGCTCTTTTACCTGTCGTGCCATTCTCATCTTGCGCCCAATTGCTAAAGCCACACCGACTTAAACAGCCCATGCATTCAATCTGGTCAATGCGGATCTGCTGCGCTTTTTCAGGGGTTACAAATAATAAGGTAGAATCAGGCGTTTTAAGAACTTGCGTATATCCCTTCATGAGCCACTCTTGAGCACGGATGCTATCTTGTTCGGTTAAGTATACTACTCGTTGTCGTGGTCCAATAGGAAGGGGCAAGGTATGCGCCCCAAGAACTTCCAAAGTATAGGCAACTTGTCTTTTCGAGCGCTCTTCAAGCTCGTTTAAAAACTCGTTATTAACCGCTGAAGAATAAAAACCTGTAGGGCTAAACCGATTAAGGAAAATATCGCCTGGCTTCAATGTTAAAAGCCGTTGCTTCCATTGGTCGGAAATAGGACTTTCCTTTGTAAGGAGTGGCCGAGTACCAAATTGGAAAGCAATCGGGCCAAGCTCTTTGTTATCGATCCAATCTTCCCACTCTTCAAGCCACCATACACCGCCAGCAACAATAATAGGGGTATGGGTCAACCCAACTTCATTCATAGCTTTCCTAATGGCCAATACCCGAGGGTAAGGATCTTCCGGTTTCTTAGGATCTTCACTATTGCTTAGGCCATTGTGCCCTCCAGCGCGCCAAGGGTCTTCGTATACAACGGCTCCTAGATTGGTTTGATAACGATGGTAAGACCGACGCCAAAGGATCGAAAACGCACGCGCTGAAGAAACAATAGGATAATAATAAAGCTTATAGCGTGCACTGATTTCAGCAAGTTTAAAAGGCATTCCTGCGCCGCACGTAATACCATGAAGCAGATCAGCCACTTGGCTTAATACCCCTTCAAGAACGCGTTCCGTTCCTCCCATCTCCCATAGGACATTTAAATGGATACGACCTTGTCCTCCAGCGACTTGATGAGCTATTCTCGCTTGGGTAATACCACCTTTGATTGCATACTTAATAAGTTCTTCATGACGCTCTCTCCTCGTGGTGCCCTTGTAGACAAGGGGAATGAGGCGCCCTTGCTCGTCATGGGCGTCGGCATTGACGCAGGAAAAGGTCCCAACACCACCGGCAGCTGCCCATGCACCTGAGCTTTGACCATTTGTAATAGAAATACCCTTTCCACCTTCAATCAGGGGAAGAACTTCCTTACCAGATAATAAGATAGGATTCAAAGATTTCACTTGTCCTCCTCCATTCATTGCATGCTTGAAATTAGGATGTTTCCTTATCGGGGATGCCCTTCATGCTAAGCTTAACTTTGCCGCGCGCATCCAGGTTAAGTACTTTTACCTTTACTACATCACCCACTTTAAGGATATCCGTTACACTTTTTGGACGATCTTCTCCTAACTCACTAATGTGCACAAGGCCATCTCGTGAGCCTAGGAAGTTCACAAAAGCTCCAAATTCAACAATATTAACGACTTTTCCTTCGTAAATCTCTCCAATTTCAGGCTCACACGAGACGCCTTTAATAAGGTTGAGAGCAGCAGTGAGAGCTGCCTGATTTTCAGCCGCTATAACTACCTTCCCATCTTGCTGAACATCAATCTTTGCACCTGTTTCCTCACAGATTTCTCGGATAACGCGTCCGCCTGGGCCAATAAGATCCCGGATTTTCTCCGGATTAATCATAATCGTTTTTATGCTGGGAGCATAAAGGCTGAGAGCCTGACGTGGTTCTTGGATAGCTTCCTCCATCTCTTTGAGGACATGAAGACGAGCCCTTAAAGCTTGCTTAAGAGCGACCTCCATAATATCCTTCGTAATGCTGGTAATCTTAATGTCCATTTGTAGGGCAGTTATTCCCCTTTCCGTTCCAGCAACTTTAAAATCCATATCACCTAAATGATCTTCATCGCCAAGAATATCAGTAATAACCGCATATTGGTCTTTCTCTTTAATGAGCCCCATGGCAACACCCGCAATAGGGCTTTTAAGGGGAACACCCGCGTCCATTAACGCTAAGCTTGTACCGCATACCGTGGCCATAGAAGAAGAACCATTCGATTCAGTGATCTCAGAAACTACTCGGATCGCGTAAGGGAATTCTTCCTTTGTCGGAAGGAGAGGCCTTACCGCGCGCCAGGCAAGTCGGCCATGCCCAATTTCGCGTCGTCCAGGCCCTGCAAGTCGACCTACTTCGCCAACAGAAAAAGGAGGGAAATTATAGTGCAACATGAAATGTTCTCTATATTCTCCTTTAATCGAATCCACGATCTGCTCGTCAATAGTGGTGCCAAGCGTCGCAACAACAAGAGCTTGGGTTTCCCCTCGCGTAAATAAGCTACTACCATGTGCACGTGGTAATACGGCTACTTCTGTTGAAATAGGACGTACCGTTTCCTTATCGCGGCCATCAATGCGCTTTCCTTCCACAAGAATATTTTTACGTACTATAGAAGCTTGAAGACCCTTAAGTGCTTTAGTAATGTCTGTTTCTAAAACATCTTCATCTTGGGATAATGTTTCAAAGACAGCGTTTTTTATTTCTCCTAAAATTTTTACTCGTTCTTGCTTATTAGTGATTTTATAAGCCTCTACAAGTTTATCATACGCAATCGTCGAAACACGGTCATATAAAGCTTGCTTTCTTTCCTTATCATCTACAAGTTCCCATGGTTCCTGCGCCGCTTCTTCAGCAAAAGCAATAATAAGGTCGATCACACTTTGATATTGTTGATGGCCAAACATCACAGCATCCAACATAACGGATTCTGACAATTCATTTGCTTCTGACTCGACCATTAATACCCCTTGTGACGTACCAGCTACGACAAGGTCAAGAGAACTTTCTTCGATTTCTTTCTCGGTCGGATTAAGAATAAATCCTGTATCGCTCTTATATCCAACGCGTGCACCGCCTATAGGTCCTAGAAAAGGAATCCCAGAGATGGTGAGAGCTGCCGATGCAGCAATCATCCCTAGAACATCCGGGTTATAATCAGGGTCACAGCTAAGTAAGGTACAAATGACTTGAGTTTCATTCGAAAACCCCTCAGGGAAAAGAGGACGGATTGGACGATCAATCAACCGTGAGGTGAGCGTTTCCTTTTCGGAAGGGCGTCCCTCCCTCTTAAAAAAACCACCGGGAATCCGACCAACGGCATAAGACCTTTCTTGATAATACACGGAAAGAGGAAAAAAATCGAGATTAGCTTGAGGAGTCTTTTCCGCAACAACTGTGCATAAAACAGAGGATTGGCCATAGGTCGCAACGACAGCTCCATTTGCTTGTCGCGCCATCTTCCCTGTTTCTAAAACGAGAGATCTACCACCCCATTGAATTTCTTTTCTAATCGGTTTAAACATACTTCACACAACCTTTATAATTAACATTTTTTTAATTTTTGTCCGATGGATCTTTTTAACTTAAAGCTAATAGGATTTTTAGAATCTTTTGATAAAATAATTGCTACATCCTGAGGCATATTTATTCAAAAAATTAAAAATAATGACGAAGAGAGATCAATTTGATCGCCCTATGATCCTTTAGCGTCTTAATCCTAAACTTCCAATAATCGCTTGATAACGCTGTTCATCACGTGATTTTAAATAAGTAAGCAAAGTTCGCCGGCGGTTCACTAATCCAATCAGCCCACGGCGAGAGTGAAAATCTTGCTTAAATTCACTCATATGCTTGCCTAGGTTATTAATTCGCTCCGTTAATATTGCAATTTGCACTTCGGGCGATCCTGTATCATTATCTGACTGATGATATTGGTTGATAAGCTCTTTTTTACGTTCAGTCGTTATCGACATCTAAAAACCTTTCCTTTTTGACATAATTAATAATTTAAAATACGACGAGGATACAAATACGCCCCCTTCATGAATGCAAAACCTAAAGGTGTGGTATCTATATTTCGACAAAAAATAACCCGTTCAACCCCTTGGATGGCATCCTCAATACCAACTTCAGATATTAAGACCGGTTGTCCTTGTCGTAATTTTTTTGCTATGCTTTCTGACGGTAAATTCACTACCAGGATGTCGTCTAGCATTCGCTCAATCGGAATAACATAGCCCTCTTCCCCTTGAATATGCCCTAGTTTTTCCATTTTTTCCAGCAAAATCGCATCTTTATCCGAAATATTCCCCACTTTTAACCGCCGCAGAGCTACAAGGTGCGCATACGTTCCTAAAGCCGTTGCTAAATCTTGGGCAAGACTTCGAATGTATGTTCCTTTACTACAAGTTACTTCAAACGTTGTTTTATTGAGAGCTTGAAAATGGAAAATTTCTACCTCTCGCTTAGGTATATCGACGTGAAGGCCTTTACGTGCATAACTGTACGCGGGCCGTCCTTCTATTTTAATGGCACTGTAAATCGGGGGTTGTTGGATAATTCGCCCGTGAAATTTTGGTAGTTGCTCTTGGATCATTGCTAAAGTGGGAATTGGACCTCCTTCTTTAAATATGTTGCCTTCGCGATCGCCAGTGGTGGTTTCACTACCCCACTCAACGACAAAACGGTAGGTCTTACGCTGACACATAACATACGGAATAGCTTTTGTAGCTTCACCAAAAGCAACAGGGAGTACGCCGCTTGCTAAAGGGTCAAGGGTTCCAGCATGGCCCATCTTCTTGATGCGTAAGCATCTTTTAAGGCGCGTCAAAACCGCGTTGGAAGTAAGGCCTTCGGGTTTATCAACAACTAGCCACCCATGCATTTTTTGTGCGCTTTCTCTCTTCGGTATATGGATTATTATAGGTTATCCCTTCTTTTTTAAAGGTATTATTGTACATCAGCTAATTCGTAGAATTTTTCCTATTAACGAATAAAATATTATTTTGTTTATAAATAGATAACTTTTTTTGTCAACTGAGGCGAATGATTTTAATAAAATAACTCCTGGGAAGCTGCATAAATATTAAGTCACACAATCTAAGAAAGGGAAAGAACTTGGGATCCTCCTTATCCTAAGAAGAGGGAATTAAAGAAGCTCAGGAATTTTCAGGCTGTTAAAAGAGGTAGAAGGTAGAGGAGGCCGATGAAATAGATGAGTAGAGCAGAGCAAGATATCCTTTGCTGAGGCTTGAGTGCCTTCTTCATCGAGCATTGTCCATCTTTTCCTTGGGATACTTTCGACAAGCTTATCTGATGGTTGCCTTATAAGACTTTTATCCTCGCGGGTTCTAACAGCTGCTAAGGTGCGCAAAAGCAGGTAAGATTTCTCGTATGATCGAGAATATTCTTTTAAAAGATTAATTTTTTAAAAGCCGGAGGAATCATCTTAGTCATTTCCTCTCTTTTCGTCGGCGATTGCCTTGAAAATTTGGTTCATACGGTCAGCGTATCCTTGCTGAGGATCGGCTTCGAAAGTAAGGGCTGGAGTATACTTTAAGTAAATACAACACGCAATATGCTTACGAAAAAATCCGCGTGCTTGATTTAAAGTTTGGATGACTTCTCCGCTCGCAGGAGTATTGAGGGCTTGGATATATACACGGGCATGCTGAAGGTCAGGACTCATGTGAACTTGGGAAACTGTTAGTGTAACCCCCGATAGAATAGGGTTGGTTAACATACCCCGCATAAATATAGTGGACAATGCTCGCTTTACTTGCTCCGCAACGCGTAATTGCCTTTGAGTGGGGCTTGCTTGATGCATATCTTCTCGTCCTACGATGCTTTTTTATGATGCATTACGAAGTATCAAATAGACTCAGATTCCCTATAGCTTATCAATGCTGGGTGCGATTTCTTCCAGCTCAAGACACTCAATAACATCACCAACCATAATATCTTGATAGCTTTCAAAGGAAATACCACATTCGTAGCCTTCTTTGACTTCTTTAACCTCGTCTTTAAAGCGCCTTAAAGATTTAATTTTTCCTTCGTGAATAACCTTATCTTCACGCAATAAGCGAGCGATGGTCCCACGTTTAATATATCCATTTTGTACATAACAGCCGGCAATACGCCCTGTCTTGCCAATGTTGAATACCTCTCTTACAGTGGCGTTGCCAAGGGATTTTTCGCGTACGATGGGTTCGCCCATTCCGGCCACAAAGGCTTTCACATTATCAATGAGCTCATAAATAATGGAATAGGAATGAATGAAAATTTTCTCTCGTTGAGCGATTTCTTGTGCCTGAGGATTCACCCGTACATTAAAAGCAATGATTTTAGCATGAGAAGCTTGGGCAAGAACGACATCGGATTCCGTAATATCACCAACAGCCGCATGCAGGACTTTTACTTTAACCTCATCCGATTTGATATTCTCTACACTAGCCCGGATTGCCTCAACCGAGCCATGGACATCGGCCTTGATAATAAGGGCGAGCTCCTTTACCTTTTCTGCCTCAAAAGCAGTCATAAGGGTCTCTACTGAAGCGGCAGGTCGTGTTTGGGCTTGCTTTTTCTTTTTCTGTTCACGGTATTCAGCTATTTTCCTTGCGCGAAGCTCACTCTCCACAACATAAAAATCATCTCCCGCGGTGACAATTCCTGTCGTTCCTAAGATAGCAATAGGCGTGGAAGGTGTCGCCTTTTCGATAGTACAGCCTTGATCATCTATAAGAGCACGTACTCGCCCCCAGGCTGAACCACAAACATAAATATCCCCCATTTTTAAAGTTCCACGTTGAATAAGTGCTGTAGTGACTAAACCGCGACCTTGTTCCATTTTTGTTTCAATTACCGTACCACAAGCTTTGCACTCTAGGTTAGCCTTTAGCTCCAATATTTCCGATTGCAGCAAGATCGCTTCTTCAAGTTTGTCCAAGTTCATCTTTTTTAGAGCCGAAATTTCAACGTCTAAGACATCGCCCCCCATTGCTTCAACAACAATCCCATGCTGTAATAACTCAGTCCGAACGCGGCTGGGATCCGCATCTCTCTTGTCCATTTTATTGATGGCGATGATGATGGGCACACCAGCGGCTTTAGCATGGCTAATAGCCTCAATCGTTTGTTCTTTAATGCCATCGTCCGCAGCAACAACAAGGACAACAATATCTGTTACATTCGCTCCTCGTGCACGCATCTTAGTAAATGCTGCATGCCCTGGCGTATCGATAAAGGTAATTTCCTGGTTTGTTGCAAGTGTAATTTTATAGGCGCCAATATGTTGGGTAATACCTCCTGCTTCTTTGGCGACGACATTTGTCTCGCGTAAGGCATCAAGTAAAGATGTTTTCCCATGATCCACATGGCCCATAATAGTAACGACCGGTGGGCGCGGGCGAAGATTCGTAGAATTATCTTCTCCGATCCCTAGGCCCTGTTCAATGTCAGCTTCTGCCACACGTTTTACCTTATGGCCAAATTCTAAAATAATAAGTTCTGCAGTATCGGCGTCAATAGTCTGGTTGATTGTCACCATCATCCCCATTTTGACAAGAGATTTAATCACTTCAGCAACTCTCACAGCCATGCGGTTAGCTAGTTCTTGCACCGTGATTACTTCAGGGATGACCACTTCACGAATAATTTTTTGAGTCGCTATTGGCTGTTTTACTTTTTTCTTGGCCTTAAAGCGGTGAAGGCCAACGGGTGATTTGACTTTTGGGGGTGCCTCAAAGCTTTCATTAACTATTTCCTCTTTTTTGTCGTCTTCCTCTTCCGCTAAAATATCTTGGATAGCAATGTTATGCCCACGCGTGAAAGTGTTTTCCTCTTCACGGGTTGTTCTTCCTTTTTCTAATTTTTTACGAACAGGACGAAATTTATTCGCAAATTCTTCATCATCTCCCGTCTCATCTAGATGAGATTTTTTCTTCTTCTTTAAGGATGCTTTCTGCTCAACGTCATGGGATAGGTCGATCGCAGGGGCATTGAGAGCTTCCGTATCTTTACGGGATTTTGGATGTTCCTCTGCTTGAGGTTGGAGAATAGAGGAGGAAGTTTCTAGACTTTCTGTGTCTTGAGGCAAAAGAGCTTTCTTCTCTTCCAACTCTTTCTGCTTCTTAAGCTCCACCTCTAAGCGCTTCTTTTCCTCTGCTTGAGCTTTTAAAGCAAGCTTAAGAGCCTTTAAACGACCCTCGCGCTCTATATTCGTTAATTTCGTTTGACGACCTTCTTGAGAAGCGTCAGTTGCTTCGGCGTTGTTCAGTGTCTTCTCAACGACAACCATCTCTTCTATTTTTGGAGGTTCTTCAGGCAAGGGAGGCTTGATTTTATCCTGCGGTACACGACGCCGACGCACTTCAACCATTACCGTTTTCTTTCCGCTTTTTGAAATGCTTTGGCGTATGTTTTCAGCGTCAATGACCTTGTCAAGCTCGATTTTTTTTGACAGGCCTAAGGTTTTCCCTGACTTTGTTTCTTGCTGATCGCTCATTTAAAAATGCCTAATTCCTTATTAAGTTCGTAGTAGAAATAGATTACCATAAAGTTTGTGATGACTTTACAAGTTTCTAATGGGTGTAGTATTTTTTAAATGTTCTACCCATTTTTTATAGGGTTTTCATTAAACCAATGTTCGCGAGCGAGCATAATAATTTTTCCAGCTGCCTCCTCATCAAGGTGTTCCTTACCCAAGATAGCTACAAGCTCATCGGTAGCTAAGTCAGCTAGGTCATCCAAACTTAATACCTTTTTTTGCCCAAGTTTTACAATGTGATTTAAGGGTAAATATTCAAATTCGAGTAAATCCTTTTGCACACCTAGCTCTTGTGCTTGTTCTTTGAGCCTTTTTTCGGCTTCAGTCATATAATCTTGAGCACGCGATTTTAATTCTTTCGCAATATCGTCATCAAATCCCTCTATACCTTTAAGCTCATTAAAGTCAACAGTTGCAACTTCTTCCACTGAGGAAAAACCAACACCTACAAGTAAATGCGCAACCATATCATCAACGTTAAGTGCTTCACGGAAAAGAGCGGATTTTGATTTAATTTCTTCGTTGCGTCGTGTCGATTCTTCTTCTTCGGTAAGAATATCAATTCCCCAACCGGTAAGCTCTGAAGCAAGGCGCACATTTTGACCGCGGCGGCCAATCGCCAAACTGAGGTGATCGGAAGGAACCACCACGTCGATGCGTTGCACTACCTCATCCATAACGACTTTCGTAACCTCAGCTGGAGCTAAAGCATTAATAATAAAGGTCGCCATATCTGCTGACCAAGGTACGATATCAATCTTTTCTCCTTGCAGTTCATTAACCACAGCTTGAACACGTGATCCGCGCATTCCCACACAGGCGCCCACGGGGTCAATGCTTGAATCTTTGCTACGTACAGCTATTTTAGCGCGACTCCCCGGGTCACGAGCGACATTTTTTATCTCGATAATGTTGTCATAAATTTCGGGCACCTCTTGAGAGAAAAGCTTAACCATAAACTGAGGATGAGTGCGGGATAAGAAAATTTGTGGTCCCCTTTGTTCTTGCCGTACCTCCATTATATAGGCACGGACGCGATCCCCTATTTGGAAGATTTCTCGTGGAATAAGCTCATCCCTTTTAATGATGGCTTCTGTGCGGCCAAGGTCTACGATGACGTTACCATATTCAATACGGCGGACAATACCATTAACAATTTCTCCTACACGGTTAATGTATTCACTGTATTGTTTTTCGCGTTCAGCTTCCCGAACTTTC
Organism: uncultured Alphaproteobacteria bacterium; assembly: GCA_963782975.1. Lineage (GTDB taxonomy): Bacteria > Pseudomonadota > Alphaproteobacteria > 43-37 > CAWALT01 > CAWALT01. Next base: position 564,155 of record CAWALT010000002.1, read on the forward strand.
TGGTTAATAACTTGTCGTGCTGTTTGCGCAGCTACCCGACCAAAATCAATAGGTGGCAGAGGGTTATATTGAAGATCCCCAAGAGTTAAATCCGCATTCTTCTTTTGAGCTTCTTCAAGAGATATCTCGGTGAGGGAGTCATTCACTTCTTCCACAACCTTAAAGCAATGATAAATAGTAATTTCCCCCGTCAATTTATCTATTGTCGCACGAATGTCTTTCTCATATCCATACTTAAGCCTTGCCGCTTTTTGCAAAGCGATCTCTAGCGCTTCAATAATAACATCGCGATTAATGTTTTTCTCCCGGGCAACGGAGTCAGCAACTTGAAGAATGTCCTGCCTGATGATCGAACTTGATTGATTTTGCATTTGCTCCTCTAATTCACCCTTTGTTTCTTTTATTGGTCTTTATAAAACGGCATTATCCTGGCGCGGATGATTTGGTTAAATGGTATGGTAAGAATATCGTTTGTTTGCGTTTCTTCCGATGAATGCCGGCTGCTAAGCTGTAAATAAATGTCTTCATCAACGACTTTATGGATCTTTCCTATAAGTTTCTTTTGGTCTTCTATCATCTCTTTGATATCGCACTTTATAATATGCCCAACAAAATGCTGAAAATGTTTGATCTTTGTTAAAGGCCGATCGAGGCCGGGAGAGCTAACCTCCAGCCGGTAAGACCATTTAATGGGATCTTCCACGTCAAGGATATGGGAAATTGTATGGTGAGCCTTCGTGCAATCCTTTAAGGTAATAGGTTTAAAATCGCTCCGTTCAATTATTATTTGCAAAAGCGGACGTCTTGTTCGTGAAAGACTTACACGAACAATCTCATACCCTAAAGTTAAAAGGGTTTTTTCTAACGCTTGTTCTACTCTTATCGTAATTGGTTCTGGCATCTGCTTTATTTATATACAAAAAAAGAGGTTCGAAGCCCCCTTTTCCTTCTAAAAATGACCTTTATTATTTTTTAATATAATTAATTGGGGAAAAAAAGCAAGGAAATTATGCTCTTTAGAAGAGGGCAATTTTGGGGTGAAGGAGAAAATTCGTCTCAAGATCCCACTTAAGAAAAATAGGAAGCAAGAGCAAAGAACACAAGTTAAGAACAGGACAATTTTTACCTTTTCCTGTTTACTTTATACCTCTTATTAAATAGTCGATATGATATCATGGTGCACGTCAAATGTATTAGAAAGATTTATTTTCGTTTAAGGGTTTTAGGAATACTTCTTAACTTCTAAGTAAATAGGAAGAAGCCCTTTTGCGCACGCTCTTCGTTCATATTTTGTCTCGGGCCAGGTAATTCTCGAAGGTCGATCGCCATCTGACCACCTGTTTTCTATTTTGAAATTTTCTAACTGAGTCAGTTCTTTTTGGCAAAAAGCCATATATTCTAAATCGTCAGAAGCTACATACAGAGAACCAAAGTTCTTCAATAAAGAATGAATCTTTCGCAGAGTGTCTTCGGTTAGCAAGCGACGTTTGTGGTGCTTACCTTTAGGCCAGGGGTCAGGAAAAAGAATAAATACCTTGGTTAAAAACTCTTTTGGCAGATGAGTCATTAGTAAACGAACATCATCATTGAAAAATCGAATATTTTCGACATTCTTTTGCCTCATATTCCACAGAGTATCAGCGACCCCATTTACATAAACTTCACTGCCTATAAGAATAGCTTCGGGGTTTCGCCTTGCTTGTTCGATTAAATGCTCGCCATTTCCAAATCCAACCTCTAACCATATTTCTTTAAAATTGGACGATAAAAAAGTTTCGCAAAAATCAGGGAGTGAGGGATCAATTGTAAAAGAGGGTAAAAAATTATTTAATAACTGCTTCTTTGTTGCGCTTAATTGTCGGCTGATACGGCGCCCGAATGTCTTGGTTAAAAATTGCCCCATTGTATGTCTAAAAAGTCTCCCAGGAATTGTAGTGAAAAAGTTTTTTGCTTAGTCTTAGCCTTAAAAAATAAAGTTGAACTTTATTATGAATGTGTGTCTTGAACTTGTTGTGCAAGGCAGGAAATTAACTCAAGTATCTTTCGTCTTATTGTCGGTGGCTCAATGTCATAATAAGCCTTCAAAAGGGTAAATGTTTCTTTTTTTGTTAAAAATTTTGTTTGATAAGTATCGAAGGGTAAAGATTCAGCGACCCCTGAGATTAAGCCAGAGTGATGGTTTGTCGGGATTCCTTCAAAGAAATAAGAAATGGGAGTATCCAAAACTCCACTAATTCTATAAAGCTGACTTGCGCTTACCCGGTTAACCCCTCGCTCATATTTTTGAATTTGTTGGAATGTTATTCCTAAGCTTTCTGCTAATTTTTCTTGGCTAAGTCCGAGCATAATCCGGCGTGTACGAATACGATCCCCAATATAAGAATCCAAAGAAGAAGTAGAAGAATTATTTTTCTGCTTATTATCAAACTTATTAAATGCTTTGCTCATGGTTTTCAGGAATTTAATTTGATAAAGTTACCTTGTATAGTACAAGTCACGTATGCTCAAAGTAATTGGCAGCCCCCCTAAAATTCTTACCCTAATGGGTACACTAGTTCCCGTGAGCTTGTCAAATTTTTAAAAAAACGCGTTTTTAAACCAATGCCTAAAAAAAGAAAGAAAAGGCTCCAAAATAAAAATGTGCCATATCTATTAAAGATAGTTCCTTCTTGAGACACTCCTGGGAGAGGGTGGTCAATAATGCCGGCTTTATTAAGTGGAATCAGGGTTATGATATCTCCAAACGCGTCGATAATGCCTGATATTCCTGTATTAGCAACCCGTACGAGAGGAACTCCTGTTTCAATGGAACGAATGCGTGCCATGGCGAAATGCTGATAAGGGCCAATACTTTCCCCATACCAACCATCGTTCGTCACGTTGAGTAACCATCTAAGCTGAGGTTGGACCGAAGTCGATGGAATCTGGAAAATGGCTTCATAACAGACAAGAGGAAGGAACGCTGGCCGATCTTTGAGCGTTAAAGGTGGCTTACTTTTTCCGGGTGAATAGTCTCTCGTTCCATTCGTAATATTCTTTAAAGTAGCGCCAAAAGGCAACTTGGCTAGCCAGGAGCGAAAAGGAAGATATTCACCAAAGGGGACAAGCCTTGTTTTATGATATTTCTCAATGATATTTCCTGAGCGCTCCATGACGATAATGCTATTATAAATATCAAGGCGATGATTTTCCCTTTCAAGGAGCGAAGCCCCCGAAATGAGTAAAGTGCGCTCAGGTAAGATGCTACCGATAAGTTGACGCCGATCTTCATCATAATTAATAAAGTCAGGATATGCAGGGATAGCTGCTTCTGGCCATATAATAAAGTCAATGTTGTCGCTTAATTTCGCTTTTGATAATTGGAGAAGCATTTCTAGGTTTTTACTTGCATAGCTAGAGAACCATTTTTCTTTCTGAGGGATATTAGGCTGTACGATGCGTACATGAATATCGCCCTCCTTGGTTACCTGTGTTGTTGCTTTGCGATACTCTCCCCAAATCCAGAGAGCAGAAAAGAGGATCAAAGCGGTTAAAAAAGGTGTGCTCTTCTTAGTACCAGCCTGGCGCGGGGACAAAAACATGGGATAAGCACTGGAGGCAAGGAAGATTGTTAATAAGCTTAACCCTTCTATACCTATTACACTACATATTTGGGAAACTGATGTATTATTAGCCCACACATACCCGAGGAGGTTCCAAGGAAAATCAAGTACTTGACTTCTTAGCCATTCACCCATGATCCACAGGGCGCTAAAGAGAAAAATACGGTGGATAGGGGGGATGTCTTTGTGAAAGAAAAAACAGCTTAAAGCACAAAAGAAAGATAAAACGAGCGGGATGCCTAGTACCGAAAAAGGAACAAGCCAGTAAAATGTTTGGAAGTCAACGAGTAAGGAATAAGCAATCCAATATAAAGTTGCTGTGAAATGACCTAACCCAAAAATGTATCCTAATCTAAAGGCACGCCATTTATGGTTGGAAGCCTTTAAAGTGATGAGAAGTAAGAGTCCAGAGAAGCTTACACATAAAAGAGGAACAAGATGGAAGGGCGCAAAGGCTAAACTTGAAAGAAGCCCTAACCCAAGTGCCCCTATATAAGGAATACATCGATTCTTGCTTAGATTCTCCAAAGTAATGCGTCTCATCATCTACTCTTCTGCTATCTTAGATCTAGCGACTCTACCTTGTTTTTAACAAAATTACTAGGGCACACCTTGCCTTAGGTAGGATGAAAGAAGAAAGGCTTGCACAAAAATTTTTAGAATTTCTAAGAGATGGTGAGCTGGCGCTCTTGATTTATTTTACTTTGTTTTTTAAGATACCCCTCATTGAAAAATTTTAACATTAAAGTAAGATTTAAACAAGAATTTTTTTTAGATCTTTGGTTCGTACATGAGTTTTTTTGAAAAAGGCAGAGCTATTGCCAAGAGAAAAAATTTTATATAGGAATAAGGAAAAAAGAACTGTGTAACAGAAAGATAAAGAAAGATAGATATGTCTATTTTATCAAAACGTGTGAGTCGTATTCAGCCATCTCCGACGCTCTCTGTAACTTTTTTGGCTCAGAAATTAAAAGCCGAAGGGAGAGAAGTTATTAACCTTGGGGTTGGTGAGCCCGATTTTGATACCCCTGAATTTGTCAAAGAAGCAGCCATAGAGGCTATAAGAAGGGGAGAGACAAAATACCCGCCTGTTAGTGGTACTGCGGAGCTTAAGAGCGCTGTTATTTATAAACTCAAGCATGAAAACGATATAGAGTATGAAAAGGATCAAATCCTTATTTCAAATGGCGGTAAACATTCTTTATTCAATTTGTTTCTAGCGACTATTGATCCAGGCGACCAAGTGATTATCCCTGTTCCGTACTGGGTCTCTTATCCAGATATGGTGCTTCTTGCGGAAGGCACTCCTGTTTTTGTGGAGTGTTCTGTCGAACACAATTTTAAGTTAACCCCCAACGTTTTGGAGAAGGCCATAACTTCAAAGACAAAATGGGTGATTCTTAATAGCCCAAATAACCCAACGGGTGCCTGTTATTCAGCTCAAGAAATTCGGCTCTTATGTGATGTAGTAGCCAAGTACAACCATGTTCACATTGTGTCAGACGAAATTTATGAACATATGACCTATGGGAACCACTCACATCACTCTGTGCCTGCGATTGCCAAAGAGTTGTTTGACCGTATCGTTGTGGTAAACGGCTTATCCAAAGCCTTTGCAATGACCGGTTGGCGTGTAGGGTTTGCGGCAGGTCCTAAGGAAATTATCCAGGGTATGTCTAAGCTCCAATCTCAAAGTACTTCCGGCGTATGTTCTATTGCCCAAGCGGCTTCCGCGAAGGCTTTGTTAGGACCCAATGATTTTATGAAGGAGCGGCGCGAAAGATTTAAAGAAAGACGCGATCTTCTCGTACATCGTTTAAAAGCTATAAAAGGCTTAACATGCAATGAACCTGAAGGGGCTTTTTATGTTTTTCCAGGATGTAAGAAGCTTGTTGGTAAGGTTACCAAAGAAGGTAACGTTATCAAAGATGGTACCGATCTTGCTGCGTATCTTCTTGATTCTGTGGGTGTAGCGGTGGTTCCTGGTATTGCCTTTGGTTTGCATCACTATTTTCGCATTTCCTATGCCGTGGGGTATAAAAAGCTAGAAAAAGCTAGCGATCTGATGGAAGAAGCCATTAATACCTTGGTGTAGTCTCAAGTTGAGCGCGCAGGAGCCCTATTTCATCGAGCAACTTTTGCTCTTGTTGGTCTTTGAGCTTCTTTGTGTTTCTTTGATGCCGGCAATGGAGAAGTTCATAGCGTTTTAGTTTGCTGATGGCCAGCCTGAGGATTCGCTTTTTTTGTTCAAGAAGTTTATTTAATTCTTGTAAGGTTTTTTCATGAATTTCTATTTTGTCCATCAATTTGACTAAATAGTCATTGGGTTTCATGAGGATAATGGCCTCTAAATTAGAGCTCGTCTCTCTTTTTAGTATGGTGTGGGATTGTTGGATGCTGTTCTTGTTTTTTTGAATTTCTAATTGAATACTTGCCACATCATTGTTAGCTTTATGAGCTTTAAGTTCCGCAAGTTTTATTAATGTTTTAAGGTTTCTCATACTTCATTCGTCTCCTCATCATTATCTTTTTGCACTTGAGCATCGTAAGGTGACTCGGTAAAAATGCGCTCTAATTGGTTAAAGCTTTCATCAATGGAAGTAGCTTTATGTTTTTCTTGGGAGAGAAATGCCTCAAGCATAGGCATATAATGGATTGCCTGATCAACCTCTTGGTTGCTTCCTTTTTGATAAGCGCCAAGGCGAATCATTTCCTCCATATCAGCATGAGTGGCTAAATACTTTCGAGCTTTTCTAATCACTTTTTGCTCAAAGGTATCATGGCAATCGGGCATGGTACGTGAGATACTTTTTAAAATATTAATCGCTGGATAACGACCACGCTCCGCAATAGCGCGGTCAAGGACAATATGGCCATCAAGAATACCGCGCACCGCATCCGAGATAGGTTCATTCTCATCGTCGCCCTCCACCAGTACCGTAAAAAGCCCTGTAATACATCCCGGGCCAGGCCTTGGTCCAGCGCGCTCAAGAATCTTTGGTAGTTCGGCAAATACTGAAGGAGTATACCCTTTGTTGCTGGGAGGTTCCCCGACTGATAAACCAATTTCACGTTGTGCCATAGCAAAGCGTGTTACGCTATCAATAAGGCAAAGGACATCATTGCCAAGGTCAGCAAAGTATTCGGCTAGGGTCATGGTGAGATAAGCTGCTTGACGACGAAGAAGGGGCGGTTCATCGGATGTAGCTGCCACAATAAGGCTCTTCTTCATACCTTCCTTTCCCAGAAGGTCTTCGATGAACTCTTTGACTTCCCGTCCTCTTTCTCCGATAAATCCAATAATAACCACATCCGCTTCACTAAAGCGCGCAAGCATGGAAAGCAGGTTCGATTTACCCACGCCCGAGCCAGAAAAGATTCCCATGCGTTGACCTTTGCAGCACGTAGTAAAAGTATTAATAGCTCGCACACCGAGATCCAATCTTTCTCCGACACGACGTCTTAGATACGCAGGCGGAGGCGGTCTATTCACTAAGATAGGATAGGCGTCACAGGGAAGAGGACCTTTTTGGTCAATGGGCTCACCCAGGGCATTAATTGTACGCCCAAGCCAGTAGGGAGAGGGGCGAATAACAAAGCTCATATGAAGTATTTCCACACGACATCGAGGGCCAATACCCTGTGTCGTACCATAAGGCATAACGAGGATATTTTTTTCTCGAAAGCCTACGACTTCGGCGCGAATTTTTGTATTAAGGCGTGAATGGATGATGCATTGACTGCCAATAGCGATCGCTTGGTTGATTCCTTTAACTTCAGCAATGAGACCAATCAGAGACGTAACATAGCCATAGATCACATGAGATCGTACTTGTTTAATCTCCTCCGTTAAATTAGAAAAAGAGGGTAATACCTGTTTCACGCTCGGATACTCTGACTTAGACTTCTCATTCTTAAGCCAGCGTTTCACATAAATTATAAAAAGAAGTAAATTTTCTTAAATTAATGGTTGGTTAAGCATTTTAATAAAATTATAAATAAGTTACAGTGTCGCAATAGAATGATAAACAATGAGGGGGGCCTTGGTTATGCGTGTGTTAATCGTTGAGGATGATGCCACAACGGCTAAAAGTATTGAATTAATGCTGCGATCGGAAGGGTTTGTATGTGACCGTACTGATTTGGGTGAAGATGGGTTAGAGATTGGGAAGCTTTATGATTATGACATTATCGTCCTTGATATTATGCTTCCCGATATGAACGGATTTGATGTTTTAAAGCAGCTGCGTTCGTCCCAAGTGAAAACACCGATTCTTATTCTTTCAGGGTTATGCGAAGTCGAAGATAAGATCAAGGGCTTAGGATTTGGTGCTGATGATTACCTAACAAAACCTTTTAATCGGACAGAGCTTTTGGCTCGGATTAATGCTATTGTGCGTCGTTCGAAAGGACATGCACAATCGGTCATTCGCACCGGCCAGTTGAATGTGAACCTTCAAAGTCATACAGCCGATATTAACGGGAGAGCACTTCATTTGACAGGTAAAGAGTACGCTATTTTGGAACTCTTGTCCCTTCGCAAAGGCACAACTTTGACAAAAGAGATGTTTTTAAACCATCTTTACGGAGGAATGGATGAGCCAGAATTAAAGATTATTGATGTCTTTATCTGTAAATTGCGTAAAAAGCTTGCTGAAGCGACCGAGGGAGACAACTATATCGAAACGGTATGGGGACGAGGTTACGTCCTGCGCGATCCTAAAAAGGACGGCGCTTTAGATGCTGTTGACGTGGAGGAAGATGCCGCTACCGTGCGCCAGGGCCTCCTCAATAAAGAAGATACCGAAAGTGAGGAAACTAAGAAGCGCCATAGAGAAGCGTTCGCTTAAAAAGCGCTGCCGAATTGAAAAGCATTACTTAGGGGCTGAATTCTCTAAAGTAAAGAGCGCCAAGGTACCTGCTAAGATGCATTTCTCTATCGTCCTTAAATTAGGTCCCCATCTGTGGTACCTTTTTTCAGAAAAGAGGCTCTTACTTCGGTCTTACTCGTATTAATTCTTACGTTGTAACCCGCTCATTACATGCGGGTTTTTGTCTCATGAGTTGTTTTTCTGATGTTTTGGAGTACAGCCTCAATATGTTGGTACGCTCCTTCAAGTTCATCCTGTGAAAGACAGTAAGGTGGTAAAAGGTAGAGAGTATTACCAAGGGGGCGCAATAGCAATCCGCATTCAAGAAATTTTTTCTTTAAGGTGGGGACCAGATTGTAATGATAATTTGTCTCATCTCCCTCAAGATTGAAAGCCACGATGGTTCCAAGAGTACGTAAGGCTTTTATATAAGGGAAATTCTTTTTTAAGCTAGCAATCCACGCTTGATGACTTTGCCCTAACATCGTGATTTTTTCTCGTGTTTCTTGGCTTGTAAGTAGCTTGAAAGAAGCGAGGGCAGCAGCGCATCCTAAAGGATTAGCGGTATAGGAGTGTCCATGAGCAAAGGCCGTATCAAAACGGTCTCCTAAGAAAGCTTGATAAATTTCTTCCTTTACAACAGTTAAGGCTAAAGGCAAAAATCCCCCCGTCAGGCCTTTTGATAGACATAAAATATCTGGCGTCCGGCCGATTTGCTCAAAGGCAAAATAGGTGCCAGTGCGTCCGAATCCTGTCATAATTTCATCAAATATCACTAAAATATCGTACTGTTTTAAAAGATCGATTATTCTTTGTTGAAAGAGAGGGCGACATAAACGCATGCCGCTTGCTCCTTGAAGAAGAGGTTCCATGATGAAAGCAGCGATCCTGTGACAATTCTTGTCAAGATAATGCGCAAGTTGGGTAAGACACTCTTCCTCCTTTTCTTCAACCTGCTGGTCGTCCTGCCAAGTTGCAGGAAAAGGAAAGCAGGCTACCTTAAACAACAGGTCTTGAAAAGGATTGTGGAAGCCCGAGCGCACACCGACACTCATAGCGCCAAACGTATCGCCATGGTAGCCACCTTCAAAGCTTAAAAAAACAGTGCGTTCCTTCTGTCCCTTATTGTACCAATATTGGTAAGCCATCTTTAAAGCAGCTTCCACCGATGTCGAGCCGTTGTCAGAAAAAAAATAACGAGAAAGAGAGGGGGGAATTAAGGTTTGAAGTTGCTCACACAATTGTACCGCAGGTTCATGAGTACACCCGGCAAAAATAACATGCTCTAATGTTTGAGCTTGCTCGTAAATAGCTCGCGCTATATCTGGATGAGCATGACCATGAAGATTGACCCACCAACTAGAGATGAGGTCTAAATAGGCCTTGCCTTGGTCATCATAGAGGTAAGATCCCTGGGCTCTGGTAATTGCTAGTGGCCAATCGGCTGTTTTTTCTTGGGTAAAGGGGTGCCAGATAATGGCTCGATCGCGTTCACTTAATCGCATAATTTTTCTCCTAAAATATTTTTAAGGGGCGAGGGTAGGGGAATGTCGTGCAAGGATAGCGGGGAGAGCAAGGATAAAAGGGGAAATTGCGCCAAAACGGGGACTCCTCCATAAAATTCAATAGCCTCTCGATTAGGAGAGTCTGGCGGACCATTCATGATAACGCCTAAAATAGGGATGTGACGTGCTTTTAATGCGTCAATGGTTAAGCATGTATGGTTAATTGTTCCCAATCCTGAGCGAGCGACAATAATGACCGGTATATCTAATAAAGCGATCAAATCAATCATACGTACTGTTGAATTAATAGGAACCAAAATACCACCAGCTCCTTCGATAATAAGATGAGAAGCAGGCGGGGGAGTAATATTTTCCAGACGAATGGTCTCTCCTTCTATGTATGCAGCTCGGTGAGGTGAGCAAGGCTCTTTATAAACGTACGCTTCTTTATAGCAATGGACAGAGCTCATTTTTTGAATGAATTGTGTGTCTGTACCTTCTATGCTCCCTGTCTGGATGGGTTTCCAGTAAGAGTAGCGGGTGTGTAAGCAAAGCCAGGAAGAGATAAGAGTTTTTCCTACATTTGTATCCGTTCCTGTGATGAATACTTTCATAAAAAAGCTTCCTTTTACCGTTGGAGGATCGCAAAAAATACTTCATAAGAGGTAGCGATGGGTTGGTTGTGTTTTTTTATAACCCTTCGTAAATCATACTGGTTTCTTAGGGAATGAGAAGGGGTATGAGCGCCAAGTCTCTTTAAATATTTTGCAAAAGCTTCGGCTGAGTCAAAAGAAAGGGAATGAGTTTCATGAGCAAAAAGCCAATGACGCGGCTGTAAACTTAAACAATAATTTTGTAATTTTTCTCGAGGTGGATAGGAAAAGGTCGGTGGTTGAAGGCCGCTATGTTTAAAAATATCTGTCCATTCCGTAAATGTGTTTTGGCTAAGTGTTGAAAAGGCCAGGACATCGCAGTTTTTAAAGAAACGAGCGATCGTGCCTGGTAAATCGCTAAACCATTGAAAAGCAAGGTTAGAGATAGTTAAATTTGTATACTCAAAAGCCGATGTTTCAGCATTACCGACATGAAAATGGATATGAGGATAAGTAGAAAATTTTGATCGAGTTTTATCTATCATAGCCGGTGCAATATCATTTAAAAAATAAGTGCTGTGCGGGAAATAAGGCAGGAGGCTTCCCGTCACGAATCCTGTCCCTGTTCCAATATCCAAAATAGTCTTTGGGCAAAAGCCAAAGAGGTTATTGATGATTAATTGGACCAGTTGAGCAGCGCAGGCTTTTTGAACATAAGCTACCTCGTCATAAGTACCAGCACTTTGATTAAAGTTATGTATTACCGTATGTCTTAAGGAGTCTTCTCTCATTTAAAAAATTCTTAATTGTGTGACTTACAAACGGAGTTTCGTGCCATCCTAATGCATGGTGCCCATGAGAATGCATAGCAAGGGAAACATTTTTTTGGGAGCTAAAATTATCCTCTATTAAGGTTGGAGGCACAATGGGATCATTCTCGCTTCCCATAATTAGCATAGGATAATGAGGTAAAATAGAGTAATAGTCAAGGGATAAGGACTCTAAATCCCTGTAAAGGACGTCATGTTGTACATGTTTTAGAGAAATTTCTTCTGAACTTATACCACAGCGTTGGTAAAATTCTTTGAGTGTAGCTTCAGGACTTCTGTAAAAAGCATGTTTCAGGGCAGCAAGTTCTTTCTTTCTTACCTTGCTCACAGTACGATGGGAGCCTAGGAAGTTGGTAAAACCTTGAAGGCCAATTAGAGCTTTAAAAAGATGGGCATGTTCTAAAAGCTTTATCATGCCAAGGGAGTGGCCAACCCCAACCCAGTTGGGATGCGCGGTAAGGTCTGGCATAGAACATGAAGAAGGCCCAAAGTATCCTAGGTCCCAACATATATAAGGATGGTCTTGAAAATAGGGTAAAAGAGGGCGCCAAAAATCTTGAGTAAATCCCCAGCCATGGCAAAAAATAAAGCCTACCATTAATTTACATCCTCCCTAAAGCCTTGAGAAGCTGATAAAGATCAGTCATTTGATGCTTTAAGGTAAGAGCGATGCGCAAGCGAGCGCTCTGTGGTGGAACGGTTGGTGGGCGAATAGCTGAGACTTGAATGCCTTGGGTTTGGAGGAACTCGTATGCCTTTAAGGCGACGTATTCCGAGCCTAGGATAATAGGAATAATGTGCGTTGTTGAAGGACCCGTATTTAAGCCCAGCTTGTGAAGTTCTTTCCTTATGTAAGAAGCTTTTTCCATGAGCTCAGAGCGCGGGAGATCCAGAGTCCTTATGTGATTCCAGCTATAGAGAGCCGCACCAGCAATCATAGGGGAAAAGGCAGTGGAGTAAATAAAGCCAGGGCACTTATTAATAAGATAATCTTTGATGTTTTGAGGGCAGGCAACGTAAGCACCGCAAACACCCAGAGCCTTACTAAAGGTTCCCATGATGACATAGGGTATATGTTTCATAGGGACCGTCGTAGATAAGCCGTATCCATTCTCCCCTAAAATACCGGTTGCGTGCGCTTCATCCAGGTATACGAAAGCTTGAAATCGTTCGGCAAGTTGAATAAGTGAGCGAAGGGGAAGGACATCACCGTCCATGCCATAAAGCGTTTCACTTACGATGAATTTAGGACGTTCATCGCCTTGGTGCTGGGTAAGCAATGCCTCAAGGTGCTCCATATCATTGTGGCGATAGCGCACCAGGGCAGCATTGCTTAAAAATATAGCTTGATAAAGACTTGCATGGTTAAGGCGGTCAAAAAACACAAGCGCTTGTTTTCCTAACACAGAGGAGTCGCACAACGCGCTAAGGACACTGATATTGGCTTGGTAGCCCGAGTTAAAAAGGAGAGTGGCTTCTGTTTTTTTGTCTTTCGCAATTTGTGCTTCTAACGCTTCAAATATAGGTGCATTTCCTGAAAGAAGGCGTGACCCTGTACTCCCAGCACCAAATTTTAACCCGGCTTCGTGGGCAGCTTCTATAAGTTCTCTGCGGCGGCTTAAATTTAAGTAATCATTGCTGGAAAAATCAATAAAGGAATCGTGAGAATTTAATAATGTACTTGGCAATTGCCGATATTTTCCTTTATCTTTTAATTTGACACAGTAGGTTTCATAAGGGTAATAATGCCACATAGCCTGAACCGATCATTATGATTGAAATGGAAAATAATATGCCACAGCCATGGTCCTTTAAAGTAGCGCTTCACACATTCAATTTACCTTTTCCCGATCTTCTTTACAAAGCACAAACGACGCATCGGGAACATTTTGATGCTACAGCCATACAAATTAGCACACTTTTAAATATAAAAACAGGAAGCTGCCCTGAAAACTGTTCTTACTGCCCGCAATCGGCACATTATAATACCGGGCTTAAAAAAGAACCTCTGATGGGTATTGAGGAGGTGAAAGAGGCAGCAAAACGCGCAAAAGAGGCGGGCAGTACTCGTTTTTGTATGGGTGCCGCCTGGCGTGGACCTCGGGATGCCGATTTGGATCGTGTCTGCGAGATGGTAAAAGAAGTAAAAGAGCTTGGCTTGGAGACATGCGTGACGCTTGGTCTTTTGAAAGCCCATCAAGCGGAGGACCTTAAAGAAGCTGGGCTTGACTTTTACAACCATAACATTGACACGTCGCCGGAGTATTATAGTCAGGTCATTACCACCAGGACCTTTGAGGATCGCTTAGAGACACTAGAAAATGTCCGCGCTGCCGGGATAAAGGTATGCTGTGGTGGTATTATTGGCATGGGGGAGACCAATGAAGATCGCATAAAGATGTTGGTGACGTTAGCAAATTTTTCTGCCCCCCCGGAATCGGTTCCCATCAACCAGCTTATTCGTATTCCTGGCACGCCTTTAGAGGATGCGGAGGAGGTCGATCCCTTTGATTTCGTGCGTACGATTGCGTTAGCGCGGATCATGTTGCCGAAATCTTATATTCGTTTGGCGGCAGGTCGCGAGCAAATCTCTGAAGAGCTTCAGGCTCTCTGTTTCTTAGCGGGGGTGAACTCTATCTTTTATGGGGAAAAGCTTCTCACAGCCTCAAACCCTGTCCCTCAAAAGGATAACCATTTCTTTGCGCGCTTAGGTCTCGAAAAACTTAGGGGCTAAGACGGGATCTTACGGCAGAGAAAGATTTTGATCTTTCGTGCGTTGTTAATAAGATATAAGGAAGTTAAGAGTATCGTATCACGGTGATGAGAAGAATATATCCCTGATGTCAGGAGAGAAAAGGGTGGGCCGCTTAAGGAATTTCATAATCCAAAGAAGTGGATTCGTACTCACTCTTTTCATTTTTCTAGGCCTTTCTACCCCCGCCTTGGCCAATGCTGGCGTTCCCATGATTATGCTCCTATGGCCTTTCTTTTGGTGTGCGTTGATACCTATTATCCTTGTAGAATGGCTTGTTCTTAAGAAAGATCTCCCGGCCCTTCTTCCTAAGCGGCTTTTTTATGTAGCGAGCATGGCTAACCTTTTCTCGGTTCTCCTCGGTATTCCCCTTGCCTGGTTGACCCAGTTGGGAATTCAATTAGCCACAGGGGGAAGTGGTTTTCTTCCTTTAGATAATATGTGGTCTATTTTATTGGTAGCGACACTTCACACAGCTTGGATTGTGCCTTATCAAGGCGCCCTCGATTTCTTAATTCCTACTGCTTTTATGGTTCTCTTAATTCCTTGCTTTTTCTTTTCTTACTGGCTTGAAAAGATTGTCGCCTTAAAATTGCTTCGGGAAAGTTCTTACCCTAAGGAAGTAATAAAAAAAGCCGTATGGCGGGCAAATAAATGGTCGTATGCTTTTCTCTTCTTTGTTAGCAGCATAGGAGTGCTTTACTTGGCGGCGCGGCACTTTAAGCTCTTACCGTTTTAAATGTTGATGCCGTGAAAGGATGAGAAGTCGCTGCTTGGGTAAGTGAGGGCTGAGACGAGAGCTGCTTTTGCTGGCACTCACCCCTTTGCGGCCTTCTGCGGGGTCGCTCGCGGGGCTCGTCGGATTGGGTGTTTCTCCCACACTTACTATTACTTCATACCCATCCCCTGGGATAAGGGGATAGGTATAAAGTGGCGGAGGGAGAGGGATTAATATTAAGCTCTGTGTGACTTAAGTTCATTGAGTCCTACGTTAAACCTTTTGTAAGATGCCCCCAAATATGCCCCCAGCATCATTTTTTTATGATATCGCCTTTTATTGCTTTGGACTTTGTTGGATGTAATGAGATTGAAATATGGCGGAGGGAGAGGGATTCGAACCCTCGATAGGGCGTTATACCCTATAACGGTTTAGCAAACCGTCGCCTTCAGCCGCTCGGCCACCCCTCCTACTTTTGGGCACCTTCCTACGATGAGAAAAGTTATAGGACTATGTAAAAGACCTTTCACACACCTGTCAAGAGGTTAAGCAAAACTTTTCCTCTTCAAGGCTTATCTGCGGGGGCTTAAACCTTTCCTACGGAAGTTGGAAAAGGAGCATAGGCATTTTTCTAAGAGAGACAAAGAGAGTATGTCTTAAAGCGGTCATCCTTCAGATCAAGGTAGGTGTCCTTTCCGGAGAAAGCCTTTGCCATGTTTTCACTCTGAGGAATAGGTAAAAAGCTTTCCAGGATCTTTTTAAAAATAAGAGGAGTAGGAAGAAACTTCTTTCTTGAAAGTCCACCCAAGGAGGGCTCCACAGATGGGCATTTTTTAAATGCGGTAAGAAAATCTCCTTAAGAGGGAGGGAGGGATCATACGTCTTACCCAGCTTCCTCTCTTTAGCGGCTTTTCTCTTGCGTTGAGAGGGGGTAGGACTTCCTTTTAAGGACACTTTATTTACGACGCAATTACCCTATTAGAAAAGCTGATATTCATATTTTTAAAATAATGGATTGAAAATAAAAAATACGTTCCTATATAATAAACACAATACTTTTATTTTAAAACTATAGGAAAAGTTAGGAAGCACATATGGATAATAACACAACTACACTCATGGATGCCCAAGGGGGCCTTTTTTCAGGGTCCTTTAATATTGAACGGCTCAAGACCTTTTACACGGTGATGCAGATGGGGAGCATTTATCAAGCCTCTCGGCGTTTGGGTCTGTCCCAACCCGCGGTGAGCCGCCAGATCACCACCCTCGAGCAATCTCTGGGGGTCTTACTCTTTCATCGAGGTCTTGGGGGTGTAACGCCCACCCGGTATGGGGAGATTTTGTATGAATCAGCGGAAAAGATCTTAGCGGAGTCCCATGACAGCCGCGCCAAGATTGAGCAAGAGCGCAATGAAATGCAAGGCGAGATTAAACTGGCGACCACGGTCACCTTAAGCATCGCCTGGCTCCCCGACATGATCGGCGAGTTTGCGGAACAGCATAAGAAGCTTGATTTGATTGTTCGAGGCTCAAACTTTGCTCCTAACCTGTCGGTGGGGGAGGCCGATGCTCTAATCTGGACCAAGCTACCAAAAGACCATAAATATGCAGAAACGAAACTCATGTCTTTCCGCGGTCATCTATATGCTAGTAAGGAATATCTAGAAAAGCATGGAACGCCTCAAAAGCCAGAAGATTTAGCCCGCCATCGCTTATTAGCCTATGGCCCTGCTAATAGAGATGTGGAATATGACATTGACTGGCATTTGAGATTAGGAAGAATGGATGGAAAAATGCATCGACCCTTTATGAGGTTGGATAACCGATGTGGCCTTTACGAGTTAGCCAGGAAGGGTCGCGGTATCATCTTGCTCAGTGAAGAATTCCATAAATCCTATGGCGAGGAACTTGTGAAAGTGTTGCCAGAGGTTTATGAAAAAGGACCAGAATTATACTTTTATACGACCAAAGAGAAT
Organism: uncultured Alphaproteobacteria bacterium; assembly: GCA_963782975.1. Lineage (GTDB taxonomy): Bacteria > Pseudomonadota > Alphaproteobacteria > 43-37 > CAWALT01 > CAWALT01. The sequence goes on from CAWALT010000002.1 coordinate 581,002, forward strand.
ATGAAAACCCGGAAAATAAAAGAACTTTTAGGTCATTTGTTACGCGAAATGGCCCAGTAAAATTTATAAAACTAATTTCAAAGGAGATGCTAGATGCATCTCCTTTTTAATTTTTACCAATCCTTTATTCGGCTTAGTTTTACGGCTAGATTTAATTTGGTAACATCATGGTAATACCTCCTTTTTTGTTTACCTCAGAGCTTGTATTTAAGCTTGCTAAGGTTGGCTCAAGTAGTATTGAGGTTTGCCCTTTTACAACCTAGGTGCACCTTCGATCTCATCTTCCTAAGAGGCCACCAAATGGTGGGTGCCTAATTTAATGTCCACGGTTATTACATAAAATCATAAGCATAAATGTATCTGATTCAAAGTATAATGAATACCATTTTCCCTGTAAATAAAAAGATAGAATAGGAAGCCGTGCTTGCCTCCCGGTTCCTTGCGTAATGGTTGAAGGGAGGAGGGATGATGGTCCCCTACGCTAACAGAGTGCGAACGTGAGAAAATTAACTTCTCCTTTGCAGGATCGTGGGAGCTTTCTCTCGTTATCGAGCGCTTGCTGTTACGGCTCATGACCTGGGCTGCTTGTATGATGCCCTTAGGTAAAAGAAGCCGTGCTTGCCTCCCGGTTCCTTGCGTAATGGTTGAAGGGAGAAGGGAGGATGCTCTCCTACGCTAACAGTGTGGACGTGAGGAGATTGACTTCTCCTTTACAGGATCGTGGGAGCTTTCTCTCGTTATCGAGCGCTTGCTGTTACGGCTCATGACCTGGGCTGCTTGTATGATGCTCTTAGGTAAAAGAAGCAATGTTTGCCTCCCGGTTCCTTGCGTAATGGTGAATGGGCCCGAGAGGGGACAGGCGATTTTGCCATCCTGGGCTCATTTCTTCGCTCATTTCTCTTCCCCCTCAGGCCAGCTGGGCTAAAGCCCTTGGTTACCAAGAGGTCTCCCCTAAGCGCGCTCCTGCGGGGAGTAAGCGATTAAGAAGCTCTAAAACAGGCGATGTAAAAAGCCTTCTTGTCTGCCTCTCTGACCATGCGCAGAGGGTTTTACGATAGATAGGAGGGAGGGCTGTTCCTGGGCCCTTCCTTATCCCCTCGTGCGCCGCCTTTCCTTATAACGCTTTTGACTTATCGTGTTTATAGGAAGGCGCAAAAAGGTCGGAAAATTCGGCTAATATCTCTTCATAGATAGTCTTTTTAAAAGGTACAATGAGACTCATGATCTCATCGTGCTCGACCCACCGCCAGGAACGAAATTCCGGTGTCGCGGTAGTAAGGTGAATATTCTGGTCTTTCCCCAAGAAGCGAAAGGCGAACCATTTTTGTTTCTGACCAACATATTGACCACCCCATAGTTTCCCGCGCAGGTCAGGAGGAAGGTCATAAGAAACCCACTGACTCGACACTTTAAGCAAAGTGACATGGTGGGAAGATATTCCCGTTTCTTCCTGTAGTTCGCGGTAAGCGGCCTCGATGGGCGGTTCTTCTGGGTCGATTCCACCTTGAGGCATTTGCCAAGCCTCGCTGCTGGAATCAAGGCGCTGTCCCACAAATAATTGGTTTATGTCATTAAGAAGCATAATGCCAACCCCTAGGCGGTAATTTTTTCCAGAAGCCATATTCAACCCTTTTTACTTTGGAGCAATGCGTAAATATGAGAAAGATTGACCAACGTAAAACCTTTATCATTAAGCGTTTGTAGCCATTGTTTAAGGCGTTCAAGAGCAATGGGATAAGCAGCCGAGAGCGTGCCAATAGCAAATCCCTGACGGCGTGCATTTCTCTCCAGTTCTAGGAAAGCTTGGTCCAAATTGAAACGAGAGACCTCTTCATCTAAGGTGAGAATATGTTGGTAATATTTTAATGAAAGCTTGTGTGCCATATCCGGAATTAAATTCCGCGGTGTAAAATGGCGATCAAGAAAAATTAAGTTTTTTGACTGAATCCGTTGTAAAATAGGGAGCAAATCAACTGAAGATGTTGACAGCTTTGAGTATCGAGGAGTCGTTACGCCTATGCAACCTGGGCACCTCCCCAACATCTCTTCAAGCTTTTGTAAATTCTTCTCCGGCCCTTGGTTGGTGAGGAGCGTATAAGGCCCTGGGTCGCTCTTAGGATAATCATAAGGCTCCATAGGCAGGCTGAGGATGAATTCATGCCCCTTTTCACGGGCCAGCTCTGTCCATTCACTTAGATGCCCGCTATAAGGAGAGAAAGAAAAAGTAATCGAGGACGGGAGCTCCTCCAATACTTTTTTTATTAGCTTATTATCGATACCAAGGTCGAGAAGGATAAGAGCAATCCTTGGACGTTTGTGATCAGCTATTTTTTGCTTTGGATCTTGCTGACTTTGCCAAATAGAAAATCCTTGCTCCACACTGAAAAAAGGTTGATCCAGATTAATTTCATCCTTTGTAATCTCTTTATCCTCTTCAGGTTGTGAAGGGTTTTTGGAACCAACAAGCTCCCCTTCTTCCTTGGTTTCCCCCGATTTTTCTCCCTTCGAAAGTTCTTCCTCGGAATGTTCAGTATCGGCTAAAAGATCTTTGATAGGATTAAGCGCTTCCTGAGCATTTTCTTGCTGAGCCGTAAGTTTTGGGTCAGAGGCGGCAGTATAAGGATCCTTATCGGATTTGGAAGAAACATTTTGCTCAAAAGGTGCGGAAGAAAGAAGTACGTCGTCTTGAGGCGACTCTTCCTTGGAATTGGCGGGCGATTTTTGCTCTGCTTCCTTGTTGTTTTCAGCCGAAGAGCCGTCCTGTTTTTCATCCTCAAGCAGTGGCAAGGTGATTGCAATGGCGTTCTCCTCATTGACCTCACCCTCATTAGCAAAGTGACCATAAAAGATAACCATAAGGATCAGGCCAAGCAAGCTCAACCAAGCAATACCGAGAGGGGACTTACACCAACGTAAGTAGGGCTCTAGTGAATGTAAATTTATTCTAAACAACTTAATTTGCTCGCTCCCTTTATTAGTTATTTATGGGTATGCGACCGTTGAGTACCCAGAGCGCCCTTAAATGTTCCGTAGGCTTTTAATAAATCCACTGCGCGCGCTAATTGGTAGTCTTTTTGTAATTCTTCTGGCACCTCTGTTTCTTTTTTTTCAGATACTTTGTCAGGCTTGGAATCGGTTTTCTCTTTTTTCTCTTCCTTTTTCTTTTCTTCTTTCTTCTTTTCTGAGAGATCTTTGATATCTTTGAGGGCTTTGGGATAATTCTCTTCCCGTTGAGCTTTGTCCTCAATTAATTCTACTTTTGCTTGGTTAATGGTAATATGAGGTTCAATACCGTTGCCTTGAATCGCTTCCCCTGACGGAGGATAATAACGAGAAGTGGTCATTTTGATAGCACCATTATTATTTAAAGGAACCAACATTTGAACGGATCCTTTACCAAAGCTTCGGGTGCCCATGATAACCGCAAGGTTATGGTCTTTTAATGCGCCTGCCACAATTTCCGACGAGGAAGCGGTGCCACTATTAATAAGAACCACCATCGGAACATTCTCAATAAGGACATTGCCTGAGGCCTTATAACGCATAATATTTTTTCCATTACGCCCACGGACGGAGACAATTTCTCCTTCTTTAATAAAGCTACCGGCCACCTCTATGGCTTCTGAAAATAAACCGCCCGGATTATAACGCAGATCCAAAATGATCCCTTGCAGATTATCCTTTAGTTGAGTGCGAATGTCTTTCAAGCTTTCTTTCAATAAATCAGTCGTTTGCTCATTGAAAAGCGCAATGCGTAGGTAGCCAATTGTTCCAAATATCTTATGCTTAACAGAGCGAACTTTTATAATATCGCGCTTGAAGGTAACATCAAAAGGATCCTCATTGGCTCGAATAATTTTAAGCTTTACGGTTGTTCCTGCATCCCCGCGCATCTTATCCACCGCTTCACTAAGCGTTAATCCTATAACCGGCTGGTCATCAATCCAAACAATATAATCACCTGGTTTAAGCCCCTGCTTATGGGCCGGTGTATCATCAATGGCTGAGATAACTTTGATGACTCCATATTCCATCGTTACTTCAATGCCAAGGCCACCAAACAATCCTTTCGTTTGTTGGCGTAGTTCCTTATAGGCCTTTGGATTGAGGTAATTGGAATGGCTATCAAGCGCCGTTAAAATACCATTAAGCGCGCCTTCAAGAATTTTTGTGTTGTCAACTTCCTCAACGTAATCGTCCTTTACGTGTTCGATAACAGTTTCGATAAGCTTAAGATCGACCTTATCTTTCCCTTTTTTTCCATCCCCCGAAGATATAAAAAAAGCATAAGAGAGCGAAGAGAAAGAAATAAAGAGGAGAGCTATTAAGCCTAGTATAGATTTATGATTATATTTTTTCATCTGTTACTCACGTAAATCCTTTATTATTTTCTGATAAGAGGAAACGGGTTGACAACTTGGTTATTTTGCCAAAGTTCTAAGTAGACCTTGCTTTCCCCGAGTTTATTAAGAGCTACCTCCCCAATAACTTCACCAGTTTTTACAGCTTGGCCTGTTGTTACCTTAATGGTACCGAGACCCGATAACAATGTATAATAATTTTTATGGGAGTCAATAATGATAATGTTGCCATACCCCCTAAACGGTCCTTTAAATACCACCGTACCATCATGAGGGGAAGAAATATGTTGCTCTTTTTGGGTCGTTAAAATAAGACACCCTTTCTCAAACGGGTTAAAACGTGAGTCATTATAGGTGTTGATAATGCGCCCTGACGCCGGGAGAATAAGAGAAAATGGTTTTGTTTCATCTTGCTTTTCCTCTCTCCAGTTTCCGAGGGGCGAAGAAGAATGGATTTTGCTACGGTTAATTGTCTTTATAAGTTCTTTAATAGAAGAAGGGTGTGACAAAGTAGGTAGCGGAGAGTGCGCTTCATTGAGTTGAGCTAAAACTCGAAGCTTATGTTCTAAAAGTTTCTGTAATTGAGTATGTTTTTCACTTAGCTCTTCGTGCCGTTCTTTTAGTTTTTCTTTTTCTTTAACAATTGTAGTTTTAAGCTCAGTGAGCTCTAATAATTCTTGTTTTACGTGCGAAATTTTTTGCTGAATTTGTGGGATAAAGGTCTTAAAAATGATCACGCTTCTTACTAACTCGTTAGGATCATTCGTATTTAACACATGGCTTATCCATGGTTGGCGCACAAGCCGGAGAAGGCTGAGGAAGATTTGCCTATTATTTTCTTGCTTCTCTTTAAGGTGGACCATCTTTATCGCCTCCTGACTCAAAAGAGATTCAAGAGAAGCTTCCATATGAGAAAGGTGCTTTTGCACTTCATCAATTTTTGTTAATGCTTGTGATTCCTTATGTTGAAGACGAGCAATAGACTCTTTGACAGCTTTTTCCTTCTCGTTATTGAATGGTTTTTGAGCGCAGAGAGGGAAAAGGCCTCGGAGGCTGAGAAGCATATAAATGATCAAAAAAGTAAGAAATGGATATTTTTTTAATAAACGGTACATGAAGCCTCTGTATGCTGTCGTTATTCTATAAGAGATACCCCTTCCATGTCTTTTGGTACCTTAAGTCCCATCAAGGTTAAGATAGTCGGAGCTATATCACATAATTGTCCATCCTTCATCTTTTTATAACTTTTTTTTGGTGCATAGAGCACAAGAGGGACAGGATTCGTCGTATGTGAGGTGTAAGGCTCAAGCGTATAAGGGTCCCGCATGAGCTCGGCATTCCCATGGTCTGCTGTAAGGAGCAGGACAGCTTCGCTCGAACGCACATATTCCATGATCCGGCCTAGACATTCATCGACAGCTTCAATAGCTTTGACGGTAGCTTCAAAGTTGCCTGTATGGCCGACCATATCCGCATTCGCATAATTAAGTACCACAAAATCATACTGTTCTTTGGTTAACGCCTCTAATAACGTGTCCGTGACTTCATAGGCTGCCATCTCGGGTTTTTGATCATAGGTGGAGACTTTAGGAGAGGAGATGAGGCATCGACGTTCACCATTAAACAGTTTTTCATTACCTCCATTAAAGAAAAAGGTCACATGAGGGTATTTTTCTGTTTCGGCAATACGTAGTTGGGTTAGCCCATGCTGGGCGATGACTTCACCGAGAGTGTTCGTTGGAAAATCATGCGTCATGATATTCTTCATTAACGAACGGAATTCTTCTCCATACGAGACAAGCCCAAGAGCACTACCTTGAAGGAGAGAGAAAGAGCGGGGAAACGCATTAAAATTAGGATCTAAAATAGCTTGAAGAAGTTGCCTGACGCGATCACTTCTAAAATTTCCCATTAACAAGCCATCCTTTTCCTCTATCCCTTTATAATTTCCTATACAAGTGGGCTCGATGAATTCATCTTCTTTCCCTTGAGCATAGGCCTGTTCTATTGCCTCAGTGAGGGATGAAGCCCTCCGTCCTTTGCCGTGGACGATTGCTTCATAAGCTTGTTGTGTGCGCTCCCAGCGTTGATCGCGGTCCATGGCATAATAGCGCCCACATAAAGTGGCGACCGATAAATTAGGAAGACCCTCCATATGAGATAGAAGTTTTTTGGCCGAGGAAAGGACGCTTCTAGGTGGCGTGTCACGCCCATCAGAAAAGAAATGTAAATAGGTTTCAATACCTGACAGGGTCAAAGCTTTTGCTAAGTAAAGTAGATGGTCTTCATGCGAATGAACGCCGCCGGGGGAGTAAAGCCCAAGAAGATGGCAACGTCCTGTCGTCTCCTTAAGCCGTTGGATAAAAGTTTTTAGGTGAGGGTTCTCGATAAGAGTATTGTCATGAAGAGCTCTCGTTATTTTAGGGAGGCTTTGAAGCAAAATACGACCTGCGCCGATCGTCATATGTCCCACCTCTGAATTTCCCATCTGTCCTTCCGGTAAACCTACCGAGAGACCTGAGGTCTTAAGGAGAGCATGAAGACATCCTTTGGTTAAAAGTTCCCAATGTGGCTTTTTCGCGTGCGCAATGGCATTGTAGTCTTGATCGGGATTATAGCCCCATCCATCAAGGATAACTAGGAGGAATGTTTTTCTTTTCGTCATGACTCTAATGCGTCATTTCACTCATTATAAACAACAAGTAGCATAATCGGAAAAGCAAATTTTTGAAAGAAAATAACGGTTTATGAGTTTGAATACTTTTGCCTTGAGCTATAAAAAAGCAAAGGGCTTAGCAAGCTTAGAGGAGAAAGGCTTGTTAAGAGCCGGAAGAATTATCCCTTAGAAGGGGAGGATACAGCTTTTGCAATCTCAGAGCCTATTTTGACACCTACGTGACTCAGGGCTTCTCCTCCCCATCGAATACTTATCTTAAAGGCTTTCCATAACCAAGAACCATCCGAGCGGTCTGACATAAATTTGATAACGCTCGAGGGAGATTGGGGATCGAAAATAATACGAAGCACCTGCGAACATGTATCTACCCCCATTCTTACAAATGAGGCGGCGAGTCTAGCAGCATGAGGGAGCGTTTTTTTAGCGGCAAGCTTCAACACATCCTCAGGCGTTATTCCCTGAGACTTCATATAATGAAGTCCAAGACCAGGCGATACTAGGAGGCCTGCAGCGAGGAAAGGAAGGGGATACTTATATCCCCATGCTACTCCCTGGCCAAGAGCGCTCAAGGAGAAATAAGTGCTTGCTTGGATGGCATCATAACACCCTTTCAATGGATAATAAGGTGTTATCAGGGCTTGCTTAACTCCCTTCCCCCAAAACTGCTCCGTACTTTCTCTCGCTTTTTCAAGAAAGAGTTGGGGAGAGGTAATGTTTTTAGCATTCAATAGGCCTTTAGCTAATCCAACTCCCATATTCCCAAAACTTTCATAAACATTAGAAAAAGCTTGCCGGAAATGACGGAAGCTATTTCTGGTTTGTTTGGTTCCATTTTCAAACATTTTGCTAGCATAGTACTCAAGAAGCGGTTTGGGGAGCGGCGAAGGTTTGGCAGTGACGCTGCTTTCTATGCCTATCATACTTTTTGTAAGATCTTCTGGAACAATCGTTGCTTTTGTTGGCGTAAAGGTTGACGCAATAAGAAGCGGGATTGCGGCTGATTTTAACCATTTTTCTTTGGAAAAAGCTCCTTGAGCTAGCAGCACGCGACAATAAGACTGATAGAAAGGCAAAAGTTTTGACATCATCATTCTTTTTGCAGTTAAATCCCCGTTGTATAGTTCCTATTGTGATATCTTACGCGAAAGGAAGATAAATAAATCTTAATTTTTTCACTTATTTGGTTAGTGCTTGCAGGAAGAGACATCCGCATCGAAGAAATTCTTCTAGGAGGCTTATCCACCCTGTTAATCGCGGTGATAGGGATGCCCTGCTTTCAATTGTTGAACGCGATAAATTTGTTCAATAAGGAGAAGGCGTGTCAAGAGATGAGGCCAGGTAAAACGTCCAAAGGCGATTTTGGTGTGTCCCTTTTTACTAAAATCAGGGTCCAATCCATCCGCACCTCCTATGACAAAACTTACGTATCGCGTTCCTTTCGTCTCAAGCTCTAGAAAAAAATCAAGAAATTCCCGCGTTGTCATATTATCCCCTCGTTCATCCAGAAGCACAAGATCACTATCTTTTGGGATGGCTTTTATCAACGCGTCTGTTTCTCTTTGTTGCCGTTGAGCCTTGGCCAAGTTAGGGTAAGCTGGGACTTCAATAAGATCGAAAGGAAAGGTGAGCCTTTTCCGATACTCTTCAAATAATTTTTTTAAAGGATCTTGCTTAAATTTTCCAATAGCAACAATAGAAATGCGCATGCCTTAAAGCTACTTCTCAAGTGAGGTGTCTAAGCCCCATATTTGCTCTAGGTTATAAAAGGCACGGACCTCAGGGCGGAAAATGTGAACAATAACATGTCCTGTATCAAGGAGGGCCCAATCGCATTGCGGAACACCTTCCATTTTAATAGGATAGCTTAATTTATTCTTCAGCTCTTTATAAAGAGAAGTGACAAGAAAACTGATATGTCTTTGAGAAGTTCCGCTGGCAATAATAATGTAATCAGCAAGCGAAGACTTCGCCTTAAGACTAAAAACCACAACGTTGCTGGCTTTTTTATCTTCAAGAAACTGGATACACAGTTGACATATTTTATCGGAATTTTCGGGTTGTTTTCGTCGTTTCGGAGGGTTTTCTTCTGATTTTACCAACACACCTTCGTCTTTCAATATTAAAAACATATGTTAAAGTCTTAAAGGCTTTCTTGTTTTATGACAAGCAAAACCTTAAGGTTGATCCTTGTCCTCATCTTTTATTTTACTGAGAAAACTTAAAATTTTATTGAGCACAGACTCAATCCCCTTTTTTTCAAGAGCTGAGATAGGAAAAATCTCTAACGCACTTACTTTCTGTAATTCTCTAATTTTTTTATCCATTATTTCGCTTGATAGAGCATCCCCTTTATTTAATGCTATAACACGTGGTTTAGTATGTAAAGGCGTTTCATAGCGCTTGAGTTCTTCTTCGATAATTTGGTAATCCCTTAGGATGTGGGGCGAGGTGGCATCGATAAGATGGATAAACATCTTACAGCGCTCGATATGACCTAGGAAGCGACAACCAAGGCCTAGACCTTTGTGGGCTCCTTCAATGAGGCCTGGAATGTCGGCCATAATGAAAGACTTTTCCTGTTGATCTACAACACCTAAATGAGGATATAAAGTAGTGAAAGGATAATCCGCAACCTTAGGGCGTGCGTTTGAGCATGCTCTTAAAAAGGTGGACTTTCCTGCATTGGGAAGGCCTACTAGGCCAACATCTGCAATGAATTTTAACCGTAGCCAAACCCATAACTCGGTCCCTTTTTCACCTGGTGTAAATTGACGCGGAGCCCGATTGGTCGAAGATTTAAAATGCGTATTACCAACGCCACCTCGTCCCCCATGAGTTAAGATGATTTCATCTTTCTCTCCTACAAGATCGGCTAGTATGACTTCTTTATATTCGTCATAAATTTGCGTTCCTTGAGGTACAGCAATTACCGTGTCCTGACCATTGGCGCCTGTGCGATCGCGGCCCATCCCATTTTGGCCTTTTTGGGCTTTAAAATGTTGTTGATAGCGAAAATCGATGAGGGTGTTAAGGTCTTTGTCGACCCTGAAGATAATATGGCCACCACGGCCTCCTTTTCCACCATCGGGGCCGCCAAATTCAATAAACTTTTCACGGCGAAAGCTCACACAACCGTTTCCTCCATCGCCGCTTTTAATATAAATCTTTGCTTCGTCTAAAAATCTCATGGTCTTCGTTACATTAAAGAAAAATTTTGATGGGGGTCATTCAGAGGATGATTACTACATCCTATGCAGACAGGCCCGGTCATTACATTAACGCTTAGGGTTTATTGAAAGAAAAAAATCTAAAAATTTCAAACAATACCATTAAGCAAAAAGATATAGTAATGGAAGAGAAGGATAATTGTAAATAAAAAAGCCCTTACGTAAGGGCTTTTTTATTTGCTCACTCCCTTCAAAGAGAAAAAGTAATCACACCTTCCTTAAGGGCTGTAAAGATCTTCCTTCTTGCCTTGATTAGGCTGAGGGACCTTTGCCTTGGGGGCGAGTCTGTCAGAAGAATTATTTCTCTGGGAAGATGTATTTTTGGTTAAATTTTTGTAAAATAGTATTTAATTTTTCTCTAAAAATGATTCGCGTAATGTAATGATATTTGTTTGTTTATTGTAAACTTGTTTTATTTATAATATTATTCTACGTATAAGTAAGTTTTAATAAGGAGGATGCATGAATATGCGAAGGATTTTGCTTGTAGGTATGAGCTTTATTGCCGTAAGTGCATGTAGTTCGACGACCGACCGTTCGACGAGCTCGCTAAGTATGGTGGGTTCCGAGCGCGCTCATCGGATATGCCAATCGTACGGGTATGGTGATAGATTGGGTACTGCGCCCGTACAGAGCGGGAGTATGTCAGGTCCTAGTCGCTCAGGGCAGGGGAGCATTGAATATCGTCGTTGCCTTGAAAGAGTTGATAGGGGACTGCAAGATATGAGAGAGCAAGAGCTTAAAAAAGAGCTTTAAAGTCTTTTCAAAAGCCTGATTTCAAAACTTCGAAGGGTGAAGAGCGATAGAAAGCACTCTTCATTCTTTCATTTACAAATGCAAGTAGTTCGCTTAGGTTATTTGTAACCTTGAAGAAGATAAGGCCTTTGTGAGCCAGCAGGCGCTCGAAGGTCTGCTTTTCAATGAAAACAAAGTTTTTTGGCATATATTTTGACCGAAAGAGTGCCGTACCAACAATGGAATTGGATAAAAGGTAACAGGTGAGTCATGGATCTTAGACAGTTATGGGTAAGCAATGAGTTTTGGTGGCGGTGGCGACATACCTCCCTATCAACTCTTAATTGTATACAGCATAAAATAAAAGGACCGGACCATGCTTGTTTCTCATGTTTTCAACGTTACTCAATTTATAAAAAACAATAGATTTTTTAGGAATTTCCCGCTTTTTTATAAATCATTCTTTTTGTTAGCCATTGTGCTAAGTTTTTTCCTACGGGTTAGTTTGTCTGAGGCAGGCCAGCTGCCTTCTAAAGATGGGCGGTTACCCGCTATTGCCATTACGCAAATTGTATCTCATCCTTCCTTAGATAAAGTTTATAAAGGGATAATAGATGCTTTAGAATTAGCTGGTTTTAAGGATGGCATCACAGCTCATATAAATTTTGCGAATGCGCATGGGCATATCGCGACAGCTTCTCAAATCGCACGTAAATTTATTGCAGATAAGCCTGATGTCATTGTGGCTATTGCCACCCCGTCGGCGCAAGCGATTAAGGGATTAAGTGAAGGGGCGGGCATCCCTCTTGTCTTTGCAACCGTGACAGATCCTATCTCCGCGCGTCTTGTTAAAAGCCTTAAGGAACCAGGAGGGTATACGACAGGAACTAGGAATCCTGCGGCTGTAAAAGAAGTCCTTGCCTTCATAAGGAAGAGCCTTCCTAAGGTGAAAACCATAGGGATTATTATTAATTACAGCGAGGAAAATTCCGTCGAATTATTGCATCGTTTTAAAGAGGGCGCTCAAGAAATGTCGCTGCATATTGCGCCTTTTTCTGTTCCTAATTCGTCTATGGTGCCCCAAGTAGCCCGATCAATGGTCGCGCATGTAGATGCGGTAGTACTTCTACAAGATAATACGGTTGCGAGCGCTCTGCCGGCTTTAATGACAATCTTTCACTTGCATGGAATTCCTGCTATTTCCACTTACCTTGAAGCTCTGTCTTTTGGTGCGGTGGCGGCACTTGCTTATGATGAGTATAAGATAGGAAAGCAGACAGGAGAAATGGTCGCCAGAATTTTGAAAGGGGAAAAGGCGAAATCCCTTCCTGTCGAGGACCCAACAGAATTAGAAACTTGCTTAAATATGGAACAAATAGAGCATTATAAACTTTCCTTAGAACCGGCTCTTATAGAAAAGGCAATTAAAATCCCTACAAAAAAATAGCTTCTCTCCCATGCGTTGTTAAAGGGATTCTTTTTAAAGAATCAAGATTTAAAAACTGTGACTTTTATTCTTTATAAAGGTTTAAAGAGCTTGCAGGAGAAGCAACTTTCAGGAAGTTATATCTTTACTTTTGCTTTGAGATTGTTAAAGTACCAAAAAATATCGGATGAGTAAGGAAGAAAAATGCTCTATGCACGGTTCTCCACTTATATTATGTGGTTTTTTGCCTCGTTATTCTATTTTTACCAATATATTTTGCGTGTTATCCCCAATATTATGATGGATGAAATCTGTTGCAAATATGGATTACAAGCCGCTGAATATGGGCAATTTTCGGGGATTTATTATGGAGGTTATGCGATTGCGCATATTCCTATTGGTCTTGCCCTTGATCGGTATGGCCCTAAATATGTTGTGCCCTTTTGTGCTTTTTTAACGGTCATCGGTACGCTTCCGCTTATCTATTCGGACCTATGGTGGTTTAATTATGTAGGACGGTTTATGGTTGGCGCAGGATCGGCTGCGGCCATTCTTGGGGTATTTAGCATTATACGTCTTGCTTTTAGGGAAAACATGTTTTCTCGAATGCTTGGTTTTTCCGCTACATTAGGCTCAGTAGGTGCGATTTATGGAGGGCAGCCTGTTTATAATCTTATGGCCTCGTTTGGTTGGCAAAATGTTATAGCTTATTTGGCCCTTATAGGAGCCCTCTTATCCTTTGTATTGTTTGTAGTTATCCCGCGGTTTGAGGTAACAAGAGAGAATCATGGTATAAAGGAAGGCTTTAAAAATGTCCTTGCGAACCCTCGGATCCTTATTGTGTGTTTTTTGGGAGGATTAATGGTCGGTCCCGTAGAGGGTTTTGCCGATGTGTGGGGAGCTTCTTTTTTAAAGACAGTTTACCACCTTCCTGTTGAGCAAGCTAATTTCTTTCCTTCCCTTATCTTTTTGGGACTGTGCTTGGGTTGTCCTGTTCTTGGATATGTTGCTGACCGTGGAAATATGCATGTTCCATTGACAATTGTGTGTGGGCTGTCCATGGCATTCAGTTTTCTCTTCCTTCTTACAAGTTCTGTCAATGCCCTCGCGATGGGGTTGCTTTTCTCTATTATCGGCTTTTTTAGTGCTTACCAGATATTTATTATCTATCTCGTGACACGAAGCGTTGGGAAAGCGTGGGTTGGTTTAGCCTCTGCCTACGCCAATATGATCATTATGTCATTTGGACTCGTCTTCCATACGACGATCGGTGCGTTGATGGATTATTTTTGGAAAGGAGCGACGAGCCATGGGATCCGGATTTATGATGCTGCGGCTTATATTTCCAGTGTTTCGGTTATTCCGATCGCGTTACTTGTAAGTTCTGTTGGGTTTATGTATCTAAAATGGCGCTCCAAGATTTAGCCATTTACGCGAGCGAGATAAGTGAGAGAGAAAATATTCGAAAAGTGATGTGGGGCGAATGATGGGGATCGAACCCACGACCTCCAGAGCCACAATCTGGCGCTCTAACCGACTGAGCTACATCCGCCATTGTTGTTCCCTTAGATCATTAGCTCTTAAGGCAACTGGCGTCAAGCACTGATTGCAATACGGAAAGAGAAATTTTGATTTTAGAGTGTAACGCTGCGAAGTTATCAAGCCATACATACGACGGTAAGAAATCTTGGAGGAGGGGCAGAGGAAAAGGTCTTTCATGAAAGATATTTTATTTGGAGCTTTTTTGCCCTATATCCATTATTCTTTTTTCATGAATAATTTTCACTCAATATCTCGATATTAACGAAATAAAAACTCCAGCCCGTTATGGTAATCTTGCAAAGACTCAGTGCATGGAGTAAAAACATGAGGCTTTTGGGGAAAAGTTCAGCAGTAGGGATTATAGGTATCCTTTTAATAACCTTTATGTATTCTTCTTCGGGAGTAGAATCCGCCCTTCCTCAAAATAGGTCTTCGGTTACTTCCCGTCATATTGTGATGTGCAAGCTTCGCGCCCAAACAGCTAAGTATTTTTGTTTAGATGAACTTGGGACTGACCAGCAAGGAGCCAAAGTGTGCCAATGTGTCAATAGCGAATATCAAAAGTGCGCCCAATCGTTGCACTATAACCTATATTGTTGGAGGCATCACCATTTATCGGGGAGCCAAAGAAATTGTCATCATCATTTTAAAAGCTCTTACCGAAAATGCCTAGCTGAAGCAGATGATGATGCCCATTGTGATTGCTTGTTTACCGAGGAACATAGGTGCCTAAGAAACCGTGGTAGTAATTTTAAATGTTGGCAAGACGCCTCCAGAAGGCACATTCCTTTAGAACAGGAAGAACTGATTCAAAGAAAAAGCCAAGATGAAATTACCAACCTTCTCCCAGAAATATTAGGGGAAAGCGGTAGGAAAAACCAAGGTAGGAGAAAATCTGTTAAAAGTACCCAAAAAGATGCCAAATCCTCCTTCCGAGTCTTTTTTGATAAAATTGAAGAAGAAACTGATATAGTTAAAGATATCTTTAAATCTTTCAAAAAATAAATAGAATAAATTGTCATTTTGTTATTGGCTC
The DNA here is from genome assembly GCA_963782975.1 of uncultured Alphaproteobacteria bacterium. GTDB lineage: Bacteria > Pseudomonadota > Alphaproteobacteria > 43-37 > CAWALT01 > CAWALT01. The sequence continues at coordinate 596,006 of CAWALT010000002.1, forward strand.
TTTCCTTAATGTCATGTAGGAAGTGAGATTAAGAGCCCTTGGAAAAGAGAAGGAAATGAGACAAAATTCCTCCCTCCGTGGTGAGAAAAAAGGTTGCTTTCCATAAAGAAAAAAGATAAATAACAAGGGAAGGATTTTTATAGGCGTCGTGGGGCATGCCTATAAGAACAGTTATTTAAATACTAGGAGAGTGAAATGCCCAAGTTAAAGACTCATAGCAGTTGTAAGAAGCGCTTTACTTTTACGGCTACCGGCAAGGTTAAGATGTCAAAGGCAGGTAAAAGGCATAACATGCGCAAGAGAAGTAAACGTATGTTGCGCCAGGCGCGTGGGACAGCGATCATGTCACCTTCGGATACCGCTCGCCTTAGACAGTGGATGCCGTACCATTAAAAGGAGAAAGCAATGGCTCGTGTAAAGCGTGGTGTTACCGCACATAAAAGACACAAAAAAATTATTCAAATGGCCGAAGGTTACCGTGGGCGCAAGAAGAACTGCTTCCGCACCGCTCGGCAACAAGTTGAAAAGTCCCTTCAATATGCCTATCGTGATCGCCGCAATCGAAAGCGCGATTTTCGTAAGCTTTGGATTGTTAGAATTAATGCTGCAGCCCGAATCTATGGGTTGACCTATTCGCAATTTATTAACGGCCTTAAAAAGGCAAATATTCAAATTGATCGCAAGGTTCTTTCCGATATTGCTATAAATTCTCCTCAAGCTTTTGAGAGCATATTTAAGCAAGTCGACGTTGCTTTAAAGCAAGCATAGAGCTTTTCCTTACCGACGTCTCTCCTTTTAAGGAGAGACGTATATTTCCTTTTATTTCATATAATAAACGTTTTTAAAGCTTTTCAGGAGAGAACCTTTCTATAAAGGGAAGGGCATTAAGAATAAAAGGCGTATTCGAGAAAGTAGGTCTTGACCAATTCCAGTGTAGAGGCCTTTTAAATATCTTTATATCTTTTTTATCTCTGGCGGTTGTCTCAGACCTTTCTTTCTTCGGCTTTTAATTTTTATCTTTCCTCTCCAGTCTCAAGAGTTTCGGTACAATAACATTAAAAATTTAAAAAACCTTTATTAGATAACCAATAAAAAAATTTCGCTCTCTTATGGCTATTGTTAAGGAAATGTTAAAGTTATTTTGGTGTTTTGGTCTTGTTGGGCCACTATATATTGTGGTATACATAAAATAATTAAATTACATATCAGGAGTGCTCATAATGGCAGGGAGAGAGATTCATAAAAGACTTTCGCTAGGAAGTGCTAATCCAGAATATCAAGGGACAGAGGAGCCTATCCCCCATTTTTTCAAGCAGAAGCATAGCCACCCTTTACATAACGCTGCTCCTATTCCGCCTATTTCTTTTCCTAAGCCTTCTCTTCAAGATCCTTTGCATGCTCCGATGGAAGCCGGCTCTTCTTCTGCTCAGAAAAAGACAGAACTTGGACAGAGAGGCGTTTTTAAACGAGCAACGGAACAGCATGAAGGAGAGCGGAGGACAAAAATATCAAACTATGTTGACGAAGGTTTTGCAATAAAGATGAATAAATTGTCACTTGTGGGTCTCATTTTTTCTTTAATTTTCTTGGGGGTTCTCTTCTTCGTTATCGGATTTCTTGTTGCTTCGATGGTTCTGTATCCTGACGATGGGAAGCATGTTGTGAGCCAGGAAGATAGCTATACATATTCTGGTAGTACTAAACAGCTTTAATTTCAAGGGCTTCTCCAGGGACATGAGGGGATAATGGGAGTGACTTTTACTAAAACTTTTCTAAGTAGGACCCCTATATATATTGAAAAAGGTAAGCAACGTAATAGGTAGGAAATTTTGAGGCTGCGAAAAATTGGATGGCGTAGAGGCACGTTCTTTGTATGCTCTTTCTTGAGTATGGTCATGTTAAGTGGTTGTGTTCCACCTGTACAAGAATTAATAGGAGGTTTCTTGCAAGGTGAGCGTTATCTCATGGGTCATCTTGCAAAAGACTCAAAAGTGCACTTAAAGCGTTTGAATATCTCGGCTGTCCCAGGGGCCAATAATAACTCGGCTATTAAGGTTGATCTTATTTTGATGGCAGATCCTGTGATGATTGCTGAACTGTTGAAAATGCCCGCTCGGGAATATTTCAAAAAGCGTGAACAGATTGCGAAAGACCATATTTCAAGTGTGCAAATCATGTCATGGGAAATTGTACCAGGTCAATCTTTTGAAGATATCCAAGTGGAGTATACCAAGCGCCGCCGTCCTGTAGCCGCCTTTATGTATGCCCTTTACCATTCTCCTGGCGATCATCGGTTGCGCATTGGCGGGGGAGAAGCGGTTCATATCGTCTTGGAAGAAGATGATTGGCATGCTCTTCCTGTCTTAGATGAAGAAGAATAAAGAGCGATACCTTACGTCGCAAGCACATGAGTAGATAAAGTATATAAAGAAAATTCTAGAAAATTTTTAATGGGTTTTTGCTTGTATTCTTAAAAAGAGTTAGCTCTCTTTGAGGGCAGAAGACGTGGGTGGGCGCCAACCAGCCATAAAGATAAGCTCTACCGTTAACGCCGCTCGCCCTTCGGCAGTGGTAAAATGTTCTTTATAATAATCAAGTGCGCGTGCTAATACATCGCGCCGCAGGAAAGTTTTTGAGCGTGCTACCAAACAATTGCCAAGCCCCATTTTCTTTACATCCCATAAAAGGTCTAAAGGTTGCGCATAATCAAGCGTTAAAGAATCCACATCACACACGGGAAACAAGAAGCCTGCCTGTTGAAGTAGAGCTGCACTATCAGCAAGGGTGATAAAAGGACCTACATGTGGATGAGCCCCTCCTAATACATCTTCTTCAGCTACCATAAAGGCTGTACGGATTTCTTGAAATGTATGGTTACCCACGAATACACTTAAGAATAACCCATCCGGCTTTAAGGCTTGATAACATTGACGAAGGTAATGGACAACGTTATTGACACCTTGGAGATGCATACAGCTTAGGATAAGGTCGCAGCCCTCTTCTCCAGCGGGAAAACCTGGATTAGCATCGATAATGAAAGGGCGTGAGTGATGAAAAAAAGCACGAGCGGAGGCTTGGACAGTCGTGGTGGAGAAAGGGGAGGCATAGGTAAGTTCTTCAAGAGAAAGAGGAGTAGAGGGTGGCTTTAAGCCAAAAAAACCGTGGACTAGCCCTTGGCGAAATGGTCGTTTGATATAGGGTAAGTGGTTGATAAGCCTTGACGCGGCTTCTTCATAAAGAAAGCCATATCCTTCTTTAAGGTATGCTTCTGCACGCCGAAAGCAATTTTTTTGGAAGGAAAGATCAAACAGGAGGTTACGCGTCATTTAAAAATAGTACTTCTTACTCTGCAGATTAAGAGAAAGCTTATAGAAAGCGGGCGAATAGCTCAAGAAATAAGTGCAGGAGAGCGAGCATTTTACGAAGAGGAGGGAGCCTTTGATAAATAAGATGCCCACTTTTCTCAATTAAGGAAGCAGACCTCTCTCCTTACATAAGACGATGAGAAAGCTACTTTCTTAGGCCTCAAGAAATTCTTTCCTTTTCCGCGTGATGTAGGTGTAAACAGTTGGTACCACAAAAAGAGTAAAAAGGGTTCCAAAGCTCATACCGCCTACAATTACCCAACCAATTTGACTGCGGCTTTCACCCCCAGGGCCGGTGGCAAGGGCCAAGGGTATAGCCCCTAAGACCATCGCAAAGGTCGTCATCAATATAGGCCTTAAACGAAGCTTTGAGGCCGTTATTGCTGCTTCAAATGGGTCCTTGCCTTCTTCTTTGACCTTATTAGCAAAATCCACAATTAAAATACCATGTTTTGTAATAAGGCCAATAAGAGTCACGAGACCAATTTGACTAAATAAATTCAAACTTCCAGAAGTAAGCGCGAGCATAATCAATCCGCCTGTAATAGCGAGCGGGACGCTAAACATAATAATGAGCGGGTCAATAAAGCTCTCAAATTGCGCTGCCATAATCAAGAAGATAAATGCTAAGGCAAGAATAAAGATAAGATAAATGCTTCCAGATTCCTGGATAAAGCGTCGTGTTTCGCCCGCAAAATCGACACGTGTTCCTTCGGGCAACACTTTTGAGGCTACTTCTTTGGCAAATTTAATGACTTCTCCTAAACTATAACCCCGCTGTACGTCTGCGGTAATGCGTACCGACCGTAATTGATTAAAATGCGAAAGTTGGACAGGGGAAGAACGGCCTTTAAGTGTCACAAGCGTTGATAAAGGAATCATTTTATCTTTGTCGCCCCGTACATAAATGTTGCCAATGTCATCAGGGGTTCTCTTCAAAGCTTCCTCAAGCTCAATTTTTACGTCATATTCTCGGTTATCGCGGCGGAAACGCGTATAGCGGCGACCACTAATGAGAGAGTCAATCGTATTAGCAATAGTGGCCGTATCCACTCCTAAAACTGCTGCGCGGTCATTATGTACCTCGGCAATGTAATCTTGCCCTTCAATACTAAGTGTATCTTGTAAGTTGATAAGACCAGGATATTCATAAAGCTCGTGAATAAAGATACTTTTTAAGTCCTTAAGCTCCTCATATGAACGTGTCGTTTGAAGAACAATTTCGAAGGAGGAATCATCGCCGCCGCCAATCATGGAGCGAGGGTTGCTCACAAAGCTATGAATTCCAGTAATCTCACGTAGTTTCCCTTGAAGCTCTGTAATAATTTCCATACTGCTTCGCGTTCTATTTTCCCAGGGCCTTAATACGATACGCGAGTAAGCGGTGGGGATGGTTATTAAGGTGTATTGCTTATCGACTTCGGGAACCTGAGAAACAATGTCATCCATTTGGCGAATGTATTTTTCAGTAAATTCCATAGTTGCCCCTTGAGGCGCCGTTGCCATACCATGGATTAACCCTTGGTCCTCGACCGGAATGAGGTTGGAAGGAAGGAAAAGGCCAATTACATAACCTAAGATAGCAATGGAAAGACCACCACCAATAACCCATTCCCTATGTTTGAGGGTCCACCTTAAGGCCTTTTCATATATATCCTCAAGCTTTTTATAATATTCGTCTACATATAAGAACCAATCACGCCACGTGTTTGATTTAACAACTTTTTTATGAGGAGTGAGAAGACGGCTGCACATCATAGGCGAGAGCGTCAACGCAATAAAGCCGGAAATAATAACGGCCCCCGCAAGAGTTAAGGCAAATTCCGTAAAAAAGCGCCCTGTTAACCCTGTTGAGAGGGCGATAGGTGCGTAAACAGCGGCTAATGTTAATGTCATAGCTATGACGGCAAAACTGATCTCTTTACTGCCAATAATGGCTGCCTTAAATGGCTTCATGCCATTTTCGATGTGACGGTGGATATTCTCAAGCATAACAATCGCATCATCTACTACCAGCCCAATCGCTAAAACAAGGGCTAAAAGGGTGAGGGTGTTAACAGTATAATCAAGCATATAAATAAGGCCAAAGGCTCCGATAAGCGATACGGGGATCGTCACAAGAGGAATAAGAGAAGCTCGGACAGTACCTAAGAATAAGAAAACGACAATGATTACCAGAATCGTCGCTTCTATAATCGTCTTGTACACCTGATCGATCGAGCGCTGAATAAAATCTGTCTTATCATAGGCAATGTCGATTTTCATATCTTTGGGGAGCTCTTCCTGAATTTTTGGAAGGAGCTTATAGATAGCTTTGGCTATAGTAAGGGGGTTGGCTGTAGATTGCTTGACCACACCGATGCCTACCGAAGGCTTTCCATTGAAAATCGTTTTGTATTGTCGGGTTGTCGCGTCTAAGACAGCTTTTCCCACATCACGAATTCGCACAAGTTGATTATTGCGGTTTCGGATAACAAGATTATTAAACTCTTGAGGTGTTGAAAGACGAGCTTTGGTGGTAACAAGAAATTCCCGATCAAAACTGACAATTCGGCCAGCAGGTTTTTCGATATTACGTGCTTTCAACGCATTTGCAACATCCATAGCCGTCACGTTATAAGCGGACATGCGGATAGGATCAAGGTAAATCCGCATTGTATATTCACCTGCTCCTGAAACTTGAACATTTGCCACCCCAGTCAACGACTCAAATTCTTTCTTAAGGTACCGGAGAGCATAATCATTTAACTCTTTCGGGGGCAAATTATCACTCGAGAGAACAAGAGATATGATAGGATAAGCATCCGCGTCCGATTTTGACATCGTAGGCTCATCGGCCTCATTCGGCAAACCGGTTTGCCGGACACGTCCCAATTTATCACGAACATCGTTAGCGGCCTCATCGAGTGAGCGCGACGAATAGAATTTTAAACTTATTTTACTGGTTTCCGCCTCGCTCGAAGAGGAGATGGTATCAATGCCTTCAAGACCGGCAAATAAATCCTCTAGCGGCCGTGTGACTTGATTCTCAATAACTTCAGGACTGGCTCCTGAAAAGTTTGTTGTTACGCTTATCACCGGCTGATCAACCTGAGGATATTGACGAACCTTTAACTGATCCCAGGCAACAAGGCCCACAATAACGATAATCAGCGACATTACAGTGGAGAGAACGGGACGTCGAATGCAAATTTCTGTAAAATTCATCCTATTTACACTATCTTAATTAATCTGCTTCTTGATTCGGCAATGTTTCGCTACCCATAGTAGGTGCTTCCACTGTTTTTACTGGCATGTTGTCACGTACTTTGATATGTCCAGCCGTAATAACAACATCGCCTGCTCTTAAATTGTCAAGAATTTCTACCTTCCCATCCTCACGAGCGCCGGTCATCACAACTGTCTTGAGAGCACGCCCTTGAACGATACGATAAACATATTCTTCCCCTCCGCTCCGATCAACGGCTGTCTCGGGGACAACAAGCGCATCTGGTTCAACACCGACTGCCAAATTCACATGAGCAAACATTCCTGGATGTAATAAACCCCGGTCGTTCGTTACCTCTGCACGCACAAGGATACTGTGGACGGTTTCATCGGCTTTTGGATTGATAGCTTGAATTTCTGCGAGAAATTGTTCATCTTGGAAGCCATCTACATGAAGTTCTGCCTTTTGACCAATTTCAAGTTGGCGAGAATAGAGCTCGGGAACATGAAAATCAACCTTCATGGGGTGCAAGTCGACAATGGTTAGAAGCTCTTGACCAACGCTAATAGTGGCTCCCACACTTAAATCAATAATACTTATCTGGCCTGCAAAAGGAGCCTTGATTACTGTTTGATCGAGACGCGCTTTGGCAAGTTGCACACGTGCTCTGGCCACTTCCATATGCCCGAGCGCCTTGTCGAGCTCGCTGGTAGCTTTTACGCCTTTCTTATTGAGCATTTGTACACGCTCAAATTCGGCTTTCTGGGCAATTAAATTCGCTTCAGCTTCCTTTAATTCAGCTTGTTGAACGATATCTTCAAAGCGCATAATAATTTGATCTTTTTCAACAAAGCCTGCATCTTTGGCAGCGACGTGACTTACCACTCCATTGATTTGAGACTTGATAACCGCCATGTTGTCGGCTTTTAAGGTTCCAACCGATTTCACGCGCCGGGTCAAAACGCTTTGCTTAACAACATCCGCCTCAACATTCACGGGTTTAAATTCGAAAGCCGGTGTTTTTGGTTTTTGGCTCTGATAAATTAGCCAGGTAAGACCTGTTATAATAACAATTAAGCTAATAATAATAAGATTGCGATATTTAAAATCTAAGAATTTTTTTAATAAAATCATTTTATCCTGCAAACTTACAACCTTTGACTTAAGAAAGACCAAGCCTTCTTATTATATTAGGACGAGAGTCGTTAATTTTTTCATAATCTCCTTCTCAAACATAATCTTTATATGATAATTTAAAATTGTTAAATAAAAAAGCATTTATTATTTTATTTAATATTACCTAAAATTAATGCCTTATCTAAACCTAGCAAACCACAATTTTAAGAGAGTATCCCGCCTCCAACTACCTATTAAAGCTTTCACCATAGGGCCCACAATATTATCTCGCTACTCTACAGCAATTTTTTTTCCAATACAAGCGGACATCCTTTTTTCCGAAAGAGGAAAGCATCATTTAAAAATTACTTGGATACCAGGTGAGTAGAAACTAAGAGCCAATTAGGATCTGAAGACGTAACATCCCGCGCGAACGTCCATTGCTCCTTAATCGTTTGAATCGCATTTTCAGATTCAGGGTGGCCGCTCAGAATCTGCCCCTTTGAGTTTTTTATAATTGTTGCTTGCTCCGATTCAATGCTTAATGTTAATTTTAGCATCTTTTTCTCAAAGACTATGTTCGAAATGTTAATACCCTTTAGGCGTATAACCTCTGTCTCCCAAGTCTCCCCTCGCTTACGGCGTCCCTCAATAGATTTTGTAAAGGCCGCTAAAACTTCCCGACTCACCAGAGGCTTTAATATTTTGGTATCACCTTGAGCAAACGCTTCTACAATAGTTTTAAAGGCAACACTCAATCCTTCGATAAAATGAAAATAATTAAAATTGGGGTCAAATTCATGAATTTTTGCCACTTGGGATTTTACAGGAGCTTCTAATTCAGCGAAGTTATCAAATGGGCTTTGAGGTCCTTCTTCTTCTACGTAATGTTTCGATTCAAGGACCGTATCAATGGTTCCATCATCCTGAGTGGTAAAATCGGCCTTTCTTCGGTGCCCTATATCTTGTCCAAAGATAGAGTATAGTTTGTAAACTAAAAAAATGGCAATAGCCGCTAATATTAATAAATCCATTTTAACCACTCTATATCCAATGTCTTACCATAAGGTATTTTACCCTAAAGTGTATACCTTTTCGTTAAGATGGTCAGTTATGTCTTGTTGCCTTTTTTAAAAAAATTGCTTATGTAATGGACCAAGACTTAGCATCTTTTATTTTAGGGGAAAAGAGGGTTTTTAAGCGACTTTTTTGAGATTTTTTGAGAGGATTCATGGCAAAGCTATATTTCTACTATTCAGCGATGAACGCTGGTAAGACAACGGTGCTTCTTCAATCGGCTTTTAATTATAGAGAAAGAGGAATGAACACATTATTGTTTGCTCCTGCGATTGATGATCGCTATCGCATCGGGCTTATTAAATCACGCATTGGCCTTGAATCCGAAGCCATCACTTTTGATAACCATTTTCGTTTCGATATGTACTTTAAAGATAGAGCCCACGAACGAGAAGAAAGTATCAGCTGTATTCTCTTGGATGAAGCGCATTTTCTCTCTAAGGAGCAAGTTTGGCAATTAGCTTATATTGTGGATTTTTTAAATGTACCTGTCATTACTTATGGCTTGCGTACCGATTTTTTAGGGCGGCCTTTTGAAGGAAGCCAGCACCTTCTCGCCATCGCGGATAAGATAGTTGAGTTGAAAACTATCTGTCACTGTGGCCGGAAAGCGACGATGGTTGTGCGTATTAACGAGAAGGGGCAGGCGGTAACGACAGGGGAGCAAGTCGAAATTGGCGGTAATAGCCGTTATATTTCTATGTGTCGCCGACACTATGTAGAAGAGATCGAAAGAAGTCAAAACAGTTAAAAGAAGTTCCGGTGAGGGAGATGGAGCTTCTATCAACAGTATTAAGCCTCCTGAAATGTTGCTTGCTTCCAGGGGAAGTTTATTTTTGGAAAGGCAACATGCGCGTCAATACGATGTTTTTCCGAAAATAATGATGGTAACAAGCCGCTAAAATATGAAGCGTAATGAACCCATAGAGAAGGTAAGAAATGATTGTATGGCCATTGCGTGCGATCTTGCTAAGGTCTTTATCGACATTTACGATGGAGGGAAGGGGAAGGCCAAAAAATTCGACGCCATGTCCTCCTGTGGTGCTCATTATATAACCACTTAGTGGCATGGCAAGCATTAAAAAATATAATAAGTTATGGAAAATGCTTGCGAGAAGCGCTTCAGAGGAAGGTATCCCTTCTGGCATTTTGGGGGTTTTATTGTTAAGTCGCCAGCTAAAGCGTGCAATCAGAATAATAAGCAGAAAAACCCCTAGAGATTTATGGAGTTTATACACACTCCACTTGAAAGGGGTCGGTTCTAAGCCCATCATCCAATAAGAGCTTAGGAGCATGGCTATAATAATAATGGCCATAACCCAGTGAAAAAATTTAGATAAAGCGCCATAGGTTTCTTCGGTGTTTTTTAGCATCTTTTTCTCTCCCCCATGTTAGGTAAACAGTTCACTATCTTTAACATACGTTCCGGGAGTGGCTTCCAGAGAAAATTTCTTTAGTCTTTCCTTATAATCCTTTGCCGAAATCTGCTGGGAGCCCCGATGGTTTTTTAGCCATTCTTTCCACTCTTTCCACCAGGATCCTTTAAAATATTGGGCTTGGTCAAGCCATTCATGCCCCTCTTTTGTATATTTATTATTAACCCAATAACCATATTTATCAAGGAGAGGCGAGTTAAATATTCCAGCGACGTGGCCGGACTTAGCAAGGACAAATTTAAAAGGGCCTTTGTAAAATTGGGTCACCGGATAAGCGCATGTCCAAGGAGCTAGATGATCATCAATAGTAGAAACAAAAAATGCCGGTGTCTTAACTGAGGGAAAGTTGATTTTTTGGCCATTGAGGACAAGCTCTCCTGTCTTCATTAAGGAATTGGCACGGTAGATATTTTTTAGGAAATAGCTATGGGCCTTTGCAGGTATCCGAGTTGCATCGGCGTTCCAAAAAAGCATATCAAAAGGGATAGGGTCCTTACCCAAGAAATAATTATTAATTATATAAGGCCATATAAGATTATTAGGCCGCAATAAGTTAAAGGAATCTGTCAGTAAATGGCTGTCAAGGTAACCATGGGTTTCGCTTAGTTTTTCGATGTTTTTCACGTGACGCTCGTCAATAAAAATAGATAATTCGCCAGCTTTATCAAAGTCAATAAGGCTTGCAAAGAAGGTTGCTGATTGAAGGCGCTCGTCGTCGTTAACTTCTTTAAGGTAAGAAAGAGTGCATGAGTTTAAAATAGCACCAATACAATACCCAACAAGATTGACTTTAGGGGTACTCGCCATCTGTTCAATTGCTTTCATGGCAGCAATCGGCCCTTCCAGCATATAATCTTGGAAAGTTTTATGAGTATGCTTATCTGTAGGATTCACCCAAGAAATAATAAAAACATTAAAACCTTGGTCTCTCAGCCATCGAACCATAGAGTTTTGTTCTGATAAATCGAAAATATAATACTTATTAATCCAGGGGGGTGTGATCAATATAGGAATGCTATAGATTGTTTTTGTTGTCGGTGTATAATTGATCAGTTGAATGAGGTCATTTTGGAACACAATTTTTCCTGGCGTAGCGCCAATATTCTCTCCAACTTTAAAGTGGTTAATGTCTGTGCGACGGATGTTAAGGCGCTTTTTTTTCGGGTCAAGGTCCCTTAAATAATTAAAATAACCTCGAATAAGGTTCTTACCTTTTGACTCATGTGTCGCTTTGATAACTTCAGGATTTAAATAAGGAATATTGGAAGGCGAAAGAGCATCGATAAAGTGGCGCGTGTAAAAATGTAATTTTTGATAAGTATCCCGATCAAGTCCTTCTAAATCTTGAACAAGAGAGAGCATCCAATGGGAAGTAGCAAGGTAAGATTGTTTCATAAAATTAAAGAAAGGATTCTCCTGCCATAGTTGATCACCAAATCGCTTGTCACGTACTTCTTCCTCAACGAAAATTTGTCCTTGGCCATTTCCAAGGATCTTCGTCATCAGATTGTCACAAAGCTTAGTTAAATCCTCCATGAGCATCAGATTTTTCTCTACTACCCGCTTAGGGTCTTGGGCTAAGCATTTTCTGGCTTTGGCAAGTACCTCTGAGACTACGTCAGGGTCGAAAACAGATTGATACGTAGGCTTCGATGGATCAGAGCCTCTTATATTTTCAAGCAATGCATTATAAACTTTTAGCTGTTGATCGAGGATAGACTCAATAAGCTGCTTTAACTCTTCTTCTTTTCCTTGTTGTGGGTCGTTAACATGCTCTTTATGGTGGTAATTGGTATTTTGGGGACTTCTGGTTTCTTCCGTAGAAAGAGAGGAAGAGGAAGAAAAAGGGACCTTAGAAGAGAGGCCCGGAGAAAAGGAGCTTTTTGACATCGCCTTCCTGCCTTGTTGCATTTTTTATAATTTATTATCTCTCAAAATAGTTAATATGATTCTAATTGTCGAGCTAAAACACATATGTTAGCCTAACCCATGTGATTATTCCCTTTTGTTGGAACAGGAGCTTTGTTGAGGATGACTCAAAATATATTCCCGTTTTCTCTCCTATTGAGTCTCTTGTTGCTTGCTTGTTGTACGAAGATACCAAAAGATAGTAAAGAATCATTTGATTTGTATGAAGTGCCCACACGCGCAGACTTTTCAAAAGCCTTTGCTCCCTTTCGTGAAAGCACCCAACAAAGGGGGAAAGAGGGTATAATAGAGGAAAAGGCACCTTCGGAAGAAGAAAAGTGACTATCCTGCCAAAGAGGCATGGAGGAAGAAAGAAACCCCGCTGCTAGGTGATAAGGACTCCTGGGTCTACTAGCAATAAAGGAGGGCAAAGGAGGGTCCATAAGAAAAATGGAAGAGCTCTATGCCTTTTTCAACAACATTGACTAAGGGGGGAAAATGCCTCATTCTCAAGGGCAAAGATTCACCTAAAGGGACGAAGAAGATGGAACGAAATTTAGCCTTAGAAGCCGTCCGGGTAACAGAAGCTGCTGCATTGGCTGCTATTAAGTTTATGGGGCGTGGCGATGAAAAATCGGCTGATCAGGCGGCTGTGGATGCGATGCGCGCTAATTTAAATCTCCTTCCTATTAACGCAACGGTTGTGATTGGCGAAGGTGAGCGGGATGAAGCGCCCATGCTTTATATTGGTGAGAAGGTGGGTAATGGTGAGGGCCCTAATTTAGATATTGCTCTTGATCCTCTCGAAGGGACAGCCATTACGGCAAAAGGGGGTCACAACGCTTTAAGTGTTATCGCTTTAGGCGAAAAGGGACATTTTTTGAAAGCTCCTGATGTATATATGGAAAAGATCGCTGTTGGTCCAGGTTTGCCTGACCATGTAATTGAATTAGGGGCCGATCCGATTATTAATTTACGGGAACTTGCGAAGGCAAGGCGTAAGCCTGTGTCTGATATTGTTGTATGTGTCCTTGACCGGCCACGCCATGCGGAGCTTATTGATAAGATTCGGGTAGCTGGGGCTTGTATTCGCTTAATTTCGGATGGAGACATTAGTGGTATCATTGCCACGACGCGGCCTCATGAAAGTGGCGTTGATATCTACATGGGTATCGGAGGGGCGCCCGAAGGAGTTTTAGCAGCAGCAGCTTTGCGTTGCATAGGTGGTCAGATGCTTGGTCGCTTAGTTTTTCGTAACTGTGAAGAAGAAGAAAGGGCCTTTAAGTGTGGCGTAACCGATCTCAATAAAATTTATGGCTTAGAAGATTTAGCCAAAGGAGATGTGATGTTCGCGGCCACGGGTGTCACAGATGGAACCATGCTCAAAGGGGTTCGTCGTTTCTCAGGGGGGGCCTATACTCAATCCATTATTATGAGATCTGCAACAGGCACCATACGCACGATTGATGCCGAACATTATTGGGATCGCAAAACCATTAAAGGGATAGGGTGATTATCCGTCTATGGCCGTTCCTTTGCTTAGTATTGAGCAGTCTATCCTCGGTCATCGCTGGCTTATGCGGCCTTTTGAAGAGCGCTTGGCAAGGACATTATCACAAAAACTTCAACAACCGGAAATCATAGGGCGCCTATTATCCGCTCGACAAGTGCCCTTGGAAGAGGCAGAAGCTTTTCTCATGCCACGCCTTCGTTTATCTCTTCCAGACCCTTATGACTTGTTAGATATGAAAAAAGCGGTTGACCGTACCGCACAGGCCATCCAGAACAAAGAAAAAATAGCTATTTTCGGTGATTATGATGTCGATGGTGCGACATCATCCGCCTTGCTCAAGTGTTATTTTCATGCCTTAGGGATCGATGTGGAAGTGTATATACCTGATCGGCAGAAAGAGGGGTACGGGCCTAACCAACCTGCCTTCCGTTTCCTTAAGGAAAAAGGGGCTTCCCTTATTGTGACAGTGGATTGCGGAACCACGGCATTTGAGGCTCTCGAGTATGCAAAATCAATCGGCCAATCGGTTATTGTGTTGGATCATCATATTGCCGGCGCTAAGCTACCTGCTGCTGCTGCTATTGTTAATCCCAATCGTGTCGATGAGTCCAGCCCCTATAAATATTTAGCAGCTGTTGGTGTCTCTTTCTTATACGTTGTTGCCTTGAATCGTTATTTGCGAAGCCAAGGATTTTTTCATAATCGGCCGGAGCCTGATTTGTTTTCCTTACTTGACCTCGTGGCGCTTGGTACCGTCTGTGATGTGATGCCTCTAGTGGGGCTCAATCGCGTTTTTGTTTCCCAAGGGTTGAAAATTATGAAACAGCGTCAGCGGATCGGGCTTGCGGTTTTGATGGACCTCGTGAGCCTTAAGCAAGAGCCAAATGCTTATCACCTTGGCTTTATGATTGGCCCCCGTATCAATGCGGGTGGGCGTGTTGGATGTGCGTTTTATGGGATGCGCCTTCTATCAACGACTGATTGTGTTGAAGCGCAAGACCTCGCTTTAAAATTAGATGACTTAAATCGCCAACGCCAAGAGATCGAAAGTTCCGTATTAGAAGAAGGGCTGCGACAAGTTGATTTAAAACGCCCTCCAAGGTGTGTGGTGGTTCATGGTGATGGTTGGCATCCGGGTGTGATTGGCATTGTCGCTGGCCGCATTAAGGAAAAAGTCAACCGGCCGACATTCGCTCTTAGTTTCGAAGGGGAGATAGGAAAAGGATCAGGCCGTTCAGTAACAAACTTGGATCTTGGGGCATTGGTGCATCAAGCCGTCCACGCGAATATCTTGGAAGCAGGCGGCGGGCATGCTATGGCTGCAGGTCTTAGCCTTAGCCGTGATAATTTGCCAGTTTTTAAGGAATTTTGTGAGGCATATTGCCTTAAGGCTGGCTTTGATTATGATACTCTAGCTGATTATTATGTTGATGCGGTTTTAACGGTACAGGGGGCGAGCCTAGAGATACTCAACAAGATTGCTTCTCTTGAACCTTTTGGATCAGGTAATCCAGCGCCTCGTTTTCTTTTTCGTAATGTCTCCATTCGATATGCTCAAGTTGTCGGCCGTAATAATCCCGAGCAGGGGAATCATATCCTCTGCGAAATGGTGGACTCACAGCAGCCTTCCTCTGTCCTTAAGGGTATAGCTTTTCGTGCGAGCGGATTTCCTCTTGGCGAGGCGTTGCTATCTTCTAAAAGGCCCCTACATATTGTTGGTACGTTGAAAGTAAATTATTGGAATGGCTATGAGAGTGTCCAGCTTCAAATAGAAGACGCGGCTTTTGCTTAAAACTTAAAAGGACAAGTCTTTCATAGTATTTTAATATTTTATAATTTAATTTGAAAGATTCATACTTGAAAATCATCCTAATAAAACTATATTATACATAGAAATGATTCTAATTTATAAAGAGAAATACAATATTTAAAACAAAAGTTACCCAGCGCTTACTTTTTACGTTGCCTATCTTGATAGTCGGGTCTCTCCCTTGTTGGGGTAAATATTCTTGTGTCTTGGACGACGGTGGATTCGATGACTATCACTATAAGAGAGCTGCTAAAATAGTTCTCCTCCGCACACCATTCTCAAGCGATGGCTCTGATAGAATTGAGGAACTTAAAGAAATTCATGCCCTAAAAACACTTATGGAAAAGGGAACGATGGAGGATCGGATAGAAGCCATAAAATACCTTATCTCTCACAAGAAGAGCAATTTATTCCTAGACAAGCTCACCCAGCTCCTTGGCAAAGAAAGTATGGCTAGGACACTGGAAGAAGCAATGATCTATAGCTGGGAAAGCGATACAGCTCTTCCTCTCAGCAAGCTCTATTTAGTGCGAAAGTTACTTGAGAAAGACACCCCAGAAGGAAGAAGCATCGCCCTAACTTACCTTAAGTCTCACCAGGAAGGAGAAGCCGTGTTACCTATTCTAGCCTTACTTATTGACAAAGAACATATCCCAGAGGCCCTCCATTTCCATCTATACTTAAAAAAAGAAAATCAATTATTAGGCGCAAAAGACATTGCCGAAAGCAGAGAGTAATACATAGCACGCCTCCCCTTTAGAGCACGACCCCGCTAGGAGCTGGATTTGAATGTCTCTCCTTCATCACTTTTCCCGGCCCACCTTAAAAAAGTAAGGAATGAAGGAGGATAAATCTATCCTTTAAAATCTTATTTCGTCTCTTAATTTTGCTTTGTAAAAAGCTTTTTCCTTGACCAGGTAGGCCTTATCATCACCCTTTCTCGCCAAACGAAAGATTAGGGTGCCTTTCTCATCTAAGGAGGCAAGCGAGTTTTTAAAGATATATATAGCTTCGACTCATCTTAGTAGGGCAAGCTTCCCACAAAATAAAATAGCTGCTATAACTAATAAAGATAACAACCTAAATAAAAATTTCTAGAGGCAGGTGATCGGTATACAATGCAACTTATCCAGGGTTTTTCGCCGGAACAAGAAGGTGCGGTAGAGCTTCCGCGCTATATGCTAATGCTTGATAATAAAATGGTCTCCAAAGTTAAAGGATTCGAAAAATATGCGCCTCTCCATGGTTACCGGTGGGCTGCCGAGGGGTCTTTAGAACCAAGCGCCGAGATCTTATCGCCTAAGGCAGCCCCCCTTTGTCGATTGCTTGAAGTGGAAGTTTATTTAGGTTCCCATATGCCTTCTTTAGGTACGGCCCTTGTCCATCAAGAAAAAATTAAGAAGGGAGAACTCATTATTTTAGGAAGTTTAGGTGACCTTATCCAAAAGGTGATGGTAATGGCCTTGGAAAATATTTTTATTGAGAAGATCGAGCTTAATAGTATCTACGATGTGTTTTACAAAGTTTGGTTGAGGTATAACCATATCTCTATCCAATGGTTTGACTATGACCAATCCCAAATGACAAAACTAGGTCACAATATCATGGATTACGACATTACTAAGAATAAGTAGGCTATTAGGAGATGGAATGACGTTATTAGACGACGAGCTTTTATTAGATTATTACCAGCGGGAGCTTGTTTACCTGCGTAATGCGGGCGCTCTCTTTGCTAAAAAGTATCCTAAGGTAGCTGAACGCCTCGATTTAACGGCTACAAAATCGAGTGATCCTCATGTTGAGCGTCTCCTTGAGTCTTTTGCTTTTTTGACCGCACGGTTACAAAGAGATATTGACCAGAAATTTCCCCGCGTTACGAATGCTTTGCTTGGGGTTCTTTACCCGCATCTTGTTAACCCTATTCCGTCCACCACGATTGCAAAGTTTTGTCTTAATTTGTTAAAAGTGAAAATGGAAGAACCTTTTTTGGTTCCTCGTCATTCTCCTTTAATGGCGGAAACTCCTGAAGGGCAAGTGTGCCGCTTTCATACCTGTTACGATCTTGCCCTAGTTCCCCTTGAGGTAAAAGAAGTGAATTTTGTGCGGGCAGATCACTATAATATTGCAGACAACCTTCTGCGCTCACCTTATGTGTTAAGGATTGCTCTACATTCCCCTACGGTGCCTTTAAAAAAATTAGCGTTAAATAAGCTACGTTTTTATCTTGGCGGGGAAAAAGGAATTGCTTTAAAACTTTATGAGCTTCTTAATTGTCATCCAGTGCATGCTTTTATATATACCGCTCCTGGTGGCCTTTTGACTCCTCTTGGCAATCAATGTATTGCCCCCCTAGGCTTTAAGGAAGAAGAAAATGTTTTGCCTCAGCCTCCTCATGGTTTGCCTGCTTATCGTTTATTACAAGAGTATTTTGCTTGCCCTAGAAAGTTTATGTTCCTTGACGTTGAAAACCTTAATTTCTCGCATGCTGAGCATGAGGCGGAGTTGTTAATTGCGGTTAGTTTTGATCAGGTTTTGCAAAAAAGTGGCGGCGATTTAGTGAAAGAGAATTTCGCTTTAAATTGCGTTCCCATTATCAACCTTTTTCCCAAGATATCCGAGCCCATCCACCTCGACCATCAAACAACAGAATACCGGCTCGTGGGAGATTATTTACGCGAATCTTATACAGAGATCCATAGTATTTCTAAAGTGGCAGCTGTTAGCGAAAATATTACATATAAAAAAGAGTACACACCTTATTTTTCTTTTGATCATTCCAGGCTTGGAGAAGAACCGGATACTTATTGGTTTGCACGTCGTGTTGCAATAAATAGACCAAATTTGTTTGGATCGGATATTTATCTATCCTTTGTAGATTTAAACTTTAACCCTCGACGTCCAAATATGGAGGTTGTTTATGCGCATACATTGTGTACAAACCGCGGATTAGCTGATCAATTGAATGCTGGAGCTCTTTTGACCTCAGAGGAGAGTGTGCCGGCTGAGCAGATTATGTGTGTTGAGTGTCCTACTCGTCAAGTTCAACCCATCGTGGATAGCGATACCCAGTGGCGACTTATTTCTCATTTAGCGAGCAATCATCTGCCTCTTGATATTCAAGATGGCCAAGCGATACGGGAGATTCTGACTCAATATGCACGGCTCGTTAAGCAGGAAGCTGTGAGAGAAATTGAGACTATTTTGCAGATTGAGGTAAAGAAGGTAGTGCGACGGATAGGAAAAGAAGCATGGAGAGGTTTTGCAGAGGGTCTTGCCATAACTCTTACATTTGATGATCGGCAAACTCTGGATAATAGCGCTTTTCTCCTTGCCTCTATTTTAAACCATTTTTTCTCTTTATATGTCTCAATCAACTCTTTTACGGAGTTAAGTATTAAAAAGCTAACGGAGGAGAAACTTTGGAAGACTTGGCGTCCCAACACCGGCAAACAATATCTTCTTTAGAAGAAGAGTTTTTACGTGAGCCCTACAAATATGAATTCCATCAAGCTGTTACTATCCTTGAGGCTCTAAAAGCCGAAACCCTGCGTCTCGGGGAAGGGAGCGACCCCTTGAGGGAAGCGCTTCATATATCGTCACAGCTTTCTATGGCACCGCCACCCAGCGACATTTTTGCGATAAAGTGTACGGATGAACCCTGGGAGATGTCCATTAATTTCTTTGGGATCGGAGGAGTTCAAGGGCCTCTTCCTCTAGCCTACACTGAAATTATGATGGGGCGCCTTGCCAAAAATGATGCCTCTATGCGCCGTTTTTTAGATATTTTTAACCATCGCTTGATATCCCTGCATCGGCGAATTGGGAAAAAATATTTGCCTGGATTGGGTCATGTTTCCCCTAAAGAAAATATCCTCTCTACATGTATCTTATCTTTTCTCGGACTAAATTTTACTAAAGCTTTGGAGGTATTAGAGAATGGATCGCCTTTTAACCTCTTTAAATATGCCGGTATTTTTTGGCAACGGCCAAGGTCAACATCGGGGCTGCAAGTAATATTACAAGATTATTTTACCGAACCTATTAAGGTTTTGCCCTTTACGGGACGGTGGATGTATATTGAGGAAGACCAAGTGACACGGATTGGACTGTCAGGCCAATATCAGAAGCTTGGACAGGGGACAACGCTTGGTACGCGAGTTTGGAATCAAATTGCTGGCTTTACCATTGAGATTGGTCCTGTAGGGCTCGTTTCTTTTTTAAAATTTTTGAAAACAGGAAAGAAATTTCGACAACTTGTAGAGCTGACAAAGTTATATGTTGATTTAGACTGCCATATTACTCTATCCCTTATTTTAAAAAAAGAAGAAGTACCCAAAACCTACCTAAATGGACAAGCGGCCCTTGGCTGGCTGTCAGGCCTTTATCATCATGACAAGATGGTGGAAAAAGATGTGCAGATAAAATTCGATGTATGAACGATATAAAAACTTTTAGATAATTTTAACTAAATTTTTATTTAAATAGGCAAGTGGTGGGATGGCTTAAAAGATAGAGGAGGAGAGAAAAGTCCCTTTAAGAAAATCTCTTTCTTAGGGAGGTTAAAAGCGTTCTTGGGCTAGAGTGTGGTTTTCTTATTGCTTTCTTCCTGTAGAAATTTAAGTAAAAGTTGCACTTTTTTCCAATCTTTAAGATCTTTGGTTGTTATGAAGTGGATATCCTTTTTCCGAATAGCTTCTTCACATGAAGGCAAGACTGGAACAAGGGCGGCGCGGTCTTCAATCGGGCAAAGCTCTGGGACGAGAGACGCTATCCCATAGCCTTGGCGTGTGAGTTGACATAAAGCATAATAATTATCAACCGTTATAAAAGGATGGTGGGCTTTGCGAGAGCTTGTTGCTCCTATGTGTAAAATCCAGTCTCCTTCAGGTCCATCCTGGACGATTAAGCGATGCTTTTTAATATCTTGAAGTTTTTGAGGAGTACCAAATTCTTTAAGATAGTCTTTGCTCGCATAGAGGCGATGGGAGAAGGAAGTTAAAGGATAGTGGATAAGACCTTTTTCTTTTTTAATAGGTTCCCAAATAAGTATATCTGCTTCGCCAAGTGATAAATTAGGAGTTTCCTTCCATTCAGTAATATTTAAGCATATGCTTGGGTGCTGCTTGGCAAATTCTCCGATTATTTTTGGTAACCATAAGATACTCATGGAGCCCATCGTAGCAATTCGCAGCGTTCCCGCAATGTTCTCTTTCTCAGTACGTATGTGATTTTGGGCCTGAGCAAGACTGATGAGGACTTGACGAACCGTTTCAAGAAGCTTTTCGCCTTGAGGTGTTAGAACCATTCCTTTCTGAGCTCGGAAAAATAATAACGTTCCTAAGGATTCTTCTAAAGCGGTGATTTGGCGGCTTATGGCCGGTTGAGAAGAGTCAAGACGTTTAGCAGCAAGGCTCACTGTACCGCACTCTGCGACCACATAAAAAGCCTTGATTTTATCGAGTTTGATATTTTGGAGTATATTTAAAGCATTTCTCATAATTTTTCCACAGAGTAACCATAAGTTAATTTTATAAAATATAAGAAATTTTACTGAGTCATTTAATAGAGCATTTAGTTCTCGAAGGCAACAAAAACATATGATTGATTTTAATTTTTTTCGTCCATAACTTATTAGAATACTTGCTATTATTCGCAAATTTTTTTTCTATTCTTTTGGTTAGGAGGAAGAGAATAAGGGAAAAATAGGGTATCTTTCTCGCAAAAATCTCCCTATTATTTTGGTAAATAATAAAAAACTTACGAGGGAAGCGATGCGTCATTACCCAGGCTTCGAGCATCTGCCTTATTTTTCAGATGAACAGGGCGTTACACAAGAAAATTTTATGCTTGGAACGCAAAAAAATATAGATTTTTGTATCAAGGGCCCTCTCGGGAGGGATAAAATAATTTTTCATCGCTTTCAAGGATATGAAAGGATCTCTCGCCCTTTTGCGTACCAACTGCAAGTGGTTTCGCATGATGCTGACCTTGATTTAAATAAGCTTGTGGGTGAAAATCTTACGCTGGAGATTACTTTTGACCAAAAAATAAAGCGGTATTTTAATGGCATAATTGGTCACTGTGCTCAGGGATTTACTGTTCGTAAAAAACAGGACGCGTTGACGTATTATACCTTATTGATTTACCCCAAGTTTTGGCAGCTAACCTTTACGAAAGATTGCCGAATTTTTCAACATAGCACCGCCCTTGATATTATAAAGAAGGTACTTCAAGAAAATAAAATTAATGACATAGAGATTAAAACTCAGTCATCCTTTGCTAATAGGGAATTTTGTGTTCAATATAACGAAAGCTGCTTTGACTTTGTTTCCCGCCTTATGGAAGAGGAAGGGCTTAT
>CAWALT010000003.1:0-916683 GCA_963782975.1 uncultured Alphaproteobacteria bacterium
TTTTTATTACATCTACTGGTTACGACGTATTGCTGGAGGTGTAGCGGGGAATAAATATTCTTCTTCTGGTTTAGAAAAAAAGCTAGATGAATATTTCCAAGATAAGAAATTAAGCGATATTAAAAGCAATGTGGTGGTTACGGCTTACGAACTTGAGCGTCGTGAGCCTTTCTTTTTTAAAACGTTTGAAGCCCGTAACAATACCGAGTGGGATTTTTATATCAAAAATGCCGCTCGAGCTACATCAGCGGCTCCCACATATTTTTCGCCAGCCCAGGTAAAAAGTTTTGCGAATGAGACTTATACATTGGTTGATGGTGGGGTGATTATTAATAACCCTTCTGAGCAAGCTCTTATTGCTGCAAAGCAACTCTATCCTGATTTCCGACTTGCCGATGAGGATAACCTGCTTTTGTCCTTAGGAACGGGAGTTGGTAACAATAAAGGCAAACTCACTTATAAAAAGATGAAAAATGTCAGTGATATAAAATGGTTAAAGCCACTCATCACCATTTTCATGGAAGGAGCTGCCGAGCTTGTGGACGATCATGTGAGTACAGTGCTGGCAGATGTAAATGGCAAGCAGAGATATTATCGTTTCCAAGCAATTCTACCGAAAACTTTAACAGCTATGGATGACGCGTCACCAAAAGTTGTCAAAGGCCTCCAAAAAGTCGCTAATAAGCTGATCGCTGAAAAAGAAGGGGAGATTGATAATATTATCGATAAGCTGCTCTACCTCCATGCGCAACGGCTTGGTGTAGAATCAGGATCATTGCCTATCTTGGACCCAATGATCTCTTCTTCAGGGCAAGATGGGACGCTTAACAATGGATCTCCAGATGCTTTAATGGGAATGGCCTTAAAAGAGAAAGAAGAACAAGATAAAATGATGCCAATTAGTTACCAGACTCAAAAAACGATTTTAGATGGAAAAGAACCTCTAGAAATCCTTTAAATAAATAAGGAAGAATCTTTACGCCTGTGTTTCTTGCTCTTATCCTTAAAAGTTGGAAGGGCAAGAAGCGCAGGATATATTTTTTCTGAACCTTCTTAAGGCGATCCTTTTGTTAAGCTGCCTACTGGTTAAGCGCTCTTAATATAAACCCGTTGAGCCGAATCCTTTCGCCTCTCTCTCTAAAGCGGGCGACTGATCGAGGTCGGCTACCTCCTGAATGGTTGCGTGTAAGACCGGAGCGATGATGAGTTGAGCAATACGCATCCCGCGCTCAATTGTAAAGTTCTCTTGGCTTAAGTTAATCAAAATTACTTTAATTTCTCCGCGGTAATCACTATCAATCGTTCCTGGGGAGTTTAACACGGTAATTCCATGTCGCAATGCTAAGCCTGAGCGAGGGCGAACTTGAGCTTCGATTTGAGGGGGTAACGCCATTTTAAAACCAGAAGGGATAAGCTCACGCTGAAGAGGTTTTAGAACAACTGGACTTTCTAAAGCCGCACTTATATCCAAGCCCGAGCTTAAAGGGGTGGCATAATAAGGAAGAGGAAGGTCTTGCCCATGGGGCAAACGCTCTAGTTGAACGATAAAGTCTTGATGTGCAGGGACGATGTTTCTTGCAAGCTCCATCTGTTGTCTCCTAGTTCATTAAATTTTCCAACCTGTATGAATGGTAGCAATGCCTCCAGAAAGGTTGGTATATTTTACATGTTCAAAACCTATAGCCTTAAGCGAGGCGCTTAATTCCTCTTGGGAAGGGAAGCGCGCAATACTTTCCACCAAGTATTGATAAGCATTTTTATTATTAGCAATTAATTTCCCTATAAAAGGGATAATTTTGAACGAATAAAGGTCATAAAATTTTTTTAAAAGAGGTGCGCGTACCTTGCTAAATTCTAAGCAAAGAAATTGACCTCCCGGCTTTAACACTCGGTAAGCTTCTTGCAGAGCAGCGTTGAGGTGGGTAATATTGCGAAGGCCAAAAGCGATGGTGTAGACATCAAAAGTATTATCAGGAAGAGGTAATTGCTCGGCATTGCTTAGCACCCAATCCATGGAAACGTCAGCTGAAGAGAGATTCTCTTTTCTTTGCCCCTTTCTTAACATCGCTTCATTTAAATCGAGGACAATAACACGGCCTTTTAAATCGCGATTTAGGAGAGACCTCGCACAGCGATACCCGATATCTCCTGTGCCCCCCGCAACATCGAGGATAATAGCATTATTCACTAAAGAAATTTTTTCAATAAAAGTTTCTTTCCACAGCCGATGAATGCCAAGGCTCATTAAATCATTCATAAGATCATATTTCGAAGCCACTTGGCTGAAAATAGCTTGAACTTTAGAGGTTTTCTCAGAAACTTTTACTTCCTGAAAGCCAAAATCTATTTTATCATTAGATGAGGACGGTTTTGTTATTTTCGGCATCATTCCTTACTCAGCAAACAATAATCGTAATTAATAATAGAACAACATGCCAGAACTCCCCGAGGTGGAAACAATACGCAGAGGTCTGCAGCCTTATTTAGTTAATAAAGAAATTATAGAAGTAACTATCCGCTGTCAAACCTTACGTTACCCTCTGCCGTTAGATATAGAGGCACATATTATAAATAACAAGATTCACAGGCTTGAGCGACGGGCGAAATATATGCTTTGGCATTTTTCTTGTGGCTCAGTCCTTGTTTGTCACCTTGGGATGTCAGGCCGGTTCATGATTTATGATCGTGCGTCAAGGCTTTCCCTTCATGCTCATGATCATGTTATTTTTTATACGGATGAAGGAAAAGAAATCCGTTATCGGGATCCTCGGCGTTTTGGTTTTATGAAATTCATGTCGTGTGAGCAAGCAGAAGCGTTCGCGTTAGGAAAAAAGTTGGGGCCGGAGCCGTTATCCGATGCTTTTACGGGTATCTACCTTTATCAAGTGACACGGGGTAAGGGCCAAGGTATCAAACCTTTTTTATTAAACCAGAAGTATATTGCTGGCTTGGGCAATATTTATGTATGTGAAGCTCTATTTCGAGCTAAGATCCACCCCTATCGTCTTTGCCATGAACTGACAGAGGAAGAATGTCACAGGCTAAGTGAAAGCATAAAGAACGTTCTTTTGGAGGCTATTAAGGGAGGCGGAACGACGTTAAAAGATTATTGTCATCCTGATGGCTCTCTAGGTTATTTCCAACATCACTTTAAGGTGTATGACCGGGAAGGGCAACCGTGCATGGATTGCCATGTCTCCCTTATTTTAAGGCAACCGCAAGCCGGACGATCTAGCTTTTTTTGCAATCACTGCCAACAGTAAGATACAGAGGAATATTGGGTTGGTCAGTGAATAAGAAGGATCCTATTCAGACATCTTACCTTTCCTTTTGAATTTTTGTTTTGACCCTCCTTCTTAAACTCCGTATCGTTAGGGAAAATATAGCCTTTTAAATATAATGAGAAAGAAGGCGGCACATATAAAAGAGTATAGGAACGGGAAGGTATGTTTAAGCAAATTTTGGTAGAAACCCGGGACAGAATTGGCATTATTACTCTTAATCGGCCTGAAGCGATGAATGCTCTCTCGCAAGCAATGATGGAGGAGTTGGCTCGAGCCCTTCAAGACTTTGAGGAAAAGGGGCATGTGTCTTGTATTCTTTTAAAGGGAACGGGAAAGACATTTGCGGCTGGCGTTGATATTAAAGAAATGAGCCGAATGTCTCACATGGATGCTCTCAACAGTGATTTTCTTACAAAGTATTTTGATCGCCTCTCTCTTTGTCCTTTACCTGTGGTAGGTGCTGTCTCAGGCTATGCCTTGGGCGGAGGGTGTGAACTTGCGCTCATGTGTGACATCCTGATTGCGGCGCGCTCAGCGAAATTTTCCCAACCAGAGGTTACTCTTGGTACTATGCCTGGAATCGGGGCTACTCAACGACTCTCTCGGTTAATGGGCAAGCACAAAGCTATGGATTTATGCTTAACTGCTCGTGTCATTGATGCCCTAGAAGCTGAGAAACTAGGAATGATTTCTCGTTTAGTTGACGATGAGAATTGGGAGGAGGAAGCGCTCTGTGTTGCCCAACAGATTTCCCAATATTCACGTCCTGTGCTTAAAAAAATCAAAGCAGCAATTAACAGTGCCTTTAATATACCGCTTGCTGCAGGAATCAAAGTGGAGCGCGACCTATTTTATAGCACTTTTGCTCTGGATGATAGAAAAGAAGGAATGGAAGCATTCTTGGAAAAACGCAAACCTCGATTTGAAAATAAATAAATATGTGAAATTATTATTGCATTATACCTACTTTTGTTTAAAGTGAGGTGGTTAAAAATCATTGTCTTCTACTTGATTGTATATTACATATGGGAAAAGTAAGGTATTTGAGTAAGGAGTGAGGGGATAAATGACTATCGCTTATAGAAAAAAAGTAAATCGAGAGCAAGAGCCCTCTTCACGGTTTGAAGTTGATAAAGTCGCGGTCAGGCAGCTTGCCGACGTTCTTAATGAAACGAATTTGACCGAAATTGAATATGAGTACAATAACAAGCGTATTAAAGTCTGTCGCAATGTTGTACGCGGTCATGTCGTAAGCGGAGTTGATATGGCGACAGTTGTACCTTCTTCCTCACCTATTTCTACGGTGCAGGGGATGAAAACAGAGTCTTCTCAAGTCCTGAAAGAGAATGTGCCTACAAATAATGGGTCTTATGCTGATCACCCAGGGGCGGTTTCTTCCCCTATGGTTGGTACGGTTTATCTTGCTCCTTCTCCCGATGCTAATCCATTTGCCCGGGAAGGAGAGATAGTTATAAAAGGCCAGACCCTCCTTATCATTGAAGCAATGAAGGTTATGAATCCGATCCGAGCTCCTAAGGCTGGTACGGTCAAGAAGGTACTTGTAAAAAATGCAGCGCCTGTTGAATATGGTCAGGTGCTTATCGTAATTGAGTAATGAATGCAAAGTGATGTTCAAGAAAATCCTTATCGCTAACCGTGGTGAATGTGCCTTAAGAATCTTAAGGGCTTGTCAAGAATTAGGCATTGAGACCGTAGCGGTTCATTCCACCGCTGATAGTGAATCAAAACATGTTCGCTTGGCGGATGAGAGTGTATGTATTGGTCCACCTCATTCGAAAGATAGTTATTTGAATATGCCTTCCTTATTATCCGCAGCGACTATTTCGAATGCCGATGCTATTCACCCTGGCATCGGCTTTTTAGCTGAAAATAGTATATTTGCTGAGATGGTTGAAGAGCATGGCTTTGTGTTTATTGGCCCCAGTTCCGCACATATTCGTAGTATGGGTGATAAAATTACTGCAAAGAAAATCGCTAAAGAACTTGGCTTGCCGGTTGTTCCTGGGTCAGAAGGGTCTATTCAAAATGCTATGGAAGCTTCCCGTATTGCCAAAGATATAGGTTTTCCGGTTCTAATTAAAGCTTCTGGCGGAGGGGGCGGCCGAGGGATGAAAGTCGCGTATGCCGCTGAAGAGGTGGAAGAGGCCTTTAATCTTGCTCAGCAAGAAGCAGAAGCGCATTTTGGTAATAGCACCGTGTATATCGAAAAATATTTAGCGACCCCACGCCATATTGAAGTGCAGGTGCTTGGGGATAAGCATGGAAACGTTATTCATCTCGGCGAGCGTGATTGCTCCCTTCAGCGGCGCCATCAAAAAATTTTCGAAGAAGCTCCTTCACCTGTTATTTCAAGCGACGTGCGGGAGAAGCTAGGTACCTTAGTATGTGATGCTATGAAGAAGCTTGGCTACTATGGCCCGGGTACTGTTGAGTTTCTGTATGAAGGGGGTCATTTTTATTTCATCGAAATGAATACCCGTTTGCAGATTGAGCACCCTATTTCTGAAATGATCACAGGCATTGATATCGTTCAGGAACAGATTCGTGTTGCTGCAGGTCTGCCTTTAAGTGTTGCCCAAAAAGACATTACTTTTAAAGGTCATTCCATTGAATGCCGTATTAATGCTGAGCATCCTTTCAACTTTATCCCTTCCCCTGGAAAAATAAAAAATTATCATGTACCTGGAGGGTTCGGCATTCGCGTTGATAGCCATCTGTATAATGGGTATACTGTTCCCCCTTATTATGATAGTCTTGTTGGAAAATTAATCGTCTACGGTGAGGATCGTGGGGCTTGCTTAAAGCGCCTCAGTCGTGCTTTGAATGAATATGTGATTGATGGTATCGAGACCACTCTTAATTTGCATCGTCAGCTTGTGCAAAATGCCGACATTGTCCAGGGTAAGTATGATATTCATTGGCTTGAAGCTTTCTTAGAACAAAGTAAGGACGAGGAGGCAGCTTAGTTTTTATATTAAGGCTCTTCTTGTCCTCTTTCATATCCTTTCCCATGAGTTGTTCTTTTTGGTAACTCTACAGCTTACAGGCCATATTTTAGACTCATAAAGCCCTGAGTAGAAGTGGAGCCTCTAAATCAAAGGTATAGCCCACCCCAGGAGATTGAGAGAAAGATAAGGAAATTTTCCCTTGTTTTTTATGTTATAAGAATTCCAGGCTTGGTAAGGGCTAAAGCTACAATCTTTCTAATTCGTTCTTAACTTGTTCTACATGACCGGCGACCTTGACATTGCGCCATAATTGGCGGATTTTACCTTGAGTATCAATAAGAAAAGTGCTGCGTTCAATACCAAAGTAGGTACGGCCGTACATTTGCTTCTCACCCCACACATGGTAGTCATTGCAAACACGCCCATCTTCATCACTGGCCAGGAAGAAATTTAATTGGTATCGCAGGCTAAAGGTCTTATGGCTTTTGATACTATCTTTTGAGACTCCAATAATCGTGGCGTTGAGTTTCTCGAATTGGGGCAGTGTATCCCGAAAATCACATGCTTGTTTTGTACAGCCTGGGGTTGAATCTTTTGGGTAGAAATACAATACGACGTTTTGTCCCTTTAAGTGAGAGAGGGTAACTGTTTTCTCTGTATGAGTTGGAAGGGTAAAATCCGGAGCTATGTCACCAATAGTTAAAATCATCATTTTTCCTCTTTGACAAACGTTCAAGGATAGAAATACTTAACAATATTGTATACGATAAAAACCGATAACGTAAGGCCTTATAAAGCTAATAAGATGATCTTTGGACCCAACGCGCCAGGTGAGCGAAAATTCAAGATAGAAAAAGCACGATCTAATAAATGGGTACGTTGGCTTGCCGTCGGTTGTATCGTTGCTTTACTGATAGGGCTCGGGCTTTTCCGTTTGTCTGTCAAACCTATCCGCGTGGCTTTCTTAACACCTCAGATTGAGCGTGTAATGTCCTCCATGACGGGGGGCTTAAAAGTACATATTAGCGATTGTGAAGTGGCGTGGAAAAATTTTTTGATTGTTCGCTTAAAGGATGTGAAAATTTATCATCAATTGCATGATAGTTCATTGCCCGCCTCTGCACTTATTTTTCATGCTCCTTATACTGATTTGTCCATGAGCTTCCTTGGGTTCTTGCGGGGAAGATGGAACATAGAAGAAGTAATGCTCAATAAGCCTAAGATCGACTTGGCGGTTTTTAAAGATGTTCTTTTCCAAAGCACTGCAAAAGGTAAGGACAAGACAAATTTTAATCAAGACAAGCTGTTGGCTATGATTTTAGCTATAGATGAGGGCTGGCAAAAAAATACGCTACGTCGTCTCACTATTACGGACGGGGTCATTTTTCACAAGGATAGTAAGGAAAAAGAAGCTGGGATCAGTCACGTCCTTTATTTTTCTAGGATTTCTCTTGAACATCATAAGCAAGCTAGAGAGATTTTGCTCAATGGATCTAGTGAGGTATCGACTAGCGATGACATTTTTTCTATTCGTCTCTTCCTGGAGGATCGGTTGGATAAAAAAGAAAAATACCTGGAAGCGAGTATCAAAAATTTAAACCCCCATCGTTTGTTGAAGGACCTTGAGAATTTAGGCCTTGCTGAAGGAGATATTGCCGAGCGCGCAGGGCTCGAGGTGAAGGCACGGCTCCATGGCCGCTTAAGTCTTGTTGTTGAGCAAGATTCCTATTCGCTGAAAGAGGTTCAGCTAGATCTTGCAGCGGAAGAGGGGTTTATTAGTGTGGCGTTGCTTTATCCTTATCCTCTTCCTGTCAAGAAGGCTCTTATCAAAGGGCGAGGGACGGGAGAAACAATTCACATCGAACAGCTCGATATACAAACAGCCGAGCCAAAGGTTCACCTACGTGGAGTAATTGAGAAGGAGGCTCCCCAAAAATGGTTAGTGAATCTTGAAGGAAAACTCAGTGACTTACCTGTCGCTCATTTTAAAGAGTATTGGCCAGCTTCGATGGGAACCAAAGCACGTAATTGGGTATTGAGCCATATCTCAAAAGGGAAAGTAACCGCCGCTTCTTTGAATTTAAAAGGTGTGTGGTCTTTCGGGCAAAAATCCAACCTCAAGGCTTTTAGTGTGCAAGATATCTCTGGACATATCGATGTTAAAGATACTCAGGTGGAATATTTAACAGGCTTGCCAAAAGTAACAAAAGTTGATGCTCATATTGCTTATACGCGCTCTCAGCTGGATATTAAGCTTCTCAAAGGTCGGATAGCCGAGGTAGCGCTCAAAAGCGGAACGGTTACCCTTTCTGGGTTAAAGCATGGTCAAGAAAAAGCAAGCTTATCCTTGGCGATTAAAGGCCCTCTTCGCCAGATCCTAAAAATTATCGACCATTCTCCTCTTGTGTATGCAACTCAATTAGGGATACAAGCTGATCGTGTTCATGGTCAGGCGCTTGTTGATTTGCAATTAAATTTTCCTTTAATGCTTAATCTGACGTTATCCCAGGTAGGAGTGGAAGTTGGAGCAGAACTTCAAAATGTCCGCCTTGAGAATTTTATGAATGTTTCTAATCGTCCTTTGAGCGTGGCGGCGGATAATTTGAGTTTAAGCCTTACGAAAGATCGGATGGTGATTGAAGGAGCTGCGGAAGTTTCGTCAATTCCAACCACCTTTAAGTGGGTAGAATATTTTTCAGAGAACGCATCAAAAAAACGAGAACTTTTTTGCCAAGGTTCAGCTGACTCAACAGTGCTGAAGAAAGTAACAGACATTGATATGCTGTCCCATTTTCAAGGGCCAATGGGCTATAGTGTTGATTATAGTGTCTCTCGTGATGGGGCCTTCTCTGTTTTGAAAGCAAGCTTAAATTTCGCCCAGATACATGTACACCTTCCCTGGTTAGGATGGACACATAAGGTGGGAGAGGAAGCAATCCTTACGGCTGACATTAATATGCCTAAAGGGGGCGATCTTGATATTGTATCCTGCATCATGAAAGGAGCAGGTCTTTCTTTTGAAGGAAGTGGGCAGTTAAAAAGTGAAGATTTGCATGTGCGTCATTTGAAATTGAAATCATTTAAGATGCCTTTTTCTGACTTTTCCTTAAGGCTTAAATACCAAGATGGGATGTACGTGATTGGGGTAAAAGGCGAAAAATTAGATATTGGTCCATGGTGGAGTGCTTATTTTAAGGATAAGGCCTCCTCTTTGTCTGCTCCCTTTAACCTTAATTGTGAGCTTAACTCCCTCTATTTTGGCCCCGGGAAAGAGTTTCATCATACAAAAGCCCATATCGTTCGTAACGCCACAAAGGAATGGGGGCCTGTAAATATCTCGGCGAAGCTAAACGGTAAAGAGGATTTTTCCTTGAACTATGGTCCAAAAAATCAAAAAAATGAATATGCATTGTCCATTAAGACGACGAATTGTGGGTTACTCTTTAAAATTTTAGATTTTACCACCTCAATTGTTGATGGAAAGCTTGAGGCCGTTGGTGTCAAGAGAGCTAAACAACCTTTATCCGTAAAGGCAAAGGTAACAACGTTCCGTATAAAAGATGCGCCTATTCTCACGCGTATCTTGTCAATTACTTCTCCTAAGGGATTGGCTGACCTACTCTCAGGACAAGGGATTTTCTTCGATCTTTTTAAGGGAAATATAAATATTGATAGCCATACTCTCTCGCTAGCCAATGCCAGAGCGATTAGTGTAGGTCTTGGTATAACCTTAGAAGGACAATATAATCTTGACAAAAAAATGCTGAATTTTAAGGGAGGTGTTATTCCTGCTTACTTATTAAACGCTATGATTAGCCACATCCCTTTAATTGGCCAGCTCTTAGGTGGTGTTCAAGAAAGTGGACTTTTGTCATTCCGCTATCGGGTAACCGGATCTATAAACAAGCCAAAAGTAAGTGTTAATCCTATTTCGGTGTTAACGCCTGGAATTTTAGGAGAAATAATGAACCAATAAGTCAGTTTTTTATGGCAAGTTAAAGAGATATTTAAAACCGCCCTTAAATACGCTGGCTTTCATCAAGTTCCAAGCAATAGACTTATAAGACTTATTACTTTGCCCACTTGATTTTTGATACATATCCCTGGCCGTTTGGGTAAGGGTGCGTGCTCCCATGCCCGTAAGGAAGAGGTGAGAAATCTTAGGAAGCTCCATACGCACCAAAGAAGATATCGTGCCACTAATAGCACCTAAATTAACAGGGGAAAAGTCTCTCACATAAGGATGATGCCAAAGTTGAACCATAGTGCTTGCCATATAATTGCCGACCATTTTACTGCTCTCTAATCCTGTCTGTGCTGAAGAGAGAAGGGAGGACGAAATATCTCCTGAGGAAGGCAGAGTCTCGAAAAGAGAAAAGAGCTGTTCGGTACCTGTGGCGAAAGCGTGGCTTGCCATCGCTGGGACGCTGCCCATGGCTTGACTTGCAAGAGCCGGGTACATCAAATAAAAGCCGGTGCCAGCTCCCGCTAATATGAGGCCACTTGTGAAGGCTGCTGTTTGATAAGGGTGCTGGTAAGCATAATCTAAAGCACTCCCTACTAAATTTCTGGCAAGAGAACTACTTTTCGCGGCAAAGGAATACGTCCCCTCTTTTAGGGCATAACTCATATTAAGAGGAACGGAGGAGGCTTTCCGAATCGCGGTAACCGATTTTTCTTTTAAATCGTTCCAAGACCAAGCATGCGCCTCAGTTGTAGCAATAGGCGCGGATAAAATAGTCCCAGCCAGTAAAGGCGAGAGAAATTTCTTTAACTTTGACATATTGCTCCATTCATATGACCTTGTGTACGTGCTTGATATAATTTAGTAAAAAGTCGTTAAATAACCATGAAAATATAGGCGAAGAGAAGTGAGACCCAAGTCTGTTTTTCGAAGAATAAATTAAAGGTAATGGCCAACATTTTGGGGCGCCGAGCTATTTTATCTCTTTGGTGTGAGAAACTAAATGACGTCCCTAACGCCACCTACGGTTTTATTTGAAGGAAGAGCTGGCAGGGGGAACAACCAAGGACCTGTTGGTTTAAGGAATTCTTAAGAATTTAAGAGTTGCCCTTGGTTGGAAGTGCCGTGTTCACCATACTTTTCTGGTATAGAGCCTGACAAGCAAAGAAAGCTAACACACGCAAGTGAACCTCTTTTCAAGCGTTATTCTTCTGTAAGCTTGAGTAAACCATGGCGTTTTCGCCCCACCGATAACCGGAGTTCTTGCTCAGCACCAAAAGAATCTTTCGTCAGTAAAAGAGTTTCTTCTTTAACAGCAATATCATTTACCCGGGCTCCACCTCCTTTGATAAGGCGACGTGCCTCGCTTTTGCTGTCAACAAGTTGAAGAGCAAGAAAAGCATCAATGATTGAAAGTGGTAATACTTGAGGCGCTAACCTATGGACAGGTAAGGAAGAGGCAAGAGAATGATCGTCTTTATTAAAGACGGCGTTGACAGTTTTATGGATTGCCGCAAGGCATTCTTGTCCATGCGCTAATCGCGTCGCTTCATCGGCAAGAAGGCGTTTTACATCGTTAATTTCAGCACCGTGGGCAGCAGCAAGCTTTTTAATCTCCGCAATCGGCAATTCGGTGAACAGAAGTAAAAAGCGTTCGACATCCTCGTCTTTTGTGTTGCGCCAAAATTGCCAATATTCATAAGGGGACCTTAGTTTTTCATCAATCCAAACAGCACCTTGGGCTGTTTTTCCCATTTTTTTGCCGTCGCTTGTCGTGACAAGAGGGGTCGTAAGCCCAAAAAGATCTTTTTGAAGAAAGCGTCGTGCAAGATCAATACCTGTAACGATATTGCCCCATTGGTCCGACCCCCCAAGCTGAAGAAGACAACCATATTTTTTATGAAGCTCTACAAAGTCATAAGCTTGGAGAATCATATAGTTAAATTCAAGAAAGGTAAGAGGTTGCTGTCGTTCGAGCCTGAGCCGAACACTGTCTAATGTAAGCATGCGATTAATGGTAAAATGGGGGCCGTAGTCACGCAAAAACGTCAGGTAGTTTAACTGACCAAGCCAATCATCGTTATTAACTAAGATCGCGTCTTGAGGGCCATCCCCAAATTTAATGAATTTCTTTAAATTAGCGGTGATACCTTGGATGTTATGATTAATCGTTTCTTCGTCCATAAGTTGACGGGACGTATCACGGCCTGAGGGATCTCCGATCTTTGTTGTTCCCCCTCCTACTAAGATGAGAGGCTTGTGGCCATGTTGTTGTAAATGGCGCAGAGTCATAATTTGTAATAGGCTGCCAACATGTAAGGCAGGAGCGGTCGCATCAAATCCCGTATAGGCTATTAAAGGTTTGCCCTTGGTTGCGATCCGGTCAAGTTCTTCAATATCCGTACATTGATAAATAAACCCTCTCTCTTTCAATGTTTGGAGGAGACTCGATTGATAAGGTGCCATATTAGTTTACGATTCTTAACTTACTGCCTAAAAAAGATTATTGCACCATTCTACGAGAGTCATTACCTTATGAAAAGGGTTAATTTAAGAAAAGGACCATCTGTTTGGAGCAAGATAAGGAAAAGAAAAGCTATCAGTCTCTCGGATTGATGAGCGGCACATCCTTAGATGGTATCGATGTCGCACTTTTAGAAACAGATGGGACAAAAATTTTAAAAGTAGGCCCAAGTACCGTTGTTCCTTATCCTTCTTATTTAAGAGAAGAGCTTCATTACTTGATCTCGCACCCTGATGACATGCCGCGTATAAAAAAGACCGAAATTACCTTAACGCAACAGCATGCTGAGGTCGCGAAGGAATTTTGTCAGGTTCACAACCTGCCAAAGCCTGACGTTATAGGGTTCCATGGGCAAACTTTATGGCATCGACCGCGAAAACAGAAAGAAGACAGATCCTTTGTCTCAGCGCAGACGTGTCAATTGGGGTGCGGTCCTCTCTTAGCGCGGCTCCTTGGCACATGTGTGGTTAATAATTTTCGTGCTCGCGATATCCAACTTGGGGGGAAGGGGGCGCCACTCGTGCCTATTTTTCATAAAGCCATCACCGACCCTATATCAAAGCCAATCGTTGTGGTAAATATTGGAGGAGTGGCCAATTTGACCTATATCGGGGAAGATGGAACGTTGCTTGCTTGTGATACTGGCCCAGGTGTTGCGTTAATGGATGACTGGGTCTACCAGCATACAGGCGAGGCATTTGACGCGAATGGAGAATACGCGCAGCAAGGAATGACCCATTTGCCTTTGGTAAAAGATTTTCTTGCATTACCTTATTTTCAACAACCGGCGCCAAAATCACTGGATCGACAGGCTTTTAAAGCTTTCAGCCAACAGCTGAAGGGTCTTTCCTTACAGGATGGGATGGCGACCCTTACAGAATTTACCGCCGCTTCTATTGCTCTTGGTATCAATCAACTTCCTCATCGACCAAAAAGTATTTATTTAACAGGAGGAGGGCGGAACAATAAAACGCTCGTCATATTCCTTCGTAAGCACCTTACGATACCGTTGCAGCCTATAGAAGATTTAGGTTGGCAAGGGGATGCGATCGAAGCATGGGCTTTTGCTTATCTAGCCGTTCGCCGCCTAATCAACCTTCCTATTTCTTGGCCGACTACAACAGGTGTTTCTTATCCTGTGGCAGGTGGCGATCTCCATTATCCTTAGGTTTGTTGAGTCGTTATGTAATTTCTCGTCGCTTTCTTATAATAAACCTTGAGAGCCGGCGATATAAGAAGAAGAAGGATTCCGCTTCCTACCGCGACGAAGGTAATATTTTCAAAAAAGTGCATGTAAACGGGTAAGGTGGTAAGAGCCTCTTGCGCTGTTCCACTATCTGCTCCGATTGTTGTTAGTTTCGATAAGATGCCGGCAACATGCTCTGCAAAAGAATAAGAAAGGAACCATATACCTACTAACATACCCGTGTATTTCTTAGGCGCTAGGTGGGTTACAATCGAGTAACCAATGGGTATCATCATTAATTCCCCAATAGAATGGAAAAGGTAGGCCAGGACGAGCCAAATCATATGGACAAGCCCTTGCGCTGAAGCATAGTGAGTGCCTATAACAAGAAGTCCAAATCCAAGCCCAATCAGCAAAAGGCCTCCTCCAAATTTGATGGGAGGAAGAGGGTCAAGATTGTATCGACTTAAAAATGTCCAAATGTAAGAAAGGATTGGGCCTAGTATCACCACAAAAGTAGGATTTAATACTTGGAAATTCTCGGGAGGGACAAGCCAAAATCCCCACAAATTCCGGTCAAGGTTACGTTGAGCGAATAAATTTAGGGAACTTCCCGCTTGCTCAAATAACGCTAAGAAAATTATTTGGAAAAGCATTAGGACAAAAATAACTATTAAACCAGAACGCTCATCCTGGCTGCTGTTCTTAAACACCCATCCATATAAAATAATTAAAGCAATTGAAGACCCCCAAGCAATGTAGGAAATCGCATCGGTATAAACAAGGATCATAAAAAAGAGAGGAACGCTTATAAAAGCACCAATATAAATCGTATCTGTGAGCTTAATGCCCCATAATTTAAAATCGCTTGTTTCTTTATCAACATCAACGTTTTTAAATGTTTTGTGGCTAAAGAGTAAGATGCACAAGCCCATAATCATGCCGAAACCAGCTAGGGCAAAGCCATATTGCCACCCATAAGAGGCTCTTACAATACCGCATAGAAGTGGAGCCAGAAATCCTCCAAAATTGATAGCCACATATAAAAGTGTAAAGCCACTATCGCGTCGGGGATCTGTCTTGTCATACAAGTTCCCTACCAGCGTCATAAGATTGCTTTTAAAGAATCCTGTGCCAGAGATAATAAAAGCAAGACCAAGAAGAAGTCCTTTTTCGCCAGAAATTAACATGGAGATATGCCCAAAAGATATTAAAATAGCACCAAATAGAATGGAGCGTCGATACCCTAAGATGCGGTCGCCAATAATGCCTCCAATAATGGGGGCGGCGTATATAAGGGTAAGATATGCTGCATAGACGCCGAATGCTTTTGAATCTGAAAACATAAGCTGAGATGTCATATAAAGGACAAGTAAGGCTCTCATGCCATAAAAGCTGAATCTTTCCCAAAGTTCGACAAAGAACAAAATGTATAACCCGCGTGGTTGATTAAGCCATTGTCTTACCATTAACAACTCCTAAGAATATTTTTAATTATTTATTCTATCTAACTTACTTTATAAGCATATTAAAACACTATTTATAATATAAACGTCAAACTTTTTTAAGCCCATATTTATTTGATTTTTAAATTTACTTAAAAGCATTAAGCCTTAAAACACCTTAAAAATCAATAGGTTTAAGCGGATAATGGGCACTAAAGGCGAAAGAAAAATAGGAACTTTCTGTTTATAACTATTTTTTAACTCTATAGGGAGAGAAGAGTCTGAGGAAATATAAAAAATTAAGATTAATCCTACAATTAAAAAAAGAGACTTAGAAAGGGTTAAACTTTCGTCTCTATCTTGGAATAAAACTTTTTTCTTGCCCTGTGTCTTGTGGGTTATCAAACAGAGTAGGAGAAAATAAAGCGGCTCTCGTCAAGAAGCTTTAGGAGTAGAAGAAAAAGAGATAGCTCTTGTACCAGAGAAAAAATTTTGTTCTCGCTCCCCTTATGTTGTTTCAGTCATAATATGGTGTGAGGCCTGGTTTTGACCCTTTCTATCGCCGCCAAACAGAATGCTGATTAAAAAATTAAAAGTCAAAGAATTAAAATCTTTCCTCCTAATATATCTATTTTTATTTGATACGTATATTGATTGATAATTTTAATATTATTAAATCAATAAAATGTATTTTTATTACGTTTTATATTATTAAAGATACAAGAAACTAAGTATTAATTATGCCCTCTACATCTATGTATCTAATTTTAACTTATAATTAATAAATCAACAATAAATTTAAAAGAAGAGAGGGAAATAGAGGGGGCGAGCGCGCAATGATAAAAACAGGGAAATTTATCGTATTTTTTTGTATCTTGTTAGGTAATATTGATTGCTGTGTTTCTGGCAACGTCTTTTCTTGCTTTGGTTTGCTATTTCGGTATCCTGACGACGTTATGAGGCGGGTATTGGAAGATGCAAGAAGGACCCCTTCTTACCCTGTCATCGAAGACCTCCCCGATGATTTCGAAGCGTATGCTCAATATGAAGGGGGGCAGGAGCCTGCCTTAAGCCCGGAGGCGCCGGAAGAGAGTATGTCCAGTGCATCTTTTCCTTTAACACTTTCCTCTTCTTCATCTTCATCTTCATCTTTTCCGAGAACATTAATGAATACGCCGGCCTCATTGCGTCAGCCAGGCAATTTAAGAGATAGTTTACTTTTTTATTTAGGGGAGCTTTATATAAGAGACCGTACCATTCTTACTCGTGTTGCCTACCGCAGTGGGGAAACGAGAGAGTCACACGTAGTTCGAATTCCTTCTCTTATCAATCAACTTTTCAATTCGTCTGCGTCAAGATATTTTCATCCGCGCAATCTATTAATGGGTTACTTGAGGCGTTCTCCTAGACCTCCTTCAAGCTTAGAAGAGCTTTCCCAGCTCCTTAGGGCTCGAGGGACAAATTCTCCTGATAATTGGTTTGTAAAGTTTGTGGAAGAGCAGGGTTATTTACTGTCCGACGAGCGTCTTAGAAAGCATAAAAACCAACCTTATTTTGTCAAAAATCGCACGTCGCTGATGACGGTGCCCAGGAGCATTGATTCGTTAAGGTCCTTGTCAACCCTTTCCCTGGTTAATAATCCTCTTTTAACTTTTCTTCCTTTGGACTTAGCCCTTCTAAATAATCTGCGTATTCTTACGCTTGATGATAATGGTCTGCAGCATTTTTCTCTTGTACAGGGTGCTTTGCCTAACCTTGAGGAACTGTCTTTAAGGGATAACTCTTTAAGAGAGATCTCGGGGAGCATCGGCTCGCTTAGCCGCTTACAAATTTTAGTGTTGTCAGGTAATAATCTTATCGGGGTGCCAGCTACCCTAGGTTACTTGCGTCAGTTGCGTCAGCTGGACCTTGATAACAATAACCTTCTTACCTTGCCTGATAGTATTGGGTGGCTCTCGCACTTAGAAGCCTTAAACATTTCAGGGAATCAATTGGGGGAGTTACCTACAACCATAGGTGCTCTTACGAGCTTAACTACTCTTCGTGCTGATCATAATTTCTTGGAATTTTTGCCACCTTCTATTTCGAGCCTTAATTCTTTAACTTGGCTGAGTTCCAATTTTAATAACCTAAGCACTTTGCCTCGAGGTATGAGAGAGCTGTCACGCCTCCAACGTCTTTGCCTTAATGATAATAGTTTCTCCTCGATGCCTCCAGCTATTTTAGAACTTTCTCAATTAAGCTCATTAAATATGGATGGTAACACCTTAAGGAGTCTGCCTTCTAACTTGAGTCGTTTAACATCTTTAAGAACATTGCGCATAGGACGTAATCAATTAGAAGAGTTGCCAGATACCATTGGTTCTTTAGGGCTGCGGTATCTTTATCTGGAGAAAAATGTCTTAAGTGCTCTCCCCTCTTCACTTACGCGCTTGTCATTATCTATCCTTGAGCTGACAGGTAATCCTCTTTCAGCTCCAGTATTGCTAGCATTAAGAGAGTTTTTCAGGGATGTCCTTCGTTATGCACCCTATAAGGGGCGTTGATAAAAAGGTGAATGCTCTATTTTCTTAGTCAACCTTTCTGTCTGGTAGAAATCCCCCTACTTGGGCTTTCCAAAGCTCGGCATAAAGTTTCCCCTGGGACAATAAAGTTTGATGCGTGCCATCTTCGACAATTTTCCCTTGCTTGAAAACTAAAATACGATCCATCTGGAGAAGGGTGGAAAGGCGATGAGCTATGACGAGAGTTGTCTTGTCTTGCATGAGAGCCCATATGGCTTCTTGAATAATAAGCTCCGTCGTGGAATCAAGCTGGGACGTTGCTTCGTCTAATATTAAAATAGGAGC
Organism: uncultured Alphaproteobacteria bacterium; assembly: GCA_963782975.1. Classification (GTDB taxonomy): domain Bacteria; phylum Pseudomonadota; class Alphaproteobacteria; order 43-37; family CAWALT01; genus CAWALT01. The sequence continues at coordinate 18,222 of CAWALT010000003.1, forward strand.
ATTTTTAAGAATGGCTCTGGCAATAGCAATACGCTGGCGCTGGCCGCCTGAAAGCTTTGTTCCGCGCTCGCCAACCAACGTGTCATAGTCCTGGGGTAATTGAGAGATAAATTCATGAGCATGCGCATACCTTGCCGCTTTAATAACGTCCTCCTCAGTGGCCCCAGGATTTCCATAACGAATATTGTCCCGTAAAGAACGATAAAAGAGGGATGGATCTTGAGGAATAACGGCAATCGCTTTTCTTAAGGAGCTTTGTGTCACGTCACGAATGTCCTGATTGTCAATAGTAATGCTTCCTTCGGCGATGTCATAGAGCCTTAAGATTAAATTTACAAAGGTCGACTTGCCGCTACCAGAATATCCAACCAACCCAACTTTCTGGCCAGGTAAAATGGAAATAGACACTTTCTGAAAAAGGATATCCATTTCTTTATAATGGAAATCCACCTTGTTAAAAACAATTGCCCCTCGGGTAATGGTAAGTGGTTTTGCATCTGGTTTATCAGTAATCTCAGGGGGCGACAAAACTGCCTTTAATGCTTGAGTGATTTTCCCCATTGCTTTGGAATAGGCGGAAAAATCTCGAGCAAATTGCCATAGAAAATCAATGATGGCGATATTAATCGTAAGAACAAGGGAAAAATCACCAATGGTGATCCAGCCTTCTTGCCGGCCTTTCAAAAGAAAATAGAAATTTAACCCTAGAACAAACACAAAGGAATAGCCATGCACGAACCAGACCCAAAAATAAGCCCAATTTAACTTTTGTTCGGCTTTTACGGCATGATGAAAAGCTGTGGCTAGGGTTCTTCTCTCGTCTTCTTTCCGGGCAAATAGACGCACAGGTAGTATGTTAGATAGCGTATCGACAATCTTACCCGTAATACGCGATCCTTGTTCCGCCCAGGCATCAGAAAGGCTGGTAAGATAAGAAGATATTAAATATACTCCTAAAATAAAGAGTGTTATCCAACCAAACATTAAAAGCGCAAAAGTGCTACTAACTTGCCATAGCGTGTACATGGCTATGATGAGCGCTAAAGAATGGGCGAAAAAGCGATCGATCACAATTTGAAGGACTTCGGGGATGTAGGATGTCAAATCGTTTACTTTGTTGGCGAGGCTGCCAGAGTAAGTGTTTTGGTAATAGCTTGGGCTTTTCTCTAATAGCTCTCCCAAAGCGTCATTAGCGATTCTCTCCCTTAACAAAGGAATCATTTTTATATCAACAAAATAACCATATAAACGAAAGAAACTTGATAGCAGGAAACCTGTGGCAATATAACCTATGGCGGGAAAGAGCAGGTGTAGGAAGGCTTCATCATAAGGCGTTTTAGTCGCGCGGTCGAGTAAGAGTTTTAACAAATAAGGGCGAACTGAGAGGTTGGCGGCCCAAATCAAGGCTGTTAAAAACATTGCTAGAATGGCAATAGGAAAAAATCTTACATGTTTTATAATGTAGGAAGTTGCCTGTTTCATGGTGATAGTCGTCATGTTCTTTTCCCCATGGCTCTCCCTACTAAGTTTAGACTGTTCCAGAGTAACACATAGGGGTTAGAAGGCTCCTAACTGGCACTTAGGCGGGAGGCAATATACGCTTTAGACGTAGAAGTGAATTCGACTTTAAATAGCCTCTAAATTTTAATAATAAATCTGACGAGCCATTCTCGTTATTTAATTATCCCCGATTTTTATATAAAAAACTCTATTGCTTTTTTATATTATTGTCAACATATCGCCTAAGTTAATCAATTTAAATTTTTTTATGCTATATATAACAAATTTATAAATTATTAGTTTATTCTTTAAATGATTTACCTGGCTGAGCTCTGAATTGCCTTGGTTAATTTTGTCTCTCCAAGACTCTCGCAAGCTCAAGAGGTCAGCGGGCTATTTCGACGTAGCTTAGCTCTAAATATAATAAATTAGCATAACCTGCATCCAGAAAAAAACATACTATTTAGCAGGCATTTAAATTTAGGTTGCTATACGAATATAGGCAAACATGGGAGGCTGTTTGTTTTTACTTTTTATTTAACTTTAAGTAAAATTTAAAATTAAAATTATTAATAAAAACTAAGAGCGTTTCCGCTAATCTATGTATAAGGCTTGTAACGTACTTGATTTTTTTTCCAAAAAACCGCTGATTCCTTAGACTCTTCCTGGTCTTGGGCACGCTTGGTATTCCACGATCTGTTTCCTCTTATTACTAACGAAAGTATATTAGGTTATGTTAGAACCAATAATTTTAAATATCTTATACAGCTGGTTGGTACAGGATTAGTTGTTGTTTTGCCTACCCAAAGTAATTTTTATTAAAAAAATACATACCTTGTTTGTTTCTATTTGCTACACATTAGGAAATGTGATATATGAGTTAATTACAAGGAGACCTAATGAGATGACAGAAAGGCAGATATAGATAGAATACGTCTCAGACGTAGACCTTGACCAAAAGAGACCCTTTCCCACCCCTCACTTATATGGCAATACAGTGAGAGGGTTCGCGAAGCCCATATCGCCTTACCCGGGTCTCCTTGCCGAGTTTATACCTTATTTTATATATTAAAGCTAATGTTTAAATGCAATTTATTGCATTTTTTAGAGACAGTGTTTTCGTTAGTTTCTTGCGTGACCTACTTTGGAAGCTTCTGGTGAATCCATCCTCCGCCAAGGACACGAGTGCCTTCATACAAAACACAGGCTTGCCCGGGCGAAATGCCAAATTGGGGGGTGAGAAATTCTATGAGGAGTGAATGATCCTGAGAAGGAAAAATCCTTACGGGTACTTTTGTTTGGTTGGAGCGATATTTAGCCTCTGCTTCTTGCCCGGTTTCAGGGATAGTATCTCCCAACCAATTAGAGTATTTAATGAAGATCTTAGGGCATTGCAAAGCTTCATGAGGTCCGACAATAACGTGATTTTTGTCGCGATCAAGATAAATCACATAAAGGGGTTCTTTAGTTCCACCGATATTAAGCCCGCGCCTTTGACCCACAGTGTAATGGATAATGCCGTCATGCGACCCAAGGACGCGCCCGTCTAGGTGCACGATATCACCAGGCTGAAGTGACCCTGGCTTAAGCTTTTCAATGATCGAGGCGTAATGAGCGCCCTGGACGAAACAGATGTCTTGACTATCGGGCTTGTCAGCTACTTTGAGTCCTAATCTCTTGGCGTGCTGACGTGTTTCGTGCTTCGAAAAACCTCCCAGAGGGAAACGCAAATATTCCAGTTGTTCCTGAGTAGTAGCAAAAAGGAAATAACTTTGGTCTTTGCTCTCGTCGAGTGCTTGATGCATATGGACGGCATTTTCTCTCTCAATGCGTTGAATATAATGACCCGTTACGAGAGCTTGCGCTTCTAGGTCCTTTGCTGTTTTTAAGAGATCGCGGAATTTGACCGTTTGATTGCATCTTATACAGGGAATAGGTGTTTCTCCCTTAAGATAGCTTTCGGCAAAATCATCGATGACTTCTTCCTTAAAGCGGGACTCGTAATCTAAGACATAATGAGGGAAATGAAATTTTTGCGCGACTAATTTGGCATCATAAATATCTTGGCCTGCACAGCAAGAGCCAGCACGTTTTGGCTTAGCACCTGAGTCATAAAGTTGCAAGGTGACGCCGATAACATCATATCCTGCTTCTTTTATCAAGGCCGCTGCGACAGAGCTATCGACTCCCCCGGACATGGCCACAACGACACGTGTTTCCGCTGGAAGATGAGGGGTGTTAAATAAACGTATCATTTCTCTTTTTGCCTTGTTGCCTACTCATCGGTAGGCGTTCATTTGTCAACTTGTCTGAGCCACTGCTTCCTGAGTAAGGTGTCATTTGCGTAAGGAAGAGTGCGGCGAAACTTCTGCTTTTATCCTCCTATACGAAAAAGCTAGTCATGAGCTTGGTTATTCACATTTCCTTTAAAGCGTCCATCCTATGAAATGTATTGGCCCTTGCTATATTTGCTTAAAAAATGTCGCTTTCTTATTAACATTGCCGTTAAAACTTTTTCAAGAAGTTTCTTTTTCCAGAATCAACACCATCCAAAAGAAGAATATAAAAGGCTCTTATAAGAAAGCACGTGTTGGATGCTTAGGTTCCGTCATAGCAATGTTTAGATAATCATTAAGGTGATCACCTAAGGCGCCCATGTGGTTGGTGAAAAAATGGTCAGCATTTTCAACAAGTCGATAATCTACGTGGATGCCTTTTTGGGAGTTAAGTTTATGAGCTAAGGTTCCTACAGGTGTATGAGGTACCACTTCGTCTTGATTCCCTTGAATAATCAAGCCAGAAACAGGACAAGGGGCTAGAAAGCTAAAGTCATATTTGTTGGCGGGTGGGCTTATTGTTATAAAGCCATCCATCTCAGGGCGGCGCATTAAGAGTTGCATGGCAATCCAAGCACCAAAAGAAAAACCGGCAACCCAACATGTCGAAGCGTTGGGGTTTTGAGCTTGCAACCAATCAAGAGCTGTTGCGGCATCGCTTAATTCCCCTTCGCCATTATCAAATTTGCCTTGGGAGCGACCTACGCCCCGAAAATTAAACCTCAGTGTTGTAAAACCATGCGCGTTAAAAGCTTTATATAACGCAAATACGATTTTATTATGCATGCTTCCCCCGTGTTGAGGGTGGGGGTGCAATAAGATGGCAATGGGAGATTGCGGCTTTTTTTGCACATGATACAAAGCCTCTAAACGTCCCTCAGGACCATTAATCATTACTTCTGCCACCAACTGACCCCTTTCCATCCTATGTTGCTTGATTTTAGTTAAAAATACCTCGAGGCTCATCCATTTTTAGGAGCTTCTTATAACTTGACTAATTTAGTCAGGTTAACTATAATTGGAACTTAAAGAGTTATTTTGGATTACTAACACGAAAGTTACAAAAAGTCTATAAAAATCAAGCTTTTACTACTCTGGCTTAAAAGAATCGAAGTAAGTTGGAGGGTGTAAGCAAAAATCCTCTAATAAGGACGAGTTTAGAAAAATATGCGGCTCAATGCAAAAGGACATTATGCCATATTGGCTCTTTTAGATGTAATGATAAATGAGGGTGAACAACCTGTGCCTTTAAGTGATGTCGCCCAACGACAGAATTTACCTTTACCTCTCCTAGAGCAATTATTTACTCAATTGCGCCGGGCGGGAATAGTCGCCAGTGTGCGCGGTAAGAAGGGCGGTTATAAACTTTCTTGGGCCGCGGAGCAAATTAAGATAGGACAAGTGCTGGCTGTTATTGAGGGTCCTGTGCATGTGACCCGGTGTAACGCAAATGGCCATATAAGTTGTCAGGGGGATAAGGCTCGTTGCTTGGCGCATTATTTGTGGGAAGGCCTTGAAGAGCAGATACATAACTATTTAGCATCTATTAGCTTGGCAGACGTTTATAATAAAGGGATACACCTAAGAGCTTGTTCGGATGCTCATGATTTTTCGTCTTCTTCTTTAAAAGAGAGAGAGGAAATAAACTAAATGGGAAAAAACACTGACATTTACATGGACTATAACGCTTCGGCGCCTCTGCGTCCTGATGTATTTGAAGCGATGAAGGAGGTTTTTTTACATCCTGGGAATCCTTCGTCGATTCATCAAGCTGGTCGCAAGGCTCGTGCATGGGTAGAGGATGCGCGAGCGAAAGTCGCAGATCGACTCCATGCAGTGTGTGATCAAATTATTTTTACAAGCGGGGGTACAGAAGCAAATAACTTGGCATTGTTTGGCATGCAAGGGGTTCAAGCCTTTGTTTCGGCCATTGAGCATGATTCTCTTTTAAAGGCGTCAACCCACAGCATTAAAATACCCGTAGATGAGCAAGGGGTTGTGTGTCTTGATAAATTGGAGGCGCTTCTTCATGCTGATTCTTTAGTATGGCCTAATCGGCCACGATTAGTATCCGTTATGTTAGCTAATAATGAGACGGGCGTTATTCAGCCAATCCAGGATGTTGTCCAGATAGCCAAAAAATACCAAGCTTATGTGCACACGGATGCGGTACAAGCATTTGGGAAAATGGACATAGATTTTCTTACACTTGGTGTGGATATGATGAGTGTATCAGCTCATAAAGTTGGCGGGCCGAAAGGAGTTGGAGCGCTTGTCGTTAAGGATAGCGTGCCTTTAAAGCCTATCCAGATGGGCGGCCATCAAGAAAAGGGACAACGCGCTGGGACAGAAAATGTTGCTGGGATTGTTGGATTTGGTGCTCTCGCCTCTTGTCTGCTAACTCAGGAATGCGAAAATCTTAGAAGTTTACGGGATCGGTTAGAGGAGCAATTAGAAAAAGTGGCGCCAAATCTTAAAATATTTTCGCGATCTGTGGCTCGACTTCCTAATACAAGCTGTTTTGCGCTCCCTTATTTAAAAAGTGAGTTACAACTTATGCAACTTGATTTACAAAATGTCTATGTAAGTGCTGGAGCAGCATGCTCTTCTAGCCGTCTTTGGCCTTCCCATGTGCTGACCGCCATGGGGTATGGGCCCGCTTATGCCCAATGCAGCTTACGTATTAGCTTGGGTTGGCAAACTAGAGCAGGGGATATTGAACACTTTGTAGATACATGGACGAAGCTCTACGATAGGAAGAAAACAGAGCTGGAAGGTTATAGCTCGATAAAAGGATAGGTAAGATGAAAGATGTAAAGGAAGGACTAATTTATCTGGATTATCAATCAACAACGCCCTGTGATCCAAGGGTGGTAGAGGTCATGCTGCCTTATTTTACCGAATATTTTGGTAACCCGCATTCTCGTAGTCACTCGCATGGTTGGCATGCTGAAAAAGCGGTTGAAGTTGCACGCGAGCAAATTGCTTCGCTTATCCATGCGGACCCTAAAGAAGTGGTTTTTACTTCAGGCGCGACAGAGTCAAATAACCTTGCCATCAAGGGTGTGGCTCATTTTTATGCGGACCAAAAAAAACATATTATAACATGTTTGACCGAGCATAAGTGCGTCCTTGATAGTTGTCGGCACCTGGAACAAGAAGGGTTTCGCGTAACTTATTTACCTGTACAGAAAAATGGTCTCATTGACCTAAATATCTTAAAAGAGACGATCACGGATGATACCATATTGGTATCCATCATGGCTGTTAATAATGAGATAGGTGTCATTCAACCTCTTGCGGAGATAGGTAAGATTTGTCGGGAAAAAGGGGTATTTTTCCATACAGATGCAGCGCAAGCAGTGGGTAAGATTCCTCTTGATGTGGAACAAATGAAGATTGATTTATTGAGTATTTCAGGTCATAAAATTTACGGCCCGAAAGGAATCGGCGCTTTATATGTGCGTCGCCGTCCCAGGGTGCGCTTGAGAGCTCTCATTAATGGCGGGGGACAAGAACGTGGTATGCGCTCGGGCACACTGCCCACACCCCTTTGTGTGGGTCTTGGCAAAGCTTGTGAGATTGCCCAGAAAGAAATGGTAGCCGAGAACGAGCATATTAAAAAATTAAGTAACTACTTTAGTAAAAAGCTCGAATCTCACTTGCCAGAAATCTACTTAAATGGCGACCCAGTACATCGAATTCCGGGTAATTTAAATTATAGTTTTGCCGGCGTCGAAGGTGAAGGGCTCATGATGGGAATCAGCGACCTTGCGGTATCGTCAGGATCTGCTTGTACCTCAGCGTCTCTTGAGCCTTCCTATGTCCTGCGAGCTCTTGGGGTGGATGAGGAGCTGGCACATACGTCCCTTCGGCTAGGGATTGGTCGTTTTACCAAAAAAGAAGATGTGGACCGCGCAGCCGACTCTATTATTGAGGCCGTCACTCGCCTGCGAGACATGAGTCCTCTTTGGGAGATGATACAAGAAGGTATCGATCTTAAAGCTATTAAATGGACAGAGCATTAACTAGGGTGGATGAAAAAAGGAGAAGATTAAGATGGCGTACGGAAAGAAAATTATGGATCATTATACCAACCCTCGCAACGTTGGTACCTTGAGTAAGGGAGAAGACATAACGGTTGGTACAGGTTTGGTTGGTGCTCCTGCTTGTGGGGATGTGATGAAGCTCCAGATTAAGGTAGATGAGGAAGGCCGCATCATGGACGCGAAGTTCAAAACCTTTGGGTGTGGAACGGCTATTGCTTCAAGCTCGCTTGCAACTGAATGGGTAAAAGGAAAAACATTAGAAGAGGCTTACTCCATCCAGAATAAAGAAATAGCCGAGCACTTATCTTTGCCGCCGGTCAAGATTCATTGCTCTATGTTGGCAGAAGATGCCATAAAAGCGGCAATACGTGACTATCGTAGCAAGCAAGAAAAATCAGACACGAAGGATCAAAAGAATTAACAATGGGAAAGGCTCTGTTAACTGTAACGCCACGCGCTATTAAGCACATGGAACAGCTCTTAGCAGCACGGGCAAAGCCAGCGCTTGGGGTGCGTATTGGTGTGAAGTCGCGCGGTTGTTCGGGACTTGCTTATACGCTTGAGTATGCTGATGAAGTAACTCCTTATGACGAGGTTATTGATTTTGGGCCTTATAAACTCTTTATTGACCCTAAAGCTGTTATGTTTTTAATTGGAGCAGAAATGGATTACCGGGAAGAAAAGATGGCAACCGGATTTGTATTTAACAACCCGAATGAGAAAGGGCGGTGTGGTTGTGGTGAGTCTTTCCATGTTTAACGAGAAGGCAAAAAGGTACTTCCCTTAATTATGTCAGGACAAACGTGTTGGTCATGTGAGCAATCCTATGAAGGCAGAGAGATCTTCTGTCCTCATTGTGGGATTATTTTACCCCCATTACCTTTTGATGCATTTTATTACATGGGGCTTCCTCTTAAATTTGACATAAGCCCGAGTGGGATAAAGCCCGCCTATCTCCAACGTATCATTTTACTTCATCCTGATCGATTTATCCAGCGTTCAAAACGTGAGAAGCTTTATGCAACAGCTCACACAGAAAATTTAAATAAGGCGTATAAGATATTAGGGGACCCTGTGTTGAGGGCTGAGGCTATTCTTAATTCCTTCGGCGTTTTTCTTTTTGATGAAACACAAGGGAGTATTGAAGACCCTGAGGTTCTCGAAGAAATTATGGCGTATCGAGAACGCCTTATTACGGGCGAAGACGTGCAGCGCCTTACCGAAGATATTCAAAAGCAACAAGAAGACCTCCTTGCGCAGATAACGAACGCTTTTTTGCAAGAACAGCTTGATGAAGCGCGTTGGCTTACGATAAGGTACCATTATCTTCAAAAACTCCTGAAAGATATGAACTAGAACAAAGAAGAAAATGCTTTTTCAAATTAATGAACCTGGCAGCAGCCACGCAAGCAATCAAAACCAACAAAAGCATAAAGCGATAGGAATCGATTTGGGCACGACTAATTCCGTGGTCGCTATTTCCTATGAGGAAAAGCCCATTATTATTTCTAGTGCTGAAGGTCAGCGCCTTCTTCCTTCCCATGTGACATTTGAAGGGGGGAAAGTTTCCGTAGGGAAAGATGACCATGATGCAACAGTCGCCTCTATCCGATCAATTAAGCGTTTGATGGGTAAAAGTTTGGACGATTTAAAAGGGGAAATGCCTTATCTGCCATATAAGTTTGCTAAGGATAAAGAGCAAGATAAAGTCTTATATTTAGAGGTCGATGGCAAGATAAAAACACCAACGGAGATTGCCGCGGAGATATTAAAAGCAGCTAAAAATCGGGCTCAAGAGTATTTAAAAGAAGTCATTCATGAAGCCGTAATTACGGTTCCAGCTTATTTCGACGATGCGGCACGCACAGCAACAAAAGATGCTGCTCGCCTTGCCGGGCTTGATGTGTTGCGCTTATTGAATGAACCTACAGCCGCCGCTGTGGCCTATGGTTTAGACCAAAAGTCCCGTGGGACATATGTGGTATATGACTTGGGTGGCGGGACATTTGATGTCTCGGTCCTTCACATGCAAGAAGGGATTTTTCAAGTATTAGCAACGGGTGGTCATACCTCTTTGGGAGGAGATGACATAGATCAGGCTATCTTAGACGACTGCTTGACAGAGTGGGGTTTAAAAGAATGGGCCCGCTACAATAAGTCCCTAGTTCAAGCGGGACTATTAGAAGCCCGGCGCGTCAAAGAACAATTGACAGAGAAAGATAAGAGTATCCTGGCGCTTACCGTTAAGGGAGAGAAATATAAAAAAACCGTGACAAGGGAGATGCTGAAAGAGTTAATAAGGCCCCTTGTCCAGGAAACAATCCACATTTGCAGGCACACCCTCAAAGATTGCGACAAGGAAGTAAGTGACTTGGACGGCATTATCTTAGTGGGTGGTTCCACGAGGATACCTTATGTAAGAGAAGTCGTGGGAGAATTTTTTGGAAAGGAACTTCTTTGTTCAATTAATCCTGATGAAGTGGTGGCGTTAGGGGCTGCTATTCAAGCGGAAGCTCTCTCAGCAGGTGGTAGTACGATACTTTTGGATGTAAATCCTCTTTCTCTTGGTCTTGAGACCATGGGCGGCTTAGTGGAAAAAATCATTGAACGTAATTCTCCTATCCCTACAATAAAGACAAAGATGTTTACAACTTATCAAGATGGTCAAACAGGTATACAAATTCACGTAGTTCAAGGAGAACGCGAGTTAGCGGCGGATTGCCGATCTATGGGCAAATTCGAGTTAAAAGGGATACCGCCGATGAAAGCTGGTATAGCACGTGTAGAAGTGACGTTCGCTATTGATGCGGACGGGCTGTTAACGGTGAGCGCTGTCGAAAAATTAACAGGGATCTCTCAATTTATTACCGTAAAGCCAACTTATGGGCTCGATGAGACAGCGATGATTAATATGATTAGAGAGAGCTTAGCCTCTGGACAAGAAGACATGAAGGGTCGCTTATTAATAGAGGCGCGTGTTGATGCTAAGCGGCTTATGAATGCGGTCGAGTCGGCTATAAAAACAGATGGAAATTTCCTTGAAGCTGATGAAAAGAACCAAATTTATCACACACTTGATAAGCTAGAAAAATGCCTTAAAACCGATAAGCGGGAAGAAATTAAAAAATGGACGGAGATTTTAGAAAAGCAAACAAAAAAGTTTGCTGAGCGCATTGTCAATAATGCCATGAAGCAAGCTTTGAAAGAGAAAAAAATTGAAGAAATTGAAAGCGAGTTTTAAACAATAATATTATAAAAATTAGACAATGTATGAAGACAACAAATCAACAAAAAATTTTCAGCTTAAGATAGGGAAAAATAAAGAAAGCAATAGAGGTAGAGGCGACTGGATATCAGGCACGCTTAGAGTATATCGAAAAAATTGGTGAAGGGGATTGCGTAAAGACAGCACCCCAGGACTTAGAATAAGTTAGGAGAAGTTTATGCCTAAAATTACTTTTGTTAATAAAGATGGAACGCAGAAAATTGTGGAAGCTCCTACCGGACTTTCCTTGCTTGAGATAGCCCATCAAAATGATATTGACTTGGAAGGCGCCTGTGAAGGTTCGCTTGCTTGCTCAACTTGCCATGTTGTAGTTCATCCTGATTGGTATGACAAACTTGAGGAGCCGTGTGAAGCAGAAGAAGATATGTTAGACTTGGCCTTTGGGTTAACGCATACATCCCGCCTTGGATGTCAAATTATCGTCACGGATGAGCTTGATGGATTGGTGGTGACGCTTCCTTCTGCTACACGAAATATGATGGTTGGGTAAGGGTAGTTAATTAATGAAACTTAAATGGACTGACATTTATGAAATCGCAGCTGCTTTAGAGGAGGCGCGCCCTGACGTAGAGATTTTACAGATTCGCTTTACCGATCTGTGGAAATGGGTGCAAGAGTTACCTGAATTTGACGATGAACCTCATCGGTCTAACGAGAAAATATTGGAGGCTATCCAAATGGCTTGGCTGGAAGAGAGGGAGCATTAATATGCTCCCTTCTTATGTAGAGAAGGTTCTTTTACAGCAAGCTCAACAACACTCCCTCTCAGAACTTCAAAAAATCAGCCAATCTTTGACAAAAACCTACCGTCAGGATAAACGCTCGAGTCTTACCTTTACCTTGCAAGAGGCATTGGTATATGCCTTGGTCCGCATGCCAGCTACGTATGCGGTCCTTTATTCCCTTCTTGAAAAAGAATTAATTCCTCACCTTACACGAGCCCCCCGAAGTTTTTTAGATGTTGGCTCAGGTCCAGGGACAGGGCTGCTGGTTGCTTTAGCTCTTTGGCCTTCTTTGTCTGATTTGCAGGCCGTGGAAGGTAATGCTAGCTTTATTCAACAAGCTCAGGCCTTAATACCAACCGCAGACCAACCTAAGATTGCTTGGCATAAGAAGATTTTGCCTGATTTGCCGAGCGGTGTGTATGATCTTACCCTTATGTCCTATGCTCTAGGTGAGCTTCCTTTGCACTCTACGGAACAAGTATTGACCTCGCTTTGGGAGAGGACGGGTATGGCCCTGGTGATTATTGAACCAGGAACAAAAGAAGGGTCCGAGAGGCTCCTTCGAGTGCGAGAAATTCTTATTAAATTGGGCGCGATGATATTGGCTCCTTGTACGCACCATCAGCGATGCCCTCTTAAGGATACAGATTGGTGCCATTTTAAGGAGCGACTTGATCGCTTGCCTCTTCATCGCCGCGTTAAAGGAGCAGACCTTTCGTTTGAAGACGAGAAATATTCTTATCTCATCGTTACAAGGGAGCCGGCTACATGTTCTAGAGGACGGATCATTAAAGCGCCTATCAAGAAAAAAGGTCATGTCTATTTAGATATCTGCTCACATGATGGGCTTAACCAGGCCGTGGTAACTAAAAAAACAAATAAGCATTATAATAGGCTGAGGAAAATGGCATGGGGCGATTGTGTGGAGGAAGAAGCACTGGTGGGAAAATGCTGTTCGAAAGATTGTTTGAGGTTTAAGAGAAATTAAATTTAAGGGAACTTATATCGACCTAGGATAGCTCTCCTCTGCCTTTAAGAGAGGCCGTAACAGAGGCTGAATTTAATGAGTCTATTCCCTTTTTTATAGTTTCCTTCCCTTTTACCGGAAAGGAGGATCATCAAAACCACGTAATTTTCGGGAATGAAGTTCGGTTAAACGATGCTCACTTAAAATTTTCACCGTCTCTAATCCTATTTGGAGATGTTGGTGAACCCGTTCTCGATAGAAGCTCATTGCCATGCCGCGAAGCTTCAACTCCCCATGTAAAGGTTTATCCGAGACGCATAGTAACGTTCCATAGGGGACGCGAAAACGGAAGCCATTAGCAGCGACCGTAGCCGATTCCATATCTACAGCAATGGCGCGACATTGTTGATAGCGCTCGTACAGCTCGCGAAAGCGAAATTCCCAATTTCGATTATCGGTTGTTACGATGGTTCCTGTCCGCATACGTGTTTTAAGTTCTGTCCCATGTTGACCCGTAATGTTCGCTACCGCTAGCTGAAGGGCGACCTGAACTTCGGCAATAGGAGGAATAGGAACAAAAAGAGGCAGGTCCTGATCTAACACATGGTCATCACGTGCATAGGCATGAGCAAGTACATAATCGCCAAGCATTTGGCTACGCCTTAATCCTCCGCAATGACCAAGCATAATCCAACAATGAGGGCGTAGCACCGCTAAGTGGTCGGTGATGTTTTTTGCATTACTAGGTCCGACGCCAATATTAATAAAGGTAATTCCATTCCGATCAGGGCGTTTTAAGTGGTAAGCGGGCATTTGCGGTAAATGCTTTAGGGGCTCACCGATTATGGCCTTTTGCCGGTCCTTCGCACATATGATGTAGTTGCCAGGGCCTACCAGAGAGTCATATTCTGTATTTTGTTGAAGTTGTTCTTCACCATACTTGATAAAGGAATCTACATATCGTTGATAGTTGGTTAAAAGGATAAAACGTTGAAAATGTTCGGCGGAAGTCCCTGTATAGTGGTGCAAACGATCCACAGAAAAATCGACTCGTTCCCCCGTAAAGAAAGATAATGGTTTGGGTTGAAGATGATTATCGTACGTGCCATTTGCATAATTATCATCGATTTTACTTAAATTGGGTAAGATAAACTCACTTTGGAGCTGATTGATAATGAGAGGATCCACATCGCTTTCGTAATGCTCGATGGCAAAAGGTAAAGGAATAGGCCAGTTACTCTCGCCTACGTACACGGGGGTTTTATGGTGCTTAATAAGTAAGCTAATTTGCTCTAAATAATAGTCCCGAAAAAGATGGGGACGCGTTAAGGTGGTACCATAGATTCCGGGTTCTGACGTAGCGCCAAAGGCAACACGCGCATCGCTATTAAGGTTATAAGCCTTCACTTCAATCCCTAAATAGGGGTATGTTGCATCCGTCACATCGAAAAGCTTTGATTTCATCGCCTCCAAAGATGATAAAGAGGAAGAAACTTCTTTAAAGGCTTTTTGAATTTTTGCGATATTCCTATCATAAATTTTTATAATATGCTCAAGCGCCTCTTGAGCATTTGAAAAGCTCTTTAAATTTCGCGCATGTTCGTGAAAGAGAGAGGGGACTGGGTCGTGAGATTGATTCATAAGCTACTCCTCTAAGCCAATCAGAGCTTCGGCAAATTTATGGCCATCAAAGGGTTGAAGGTCTTCCGCGCCTTCTCCTATGCCGATTGCATGAATGGGAAGATGGAATTTTTGGTTTAACCCTATAAGAATTCCCCCTTTAGCCGTGCCATCTAGCTTGGTCATAATAAGGCCGGAGAGAGGAACATGCTTATGGAAAGTTTCTACTTGTTTATAAAGATTTTGACCTGTGGTTGCATCGGCAATAAAAAGGCAAGCATGCGGTGCGCTTGGGTCAATTTTTTTTATGACACGAGCTATCTTCTCCAGCTCCTCCATTAGGTTAGCTTTGGTATGGAGCCGACCCGCAGTGTCGATAAGCACTATATCATCTTCGTTTTTTTGGGCAGAAGAAAGAACATCGAAGATAAGTCCTGCCGCATCTCCTCCTGTTTTTATGGTCGCAACCGGAACATTAAGGCGTTCTCCCCAAAGACATAATTGCTCAACAGCAGCTGCACGGAAGGTATCCCCCGCAATAAGCCTTATTTTGTAGCCGTCGTCTTTCCATTTTTTGGCTAATTTTCCGATTGTAGTGGTTTTTCCACTTCCATTAACGCCCACAATAAGTATGATAAAGGGTTTATGCTCACGGTTGATTGTTAAGGCATGCTCCACCTTATCTAATTTTTGCTCAATATAAGTGCCCAAGAAGTGTTTAATATCATTGAGAGAGACCTCTTGGTTAAACTTTTGTTTCTTAAGGTGTTCAATGATCTCAGAGCTCATCTCTACGCCCAGGTCCGACATAATGAGAAGGTCTTCCATTTGTTGTAAAGTTTCGTTATCAAGCTTGCGTTTTGAAAGAAGAGTGGATAACCCTTCGCTGAGACGTGTAGAAGATTTTTTTAATTTAATTTTTAAGTGGGAAAACCACCCTTTGTCTTTTTCCGTATCTCCCTCAAGAGGAGAGGAGTTTTCCTCCTTATCCAAAGGAATGGATGCTTCTTCTGTTAAGAGGGATGGGACATTACCTTCTTGGTTGAGCGTCTCCCCTCCCAGGTTCTCGTTTTTTTGTTTATGGTCTTTTTTGTTTCGAGAAAACCAATTTTTCATATTATTAACTTGCGATAAGTGTGTTGCTTTCAACGCTTGTAATTGTCTTTGTAACAATTTCTCCAGGGGTTAGTCCAGTATTTGTTATGATTTTTGTCGGGGCAAACGTTTCAGTATGGCCCACACTCTCAGTTTCCATCAAAATATTTTCTTGCCTGCCGAGTTGACTTTCTAAAAAGCGCCTTAAAGAGCGTTCCCCCACTTCCCTAAGCTTTGAAGCGCGCTCTTTAATAATAGCTCCTGGCACTTGAGGCATGCGCGACGCCGGTGTTTCAGGATGAGGAGAAAAGGGAAAAACGTGAAGATAAGCAAGGTTGCATTCTTCAATAATAGAGAGAGAGTTTTGAAACATCTCCTCTGTTTCGGTGGGGAAGCCAGCAATAATATCAGCTCCAAAAGCTATGTTTCCACGTAAGGAGCGCAGCTTCTGGCAAAGGGCAATAACATCCTCACGCAAGTGACGGCGCTTCATCCGTTTGAGTATCATGTTGTCTCCCGCTTGTAGGCTTAAGTGAATATGTGGCATAAATCGAGGCTCTATGGCGATAAGGCTAAGGACGTCTGCGTCGACTTCGACAGGATCAAGGGAAGATAAGCGTAACCGGGGTAAATCCGGGACGAGAGCCAGGAGCCGTTTCACCACCTGCCCTAAGGTTGGTTTGCCTGGCAAATTTTGTCCATACGAGGTAATATCCACGCCTGTTAAGACCACTTCTTTATAACCGTTCTGCACAAGCAAGCGGACTTGTTGCACGATATCACCCACCGGGACGCTACGGCTGTTTCCGCGTCCATAAGGGATACGACAAAAAGTACAGCGATGGTCGCAGCCGTTTTGGACTTGAACAAAAGAGCGTGTTTTACCCTCAAACCCTGAAATAAGATGGAGAGCTGTATCCTTTACAGACATGATGTCATTGACAAGGATCTTTTCTTCTAAAACCGTCTCAAAATGAGAGGTTTGATAAAAAGGTGCATGGAGCTTTTCTTCATTGCCTAAGACGATATCTACTTCTTCCATCGCCGCGAATTTTTGTGCATTAACTTGAGCCGCACATCCCGTCACAATAATACGTGCGTGCGGTTTTTGGCGTCTAGCACGCCGAATAGCCTGCCTTGCTTGGCGTTCTGCTTCTTGGGTAACAGCGCAGGTATTGAAAATAAGAAGTTCTCCCTCAAAGTCACTTTTTGCGGCTTGTTGCTTTATGACTTCTGATTCATAAAAGTTAAGGCGACAGCCAAAGGTCGTAACATCAATTTTTTTTTCGTTTTCTTTAAGAGGCTTGCTCATAAACAATCGTTCCTTGGTCAATGATAAGGGAGTATTCTTTTTCAAAGGTGACGTTGCCTGTTAAAAGCATCGAGCGATCAGGTTGCCACGTTACCTCAAGAATTCCTCCAGGCTGCTCTACTTTTACAGATGGTTGACAATATCCTTGAGAGACCGCAGCTGCCGTTGCAGCACAGGCGCCACTGCCGCAAGCACGTGTTAA
The DNA here is from genome assembly GCA_963782975.1 of uncultured Alphaproteobacteria bacterium. Classification (GTDB taxonomy): domain Bacteria; phylum Pseudomonadota; class Alphaproteobacteria; order 43-37; family CAWALT01; genus CAWALT01. Next base: position 35,314 of record CAWALT010000003.1, read on the forward strand.
GCCTGCGCCACGCTCCCAAACGACTTGCTTTAAATAGGTCGGCGTAACGACTTCCACCATACTCACATTAATCCCCTTTCCAAACAAAGGATCTTTTTCAATAATGGGCCCCCATTGAGCTAGGGGATGATCAACCAGGGTTGGAGTAAAAAAAACAAGATGAGGGTTGCCTATAGTGACGGCTGTGGGCTGCTCTAAAGGACCATTTTTGTATGCCATTTTGTGCGTACTCATTTTCCTCTCGAGAGGGATCCCTTGCCAGTCAAACGAAGGAGTTCCCATGTTGAGGCGGACTTGTTGAGCACTTAAAATCTCTCCTTTAATGAGACGAGAATGTGGTGTGTCAAGTAAAAACGAGTTCCCTTGAATTGCCCCTAATTTGTATTTTAAGAGCCACCCTACACAGCGAAAGCCATTGCCACACACTTCGGCTTGGGTTCCATTGCGATTATATGTCGTGACATAGCGTTGTGCTTTTGCTTTAAAACGAGGTTGAAGAATTAAGACCTGATCGCAAGCTTTTTGTCCCGCTTTTGAAGCTATCTGTTGGATTTGGGTAATGGTTGGGGCAAAAGTGCCCTCCTTATCCTCAATAATTATAAAATTATTTTCTAATCCATTCATTATGTAAGCGGTTAATTTTTTCATGAATGTTTGATAATCCTGTTGCTAAGAGAACCAAAAATGACAAGCTATTAAAATAACCATCATAAATGAATCCTGAAAGATTTGCTAGCAATGATTGGGGGAAAAGTGTAACATGGGGACGCATTACTTGACAGACGTTGGCAAAGTCCTTACATAACATACCATAAAGGAGAGCATGTATGCGAGGTGCTCAAGTGCGAGTGGTGTGCGGGCATAACAAAACTAGGTAAGGGCCCCGAGACTTTTTGCAGTGTAATGCATGATTGATTTTTTTGGAGTTTATTTTGTTTGATAGTTTAACCCAGAAATTAAACCAGACATTTGATCGTCTTCGGGGGCGCGGTGCTCTAACGGAAGAAGAGGTGGGCGCAGCTTTGCGTGAGGTGCGACTTGCTTTGCTTGAAGCCGATGTCGCCCTTCCGGTTGTAAAGGAATTTGTGGACCGCGTTAAGGCAGAGGCTGTCGGGGAGAAGCTTATTAAGAATGTGCAGCCGGGGCAGGTTGTTATTAAGCTTGTTCATGACCAACTTGTCGACGTCTTAGGTAGGGAAGCTGAACCGCTTTGCTTATCTTCACAGCCGCCTGCTACGATCATGATGGTAGGATTGCAAGGGTCAGGTAAGACAACAACGTCGGCAAAAGTGGCCCGCTACCTTTACCATCAGCAAAAGAAGAAAGTTCTCTTAGTCTCAGTGGACGTTTATCGACCAGCGGCGCAGCACCAGCTAGAGGTTTTGGCCCAGCAGATAAAGATTGATGCACTGCCTATCAAGGAAGGGGAAAAACCTGTTGCCATAGCCAAACGAGCTATGGAGACAGCGCGGCTGGAAAATTATGATGTGATGATTGTGGATACGGCTGGTCGCCTCCACGTCGATGACGTGCTGATGGAGGAACTTACCCAGTTACATGACATTTTATCGCCGACCGAAATCTTGTTTGTTGCTGACGCCATGATGGGCCAAGATGCCGTGGTGACGGCAAAAGCCTTTAAAGAGCGTATTGAAGTGACAGGCATTGTGTTAACGCGGATCGATGGCGATGCCCGTGGTGGAGCGGCGTTATCCATGCGTGCTGTCACCGATTGTCCTATCAAGCTTATGGGTGTTGGGGAAAAACTAGAGGCGTTAGAAGTGTTTCACCCCGATCGTATCGCAAGCCGTATCTTGGGAATGGGGGATATTGTTTCTCTGGTTGAGAAAGCTGCTCAAGTCATTGATGAGGAAGAAAGCGCTAAGCTTGAGGCCCGTTTACGCAAGGGTATCTTTACTTTAGGGGATATGGCTGAACAAATGTCCAAAGTTCATAAAATGGGCGGGTTAGAGTCTTTACTTAATATGATTCCTGGTTTAGGTAAGTTAAAAGATAAGCTAGGTGGAAATGGGATTGAAGATAAAACGATCAAGCGCCAAATTGCTATTATCCAATCGATGACTCCTCAAGAGCGCCGGCACTACAAATTAATTGGTGCTTCGCGTAAACGGCGCATTGCTGAGGGGTCCGGTCAGACGGTTCAGGAGGTGAATCGTTTGTTAAAGCAATATCAGGGAATGCTTAAAATGATGAAGCGGATGAAAAACCTGACGCCGAAAGATCTTCTTCGGGGCGGGTTTCATGATATATTCCCCCGATAATGTAAAAAATGTTGTTAACTATAAAGGAAGAGAAAGTATGGCTTTAAAAATTAGATTTGCACGAGGCGGTTCAAAAAAACGCCCTTATTATCGCATGGTTGTCGCGGATGTGCGTGCCCCAAGAGATGGGCGTTTTATCGAAAAGGTGGGGGCTTATAACCCCTGTGATAACGCGCAGGTCATTGTTAATGAAGAACGAGTTAAGTACTGGTTGTCTCAAGGTGCCATGCCAACAGACCGAGTGGCTAAACTTTTAGGAAAAGCTCAAGTGATTCCTATGCCGGAGATCCGGGAAACACCCAAGAAATCAGCTCCAAAGGCTAAAGCTTTGGAACGCTTAAAGGCTAAGCAGGAAGCCGAAGAGGCTGCTAAGGCTGCTGCCGAAGAGGCGCATAAAACCGTAGAAGAAGCGCCGGCTGCAGAAGAAGCGCCCGTCGAGGAAGAGGCTCCTGAAGCCCAAAGTTAGAAAAGAACAGAGAGTAAAGTATTTGTCTGTGACGGTATCGACATTGAGAGCAAAGAGTGAGCCTCGTCTAAATAAAGCTGCAATTTAGGCACGCGAGCCCGTCCTTAAGTTAGGAAAAAGGAGGGGCCTTTTTCCTCTCAAGCTCTTGCCTATAAGCCTTTAGGGATTTTTCCTGCTTAGGGAGAGTCTTGCGTGCTAGGGTCAAACAGAGACGAGAAAAGCTCTTTTCACTTGGTAAGAGCCGCTTCAAGTTGGAAGACTTCTATAATGAGAAGGGACCCCTCTTCGGTCTCTTATTGTATATAAGGTAAGAAAAATGGACAGGATTTGTGTTGGAGAGATTGTCGGCGTACATGGCGTGAAAGGGCTTGTTAAGATAAAGCTCTATTTAGACGATCTCGATTCGCTCGAAGCTTACAATCCTTTGAGTACTGCCGATGGTCTTCGTACATTTCATTGTACCCTTAAATTTATAAAAAATAACTTTGTTGTTGCTCAAATCGAGGGTATTTCAACGCGGGAAGAAGCGGCATGTTTAAAAGGGACACAGTTACACGTGCCGCGTTCTTGCCTGCCTCTTTTAGTAGAGGAGAATACCTATTATCATGCGGATCTGATTGGTTGCCGTGTCGAAACGTCCCAAGGAGAGCTTGTTGGGCATGTAAAGTCTCTTTATAACTTCGGGGCTCAAGATATCCTAGAAATTAAGGGGGTAGATGGTTGCCTCACGCTTCTTCCTTTTTCTTGTGAAGCAGTTTTGTCCGTTGAGGAGAAAGAAAAGGTTATCATAAAAGGAGAGATATATGATGAGTTCTCTCCTTCAAAAAGTAAGCGTACAAAAGGATAGAAAAAGAAGAAAAATGGCCCTTATACCTTGGTGCGCTCATGTGTTGACTTTATTTCCGGACATGTTTCCTGGTCCACTTGCGTATTCGGTGATTGGTCGGGGATTAAGCCATAAGCTTTGGCGCCTCAATGCCATTAATATCCGCGATTTCAGTAAAGATAAGCACGGCCGAGTTGATGACACGCCTTTTGGTGGAGGCCCTGGGATGGTTTTGCAGCCACAGCCAATTAATGACGCGGTCGAGTCGGTGGTTCGTCATGCTGTCGAAAAGCCTCACCTTATCTATATGACGCCTCGAGGAGAACCTCTTAATCAGCATAAAGTGCTAAGCTTAAGTAAAAAAAAGGAAATAATTATTTTATGTGGCCACTATGAAGGTGTTGATCAACGAGTTTTAGACACATGGGATTTTGAAGAAATAAGTATTGGAGATTATATATTATGTGGAGGAGAAACAGCTGCGATGGTTTTACTTGAAGCAGTTGTTCGATTGCTTCCAGGCATCGTTGGGGCTCCTGAATCACTTGTGGACGAAAGTTTCAAAGCTGGACTTTTAGAATATCCTCATTATACTCGACCGCAGGTATGGGAAGGTCAACACGTGCCAGAGGTCTTGACCTCTGGGAATCATCGTAATATAGAAATTTGGCGGAAGGGGCAAGCCGAAATAATTACAGAGCATCGACGCCCTGACTTATGGAAAAGTTATTGCAATAAATCGCAACAAAAGGCATAAAGGAAGTTAAAACGAGAAGAGGTAAGTCCAATGAATATTTTACAAAGCTTTGAGGAAAAGCAAAAAGCTCGGTTGTTAGAAGGAAAGTCTATCCCGAAGTTTGCCCCAGGAGACACGGTGCGGGTAAGCATTAAAGTCGTGGAAGGAGCCCGCGAGCGGGTTCAGGCATTTGAAGGTTTCTGCATTGCTAGAAAGAATGCTGGGATCAATTCCTCCTTTACATTACGCAAGGTATCTTACGGTGAAGGTGTTGAGCGCGTTTTCCCACTCTATTCTCCGAACCTTACAAATATTGAAGTTATTCGCCATGGCGATGTGCGCCGTGCGAAACTTTATTATTTGCGCGGGTTGACAGGAAAGAAGGCGCGTATTGCAGAAAAGCCTATCTTTGCTCGCCGGGGTGAGCGGAGCCTTGGAAATACATCAAAGGCTGCTAGTAAAGGTAAGCCTCGCAGCGAAACTTCAGCATCCAAGAATGAAGAATAAAGAGATACCTTAATATAAGAGGAATCTTTCTCCGACGGTTTTGATAAAAGCTCGGCAAAGAAGGGTATGTCATTGCTTCCTTATTTGCCCTTGCATTTACAGGCCATAAAAAGTATAAAGACCTACATAAACAGAAATGGGCGTATAGCTCAGTGGGAGAGCACTACGTTGACATCGTAGGGGTCGCTGGTTCAATCCCGGCTACGCCCACCATTTCTTGCTTCTCCAGGAAGTCCTCTTTCCTTAGCCGCCCCTACCCTTAAAAAAGCTTAAGCTACTTTTTGGTAGATGGCCTATGCTCTAAGGTTTGCCCCTTGGAGGATGGCCTTGGACTAAAGTCGTGACGCAGCTGCGGGTGAGGTAATTTACAGAGAAATAGAGGGGCTTTCGCCTAAGTGTTCCCTAAGGGAGCTTAGAGGTAAGAAAAAAGTACAAGCCCTCTCGTTCGTCACCAGAAGACCCGTTATCTTCCTTAAGAGGCTTATTTCTTCTTTTTGAGGCGCTGGCGCCCGCCTTGAGAGCTAACTTTCTTCTTTTTATCGTCGTGTTTGATAGCATCGAGCTCCTCGATGGTATCTTTGATCCAGGCGGTGTACTTACCTAAGAAATAAGTATGGGTCACCACATCATACAAATTAACCTTGCCAGGAGAAGGGCGAGAAAATTCATACGATCTTCCCTTGTAGGTGAAAGTGTAGGTGTAGGTTCCGTTCTTGCCTGCCAATGGTAAGGTGTTGCCGAGACTCATTTCCATGTGACCGCAAGGAAGTTCTGTTTCATCTACCGTAACATCCATTATGATCTCTTCCTTGCCATCATCCTCCTCGAGAAGCTCAAAGAGCTCATTTATCTCTTCTTCTTTATCAGGAAAGTTATATCTATAAGTCTCTCTCATTGACCTTGCAACTGTAGTTTGATAGGGGAGTTTGATTCCGATAAGTTCACCGTTTTCTGTGAAATATGCGATATCTGTCCTTGTAGGTAAGCCCTCGAGAGGAAGACTAGACGCTGAGATGGTAAACTGTGTAAGAGACGGGACACTGTTCCCAGGGGAGGTTTGAAAGTTTTTTGTAATAAGGACCTCATCCACAGGGTATTTGGGAACGCCCTGCATCCATTCTGTGACCGTATCATCATTATCATAAATATCATCGGGTAGAATATCCCTTACCGTTTGGCTCGAGTCGATTTTTTTTAAATAAATAAGATGTTCTTTTTCTATGGGGCTTAGAATGATCGTCTGGGCTGCTCGGCGATGAAAGAGAAGGGAATAAGTCCTCAATTCTTCATAAGCTATTTTTTTATTTCTTTCCGACGTATTTCCTGAATTTAAAGAATTAACAAAGCTCTCCATTTCAGGAAAGAGAATGGTAGGCGTAAGGAGAGCTGTATTCACTCCTTCCGTGTTCGTTCCAGACGCCCCATATCCTGTAAAGAGAACGCGTTGATTCCATAAAGTCATAACCTGGCCCTCAAATAACTTCGTGGGGGTAATATGCTTTACTTCTTTTTCTTTGACACGGAATAGCACAAATTTAACATCTTTTTTATCTGCAGAAAAGTAAGGGCGAGGAGAAGCCTGATCGACCTGATACACATCATGTTCACATCGCACGATAGGAAAAAAAGAGCCGTCTTGAAGGCTTCTATAAAGGTCCTCGTTAGTGATAAAAGTGCGCTTACCGATAAGCACAGCCGTTCCCATGTTTACTAATATCTTTGGATCGAAGTAAGTAAGTACACAGGCGCTTGGAAATTCATCGCCTTTCTTTATGTATTCTTTCTCCTCCACATCAAAGCGCCTAATGAGAGCGTGAGTAGAGTCTAGTGATAATATAAGCAATGTTAAAAACGTAATAAATCTCATATCAAACCTAATAATTTAAGTAAATGTTTAATTTCCATATTATACTTTTCCCTTGTAAAAGTAAATATTTTTTGTATTACAACCTTTACATTGCTTATAAACATGGAAAGGCTCTACAGGCTAATAGAAAAATTCATACGATAGAAGGCGTCGCAAAAGAAGAGAGGGATAGGCGTTATTCGACCGTGACGGATTTGGCCAAATTTCTTGGCTGATCAATATCCCGTTCTAATAGTAAAGAAATATGGAAAGCAAGTAATTGCAAAGGAAGAATATAAATAAAAGGCGTAAGGAGAGGAGCAATTTTAGGAACAATAAGCGAATGAAAATGCTCATTAAAGTGATCTAGCAAGAGAGGAAGGTCACTTAAAAGAAAAACAGGCCCCCCCCGCCCTAAAATTTCATTCATATTGGAAGCTATCTTGCTATGTAAGTGATTACTTGGGGCAATAATTACTGTAGGAACTGCAGGTTCAATAAGGGCAATTGGCCCGTGCTTAATCTCGCCGCCAGCAAAGCCCTCGGAATGGATATAAGAGAGTTCTTTGGTTTTTAAAGCGCCTTCTAAAGCAATGGGATAATTTAATCCCCGCCCGAGGAAGAGAAGGCTTTTCGCTGATTTAAGAGTATCAGCCATCCGCTGACATTCTTTGCCAAGCGCGAGGGTTTGCTCTACCTTTTCAGGAAGCTGATAAATCTCCTCGATGGACGCAGCCATAAAGGATGGCGAAAGGGTGCCTCGTTTGCTTGCAAGGTCAAGCGCGAAAAGGAAAAGAGCCATTAAATGTCCGGTAAAAGCTTTCGTTGAAGCTACCCCTATTTCAACACCTGCTTTCGTTAATATACAGCTATCGGCTTCGCGAGCCATGGTGCTTGTGGGCACATTAACGATAGCCATTGTTTTATGGTGTGCTTCTTTTACAAACCTTAAGGCGGCTATAGTATCGGCTGTTTCACCTGATTGAGAAATAAAAAGAGAGAGCGTTCCATCCAAGAGTACGGGATGACGATACCGAAATTCAGAGGCAATCTCGACATTAACAGGTATACGCGCTAATTCTTCGAGCCAGTATTTCGCTACCAGCCCTGCGTAATAAGATGTCCCACAAGCGACGATATGCAGATGGGTTATTTTCTTAGCTGGGATAGGAAGAGGAGGCAAGTGAATTTGGTTGTTCTGTCGCGCAAGATATTCAGTCAAGGTGGCTTTAATAACGTGCGGCTGCTCAAATATTTCTTTTAGCATAAAGTGCGAAAAGTTACCTTTGTCATACGCAAAATTCCCTCGATCGATAACCTGAATGTTTAGCTTTTTAGGACGCAGATGTCGATCAAGAACTCGAACTTCGTCGTGATGGATCAACGCTATATCATCATCATCTAAGTAATGGATTTTTTGAGTATAGTCGAGAAGAGCGAGTGCATCTGATCCTAAATAATTTTCTTCCTCTCCAAGACCAATAACAAGTGGACAGCCGCGCCTAACCCCTAAAATAAGACCTTCATGAGCTTTAAGAAGGCAGGCAATCGCGAAACTGCCTTCTAATCTTGTGACTGTTTTTTTAAGTGCTTCGAGGGGAGATAACTCTTGGCTTAAATAGAAAGAAAGGAGATGGCAAATAACTTCAGAATCTGTCTCACTTTGGAATGTAACGCCTATGTCTTTTAATTCTTGCTTTAGCGCAAGATAATTTTCGATAATCCCATTGTGGACGATAGAGACGTCCTTGCTTGAATGAGGATGCGTGTTTTGAAGGGTTGGGCTTCCGTGCGTAGCCCAACGTGTGTGTCCAATCCCTGTGGCGCCATTTATAGGCTCTTTTTCAAGGAGCTCACCTAGATTTTTAATTTTACCAATGCTGCGTCGAACATGTATATTTTTGCCAGTCTGAACGCCAATACCCGCCGAATCATATCCTCGATACTCAAGGCGCTTGAGCCCCATAAGTATCTTATTAACTATATTATCTTTACCTGCAATTGCAATAATGCCACACATAATTTCTTCCTATTATTTTTTGGAAAAGGTTTTCTTTGGAGGTGCTTGTCGGAATTTGGTGACGAAATCCTTGATTTCTGTTTGGCGGGAGCGCCCAATACCTAAACTGTCTTCAGATATATCTTTCGTAATCACACTGCCAGCCGCGGTCATTGACCCTCTCTTGAGGCGCACAGGAGCAATGAGAGTCGAGTTCGATCCGACGAATACACTATCCTCAATATACGTCGGGGACTTCTTGACCCCATCATAATTACACGTGATCGTTCCGGCACCAATATTGACCTTATGGCCAATATGAGTATCGCCTATATAACTTAAATGCTTAATAGAGGTACCAGCAGATATATGGGAAGCTTTGAGTTCCACAAAGTTCCCAATATGTACTTTTTCTCCAACTGTGGTGGATCCACGCATGTGCGCAAACGGACCAATAGTGGTAAAAGCTTCGATAGTACAATCAGAAAGCATACAATGAGGCTTAATAACCACATTATGAGCAATGCGGACGTTGGGCCCAAAAAAAACATTTGGGTAAATGAGCGTGTCGGGACCAACTTGTGTGTCATAACTAAAATAGGTGGTCTCTGGGTCTAGAAGAGTGACGCCATTGAGCATGGCTTGCTGACGCCAACGCTCTTGTAAAATTCGTTCAGCTTTACTTAGATCAATTCGGGTGTTAATCCCTTGTAATTGCTCGGCAGGGCCTAATTGATGAAAGCATGGGATGTTTATTTCCTGAGCCAAGCCCACAATGTCCGTTAAATAATATTCTTTACCTATACTATTAACCTGTATTTTCTTAACTAAAGTCTGGAGCAGCCCTTTTTCAGCTATTAATATGCCAGAATTTCCTGCCGAAACGGATAATTGTTCTTTTGTGGCGTTACGTGCCTCTACAATGGATAAGACCTGATCTCCTTGGCAGATAAGGCGGCCATAGGCACTTGAGGCGTCTACAACCATTGACATAACCGTAATGTTTGGAGTGCGATGATTGGTATAATAAGCATAGAATTTTTCCAGGAGAGGAGGCGTGATAAGAGGAACATCAGCAAGTAACACTAAAACCTCTTTTGAATGTTCACTTAAATGAGGTAAAGCAGCCTTGACGGCATCCCCTGTACCTAAAGGCTGTGGTTGAATCGCAACTTCGATGGGTGATTGAAGCCCTTTTAATTGTGAAAGGCTTCCTTTAATGGCCTCTCCCTGGTCACCTGAGGTTGCGACGACGACAATGCGGGAAGGAGAAAGCGCCTCAGCAGTTTGAATGACATGATGGAGAAGAGGCCTGCCCCCAAGGTAATGCAAAACTTTCGGGCACTGTGATTTCATACGTGCTCCTTGCCCGGCGGCAAGGATAATAACATCCATTTCTTTATTTGTAGGACCTTTTCGCGTAACCATAAAGTAAAACTTATCTTATTTTTTGTCTTTATAAAAGTAAATTAATGTGACAATATCTTACGGTCTTACGATAAACCAATGGTAATTTTATCAATAGAAACGCCGGAATTCACAAATGAAACACTATGTTGAAAAAGAGCTCGAAAAGGTCGGGGCTGAGAATGAACAAAAAGCCTCTAAGCTTAAAAAACTTCTTCATGTTTATGAACTAGGAGTGGACCCATATCCTGTTAAATTTGAGCGTACGCATGATGCCCAAGTTGTACAAGACACCTACGTTTACCTTGAAAATGAGGAGGAAAGCACACAGATTGTTCGCGTAGCAGGTCGTGTGATGGCTATGCGCAATAGCGGTATGTTTATAGATTTGCATGATGCTACAGGAAAGGTCCAAGCTTTTTGTCATCCTAAAAGCTTGAATGAAAGCGGTATTACGCTGCTAAAATATATTGACGTGGGCGATATCATTGGTATTAAGGGTACAGTTCGGCGTACAAAGCGCGGAGAATTAACTGTTAATGCTCAAGAATTAACGCTCTTGAGTAAATCTCTTCTTCCCTTACCGGAAAAATATCACGGCCTTGCCGATATTGAGATGCGTTATCGCCAACGCTATGTTGACTTGATTATTAATGAGCAAAGTCGAGACGTGCTTAGAAAGCGCAGTCATTTAATATCAAAGATGCGCCATTACCTTGTCAGTAAAGGTTTTTTAGAAGTAGAAACACCCATGCTGCATCCCATCCCTGGGGGGGCGACTGCTAAACCTTTTGTTACCCATCATAATTCCTTGGATCGAGAGTTATATTTGCGTATCGCGCCGGAGCTCTATTTAAAAAGATTAATGATTGGGGGGCTAAGTGATAAGATTTTTGAGGTTAACCGCTGTTTCCGCAATGAAGGCATCTCTCCACGTCACAATCCCGAATTTACTATGCTTGAGCTTTACCAAGCTTATGCAGATTACCATGATATGATGGATTTAGTGGAAGATCTTGTAACCTACTTAGCGAAAGAATTATGTGGTTCCACGGTTGTTCAATATGAAGAGCAACCCATTTGTTATGAAAAACCTTGGCAACGCCTATCAATGCTAGAGCTTATTAAAAGCGAGACAGGCCACGATTTTGGGGAGTATGATCAAACCCAAGCATTAAAAGTAGCTAAAGCGATGGGCTGCGAAGTGGCCGCTGATGATCTGTGGGGAAAAATTGTCGAGAGTGTATTTGGCGATAAAGTTGAACATAAACTTATTCAGCCAATCCATGTCATCGATTTACCTAAAGATATCTCTCCCCTTGCGAAGGTGCACCGCCATGATGAACGCCTTACCGAGAGGTTTGAAACTTACATTAATGGGCGTGAGATCGCTAATGCTTTTTCTGAGCTTATCGATCCGCTTGACCAACGTAAGAGGTTTGAAGCCCAAGCTCACGCAAAGGTAGCAGGAGATGAAGAAGCCCATGAAATGGATCTCGATTTTCTCCATGCTCTTGAATATGGTATGCCTCCTACGGGAGGATTGGGCGTCGGCATTGATCGCTTAACTATGTTGCTTACGAATTCCTCTTCTATTCGAGATGTGATCGCATTTCCAACTCTACGTAAAAAATAAGGGACAAACAGTAAAGAAGTTAGTAAATGTTGAGTGGTTATTAATTTTCTTGCTATATATTACATGATATATATTATATTAGGCAAATATCCTAAGAAACAGGAGATATAGCATGAAAGGCACGAGGTTTATATCCTTCCTCTTATTACCCCTTATGTTGGTTATGGTGAATGCTTGCGCAACGGGTGGTCCTAAACAAACGTTCGGTACGGTTCTTGGTGGCGTCGGTGGTGCCGCACTTGGCTCTCAAGTAGGGAAGGGAAGTGGTCGTATTGCCGCAACAGCCATAGGTACATTACTCGGAGCCTTTGTCGGGAGTGAGATTGGTGCCTCGATGGATCGGACAGATCGCCTATATGCTCAGCAAACAGCTCAAAAAGCTTTAGAAGCCTCGCGAATAGGAGAAGCAGTGGAGTGGCGCAACCCTGATTCCGGCCACTATGGGTCTGTAACGCCTGTGCGCACTTACCAAACCCCGACAGGGCAATATTGTCGAGAATTCCAGCAATCTATTAATGTGGGGGGAAAGAACCAAATGGCTTATGGCCGTGCATGTCGTATGCCTGACGGGCAATGGCATATCGTTTCGCAGTGAACTTTTATAGTTTAGACGGCTCTCATTGTCGCTTGCAAGAGGGCAAGATCCTCTCACCTGGAGGAGTCCCCCTAAAGGATAGGCTTTCCCTGAAGAACAAATGGCCTCTTTAATTCTTGAGAGCAGTGACGGGGTCCTTTTCGGGAATGTAAAAGAAGAATATGGGCGATGAGAAGCCCTTCTCTGGCGCTCCCCTTTCTAAATTTTAAAGGTTGGGATAGGTTTATAGGTGCGTATGAATTATGCTAACCCTTTTTGGTGATGTTTCGTTAGCGGGGGAGAGAGATGTTCCCCCGTTTCGTCGCTTTATATTTAATCGCGCGCTTGATTTATGCTTGGCCATGCATAGCCAGGCCCTCCCTAGATAGGGTATCTACCTTGATAGTAGGCGTACTGTGACCCATATGTGAAAACCATGTTATAAAGAAAGGACGGCTACCTTTTTTTAGGGAAACGTTTGATACTAAAAAGGAGGACCTTTCTAGTTTGAAAGGAGAAGTTCTTTTGAGCCTCTCCATTCTATGTTCTTTAGGCTATTTTGCCATGGCATATTTTAAATTTCTTACCGGAGCCACAAGGGCACGGAGCATTACGTCGAATGCGTTGATCTATAGCCGGTGAAGGGTTAGGTGCTTTGGATGCGGAGGTGTTTCCACGATTTGAGGTGGTATAGCTCTCCCTTTTTCTATTAGGTGTTAAACTTTCAGGGTTGGTGACATCAATATTTAAATGAGATATGGCCATGGTGACCATTTCTCGGAACTGAATAAACATGTTCTCAAACATGATGAAAGCTTCCCGTTTGTATTCGTTCAACGGATCGCGTTGGGCATAGGATCGGAGGCTGATGCCCTGCCTTAGCTGATCCAGAGAGAGCAAATGAAGCTTCCATACATGGTCGAGGATATGAAGTACAAGATTTTTCTCTGCAAAATGAAATTCTTTTTCACCAAAACTTTCTATTTTTGATTGGATAAGTTCATCAGACAATCGACGAATACGCTTGATAATTTCATTTTCATCCACGCCTTCTTCGCGGAACCATTCCTTTACTGGCAAATTTAACGCTAAAAGCCGCATACATTGTTCATATAAAGCTTGAGCGTCCCATTGCTCGTGATGAGAATTGGCTGGTATTGTTCTTTGGACAATGGCCTCGATGACGCTATCGCGAAAGTCGAAAACGTGATGGGTAACGTTATCTATCTCCATGATTTCCCGGCGTTCACTATAAATCGCTTTACGTTGGTCATTCATCACATCGTCAAAACGGAGTAATTGCTTGCGAATGTCATAGTCACGAGCCTCAACTTTTCGTTGAGCACGTTCTAGGGCTTTGTTAACCCAGGGGTGTGTAATCGCTTCGCCTTCTTCGAGCCCTAGTTTTTGGAGCATGGAGTCAAGACGATCAGAACCAAAGATACGCATAAGGTCATCTTCTAAGGAAAGGAAAAATTTAGAGGCGCCAGGGTCGCCTTGTCGACCAGACCTTCCACGTAACTGATTATCAATGCGCCGGGATTCATGGCGTTCGGTGCCTATTACATAAAGGCCGCCGGCTTCAATAACTGTTTTTTGATTATGTAAGGTTTGTGCCTCAATTTCTTTTCTTCTTTTTTCAAATAAAGCTTTGTCTTCTAAAAGTTTCGGATTTTTCTCTATCTCGCTTTGTAAGTACATTTCAAGGTTGCCGCCTAATTTAATATCCGTCCCCCGACCCGCCATATTGGTGGCAATCGTGACAGCTCCTGGAGCGCCTGCTTGGGCAATGATGAAAGCTTCCTGGTCATGATAGCGTGCATTTAGTACCTGATGAGGAATATGGCGCTTTTTTAAGAGTGAAGAGAGATACTCTGATTTTTCAATACTTACAGTCCCGACTAACACAGACTGTTGTCTTTGACGGCACTCTTCAATTAATTTGATGATTGCTTCATATTTTTCGCGTGCCGTTCGGTAGACTTCATCATTATGATCGATACGGGCAATAGGCTTGTGCGTAGGAAGCTCAACGACCTCAAGCTTATAAATTTCGCCTAACTCCGCTGCTTCTGTCATAGCGGTGCCAGTCATACCAGCAAGTTTTGGATAAAGCCGAAAATAGTTCTGGAACGTAATAGAGGCAAGAGTCTGGTTCTCTGTTTGAATTTTTACACCTTCTTTAGCTTCTAATGCTTGATGTAGTCCGTCCGAATAACGCCGTCCTTCCATCATCCGACCAGTAAACTCATCAATAATGATCACCCGATTATCTTTTATGATGTAATCGGTATCCCGTCTAAATAAGGTATGTGCGCGAAGAGATTGATTCACATGTTGAACAAGGGCAACATTGTGAACATCGTAAAGATTTCCTTCTTTCAATGCACCGCTTTGTCTTAATAAGTGTTCTATTTTCTCATTTCCTGCTTCGGTGAGGGTGACGCTGCGATGCTTTTCGTCTTTTTCGTAATCCCCCTGGCCTAATAAGCGAATAAGTTTATCGACAATAACATAGAGTTCCGAAGAGTCCTCGGCAGGTCCAGAAATGATAAGAGGTGTGCGAGCCTCATCAATTAAAATGCTATCAACTTCATCAATGATCGCAAAATTAAAAGGGCGCTGGACCATATCCTTAAGATCGAATTTCATATTATCTCTTAGATAATCAAACCCAAATTCATTATTGGTTCCATGGGTAATGTCGCAAGCATAAGCTTGACGGCGTTCATCGTCATTCAGTTCATTTAAGATACAACCAACTTTAAGGCCCAAAAATCTGTAAATTTGTCCCATCCATTCACTATCACGACGAACAAGGTAATCGTTGACCGTGACCGCATGCACGCCTTTACCGGAAAGAGCGTTTAAGTAAATAGGTAGAGTTGCGACTAACGTTTTTCCTTCGCCTGTGCGCATCTCCGCCACGAATCCTTTGTGGAGTACGATCCCTCCAATTAGCTGAACATCGAAGTGGCGCATTCCAAGACAGCGTTTACTTGCCTCCCGAACTGTCGCGAATGCTTCAATAAGGAGATCATCCAACGTTTCTCCTTTTTCAAGTCGGCTCTTAAAGCGATTGGTTTGGTTCCTTAATTCTGCATCGGATAACTTGGCAATTTCAGGTTCCAATTCATTAATCTTATCAACCATTTTTTGATATCTTTGGACAAGACGTTCATTCGAAGAGCCAAAAATTTTCTTTAAGAAATCAACCAACATTCTATTACCACCTTTGTGCGATCAAATTCGCTTCGAAACTATCATGTTCGCTCCACGATTCAAATAAAAAAAGGTTTTGTTTGCAAAAGGAAACAACCTCTTTCGGTAGTTAACCTACCTTACGCTTTTTACCCTAAAAACCGCCTTTCTTAAAAATCTTGAAAGATAGTATTTTATATTTTTCTCTAGCCATATTAACAAGAGAAATATATAGTGTTTAGGGGTTTGTTTTATAATCCCAATCACCATTATTATACGTTTAGATATAAAAATAGTTAATTATAAATAGTAATTTTTAATTTTGGGAAAGGTTTCTAGGAATGTTAAGAAAAAAAATGAAATCATTAACAGTGGTTGGCTCGCTCGCTGTTATCTCATTTGGGGGCATAAGCCATTTGGGCAATCACTGTGCCCATGCCGATTTAAAGGAAAGTTCGGCGCAACAAGTTGATCAACGCGATCCTGTTATTGCACGGGTCGATAAGCAAGTTATCCGCTTATCAGATATGCTTAAGCAGCTTGAGTCTTTGCCTTTATCTCCATCGCAAGTTGATTTGGAAAAAATTTATCCAGAACTCTTAAAACAAATGACTATACGTCTTGCATCCTCTAAGTTAGCTCGGAAAAAGGGATTGCAGAATAGCCTTGAATATAAAAAAGCTCTCCAAGAGATGGAAACGTCGCTCTTATCACAGCTTTATTTACTAGGAGGTTTAGATAAAGATTTTACCGAAGATCAACTCCGTGCAGTTTATAAAGAGTATGAAGATAGCTTTGTTTCCACGGAAGAGGTTCAACTGGCGGATATCCTTGTTGATAAGGAAGAAGAAGCGAAAGAGATTATCGATCGTCTTTTAAAAGGCGAAGAATTTTCTAAGTTAGCCGAGCGCTCGAAAAACAAAGCGACCGCTAAAAATGGAGGGGTTATGGGGTATGTCTCTCAGAACACGCCTATTGCACCTGAATTAAAAGATAAAATTTTTGCTTTGAAAGATGGTGAATTTACACAAACGCCTCTTCAGGGGCCAGGCGGGTATCATGTTCTTAAAGTTTTATCTAGACGTATGTCGAAACCTGTACCTTATGAAACAGCTAAGGCAGGGCTCCTTCCCGACTTATTAAAGCGGAAGGAACTTAAAAAACGCTTTGAAGAAGCTTTTAAGAGCGCGAAGATTGAGATGTATACGATTGATGGGAAGCATAAGCTTGACCCAGATAATCCTTCGGCAGCTATTAAAGGCGAGTCCTCATCAAATGTGGTTGAGCCTAAGGAAGATGGCCAAAAAGCTGATAAGAGCGTGAGCGAGGCACCAGGGAAGAGCTTAGGTAAAGTAGTGGGAAAAAAGACCGAATCAAACTAAGTTTTTTGCATAGAGATATGGAAAAAGAGGTCGCTTTAGGGCGGCCTTTTTTTACTCTCTCTATTGCCATTTTTTTACCTTCTCTCTATTTCCGTAAGTAGGGCAAGTATGCCTGTCACAGGCGTAGGTCGTAAGTTTTATAATTTTCTTTCCTTACACTTTCTCCTTTTTGCACCTTTCTCCTTATATCCTTGTTTATAGGAGTTTTGTTGCTTCCTGGTCTTTATTCCTAAGCCATCGTATCTTTTTATACCGCTGATGATTAGCCTAAAAGCAAGCCCTATATACCATACCGCCTTCTAAAGATTAGCCTGATCCTCTCACAGAAGAAGGGGACATAAGGCCAAGGATGGCAGATTCTTTCCCCTTCTTCTCTCGATTGATTGAAAACAAGAAAAGAGGGCCGTGAATTATACTTTTATTTTTGGTATAATAAAGGCAACATTATGCAAGCTCCTTAGGAGGAAGAAATGAACGTTGACAAATATACGGAAAAAAGCCAAAGGCTAATCCAGGCCGCACAAACCCTTGCGGTTAGGAAAAGTCACCAGAAATTAACGCCCGAGCATCTGCTTAAAGTAATGCTAGAGGATAACGACTCTTCGACAGGTCAGTTATTACGCCGTTGCGGCGTAGAGAAGAGTGCTTTGTTGAAGAGTATTGATCAGGAATTAGCTAAGCTACCGCAGATTCAAGGATCGGGGGCAGGCCAGCTCTATGCTGCGCAAGAGACTCATAAAGTTTTCGAAAGAGCTGAGCAGCTGGCCCAAAAATCAGGGGACGCTTATGTTACCACCGATCGCCTCTTGCAAGCGATCATGATGGAGTCGCCCGTTGCTAAAAAGATTTTCCAAAGCTTTCATATAAACGAGGTCAGCTTAAACCAAGCGATTAATGACATGCGCCGGGGGCGGACAGCTGATTCTCCTCAAGCCGAAGATGCTTTTGATGCTTTAAGGAAATATGCGCGTGATTTAACGCAGGTTGCCAGTGAAGGAAAGCTCGATCCGGTGATCGGGCGGGATGAGGAAATTCGGCGAACCATTCAAGTTCTCTCGCGTCGGACGAAAAACAACCCGGTCCTCATTGGTGAACCAGGTGTGGGTAAAACTGCTATTGTCGAAGGTTTAGCGCAACGGGTTATTAACCGCGATGTACCAGAAAACCTTCGTGATACGAAATTAATGGCTTTAGATTTAGGAGCGCTGTTAGCGGGGGCAAAATACCGTGGTGAATTTGAAGAGCGTCTCAAAGCAGTTCTAAATGAAATCGCTCATTCCGAAGGAACCGTCATTTTGTTTATTGATGAACTTCACACACTTGTTGGAGCAGGAAAAGCTGAAGGAGCGATGGATGCTTCCAATATGTTGAAACCAGCGCTGGCACGCGGCGAGCTTCATTGTGTAGGGGCGACGACGCTTGATGAATATCGCCAGCATATTGAAAAGGATGCAGCGTTAGCTCGGCGTTTCCAGCCGGTATATGTGAACGAACCTACAGTGGAAGATACAATCTCCATTTTGCGTGGTCTGAAAGAAAAATATGAAGTCCATCACGGTATTCGCATCACCGATGGAGCGATTGTTGCGGCAGCGACTTTGTCGAAGCGTTATATTAGTGATCGATTCCTTCCTGATAAAGCGATCGATCTTATTGATGAGGCTGCCAGTCGCTTAAGGATGGAAGTCGATTCAAAGCCGGAGAATATCGATGAGCTCGATCGGCGCATTATCCAGCTTAAAATTGAGCAGGAAGCTTTAAAGAAAGAGACAGATGAAGCCTCTAAAGAACGCACCCGCAAGATCGCGGAGGAGCTGCAAAAGTTAGAGGCAGAATCAGCAAAACTTACTCAGGCTTGGCGGCAAGAGAAAGAGAAAATTACGAACGTTCAAAAAATAAAAGAGCAGATTGAAGAAGCCAAAGCAAAACTTGAAATTGCTCAGCGGGAAGGCGACTTGGCCCGGGCGGGAGAGCTTGCCTATGGGGCGATTCCGGACCTTGAAAAGAAGCTGGCTCAAGCGACGAACGCTGCCCAAGAACGCTTAATCCGGGAGGAAGTCGTTGCGCAAGATATTGCAGCGGTCGTCTCGCGTTGGACCGGCATTCCAGTTGACAAGTTACTCTCAGGAGAGCGCGATAAACTCTTGCAGATGGAGGAATACCTTCGAAAACGGGTTATCAGTCAACAGCATGCGATCAAAGCCGTAAGTGACGCCATTCGCCGTGCACGCGCAGGGCTTCAAGATCCTAATCGCCCGCTAGGATCCTTTTTATTTTTAGGGCCCACTGGGGTGGGGAAAACGGAATTGACCAAGGCGTTAGCAGAATTTTTATTTGAGGATGAAAACGCCATGATCCGTATTGATATGTCGGAGTATATGGAAAAACACTCTGTTGCGCGCCTGATTGGGGCGCCTCCAGGGTATGTCGGCTATGAGCAAGGCGGGGCCTTAACTGAAGCCGTGCGCCGGCGCCCTTATCAAGTGATTCTTTTTGACGAAGTCGAAAAAGCTCACCCGGATGTTTTTAATGTTCTTCTACAAGTTTTGGATGAGGGCCGATTAACGGATAGCCAAGGGCATGTGGTCGATTTTAAGAATACACTCATTATCTTAACGTCGAACCTTGGGAGCTCTGTCCTTGCTCATCTTCGAGAGGATGAGCCAGTGGAAAATGCTCGAGCTGAAGTAATGCAGATTGTCCAGCAAGCATTTCGACCAGAATTTCTTAATCGTCTTGACGATATCCTGTTGTTTAGCAAGCTGTCCCGTCAGGATATGGTCGGCGTTGTCGATGTTCAATTGAGACGCTTGCAGAAATTGCTCGCCGATCGTCATATCGAGATTCGCCTTGATGATAAGGCCAAGGCATGGCTTGCTGATAAAGGATATGATCCCATCTATGGAGCGCGTCCCTTAAAACGCGTCATCCAGCAATACCTTCAAAACCCTTTGGCTACCATGGTATTGAAAGGCGAGATTGGTGATAATGCCGTCGTGAATGTCCATGCGGAAGGGGATCAGCTAGCCCTAAAAGTAAAGTGAATTGCTCTCTCGAGGGGGGTTAAAGATAACGTGAGGGATATGAGCACAGCTTACTCCCTCAGACCTTGGGGAAGGCAAGCGGAAGATAACGGACCCCCCCCTTCGCTTTTCCCCGAATGCGCCCTTTCTTCCTTTATCTCTCCCCAAGCCATTATCCTTATTTATCTTCTGGGACCTTTCCGGAGGTTCTGAAACGATAGCTTCTTATCCTACCTTCTAGGCATCATCTCCTTATATTTCCCCCGCAAGAGAGAAAAAATACCCCGGCAAGAAGTCGCCAAGAGGGCTCGTTCCGCCCTTCTTAATAGACTAAGACACTGACATAAATTAATGTCATACACCGTATCAGCATTATGTTAGCAAATAATGGCATTTCACTCTTGAAATATATCTAAGGCTATCCTATATCTATATTATTATTTAGTAATTACTTAACACAGGAGAACGCTCTATAACCAACTGCCCACTTACCACCCATGGCCTAAGCCATATAACGACAGTGCCCCAAAGGCACCCACCACATGATCAACAAAAACTAGGATAACAAGGAGTACGATCCATGACCCGTTTCAAACGAGAGCCCTTCCCCCTCATCTACCTCGGGGATAAAGAGCAAGGTAAAACGCTCGCTCAAGAAGAACAAGACATCTTAAAAGAATGGCAAAAAGAAAGCGGCCATCACAAAGAGGGTGAGCCCACCATTAAGATCGAGGAATATCTTACCTCAGACCGGCTTAACCTCAATCAGCTGCGCACATTTTATCACCTCGCCAAATACGGCCAGCTCACCAAGGCGTCAAAGAAGTTGCGGATTACGCAGCCAGCGCTAAGTCGTCAGCTGTCCCTTCTGGAGGATTCGTTGGGGGAGCGGTTGTTTTTCCGCACCAGTGAGGGATTGTATATGACCCAACAAGGCGGGATCCTGTTTCGTGCGGCTAGCCGGATACTGGCGGAAGTGACTGAGATGCGCCATATGCTCAAGAAAAGCTCCAACAAAGGCCTGCGCCAGTTGCGGATCGGCACCACATCGGTTTTTAGTACGATGACATTATCGAAGGTGATACCACGCTTTATAGAAGATAATAATCGAACAGAATTTACCCTGGTCAGTTCAAATGATATGTTTGATTTAAAAAGTGGCGAGGTAGATGTTCTCATCTGGCCTATCGTACTAGACGATGAAAGCGTTGTGAGCAGACCTTTAAAACCTTACCATTACGGCTTGTTTGCGAGTCCTGAATACCTTAAAAAATATGGAGAACCTAAATCTTTAGAGGAATTAAATAGGCATAGGATACTTGCTGCAAGTACTGAAGCACCAGAAATAAACTTCGATCTTAATTGGCATTTGAAGATTGGATTGCCTGAAGGAAGGCAGAGAAAAGTATTTGCTTATGCAAACAATACCCAGGCTTTAAATACTTTAGGAGAAGAAGGGTTAGGAATTATTTCGGCTCCCACAGAAGCGGTAAATTTTTTCAATTTAAACCTTGTTCCTGTCTTGCCTGAAGTCAAGGGGCCCGCTATTACTGTAAACTTCCTTCATCTAAAGAGTTTGGGGGAATTCTCTTTAATTAATAACCTCTACACCTACCTTCTAGAGCGCCTTAAATAGAGACACTCTAATATTGCTGGGGGGCGGCCTTGAGAAAAACCAAGGCCCTCCCTTCTTTTCATTTTAAACTAAGCAGGATTCCTCATTTTTCACCTCCTCTTACCTTTAACACCTCGATATTAATTCTTGTTAAGTGCATTATTTATTTTTATGACCTGTATGCCTATACTAAACAAGGGCACAGAAAATTTCAAGAAGAAGCAAAGCAGGCTAGGTCGCCTAAGGGAAGGCAAAGAAAAGTCTTTACCTATGTCAATAATACCCAAGCTTTAAATACCTTAGGGGAAGAAGGGTTGGGGATCATTCCGGCCCCTAAGGAAGCTGTAACTTTCTTTAAATTAAATCTCGTTCCTATCTTACCTGAAGTCAAGGGGCCTGCTATTACGATAAACTTCTTTCATCTAAAGAGTCTGGGGGAATTCCCTTTAATTAATGATCTCTACACCTACCTTGTCGAACGTCTTAGATAGAGATAACCTAATATTGCTGGGGGGCGGCCTTGAGAAAAACGAAAGCCCTCCCTCCTTTTCATTTTAAACTTAACCAGGGTTCCTCATGTTTCACCTCCTCTTACCTTTAACACCTTGATATTAATTCTTGTTAAGAGCATTATTTATTTTTATGACCTGTATGCTTATACTAAACAAGGGCACAGAAAATTTCAAGAAGAAGCAAAGCAGGCTAGGTCGCCTAAGGGAAGGCAAAGAAAAGTCTTTACCTATGTCAATAATGCCCAAGCTTTAAATACCTTAGGGGAAGAAGGGTTGGGACCATTTCGGCCCCTAAGGAAGCTGTAACTTTTCTTAACACGACTCATCCTGTTTCAAAGCCGAGCCGGCATATAGGTTACCCCCAGCAAGGGAAAAGAGGGAAGTAAAGGCCAGGGTTATACGACTACGTTAAGCCAGAAAGGATAATGAAAGAAAAAGAAACTTTAAAAGGAAAGGATGGTAACTTGTAGAGCTATTTTCTCAAAAGCATAACTTTAGGCTGCACTTAAAGGCCCTTAATAAAAGAATAAAGGCCCTCCCCCTGTCTCCTTCTCTCTTAGAACATCAAGGAGTGAGAGAGAAAAAATCCCATCTCTTACTTATTGGTGAGAGCAAGCTAGGAGTTTTCTTGTTTGGACTCTCTTTGATACAGCACCTATAAAAAAGGGTGCATTTTGGGACGTTGCTCGCCACCTAAGCGGCGGCGAAGAGCATCTTTTCAATCTCTTTGCGTGCTTCGGATGGGTCCATACTGTTGATAGCTGCGAGCTCACTGACTAATCGATCCATCGCTTCTTTCAAGATCTGTCGCTCGCTATAAGACTGCTCCTCCATACTATTTTTACGATGAAGGTCCCTTATAACTTCGGCAATCGAGATGGGATCTCCCGAATTGATTTTCGATTCGTATTCTTGAGCGCGCTTGCTCCATAGAGCGCGTTTGACTTTTCCTGGTTGTTTAAGAGTTGTCATTGCTTGTCCCATAGCCTTTTGAGAGCTTAAGCGCCTGAGTCCCGCCAAACCAGCTTTTGCCACAGGCAATTTAAGAGTCATACGCTCTTTCTCAAATTCAATGACATACAAACTAAGTTCGCATCCACTTACTTCCTGAGTTTCTATAGATTTAATGCGCCCGACCCCATGTGTTGGGTACACAACAAAATCACCGCTTGAAAAATTCTGCCTATTATTTAACATTTTTTCTATCCTTAAAGAAAACTCCAGAAATATTGAATAACATTTACATCACAACATACACAAAAGATATAATAATTAAAATATGATTTTTCAATCTTTGGTTTTAAAAAACTTTTTAGTATCCTAAAATGCAATCATAAAACCGACTCGGGCTCTTTACCTTTGAAGTCGGATACCTCCTCTTTATTCATCTTTATTTCCAGGAATCGAGCTAAAATGGTCTTGCAATTTATTTGGGGTATCTTCCCATTCCTTCGCGTCTTTCGGAGGCGTTCCTTTTTGGCGAATATTTGGCCATTTTTCTGAGTAATCCCGGTTAAGTTCTAGCCAAGGTAATGCGTTGGCATCTGTATCGGGGAGGATCGCTTCAATGGGACATTCTGGCTCACAAACCCCGCAATCAATACATTCATCTGGGTGAATAACAAGCATGTTCTCCCCTTCATAAAAGCAATCAACAGGGCAGACCTCAACACAGTCCATATATTTGCATTTTATGCATTTTTCTGTAACAACATACGTCATTTCTACCTCGTATAATTTAGTATTAAATTTTACCATAGCCCAAAGTGACGAACAATAAAGGAAATTAAGAAAATATTCTTGGTAAAACGAATACGTGGGGCATCTTAAAAAATTTCTCCTTCGTAGTCTTGTTATAGCCTGTTTGTTTCTCGCAGAAATTTTTTCACCTTATAAGCCCTTCTCTTTTGTTTTACTCTCTTCCTATCCTAAGGATCTGCTCTTCTAGGAGTTTCCCGGAATCTTTTTTCCGCATCATGGTGACCTTGGGAGGAAATAATTTCCTTACCTTTGAGCTTTCGAGTAGATAAATGGCCCACTGAACGAGTCCTTAAGCAGCCATCATCCAAAAAACACGCTTTGGCATTCTTTTTGCATATAACAACTTAGACGGGACCTAAGAATGAGATATGGGCTCAATGAAACAATTGGTTAAATGGATCATTTTTTTCTTTTTAAGTGGCGCTATGGAGGCTCAATGGGCCTGTGCGGCCATGGCTTCTTCTTTTTCGACCTCCCGCATTAAAGATATTGCTAGCTTTGAAGGAGTAAGAAGTAACCAGCTTGTTGGTTATGGTCTTGTCATTGGCTTGAACGGGACAGGTGACAAGATCAAAAAAACTATTTTTACGCGTGAAAGTATTATCAGCATGCTAGAGCGCTTAGGAGTCAATACACGTGACAAATTAGAAACAATTGAAACAGCCAATATTGCTGCCGTGATGATAACGGCTACCTTACCTCCCTTTTCTCCGCATGGGGCGCGTATTGATGTTATGGTGTCAGCCTTAGGAGATGCAAAAAGCTTGATGGGAGGTACGCTGCTTGCAACGCCTCTTGTCGGCGCGGATGGTGAAGTGTATGCCGTGGCCCAAGGCCCCCTCGGCGCGACAGGTTTTTCGGCTGGCGGGGAAGGTGCCAGTATCACAAAAGGCGTTCCAACAAGTGGTCGTATTGCTAACGGTGCGATTGTCGAACGTGAAATTCCTTTTCGTTTAACTGACATAAAAAATTTAAGGCTCCATCTCCACAATCCTGATTTTACCACAGCCCAACGCATAGCAAACGCCATTAATGAAAGAATGGGGAGTCATACCGCTCAAGCGGCGGACCATTCGAATGTTAAATTACAAATTCCGAGTACCTATCACAAAGATGTGGTTGCCTTCCTAACAGAAGTTGAAAGCTTGCGTGTTGCTCCTGATCAAAGAGCCCGTGTCATTGTCGACGATCGCAATGGCGTTATTGTCATTAGTGAAAACGTACGCATTAGCCCTGTGGCGGTAAGTCATGGCAACATCACGGTGCAAATTACCGAAGCGCCTATTGCTTCCCAGCCGACAGACTTAGGGCTTGTTCAAGTTCAAGGCGGTGCACAGGCTCCTGGGGGTGGTCAGCAAGCCACTGAAGGCACTGGTGGGGCAGCGCAGCAGGGAGCTGCTGGAATAACAGGAAATATAACAACGGAACGTTTAGCAAGGACGCAAATCACGGTTAGCGAAGGGGAAAAGCAAATGACCATTGTGGGAGGATCTACCCTTCAAGAATTAGTAAGTAGCCTAAACGCTCTAGGGGTCAGTCCGCAAGATATGGTGCCAATCTTACTGAGCATTAAGGATGCGGGCGCCTTGCATGCCGATATTGAACCAAGGTGAGGAATGAATGGATACATTGATTGGTGTAAAAAGTGGTCTGATGGATTATAATTCTTTGGATTATATAAAATCCAATAAAGAAGCCCAGAGTTTTAAGAACGCTTTAAGTGCTAAGCCTGCTAACGCGCATCAAGCCAATGCTGGAAATGACATTGAGAAGGTGGCAAAAGACTTCGAGGGTTATGTTCTTTCGCATTTTATCTCCCTTATGTTCAAAGATGTAAAAGCACCTTCTTTGTTTGGAGGAGGAAGTACAGGTGAAAATATTTTTCAAAATCTCCTTTTTCAAGAATATGGGAAAATGATAGCTACGACTCCTTTAAACTTGGGGATTGCGGACACCATCATGTTACAAGCAGCGCAGCGTAAAGAAGCCCCTCCTCATTTCCTCAAGCACGATAACCCTACCTCTCAAGGAGAAGACCATGACGGCGAGCAAAAGAGCTAATATCCACGAGATATTGCCTATTATGAGGGAACTTAATGCCCTTCTTAAAGATGAGACAAAACTACTCGAAGAGCTAAAGCCTAGAGAGGCAAATAAGTTTTTAGAAAAAAAGAGGGCCTTGTATCAACGCTATCAAAATATGCTAGGGCAACTCTCTAGGGACGATTTTTCCCTTTTACAAGAAAAAGAAAAGAATGAACTAAAGCATCTGATCAAGGTATTTGAAGGAAATGTCGTGGCTAACCAAGAGGCGTGTGAGATTGCCCTCCGGTTAAATGAAAAAATTATCCAAACTTTAATTTATGCCATTCATGTCGCTCAGAAAGAAACAGGTGCCTATTGCCAGGCTGAGGACCGAGAGAGAAAAGATGATATGAAACCAGCTATCGTATCAAAAATATTGTAAGGACAGCCATTTTAAAGGAAATAAGAATAGTAGGTTAGATCATGACATATATCAAATTAGCTTTAAATAATTCACTTTCGTCCATGAATACTATGCAAAAGATTTTCGCGGAGATATCTAAAAATATTGCTAATGCTCACACAGACGATTATACAAAAAAAAGTTACCACCAACAGTCAATCTATGTGGGCAATATCGGAGTTGGCGTCGAGATAGGGAAGATTACCCGAGCCTTTGATGAAAAGATCGCTGCAGAATTTAGGAAAAGTTCCTCAGAAGTAAAATCTCTCGAAATACAAGATAAATATCAGGAGAGGATCCAGCTTTTTTTTGGCCAGATCGATCAAGAAAGCAACATTACAGGCCTTCTTACTAATTTTACGAATACCTTGAAAATGGTTTCTCAAGATACAAGTAATCCCACTTTAAGACAACAGGTCCTCAAAGCTGGTCAAAAAATCGCGGCACACTTTAATAAAGCTACGAAGGAAATTCAAGGGCTCCGACGTGAAGCTGATCAACTCATCTATGAAACTATTAATGCGCTTAACCAACAACTTAATCGTGTTGAAAAGTTGAATACTCAAATTTCTAACCATGTGAAAGCAGGCAGGGAGACACTTCACCTTGAAGATCAAAGGGATGCAGCGATCCGGCAGGTCGCTGAATTTATTGATATACGGGTATTAGATCGTGAGCATGGCTTAAAAGAAATCTCCACATCGGATGGACATATTCTTACCGATCACGACGCTTATAATTTAGACTATGATCCTATCACTTTCGTGGATGCCAGTACTACTTATCCTAACACACTCCCGCCTATCGAATTAAATGGTGTAGATATTACTCAAGCTATTCACGGTGGTCGCTTGCATGGTTATCTCCAAATGCGTGATACTTACCTTACAAATTTGCAGGAAGAATTGAATGCGCTTGCCTACCATATTCGTGATGAGGTTAACCAGATCCACAACAGAGGAACTGCCTTTCTTCCTTCTCAGGCTTTAACAGCTAACCGTGTCACCCCTGGGGCTACCCTTATTGAGGGAAGTGGCATTATTCGTATAGCGCTTATTGATGACGATGCAAATTTTGCTGATTATCTTGATCTTGATCTAGAGAATGATTTGCCGAATGACCCGACAATAGACGACCTCATTGACGCGATCAATGACGAAATTCCGGGGCTTGTTAGCTTAAATGCCGACGATCAACTGGAGTTTACGGCTCCTGGGGATTTGAGAGTGGGGTTTGTTTCTTTGCCTCCCTCATCGGCAACGATTACGGTAGGAGCCTTAACAGCGGAATTTTCCCACTTTTTTGGCTTTAATGACTTTTTTGTCTCAGCGGATAATCTCGTAGGCGATCCTATTCCCGATAAAATGGGAGAGATGATTGCTGTGCGGCCAGATTTGCTGAGCGACCCGTCACGTCTAAGCCTAGGAAAAGTGCGTTCTATCGAGACACCGCAAATTCCCCCGAATGGAATGCCGGTTGAACGAATTGCTCTCTCAGAAGACGATAACAGCATTGCTATTGAGCTTGATCGATTGCTCGTATCCATTCCCATAGCCTTCGCCGCTCATGGGAACTTAACGCCTATAACAACGACACTCTTTGATTATGGGAAACAAATTATTTCTCATAATGCTATTTTAGCTCACAACATTAGAATCGAGGCAAATTTTTCTCAAAAATTAAACTTTGATACTAAAGAAAGATTTTTGCAAGTAATTGGTGTTAATATTGAAGAAGAGTTAACTGAGCTCGTCACGTTCCAGCATAATTTTAATGCCTCGGCTTTTGTGAATAAGAAGATTGGGGAAATACTGGAAGAAATCACTCGAATGGTTTAAGGGGATTATTTTCATGCGCGTTACAAATGCCAGTCAATTTCTTAGCTTGTTTAACAATCTACGTGCTTCCTATGCAGATTACAATGAAAGCGCTAGAAAATCGAGTTCCTTGAAAAAAGGTATGTACTTTCGTGACCTAAATTTCAATGCCACCCATTCGTTAAAATTAAGATCTCATTTACAGTCTATGGAAACTTTTAAAGACAGTAACAAGGTATTAGAAAACCGCATGAATTTTGCGGATGTTAGCCTTAACCAGCTTACCGAGATTGGTATCCAAAGTCGAAAACTCATTATGCAAACCACCCAATCAAAACATATTCTCGGCAGCCAGAAAAAATATATTGAAGGACTTAAAGAAGAGATTGGAAGACTTTTAAATACCAATATTGCTGGCCATTACATATTCGGGGGCAATAACAACCGACATCCTCCCGCCGATCTCTCGGCAATGGCGACTCCTACCTTAGATAGTGAGCCGGATTTTTCCTATTACTCGGGTGACAGTGAGGGGAAAGTTGCTATTATCGACCAAGGCGAATATGTCACATATAACATTACTGCCCAAGATTCAGCTTTTGAAAACCTTATCCGAGGCATCAATTTATTTTTAACGGTTACGGATGTAGACCAAAATAAAGCCACAGTGGATAAGGCCTTGGAGCTTGTTAATCAGTCACTTAATCGCTTACCTGTTCTTAGCTCTGAAATAGCTTCCTTGCAAAATACCCTTAAAGAAACCCAGGCTTATCATGAAAATGTTGGGATCTATCTCCAGGAATCGATCAGTCAAATAGAAGACATTGAGGTCCCTGAAGCGGTGGCTTTAATGAACCATAATCAACTTAAACTACAAGCATCCTTTATGGTGATTTCAAAAATGTCTTCATTACCATCTTTGATGGATTATCTGCGTTAAGGAGAAATAAATGACCTGGAAACCAAGAAAAAGAGCATCTCATTTAAGAGCCCATATTCAGGAGTTAAATCTATCTTTGCCTGGCTTACCTTCTTTTAAAGATAAAAGCTCGCATAGGCGGGGGAGCATTACTGAGTTTTCCACAAAGTTTGGAAATGTCTATTTCGACCCAACAAAAAAACTCTATTTCCCCAGGGGGATTCTTGGTTTTGAAAATTGCCATTCTTTTATTTTAACTTCCTTGCCTGAGGAGATGCAGAAGGATCAATTTTTTCTCCTTTTAAATCAAGAGGACACGGACTTGGCCTTTGTGGTATTCCCTCTTGACAAGATAAATGGGCTTATTGATCAGGCTGATCTCAAAGAAGCAGCGGACCTTTACCATATTTCCTTTGTCGATAGCCTTTTTCTCGCACTCATTTCTATCAGGTGCAATGAAAACGAGATAAATGCTACAATGAACATTCGAGCTCCCATCATTATCAACACCTCGTCCCTCTTAGGGTGGCAACATGTTTTAGGAAATGATGGTTATAAAATTCGCCATCCTATCTTCTTACCTACGAAAAAGTAGGGACATTTTCTGGTGCTTTACCTGTGCGAAGATATCAGAATAATTTTTCTTGAATAGGTAACTCTCCATTCTTTTGAAAAGAAGAGAGGTGAGCTCGTTTTTTTGGTAAGGCTATCGCTTGGGCTACTCCATCTTGTAAAGTAAGAGAAACCGATTGGTATGATTTTAAGCTTTTTGCGCTCTTAACCAATTTACCTTTTGTATCAGTAACCAGGGCAAACCCTCGCTTTAACGTTTGCTGATAGGAATAACATTTAAGCATTTGTTCCGTGGAAGCAAGTTGCTGGCTTTTCGGTTTTAACACCGCTAAGCTTATAAGGCGCGTGAGGTGGTTGGCTGAGGAGATAAATTTTTCTGATCGTGTTTGTAGGTGATAATATGGTGGCCTTAATGAATGCCTGCTTGAGTCAAAACGGAAATGGCTTTTATGTAGAACGCTCCTTAACCCATTTTGTAAGCGATTCTCCCAATCAAGGAGTCTTTGTAGCTTTTCCTCTGCCAGACGGTGGGGATCCTTCAATCGTCGTTCGATAGAATGGAGTTGATCATTTCGTTGTTTGATATCTCGTAAAAAAGCATTTGTGATACGTCGACCATTTTCTAAGACGCGCGCATAAATCTCAGCCCGTACCGGAACAACCATTTCAGCTGCAGCCGTGGGGGTTGGAGCGCGTAAGTCAGAAGCATAATCAACAAGTGTGGTATCAGTTTCGTGTCCAATTGCTGAAATAATGGGAATGCGGGACTCAGCAACGGCTCGCACCACAGCCTCATCGTTAAAAACCCACAAATCTTCCAGGCTTCCTCCGCCTCTTGCTAACAACAAGACATCTGGACGCGGCACTTGGCTCCCTTCTTGGATATTATTAAAACCTTGAATGGCGCCAATAATTTCACCAGCAGCGTCACTTCCTTGAACGTGGACCGGCCAAACAAGCACATGGCGAGGGAAGCGATCGTTTAAACGATGTAGGATATCGCGTATTACAGCGCCAGTTGGTGACGTAATAACGCCAATTACATTTGGTATAAAGGGGAGAGGCTTTTTACGGTGCGCGTCAAACAGACCTTCGGTTCGTAATTTTTGCTTACGTTGCTCTAATAATTTCAACAGTGCCCCTTCGCCGGAGGGATCAAATTTTTCAACAATAATTTGATATTTTGAGCGTCCACTATACGTTGTGATGCGGCCCAGGAGATTAACCTCAAGCCCTTCTTCGGCTTTATGGGGGATCTTACAAAGAGTATGTCGCCAACATACACAATCAATAATCGCTTCGCTATCCTTGAGAGTAAAATACAGGTGCCCTGAGCTGTGATACTTTACTCCACTCATTTCTCCACGTACTTGGATGGCGTTAAAATTCCCCTCAAGCACTCCTTTGATGGCGTGGGACAGAGCAGAAACTGAGTAAATAAGGCCGTTTTCTAAGAGCTGTTCCATAAAATTAATTATTAGATTTTTTTGTTCATTTCGTTTAAAACAAATCTAGGAGAGGTCACATTGCCCGCCTTTTGATATTTAAAACATATTTTAGGTATAATATAAACTCCCAAATGAGTTCTCGAAATATGAATTATGAGAAATATTTTACCCAAGAAATTCATACCCTAAAAAATGACGGTAATTATCGGGTCTTTGCTCATCTAGAACGTATTGTTGGTAAATTCCCTTATGCCTTCTATCACTGCGGGGCACAGAAAAAAATAGTTACGATATGGTGTAGTAATGATTATTTGGGTATGGGGCATCACCCTACGGTTTTGCAAGCTATGGAAGAAGCACTTCATCTCACCGGCGCAGGTGCGGGAGGAACGCGGAACATCTCCGGAACGCATCGTCTTCATGTGGAACTCGAAGAGGAGTTAGCCGACCTGCATGGCAAAGAAGCGGCACTTCTTTTTACGTCGGCCTATGTAGCCAATGATGCAGCGCTTTCTACCTTAGGGAGCCGGCTTCCTAAAGCCGTTATTTTTTCTGATGAGAATAATCATGCTTCGATCATTCATGGGATTCGACATAGCCGAGCGACCAAGCATATTTTCCGCCATAACGATGTAAATCACCTAGAGCAATTATTAAAGGCAACCCCTGTAACAACGCCGAAGCTAATCGTCTTTCAATCCATTTATTCGATGGATGGAGATTGCGCTCCTATCCGAGAAATAGCAGATCTTGCTAAAAAATATAAAGCGTTAACTTATATTGATGAGGTTCATGCTGTTGGCCTGTATGGTAAAAGGGGAGGCGGTTTGACAGAAAAGTTAGGCTTAAGCCCAGATATCGATTTTATCAATGGCACGTTTGGTAAAGCTTTTGGGTTGATTGGTGGATATGTTGCGGGCTCAAAGATGGCTATTGATTACCTTCGCAGCTTTACTCCTGGGTTTATTTTTACGACGGCATTACCGCCTGTTATTGCTGCCGGCGCTATGGCGAGTATACGCCATTTAAAGACGAGCTCCGTAGAAAGGGAGCAGCATCAACAACGCGTGGCTCTTCTAAAAAGCAAGTTGCATGCTGCAGGCATTCCTTATATGCGCAACGACACCCATATTACTTCTATCGTGATTGGCGATGCACACCTTTGCAAGCAGGCGAGCGATGAGCTTTTAGCGGCTCATAACATTTATGCCCAACCGATTAACTTCCCAACCGTTCCTAAAGGCACCGAGCGTTTACGCCTTACGGTGACTCCTTACCACACGGAAGAGATGATTGAAGAGTTTATTCGCGCTATGGAAGCCGTGTGGCAGAAGCTCTCCATCAGGCAAGCGGCATAGGGGTATTTTTAACGCCCTTAAGTAGATGGACCTCACTCCCCTTAAGTATGGGAAGAGCTTAGGGAGAGGGCCGTTAAAGGGTGACAGGCAAAAAGAAAAGATGCTCTTTGCGGCGGCGTATCATTTCCTCTTTAAGGCATAAAGGAAAAAGGTTCGTATGTGACCTACCCCAAAGGGTGTTATTTACTTTTCAGCTTACCTCGCATCGAGTAGTAAAAAATTAGCGCTAAGAAGCCAGAGAAGCTATGGGCGCGTTGTCCCTATTTCTAAAGCTCCGAGGAAAACTACCGCCTGGAGAAAGCATCATTACAATATTAAATTTATCCTATAAGTTGCTTAAAGCGTCGGTTAACGACATCCGCCCTTATTAAATTAATATCGCCTGTAGAAAGTAGGTCATTAATGGTTGATTCAATGGCTTGGACGATAGGTGCATTTTCCCTAAACCAGTGATCAAGCTTGATATACGCATTACGTGCATCACCAGATAAAATTTTAATAGCTAAGTATCTTTGAGTATTACTAATATCATTGATGATAAAGGTTTTTTCTATATTTTCCCAATAGGAGTTAGCCGTGTACAACTCGATCGTCTTTTTAAGCCAGTGAAACCCTAACTTTTTCCCTATAAAGAAATACACAATAGCGGCGTCTTCAATATTGGCCGCAAGTTTTTCAGTGCTTTGAATAATATCAAAGGCTCCTTCAAGATAACGAAGAGCATTAAGCTTTTTAGCCATTTCAAGGCTCACGCCCATATGGATAAGATTCTTTATTTGTTGTTGGTAAATTTCGCGCTCTTGTTCCTCTAAGCAATGTTCAAGGGTCGTTTCTAAGCGTTTTACAGAGGGCAAATAATGCTTAATAGTAAAAGACATACTCTTCGTCGAATGCATATCATTGTAAAGCATCCATAAAGTTAGTTTCTCCACAGCATTGCGAACCATTTTTATAATTTCCAATTGGAGATGGGCTGATGTTTTATGACTGTGCTCGTGGATAAGTTGGAATAAATAGGCCGTTCCAAAGAGAGCTCGAACCGTCACAACAGCACGTACAACATCCAAAGCCTTCGCATTTGTTTGATTCATGATCTCAGCGATAAAGGTACTACCAAATTGGTTATTAATGTCATTACTTAAACATGTAGCAATAATTTCCCGCCTTAAAGGATGTTTCATGATATAGGATAGATATTTTCCTCTTAAGGGATGAGGGAAATATCTTGAAAGTTCTTCTTCAAAATAAGGATCATCAATAAGAGAAGAATTTTCTAAAATTTGATAAAGCCAAATTTTAGAATAAGATAATAAGAAACCGAGCTCAGGGCGTGTAAGAGGTATACGCGATTCAATCATTTCTTCAAATTCTGCTTCACTCGGTAAATGAGCTTGCTGACGATCAAGTATCCCTTCTTTCTCCAGCATACGGATGAGATTATGATGAGACTCGATAAGGCTTGCCGCTTCTGACTGTGTTAAGCTCAAAGATTGGTTCTGCATGTAATTATGGCACAAAACATGCTCCGCAACGATATCAGTCATATCTTCAAGCAAGCGATTCCTTTCGGTCAAGGTCATTTCACCCGACTCCACGACTTCACCCAACAGGATTTTGATATTAACTTCATGATCAGAACAATCAACACCGCCGGAATTATCGATAGAATCGCTGTTTAAGCTTCCGCCATGGCGCGCAAATTCTATGCGGGCTTTTTGACTCATGCCTAAATTTGCTCCTTCAGCGATGACTTGGGCTTGGAGCTCTGTCCCATTGATGCGAATAGCGTCATTGGTGCGGTCGCCTATATCGGCGTTGGATTCGTTCGAGGCTTTCACGAATGTGCCAATGCCCCCAAACCATAAAAGATTCACTTTTGCTGTTAGCAAAGCTCTTATAAGGTTGTTGGGCGTAATTCGCTCTTCCTTTAAATTGAGCATAGCTTTTATTTCCGGAGATAAAGGGATCTGTTTGGCTGATCGGTTAAAGATACCCCCTCCTTTTGATAGAACGTCACGCGAATACTCATCCCAGGTTACGCTCGGAGTTCGGAAAAGACGGGAACGCTCTTTAAAAGATCGAACCGGATCAGGATCAGGGTCGACGAAAATATGGAGATGGTTAAAGGCCCCTAGGAGACGAATTTTATCCGATAAGAGCATACCATTACCAAAAACATCACCGCCCATATCGCCCACGCCTATGACCGTAAAAGTATCATTGGCTAGGTCAACTCCATATTCCCAAAAATGGCGCTGCACTGATTCCCAAGCACCTCGAGCGGTAATACCCATTTTTTTATGGTCATATCCTGACGAACCACCAGAGGCAAACGCATCTCCTAACCAAAAATTATATTCCTTGGAAATAGCGTTAGCGATATCCGAAAAGGTAGCCGTGCCTTTGTCAGCGGCGACGACAAGGTAAGGGTCAAAATTGTCGTAGCAGATGACATCCTTAGGAGGAATGATTTTACCCTTTATGACATTATCGGTTATATCAAGCATCCCCCGAATCATAGTCTGATAGCTATGAATTACTTCTTGTCGGCGCTCTTCTGGATTGGTAGGTAGGTATTTTACTACGAAGCCACCTTTGGAACCAACAGGCACAATAACAGCATTTTTTATCATTTGTGCTTTTAATAGGTTTAAAATCTCTGTTCGGAAATCCTCACGGCGATCGGACCAGCGCAGGCCTCCCCGAGCTACTTTACCTCCGCGTAAATGCACCGCTTCCATGCGAGGTGAATAAACGAAAATCTCATAAGCAGGTTTAGGAAGAGGCGCATCTTCTAAAAGAGAGCCGTTAAACTTAAAGGAAATATAAGGTTTTGGTTTTCCTGCTTTCACATATTGATACGCATTTGTACGCACTGTTGCCAAGATGACATTTAAAAAGCGGCGAAGGATGCGATCTTGGTCTTGGCTTTCAATAGCATCGAGTTTATCTTCGATGGCTTTTATAAGGTCTTTTTCTTTTTGTGCTTTCTCAGCAGCCTTTATTTTTCCTGGCCTAAACCGTAAAGCAAATAGTTGGATTAAAAGACAAGCTACAGGAGTGTGCTCAATAAACGCTTCCTCAATATATTCTTTGCTAAAGGTAAAGCTAAGTTGATGAAGATATTTTTGGTAAGCACGAATAATAGCGATTTCATGCCAATTAAATTTTGCCCTCAAGGTAAGCTTATTAAAGCCATCATTTTCAGTCTTTCCTTGCCAGGTTTTCCCAATAGCTTCATTAAATTT
Organism: uncultured Alphaproteobacteria bacterium; assembly: GCA_963782975.1. Classification (GTDB taxonomy): domain Bacteria; phylum Pseudomonadota; class Alphaproteobacteria; order 43-37; family CAWALT01; genus CAWALT01. The sequence continues at coordinate 70,938 of CAWALT010000003.1, forward strand.
ATCTTGTATCTCTTCGATGTTGATCTGGTTCTTAAGGCTTGGCTTGCTTTCAAAGTCTTGGATCCAAACCATCTGGTTAAATGTTTTAAAAGTGACTGGGTAACAGGTGTCGTGCGCAATGGTAAACCCAAAGCTTTCCAAAATCGACACAATATCTGAGAGCGGGATAATAGTTCCATAATTGTAGATCTTTAGCCGAATAACTTCCTCAGATTGGCCTTCTTTTCTATAAAGGTGGGTCGTGATGGTTTTTGATTTCAAAGTTTGCTCTATCTTTTTAATATCCTGGAGGGCTTCGTGGATAGAGAATTGTTCTTGATAAAAGGAGCTAAAAGCTTTGCTATAGATAGCACTTAAGGAAGCAGCCTTATCTTCTCCATATTGTTGAATGAGTGCACTGCCAAGATGATCTGACCAAGAGCGACAAGCCTGCGTAAGGCGTTGCTCGATCTTATCCAGGTTCACTTTTAAATCGGTGAAACTTGAAACATGAAGAATATAATGGATACGCGCATACGTATAATCGCTTACCTTTGAAGCGGCATGAGAAATGGTTCCTTGAAATTCTTGTTCGAGGATCTCTCCGAACGTTTCTTGAAGAGAATTGCTATAACGATCTTTAGCTACATATACAAGACAAGAAACGTATTGGCCAAAACGATCGGGACGCACAAATAGCACAACTTTCGTTTTATCCCTCAATTCATGAACCATCATAGAGCTTTTTAATAATTCAGCAATGCTGGCCTGAAAAAGTTCACTACGAGGAAAATTATTTAAAATTTGTAGGAGCACTCGACCATCATAACTTTGAGGCTTAAAGCCCGATAGCTCGAGAACTTTGTTGACTTTCTCCTTTATAAGAGGGATATCTCTTGGGCCGCGTGAATCAGCCACTGAACTCGGTAACCCTAAAAATTGACGAAGACCAATAACCTCCCCCTTTTCATTGTATTGTTTGATCTCTAGCAAATCCATAGGGATAGCATTGTGAACTTTCGAATGCTCCTTTGTAAGGCTAAATACAAGGATTTCCTCTTTATTAAGAGAGGTTAAAGGGTGGCCATTAAATTTTTTTATAATTTCCGGTGTGATGCTTAAGCTTCCAAGATTTTTTAGGTCCGGTTTTTGAAAAAGACCTAAGCGTCTTATAGGTTTCAATTTTCCTCTGGCGCTTAACTCTTGGAGCGTGCCTTTAAGTTCTTGGCATCCTAGATAAGTAAAGTGATTATTATCAAGCCATTTTAAGAAGTCGATAATTCCGCTCTTTTTTTCTTCGGTAATGGACGTTGTGTTTTCAAGTTCCTCAATGGTTTGGACATTTTGCTGCCGCATATGGGTCCAATCTTCTACCACTAATCGAACATCTTTTAATACCCTCTCCAATTCTTTCTTAAGGGTAGCTCTTTGCGCGTCACTTAAGTGCCCTTTAAGCTCGAAGTAAGTCATCGATTCCAGGTGATAACCAGACTTTTCTGCAGCACTTTGAGCAATGTCCTGCATCTTATGGTGTAAATTGCGCCGGATATTGAGGATAGGATGGAGGAAAGAGCGAACCTTTAACCTTTTTTGCTTTAATAAAGCAAGGATAGAATCAATCAAAAAAGGCATATCATCATTTACTGACAGAATAATGCAACGCTTTAGGGGCGATTTTTCGCGTGCGATCTCATAATTGTATATCTCAATATTCGGGGTATGAGGCTGGCGAATGCTGGCAAGCTTTAAAAGCTTTTCTATGTGGTAGGTATAGGCTTTAACCGCAATGGCATCATTGTCTTCGATGTCTGCTTTTTTCAGAAATTCTGTGATGAGAAGAGAGGTATTTCTACATGATTCCTGTGCAAGAGTTTTCTGTACAGCATGAATAATTTCTGTTTGAGCTGTCGCTTTAAAGCTCTTCATCGTAGCATACCCTCATCTTTATTGCGGTATTTTTTAAGTTCCTATCGTTGGCGGTGAGACAAAAAGAAAATAAATTGGAGCGGGTGAAGGGATTTGAACCCTCGACCCCAACCTTGGCAAGGTTGTGCTCTACCCCTGAGCTACACCCGCAATAAAGAAAAAAATAAACTCTTGTCTCTAAGGGGATAATACAACCTCGCAATTTTTTCAAGCCCCAAAGTACGCATCGATTATTTTTTTTGCTTTTTTCTAACAAAGCTCTCTCATTCCAACCCACATGTGATCGCTTAATGCTATCTTTTAAGTCCTAAAATAGGGATAATACAAGAAGTTTTTCTTTTTATCCCTGGCCATTTTTTCAAACACTGATTTTAATAACGTCTTTGGTTTTGACAAGGGGAAAAATAGCTTGACGCTCCTTCCTAGAAAAATTTTAAAATAGGGGGGAGAGTTGCTTGTTAAATTGTCTCATGGATTTCCTAACCTTTGTTGGCGAAGGAAGAAAATCGATTGTAAGATAGGAAGAATTTGCATTAAAAAATTTTTAAGAAAAATATCTTTAAAGGATAGAGGGAGTGGCCACCCATGGTCCCTACAGTAAAAAAACGAGAGTATGATGTGCTCATTAATGGCGCAGGTCCCATAGGTACGCTCTCCGCTTTAAGCTTGGCGAAGCTGGGTCTTGATGTAGGCCTTATTGATCGGCAGCCTCTTGATATCCTTATGCAGCCTCCTTCAGATGGGCGTGCTTTTTCCATTGCCTATGGGTCAAAATTAATTCTCGATCGTTTAGGCCTGTGGGAAACGTTAGAAGAAGTGGCTGAGCCTATTAAAAGCATTGCCATCACTCAAGAGGGCGGGCATACACAGCTGCAATATGGTTCTTTCGAGTTAAAGGAAGCGGTACCTCTTGGGTATATTATTAAAAATCATTATCTAAAAGGGGTATTGTGTCGTGCTTTAAAAGAGTATCCTAATATTTCTCTAATCTCTCAAAGACAGCTAAAGGGTTTGAGCCATAAGGAGGGAAAGATCGAAGTTTCCCTTGACCAAGGGGAAGAGCTTTCGTCCTCACTCCTCATTGCTGCCGATGGAAAATTTTCTGACGTGCGTCGTTTATCGAACATTAAGGTCACTTCTATCGATTACAAGAGTAAAGGTCTTCTTTTTAATGTACAGCATCCTCAGCCTCATCAAGGACGCGCGCATGAGCATTTCTTGACCACAGGTCCTTTTGCTCTTTTGCCGATGCGTGGGCTTCAATCATCGATTGTTTGGTCAGGGAACTCCTGCCAAATTGACCAAATGGTAAAGCTTGATCCAGCTTCCTTCAATATCCTATTAAGGCAGCAGTATACGGATTTTCGCGGGCCGCTCTCATTGGTAGGCCAGCGCTGGAGTTTTCCTCTGTCTGCATTGATCGTAGAGGAAATGATCGGGGAGCGAGTACTGCTTGTTGGAGATGCTGCCCATGCAATTCATCCCGTGGCGGGGCAAGGACTTAACTTGGGATTCCGGGACGTTGAAGTTTTGGCTGATGTTATGGAGCGCATGGTTAATATTGGGCTGGACATAGGTACTTCTTATCCTCTTAAGGAATATGCTAAGCGCCGTCGCGCTGATGTTTTCCAACTTACATTGGTTACGGATGGTCTCGTACGTTTGTTTGGGTTTGACTCTTCAGCCGTGAGGTATGTTCGAGACTTGGGCCTTTCTTTGGTCCACCATCTCAAACCTGTCAAAGCTCACTTTATGCGGCAGGCGATGGGGATTTAACTCATTGCCTTTTGGTAGTGTCTTCATTTAAAGAAGAAGGACGAGGGATCACAAAAGATAAGCCGATTGAGCCCCCTAGAATAGTTAAGGTGATGAGGAGAGAGAGCCAGACAGGAATAGGCAAAAACTCAGCAATACTCATCTTTATACCGATATAGGTAAGGATTATCCCTAAGCCCACCTTTAATAAATGGAACTTTTCAACCATACCCGCTAACGTGAAATATAAAGAACGTAGCCCCAAAATGGCAAAGACATTTGAGGAGTACACAATAAAGGGATCGTGGCTAATGGCTAAGATGGCGGGGATAGAATCAACAGCAAAAATGAGGTCAGTCAGCTCAATAAGAATTAGCACGATAAATAAAGGTGTTACCCATATCTTGTTGCCTTTCTTGACGAAAAATTGGTCGCCTACAAAATCTTTCGTAACAGAAAAATGCTTAAGAAGAAATTTAAAGAGAACATTATCCTCAATTCTTGGCTCTTTCCTTGATACGAGAATGGTCTTAATCCCCGTGATAATAAGGAACGCGCCAAAGACATAAATAATCCAATGGAAACGGGTGATCAGTTGTATCCCTAAGAGAATCATAAAGCCACGCATGACAAGCGCCCCTAAAATTCCCCAGAATAGGACGCGATGCTGGTAAGTGCTTGGGACTTTGAAATGAGAAAAGATTAATACGAAGACAAAAACATTATCAGCGCTAAGGGAAAGTTCGACCACGTAACCTGTTAAGAATTTTAACCATTTTTCTGTGCCAGAAAAGATAAGAATGCCAATGCTGAATAAGAGGGAGATCGCTACCCAAAAGATGGTGCGTATAATGGCCTCCCGCATTCCTATTTCATGGGACTTACGATTGAAAACGCCAAGATCAATAATGAGTGAAACAAGAATAAGAACATTAAAGAGGACAAATAACCAAAAAGTGGTTGACGTTTCAAACATTCACCTTTCCCTTTCCTGACATTTATTTCCTAAGACTCTAACATAAGATAGCAAAGAAAGTACTTAAATTATTGCCTACCTTGCTCTTAAGGAAAAAAATCAAAGATATAATCGGTTAAGAATCTCAACCATTTTTCTGCGCCAGCGAAGATAAGGATGCCAATGCTGAATAAGAGGGAAATAGCCATCCAGAAAAATGCGTGCTTAACCGCCTCTCCTATTTTCATCCGAGGAGAATGGCGCTTAAAGACACCTAGAGCGCCGATAAGAGCAATAAGAGCCAGAACATTGACAAGAGAGATGAATAAAAAGGTTGGTGACATGGGGTAACTCTCGTTTTTGTTTTTGTGATTATTTTTATAATATAAGATTTTGCGCTTAAAAAAAATAAGATATATTTGAATCATCTCCCACATTATTATGGTGCACAAGGAAATAAATCTTGTCTTATCTTCCCATTCCTTGCATTGGGTCAAGATAAGTGATCCCACAAGGTAGCTGCGCGCGAAGGAAGAAAGGGTTGTTCTAGGTTCTTTTACTTCCTCGGTACCTAAGAGTGAAGGTCAGAGAGAATCACCCCCACAATTCTTTGATATGTTTAGGCAAAGACTGTTTGATCTTATGCGCTTCGCCTTCTGAGATTTTGCTTGCGAGAGTGCGAAACACAGCCTTTGCAGCTTGTTCAGCATCAATATCGGGATGGGAGCCTTCTTTAAGGTGGGTCTTAATAGAGGAAAGGAATTCATCCTGTTTTCTCTCTCGCAGCGGGATGCGCGCAGGCTGCCATCCCTCAAAATAAAGGCCCCTTACAAATGTTGGTAGTTGAGCGCTTAGGTGAGCTGATGACTCTAATAGCAAATTATCTCTTAATTCGTGCAGGACTGTTTTTAAGATAGCCAAGGAAGCTAAAGAGTTTCTTTCTTCCTCTTCCCAGCCCATCGCCGTAGAGATGTCTTTGAGCCATTCATAAATTTTTATAGTGTTTGTTTTTACAATCCCTACTTCATGAGGTTTTCTTGTCATCTTGCTTCTCCTGTGTTTTGTTCAAAGGTTCTTCCCTTGGGGGAGATAAGAAATGTTGCTTTTTAGCAAAGCAACCTTATCTTTATTCTAAATAAAAAAATGGATAATTTCTACCATTGTAAGGAGCTGGCATTTAAAATTATTTTATATAGTCGGTTAAGAGCTCGGCGATTATTATTGCTCGTCTGCTTGATAATTTTTTTTGTTTTCTTTTATGAAAAATTTTGGCTGGGAAAATTTAAAGTGATGCTAGGGAATGCGAAAGAAGGTCGCTTACGTAGATTATTTTAAATTGGGTGGATGATCAATGGATCAAAGGTTTTCCGTACCTTTGACGGAGGATGTTTTCTGTTTACCTCCTGAAGAAGACTGTATATAATGTGAAAGAACACATGTGGGTTTTTATTTTTAACTCATAAAAATAAGGCGCTAAGACTGCGAGAGTTTATCGCGTATTCTCCTCTTTTTCCTTACGTACAGATTAAAACAAGGAAAAGTTTAGGAAGAGAAGAGGGTCTTAGTAATCGTCATTCTCCCTGCTAAGCGATAAAAAGGGCTTTTTCTTTACTAATTAACCCACGTATAAATTTTTACTTATGATTCATGAAAAGTATATTTGACCTTCGATCAAGTTTCGAGCCGTCAGGTGACCAACCTAGGGCCATTGCTGACATTACACAGCGCTTTCATCAAGAAGAGCGCGATCAGGTATTGCTTGGTGTTACAGGCTCAGGCAAGACGTTTACCATGGCCCATATTATCCGTAATCTGGGGCGGCCCAGCCTTATTATCGCTCCGAATAAGACTTTAGCTGCACAGCTCTATGGTGAGATGAGGGAATTTTTCCCTCATAATGCCGTCGAGTATTTCGTTTCTTACTATGATTATTACCAACCAGAAGCGTATGTGCCAAGGACTGATACGTATATTGAGAAAGAAGCAAGTATCAATGAGCACATTGACCGTATGCGCCACTCGGCAACCCGCGCACTTTTTGAAAGGCCGGATGTCATTATTGTTGCAAGTGTTTCATGTATTTACGGCATCGGTTCCAAAGAAAGTTACCAAGAAATGACGTTGCTGCTTCATAAAGGTCAGTTTTGTGACCGGGAAGCGTTGCAACGAAAGCTCATTGAATTGCATTATAAACGTAACGATATGGCTTTTGCGCGAGGGGCTTTTCGCCAAAAAGGTGATTGCCTCGATATTTTTCCTTCTCATTGCGAGGATCGCGCTGTAAGAATTCTGTACTTTGATGATGAGATCGAAGAGGTATATGAATTCGATCCGTTGACGGGTGAAAAATATGAAGAGCTTGAGTCTATCAAGATTTATGCTAATAGCCATTATGTGACACCAGGGCCTACCCTTCAGCAAGCGATCAAGCAAATAAAAGAAGATTTAAGTATACGCCTTCAAGAGATGGAAGCAATGGGACAACCCTTAGAAGCTGAACGCCTACGTCAGCGTGTAACCTATGATATTGAGATGCTTCAAGCGACAGGGGCCTGCGCAGGTATCGAGAATTACTCACGTTATTTGACGGGCCGATTGCCAGGGGAGCCACCTCCTACTTTATTTGAATATTTGCCGAAAGAGGCTTTATTGATTGTCGATGAAAGTCATGTGAGTGTCCCGCAAATAGGGGCTATGTATAAGGGGGATGCGGCTCGAAAAAGTACGCTGAGTTTGCATGGCTTCCGCCTTCCTTCCTGCGCTGATAATCGTCCGTTAAAGTTCGAAGAATGGGATCATATCCGGCCCCAAACTTTATTTGTTTCAGCTACTCCTGGTCCTTTTGAACTCTCTAGGACGCAAGGTGTAATTACGGAACAGATTATCCGGCCTACAGGGCTCTTAGATCCTATTTGTGAAGTGAGACCTACAAAGAATCAAATTGATGATTTGTTGCATGAGTGCAAAAAAACGGTTGAAAAGGGATATCGCGTCCTTATCACCACGCTCACGAAAAAGATGGCGGAAGCCTTAACAGAGTATATGAATGAAGGAGGGCTTAGAGTTCGTTATCTTCATTCTGACATCGACACGCTTGAGCGAATTGACATTATTCGTGCGCTACGGCAAGGAGAATGCGATGTTCTTGTGGGGATTAACTTGTTAAGAGAGGGGTTGGATATACCCGAGTGTGCCCTTGTTGCTATTTTAGATGCAGATAAAGAAGGCTTTTTGCGTTCTAAGACCTCTCTTATCCAAACCATTGGGCGAAGTGCGCGAAACGCTGAGGGACGAGTTTTGTTGTATGCCGACCTTATCACCCGCTCAATGCGCGAGGCGTTAGAAGAAACAGTAAGGCGTCGGGCTATTCAGGATCAGTATAATAAAATCCATGGCATTACTCCAACAACGATTCAAAAAGGTTTTGCTCCTCTCATGGCGAAGGCATTGGAAGAAGTTACCTATGTAAAGCAAGCGACGACAGTGTTGCCTGATCGCCGTAGCATCGAAAAACGCCTTAAGGAGCTTCAAGAGTCGATGTTTAAAGCGGCTGCGGACCTTGAGTTTGAAGAAGCAGCTCGTCTAAGGGATGAAATTAAAGAACTCGAAAAATCTTCCCTTTTGTTAATGTAATTTCTCATTATTCATAATAAAATTTTTATTTTTAACGCTTTTTATTTTAATGTTATAGAATATTAATATGTAATTAACTTCCATTAATAGATAATAAAGGATGCTTTTACTGTTTGTGGGAGTTGCATATGTTTGTCGATTACTACCTAAAGGAGGAGTTGAGTAAGGCGTGTAAAAATTTTGCTCACAAATATAAGGATATCACTTGTATTTATGATGAACCTCAAAGGGTCATGGAAGAAGTGGGTGCCTTTCTTACTCAAACCTTACCGGCGGAGATACAACATTCCCTTAAAGAATTGCGGCAAGGGCACGATTTGACCGTTGTTAGTCTGCGTGGCTTGCCTGTCGATGATAGGTTGCCAAGGCCGCCAGCTAAGGGTGAACGTCCTGTTGAGAAGAAAACATTTGTAACTGAGGCTATGCTTCTTGGTTTAGCAAAACTGCTAACATTAGAACCTGTTGGCTACGAACAGGAAAAGAAAGGAGAATATATCCACCAAGTAACGCCGGTGAGAGGCCATGAGGGACAAAAATCAAACGAAGGGGCAAGCGATCTTAAGGCTCATACCGAGGCAGCTCACCATGAGTGTCCTCCTGATTATATGATGCTGTATGGTCTAAGAGGGCATCAATCGGCTCAAACGATCCTGTGGGACATGGAGCTGATTTTTAATGTGATGGCTCCTGAAGATGTGAAGAAGCTTGCGCAACCTCTTTTTCAGCTTCGGGCGTCCAAAAGCTTCGGTCAGCATAAAGTTATTAAAACGCCTCTCATTTTCCATGATAATGGTACCCGCCTTGTGCGCCTCGATCTAGAGGAGGTCTCGGGTATAAATAAGGAAGGAGAAGAGCTCATCAATAAAATTGAGCACCTTATGCAACAACCAGAGTATCAGCAAAAATATGTTATTGGGCCGGGTGATTTAATTATTCTAAATAATAAAAGGGTTGCCCATGGGCGATGTGCTTTTGAAGTGGACTTTGAAGATAAGCACCGCTGGTTGCAGCGGGTTTATCTAACGTCCGCTCTTTCTCAGCATCCAACGGTCAAAGAGCGTCCACGCACATGGATTTAAAGAACGTCTCCTTTCCTCTTGCTAAGTTAAGCGATTCTATTCGTGCCCTATAAAACCAAATTTTTATTCCCTAGCGTTGCTCAAAAGAAAGATAATATCCTTCTCGAGCTAAGAAAATTTTCTTTATTGAGGTGAGGGTCAATTTTAGGTTGTCACTCAACATAAGGAAGTTTAATAGTAGAAGGGTAATAGGTTTCTTACCATAATTCCCGTAAAGAGATGACAAGAGATATAAAGAATAAACTTCCTATAGCTGTGTTAGGTGCGACGGGAGTAGTTGGTCAAAAAGTTTTATCTTTACTTTTACATGATCCGCTCTTTTATGTGGCGGAGGTCGCTGGTTCCTGCAAGACAACAGGTCAGATGTATGGCTCTGTCGTCAATGAGCAGGAGCCTCAGAATCTCTTACAACCCTATTTTGGTTTACCTCTTAAAGATCCCCTTGAAATTAACGCTCCTTATGTTATTTCGTGCCTTCCGGTCGAGGCCGCTCGTGTAATTGAGCTTGCGCTCGCGGAGAAAGGACATATTATCTCGAGTAATGCGTCAGCGTTTCGCATGCGGCCTGATGTTCCTCTCTTGATACCGGAGGTCAATCAAGAAGCTCTTGCTCTTGTGAAACAACAACCGACTTTAGGAAAACTTATTACGAACCCAAATTGTGTGGTATCTATTCTAGCGCCCGCTTTAAAGCCCTTGATGAGCTTAGGGGCGGTCTGCCATATTAGTATTGTAACTCTCCAGGCTATAAGTGGAGCTGGCTACCCCGGTGTGCCTGCAATGGATATTATAGGAAATATTATTCCTTTTATTGCGGGGGAAGAAGAAAAAATACAAGAGGAATGTAAGAAAATTCTAACCCCTTTCTCTCGGGAGGTTTTTGGCATAACGGTGCATGTTCATCGTATCCCTATCTTACACGGGCACACAGCTGTTGCCCATGTCCATTTTGCGCAGCCCGTAGATGTTACGGAAGTTGAGCACTTTTATAAAGACACCGCTTTGTATGCGTTCCACCCATCCCCTGCAGCGCCTCAGCCGCGTAAGCACTTAATGGAACAGGATATGCGTATTCATATTGGGCGCCTTAAACAAGGCGATCATCCTAATATTCTTGGATTGCTTGTGATGGGTCATAACCTGGTGAGAGGAGCGGCCGGTGCCGCGATTGAAAATTTGCGGGCCTATTGTCGAATGTTTGAGCCAAGATAGATGCTAAGAGATAAAGGCTATTTAAAAACGAAAAAAGCTTAAAATAGGTAGTGTTAGAAAGAGAAATAAACGATGAAATTAGCTCTCATTGGGAAGGGAAAGACGGGTAGGGAAGTTATTAAGCACCTTGCGCGTGAAGAATTACCTTTCATTTATGATACGCAGCATCCTTTGAAAAAGGCTGAGGCTCGCAACGTAGATGCCATTATTGTTTTCGTACCTGGGGAGGCATTTTTAAATTTATTGCCCGAACTCTTAGAGTTACGCAAACCCATTGTGGTTGGTAGCACAGGCTTTTCTTGGCCTCATTATATTGAGACAGAGTTACAAAAAAGGGAACTTGCTTGGGTACATGGTGCGAATTTTAGTATGAGTATGAATATGATGTTCTACCTTACTCGGCAGATAATGCAATGGAGTTCTTGGCTTTTTAAACCATCTTTTCATATTCATGAAATTCATCATATTCATAAAAAAGATACGCCTAGTGGCACAGCCCGCACATTAGCGAAAAATATAAACCCCGCCTATCCGCTTGATATTTCCTCTGAGCGGTTAGGTGAATGTGTGGGGGTGCATACCTTAACTATTGAGACTCCTCAGGAGGCTTTAAGTATAAAGCACGAGGCGAAAGATCGCTCGATCTATGCCCAAGGGGCTATTTGGGCCGCAAGGCACTTAATTGCTCATCGCTTTTCTCCTGGTCTCCACTTTTTTGATAAAATTATGGCTGACTTACTCGCTTCAGGACAAAATATATGAAACACAATAAGAAATTTCTTCTTTCGAATTATCGGGTTTGGACGGCTCTTATCACCCCATTTATTAATAACGAGGTGGATTTTAAGGCCCTTAAGAATCTTCTTCAAGCGCAAGAAGTCTCCGACAATGGCGTTTTAATTTTGGGAAGTACAGGTGAAGCTCTTTCCCTTAGTCTTCAAGAAAGGAAAGATATTCTTTCCTTTGTTTGTTCTTTAGAGTTACGCATACCCCTTATGGTAGGTGTTGGTGGAATTGACCTTGCGGCTCTTTGTGAGTGGATTGATTTTTGTGAACCTTTTCCTATTTCAGCCTACTTACTTCCTGTTCCTTATTATTCTCTGCCAGGCGATCAAGGACAGTTGCAGTGGTTTTCGGCGTTGCTTGACCGCACACACCATCCTTGCATGCTTTATAACCATCCAGGCCGCATGGGGGCTTCATTAAGTACCTATGCTTTGCATCACCTGTGCCACCATCCTAATTTATGGGCGGTTAAAGAGGCGAGAGGGGACGTGAAGGTTTTGCAGCATTACAAAAGGATGGCTCCCGAGATTTTTTATTATTCTGGAAATGACGCTTTGATTGAGGACTACCTTATGTGTGGTGCTCATGGTGTTGTATCCGTTGCCTCCAATGCCTGGCCGGAAGTGGTGCGCTTGATTGTCCAGCAAACCCTAGATAAAGCTCCCATAATCGAGAGGAAGGCTTGGCAAGAAGTAACGCAGGCTTTAAGCCTTACTACTAATCCTATTCCTATAAAAGCGCTCATGTATTTAAAGAAGCTTATCAGCTCTCCTTCTGTGCGTCTTCCTTTAAGCTCGAAGGACTTAGAAAGTACCCAACCACTTAAAGTGGCGGATGACTTCCTAACAAGGCATTTGCAGCATTACCAAGAAATTAATAGAGATAGACAAATGCTTTAAAAAGAAGAATAGCTTTAGAGGATAATACAGATTTTGCAAATTAATTTAAGTTGTATACATATATAAAGTTCTCGGGAAAAAATTGACAAGTTTAGATAAAAAGTTTATCTTAATAATAAGGCTCGTTGGCATATGACGAATAACGTCTGGGGTAAGGTGAAAAGGTCTATCCCATAAGACGGGAGCGTTAGCAATTAAAAATGGAATGTCTCAGCTCATCCCTATGTTTTCTTGGGCGCCCTATGCCAACCTCTTTTCTCCGCCATATACCATAATTTGATTATTGTACATTAATCAAACCTTGTCAAGGTAGACCATATCCACTTACCTAAAGATCATAGTAACCTATTTTTTATATTATTTCGGTTGACAGTCGTTATTTATTTTGGAAATTTGGGAGAGAGCTCTTCTTATTGACGTAGAAGGTAACTTGAGTAGGCCTCGTACACTTATTTGCAAATTTAGCATAATTTGAATGCATATTAATTGAAAATTTTGGTAGCCATGAAGGCCTGATATAAGTAAAATAAATAAGAAAAAATATACATGCTTGAACACGCAACCTATATATATAATGTCCTTATCTTCTTGGTTTCTGCCATATTAGTTGTCTTATTATTCAAGAAATTACGTATTAGCCCTGTATTAGGTTATCTTGTTGCAGGTCTTCTTATTGGCCCTCACACATTTGGTATTATTGAGAATGTGCATGAGATAAAATTTCTCGGTGAAATGGGGATTATATTTTTGTTATTCACCATTGGCCTTGAACTTCCTCTTAACCGCTTAAGGTCTTTAGGTCGGTATGTTTTTGGTCTTGGGCTGGCTCAGGTGTTGATTACAGGGCTTGTGACTGTAGGTGTTTGTGTTTTGCTTGGCTTTCGGTTGGAGCAAAGTATCCTTATGGGGGGGGCGCTTGCACTTTCTTCCACAGCGGTTGTGCTTAAGGTATTGACGGAACGGGGGGAAGTTGCGGCTAAATTCGGGCGTATTGCTTTCTCTGTCTTGCTTTTTCAAGATCTAGCTGTTGTGGTTTTATTAATTCTCCTCCCTCTTATTACCACGGGACAGGGATCTTTCTTTTTGCTTATCGGCGAAGTTATCTCAAAAACGATCATCGTTTTAGTAACCATCGGGCTTGCTGGACGGGCTGTGCGTCCGGTTTTCCGCCTAGTGGCTGCAAGCGATAGCCCAGAATTATTTACGGCCATGACGTTGCTTGTGATTTTATTAACAGCTGTGGTAACGGCGATGGCAGGCTTATCGATGGAGTTAGGGGCGTTTCTTGCAGGAATTCTTTTGGCTGAAACGGAATATCGCCATCAAGTTGAAGGAGATATTGAACCTTTTCGAGGCTTGTTATTAGGTCTTTTCTTCATAACGGTAGGTATGTCAATTGATTTATCGCTCCTTATGATTCGAACGTGGGAGATAATAGGCCTTGTCACTGGTATGGTTCTTGGTAAGGCTCTTATTATCTTATTATTAACGCGCTTTTTTGATATTCCCATTGGTGCGGGTATCCGTATTGCTTTGTTGCTTGCGGGTGGCGGTGAATTTGCTTTCATTATTTTGACACCAGCGGTTGAGACAGGCTTTTTAACATCGGTTGCAGGCCAGGTTCTTTATGTAGGGGTAGCTGTGTCAATGGCGCTTACCCCGCTTATGGGTATGCTTGGGAAGCTTCTAGAGGAACAACTGAAACGTGGTTTTGGTATTAATTTAAAGGCAGCTACGGTTGAGACTCAAGATTTAAAAGGACATGTGATTATTGGTGGCTTTGGGCAAACGGGTCAAATTATCTCCCGTATTCTAACCCAAAAAGTTATTCCTTATGTGGTGCTCGATATGAATATGGCTCGAGTGGCGGAAGGGCGTTCGAAAGGGCTTCCTGTTTTCTACGGGGATATTCGGCGCCTCGAGGTGTTAAGGGCTGTTGGGGCTGCACGTGCTCAAGCAGTTGTGTTAACGGTCGATCAGCCTGGTGCGTCTGTGCGAACTATTTCTTTGTTAAAACGCCATTTCCCTAAGGTGCATGTGTGCGCGAGCGTGAAGGATATTGAGCAAGGGAAGAAGCTAGAAAAGGTGGGTGCGACGGTTGTGGTGCCTGAAACCATTGAGCCCGGTCTTCAACTCGCTTTTCCTGTGCTGCAAATTGCTGGCATTACGTATGACGAGGCCAAACAAATTATGGAATCATTCCGGAAAGAATATTCCCAACAAATAGAGGCCTTGGGGAACCGTCCGGTAGAAAGTCTTGGTACTCCTTAAAGGCTATAAAAATTTTGAGAAAGAAAACGATTGGGAGGGGGCAGGTTTGCGCAGTTCTTCTGTTTTTTCCTTTTTCCCTTCTTAAACCAAAGTCCCTTCCTAGCACGTTCTTCAGGGGATACACATTAAGATATTAATTAGCAACGTAGAATACGGGATGACGTTTAAGGGAGTGTGCGGTAATAAAGCATAATGCTAATGCGCCGATTCTGCGGTGCAAAGAAATCATCTTTGATAAGGGGGTAAAACCCATGCTGACCGCTTACCGCAACAATTCGATCTTCTTTTATTCCTTGGCTCGTGAGAATATAGCGACTGTAATTAGCTCGATCCGCTGAAAGTTCCCAGTTGGTATAGCGGGCTCCTTTTTTATAAGGTGTTAAATCTGTGTGACCTGTAAGGCTTAGTTTATTAGGAGTCGGCGCAATAATATCAGCTATCTTGGCGAGTAATTTTTTTCCGTAATCATACATTTCTGTGCTTCCGCTCGGAAACATCGAATATTTATCTTGGTCAATAATCTGGATACGCAGGCCGTCGGCTAAATATTCTATTTTAACATTCTCTTTTAAAGCTTTGAACTCTTCTGTATCAAGGACTTCTTCTAACAATCTCTTTTCAATGGAGGCAAAAGCCTTTCTATCCTCTTCATAAACTTGATTGACTTCTTCTTCGCTTGTACCGCTTAGGCTATAGGGAGCATCACTGATCGTTAATCCTTTAATGCGACTATCTTGAGTGCTAAGAAACCGAAGTGTTGATGCTTCTTTTTGATTCCCCATATCTGTTCCTTTTTGCGACAGGAGATTTCCTTGGTCAGGCAGGTGCTGCTCTTCCTTGGGGCCATCGACTATAGCCGATCGCTTCTGTAAGAAGCCGCTGTGTAAAATGGCTTGTTCATGGTCAATGGGTTCATAAGCTTCTGTAATGTGTGGATCATCGATAGGAAGCTGTTCCTCCCCCATAGACTCTTGCTTGCTTTCTTGTAAACTTGTTCTTAAAGGGTTTAAACGGCTACTTGCGTTAAACTGGGTCTCTTCTAAAATGCTTTTAAATTCGCCGCTGCTCTTTTCTTCAGAGGTGTCAATACCAAGAAAATAATTAGCAATCCCTCGCTTTTGTTCATCAGTAGTACTGCCAACAAGCCACAGTAATAAAAAGAAAGCCATCATCGAGGTAATGAAATCCGAATAAGCGATTTTCCATGAGCCTCCATGATGATGGGATTGCGTATATTTCTTCTTTTTTATAATAATGGGACGAGTTTTATTATCATCTTTAGCCATAGCGAGCCTCTAAGAGGTATTTTTGGGCGTCTTTTGAATAGCCTCATCAATTTCATGGAAAGTAGGTCGAACCTCTGAGTACAGCATTTTTCTTCCATGTTCAACGGCAATAGCCGGTGGAACCCCGGATAAAAAGGCGACAAGTGATGACTTAATACATTGTAGGTATTTTATATCTTCTTCATGAACAGCATGAAGACTTTGAGCAATTGGGCCAACAAAACCATACGACAGGAAAATTCCAAGGAAAGTCCCGAAGAGGGCAGCTCCTAGGAGGGCTCCAAGAACTTCTGGTGGTTCTGTGATGGCACCCATGGTTTTGATCACACCTAATACAGCGGCAACAATGCCAATTGCAGGGAGGCTATCTGCAAGGGCTGTAAAGGCTGAGGCAATATGTTCGCCTTCTTTTTTAAAGGTTTCTATTTCTTCCTCCATTAAAGCTTCCATTTGATAAACATCTTCCGATCCCATCAGCACTAACCGCAAAGAATCACACAAAAATCCTAAGGCATGCTTATTAGCATAAAATTGAGGATACTCCATAAACATATTGCTCTCTTGAGGATTTTCAATATGAGGCTCAAGAGCCATGATCCCTTGCGTCCTTGTGAATTTAAAAAGGAAGTTCAACAGGGTTAAAAGTTCTACGTAGTCTTCTTTATGTAAAGTTATCCTTTTTACGATGCGTTTTAGGCTAGTACCGCAAGCTATGATTGTTTTTACCGGGTTAGCAATAATAAAGGCACCAAGTCCTGCACCGCCTATAATCACGAATTCCCAGGGTTGCCATAAGACAATTAATTTTCCTCCCATTGCGACATAACCGCCAAATACACAGGAGATAACTGTGATGATGCCGATCCAGAACATTAAAATCTTCTATTCCGTTTTTTTAATAATTTAGTATACTTCTCACACATTCTAGAACTTAAAATGCTTGATTTTAGTTAAAGATGCATAAATTTTAAAATTTTATGGCGTCATGGATGGTTCAGCGCGTGGAAAAATATTTATCGAGTCCCTTCACAAGGGAAGAGTATTGTAAGAGTTTAAGCACTTTTGCCACAGGTGTTACCATTATAACCACGTGGGAAAAAAATAGACAACCAACTGGGGTAACAATTAATTCTTTTACTTCTGTGTCTCTCGATCCATTTTTAATTCTGTTCTGCTTACGCACATCGTCTTATACATATAAACGATTTGAAAGATGTTTTACGTCTAAGGATTGCTTTGCAGTTAATGTGCTGTCAGCAGAGCAAAAGCATTTATCCGACCTGTTTGCCACCACTGAGCCAACGCCCGACTTTTCGAACGTTTGTGAATTTGAGTATAAGGATTCTGAGGTGCCTATATTGAAAAATTGCTGCGCAACCTTAATATGTCAAACCACGAACCTTATCCCTGGAGGAGATCACGATATTATTCTGGGTAAAGTGTTAAAGGTGGGCTATGACCTCAAGAAAGAACCTTTGATCTATCATCGTAGTCATTATAAGCTATTAATTCCTTAAGATATTTAAGAGTAAAATAGGGAAAAAATAATTTTATACCTACTAAGAGGAAAAAACCATGCGTGAAGAAATTTTAACCTCCGTTGAGGAAATAAAATGGAATCTTCAATTATTACGGAGGCGTCTTTGACTGGGATCATTCTCTTAAAGAACTTGATGAGCTTAATAAAAAAATAGAAGATTCATCCCTTTGGGAAAATCCTGAAGAAGCCAAGTCCTTGATGCAGCGCAAGCATCAACTTGAGATTGCGTTGGAGCGCATTACCAAATTTGAGCACCAACTAGATGATAGCTTGATGCTCATTCATTTAGGTGAAGAAGCAGACGATAAGGCAAGCATCGCTGAAGGCGTGCAGGAAATTAAGAAACTTGAGAAAGAGCTGGCTCGTGCTCAACTAGAGGCGTTACTTTCCGGTGAAGCCGACAGTAATCCTTGTTTCTTAGAAGTTCATGCAGGAGCTGGCGGTACAGAAGCTCAAGATTGGGCAGAGATGATCATGCGCCTTTATGTGCGATGGGCTGATCGTAAAGGTTTTAAAGTCACTCTTGTCCAAGAGCATGTCGGGGAAGAAGCTGGTATAAAGTCTGTAACCTTGAAAGTTGAAGGTGACTATGCTTATGGGTGGCTCAAGACTGAAAGTGGGGTGCATCGATTAGTACGCATATCCCCTTTTGACTCTAACGCTCGGCGTCATACAAGCTTTGCCTCTGTCTGGGTTTATCCCGAAATAAGTGATAATATTGAGATTGACCTTCAAGAGAAAGATTTGCGGATTGATACGTATCGAGCTGGTGGGGCCGGTGGCCAACATGTCAATAAGACCGAAAGTGCCGTGCGTATCACCCATCTTCCGACAGGGATTGTGGTTCAATGCCAGAGTGATCGTTCGCAGCACCGAAATAAAGCGGAAGCTTTAAAAATGTTGCGGGCGCGTTTATATGAATTAGAACTTCGCCGTCGGGAAGAAGAAGCGCAATCAGCTCATCAAACAAAGACAGACATTGGTTGGGGACATCAAATCCGGTCATATGTTTTGCATCCTTATCAAATGGTCAAAGATTTAAGAACCAATATCGAAGTGGGTAATGCTCAAGCTGTTCTTGACGGTGATATAGATCAATTCTTGGAAGCAGCGTTGGCTGCTCGTATTGGTTCGAAGGAGCCATCGAACTCCTCTAACATAGGATAAGGCCTTATGAAGCAGTCACAACTCCCTTACTTCTCTCCTTTACTGACGGATTTTTATCAATTAACAATGGCGAAAGCTTATTGGGCCTCTGGTAAGCAGAACTTGGAAGCTATCTTCCACTTAACCTTTCGAGAAAATCCTTTTCGTGGAGGGTTTGCTGTTGCAGCGGGTCTTGGGACAGTCATCGAATACCTCAAAAATTATCGGTTTTGTGAGGATGATTTGTCCTTTTTAAGTCATTATAAAGATGGAGACGGCCAGCCTTTATTTTCAAAAGATTTCTTAACATACCTTGAAGGCCTAACGATTACGTGTGATATCGAAGCTGTGCCTGAAGGAACCGTTGTTTTTCCTTATGAGCCTATCTTGCGAGTTAGAGGACCTATTATTCAAGCGCAGCTTCTTGAAACAGCGCTGCTTAATATCATTAATTTTCAAACGCTGATTGCGACCAAAGCGGCTCGTATAGGGTTGGCGGCTCAAGGCGACCCTATTATTGAATTTGGTTGCCGACGTGCTCAAGGATTTGATGGAGCGGTATCAGCTACTCGGGCCGCTTTTATTGGTGGCTGTGAGAGCACATCGAATGTAGCGGCTGCGCGGCTCTATGGGATTCCCGCACGCGGTACTCATGCGCATAGCTGGGTGATGGCTCACCATACAGAAGCTGAAGCTTTTCGAGCTTTTGGAAAGGTTATGCCTCACAATAGTATTTTTCTTGTCGATACTTATAATACCCTAGAAGGTGTTCGTGCGGCTATCCAAATACATGAGGAATTGCGTGCTTATCATCATAAGCTTCTGGGTATCCGCTTAGATTCAGGTGATCTAGCCTGGCTTAGTCGTGAAGCTCGGCGGTTACTTGATAAAGCAGGTCTTTACGATACAAAGATCATCGCGAGTCATGATTTAGATGAGTATGTCATCAATAGTATCAAGCAAGAAGGATGCGATATCGATGTGTGGGGGGTCGGCACACGGCTTGTCACTGCCTATGATCAGCCAGCCTTGGGGGGGGTTTATAAACTTGCCGCTCTCCGCGAACCCGGGAAGGACTGGGTCTATAAAATAAAGCTCTCGGAACAAATGACAAAGACGTCCATACCTGGTATTCATCAAATTCGCCGCTTCGTAGACAAAGATGAATTTATCGGTGATATGATTTACGATCGTTCGGTTTCTCCAGAGCCCGGATATTTGATCATCCATCCTTTAGATATTACGCAACGAAAGAGATTCTCCTTGTCGGCGGATTACTTTGATTTGCTTGTACCTATTATGACGAAAGGGCAGCTTGTTTATGAAGAGCCTACTTTGGCTGCTATAAAAGATGGCGCAAAAAAGCAGATTGAAAAGCTTAACCCTAGTATAAAGAGGTTCATGAACCCTCATGTCTATCCCGTTGGCTTGGAATTAAAGCTTTTCGAAATTCGAGAGAACCTTATTCTGCAAGCTCGAGGATTCACCGGACCCTAAGCAGACCTTTTCCCTTCATTTTCTCTTTCTTTTTAACCTAACCTAAGAGAACCGACAAAAGAATAATCCTTTCAAGCTTTCGTAAAAAGAGAGCTCTTTAAAGCCTCTTGCCTTGAGGGAAGGGGCACGGAGAGTCATCGAGGTTCATTTCCTGGTTTTTATGCCTCTTATACCAGAGTCTGAGCCAGCGAAGAGACCAAAGCGAGCAAGTGTTGTTCAATTTCAGGTTGTAAAGTGACCGTTTTAACAAGGAAACTTTTAAAGACTATCTCTCTGACGAACTTGGAATGAGGCTTTCAAGAGAGTTAAAAAGGAACGAGGCTTCTTGATGTGTTTTTTTCTCATTTTTAAAGCAAGAAAATATAAGGTGCGTCTTCCACTCAATAGAGCAATGGATATAAGAAAGACAAAAGCGAAAGAAGGTCGGCTTAATCGATAGGATAAATATTTAATCGCAGGAAAAAATTAAATATGCTAATTACATTATTTTGTAAGGCTTCCATCTAGAAGGAGTCCTTAAATTCTTATCACGTAGGCTGTTATTCCTTTTTAAGTACGTAGGAAGGTGGCCTGTAATGCTTCAGATATACCCTTTACGTTTTTCTCGACCCTTTACTTTTCCTGATAAGCTTCAGGTTTGCTTACGCTTGTCTTTGTATTGCTCAAAAGAGCGTGAAAGTAGTAAGTTTTTCCATGCTGCTCTTTTTCTCTTGATTGCCAAGTTCCTTTACAGGGGTAGATACCTTGGATCTTTCTGATAATCCCTTGGGTGTGTTGCCGGATTGTCTTAGTCAATTCCCGAACTTACATTGGTTAACCGTAGAAAATAGCGGATTGCAAAACTTGGCGGGTTCGATGAGCACAATGAACAGCCTATCCCGCTTAAATCTTTCGCGTAACCAATTACGTGAGTTGCCGACTTGGTTTTGGGACATAGTCCCAAGGACGAGGCTTATAGGGCTTTGAGGTAACCAATTGACGACGTTGCCCTATTTTGGTTCCTGCTCCGTTATAAGCATCGACGAATGGGATCTTAGAGATACCCGTAACGGCTGGCTTCTTTGAGAGGTTCTTTTCTCTTACTGGTCGTTGTGCCCTTGTAAGGATATGGGTAGAGGAGGCTAATGTCTCTCAAGCCGTGCGAAAGATCATTAAGGATAGGAGAGAGCGCAGGAGACGGGAACGAAAAGAGAGTAAATATAATAACGAGACGTAAAAGATCGTGCCTTCCGGTTTGAAGGAGAGACGCCTGACGAGATAAGCAGCCTCGGGTGGGGGAAGGAAGGTGAGAGGTTTAGCGCCTTTTTTCTTCCGCCCGCCGTTTATTAAACATTCCCCATGGGTTTGAGGCTAGGATATCAATAGAGGGAGGAAGGGCGGATCGACAGCTAATCGTTCCTTTCCTCTTCTCTCTCTTTTTAAAATCTTTGGTGTCTACTTTTTCCCTAAAAAGAATACAGCCAAGAAGAAAGTGTCTTTGCGACAGACAAAGTTCAAATTTAAAGGAACGGATTTCAATAAGGGGTCAGCACAGCACTACACGAGTTATGATCGAGCAGTAGTTAAGCGGACTTCCCGAGGGGGCGATCTCTTCTGTCGTTGGGTACCAGGCCCTTCGCTCTTCTATGGATATACTCTTTATAGGCTTCAAGCACACTCTTTGGGTGTAATACGAACAGTTACTCTTAACCGAAAGGCTAGAGGCTTTATTCTCTATTAAATGATGGGGCATAAGTGGTTAATCAGTATGAAGATGAGGAGCACGAGAAAAAAGATATGCGGAGGTGAGAAAACTCTTAACTATTGATAGAGCGAAAGACCACATCAAGGCGGTATTTATCCATTCCTCACTCCCTCTTCCTATAATCCCAGCGAGGGTATGTCTCATAGCTTCTAATGTAGCTCCTGTGAAGAACCCTTTTAAAGCACCACTCAAGATCCCTACCTTTAGATGGTGAGTGAAGGTTCTTATAGGATCAGAGGGAGGTCCATAATCTAGCCTATGCTTAATGTATGAGCTTATGCCTGCATCTAATATGACTACGAGGGCTGCTCCTCCTAACATTGTAGAGGGATGGAATGTAGTATACCATTGCCTGCTTACGTGAATTATATGAGGGAAAAGGCTCCTAAATAAGCTGTCATAGTTAGAATAAAAGTAAACGGATGGGAAAATAGAGCTATATAACCACGTGTAGTATGTCATCTCTAGGGTGTCAGGATATGTTCTTTGCGGTATTAATGTGTCTCTTAAGGAGTCTATCCCCGTATGTGATTCATGCAGTGCTTCTTTTATTTGTTCCAGTAAGCTTATATACGGAGAGCTGTCTTGCAAAGCTTTTACGAGGGTATCCTTTTCCGTTATAGAGGTTGCGTATGAAATTAGCTCTTGTAATCGAGTTATGTCACTCTCTGAAGCATGAAGAGTTTCTATGAGTTTATTTATATGTTCTCCGTGCTTATCAAGGTTTTGCAGAATATTTCTCAGCTCTGTTTCTCTAACTTTTGCTGATGCCAAATCTCTTCCCATGCTCCAGTATTTATCGCTAACCCAGCTAGCTGTTCCTCCTGCTGCGCCTAAGGCAGCGCCATACAGTAGGCCAGTAAAGGCAGCAGACAGTGCGTGCGATGTGATTCTTCCGATGGTGGCCAAGCCTCTGAGGGTCCAATTTCGAACCGAGGAGGGATCCCCTATTAAGTCAGGGCAGGAAGCGCATAGCCCTGCCTGGCAGACTTGGACCCCATCTAAGCACTGATCTTGGCCTAATTGAGCCTGGGACTGTAGCCCATCAAGCTTTTGCCAATAATCCAGCAAAAGATGCGAACTTAGCCATCCATACACTCCCAGAAGATCCACGGTAGACGTCCACCACCCATTGGAGGCTGCGGGTAAAGTTTCTTCTTTGGGTGCTGCGGCGTTAGGATTTTTTTTTAAGTTTATCATGGCACATGGTTGTTCGCCGGATACTTTTTTGGTGCAATGCAAGGTTCCGAAGAGACCGCCGTCATACTCGTCCGCCTCGGCCACTGTATCGGAAGAAATATCGATGTTATCAGCGTGCATGTCGTTGCCGGTGCCAACAAGGCTCCCGACCACGGCGTGTCCTTTGATGGAGGAGGCAGCAATGGTGATGTTGTCAAATGACGTAAATTGGGCATCACCCGCCAAAGCGCCCACATAGTGGCTTCCGATAATCGTGGCATTGTGAATTGCCAGGTTTTTAATGCGGTTGGGAGCGAAGGAGGAACTCGCGGTAATGCCAAAGAGCCCGACATTGTCCTCCCCCGGGCGGTTGATATAGAGGCTGTGAATCGTGAACCCATTGCCATCGAAATGGCCGGAGAAGGGGCGCACCTCCCCGTCGCGTCGCACCTTGCGCAGTGGGCGAAAGCCTTTGCCTTTATCCCACGTTCGTGTCTCTTGGGCATCGATATCGTGAGCAAGGGCATAATTCTCGTGCAAGGCTCGGTTGATATCTTGGAGATCGCGGATATGATTGACCATCATATAGGCGACGAATTGCCAAGGCGCTTCAAGGGAGATGCGCTGGCTCCATGCAAACGCTTGGCTATTTTGGTATTTATGGCTCTGACTTGCGCTGACCGTATGTTCTGCCGTGGTGATAGGAGAGGGGTTATAATATACGTCGACATGACCGCCCCCTTCCATAATGATATGCGGGTAGTCTTCTCCCTGAAAGATCACCGTACCGGTTGGGGGGTCATTCTCTTTATGGGAGTGAGGGGCTAGGCCGGCCTTTAAGGTTAGACTTCCTCCACCTAAGCTGTGGAGAGTGAGGCCAGGTTCAAAGATAATGTTTTTTTGGGAGGCAAGAGTCAGGTTTACGGGGTTTTGCCATCGCAGAGACGTAGCTATAATAAGATCTTCACCTCGATATTCAGGAGCTGGATATTCGCACACCGTGTTGTGTACCTGCGACAGGCAGGTCTCTATGTGGTGAGCCAGCACTTCGTTAACGGTGACCGCTTGGCTGCTTTGAAGAGTTAAAAGGTGAAACATTGCCAGGAAAGTCATAACCTTCCCGGGCTTTTTCGTAACTCGCGGTAATATCATGAGGTGCTGTTTACTCCGTGCATTAGTCAGCTCCACCACTTATCCATCAGTTTTTATTTAATATATCATATCTTGTATGTTTGCCCATGAGACATCTGGCTTTCCTTACCCTTCTTTCCAGTGTGCTTGGTTTTCCTTAAGAGGCTAGATAAAGCCAGTCATTTCTTTTATCCTTAAAGTATAACAAATAAAATAAAAAATCAAGGAAATAGCTATAACTTGCTAAGCAGTCGTGCTTATGTAAAAATCACGAAACCTGTGCAGATATATTAATTTTATTTAAGCCAATTTTAAGGCGATTAGCTAATAATTTCTAGTGAATACAAGAGATGACAAGCAAAATTTTACCTATTAACTTACCGAGCTTATTGCTCAAAGATGCTACCCATGAATGGGCGATAGAGTTGGTTATAAGAAGAAGAGAGGACGCCTTCTGTCTTGTGGTGTCAAGCTAAGTGCCCATTCTATGGTATTAATGTTCTTGGCCGAACCACTTCGCAGGTAAGAGCGGCCTCGTATCTGTACCTCAAAAACGAGGATAAATTAAGTGGCTAAATAAGCAGGTATTTCCTCCTCATCATAGCAAAATTTGGCTACGGAGCGATAAACATTAAGGACTTGTCCTTTTCGAACATAAGGTTCCAGATGTTTATAACCATCGGCGTTCTCCATCAGAGCTTTTTTGAGTGTGACAGCCTTGGCGAGCGGATCACAGGACGCGAGCAAGGTGGTAGCGGCCGTTACAATCGCCGTGGCAGGGGAGGTCCCCTTTACCCAATTACCACGTCCACATGGGAAGAGCGCTGGAATGTCTTCCCCTGGGGCAAAAATGTCCACGTAGTTAGGGCTATAATTTGAAAAATTCCCTTCCTTTGGAGGTTGAGAAGAACTATACATGCCCAATGCCCCAACCCTAATAAAGGAGTCCTCGGCCTCATGGAGATTGTCTGGTTGGGGAATGTCTCGGACGCAGGTGGGGTAAAGGCCGACGTCTTGGCAGTAGGCCACAAGGTCTTCACTTTCGTTCCCCACCGCCATGATGAATTGGATGTATCCTTTCGAGGCTACCTTACGCAGTAATTGAAGATACTCTTGCCTGTTATCTTCCCCTATGAACCCAGCGGAGATGTTGACGATATATACACGGGACTCAAGGGGGTTGCCAAGCTTAATATGAGGCTTGTTATGGCGCGTCTGTTTTACCTTTGCGGCGAAATCGGCCTCGAGTTGTTCAATTTTTTGCAGGACCTCTTCCAATACGGATCTTAGGCTCTTTTCGTGAGAGCTTGAAGTAAGGCTGACGTATTTAAAGGGAGCCGTTTTTAATAAGGCTTCAGGTGCTATCCCAGCCACCAAAAGGACCTCTTCCTGGCTTCCTTCACCATTGAGCTCTTTCTTGTCCGCGGCAATAATAGAGGCCATTGCGGTACCGTGCGCATAGACTTCTTTATAGGCTTCGAAGGCACTTTTGCCTGGTAAGGACGTAATGACATGGCCATAATTTTTTTTAAAGGTGAGTTTATCGTAAACTTCCCAGGGGCACCCACCTGTCCCATCCGCGCTTTTTTTCTCCAAAGGCCCTACAAAGCAAACGGGGCTGTCCACCACGGTGACGACGACATTTTTTCCCTGGGTAATCTTCCAGGCCTCCCTCACCTCGGTAACCTCAAGATGCCAAGGATGGGCCGATAAAGATGAAGGAGCGGCAAGCCAGAGCATGATACTCCAAGAAACCAAGCGTCTCATTATATTACCTTTCGAAAGTTATTAATCGGTGGCATGGGGGTCATGAGGGTGAGAAGAGCGGTAACGGCGAAAAAGAAAAATTGTAAAACCAGAAAGAAAACTCACATATGTAAGGAATTGCCAAGCTAGGAAAGGCGCTGAGACACAGGAAATGACCGTATCGACCCACTCCTCAGGTAAAATGACCTCGCTCAGGATACCTTTCACCGCTCCCATCACAGCTCCTGTAGCCGTTCCTGACGATACGCCTACTAAGAGGTTTTCCTCATATAGCTCAAGAGTGGACGAGGACGTTCGTAGAATGCAGGAATATGCCTTTGTAGCTCTAATAGCCTTGTACTAAGGTAGGACGATAAGCTCGCTTCTAATAGAGCTAATGTTGCTGCTCCGCCAGCTGCTACATAAGCATTGGAGAAGGGAAGTTGGGTCATTATATAAGGGGAAGAGAAAATATCAGGGAAGAGACGATACATAGAGGAAGGGGTTTCTAAGAGCCTTTCCAAGCTTAAAGCTACAAGAGGGGGTAAAAAAGGTACACTTAAGCTTAAAAAAGGTAAGCTTAGAAAAAATGACCTTGGAAAGAAAATGGGCCCTTCAAAAATTAATGATCTTAGCTTTCTAGGTGCTTCAGAAATTAACCTTAATAATTCATCCTCATACGTAGTCTTATAAGGTTTTGCGCTTAATTTTTGCTCTGTCGCGTCTATCAAAGAGATTGACCCACCGAGAGTGCTTTCTACCTTGTTTAGTTGCTTGTCCGTGAGCTGGATTTCTCCTGATTTATATCTTTGTAGTCGGCCTATTGCTCCCTCTATCTTGCTCTTCGCTTCAGTAAGAGTTTCCTTAAGAGGTTCTGTGTGGCTCTGTATAATCTCTAGCCGTCCTCCTAGTATATGCCTTTCCCAATATATATCGCTCCCCCACCTTACGACTCCTTGCAGAGCGCCTAAAGCCGCGCCATAAAGAAGGCCGTTAACAGCACCTGTCATAGTACGTATGAGAATACTAGAGACGGAGCGCCATGTCCGGACAGCAAAGGTGTTATTATCCTCACGCAACGCCGCGCAGGAAGTACAGGTCTCTCCTTGGCAGATTTCTATCTCGTCGTAACATTGATGTTCCGCCAGCTTGAGCTGGGGTCTTAACTTTTTTCCTGGATTTAATATGGCCTCCACGTACTCGAAGGAGAGGAGACATACCAGATGGAGTGCCCCATCATGTTGAACGCCTGGATGGCACCACCAGATATCAGAGGATTCTGTTTCTTTGGAGGCGAGAGTGATGAGGGTGCGCCATCCATCACTTTCTTTTCCATCTATTCTATCTTCTTGCGTACAATGGACGGTGCCAAAGATGTGGCTGACATATTCCTCACCCTGCACGGTGGTGTCAGAGGCAATATGGAGGTTGATGGCTCGCAAGGTATTGGCGGTGCCAACAAGACCCCCAACCACCGCTTCACCTTTTATAGAAGACGCGGTGATGGTAATGTTATCAAATGACGTAAAGTGCACATCACCCGCCAAAGCGCCGACATAGTGGCTCCCAATAATCGTCGCCTTGTCGAGGACGAGGTTCTTAATGCGGTGATGCGCCGTGGGGGAGCCTGCGGTAATGCCAAAGAGGCCGACATTGTCTTCGTCGGGTCGGTTGATATAGAGGCTGCGAATGGTGAAGCCGTTGCCATCGAAATGCCCCGAGAAGGGGCGCACCTCCCCATCACGTCGCACCTTGCGCAGTGGGCGAAAGCCTTTGCCTTTATCCCACGTCTGTGTCTCCTGGGCATCGATATCTTGGCCGAGGGCGTAGTTGTTATGTAAGGCTTGGTTGATGTCTTGAAGCTCATGCACATGATCGATCAGTCGATAAGCTAAGAACTGACCAGGGGGCTCGATGGAAACCCTCTGTTTTAACTCAAAAGTCTTGTTATCCCAACGCGCGAGAGAGGAAGCCTGCAGATCATCGCTGGTTTGCGGCGCTGGGTGATCGTAAAATGCCACATTCCCTCCGCCTTTCATAATAATATGTTTATAGGAACCATTCTTTTTATCTTCAAAAATGATGGTGCCTGCGGGAGATCGGTGGGAGAAAAGGTGATTGTTTGTATCCCCACCCACGGAGATAATATTTGAGCGGGTTGCTTCATCAAGGACAACGTCGCCGGTGCGAGGATCTAGATACCAACTATTACGGGTATTATTAAAGCCGGCCTTTAAGATAAGGTTGCCACCACCCAAGCTTTGAATCTGCGTCCTTGGCTTAAAGACGATATTTTGTTTTGAGATCAGGATGAGGCTTGTCGACGTTTCCCACACCAAGGGTGAGCAGATGACAAGGCTTTCATCTCGATACTCAGGGGCTGGATATTCACACACTTTGTTGCTTGGCTGCGACAGGCATGCGTGTATATGGCGGACCAGATCGCCATCAATATTTAAGGCTTGGCTGCTTTGATAGAAGGAAAGATGGAGCGTGCTGAAGAGAGCGAGAAGAGCTCCTATTTTCCTTATTCCACGTGGCACGATCATGACTGTCCCTTCATACAACCCTTGATTGTTAATGATAAAGGTTTGTCACGTTTATCTTTCCTACTCATCTCTTCCTCAATGAATTGCCTATTTTCCTTATCCTGCCTGCTTTCAAACCTTAAGAGGCAAATTCTTACTCTTCTTTACACGTTCCTTCTCGTTACCGGTTTTAAAGATTGGTGAAGAGATAGGGGCCGGCGTATCTAGCCTTTTACGTCGGTAGAAAGCCTGCCCCTGCTTTCCTTACTCTTCGATTTTTTCCTCTTGAGGCGAGGTTTTCTCTTGCCCTGAGGTGCCGGCGATGACCCCAAGATCCTCCATGGTTGGCGTAAAATCTTCAGGGAAGGTGTCTATCTTTTCGAGTGGTAATTGTGCCTTTCTCATGGCGCGAATAAGGTTAGGTAATTCTTCCCATGTTACCGATGTGCGCTCGCCCACGACATTGGTATATTGAAGCTGGCCAAGGGCGGCTCTATCGAGTTGGCCTTTTCTCCTCTCGCTGAGTTCTTCGAGATCATCCCATGGTTGCTCGAAACTAAGTTTGTTTCGGCTGTCTTCGCCAGGTACTGATTTGAAGAATCCCTGCTCAAGGACCCATCGGATATCGTCGCCTTCTACATTGTAATGCTTCATTTCCGCTTTGAGGGTATCTTTAAAGGAGCTCTTTTGGAAAAGAACATGGCTTCCGCTATGCTCTTTAGGGTCTAACGTTGGTGATTTCCCGGAGAGACGGCGTTTATCCCTCACGGTGTTCAACCCTTCAGCAATGGTGGAAATATCCTTCTCACGTTGTTTGATCATCTCACCCGCAACTTTTAAAAGACCTTCAAGATTTTCGCGTTTTGCGTTATCCATCTCCTTCTGCTCGGGTTCTGTTATGACTGTATCGAGGCGATAATAATGATGGTGAGCATCAATTCTGCGTAGATAACTTGCCACGGTGTGCTCAATAAGCTCGCTGGAGCTACTCATTAAAATGCTAATCGTATCTATGGCCCAATGAATTCCCCCTCCTTTGAGGTAGCTCGGGACTTTTTCTGGGTCGATGTATGTACGGGTATCGCCTGTTCCCAGCGAAACAACGAAGTAATTATCAAAATCTCTAAAATGTTTTTGGGCAAAGAGCAACGCGATAAGGGTGGGATTGTTAGCTACGTTACCGCCGTCAAGAAGGTAAAAAGTATCGTTATTAAAGTTTTTTGTTATACCGAAATTAAAGAAGGTTTGAGCATGGGCGGTTGCTTCGGCCACGTCTTTCATCGAATATTCATAATACTTGTTTGCATTTGCATGTATGCTTGAGAAAAGATGGGGGGTTCCTGCTTTCATGTCATAGCTTAAAGCAATAGTTGGCGTGATGGCTTGGCTTAACCGAGTGTCGGCAAAATACCCGCCAAATACCTTTTGCATTCCCTCAATGAGATGTTTAGGGAAAAATAAATCTTGGAGGAAAAAACTATAAATAGAATAAGCTGTATAAGCAGCGGTCACCGTCGCTGTTAAGCCTGTGGCCATAGAAGCCAGCCAGCGGTAAGAGGGGTGGCAATAAGCGGAAAGGCCTAAAACTACCGTTGTTAAAGAGCCGGCAATGGAAGGTGCCCAGTTCACGGCGGGGGGAGTAGGGAAAATCGTCTCAGCTTCTTCAAAATATAGATTCAAAATATCTGACGTATTGTACTTTGGATGTCCTCCTTCGCTTGGAACATTTAAGCCCAGGGCTAAGATCCCGCCGGTCGAAACGCCGGCGATGAGATCGAATTGCTCGGCAATAGGCTTGCCCGTGCGTTTTTCTATCTCCACCAGAACGCAAGCGGGCAGGACGCCTCGTACACCGCCTCCATCAATAGCTAAAATAGTGAGTGTTCGATCTGAAAGATTCTCGGCCGCTTTAACGGGTGAAATCCCAGTTAATGCTGTGAGGAAATATAACCAAGCTGGTTTTTTAACGGCTCTTACTATTCTTTTTAGTGTCATTACTAACCTCCTTTGCCTAGAGTTGATGTATAAGGGAACCAATCCTAATAATATAGGAGCATACCTTAAATAAAAAAATCAGCAAGGAAATAGTTATTAGCTTGATGAAAGATTGATTCCTGTTATATTGAAGAGAATTAATATGTATTTAATGTATAAGATATTTTAAATATAATAATGTATATTGCTAGATAGCATTAAAGAAAGTTTTTACTTGCATATCTACAAGGAAAAATAAGTCCTTAGTTGAATGCGTTAGGCAATTAGCCTCCTAACCACTATTTCCCTTAAGGTCTGAAGCCCTTGCCGAGGTCTTGTCCTCTCTCCCTTAATAAAATTCTTAAAAAGATAGAGCTAGTTAATGCATATTATATATATGCGAATTGTTTGTTTTTTTCTTGATTTTATATGCTTGTCCTTACATTATTATAAAAATTTTTTTTCATTAATGGATGAGGTCTTAATTAATATGTCACGTATATTTCTTATTTTTTTGTGCTCTTCTTTCTTGACACTATTTTATGCGCCTACATTGGGGTGGAGTTTTTCGAATGGAAAGGGCAAGGAAAAGGTAGAATGGCCAGAAGATTCATCTCCAGGCCCCTCCAGTAGCTCGTCTCCCCAGACAGAGGAGGAGGAAGAAGAATGGATTGCTCTTTGCCAAGCACTAGACGCCATTGAGGTCCAAGAAGCAAGTGGGGTAGGGAGTAGTAGCTCCTTCTCATCCTCATCTGTTTTTGCGAGGGATAAGCCTGAATTAGGGGAGGCGCTATTTTCCTCTATGGTTTCGTATTCTGGCGAAGTGGTGCGGCGTCAGATAGGGGAAGAAGATATATGGAGGTGTCTTTCTGAAGAAGAACGGAGGCGTCTTTCTGGCGAAGTGGCGCAGCGTCAGAGAGAGGAGGCAGAAGAATGGAAGCGTTTTCTTTGGTTTTCTGCCGAAGCGGAGCGGCTTCAGAGAAACGACGAAGAATGGATTGCTCTTTGCCAAGCATTAGACGCCCTTGAGGTCCAAGAAGCAAGGGGGGAAGGGAGTAGTAGCTCCTCCTCATCTGTTTTTGCGATGGATAACCTTGGATCAGGGGAGGCGCTATTTTTCTCTATGCCTTTTTCGCGTCCTGACGAAGTGGTGCGGCGTCTTGCCCGAGCAAATGTGGGGGGAAGGCCTGTTATGGTGACCACCTCTCATGAGCTTGCGCAGCCCAGAAGCCTTCTGAGCAGCTTACTCTCTCATTTTCAAAGACAATATATACGATGGATTTATCCTGAGCCGGTGCAGGCTCCTTCTGATACTAACGTTGATGGGGCGCCAAGTTCCGCCTCCCGTCAAGAGCGAAGGGAAGAAGACGAACCTTCGCCAGCGGATATTCGCCGATATGTGCTTGACGAGTTACAAGTAGTGGCATCATTGCTGGGAGCGTCTGAGCTGTTGACGTTTAGAGAGGAAGATATTCTGCGCGCTGCTATAGAATGTGTAGAGCAAGATAATAACTGGTACGATTCTTCTCAGGGCGTGAGAGCAGATATGCTTTACGGTATTATTAGGTCCTTGGGAGCAGACAGCAGGGAGTCTTTAATGCGTGCTTTGCAGGCGCATGGATTCGATAACAATATCTCTCAATTTCTTAAGAGGGCCAAAAAAAGGCTGATGTCTGAGGACAAAATGGTCAAGTTAATATGGGAGACGAACGAGGACAATCCTGAGACGCTGCGCATCCAATTTCATAATGATTTATTCCTCCTGCCATCGGTGCCCCTCTCAATTACCTTAAAGGATATATGTTTTTCCTTTAACGGCTTGCGCCAGGTTCCAAACCTTAAGGGACTTAGTTTCTTAGAGACCTTAGACCTTTCGCACAACTGGTTGGAGGCATTGCCAGAGCTTAGGGAGCTTCCGCGCTTGAGGGACTTAAGCCTTTCGCACAACCGATTGTCTGAGGCGCGAGGGCTTGGGGAGCTTACGCTCTTATCGCGCTTAGGCCTTTCGCACAACCAGTTGTCTGAGGTGCCAGGGCTTGAGCGCCTTACGCGCTTATCGCGCTTAGACCTTTCGCACAACCAGTTGGAAGCATTGCCAGAGCTTGGGGAGCTTGCGAACTTACTCTTCCTAACTCTTTCGCACAATCTATTGGATGCGTTACCAGAGCTTGAGAGACTCACGGACTTATTGTGGCTGGAACTTTCCTGCAACAATTTGTCTGGGGTGCCGCTTGAGGGCCTTACGCGCTTATCGCGCTTAGACCTTTCGCACAACCAGTTGGAAGCATTGCCAGAGCTTGGGGAGCTTGTGAACTTGTACTCCCTCATTCTTTCGCACAACCAGTTGTCTGAGGTGCCAGAGCTTGGGAAGCTTACGCGCTTAGAGACGCTAGACCTTTCGCACAACCAGTTGTCTGAGGTGCGAGGGCTTGGGAAGCTTACGCGCTTATCGCGGTTAGACCTTTCGCACAACCGATTGCCTAAGGTGCGAGGGCTTGGGAAGCTTACGCGCTTATCCCGGTTAGACCTTTCGCATAACCAGTTGTCTGAGGTGGAAAGGCTTGGGGAGCTTACAGGCTTAAGCCATTTAGACCTTTCGCATAACCAGTTGGCGGCATTGCCGTTTTTTTATGGGCTTACGAGTTTGATCATCTTAAATGTTGGACACAACTCGTTGTCTGAAATGCCGAGCATTAGTCATCTGAGCCAGTTAAAGGAATTAAATATTTCTTCCAACCGGTTGGTGGAGATGCCGTGGCTTTGGAGCCTCGACAGCCTAGAACAATTAAATGCTTCGGGTAACCAATTACGTGGGGAACTAATAATGTCTTTTAGGTTGACGAGATTGCAGGCCTTAAACCTTTCCCATAATAGATTGGAGGCTATAGGTAGTGGGTTTTCGGGTCATTCCTCCCTAACACAGTTAGACATTTCGGACAATCAATTGCGGGAGTTGCCCACGCTTGCTAGGCTTACGAATTTAGAGAGATTGGATGTGTCGCGTAATGCATTAGAGGAGGTGCCCGAGTTTCCAACCAGTTTACGGAAGTTGAATCTTGCGCGAAACTGTTTAGGATCTCGGTCCTCGAGATTTGGTCACATTTTACCTCCGATATTTGATCAGACTTTACCCAAGTTGGACTGCTTAGACCTTTCATCTAACTCTCTCGCCTTACCGGGTTACTTTACTTTAATAGGATTGTGCTGGAGTTGGGTCTCTCAAAATATAGAGAGTATTCTATTATGGAGGAGCGATTCTCGTGCTGCGCAAGGAAATAGAGGAAGAGGGCACGAGCCTTCCTTGTCTCAGAGGTTTCCGCGTTTAACAACCTTGGACCTTTCTCATAATGACTGCGGGGAAGAAGTGATTCCTCTATTGTCTGGTTTGCCGCGGATACTTTTTCTCACTCTTTTTGACAATCCTAGGATAATTATGACACCCGAATTACAAGCCTTTATCGAGGAAGTAAGCAATAGAGGGGGACGCGTTGAACATGAGGAACCAGAACAAGAAGGATAAGGCAAGGTATAGCTAGTGTTTCGCTAAGAAAGGCATCGATTGCTTTATAAGCACGATGCCTTTTTCTTAGATTAGCACATATCGTAGTGCGAAGGGGTATTGGAAAGGAAGAGTTTCTGGGCTTGTTCCAGCCGTTCCTTTAACGCATCATAATCTGTATCTACCATAATGACATGCCCAAAACGGCGCATAAAAGGGGGAAGAGAGGTAAGATCATCTCCTCCTTGAAAGAAAAGATCGGCTTCTTTGACTCCCTTCCACCGTTGGAGTATGGCTAAGGGAGCAGCGCTTGGTGCGTGGGATCGGTAGGGGTCGTAGAATAAACGAATGCCTGCGTATTGCTTGAAAGATGGGCGCTCTTGAGTTCCTTGCCCTAGAGAGTGCTCGAAGCAGGCTTTATAGAAATCGAAGTCCGCGGCATATTCCATCAAATTAATAATAGATCTTTCGGCAGGACGAGCAGCTATTTCGATAAGGTATGGCTTGCCTTCCATAAGTTTTATGTTCGCATGGAAAGGGGTGTGGGTAATACCAAGTGCCTTAATAACTTGGCTTAAGTATTCTGTTATCGTTTCACGTGTGGCAGAAGAAAGAGGTGCTTCCACAATATGGCCGATTTCGATAAACCCTGGTCCCGATGACAAGAATTTCTCCGTAATACTATAGATATTAAACTCGCAGGCGTCTACAATGCCTTCAACGCTATATTCAGGGCCATCAATATACTCTTCGAGCAAGAAGGCCGCATGGACTTTATGCCCTGGCAATACGCTTGGTTGATCTTTAAAGACCTTCTGGCCGCGTGTGACCGCTTCTTCTAAAGTGTTGACCTTAAACACATTCATGCTTGTGCAGGCATCGGTTGGTTTTAAAACCGCCGGTAATCCGACATAGTGGATAGCTTCTTCAATCTCTTGCGGGCTGTGAAGAATTTTGAATTTTGGTAAGGAGAGTCCAGCCTTTTGGAGAGCTAAGTACCTATGATCTTTGCGCCGTATGTTTGTAGCCGCTTGTTCGCTTATACTCAAGCAACCTAATTTTGCCGCTACCTTTGCTGCTGTCGGCACGGCAAAGTCAGACCCTGGCCATACCATATCAATTTTGTAAATCTTTGAGAGGCGTTCAGCCGCTGCGAGGAGAGGTTCCTCCTGATCCCCAGCGAGCTCATATAACCAATCGACGTTTTTCAAAATCTCGTCGGGAATAAAAAAAGGTCTTGCTTTGCGTGTTAACACCGCAATGTTGTACCCATGCTGCTTAGCCCGATGAATAACCTCAAATCCAGAATTTAAGGGCTCGATAATCAAAAGAGTTGGATTTGAGGAGAACAGCTCAAAAGACTCAGGTGAAAATGGATCATACCAGCCTCCTTCCAGTATCTCTATCTTTTGGTTCATTGCCTTTGCTCCTTCCTACATTTTAAAAAGTATACAATCATTTAATAATATCAGTATAGTCATAGAAATATAAAAGGGGCTAGATCTTATTTAGTCCAATACGCAGGGTGCAGGAAATTTAAGTACAGACCATGCGTTTTAATTCTCTTAAATGCTTGTCACTAGCGAAGAATGGTTTGCTGTTTTCTCCGCGCTATGCAGATATAGGCCGATAAAGGTCGTAAAAGCCAAATTTTAAAAAGTAGCCTCTCTCAGATCTTTGGAGGGTAGAAAGAATTTCTCATCCCAACTGTTACGGCAACTTCCAAGCAGGTGCGGCGCTAACATCCTCTTCCCAAGATGAGGGGATGATTGCTCTAAATAAACAATAATTATAGGTAGCCCTAATGCATAAAATTCCGTTATTTACAATATAAAATTTTTATAATATACAAAAATTAGTGCGTCTAATGGTGAGGAAAGACCGATGTTTTATAAGAGATCCTGTTTGCTTATTTCTCTCTTAGTCTCCTTTTTATTGCCTCATACTCTTTGTTTTTCTGTCAGCAATTTCGATCGAGAACTGGATGATTTATTAAAGAATCTCAGTGAACAAGGAGGGGGGGAGAAACCACGGTACGTCTTAACCATGCTCTCGGCGGATCCTTACCCAGACGATGATGGTGAATCGGAAGGCGAGTCTGACCCTGAGTTTTCAGATGAGGAAAGCTTTCGTCAAGCATCAACAGCTATAAGAGAGGGTCGATGGAATGACCTTCCTTTTACAATGCAGTTAGAAAAGTCTTTTAGGGCCGAAGAAGTTTCTCATAATGCGACGGTGAATCCCCGTTATCAGGAGATGGCGCAACGGATTGCTGAGGAAGCTTTTGCTACTCATCCAGGCGATTCGCCCAGGATGGCAGCTGAGCGTATGAGAGTAGTTGTTCTTGCAAATCGTCCTTGCTCTTTAAGTCGCCATCGACGTTATTCGCCTATGCCCTTATTAGGTATGCCTGATGCATCCGTAAAAAAAGAAGCAAAAAATCAGCCTGCCCAAACACATCCTCTTTTGCCAGCCATCACCGAACTTCATTACCATCTAAGGCCTTTGTGGGAGGGAAAAAGAGGAGCAGGACGCGCTCGCAAGAGAAATGCTGAGTTGTCCCTTTTCTCACAAGCT
This sequence comes from uncultured Alphaproteobacteria bacterium, assembly GCA_963782975.1. Taxonomy (GTDB): domain Bacteria; phylum Pseudomonadota; class Alphaproteobacteria; order 43-37; family CAWALT01; genus CAWALT01. The sequence goes on from CAWALT010000003.1 coordinate 107,280, forward strand.
GAGCAGTGGTTTCGGGCGTTCAAAAAGTGGGAGAGCTGCCAAGGTATCGGCCTTCATACGGATCAATCCATGGCTCGGCGCTTCCGGCGCCACTATGAGGGGGACGAATTCCGGAGGAACATCCGAGGCCTCGTGCCATTTCATAGTCTGCGTAATGAATTGAAAAACCATCGAGCAACGAGGCACGCTGTTGAGATCTTTGAAAGAGAGAGGTCCAGGCCCGATATCTACCTTACGATATTTGATGATGACTTTGGTCCCTTGCGTCAGCATGGTATAGGACTCTTCAGCATCTATGATGCCTTGGTGGCCGCCGATAGAGCGCAAGGGCGAGGCGCTCCCACCATCATGACCACAGGTTATCAGCTTGTCGAAGAAGGTTTTCCGGCTATAGGTCGTATCGCCAGTGAAATTGATCGTTGGGTGCGAGCCGCTACCGCACGTATTATCCCGAATGGGGTCTGTTTTCCTGAACCTAATTTTTTAGTAAAAATTCCTTCTCCTACTTCCTCTAGGCCTTCTCTCGTTAGGCCCTCCCCTGTTCGTAAAGTTTTTAAAGCTGATTTTAATAAGAAGAAAAATGGAAAGTCACAAACGGAAACCCGCGATTTTATAAAAGCTCTTTATGAGAGTGGCGAAGCGTCACCTGAGACGACGCGCTTTCTTCCTCTCTGTCCTATTGCTACACGGCCTTCAAAGGAAATGCTGAGCGAGGCTCATAAACAATTTGAGACCATTGATCCGAAAAGTAAGCGAGTAAAGGGTTGGAATGAAAAAACATTCACATTCCTGAGGGAATTTCCTCAGTCCCACCTCAGGGTGCGTAGTTGGGCCCAAGGGATCGTTGCAGCTTTGGAGTGCGTGAAAGAACTTCAACCTGAGAATTTTAATTTGCCAGAAGGGACCGCGCCTTTTAAGTCAAAAGGCAAAGGGAACATTGACCATATTGCTAAGAGTGCCGTTTCGCGCATGATGAATGCGTATCATCCTCTTACTTCTCATACACTAAAGGACCTTCCTAGAGATGCTGAAAACTTCCCTCAATCGGTTAGCCAATTACTCCTGCGCTATCCGGGCCACTTTCCTGCCTTGCCCGCTCCTGAAGTGCAACCAGGACACTCTCTTTATGATAACTATCTAAGACAAGTTAAATCTGTTAGGAAGCTGGATGACCTACGGCGAATGCTCGCTGGGCTTTTTGTGGGAGGAGAAGAAACAGCCCGGCGGATTGAAAACGCCGCCAAAGAAGCCGGCATGGCTATTCGTGATGGGGTCCTTTATTACTTTGATTTTGGGCAAATGGATAAAGAGATGATCCATCCTCTCCGCCAAGAAAATCCCTATTTTCTCCCTCATTGTATGGAATATGATTACTCGGACCGCGATGTGCATAATTTGCTAAGAAGTTATATTAATTCTTCTAATTTACCTCATGCGTATGAAGGAGAAGGTATAGACGAGCACCAATTTGTTCGGCTTACGCATGGTGATGGGACAATATTTGTTACCCCGCCAATCCATTATCATTTTGAATCAGCAACCCCTACTCAAGATCTCCAGGATTACCTCACGAATCAAATACTGCCGGCAGCGCAAGATCGTCCCTCCTATCGCGTCCTAGTCCCTTATAATTTAGGGAATCATTGGGTAACGTTAGTGATTGATGTGAACGTCGAGGCTAGGGGTTCTTCTTCTATCACTTATCTCGATTCATTGGATCCTGACGAGGTTATAGTGCAGGAGACGGAAGAAGCCTTAACCACTCTTTTCCCTGGCGCTACTTTTAATGTTGCCATACCAAGCGGCCAAACCGACCGCCATGCGTGCGGCCCTATTATGATTGAAAATATTCTTGATACTCTTGGCTTAAGGGAGAGAGAGCGGTTAAGCTCTGTGATGACACCAGACTTAACCTTGAACTTGAGAAGAAGCCATATAGAGATGTTGAGGCACAATGGTCAAGCACTGGAGCTCGACATTCCTGAGGCAGGGGCTTTAAAGAGTGCCCAACAGAAAGAGGAGAAAGATAGCAAAGGCAAAGGTAGAGAAGAAGAAAGAAGCGATGATATTCCTACCTCCTCAAGGAGGGGAGCAGAAAGAGGGAAATTAATCTCTAGTTTAAAGGAAGAGAAGAAGCCATCAACTTCTTCTGGTAATAGGCCTCTTCCTCCTTCTAATGCCCAAAGACCGTCTCTCATTGGCCAAGGAAAGGGAGGGGCTCCAAGGCCTGTAATGAGGCCAACTTCTAATGCCCAGAGACCATCTCTCATTGACCAAGGAAAGGTAGAGGTCTCAAGGCCTGTAATGAGGCCAACTTCTAATGCCCAGAGACCATCTCTCATTGACCAAGGAAAGGTAGAGGCCTCAAGGCCTGTAATGAGGACAACTTCTAATACCCAGAGGCCATCTCTCATTGGCCAAGGAAAGGTAGAGGGCTCAAGGCCAATGAGGCCAACTTCTAATGCCCAAAGACCGTCTCTCATTGGCCAAGGAAAGGTAGAGGCTCCAAGGCCTGTAATGAGGCCAACTTCTAATGCCCAGAGACCATCTCTCATTGGCCAAGGAAAGGGAGGGGCTCCAAGGCCTGTAATGAGGCCACCTTCTAATATCCAAAGACCGTCTCTCATTGGCCAAGGAAAGGTAGAGGCTCCAAGGTCTGTAATGAGGCCAAGTCTAATCTTGAAGCCGGGAAGAAGTCATATAGAGATGTTGAGGCACAATGGCCAAGCACTGGAGCTTGGCATTCCTGAGGCAGGGGCTTTAAAGAGCGTTCAACAGAAAGAGGAGAAAGATAGCAAAGGCAAAGGTAAAAAAGAAGAAAGAAGCGCTGATATCCCGACCTCCTCAAGGAGGGGAGCAGAAAGAGGGAAATTGCCTTTCAATTTAAAGGAAGAAACGAAGCCATCAACTTCTTCTGGTAATAGGCCTCTTCCTCCTTCTAATGCCCAAAGACCGTCTCTCATTGACCAAGGAAAGGTAGGGGCTCCAAGGCCTGTAATGAGGCCAAGTCTCCTCTTGAATCCGAGAAGAAGTCATATAGAGATGCTGAGGCACAATGGTCAGGTAGGCATTCCTGAGGCAGGAGCTTTAAAGAGTGCCCAACAGAAAGAGGAGAAAGATAGTAAAGGCAAAGGTAAAGAAGAAGAAAGAAGCGATGATATCCCGACCTCCTCAAGGAGGGGAGCAGAAAGAGGGAAATTGCTTTCTAATTTAAAGGAAGAAAAGAAGCCATCAACCTCTTCTAGTAATAGGCCTCTCCCTCCGCTTCCTGCTTCTTTTTCTGAGACGCCTGAGCGCGTTGCAACCATTGTTAAAGTACTTACAGAAAGAGGAAGAGCTGTGCGTGATGAGTTGATAGAACTTTTTGAACTTTCTGATGGGACGCTAAGACTAGTTACATTAGAAAAATATATTACCCTTATCAAACAGTCAAAACAAAGCCCCAGCACCTTAGTTGGCATACGGCAGAAAATCTGGCAGCGCTCTTCAGAGCTTACTTTAGAGGAGGTACAAAGAAGATTACCTTTAAACCCTGACGTCCTGCTCACGCGCGCCCCTAAGGAAAAAGAATTAAAAGCTCAGAATATAGTTATGTCTTACTTGCTCTCTCATGGTGTGACTTTATTGAGCTTTTTCTGGTATTTAGGGTATTTCGATGCCTCTTTAAAGAGATAAACACTCAAGGGAGATGGCGCCTTTTTACTCAACCTATTTGTTGTTCGGTATTTATTAGCGTCGTGAGCTCGACCTCCCTCGAATTATCTTGATGATAGCTTAATCCTCTGGCGTTGATTGCGGGCGTTTTTGCGAATCGAGCGTGGCAAGGGAACCTTTGAAGAAGAGGAGAAAAATTGATAAGCATTGCATGGGGCCCGGCTTCCACATGTTTTTCTTTTTTAAAGTCAATGAGATTTTATCCCCTAAGTATGGGGAGAATGGTGTGGATAACCCGAGGATAAAGAATTTATAAAGGGGCCCCTTAAAGCTCTCTCAGGGGTTGCTTATTTTTGCGGCAGACCTCTTCTAAACTGAGCTTCCAAAGGAAAAAGCAAGCGGGAAAGCAATAGAAGGGAGCAAAGTCAAAGAAACACAGATTAACGCATTGGCGAAAGAATTAATTGCTGAAAAAAATTAACTATGCTAATTTATTAATTACTTTATTATTAGAGGCTTCCCTCTAGAAGAAGTCGGTTAATTGCGTAAACAGGTAGGTCGTTATTCCTTTAAGTATATAGGAAGGGGACCTGTGACGTTGCATTTATTCTTGTCATTTTTCTTTCGCTCTCGATTTGTTGTCTTTTTTGTTGTTCCTTCTATTGTCAAGCGTTTTATCGCCGTATGCCTTGCTCGTAAAGCAAGGAGGCATTGATGCTTGGCTGTCTATATTTCCCCGTGTTGAAAGAAAAGTGGATGATAAGTGCACCTCAGGTCACCTTCCTTAACCTTAACCTGTATGGAGAAAAGTCATGAAAAAATCTATTTATTTACCGCTCGTAGCGAGCCTTTTATTATCGACCAGTTTATCATCGACTAAGGCCGTAGGCGTTCCGATGGCTATTAATGACCTGGATCAAGGCACCCTGTCTATGACCACCCCCTCACGCCAGGTGAACTTAGGCACGGTGGAGATTGTAGGTAACTCCTTGCCATATGGCTCTAACTACCTTGTAAGCGGTGTCGGCGATACGAATGGTGATGGCCTCGACGATGTGATTGTACAAGAGCCAGGGGGGGATGGTTATGTTATTTATGGCCAGAAAGGAGTATACTCACAGTCAATTAGCCTTACTAGTGTGAATTCGACAGGGGGGTTCATTATAGAGGGTCCGATAGGTCCTGTAAGTGGAGCGGGCGATACCAATAATGATGGGCTTGATGATGTCATTGTCGGAGCGCCTTATAGCAGCCCAAATAGTCAAAAGAGCGCTGGTGCGGCTTACATTATTTATGGGAATCAAGATAGTTACTTAGGTCCTATAGATCTCAATAATTTTAATGCCACTGTCGGGTTCGTTATTCAAGGAGCAATGCAAGGAGCTTATACCGGTTATTCTGTAAGTGGTGCCGGGGATGTGAATGGTGACGGCATTGATGATGTTATTGTTGGGGCGCCTGGACTTCTTGTTTATGGTTGTATAGCTAGTTGCGGTGGCAGCTATGTCATTTATGGCCAGCAAGGAGGATATCCTTCTCCTATTAATCTAGATAACCTTAGTTCTTCGGTAGGGTTTGCTATCCAAGGAGGAGAGGTCGGATCTAGACTTGGTCTCTCTGTGAGTGGTGCTGGCGATGTTAATAATGATGGGCTTGGGGATGTGATGGTTGGAGCGCCTTATACCACCGCAGATGGTTACGATGGCGCGGGCGCTGCCTATGTTATCTACGGCCAGAAAGGTGGCTACTCGGGTCCTATTGACGTTGGTAGCCTTAGTCTTTCGGTAGGAATACCATTATATGGTACAGCCGCTGATTATTTTGTTGGTTCAGCAGTGGGTGGGTTAGGTGATATCAACGGCGATGGAATTAGCGACATGATTATTAATCCTAATATTGCAGCTCAATCTCCTAAGTACTACGGTTGCTACGTGGTTTATGGTCGGGAAGGGGGCTACTCCTCTCCTATTTATCTTGGTCCTAACACGCTCAGTCCTGCAGTGGGGTTTACCATAGAAGGAAATAGTGAAGAAGCTTCTTTGTTGGGTGCGGTTGTAAGCGGTGCCGGGGATGTAAATGGTGATGGTCTCTCGGATGTGATCGTCGGAGCGCCCTACGCTGGTTATGGAACTCCCGGCGCTGCTTATGTGATTTATGGTCGTGAAGGAGGATACAGTGGGATCTTTAACCTTGATGACTTTAATGCCACTGTTGGTTTTTCTGTAAGCGGCTCTTATGGACTTCATTATGGCTCTCCTGTAAGTAGTGCTGGTGATTGGAATGGTGACGGACGAGATGACATACTTATAGGAGGGTCTGAACCCTTTACAGCAGGGCCTAAGACCAACTACATCATTTCCGACCTAAGCTCGGCTTATCCGTCTAAGAAGCAGCACTAAATCTATATATAAGCTTTCAGGCCTTTTCTCTTTTGGTGTGAGGAAGGGCCTGAGGCTTCAAGGAAACTCTTAGGAAGAGGGATAAAGACTGATGATAACGTTCCTTTCTGTTACTGCGGTGTTTGACCAATTACAACTTATAGTTGCAAGAAAGCATGGTTTCCCGTTGTTCTTTAGTTCCTTCGTTCACGTTTGTGGTGGCCAAAGGAGGGGAAAAAATCTCCTCCTGAGGTTCATTAAAGGGTCTTACCTATGGCAAAAGGTCGGTAGGCCCATTTTTATTAACCTTAACCTATATGGAGAAAACTCATGAAAAGATTGATGTATTTACCGCTCGTAGCGAGCCTTTTATTATCCACCAGCTTATCAACTACCAAAGCGGCCGATATTCCGATGGCGATTAATGACTTGGATCAAGGCACCTTATCTAGGACCACCCACTCAAGCCGAGTGAACTTAGGCACGGTGGGGATTGTAGGTAATGTTAATAATTCATTGGTATTTACGGGGCTAGGTAACGCAGGTGATATGAATGGTGACGGCCTCTCGGATGTGATAACAGGATTATTAGTCTCGTCGGGTAGCTATTTTAATGTGAAGGGCAGTGCGTACATCATCTATGGTCAGCAAGGAGAGTATTACACATCTATTGAGCTTGCCAACATGGATAGGACCCTCGGTTTTGTCATTGAAGGTGGAGAAGGGTCTGTAACTTCTAAATCTCCTCTTGTGGTAAGTGGGGCAGGAGATGTAAATGGTGATGGGCTTGATGATGTTATTATAGGTGGGTCTGTTTTTAATGGCGCAGCTTATGTGGTATATGGCTATCAAAATGGTTATCCAGGTTCTATCGATATTAGCAATTTTAATGCGACCATCGGCTTTGAGATCTACGGACAAAGCGGTTATGGTGGCAGTAGCAATATTGTAAGTAGCGTAGGAGATGTGAATGGCGACGGCATCGATGATGTCATCGTCGGATCCACCGTGGCAGGTAACACTTATGTGGTGTATGGCCATCAAAATGGCTACCCCGGGCCTATTAATCTTGGGGATCTTAGTTATTTGGAAGGGTTTGAGATCTACGGACAACAAAGCCTTTATGGAGAGTTTATTACTGTTGCAGATGGCGCGGGGGATGTGAATAAAGATGGCATCGATGATATAATTGTCGGAGCGCCCTATGTCGGGCCAAATGCTGGCGCTGCGTATGTCATCTATGGAAAGAAGGGCGGGTATTGGGGCCCGATCAATCTTGGTGACTTTAATGCAACAGTTGGCTTTGAAATGCTGGGCCCTGCGGCTAGTTCTTATGCGGGTGCTTCTGTGAGCGGCGTTGGCGATGTAAATGGAGACAATATTGCTGATGTGGTTGTCAGCGCTTCCCAACCAACAAAATCAGCGTACGTGGTTTATGGTCGCCAAGGAGGTTACCCAGGTCCTATTGCGCTAGCTAATCTTGCCTTAGAGCCTACCTTTGGCTTTGAGATTCAAGGAGCTACGATGGCAACGGGTGCTGGCGATATGAATGGCGATGGATTGAGTGATATAATTATACAAGCTCCAACCTCTCCTCTTTATGTTAGCAGCTATGTAATTTATGGCTGCCAAGGTGGTTATCAGAGTCCTATTAATGCTACTTCTCTTACCTCTACCCAAGGGTTCATTATCCCTTATCTTACCTTCTTATCTGAAGGCTACATAAGTGAGGTTGGTGATTGGAATGGTGATGGAAGAGATGAGGTAAGTTTATGTGCAGTGGCATCGCTTGATGCCTACATTATCTCTGACCTAAGCTCAGCTGAGGCCTCTAAGAAGCAGAACTAAACCTATATGTGAGCTTTTAGGCCTTTCCTCTTCATGAGGAAGGGCCTGGGCTTCAAGGGAATTTTAGGAAGAAGGCTAAAGACCGATGACAGCGTTCCTTTCTTTTACTACTTTGTTTCGTCAATTACAACTTCTAGTTGTAAGAGAGGATAGTTTCCTGTTGTTCTTTAACTTCCTCGTTCGAGTTTGTCGTAGCCAAAGAAGGAGGGAGACGCTCCTCCCCCTGAGGTTCCTCAAAGGGTCCTATCGATGGCAAAAAGTCGATAGGCCCATTTTTATTAACCTTAACCTTTATGGAGAAAACTCATGAGAAAATCTGTTTATTTACCGCTCGTAGCGAGCCTTTTATTATCGACCAGTTTATCATCAGCTAAGGCGGCCGGCATTCCGATGGCGATTAATGACCTGGATCAAGGCACTCTGTCTATGACCACCCCCTCACGCCAGGTGAACTTAGGTACGGTGATGGTCGAGGGGGTGCAGGCCCATGACCTTCTTGGTATATCTGTAAGTGGTGCGGGAGATGTAAATGACGATGGAATTGATGATGTGATGGTAGTGGGGGGCTACCCCCCGGTAGTATATGTTATTTATGGACAGAAAGGCCTCTCTTCAGGCTCGATAGATCTTAAAAATTTTAATGCAACAGTGGGGTTTGAGATTCAATGCGGGTGTGATGTGGCAACGGCAAGTAGCGCAGGCGCTCCTGTAGGGGGTATTAGAGATGTGAATGGCGATGGTATCGATGATATGCTTATAGGGTCCTATTTCTCGCAAGCATATGTTATCTATGGCCGGAAAGGTGGGTATGGAGAGCCTATTAATCTTACCAATTTTAATTCAACGCTCGGCTTCGAGATCCAAATTCCCACCCCCTACGCGGGCTGTACGATTGGGATTTACGTAGCTGGGGCTGGGGATGTGAATGGTGATGACCTTGCCGACGTGATGGTCTCAGAAATCTGTCGAGACCCCCAGTTTGATGTGAATACGTATGTCATTTATGGTCGCTCCGGTGGCTATCCTTTTCCCATAAACCTTGCTAATTTTAACTATTTGGAAGGGTTTGTAATTCAACAACAAGGATTGCCAAATGGCTTGGATCCTATTAGCGGGGTTGGGGATGTGAATGGCGATGGCCTAGCTGATATGCTGGTAACAAACCCTAATTCGTCCCCCAGTTATGCTGCCGGTAGTATTTATGTGGTGTATGGAAAAAAGAACGGTTATTCAGGTCCTATTGACCTGGCCAATTTTAACTCCACAGTTGGATTCGAGATCCAAGGAGGAGCCCCCTACGCTGAGGCTGGTTTTTTTGTGGGTGGTGCGGGTGACGTGAATGGGGATGGAATTAATGATATCATAGGAGGAGTAGGAGGCGACACTCAATATCAAACCCCCTATCAATACGTGGTATATGGCCGTCAAGGTGGTTATCCCGTTTCTATCGATCTTGCAAACCTTATTTTTGAGCCTTCTGTAGGGTTTATTATTCAAGGCACGGCGGACAACCCAATAGGTGGCCCGTGCAGTGGTATAGGGGATGTGAATGGTGATGGGGTCGATGATGTGGCTATCTCAACCATAGCACATAGCTCCGGCAACGTGCAATGGACGGCGAACGCGTATGTTATCTATGGTTGTCAAGGTGGTTGTCCGAGTCCTATTAAAATTGCTGACCTTAGCGCTGCATCAGGCTTTGGTATTTCAGAGGGTTCTTTCTCTGTGAATAATACTTATTTTGGTAGTCTTTCCTTCAATGTAGGTAATGCTGGGGATTGGAATGGGGACGGTAGGGATGACATCCTTCTTGGGTTTCAGTATTGGTACCCTAATGAACAGAGTCCAAACGTCGGTGCCGCCTACATCATCTCTGATCTAAGCTCGGCTTATCGGTCTAAGAAGCGGAACTAAACCTATGTAAGCTTTCAGGCCTTTTCTCTTCATGAGGAAGGGCCTGAGGCTTAAAGGCTTATGACATTTTAAAGAAGAGGACCAATGATCAATGAGCGCCTTCGTTTCAAGCGATTCCTTGCAAAAAGGGTTACAACTTTTAGTTGTAGGTTTTGCTGCCTTCCCGTTGCCCTTGTGTGCGAGGGATCTTCATGCTGGTCGTGGGAATATCATGGTAAGGGCGACTTTAGTTTCTTGGTTCCTTGTTTATTTTATTCTTTGTCGAAGTCTAAAGGGGAAGGGACCTTCATCTCTTTTACTCGGTTTCGTCAACAGGGCGCTTACTGTCTTGAAAGGACGGCGCGCTCCACTTTCTCTTTCAATCAACATTCAACCTTATGGAGTTATGAAATGAAAAAATCGTCTTATTTCTCGCTGCTTGCGAGTCTCTTATTATCCACCAGCTTATCAACCGCCAAGGCCATGGGCGTTCCGATGTCTATCAATGAGTTCGATTTTGTTGAGGCTTCAACGGCTGGCGCACCAAACGGGGTGAACCTAAGTACCGTTGAAATTTTTATAGATTTTGAAGGTCCTTCTTATTGGAGAATAAGCGGGGCGGGAGACGTAAATGGCGATGGCCTTGATGATGTGATTATCGGTGCCCCCGGTAATAAAACTATCATCTCAAAAGCTTATGTAGTTTACGGACAAAAAGGAGTGTACTCAGGCTCTATTAATCTTACTAATTTAAATACGACCACTGGGTTTGTTATCCAAGCGGATACGGAAGATAATGGGAATCTTAGCTTTGCTTCGTCTGTGAGTGGAGCTGGCGATGTAAATGGCGATGGGATTGATGATGTGATTATCGGAGCGCTTCTTTTTGGTAATGGTTCATCTCAAGGGTACGCTTATGTGGTATATGGCACGCTAGGTGGCTATTCAGGACCCATTAATATTGCTGACTTTAATGCCACAGTAGGGTTTGAGATTCAAGGCAAATCAGATGATCTTTTTGGAAACGTAGTAAGTAGTGCGGGCGACGTGAACGCTGATGGTATTGATGATGTAATAATTACGGCACCATGGGCGCAGCCCAATAACCAGTTTACAGCAGGTAGTGCTTATGTCGTCTATGGCCGTGAAGGAGGATATCCTAGCGCTATTAACCTTGCTAATTTTAATTATTTATTGGGATTCGAGATTCAAGGTGCCGCTGCCCAGGACTCCCTGTATCAAGTAGCCGCTACTGGTGATGTGAATGGTGATGGGATTGACGATGTAATTGTGGGGGCTTCTGCTCTGACTATTAGTGGTCAGAAATCCGCGGGCGCTGCTTATATTGTGTATGGCAAGCGAGGTGGCTATTCGGGACCCATTAACCTTGCTAACTTTAATGCCACAGTAGGGTTTGAGATTCAAGGGTACGATAGTGATCACGTAGGCGTATCTGTAAGTGGAGCGGGCGATGTAAATGGCGATGGGATTGATGATGTAGTTGTAGGAGCGGGTACTGCATCCTATAACCATGGAACTTGCTACGTCATTTATGGCCGTAAAGGAGGATATCCTGGTCCTGTAAGTGTCGCTAATCTTAGCTTTGATTATATAGAAGGGTTTATCATTGAAGGGCCATCTACATATGATTATATTGGCTCCGCGTTGAGCGGCGCAGGTGACGTAAATGGTGACGGGATGGCTGATATAATCGTAGGTGCCTCTGATTATGAGGATTATCCTGGTCTGTGTTATGTGATTTACGGTCGCCAAGGTGGCTATCGCCATCCTGTTAACACGACGACAATTAATTCGACTGTAGGCTTCACTATTTTACCTAGCTTTCCCTACACTTATGGGATGCAATTTGGTTCTCTAGTGAGTAATGCAGGCGATTGGAACGGAGATGGCCGAGATGAGGTGCTTATTGGAGGTAGTGGAACTAGTGAGGGAGGGAAGCCTATTCTTGCCGCTTACCTCGTTTCCGACTTAAGCTCGAATTCTTTTAAGAAGAAAAACTAAAGTCTTTCTAAGCTTCTGGGCCTTTCCTCTTTTTGGGGAGGGGCCTGGGCTTAGAGATTATGTTTTAACTTGCAAAGCTGCAAGCAAGAAGGAACCATTCTCATGCTATCTAAATTTTACATTTACCTTGTAGTATTGTTATTTTCTTTAGGGAGCCTCTCTCCCTCGTCTTGGTCCATGATGGGTGACGGCGATGAGCCCTTTGACTCAAGTGGTGGCTTTAAAAGTGGGCCTTCTCCTTTTCCTTCCTTGTCGGAAGAAGAGGATGAGGAGATCCCTATGTGCTCTTCTTTAAGTGCTTCTCAAGGAGAAGAGGATGAGATGGAAGTAGAGACAACATCGTCTTCATCAGGGACAGGATATGAGAGTGAGGGAAGTGATGAGGAAGAGATAACGGCTTTACTCTCCCAAATAGGGCTCGAAGAGAATATTGACCGCTGGATAAATGGGGAGATAAACAGGTGTCTTGTTGCATGGGCAGAGGCTGGCGATAAACTTACGGGTTTTGAGGCGATTATTGAAGCAGTAAAGAGCTTTAAAGAAAACTACCTAACTCATTTTGAAGATAGATTCAATACAGAAGGTTCAACGGACTTAGAGATTGAGTTTGGCTATAATGGGCACACATGTTCTTGGGAAGAACCCTGGGAGCCTCTCCAAGGCGATCCAAGTTTCGATGAAAGCCAAGACGAAATCCAGGGATTGCTGGGGGAGTTGTATGAGGATTATCTTGAGGAGAAGGGAATTGATCATTCATCTGTCACAGAAGATGAGTATAAAGAAGAACATCTGGGTGGCATTCAAGAAGCCTTTGAAGAGGCGGTTGAGGCAGCTATTGAGCAGGAATGGGACGATAATTTAGAAGATCTTGCTCTGGAGATTCAACAGGAGATAGTAGAGGCTATTGTTCAGAATACAGATTGCTCTCGTCTTGGCTTAAACCCTGAGGAATTAGAAAGTATATTGACCTTAGCCACCAATATGATTGACCAGAGTGATCCTATAGGGGCCTACCTAAAGAACATTATGGAAGGCCTAAATGCAGGGTTGGTAACCTTAAGGAAAGATTTGCTTAAGCGTCATAGAGATGAGTTGAGTAGACGTTCTCTTAATTTTGTTCAAACGTCTGATCCTCTTACGCAAGTTAGAGAAAGGCTTAGAAAAGCAATAAAAGATGAAGATTATTTGGACGAACACCGAATGCGGGTCCTTTGCGGTCGCATTATAAGAAGGATAGTTGTAGAAGCGCTAAGGAGCCAGCTAGAAGATTATGTCAAACATGCGGATGATTATAGCGGGGTCATAAAGGTATTTGATAATGAAAGGCCTATAGAATTTATCTCAGCTAAAAAAGCTTTCGCGGATATCCCCCTTAACTGTTCTATAGAAGAGTATCATAAGTGGCTAGAAGAAGTAGAAAACTTCTATAAGGTTTTTCCTGAAGAAATGAGTGCACGAACGTTGACCTATCGCTCAAGAAACCCCTCTAAACCAGCGACAGAGCCGATAAATTTAGGCCCTATTTTCGCTGCTATGCGTGAGAAAGGTCGTAAAGTTCATGAGGCTTTCGCGTGCTATCTTTATCGAGAGAAAAAGCGCCAAGAACTAGAAGGATTGAGAAAGAGTCGTCTCAAGCTTGAAAAGGAGCGAGAGAAGCTGACTGAAAGCCTAGAAAAATTGGAAAAGAACCAAGAGGAGATACAAAAAAAGATTGATCAGGATTCTACTAACCTACCAGAAGTAGAGCAAAAAAAATTAGAGGTAAAAATAAAAATACAAGAAAAACAACAAAGAACAAAAGAACAACTAAAAACCTTAGAAAGCAAATTAGCCAAGCTTCCAGATAAGATACAACAGGCGGAGCAAGAGTGCCAGAAATATGAAGAGCCCCTTCGTGAGGAAGATCTACAAGCAGCTTCCTCGCGCGAGCCGACCAATATTCTTGTACCCACCTTGCTTTTTTGTGTGTCCGCCAGGCCATCGCCAGGAACAAGCACAGGAAGTTCCCGCCGATTTATAAGGGTGGATCTTACCAACGACTTATATCCGTATCTTATCTCGACGGATAGAGAAGATGGTATCTATGCTGATTTTGAGGAACAAGCCCGGCGCGCTATGGCAGAGGATGAACAGTTTCTCCAAAGTCTTGGGACGCGAAGCTCTCTATATACGTGGCCGCCTTATACCCGGGAAGGAGGGAGCGCTTCCTCTTCTCCTAACATTAAGGACCCTAGAGGTATAACCGGGCACAGTGAACGGGTTCTGACGCAAGCTTTGAGGACACCAGAGTTTATCGCCCATATTGTGCAGTGCCTCAAGGAAGAATTAGAGAGAGAGGGGTACACGCTTGAGGGAGATCCTTATAAGGTGAAGGTGTATGGGGTTACGTTATTGTGCCATTCGACAAAAATTGTGTGTCACCAATGTGTAAGGGCTTTCGTGGCTCAGCAAGCCGTTCGGGAAGAAGGGAGTTTTATCTCTTTACTGACACAGGCCCTTCAAGAAGATGGTTTCTTTGAAGCTTACAAACATGGCGAAAGCACGAAAGATAAGAAAGTAAGAGAGCGGGTTAAGGTAGCAACAGTCGTCGTATCCGATCAACCTTACGATGAAGCCCAATCCAAACTTGTAAGAGACATGCCAACGACAAAGGTGGCTTTGAGGGATAACGAAATTGATCTTAAGACGCACAACCCCCTTGCGATGATTGAGCTCTATCGGCCTGAGTTACCTCCTTATGAAGGGGAGAGTGCATGGGTACACGGTCCTTTGATGGCAAGTGGTAGCTTAGGAGCAAGATTCGCCAACATAGAAGGCATAGATAAAGACCCAGAGATAAAAAAAGGGAATTTTCCTTCCCCAGTAAAAACGCGAAAAAAGAGCTTTAGCGATGAGATAAAGAGCCTCTTCGCCTCTGAGGAGGGGGCTGAGGGACCTTCGTCTTCAAGAAAGCGAAAAAGAATTTCCTCTGAAGAAAAACAAGGCAATAGCGACCAACCTACAAGCTCTCGTTATCAACTTGCTAGACAAACAGGATATAGCATTCCGGAAGGAATGACCATCGTGCCTATGCCACTCGATGGCCATTGCATGTACAGGGCGATATTAGCAGGGATAGAAAGATTACACGGAGGAGTAGGTTATACTTTACATGACTTAAGAAATACCGTTGCAAATGAAATAAGAGAGAATACCGATGCCCAAAATATACTTGCCCAAATTATTACCATTCTTCGAGAGGGAAACCTAAATGGTTTAGGAGAAGGCCTTCTGCGTACAAGATTATTCCAGCTTATGCAGGAGAGAGGGCTAAGAATAGATCAAGGTGACCATCCGGACGAGGTAGACATATTGATGTTTAATTCCCTGATGAACCTGGGGCCAAGAGAAGGAGAGAGGTCGGTGGTAGAACTCTATATCGAAGGCGTGCAGAATAGTAGCGTTTGGGGTGGTGATTTGGAGCTTGGGATTTTAAGTCGGCTCCTGGGGGTACAGATCATCGTTCACCGAGATAATGGAACAATTGATGCGCCTATTGGCGATCCTGCAGCTCTTATCGTACGTCTTGCGTATAACGACACCCACTATCATTTAATTGCCCCTGGCTCTCCCACCCTGAGAGCTACACGTGAAAGCGACATTGCAAGCCCCACGCCCATGGAGCAAGATTTAGCGGGCGATGGAGTCGAGGAACCGACGACAACCGAGGGAGATGAGCAACCTGCACCACGAGAAGAAGAGGACAGGCCGGGAACAGCTTTCTTCACCACCCCTTCTGCTCCTCCTATGCCGTCGTTTGAAGCTTTAATTCGCCAAGCAGAGGAGGGCATAAGTCGTCGCACGTCCTCGAAAGGCAAGGAGCCTATAGAGCCGCGCAAGAGGTAAAAAGAGCGGACGCGAACAAGAAGAGGAGCAAGAAACCTTCTTCTCGCTCCTTTTTGTTGCCGTGCTACGTGCTTTGCAACCATAGGAGAATAAATAGCAGAATGAATTTTTTGGTATTTTAACTTTCGTGCAAATATTTAAAGATATTTTCTGCCATATCTTTGCTAATGCCTTTGACTTTGGCTAAATCGCGCACCCCAGCGCCTTTGATGCCTTGGACGGAGCCGAAGTATTGGAGCAATGCTTTCTTGCGCCGTGGTCCGATGCCGGGGATGCTATCTAAAAGAGATTGTCCGAGAACCTTGATGCGCTTTTGGCGGTGCGTGCCAATGGCAAAGCGATGGGCTTCATCGCGAAGACGCTGCAGGTAATAGAGGGCTGGGTCATTTTTAGGAAGTTGGAAAGGGTCTCGACCTTCGGGAAAGAACCACTCATGTCCCGCATTACGCTGAGGGCCCTTGGCGATGGCCACCACCTTTATGTCCGTGATACCAAGCTCGGCCAACACGTCGATTGCCACGTGTAAATGGCCTTTCCCTCCATCGATGAGGATAAGGTCAGGTTTCTGTTCCGCTTGATCTTTGTGAGCAAACCGCCGTTTTAACACATAGGCGAGCATTTCATAATCATTTCCTCCTTTTGTGAGAGGATCAGTAGGTATTTTGTAGCGGCGGTACGCTGATTTTATAAAGCCTTCTTTTCCCGCAACGACCATGGCTCCGTAAGCATGTGTCCCTTGTAAGTGGCTATTATCGTAGATTTCGATCCTCTCCGGTACCCGAGGGAGTGAGAAAATCTCTTTTACACGCCCGCGCAGATCCCGCATGGATTGCAAGAGAGCCAAATGCCGCTCAAGAGATTCCTGCGCATTCTTTATGGCAATCTCTACCAAAGAGTATTTAAGCCCCCTTAAAGGCATAAAAAGGCGGATAGTTTTTCGGTGCTTTCCTTGTAACGTTTCTTGAAGTAATGCTTCCTCCTCAGGTTTATGGCTCAGTAAAATAAGGGGAGGCGGCGGTAAGTTTTCGTAAAATTGGATAATAAAGGCTGACAGGATTTTTTGAGGAGTATCCTCCACATCATGGCGAGGAAAGAAAGAGCGATTGCCGAAATTGCACCCACCTCGAAAGAAAAACACCTGGATACAGGCTTGGCCATGGTCCATAGCAAGAGCGAGGATGTCTGCGTCGTGAATCTCCTGCACATTTATATCTTGATGTTGTTGAATCGCGCTTAAGGATTTGAGCTGATCGCGATAGCGCGCTGCCGCCTCATAATTCATCTCTTGGCTAGCCTCTTGCATTTTTAAAGCGATTTGCTCGGAAACTTTCGTGCTTTTTCCTGTTAAAAATTCTTTCGCCTGTCTAATACAGTCTTGATAGTCTTCCTTGGAAATATATTGAACACAAGGGGCGCTACATCTTCCGATAAAATATTGCAAACAAGGGCGTTTGCGATGATGAAATTCCGTATCTTTACACGAACGTAGCTTGAATACGCGATATAAAATTTCTAATGTTTGATCCAATGCATTCACAGAAGCAAACGGGCCAAAATATTGGTCCTCTCCTTTTTCACCACGATGCTTGGTAAGACGCGGCCATTCATGTTTGGACAAGGTAATATAAGCAAACGACTTATCGTCTCTCAGTAAGATGTTAAAAGGAGGACGAAATCGCTTGATCAGATTGCTTTCCAAGAGCAAAGCTTCTGCCTCTGTATTGGTAAGGGTTATATCTACGCTTGTTACTTGCGCGACCATCCGTTTCAGCCGATCAGTCAACCCGTCGATCCTTGTATAGGAAAGGACCCGCTTTTTTAATTGACGGGCCTTACCTACATAGAGAACATCTCCTCTCTCATTCAGCATACGGTAAACGCCAGGGTGAAGAGGGAGCTGCTTGGCATAGGTTTTAATTTGGTCAACCCCTCGACCCAATTGAGTATCGTGGAACGGTTGAGATGTCATTTTTCTATCTCTTTGAAAAAATATTGAGGTAATACTTACATGAGGGAATGCCTTAAAGAAAAACTATATCCATCCCTTCACGTATTTTTTGGGTTATCTATATAGCTCAATTATTTTAATCATATCATTAAAATAATTGAAGGATCAAAGAGAAATCAAGGGTGCGGTAATGCTTAGGGCTGAACCTTCACCGCCCTCGCAAAAAGATATTTTTTTATTTCTAGAGAGCATTCATAAACACTTATCAACAGAAGTAAAAGAGGAAGCTAGAGGTTTAATGCCTGTTAGAGGGAAAAAACTTTAAGGTTTTCTATGTTTCCTCGTAACGAAAGAAAGGATAATAATCCTTGAAAAATAGCAAGAGGAATTTGGAAATTTTTGCAGATAATGGCTAGGATAATAGAAAGGGTGCGCTATTTCAAGAAGGAATAAAAATATCCACGGAATCTGTGGATAACCTTGTGTGTAAATTTGTGAAAAATCCGTGACATCCCCGTCAATACTGGCCGTCTAAGGGATTGCCTTTAATTTAAGCTGCTTTTAAAAAACCCTTGATTTTCAAGGGTCCCGACAAAGTAAAGAGAAAAAAAGAGATATGTTGGAAAAAAAGCCCTTGACACTCTTTTCCTAAAATTGAGCTATAAAAAAATGTGTAAAACTTTTGATAAACTGCTTGACTTGATTAATTTTTAAACAAGGGGAAAAGAGGGTAGGTAAAGAAGTTTTGGTGTGCCTTAGGCAAATATACATCCGCCCCCTGATCTTTTTCTCCTTGAAGAAACAATCAAAGGCAGATTGGTTGCAATACGTCCTGAAGGGGCTTATAGAGAAAACCATTTGCGGCTATGAGGGAGCTATGTTCAAGTGCTTCAAGTTTTCCATTCACATCACTGGCATGGCCGCCTGCTTCCCCGACAATAAGAGCCCCGGCAGCCATATCCCAGGGAGCTAATCTTTCTTCAAAAAAACCATCGAGGCGTCCAGCTCCTACATATGCAAGCTCGAGAGAAGCTGAGCCCAAACGACGAATCCCGGCGACTTTGGGTGAAAGGGCCTCCATCACTTTATTAAAACGTCCTAAATCACCATGTCCACGCGAAGGAAGAGCCATGGCGATCATCGCGTCATTAAGATACTTGCGGCTTGAAACACGAAGCCGGCGATTATTTATAAAGGCGCCTGCTCCCCTGTCAGCCCAAAAAAGTTCATCGCGAATGGGATCATAAATAACCCCGGCGATAATTTCACCATGGGAGTATAAGGCGACAGTAATAGAAAAGAAAGGCAGACTATGGAGAAAATTAGAGGTGCCATCTAAAGGATCAATAATCCATATATTATATTTATCTTCTTTTTCGATAAGACCGGCCTCTTCTGAAAGAATGCTAAATGTTGGTCTTGCCTTGCTCAACTCATAAATTAAAGTCTTCTCAGAACGAAGATCGGCTGCGGATACAAAATCCCCAGGCCCCTTTTGAGATACTTGCAAATGTTCCACTTCGCCAAAGTCACGCAAAAGGGGGCGAGCAGCTTTCCTTACGGCAGCGGTCATAACATTGATAAAGGCTGATTGAAGTATAGTTCGAGTTACCATTTCCGTCTCACTTTTATAAAATCTATGTTACTCTAGAGCCGTGCACGAATTTGTCAATTTTTTATTTGATAAGCCTCACTTAGCTCGCTCGGAATAAGATAAGTCTTCTGTCTTAATAATGATACGATCTCCTATGCCAATATGGGGAGGAACCATGACGCGAACGCCATTTTCTACGATGGCTGGCTTGTAGGAAGAAGCGGCTGTTTGTCCTTTAACCACAGGTTCTGCCTCAATGACGGTGGTTTCGATAGAAGCGGGCAGCTGGACTAAGACCGGCGTGTTATCATAAGAGCAAATTGTTACTGTCATTCCTTCGCGCAATAAAGGACGTTGCTCACCTACCATGTCGACAGGAAGAGTAATTTGATCATAAGTTTCTGTGTCCATAAAGTGCAGGCTTGGGTCTTCAGCGAACAAAAATTGATATTCTTTTTCAAATAACCGTACACGCTCAACATTTTCGCTGGAGCGAAAACGCTCATTAAGCTTCGTACCATCTCTAATATCTTTTAATTCGACTTGAATGTACGCTCCTCCTTTTCCAGGTTGCGTATGTTGTATTCTTATGACCGCCCACAACCGATTTTTATGTTCAATGATATTACCTGGGCGAATAGAATTTCCGTTAATTTTCATAACTTATTTCCCTTATTCTTTCGGCTTAAATATAGTTATTCTTTATATACATCTGTTAGCTTTTTTAACAGGGTGAGAGCATCTTTGTAAGCACGTTGAAAACTATTGCGTCCAATAATAGAACCATGGCCACCTCCTTGTCGGATCGCTTGCGCGTCAGCAATGATGCTTTCTGAATCTTTCGCTTCTCCTCCTGAAAACACTACTAAGCGACGCCCATGTAAACAAGATAACACCACATGCTTAACTCTTTCAGCGAGGGAGTCAATGGCTATGTTGTTCTCTTGGTAAGCAGCTTTTATAGCTTCCTTTTCTACGTGCCTTGTTGGTAGCTTGACCTTTATAATATGAGCGCCGAGCAATGCAGCCATATGAGCCCCGTAGGCAATCGTATCAAGGGACGTCTCTCCTTCTTTACTTAAATCTCCTCCGCGTGGGTAAGACCAAAGGATTAAAAGGAGCCCCGCTGCACGAGCTTCCTTAGCGATCTCTTTAACCACTTCGATCATGTGGTCATTGGAAGGAGACCCGGGATAGAGAGTGAGGCCCACGCCAATACATCCGAGCCTTGCTGCGTCACTTACGGAGCTTGTTAAAGCTTGTGTAGGATCTTGTGACTTTGGGTGTAGGCTATTAGCGCTATTCATCTTTAAAATTAAAGGGATAGCGCCAGCGAACTCATCGGCGCCAGCTTGGAGCAATCCATAGGGTGCAGCTAAAGCGGAAAGCTTGGCATCGATGGCTAAGTTGAAAAGGTAATGTGGATCATACGCCTCTTTGTTTTTAGCGAAACTTTTATCAGGACCATGTTCAAATCCCTGGTCAACCGGTAAGATAATCATGCGTCCGGATCCCCCAACATCTCCTTGCATGAGCAACTGTGCCAAGCGTGATTTTATTGCTGGAGTTTCTCCATTGTAATTTTTCAATATTTCTTTTACGCGAGCTGTTAAAGCCATCTTCCGTAAGCTCCTATAATGGTCCTTTAGTGCCTCTCTTTTTTGTAATAGATATTTAAAGGTAGCTCAAGAGAATAACATAGGCTCAAAGAAGAGTTTTACCCCTGTCTCCACCTTAAAAGGGGAAAAGAGAAGAGGTCTTGTCTCTTTGTATTAAAAAGCAAACTCACGGGGTAATTGCTTTTTGAGTTTTAATTTTTTTCTTCCTTAGCATAACGGCAATTGAGTTGCCTAGCACGATGAGAGAAATGCCAATAATGGAAAGTGGGCTCCAGATATAATTTTCTAAAGCTTGGGAAATCAGCAGGGCCACAATAGGTGTGCATAAAGAAGTATAAGCGGCATTGCCGGCTCCTAACCGCCCTACGAGCGTCATATAACTCCCAAAGGCAAAAACCGTCCCAAAGAGAGCAAGAAATATTAAAGAACCCATGTAAGACCAAGATAGATCTAACGTAAAAGGCGTATGGGTAATCAAACAAATGAAAAGGTTATTGAGTGTCCCATATACCATGCTTAATGTATTGCTTACCGTAACGCTGATGCCCCCACGTGTGTGATAAGAAGATAAAATATTACCACAAGAAGCTAAAGCCGTACCGAACAAAGCGAGTCCTATCCCAAAAAGCGTCTCGCGGGTTAGCTTAACTGCCAAAACCTCAGGCGCAAATATACATACTAGCCCTCCGATGGAAATAAAGCCCCCGATCCATGATTGATAATTGGCGCGCTCATTAAACACAATGGCGGAAAAAGACATGTTAAAAATAATGATAAAGGAAAAAAGAATCGCATTTAAGCCGCTGGTAAGATAATAAGAGGCTTGATAAATAAAAAGATAGCTCAAAGAAAATTGACACGCTCCCTGCAATATAAGAGTTAACATCCATCTCTTGTCAATTTTTAAGATTTTTCCCCTTAAGGCGCACCAAGCTAGAAGACAGAAAGATGCGATAAGGAAACGGTACATAACCGATAGCTGAGCTGGGAGAACTCCTTGAAGTTTGATCGCATACCATGTAGCGCCCCAAATAAGGATACTGATGATAAAATGCCAACTTGTTGCCATGAAAAGGTACCTCGCACCAACTAATAAGAGGACAACTCCCCCTATTAATTGCTATGTAGGATTAATTAAATTATTTATCAAGTTATTTTTGCTTATCTGCGTTATTTTATTTGCAAACTACAGAAAGGCACACAAGTAAGTAAACAATAAGAATATAACATTTGCTGAGCAAATAGTCATATTTTGAGCAGTGAAGGGCCTTTCTCTCCTATAAAGAAGTTTCCTGAGGTAAAAATATTAGCTCCTTTTTCCCAAGAAAGCTGTCTTACATTTCAAAGGCATAAGAAAGAAGATCCCTGATGGTTGATTCAACGATAGGGCTCTTCTCGCTTTTAAAATAGACAGCGCAATCTTTCCCAAACTCGGCAATAACTTGTCGGCATGCGCCGCAAGGAGAGCCTACCCCATCGAGGGTATAGGCAGCAATTGCTTGGATTTTCATCTCGGGGCCTTCTTCCGAAATAGCCTTGAAAATAGCATTCCTTTCTGCGCAGCAGGTCAGACCAAAAGATGCATTCTCCACATTTGCCGCGCAGAAATACTGGCCTCTCTCGCTTAGCAAAGCAGCTCCTACCCGGAATTTTGAATAAGGTGAATAAGATTTTGTTGCAGCTTCTCGTGCAAGCTTCATAAGCTTTTGAGGTAATGTTTCACTCATTGCTCTGTCCTTTCAAATAATTGGAAGTAGTTAAAAAATATTTCTCTTATAGGTAGTGCTTGCGTTTTCTCTTGCAATGCTCTTTTCTTTGCCTTTATTGGTCTATCGCCTGTAAAATAATTTTCTTTTTCTTCCTTTATGAAGGATTTTTTGTGGTAAGATGTTGCTCCATAGCTATGGCTAAGGCAGTAAGTTTATGTTTCAATTCAAGGTCCTCTACACCTTCTAAACAGGACGACAGTGTAGGTAGCTTAAGAGACTCTTCTTCCTTCTTTTGGTCTTTTTCTACCATAGTAGAGGCCTTAACGGGGGGAGAATAACCTTGCTTGATGCGCACTTTTTCGATGGCTCGGTAGCCAAAGTATTGATTGAGGCGTTCCATGATAATCTCTTTTGAATGGTCCACCTCTAGGGCAACAGCGCTGCTTACCCATATGGTCAAAATTCCAAGCGAGCGATGCTGGGCAAGAGGAGAAAAATGAATCTTGATAGGAAGGGTAAAATCAGCAAGATAGTCACCAACAATTTCACGCCAATACAAAATAATATGCGGGTGCCGGAAACCTTTTTTTGTTAACGATTCTTTGACCAAAGGTAAAAGAGTATCCTTCAAAACTTTAGAAGGTGAATAAGGACTTAGACGTCTTGAGCGTTTCAACATGGGTCTGTGGGATCTCTGCAATGGCTGCTTCTTGAACACTCTAGCACTTTTATATTATGGATGTAACTATGAAAGATAAATTATTTGTGTCTCTCCTTAAGTGGTATGATCGCTCTCGTCGCCTCCTTCCCTGGCGCGCCTTGCCTGGCGTTGCCCCTTCTCTCTATTATGTTTGGTTAAGTGAGATTATGCTGCAGCAAACGACAGTGCAAATGGTCAAGGACTATTTCCACCGTTTTATCCAGCGATGGCCGACGCTGTGTGACTTAGCCAGCGCCAATGAAGATGAGGTGTTAGCTATATGGCAGGGCTTAGGTTATTATTCCCGCGCTCGGAATCTCTTAAAATGTGCTCAAGTGGTGGTCCACGAATATAAGGGAGAATTTCCTTCCCAGGTGGAAAGCCTGAGAAGGCTACCAGGAATCGGTCCTTATACCGCGGCAGCTATTGCCTCGATCGGCTATGATAAGAGGGCGACGGTGGTAGATGGCAACATTAAGCGAATTATCAGCAGGCTGTTTTGTCTTAATCAGCCTCTCAAAAAAGCGGATAAAGATATTTATCACTTAGCTGAGCAGCTTACGCCTTTGGAAAGATGTGGCGATTATGCCCAAGCTTTAATGGATTTAGGGGCGCTCATTTGTACGCCCACAAAGCCCAAATGCTTGGAATGCCCTATACGTGCTTATTGTAGAGCATATCAAGAAAATTGCGTCAGCTCTTATCCTGTAACCGAGCCTAAAAAAGAGAAGCCAAAGCGCTGGGCATTGGCCTTTGTTATGCAAACGGTAGGAGAAGAAATATATATTCAAAAAAGAGTACAGAAAGGTTTGCTTCACAACCTTTTTGAAGTACCGACCTCTCCTTGGAAAGATGAACCTTGGAGCTTAGAGGAGGGCTTAACGAGTCAACCAATTTCTACTGATTGGCAGAAGCAAGAGGTGAAAGTGACTCATACATTTTCCCATTTTCACCTGGAGGTCGAAATTTTTACCACGTATTTAAATGATATCCCCTCTCATGCACTGCCTGGTCCTTGGGTTAAGATAGAGAATTTATCCCAGTATGCCCTTCCTACCATTATGAAAAAGATTATTTCGGCAGGCCTATAAGAGCGTAAAAAACTTATAAAGCTTTAGTAAGACGCTTCGCGATGGGTGCATAGGAGCGACGATGATGTTCGCTCACGCCATATTGGTCCAATGCCGCTTCATGAAGCTTTGTGCCATACCCTACGTTTCTTTGCCAGCCATAATAAGGGTAATGCTCATGGAGTTCTTGCATTGCTCGGTCTCTTGTAACTTTAGCGATAATAGACGCTGCTGCGATTGAGTAGCTTTTTTGGTCCCCTTTGGGAATCGCTTCGACTTTATATGGCCAGTCGCGGGGTATTATCTTCCCGTCAAGCAAGATCACGTGGGGTGATAAGGTAAGAGCCGCAATCGCCCTTTCCATCGCCCGAAATGACGCTTTGCGAATGTTCAAAGTATCAATCTCTTCAACTGAGGCCTCTCCTATACCGAAATCAAAGATGCTTTTTGGCAGCTCCATTAAACGGGCATAAACGGATTCTCTTTGCGGTAGCGATAGCTTTTTTGAGTCGTGAATGTATTCTTGAAGGGGCTGCGGAAAAGAGTCTTGATGAATGATAACGGCCGATGCAACAACAGGACCAGCCCAACAACCGCATCCCACTTCATCTACCCCGGCTGCAAGGCACGTATATTGATTTTCAAATAAAAAAGAAGGCATTTTAGGACATGTCCCCTCTCATGTGCTTGAGCCTTTCTCCTTGTCCTCTTCTATTCTTTTCTGCCCAGATGGATCCGCTTCTTCTTTTTGTGACGAGCGCTTATAGTTTCTTAGATTCTTATATTTTTGTTGAAACCAACGTGTCATTCCTTTGATCTCAGGGGAATAAAGTTTTGAGAGAAGTTGAGCACCGTTCACGAACGTTGAGGGAGCCATACCATGTAGTCGCCTGGCTGTTGACATCCAAATAGGGCTAAAGAGAAGCGATAGAACCGTCAAAGCAATAACAAACTGCTGGAAATCTTTCGTGATAAGGCTTGTTTCGTCGGCCACGGTAATCAATAAAAAGGAAAATTCCCCGATTTGGGCAAGGAAAATACTGGCTAAAAACGCCACCGTAAGAGGCTGACCCAAAAGCTTTAAGATGCCAGTGTTCAAGAGCGTCTTCCCGACTGTAATGAAGGTTAGGAAGAGAAGCACCTTAGTAAGATTCTCCCAGATGTAGTGGATATTCAACAATAACCCGATGGATAAAAAGAAAACCATAATTAATACACTTTGGATGGGATGGGTTACCTTAATCATCATGGAGCGAATATGGGTATTGCCAATAATAAAGCCGGCAAGGAAAGCTCCATAAGCGGCCGATAATCCCAGCACACCTGCTAAAGAAGCGGCACAAAAACAAAATGCCAGAACCATTAAGGGAATAATCTCAGAATTGGAGTGCTCGATAGATTTAGGTAAAGGGAATTTTAGCGCCTCGCGCTTGCCAAGGAAAATAATTAAACCGGCAATAATGACCACCGAGATAATGATTTTTATAAAGATCATAGGCTCGATGACCGATCCTCGGCTCAACCCACGAATAATCAAAATAATTGGCACAAGCGCGAGATCTTGGGCGATAAGAATAGCAATCGTCAAACGTCCCGTCTTGGTATCAGTTTCGAAAGTATTCTCAAGCATTTTTACCGCAACGGCCGTACTGCTCAAAGCAATGACACATCCAACGAAGAATGACACGGCCAGAGTCCAACCAAAGATAAAAGAGAGAAGACTTGTTATCGCAAAACTGCCTAGAATTTGTAAAAGTGTTGCGAGCAAAGCCACTGGCCACACGCGCTTGAATTCTCGGATATTAAGCTCCATACCAACCAGGAATAATAAGAGCAGTACTCCTAATTCTGCCAGTAAAGAGACGTGTTCGCGGTTCTCCACCAAAGACAATCCAGATGGGCCAAGAAAAATACCGGCGACAATATACCCAAGGATAGGGGGCTGCTTAAAGCGCATCAACCCAAGCCCACACATAAGCGCCACAAGGACAACAATAGCAATTTCCGTTAAATGACTGTTCATAAGGCTCCTTTTTATTTTATGTAAGGTCAGCAAGAGCGAGTTTTATGCGCAGGAAATCGCGCCAAGACTCACGCTTTTGACCCGGTGATCGAAGTAGATAGGCGGGATGGAATGTCACACAAAGGGGAATAGTACGGCCTTCCAACGGGAAGTAGTGAGGCTGGTATGTATGCCATGTGCCCCGCAAGCGTGTGATGCTTTCCTTGCGGTTTAAAAGCGCCTTACTCGCTGTTCCGCCGAGCAATACTATTATTTTTGGTTGAACCAGCGTCACATGCTTTTCAACAAATGGTTGGAATAAGGCGATTTCCTCCATGGATGGTTGCCGGTTCCCAGGAGGGCGCCAATTCACAATATTGGTAATATAGACTTCTTCCCTTTTAAGGCCCAACGAGAGAATCATCTTGGTGAGCAGTTGGCCGCTTTGGCCGACAAAAGGACGGCCTTGCGCATCTTCCTCAGCTCCCGGAGCTTCCCCGATAAACATCAAAGCGCTTTGCGGATTCCCTTCGCCAAACACAAGGTTTTTCGCAAATTTCTTTAAAGAGCATCCGTCAAAGCGAGCAATCGCCTCTTTGAGGCCTTTAAGGTCTTTCGCGTTCTTAGCAAGTTCAAGAGCGGTTGAAAAAGATCTATTGTCGTGCGTCACGGGCTTATCCTCCGGGAAAGTAGTCGCTTGGCGGTCGCCGGCAAATTGTCCACTTTTATAAGGCGGGGCAGTAAAAGCTTTCGAAGGGAGAGTATCACGAGGCGCGATCGTATGTGAAGAGGAAGGGCGTTGCTTCGAAGGGCGTTTCCATTCTTCCAATTTGCTAAAAGCAATCTGCATCAGTGCTTGTCGAGGATCATGAGAAAAAAGGTGAGAACGTGGGACCATCCCGCGAAAGGGCGCTATCTTCCCGGGCCGTAAAGGATCATCCACCAATGCAGCTTTTGCCACTGGGTCGATATTAAATAAAATCCTTTGTTCAAGCGGTATTTTTTTCTTCCATGTCATGTTATGTAGATAGCATAAAACAAGGAAATTGTCATCCTAATATAACCGCAAAGCCCGAGAGCGAGAAGGCACAATCCTTGCCATTTCTTGCCTTATTTTAACTTAAGGTATAAGGAGGTTTTGTTGGCTGGAGAGATAGGTTAACTTATGGCAATGGGAAGGACGTGTAAGCTCACTCTGCTCTAAGCGCCTATAGTAATTTTCTTAATGTAGTAAATTAATTTTTTTGATAGATTAACAAATGTTAAACCCAAATCTTTTTATAGCCAATATAGTTATAGAAAGAAGAATGGAGAGGAAGATGTATATACCTTTTTAATTTAAACAATTATAAGAGTGATAGGCGCGGATGTGCCTATCACTCTTATGTAAGGTTACTCAAGCTTCAATTTGTGTCGGAGGTAACCTCTTAATTGCTTCACAACGTTCGATTTCCCCAAGCTTTTTAAGCACATAAAATTTAAATCGACTGGATCACCTTTTACCCCTTCCAAA
This sequence comes from uncultured Alphaproteobacteria bacterium, assembly GCA_963782975.1. GTDB lineage: Bacteria > Pseudomonadota > Alphaproteobacteria > 43-37 > CAWALT01 > CAWALT01. Next base: position 135,115 of record CAWALT010000003.1, read on the forward strand.
ACGCGCACAAGATTTAAATTAAGTATTGTAACAGCTTCTTGAGATGCAGAAATAATACCAAAGCCTTGTTCCCCGAGCGTGTTTAAGGCATGCGAGTTGTTAACATACGTATGAGCTTTAAGCCTTTTGCCCTTGGGTGTTCCTAATTTCAGGTGCCAGTTGTAATCAATGTCCATAGACGGCATGCCGAGGTCATAGTAGGCTAGAAGTTGGTGATTCTTTAGGTCCTCGGTGGTTTGAGGTTCGCCAAATTTCTGCAAATACTCCGGACTGGCAAATAAGCCATAATGGTATGTTTCCAGGGTGTGAAGCTCAATCTTTTCATCCTCTAAAGCAATAGGCCAGATAAGAATATCGGCTTCACCATTATAAAGGTCCAGCAATTCATTAGAAGCAATAATGCTTATTGTCACCTCTGGATATTGGCTTAAAAACCCCCCAATAATTTTAGGTAGCATTATGGTGCCAAAAGCTGCTGTCGTTCCTATTTTCAGGCTTTTGACATCTGTGTTGGTGGCGAAGTTGAGTTCGTGGCGGATTTCGGTGGTTTCTCTTAAGATGCGTTGGGTCTTTTCGAAAAGAATCTCACCTGGTTTGGTAAGGTATAAGCCTTGGGTGGTGCGGAAGAGCACTTCTTGCCCAAGGGAGTCTTCCAGCAAGGTGATCTGGCGGCTTAAGGCCGGTTGGCTCACCCTCATCTTGCGGGCGGCTCGGGTAATGGTGCCGGCTTGGACGACTTGGTAGAAGGATTTTAATTGGTTGAGGTTTAATTTATCGTCCGTCAAGCTATCCAAAAGTTTATTGTCCACTTTCACGCGCTGAGTGGGGCGTAGGCGTTGCGTGGAAGGGGGGAGAAAAGCACTTTCTGTATTGGTGCCGGTTTCCCCTTCTGTGTCTTGAGGGTTGTTGTTGACCTCGTCTAGGTTAGAAGGTAAGGCGTTTTTCTTTTTGTCGGAGGGACGCGTCATGGTTTTGTTCCTTGTGTTAACTCACGTTAAAAATTTCAGGTGTTGGTCTCCTCTATCTGATGGGTTTGTTCCCGTCAGGTATTGTGAAACATTGTGCCTGAATTGTTATAAGTGGCTATCTATTCGTTAGCTACAATTTAGATATAATATAATAATAAGTAGATTTCAATGCTAAAGAGGCAAAAAAAGAAGAAATATTTAACAGGGGTCATTTCTTCATTCTACTTCATAACAATAAATTATATGCCTCGTTTACGTTGTTTATGAAGTGAAGGTGATTTTTTGTTTCAAAATCTGCGCATCTCTGCCGTGTTTTTTGTTTTACTTAGACTGCTAAGTAACAAGAGGGAAGGGCGCTAAGGAAAGGAGGTTAGATTTTTAAATAAATTCAACTAAATTTTTGTGGAAGAAAAAATAAAATTTAATTCTAGTCCTAAACTTTCTATTTAAAAAATTCTTGTAATACGCTTTAATTGAACCAAGTTTATTAAGCATTGAATAGTAAGTGATAAAAGCCAAGTATGTGATTTTAGGTGAGTAGGGCAAATACAAAGAGAAGGAAAGGAGCGGGGATCATGATCAAAGAACAGCTTGAACAAACGGCTTTTGCCAAGATTAACCTGTATCTGCATATTACTGGAAGGGCGCCCAATGGCTACCATTCTTTAAGTATGGGTGTCGCATTTTTAACAATTGGTGATAAGCTACGGATTAATGAAGCTCCAGATTTTTATTTAACAGGCGAGGGGCCTTTTTTTCATCACGTACCTTCCGATCAAGGCAATCTTGCTTTAAAGGCAGCGCATGCGTTAGCGGCGTATGCGGGTGCCTCTCGGAAAGCGCATATCCATCTTTGTAAAGATCTTCCTGTGGCCTCTGGCTTGGGAGGAGGGTCGGCAGATGCTGCTACTACGCTTCTCCTTCTTAACCAGCTATGGGGGTTAAATTATTCGCTGGAGACCCTTGCCGATATAGGCCTCGGCTTAGGCACTGATGTTCCTTTGTGTCTTTATCGGCAGCCTGCTTTCGTGAGTGGCATAGGGGAGCGTATCTATCCTATGGCTTTTTTCCCTGCGTTATCTATTGTCCTTGTTAATCCGGGTGTGGAGGTGTTGACTGCCAAGGTGTATGAGACGTATCGTCACTTCGGGGGTCCTTTTTCTCGAGAGGTTGTGTTTCCTTCTTTCCATGATGTCACTTCTTTGGTTGCGGCTCTGCACGATACGCGCAATGATCTGGTTGAGGCAGCCCTTGTGCATACGCCGGTCATTGCAACAGTTTTAGAGCGCCTGGGTAAATCCCAAGGGTGTCTATTTGCGCGCCTTTCAGGAAGTGGTGCAACATGCTATGGGATCTTTCGTGACGAGGCAAGTGCGGCGCAGGCAGCGCGAGAGATTCATGCCCAGGAGCCGGAATGGTGGGTGCGTGCTTGTCAAACACTTACATCTCATTGCTAAAAAGGCTAAGCCCTACTCCGACATTACAGCTCAAAGAGAAAAAACCAGGCGTAAGCCACGATAATAGCAGGGATCGCGCTATATACCGTCGCATAGAGTGCTGCCTTAGGTGTTAAAGCAATGGCAGGGAAGAGCGCATCCCCATCATTGCTAATGGCGTTGCCTATTTGTGCCGATAAGGGAATGATGCCATTAATATATAAAGTGGTTACCACTACTTGGGGCCCGCATCCAGGGATGAATCCGATGAGGATGCCTGCAAGGGGCGTTAAAGGACGCCAGGTCTGAAAAATCGATTGTAGATTGATGTTTGCTAGATACATCGTTACCTCATAAAATAAAAAACCAATGACCACCCAGACGGTAACAAAGCTCGTTTCCACCACTACTTTTTGATAGATTGACCCGCTTGTTGAATGGGGAATGCCTATTAAGCCACTTAAAGAAGGGTGTGTGCTCCAGACAAAAAGAGATAATATGGCCCCCACCATTCCTAAGATGGCTGGGGGTTGGTAGCCTTTAAGAAAACCAAAAAGAATATTGGGATCGATTTGAGCGGCGCCCATGATGCTTAAAGGTAAACAAAAGAGGAAAATAGCAACCCATATACCCTCAAATACCTTCATCGAACTTTCAAAAGGTAGATTTTTTTCTAAGTATGAGGGGTCAAAAGGGGTGAGCTTCTTTTTAGGGCGCAGGAAATGAGGGCCGTGTACCCAGTCGACAAGGTGACCGCTAAGGACGCCCACACAAAAACTAAGGACAATAATTAATAATCCCGTAAGAGGCTCTTTGGCGATAAGCACAAAAGCCGCATCTCCCATCGTGGCGATTAATACGGCTACCATCGCCCCAAACCTCAACTTTCCTGTAGTGTACTGCGTGATAACTACAATAGCTCCGCCACACCCTGGGAGGGCACCTAAAAAGGAGGCGATGGGAACCTGCCACTTTTCATATCTTACGAATAAAGTACTGGTGTCTGTTTTAAACACTTTCTCAAGGCTATAAAAAATTCCTAGGGTGAGCCCAACGAAAACGCTGACTTGGAGAAAGGCTTCAGCAAGGGTGGCGTAAACCACTTCGCCAAGAGAGGAAGGCAGAAAGGAAATAAGGAAGAAAAGTAAAGCGATGATTAAGAGTTTTTTTGAAAAAAGCACAGGGCTCCCCTTCTAATATTTAAAGTAACCTGAGATGGGTAAGAAACTTCCCTAAGCGACATCTCTTTTCCCAATTTTTAAGTGTAGAGACAAGAGCTTAACTAATTATTGAAGAGGTAAAACTGTTTAGAAAGAGCCGGGAAAAGGCCTCCTTAGCTTTTTGTTTTTTTTGCCCTTTTCTCCTATCACCTGCCTATCTAAAGGTAGTTTATCCTATCCAATAAGAAGAATAAGCTAAATGTTGAGGGGACCCTTAAGAGGAATTTTAACATGACGCTAGCGGGGAAGAAAGGTAGAAGTGGGCTAGTATTCCCGAAGAAGCGCTGATAAAGCCAACTCTAAATATCTAAACTAACTATTATTTGCGAATGATTGTTATTTGCAATAAAGTAAAAATGTTATATGCTATTACTAACGTAGGAGTCGGGGTCTTATATTAAATACAAAAAATAAAATGTAAAAAATAATAGATAAGCCTATAAAAGGACATTAGTAGACCCTAGTAAAAGATGCCCGCTCTCATATGACGAGAAGCGCCACAAGACCAGGGGTTTAAATGACCATATGAGTAATTTAAAAGTAAAAATAAAAAGTATTGGGAAAAATTCGTTGGAATTATGCTTGCAACTTAAGTATGGTTAAAAGAAGACTTTACTTTATAAAATAAATTTTATAAAAATAGGTTTCATCACCTTGTAGATGTTAAAAAGGATTTTTATGGATAGTGGGAAAAAAGTATGAACAGCCAAGCGCAACGGGTTAAGCCGACACTCATGACACTTAGTTGGGTTCAGCGGTTGGTGCTCGTATTGCCTATTATTGCCTTTCTCTGGGGTCTTGTCTTGTGGGCGTTAGGTTAGGAAAGAAGAGAATGTTACACCAAAGGGTATCTCCCTTAGCGTATGAAACGGTTCCTTGCCGTTTTGCTGATGTGAAGGGCCCTCCCGCGATTACCCTCAATAATTTAAGCCTTTATTATGGCAATTGCATGGCTTTCTCAGACGTAACGGGGGTCTTTTATCATGCAACTGCGACAGCTATTATTGGCCCTAATGGGGGAGGAAAAAGTTCGTTGCTTAAAACCTTGATGGGCCTTATAAAACCAACCTCTGGCTCGTTGGTAGCAAATTTTTCCCAGCATCGCCTTTCTTATCTCCCCCAACGGTCAGAAATTGATCGCTCCTTTCCTATATCGGTGTTTGATATGGTTGCTATGGGGTTTTGGGCGCAAGCCGGGGGTTTTAAAAAAATTGGTGAGACACAACGGGAGCTCGTAGCGGAGACTCTTAAGCTGGTGGGGTTGGAAAAGGAGCACCATCGAACTTTAAATACGCTTTCGGGTGGCCAGCTTCAACGGGCGCTTTTTGCACGTATCTGGCTTCAAGATGCCTCTATTATCTTACTGGATGAGCCCTTTAACAATCTTGACCAACCGACAATCGATGATTTAATGCATGTCCTTTTACAATGGCAGCGTATGGGTAAAACGATCATTTGTGTGTTACATGATCTAGATCTTGTCCAAGAAATTTTTCCGCAGACTTTGTTATTAGCCAAGAAGTGTTTAAGTTGGGGAGTAACAAGGACGGTCATGACTGTTAAAAACTTGGAAGAGGCTTATAAATCTTCCCGCGCGTGGTGCTGTAGCTCCCTGGAAGACATGGGAAGAAGCTAATGTACGATCTTCTTTTTGCTCCTTTCGATCAATTTTTGTTTTTAAGACGCCCGTTAATTGCGTGTTTAGCTTTGGCTATTGGGTGTGGCCCTGTAGGCGTCTTGCTGATGCTTCGTCGTATGAGTTTAATGGGAGAAGCCATTTCTCATGCGATTCTTCCTGGGGTGGCTCTAGGATTCTTGGTTGCTGGCTTATCACTTACGGTTATGAGCCTTTTTGGTTTCTTTGTGGGTCTTCTTATTGCTTTTCTTTCGGGGATGGTATCGAAATATACGCTACTTAAGGAAGATGCGAGCTTGGCTGGATTTTATTTAATTTCTCTTGCTATTGGGGTTCTTCTAATTTCGCTCTATGGGGGGCAGATTGATCTTATGTGTGTGTTGTTTGGGACTATTTTATCGGTTACATCAGAGATGCTCCTTATCATCTCAGCCATTGCAAGTTTCACGATTATTGTCCTGAGCATTATTTATCGGCCTCTATTAATTGAGTGTTATGATCCAGAGTTTTTAAAATCCATCCGTGGGTTTAGTAATATATACCATCTAATTTTTTTGAGTCTTATTGTTCTTAACCTAGTGGCGGCCTTCCATACTCTTGGTACACTTATGGCTCTTGGTTTAATGATGATTCCCGCTATTGCTGCAAGGTTCTGGGTGCAACAAGTGTGGAGCATGTCGTTGCTTGCCATTATCTTTGCGCTCTTTTCGGGTTATGCTGGTTTATTGCTTTCTTACCATTATAGTTGGCCTTCTGGGCCCGCGATTGTCATCGTAGCGGGCGCTATTTATATTACCTCCCTTCTAGTAGGGTATCGTGGGAGCTTATTAAGCTGGAGGAGTGGATGATTGTTAGAGACTTATGGAAGAAGACATTCCTGTTCTTTTTATGCTTTTCGCTCTCTTGTACGTCATTAAGAGGGGCTCCACAATTGCCGCTTCCTCTTAAGGTTGTGGCAACTTTTACGATTATTGCGGATATGGTTAAAACAATTGGCGGCCCTCATGTCGAGGTCCAAACCATTGTAGGCCCCAATGGTGATGCTCATGTGCACGAGCCGCTTCCGGATGATTTAAAGAAAATTTTAGAATCAGATGTGCTTTTCGTAAACGGCCTAGGGTTTGAAGGGTGGTTGACTCGGTTGATCAAAGCTTCAGGCTACAAAGGACCCATTATTGTGGCGACAGAGGGGATCCCTCCTCTCCTTACAACAAGTGAAAATAAGTTACCTGACCCTCATGCCTGGAATAGTATTTCCTTAGCCTTTTTCTATGTACAAAATATTGTAAATGCGCTTAAACAGTACCGGCCTGAGCACGGGGCTTATTTTGAAAAAGCTGCCCATGCTTATCGCTTGAAACTTGAAAAATTACGTCTTTGGGCACTTGACAAGTTAAGGGAGATTCCAAAAGAGCGGCGTAAGATCATTACTACTCATGATGCTTTTCGCTACTTTGGTCAAGAGTTTGAGATCTCATTCATTTCTCTTATGGGTGTTGATACCAATGCAGAAACATCAGCAAGCATGCTTGTGCAGGTTGCGCAGAAAATAAAGCAGCAAAATATTCAAGCATTGTTTTTTGAAAATATAAAAAACCCTAATATGATGAAAGTCTTAGCAGAAGAAACGAAAGTTCGGATCGGTGGGACATTATATTCAGATGCTCTCTCTGAGCCTTTTGGGCCAGCCCCAACGTATTATGACCTTATGAAGCATAATATTTCTCAAATCCTAAGTGTTTTGACCGGAAGAGAAGTTGTTTTCAACAACGAAGAATAATTTTTTCTTTAAACGCGGTAAAGTCAAAATCAGAATAGATTAAGGGTGCTTGTCAAGGCAACACTTCCTCTTTCAAGGTGCATTCCCCTCCTGTGAGATCTCGGTACTGGTAACAAGCTTGGCGGTCTTACCTGTCGATCCTTAAGTAGCTCTCTGCTGCGCTACATAGCGTCGAAGAGTGGAGAGAGAGATGGTTCAGTTGTCGGGGCTGGACGGCCAATATGGGCAAAAGCTTTTGTCGTTAATAAGCGACCCCGGGGTGTGCGTTGTAGAAATCCTTGTTGGATAAGATAAGGCTCAATCACCTCTTCAATCACATCTTTCTGCTCGGATAAAATGGCAGCGATCGTGTCAACGCCAACGGGCCCTCCTTGATAGTGCTCCGCTAAAGTGGTGAGGTAGCGAATATCCATCCCATCAAGCCCGCTTTTATCGACATTAAGACGCTTAAGGGCTTCATCTGCGATTTGTTGATCGATCGTCGTCTTGCCGGCAACGATCGCAAAATCACGTACGCGCTTTAAAAGACGTACGGCAATCCTTGGTGTGCCACGTGAACGAGCAGCTATTTCTTCTGCCCCATCTTTTGTTAAGGTGACCCCCAGTATTTCAGAGTTGCGTATCACAATATGTCGTAAGTCCTCTATCTCATAATAATCAAGGCGCAACAAAATACCAAAGCGATCACGTAAGGGAGTTGTTAAAAGTCCCGAACGTGTTGTGGCGCCTACCAATGTAAAGGGAGGCAAATCGATTCTTACTGAGCGTGCTGAGGGGCCTTCGCCAATCATAAGGTCAAGTTGCCGATCTTCCATAGCGGGATAAAGTATTTCTTCTACGGCTGGATTTAACCGATGGATCTCGTCAATAAAGAACACGTCATTGGCTTGAAGGTTCGTTAAAAGAGCAGCTAAATCTCCAGCACGTGAAATAACAGGGCCTGAGGTAGAACGGAAATTTACACCAAGTTCTCGGGCAACAATCTGGGCAAGCGTGGTTTTTCCAAGGCCAGGCGGACCATAAAAGAGCGCATGGTCCATCGCTTCTTTGCGTTTTAACGTTGCTTCTATAAACACTTTTAAATTAAGCTTAAGCTCTTTCTGCCCTATGAATTCTTTGAGAAAATTAGGGCGAAGGGAAAGCATAGTATCTTCAAATTCCTCCCTTACATGAGGGGTGACGATTCTATCTGTCATGTCTGGCCTACCGCAAGTTGTTGGAGGGTGGATTTAACAAGCTTTTCTACCGTTAAATCCTTTTCATCCTGTTCTTTTGTTAAACGGTTTAAAATAGGGAAAAACTCATGAGGCTTATATCCAAGTGCTTGCAGAGCTAAACTTGCATCCTCAACAGAAGAGGGGCGATAAGTGGAGGGGCCACCTAAGGAAGTAGGAGTCGTCATTAAGCTTTGCATCCCCCCATTCATTTTTCTTACCTTATCATTTAACTCTGTCACAATTCGTTGGGCAAGCTTAGGCCCGATGCCATCCGCTTGGCAAAGAGCTGCTTTGTCTTGAACGATAATAGCCTGAGCTAATTCTTCTGGTTTAAAGCGCGATAAAAGGGCTAAAGCCATACGTGCGCCGACACCTTGAACACTTAATAAAAGATGAAACCACTCTTGCTCATGAAAAGCAGTAAAACCATAAAGGTGCCATCCTTCTGGTCGTATAATTGTTTCAATATAAAGGGAAATTAATTCCCTTTTTTCTTGGCACCAAGCCAAGGTTGGTAGAGAACAAAAAACTTGGTATCCGACTCCTTGGACATCAAGAATGAGCGAATCTTTTAATAAAGTATCCACCTTTCCAGTTAATTTGGCGATCATAGTGGCGCTACCTATATTTGGTTAGAGTCTCATATGTTACGGCATATGTATTTAAAGTTGTTTGGCGATAATGCGCATGGCATATTGCGGTGGCTAGCGCATCGGCCGCGTCTCCACTTATGTTGCCGACAGAAGGTAAAAGAGTTTTAACCATCATAGCCACTTGTTCTTTGCCAGCATGCCCAGCACCTACAACGGCTTTCTTTATTCGGTTAGCCGAGTACTCATGCACACTTATTCCCCATTTGGCGGGGGTCATTAACACAACGCCTCGCGCCATCCCGAGTTTTAAGGTAGAAAGAGGATTTTTATTAACAAAGGTTTCTTCGATGGCAGCTTCTAAAGGGTTGTAAGTTTCCATAACATGGACAAGATTATTATATAATTGTACAAGCCTTTGCGCAAGGTCTAAGCTATCAGAGGAAGAGATAACTCCATGGGCGATATGAGCCATTCGGGTAGGATAGGATTCAATTATTCCCCACCCTGTTTTGCGCAGGCCGGGGTCTATCCCGATAATTTTAACCGAAGATTGCGGGTGCATCTTTTAAGGTTCCTCTTCAACATTTTTTTCTCCGCCCTTCTTATAGGTTTGTTATAATCTTTGTGCAAGGAATGATACGCGAAAGAAGGAAATATCACAAGGCAGGTGAAAGAGCACATAAGAAAAAGAAGAAGTAGGAGTGCTGCTCTACTACATTGCTCAGCTTCTTATATATTTAATTTTTCCATCAACTCGTCAGGGATATCGGCATTAGAGAAAACTTGTTGAATATCGTCATTATCTTCAAGGGTCTCAATTAATTTTAAAAGAGGAAGTACGATTTCTTCTGTTACGCGAATCAAGTTTGTTGGTTGCCAGATAAGTTTAATAGATGTGGGTTCTCCTAGCTTGGCAATAAGTGTATCGCGGACTTCTTGCATCGATTGTATGTCTGTGATTATTTCATATCGATCATCGAGGGTTTCCATATTATCCGCGCCAGCTTCGATAACGATCTCAAACACTTCTTCAAAGGGCTTGATGGCTAAGGGGTATTCAAAGGTAGCTACATGACGAAAGCTAAAACTAACACTCCCAATTTCCCCTAGGTTGCCATTAAATTTATTAAAAGCCGCGCGTACATCCGAGGCAGTTCTGTTGCGATTATCTGTGAGTGCTTCAGCGATAATTGCGACGCCACCGGGCCCATAACCTTCATAACGTAACTCTTCATAATGCGCGGTATCATCGCCACCTGAGCCACGCTTAATCGCCCGATCCATCGTATCTTTTGGCATGTTTGCAACGCGAGCATTCGCGATAGCTGCACGAAGCCGAGGGTTGGCCTCTGGATCAGGGTTGCTACGAGCGGCTACCGTTAACTCGCGAATAAGCTTTGTGAATAGCTTAGCGCGTTTAGCGTCTTGCGCCCCTTTGCGATACATAATGTTCTTAAATTGCGAATGACCAGCCATGATGCTTCTTACCCCTTTGACAGCTTATTGTCTATGCATTCTATGCATATAAATTTAAGGTGAACTAATTTTATATCGTCGATTTAAATAAAGAATTTACAATAGCTTACTTAGTTTTGTCGAGGGTTAGAATCGCCACTTGTAGAATGCATAAGTGTTTAATATTTCTTGCTTCCTAGCAAAGCTCCTTAGAAAGTTTCTTCTTGGCACTTAGGGAAATTGTCTGCCTCCTATCCTTTATTCTTTCCTGCGGAGCATTCTTTTGTCTATAGCAGTCAACTTAAAAGCTCGGCAGGAGAAAAGAAGAGGCAGATGACTAAAATTTTAATAAAAAGAATGCCACAGAAATTAACTTTACAACTTTCGTTATTTCTTTCACTATTAACCTGCTTTTAATTAGTAGGTGCTCGAGTATGACGCAATCCTCGTATGTCCACTTGCCGAGTCGTAAAATTTTTGAGGTTAAGGGCCTCGATCGATCATCGTACCTCCAAGGGCTTATTACAAATGATATTAAGAAAGTAAGTGAGAAAGCGTCTATTTATGCCGCTTTATTGACGCCTCAAGGTAAGTTTCTGGCGGATTTTTTCATTTATTCTGATTCAGAGCGGTTCCTCCTTGAAACCCATGAAATATACGCGTCTTCTCTCCTTAAGCGCTTGAAACTTTATAAGCTGCGCTCGAAAGTAGAGATAGAAGATGTAAGTAATCAGTTCCATGTTGTGGCTCTTTTAGATCCCTCTCCTTCCCATTTTGAAGATATACATACTCCCGGAGCAACCTTTCAGGTTCCTTTTGGGTCTTGTACAGTGGATCCGCGTCACGCTTCTTTAGGTCTTCGATGTTTGCTGGCCCATGGTCGTGAAGAAGGCCTTGTCGCGCAATTTTTAGCGACCCCAGTCAGCTATAAGGTTTATGAGGAGAGACGTATTAAGTTAACTGTGCCCTCAAGCGAGAAAGATTTGGAAGTTGAAAAATCCATTATCCAGGAATATCGATTTCAAGACCTCAATGCGCTCGATTGGGCTAAAGGGTGTTACGTGGGCCAGGAATTAATGGCGCGTATACATTATCGGGGGCTTATTCGCAAAACACTTTTTACTCTTGCCCTTGAAGGGGAGCGCCCTGAGATAAGGGAAGAGATCTTTTTTAACGATAAGGCTGTAGGATATGCTTTAAGCTCATCCGGAAAGTATGTTCTTGCGTATTTGCGGATTGAGTATGCCAAAGAAGCCTGGGAGATGAATCAGCCGTTCGAGACAAAAAAAGCTCATTTAAGACTTATTAATTTAAATACGGCGCTATCTCTTATGACGCAAGAGTCGGGCAATATATAAAGTTGCTGCGAACAAAATAATCATTCCTACCCAAAGAAAGAGGATAGAGCTTGTATGATTATCCTGAGATAAAAAATACCCGATGATAGGGGAACATCCTTGGCCGAGAAAAATAAAGGTAATGTAACCACCAAGGGCTCGGCCGCGATAAATCTCGGGTGTTATAGTGGTTAACCATGAGGTAAGAGTCGGCATTAACAGCCCCAGTCCCATATTGCCTATGAAACTTCCTAAGATAATTGAGAGATAAGTTGAGGTACCTCCTACCCACACAAGGCCTGCGCTAAAAAGGACAAAGGCAACTCCTAACGAAGCTGTCCTTGAGAGATATTGGCGGATATTTTTAAATGTCAACCCTATAAGGGTTTGGCCTATGGTGCCGATACTTAAGGCAAGGCTAATTTCCATCCCATGGGCAATACCATTATAATAAAGAAAAAAAGGTATATGAAGCACCAGCGAATAAAATACCAACATGCTTAAAAAACTTAGAATATAAATAGGCGCCAATCGTTTCAAAGGGAATGGGATGGCGGGGGGCGAAATGGTTGCCTTTGTTGAGCTTCGCTTGGGTTCTTTAATAACGAAAATAGCCAAAAGAAAGATCACCAACGTAAAGGCATAAATAATGAAAGGTGCACGCCACCCATACGTTAAGAGATACCCCCCAATAAGTACGCTGATATTCGCCCCTAAGCCAAATACCATCGTCTGAAAACCAATTACCCGTTGTCGAAAAGCGGGATCATAGTAATCAGCGATTAAAGCGGTAGAAGCGGTCATCCCTCCTGCAAGAGCAGCCCCCATAATAAAACGGGAGATTAAGAGAAAACCTAAGTCTTGACACACATAACCACTTAAACCCGCCAGAGAAAAGAGAAAAAGAGATAATAAGATAATCCACCGTCGGCCGAAACGATCAATTATATATCCCATAAGAGGAGAAAATAAAGCGGTAGATAGAGGCGTTAGAGGGAGCAATAAGTTAATAAATAAAGTAACGTGAGGGGTATGCTCAAAATAAGTTTTTATAAATGGTTGTGCGGGTGAAATAGGGATGCCGCTTAAAGGAACCATCAAAGAAATAAGAAGTAGCGTTCCAAGACGCACATAAAACAGAAGGCTCCTTCTCAAAATTTATACTCCCCTATCGCAGTCATGGGAAAATTGAAAGGTAAGTCCATTTTAATAAATGTGGAGCGGATGAGGGGAATCGAACCCCCGTCTTAAGCTTGGGAAGCTTCTGCTCTACCATTGAGCTACACCCGCAGACTATCATTATGGGTTATAAAGCATGAAATGAGTGGCTTCAAGTGTTTATTTATATTATTCTGAGAAAAAAAGAAGAACTAGACGATAAGATCGCATGCAAAAATCACCTACTAAATCAAGCATGACCTTTCTAAGGGCGCCCACAGCTGGCCTTATCATCGTGGGGAATGAGATCCTTTCAGGACGGACACAAGATACCAATTCCCAATATATTGCTCAGAAAGTTGCTGGGAAAGGCATCACTTTGCAGCGCATCGTGACACTGCCTGATCGCATGGAAGATATTATCGAAAATGTAAAGACCTTTCGCCAAAAATATACCTATGTTTTTATGACGGGGGGCATTGGTCCAACCCATGACGATATTACAGCTGAGGCGGTCTCGGAAGCCTTTCACCTCAAGTGTGTGGTTCACGAAAAAGCCAAAAAATTGCTTGAACAAACATGTAGGCGGGAGCTCTTGCCCGCGGAGTTAAAAATGGCTTGTATGCCTGAAGGGGCAAAGCTTATTCCCAATCCCATCACGGTAGCACCGGGCTTCCAAGTCGAAAATGTTTTTGTAATGGCAGGTGTCCCGCATATCATGCATGCAATGCTTGAAACAGTTTTAAATTCCTTAGAAGAAGGCCCCCCTCTTTACGGTGAAAGCTTAATAACTGACCTAGCGGAAGCAAAGGTTGCGGATACGCTATCGCGTATTCAAGAGCGATATCCTGAGGTGGAAATAGGCAGTTATCCTCACTACGATGGCCGTCAATGGAGCGTTCAAGTCGTTGTCCGCAGTGTTATTGGAAAGAGTGTTTGCCAAGTACTCGGTGAGATCAAGGAATCCCTTAAAGAAGTAAGTTGACCGGGAAAAACAGCTTTCTCACACCCTTCTCACACAGTAATGCTTTGATAGGTAATAAGTACCATCTGTTTCATCCTCTTGGGTTTTCTGCTATTAAAATAAACTAGCCCTGTAATGGGAAGATAGGTAGTAGTAAGAGCAGGAGGGGTTTGATTTTGAGCGTTTCTTCCTTATCTGGCCATTTCGATAAAGTAACCACTCAAGAGAAGAACGCTTCTATTGCGATAAAAAGGTTAAAGATAGGGGAAAAAGGTTTTCCTTTCGCGGGTCCTGTATCTTCTCACGGCTCTTAACGTAAGAAGAATATTTTCATATAAGCAAGATATTTTCTTCAGATTTTCTAATTGCCCTCATGTAAAAAGTCTAATGGCACAAGGTAGGTGAGGTTATAAGGATGATGGCGCCAGCGCATTTTGCTTCCCTGTGTGAACGGTTGTGTCTTGACGCTCATGTATCGTGGAAGGCGCCTAAAAGGGAGAGAAAGTAGTGAGATGATACCTTAACCCAGGAAATGGAAGAGAAAGTGATAGAAGCGAGGGAAACTCTTCCTTCTATTTCTCTTTACCCAGATATTCGAGAGGGTTAAACGTCTTGATCCCTTGGCGTAATTCAAAATGAAGTTTAGGGACACTTGTGTGTCCACTATCGCCGACATACCCAATGACTTGTCCTTGCTTGACGTTGTCTCTTTCTTTGACGCACACTTCATTGAGATGAGCGTAGGCACTGATCCAGCCGTAGGAGTGTTTAATAAGTACCATCTGGCCATAGCTCTTGATATCCTCCCCGGTATACGTCACTTTTCCCTGGGCAGTTGCTTTGATTGGCTTTCCTTTAGGGGCCCCAATATCAATGCCATCATTAAAGAGGTGATGCGGTTTAGCGCCATATGTTGAAATGATCTTCCCCTTTACTGGCCATTGAAATTTAATGAGCTGGCCCATGGCTGGTTTGAAAGCAGGCAATCGGAGGAGAGAAGGAAGAGAGGAAGATTTCTCTACCGGTGCGAAGGAAATATGGGCGGTTGCCTCTTTTTTCACGGGGTTAAACTTACCAAGAGACTTGTGGCCTGTATTCCTCTGTGGGCTTAGATGATTTACCCACGTGGGTTTCACCTTAGGCACCCGTAAAGTGTTAGGGTAGAGAGGCGTATAAGACGAGGAGTAAAACCGCGTTTTCGTGCTACATCCTACCAGGGCAGAAAGAATAAAGAAACATAGCCATCGCTTGAACATCAGCTACCTAAACAAGTTTCATAAAAATTAGGAAGTCTTACCAAACGGCCCAAATTGCTTTTTAAGCTCATTAATACTCGGGGTATGCGTCAAGTTAACATGTAAAGGTGTAACCGAGACGGCATTTTGAGTAAGTACTTCTAAATCGCTTCCTCGTTGTTGCTCGGGTATCTGATACCCTGTTGCGCCAATCCAATAATGCTTCTTCCCCCGTGGGTCATGGCACGCCAATAGCTGATCGCTTAAGATCCTTTGCCCCTGGAAAGTTACACGTATATCTTTGACTTGCTCATGAGAACAATTTGGAAAATTGACACTTATAAATACATTATGATGCCAATGAAAATGCGCTAACTGAGCAATAATGGACGGAGCGATTTTAAAGGCAGTATCCCACATTGGCGGCTGTCCTTCTTTAGTGGCCAAGCTAAAAGCAATAGCAGGAATGCGTAATAGGGTGGCCTCCATCGCTGCGGCAATCGTACCCGAATATGTTACATCTTCTGCTAAGTTGCTTCCATGATTAACCCCACTTAATACAAGATCGGGCCTTTTATCTTTGATGATTTCCTTAAGCGCTAACACGATACAATCCGTTGGTGTGCCATTCACGCTGTATCGTTTCTCCCCCCATAGGCGATACGTGAGAGGTCGATGAAGGGACAAGGCATGGCCGGCGCCACTCTTTTCCGTTTCAGGAGCTACGACCCAGACATCGTTTGATAGGCTCTGTGCGACCTTATATAAAATTTTAAGGCCGTCTGCATGAATTCCATCGTCATTGCTTATTAAAATACGGGGGTTTTTGAGGGTAAAAGATGTCATGAAAGAAGGATTTCCTCTTTACCATTCATGTAGGGGATTAGCACTTGAGGAATACGGATGCTTCCATCAGCCTGTTGATAATTCTCCATGATTGCAATAAGGGCACGTCCAATAGCCACGCCCGAGCCATTGAGCGTGTGAACATATTGCGTAGCTGAGCCCCGGAGGCCTTTGTCCTTAAAGCGCGCTTTCATTCGTCGAGCGTGATAATCGCCACATAAAGAGCAGCTCGAAATTTCCCGGTAAGTATTCTGACCAGGGAGCCAAACCTCTAAGTCGAAGGTTTTTTGAGCTGCTGCCCCGGTATCACCACTACACAATACCATAACGCGATAAGGCAACTCTAATTTCTTAAGAATTTCTTCCGCTGCTTGGGTCATGCGCTCAAGCTCCACTGATGAATCATCAGGAGTGGTAATAGAGACAAGTTCTACTTTCCAGAATTGATGCTGACGTATCATTCCCCGTGTATCCTTCCCAGCGGCGCCTGCTTCCGAGCGAAAACAAGGCGTTCGGGCAACAAAACGAAGCGGCAACTCTTCCCTCTCAAGAATCCTTTCGGCTACTAAATTCGTCAGCGGAACTTCAGACGTTGGAATTAAATACCGATCATCAGTGGTCTTAAAAGAGTCATCAGCAAACTTAGGTAATTGCCCTGTGCCAAAGAGAGCTTTACCCTTCACCAAGAGAGGGGGAGAGACCTCCATATAGTTAAATTGCTGAGTATGGACATCCACCATAAAATTTCCTAAGGCCCGCTCAAGTTGGGCGAGGTCCTTCGATAAAGTCACAAACCGTGCTCCTGCTATGAGAGAAGTTTGAGCAAAATCCATTTGATGGAGCGTTGCGCCTAGCTCAAAATGTTGCTTGGGCTCAAAATCAAATTGAGGTGGCTCACTGAAGACGCGCAGGCATACGTTACTCTTTTCATCCGCTCCTTGGGGCACGTCGGATAGCAATAAATTAGGAAGAGTGATTAAGATATCCTCAAGCTCCCGAGCAATGGTTGCCATCTCTTCCTCAAGGCGTGGAATCGATTCTTTGACCTCATTGGCAGCTACTAATAAGGCTTCTATATTTCCTCCTCGGGATTTTACAGCGGGTATCTCTTTGGCAAGTCGATTACGTTCGCTCTGGTATTCTTGAAGTTTTGTTTGCACTTCTCGGTGTGCGCGATCAAGAGTTAAGATTTTATCGCTCATCCCTGGCATGCCACGTCGCGACAGCCCAAGGTCAAGTTCTTCTGGGTAGTCCCGTATCCACTTGAGATCAAGCATATGAGAGTCCTTATCTTTAGAGGGGTTTTTGTAATTTAGCCTACGGTAGTGTCCTGCCTACTATATTTATTCTGGCGTGCTTTTGCAAACAGAATTGACGCCTCATACAAGCCGTATAGAGGGATAATAAGACCGAGAGGACTTAAAATATCAGGAGGTGTAAAAAGAGCGGCAAAGATAACAATCAATAGGAAAGCATATTTTCGATATTTTGCTAAATAAGTAATATCTAAGATGTGTAATTGCACGAGTATCATCACTACAAGGGGGAGCTGAAAGCTTAACCCGAAGAGAACCAAAAGCGACAAGGTCATTGACAGGTATTCATTGATCTTGGGCATAAATTCCAACGGAATTCCTAACGCTGTGCTCGGTGCTTCAAAACTCAAAAAGAATCGCCACGCAAGAGGGATGACAATAAAATAAGCGATCGCCATTCCCATAACGAAAAGGATCGGAGAGCCTATTATAAAAGGCCATAGAGCCTTCTTTTCATGCGGGAAAAGCCCAGGGCTTGCAAAACGCCATACGTGTGCGGCTAATAGAGGAAACGTCAAAATAAACGCCGCAAAGCAACTTACTTTCAAATGAGTAAGAAAAGCTTCTGTTAATCCCGTATAAATCAAATGATGGCTCGAGGAGCTAGGGAAGCTTTTGACGAGAGGCCAGATAAGGACACTTAAAAGAAAATGAGAAAAGTAGTAGCAAAGCGCAAAGCAGACAAAAAACATAAGGCCAACAAGAAGAAAGCGTTTTCTCAGCTCTTGTAGATGTTGGACAAGCGGCATGGCTTTGTCTGCTTCAGGTATTCGTTGGATCACGTTTTTTGACATTGTTGTCCAAGGTAGATGTCTTCGGGTACTGAGTAGCCTCTTCTGGTAATTGCTGCATGCGGCTCTCTTGTGAAGGAGGGGTGTCTTTCCCATATAGCTGGTGTTCAAGCTCTTTTATAAAGCTTTGATAAAACTTGTGCGCCTTTGCGAAAAACCGTCCAAGAGCCTGCATTATTTTTGGTAGATCTTTCGGGTCGATGATAATTAAAGCTAACAAGGCAATAAGAGCAAACTCAACCCAAAACCCTACTGACACCATAGTGATTTATTCTGCTTTACTTACGTCTTTGATGAATGCTCTTGGTCGCTTTGGGAAGAGATGGATTTGTGCCCATTAACTTCATCTTCTTCCTTAAAACCATCCCGGAAAGCCTTTAATCCTTTCGCCGCATCTCCCATAATTTTGGGAAGTCTGCCAGCGCCAAAAACGATTAAGACAACTAACAAAATAAGAAGTAAATGACTAAAACTGATTCCCATAAAATTCCTGCGGTACTTGTTTTGACCTATCTTTAAAAGGAAGAAGCGATGATCGCTTCTTCCCTTTATCTTTTCTAGTATGTGTTATTTTTATCATGTTGTCAAAGCGCTTTCAAGGAAAGCTCTTTTAATAAAAAGGCGTAAAGGCCTTTCCAATAAAAGGGCAAGAAGCACCGGGGGATTGATCTTTCACCCGTTTTATAGCTCTTCCTTGTCAAAAGCTTGCGCCGTGTCTTGAGTTCGATTTATATCCTGTTGGGAAGGAACATCATTTTGTTTTTTGAACTGTTTTTCAAATTCCTTCATTTCATCCTCAAAAGTTATTAAATTATAAAAGACGATTTCTTCCGCACAATGCATATTATCTGATTCTTTATCGAGTTTAAGAGCATCTGCATAGGGGATATTGATGAGTACTTCCATCACTTCTTTTTCTTTGTAAGGATCAAAATAATTCGGGTTGTACGCAAATCCCCTAAGTGCTAATCCGGAGATATAAATGGGAATAAGATAGCCTTCCTTGTCTTGTGAATGGCCTTCCCACGTACTCTTATAGACAGTATCAAGTGTATCCATCCGCCCAAATGGCACGATCTTTGAGGAGTCAAGTAAATCAACAAGTACAGTGATTCCTTTGATGCCATCTATATATGAAGGGTGGGTTTTTTTTCCAATCAATTGACAACCGTGGAAATGCTTATCTGTCTCAATCGCCCTGTCATATTCTCCAGGCCAGTCAAGGTAAGACCCTACTAAATCTAGGTCTCCGAGTCCATTCTTATCTTCTAGGTGCTCTCCCTTTGCCAGAGCATTGTTAATTTCTTCTAAATCGATTTCTCTCAAGGTGCAACTTTGTTGCTCGCACTTAACCATGCGCTCAGTGTAAAGAAAAACACCTTGCTTTTTCATTTCTTCCTGGGACCATGTATCTAAAACAGCCTGTGAATGACGAGGTGTATTAAACTGGTTAGGCTCCCGAATCCATAGCCCCGTCGAAGCGGAGCAAAGGGAGGGTAGATTGCAGGTTATATAAGTTAAAAAAATTATATAAAATTTTAGATATTTCTTCATATAGCTATACCCTTATTTTAATATGTCTATAATTTATATAAAATAAGCACAGGCTAACATAAAAAAATAAAAGTTAAAATCCTTAAAAGAGTGGATAGCCTAAACTTATAAAAGTGAGGAAGGGTTCTTAAGAGAGGGCGGTGAGAAAAAGAAAAAATAAATAATTGTGAAACTTCTTGCGCTCTACCGGCTCACTTTATGACCGCTCCCTCTATGCGACGATAATAAAATGTTTTAAGGAAAACCCTGTCTTTACAGCTCACTTTTTCCAAAAGCTTCGTCTGAAGTCGGAGTTTCTGGTGCATCTTGCTTAGAAAGGACGTCATTTTGTTTTTTGAACTGTTGTTCGAGGGTCTCCCATTCATCTGCAAAGGTCTTTAAATTATAAAAAACGAGTTTTTCCGCGATGGGCTCATATTCGGCAATTTGTTGAAAGTCAACATTCATAATTGTTTCCATAATTTTATCTTCATTATAAGGGTGAAAATAAGCTGGATTGTAAGCAAACCCTTTAAAAACCAGGCCTGATATATAGATAGGAATGAGGTATCCTTCATTTTGCCAAGAGAGTTCATATACTCTATCAGGCGTTTCTAGTTTCCCAAACGGCACAATTTTAGAGGGGTCAGCTAAGTCAAAAAGAGACACCACACCATGAATATGGCTAATATACGATTTCTCCCCGACTAAGCGAAATCCAAGAAAAACTATATCAAGAGGAGGACGCGCATAATTTCTTTCTGCCTCCAAATTTACTCCTTTTGGATCCATTATTGCCCAGTGACAACTTTGCTTACAATCAATGATACCTTCGCTGTAGAGAAGATACTGGTCTTTCGGGAAATGCTCAGGCGACCATTCCTCTAAAGTCTCTGGTGGATAGGGAAATGGAGTGCCAAATTGATAAAGCCCATCCCATTTTCCAATAGCAGCTAAGGATGGGGCAGACGGCGCGTCTACCAAACCTATAAAAAGGACAATATATAAGCACCAATAGGGCCACATGGAAAGATCTCCTTATTTTTATGAAAACTTATAAGTAATACTGCCGGATAAAAACGACTTTCTGTTTTACGCTTTTGCAGCAATTAGTTTGTTGCTCTGTTAATAAAAATTTTCTCCTTCTCTTTTTATATTTTGAATCATTGGGTCTGGCGTGAGAGGCTTTGTATTTATAAAGCCTCTTCCTTAACAGACCGGCTCTCTTTTTCTTTAAAGGAATGTCTTAATTGTTCGGATTTATCCTCGAAAGTTTTTAAATTGTAAAACTTTAAGCTTTTCGGGAGCTCATGAGTCCTTATAAATTTAGCTGGAGGAGTATATAAGAATTTATAGGTAATCTCTTCCTCTTTATAAGGGTTGAAATAGTCAGGATTGTAAGCAAGCCCTATAACTGTTAATCCTGAAACGAAAAGCCCAGTAGTATATGGGTTAGATAAACTGCGCTGGTATGCCTCGTCGGGTGTTCTGGCATTATACCAGGGAGAAATCTCAGAAAAATCCGTTAAACCAAAAAGAGTAACAACCCCTTTAATATGGTCTTTGCTGGTTTCTTTTCCAAGTAATTGGACACCGGAATACTGTTTTTGAGGAGGAGAAAAGTGTACCCTAGGTGGAAGATCAAGGTTAACAATAATACGGCACATTGGGGTGCATTCTGCGAGGTGAGCACCATAAAGAAAATAGTTTTCTTTTTCTAATTTTTCATTTATCCATCCTTCGGGTGTCGCACTAGCAAAGGTTGGCATAATACATAAAACAGAAAAGAAAAAAACGATAAAAGGACTTCCGCTTTTGAAGATACTTTTTCTCATACCCAGGACATCTTTCACAACAAAAAATTAACCTAAAATAAATTATAAATTTTTAAAATGTTATGCACGCCCCTGTCTAATGTCAAGCAAGGTAGTGCTTCCTACTTAAGGTGTCAGGTCATATTGAATAATCGCCCAATCCATCGTTTTATGAGCAAAAGAAGATACAAAGATTTTCTCCTTAAACCGGCATAAGAAGGAGAAAGAAAAACATCGTCTTGATTGTTTGTGTCATGAGAAGCGCAATAACGTGTGGCGATTTTTTCACCGCTGGCGCTGCTTATCCTTTTTAAAGAAAACAGTAAAGAGTAGCCAGAAACAATAAAATATGTTTTTTGCACAGGCTTTTCTAAGAACAATAAAAGGAAGATTTTATGGTAATTTTGTTACGAGACAGTTTCCCTTTTGCTTTTTAATGGAAGAGCATTTTTTCTCCGCTTCTTCTTTTGAGGAAAAAGGGCCAGCAAAGATACGGTAATAAATTCCTCGCTGGCCTAGATCAACACGAACAATCGAGGTCCCTTCAGAACCAAGGATGTGCGACCATGAGCGCCACAGATGTTCTTTCTCTCTTTGAGCCAACTGAAGAGTTTTGAGAGATCCTAGTTGAATCATAAAGCCCTGCTTTTTTAAGATAGGCGCTATGCTTACGGCTTCTTCTAATTTTTTCTGTTGCGCCGGAGCTTTTCTTGACAAAGGAGAAGAAGGAGAGGCGCTGCTTATTGCTTCCTGAGGCGCAGCTATGGTTGGGGCTTGAATGGTTTGGTGCGTTTTTATAACGCCTGTTTGGGTTTCAGGCGACGCAAGTAAGCCTGGCTTAGGAGAAGGCACGGTGAGCTCGATGGTAGGTATTTCAACCTCGGGAGCTTTTTCGCTTTCCTGTGGAGCTGTAAGGGGAAGAGGTGTTGGAGACGATGATGTGTCTTCACGTGTTAGGTGCTCCAGGATATTACTTTGCTCATGAGGAGGGAATTGCTCAAGGGAAGCAAGCTTTTCTTCCACAAAATCTTCTGTAGGTTCTTCGATAATCTTCTCGATAACCTTTTCTGCTTTTTTCTTTTTTAGGCGGGGCTTTTCTTTAGAGATCTTATTGTAAACTAACTTGTCTTGATGGGGAACGAGCATGCCCCCTGGGTTTGTTGGGCGTGTTTTAATTTTATGAGCAGGACCTAAGATGATCGGCACCTCTTCAAAATTAACTTTTTCTTCTGGGCTTAAGGTTGTATACCAAATAAGGGCGATCGTTAGAATGATAAAGCTCAAAAATAAAATAATGCGTAGAGGAGAGCCTGTTACGTAAGAGAAGATTTGGCGTAAAAGCGCTTGTGCCTTGTGATGTGCTTTCTTCTTTTCTTTCTGCCATAAATCGTTGTGGGGAAGTGGGCTCGTCATTTCTTGATATTTCTTTACTTTTTCCTATTTTTACATCTCTTCTTGAGGGGTGACGCCTAATACTCTTAATCCTGAAACCAAAACAGATTGGAGGGCGACTATAAGCCCTAAGCGTGGCAATGTTATTGCCATGTTGTTGGGATCAAGAAAACGCAAATGCAATTTTTCCCTTCCAAGCGACCAAAAAGTATGAAAATCGCTTGCTAATTCATGGAGATAATAAGCGAGGCGATGGGGCTCGCAGACTTGAGCGGCTGCCAAGACTTGCCGGGGCCAATCGCTGAGCTTTTTTATGAGATGAAGCTCTTCAGGAGACCGTAACTGTGAGAAGTCTGCTCGCAGTAAAGCCTCGGTCGATAAATCAATTTCAGGGAAAATTTCTTTTGCTTGGCGTTTAAGAGAACATGTGCGTGCATAAGCGTACTGCACATAAAATACGGGATTATCTTTCGTTTGCTCCTTGGCTTTCGTAAAATCAAAATCAAGCGCCATATCGTTGCGACGTGTTAACATATAAAAGCGGATAACATCTTTGCCCATTTCTTGAATCATATCCGATAAGTAAAGAAGATTACCCAATCGCTTTGACAACTTTATTGCTTTGCCGTCTTCAAACAAACGTACAATTTGACAGAGGATAACCTTGAGAGAACCTTTTCTTTCTGTGATAGCTGTTACAGCTGACTGGATCCTTTTAACATAGCCGCCATGGTCGGCTCCTAACACATCAATGAGGATAGGGCTGCCTCTTTTAAATTTATCATAATGATAGGCGACATCCTTGGCAAAATAAGTCCAGCTTCCATCAGATTTTTTCATTGCGCGATCAATATCATCTCCAAACCTCGTGGACTTGAAAAGCACTTGCTCACGTGGTTCCCAATCTTCAAGAGTATGCCCCTTAGGAGGCGTGAGGATTCCCCGATACAAGAGTCCCGATGTTTCCAATATATGATAAGCCTCGCTCACAAGGCCTTCTTCAACCAGACGGGATTCAGAAGAGAAGACATCATGGTGAATGCCAAGGTCCTTCAAATCATTTTTGATAAGCTCCATCATGGTGGCAATAGTAAAGTCTCTAATAGGCGTAAGCCATGCATTTTCAGGTTGATCGACCCAGCGATCACCTTCTTGTAAAGCAAGCTCTTCCCCAATAGGCTTTAAATAATCGCCTGGGTATTCTTCTGGAACTTGAGTTATATCGGCTTTACCAAGTGCTTGAAGATATCGAAGGTAACATGACCGGGCTAAATTATCTGCTTGTGTCCCCGAGTCATTAATATAAAACTCCCTTGTTACATGGTAGCCTACTTTTTCAAGAAGAGCTGCCAGAACATCCCCGACGACTGCACCACGAGCATGGGCCGCATGCATTGGGCCAGTGGGATTTACGGAGACATATTCGACATTAATATGGTTACCTGCGTAAAGGCTTGAGTTCCCGTAATCAGTCCCTTCTCTTAAAATATCGCCAAGAACTTGATGCCACATATTCTCTTTAAGCCTAAAATTAATAAAGCCTGGCTTGGCAAACGATATCTCAGAGACTCCCTCGATCTTCTGTAAATAGGGGGAAATCTTTTCAAAAATTGTTTGGGGAGGAAGCTGCAATGTCTGGGCGAGAATCATCACCGCATTGGTGGCTATATCTCCAAAGGACGATTCTTTGGGGGGGTCCATTGTAATGCGTTCATAGGCAGGCGTTACACCTAAGCCTTCTTCCGTTAGAAAGGCTTTAATAACTGATAATAATTTCTCTCGAAATTCAAAAAATATATGCATAATTAATCCTAATAAATTCGTCCTAGGTGGGATATGCTTTAAGAGGGAGAGGAGGCGGTAAAGGCTGACGATACTCCTCGAGAGCTTGCATATCGGTTAAGCTGGCAACCTCATCTGCGACACGGCGTTTGAGGATTAATGGGTCTTCCTCAAGGTTATTATACTCGGCCATCTTCCTGTCAAATAGAACAGCAAGGACACTTTTCATTTTCTCCCTGGAAGCCAAGATATCAGGATGCCGGTACATATTCTTTAGCAAGATCTGATGCAGGTCCTCCAGTATTGCCTGTGTATGGGGAGAAAAAGCAACCATTGGAAAGTTTAACCGGCGTATATCATCAGCTGACCGTGGTTGCACGTCCTTAAGCCGTTTTTCGGTTTCCGATAAGCAGTCTTTGATGAAGTAATTAATAAGGCGTCGAATAAGCTCATGAATAAGGCAAGTCGTATCAATATTGACATAATCACGTGTAATTTGGGTACAAAGTTCCCTGATGAGAGGAAGCTGTTTTATCGTATCGAGCTCAAGAATATGAGAGCGCAATCCATCGTCAATATCATGGGTATTATACGCAATATCATCAGATAAGGCGGCGATTTGCGCCTCAATACCAGGATACAGCGAAAGCTCGAACCCATACTGTTGATCAAAAGCAATAATGGTGGCTAATTTTTTATAGTAAGGCTCTGAAGCTAAAATAGGCCCATTGTGTTTTATGACCCCTTCTAACGTTTCAAATGTTAAATTAAGACCATCAAAAGCTCCGTATTTTTTCTCAAGTTTCGTTAAGATACGAAAGGTTTGATCGTTATGATTGAATCCCCCGACCTCTTTAAGCTTTTCCTCTAAGACATCTTCACCTGCGTGGCCAAAAGGTGTGTGACCCAGATCATGAGCAAGGGAAATAGCTTCAGCTAAAGCCTCATTTACCTTTAAAACGCGAGCCATGGTGCGAGCAATTTGAGCTACCTCTAAAGTATGGGTAAGACGAGTTCGATAGTATTCCCCATAATCAGAGGTAAAAACCTGTGTTTTGTGCTTTAGACGACGAAAGGCGGAAGAATGAATAACCCGGTCCCGATCACGTTCAAAAGCATGACGCATCGAGCAATCTGGCTCAGGATAAACACGTCCACGCGTTTTAAACGGGTTGGTGGCATACGGTTGGTTTCCCATCAATCTCTTTTAGCCTTTTCTAAATTTTAAGATCGCAACAAAATGAAGTATACTATAAACAATAAGTGGATTAAAATGCTTATTTCCATACTAATGAGCCTTTTTCTCCTACAAAGGAGCAAGGCAGGATGCGAAAGGGACAGAGGTGAAAGAGCTTATTTTTCATTCCAAAGATGAAATGATGCAAGAAGGTCCGGTTAAAATGACCGAATCAGCCGCCCAGCGGATCTGCTTTCTCTTGGAAGAAGAACAAAAAAATGGCAAGAAAGATGCCATGTTACGTGTAGCTGTTGCTGGAGGTGGATGCTCGGGGTTCCAGTATATATTTGATTTTGAGACCGTCGTGGCAGATGATGATATTCTCATCATTTATAACGGAGCGCGTGTTGTTATTGATGAGTCATCTCTTGAGATGTTAAAAGGGTCGATTCTTGACTTCGTTGAGGAGCTCATTGGCTCAGCCTTTAAAATTGACAATCCGAATGCGGCATCCGGTTGTGGGTGCGGTAGTTCCTTTTCAATAGGATAGGCCGAGAGAAATCCATGAGAATTGCTACGTGGAATATTAATTCCGTTAATGCGCGTCTTGAGCCTCTCCAAGAATGGTTGGAAAAAGGGCAATTTGACATTGTCCTGCTTCAGGAGATTAAAACCTCGACAGAGACTTTTCCGTATCAAACAGTCGAAGATCTTGGCTATAACATAGCGGTTTATGGGCAAAAGTCTTATAATGGGGTGGCTATTTTGTCGAAATTCCCTCTAGAGGATGTAACGTTAGGTCTGCCAGGATTTGAGGATGGGTCGGCGCGTTATATTGAGGCTTTTACGGGCAGTGTTCGTGTGGCTTCTATTTATGTCCCGAATGGGGAGGATCTTACATCGGCAAAGTTCCAACTGAAGTTGAATTTTATGGAGTGTCTCTATCATCATATAAAAACGCTTCTTGACCTTGAAGAAAGTTTTGTCTTAGGAGGCGACTATAATATAGCACCTTATGATAAGGATATTCCTCCAGACTTTGTTGGAATGAACCGCTTGCTTTTTAGCCAACAAGAAAGGGAGGCACTGCGCCGTATTACAGGTTTAGGAATTATCGATGCCCTTGATATCCTTTACCCTTCTGCCTCTGTTTATACATGGTGGGATTACCGCCAAGGATCTTTCGAGCGGGATAAGGGATTGCGCATTGATCACTTACTTCTGTCCCCTCAAGCGGCGGATCGTTTAAGAGAAGCTCAAGTGGATCGATGGGTTAGGGGCTTAAAGCGTCCCTCTGATCATGCCCCTGTTTGGTGTCGCTTAGAGATTTAAGAGTATGTTTGTTGCTGTTGAGAATCTTCCCCAAGCTCAAAAAGTGCTGGAAATATCACCAGGAGAAAGGATCGACTTTATAACACCACCTTACGCGGCTTGTTATATGGGAAGTTGGTATTGGTCCCGTTTTCTTTCCCATCTTCATGAGCTTTTTCCAGGTAGAGAATTTACGCTTCTTATTGATTGTGGCGTATCGCGAGGGTATGTACTTGAAGCAATCGCGCTGGGTTTTTCTCGCCTCCTTTACCGACAGTGCGATTCATGGATCGACTCTTTAAAGCATAATACCCCGTTGCCCCTTATTGAATGGTATACGCAGTACCCAAAGGACGTAATTTCAGCACACGCATTTATAAAACAAGAAGAGGCGAACATTTCTTCTTAAGGAAGCGTTTTTAGGAAGTTAGGCGTGTTTTCCTCTTGTTTAACTCCTTATCCTTTGCACGGTAACGGCATTTTTATTTTTAGTGAACTTCTTCTTGACGGCGCGGAGGAAACTGAATAAGTAAAGATAAGAAGCGATAGGGCGACGGGCCTGTAGTTCAGTTGGTTAGAACACGCCGCTCATAACGGTGATGTCGTAGGTTCGAGTCCTACCAGGCCCACCACAAGCTTAATGCCAATACGAAGAGCGCCTATCTTTACTTTATACTTTCTTTCTTTTTCAAAAGGTAAATGAAGTCTGTGTCTTTCGCCTTCCTAGAAGACAACGACCTGGGGGAAAGATAACTTTCCTTATTTGAAAGGCGGCATAAAAATGGTTCTTAATCTTGCCATTATAAGTGCTTAGCACTCTTTTTTGGTATCGTAGAAGAAAGAGCTATTGAAAGAGAAAAGTTTCAGCTTTCTTTCCCTGTTAATGTTATTTATGTATGTGACCATACAAGACCGCATGGAGCTCTTTGAGTAAAGGGTAGGATCAGGAGTATCAAAGTGTTTGATAAAGAGAAAAGGCTTGCTTATTGGGAGTTGATGCGCTTCAATCGCCCTATTGGAGCTTGGCTTTTATTGCTGCCATGCTTTTGGGGTCTCTTCATGGGCAGTTCAAAGTGGCCTTCCGGGTTTTATTGTTCTCTTTTTTTCTTAGGTGCTTTTGTTATGAGAGCTGCTGGGTGCATCTATAATGATATTGTTGATGTCTCGATCGATCGTCAAGTGGAAAGGACAAGAGAGCGTCCCATCGCTCGGGGGGCTATAAAAATTAAAGAGGCGGCGTTATTATTTATCTTATTGCTTGTTATAGGAGCTGTAATACTAAGTTTTCTTCCAATGCGGATTCATCTTTATGCTTATATAGCTTTGGTTCTTGTGTTTATATACCCTTGGATGAAAAGGATTACGTATTGGCCTCAAGCATTTTTAGGACTCACATTTAATTCTGGTGTATTGATTGCTTGGGGATGTGTGCGAGATACATTTACTTTATCAGCTCTCTTGTTATATATCGCAGGTATTTTTTGGACGTTGGGCTTTGATACGATTTATGGGTATCAAGATTGTGAAGATGACGCGTTGATTGGTATTAAATCAACTCCTTTAAAATTTCGTGAGCGAGGCAAAATCTATATAGGGCTTTTCTATTTGTTGAGTACCCTTAGCTTGATTCTTGCTGGTTGGTATGAAGGGCTTTCCTTATTTTATTATCTAGGACTAATTTTTGTTGCACTCCATTATGCATGGCAAGTGGGTACTCTCAATTTAAAAAATGTCGAGGATTGCTTGGCAAAGTTCAAATCAAACCAATGGGTTGGCTGGCTTATTCTTTCTAGCATTATTGCGGCTAAAATGTTACCCTAAGCCTGCCTCAAGGGATAGAGAGGAATGATATGGATCGAGAGAGCATTTCGGGAAAACTTGAACAACTTATAGCATCGCTTATTAAAAAAGGGGCGACGGCTGCAGAGATCTTGCATGTAACATCACACTCGAGGGAAGCCGTAAGCTCGGGGTTAAAGATAGAATCTTTGCAATACCATCAATCTCACACGATCGGCCTTCGTGTGGTGCAAGGTCTTAAGCAGGTAACTCTTTCTTCCTCCGATTTATCTGAGGAGGCTTTGACTCAGCTTGCGACCCGGGCAATGGAGAGATTGGCTTATGCGTCTCAAGATCCTCATTGCGTCATAGCAAGGTCACAAGATTTAGTAAAGGATATCCCCGATCTTGAAAGATATGACCCCACAGACGTACCGATCGAT
Organism: uncultured Alphaproteobacteria bacterium; assembly: GCA_963782975.1. Taxonomy (GTDB): domain Bacteria; phylum Pseudomonadota; class Alphaproteobacteria; order 43-37; family CAWALT01; genus CAWALT01. Next base: position 164,298 of record CAWALT010000003.1, read on the forward strand.
CAATTGGCTCAAGCGGCGTTAGCTCTTGAAGAAGCGGCTATGTCGGTTAAAGAAGTGCAAGGGGCGCGTTTATCAATGGCTTCTACGACAAAGACACAACGGACACTCCTGACATCGACCGGGCTGTCTCATACGTATGAAACTTCGGAGCATGCACTTTTTATTCAACCAACCGCAAAGCGGGATGGGCTGATGGAAAGAGATTATGATTCAAGCGTTACAGTTTTCCGGGAAGATCTTGAAACTCCCGAAATTGTGGGTAAAAGAGCTGGTGAAAGGACTGCCCAGCGCCTTGGCGGTAAACCGGTTAAAAGTGGAGCGTATCCTATTATTTTTGATCCTCGTGTTTCACGGGAACTTCTCTCTCTCTTTTCGCAAGCTATTAATGGGGTGTCCATTGCTCGACAAATGAGTTTCTTGAGCGAAGAATTAGGCCGAAAGATTTTTAGTGATGCAATTACAATTATTGATGATCCTCATAGAAAGCGTGGCCTACGTTCAAAGCCTTTTGATGGGGAAGGGCTTCCCAATAAACGCCAAGCTATTGTGGAAAAAGGGGTGCTATCAACATGGTTTCTTGATTTAGCAACAGCAAAGAAACTTGGGTTGCGCACAACGGCTCATGCGAGTCGCTCTGTCACGAGCCTTCCATCACCGGCACCGACGAATTTGTATATTGAAAAAGGGAAGGTAACACCGCAAGCGCTTATGGATGACATTAAGGAAGGGCTTTATATCACCGAGACTTTTGGTACAGGCGTTAATTTTATCACGGGCGACTATAGCCTAGGGGCCTTCGGTTATCGCATCCAAAATGGGGTTATTGCATATCCGGTTCATGAGTTTACACTTGCAAGTAACCTCAAAGAGATGTTTTTATATATGACACCCGCGGATGATGTAGAATTCCGATTTGGGATAGACGCGCCGACGTTACGGGTTGATTCTATGACAGTAGCAGGCCGCGCCTAATTCAATGCAGAAGACAAAGACCAAAACGACTTTTAAGCTTGTGAAGCGTCTTTTAAAGGAGCATATTCGCCCTTACTTTGCTTGGGTTATCTTGTCACTTGTCTTTATGATTCTTGCCGCTGCTGCTACGGCAGCTCTGGCAAAATTATTGCAGCCGATAATTGACGACGTATTTGATCAAAAGGATGTAACGTTATTAATTACCGTGTCCTTGATGATTATTGTGGTTTTTATCGTGAAAGGCCTGGCAACGTACGGGGAGGCTGTCACGATGAATTATATTGGCCAAAAAATTATTGGTGATATCCAAAAGCGCCTCTTTGCACATTTAATGAGGGCTGATTTATCCTTTTTTCATGCCCGGCCTACCGGTATCTTAATCTCTCGTTTTACCAATGATATTACACTTATGCAACAAGCAGTATCAAAGGCACTTACAGGCATTGGAAAGGATACCATTACCATCATTTTTCTTGTGGGGTTGATGTTTTATCAAGATTGGTTTTTAGCTGCTATTTCGATTTTTGTCTTTCCGGCTGCTATTTACCCCATTGCTAAATTTGGTCGGCGCATGAGAAAAGTCTCGAGCAATACACAAGAAAAGATGGGGTCATGGACAACGCTTTTAAAGCAGGTTTTCCATGGAGCGCGCCTTATTAAAACGTATGGGATGCAAGTGTATGAACAGGCGAGAGCCGGGGAAATGATTGAGAGCTTGCGTCATCTAAACCAAAAAGCGTGCCGTGTGCGATCGGCTCTTCACCCTATTATGGAAGGCTTGGCCGGTATCGCCATTGTCATTGTGATTTCTTATGGTGGCTGGCAAGTGATTCATGGCGCTCAGACGAAAGGCGCTTTTATTTCTTTTATTGGCGCGCTATTGCTTGCTTATGAACCTATGAAACGATTAGCGAATTTAAATGCTAATTTACAGGAAGGTTTGGCGGCGGCTGAGCGCGTGTTTGAAGATTTGGATACGGCGCCACGAATTGTTTCAAAAAAGCAAGCTCCCTCTCTTTCTTTAACAAAAGGAGCGATCGAATTTAAAAGGGTATCGTTCCACTATGGGGAGGATCGTCCTACCCTGCATGATGTCACCATGTCTGTTGCTGCTGGGGATACCGTAGGCCTTGTCGGTCCGTCAGGAAGTGGAAAATCAACCATCATTAATCTTATTTCTCGCTTTTATGATATCTCTCAAGGAGTGATCGAGATCGATGAACAAGATATACGCGAAGTGGCGATTGACTCTTTGCGTGCACATATAGCGCTTGTAAGCCAAGAAATCACCCTTTTTCATGATACGGTAGAGGCGAATATTCGCTACGGTCGTCTTGATGCAACGGAGTCGCAAGTGATTGAAGCGGCCAAACGAGCCCATGCTCATGAGTTTATTCAGGCTCTCCCGCAAGGTTATCAAACACTCGTTGGGGAAGATGGTATACGCCTTTCAGGCGGGCAGAGGCAACGGCTCGCTATTGCCCGCGCGATGATTAAAGATGCGCCGATCCTTCTCTTAGACGAGGCCACATCGGCATTGGACTCGGCATCTGAAGCTGTTGTGCAAGATGCTCTTAAAGATTTAATGAAGGGGCGCACAACCCTTATTGTCACGCATCGATTGTCAACAGTGAAACAAGCCAATATTATTTATGTGCTCGAGAAGGGGCGGATCGTAGAACAAGGAAAGCACGAAGCTCTTCTCCATCAGCAAGGTGCTTATGCCAAGCTGTGGGCTATGCAAAATATAGAAAAGCTTTCGGCATAAGGTGGCCAGGTCTTTTAAAAGCTTTTTTCCAAGCCCTTTAGTGGTCTTGTGAGCGGTGGCAATCTTTCAAGAGAGCAATATTTTTGTGGTATTCTTTAAACTTTCCTTTAAAAACAGCTGTGCCCGCGATCAGGGTATCAGCCCCTGCTGCAAGGACTTTAGGCGCCGTTATCGCATTGATACCTCCATCAACTTGAATCTCGACCGCTAAAGAGGACGCCTCAATCATCTTGCGTAATTGCATGATTTTGGTCAGTTGGGTCTCAATAAAGTTTTGGCCAGGAAATCCAGGGTTCACGGTCATAATAAGCACGTGGTGGATGATGCCTAAAAGAGGCTCAATCATTGCCAAAGGCGTACCGGGATTAAGGGCAATGCCGGCCTTAACCCCATGTTGTTGGAGCAAGGCTATGTGCTGATACGCATGAGGTGTTGCTTCAATATGAAAGGTGACCGCATCCGCACCGGCTTTTATGGCTTCTTCAATCATTAAAGGGACATTGGTGACCATTAAGTGAACATCGAAAATGGCCTTGGTCAAAGGACGTAAGGCTCTTAAAATCATAGGGCCGAAGGTAAGGTTCGGTACAAAATGGCTATCCATGATGTCAAAGTGGATGCCATCTACGCTACTTTGGTCGAGCTTTCTAATCTCGTCCGCCAAATGCGTAAAAGAAGCGGATAAAAGAGAAGGATACACTTTAATGACTTTTTGCATTGCTCTTGAATCTCTTTTGTGGGGTGTTACCTTTTCCTTATATCATAAAACTCTTTTTAAAACCTATAGGCCGTGAGGTAAGAATACACTTTCCTTTTCTATGGAAGAGGGTTTGAGAATATTTTAACTCCAAAGATTTTTTATGTTAAAAAAGAATTTCTAAAGGAAGGTGAGTTTAGCGTTTTCAAAATGGTACTCTGGAAGAGAACGTGAAAGAGTCTTAAGAGGAAAGATAGCTAAGGAAAGAAGCTGTGTACTCCTTAAAAAGAGGAATGTTGGCGAGTAGCTTCAAGGGTAGCCAGGGGCTTTTGCAGAGAAATATTTAGATAGGTTTTAATATGCTGGATGTGAAAGAATTAACGGGTTGGCGCCATAACAAATTCCTATTTTCTGATATTTATTTTACCCTTAAAAAAGGTGAGATCTTGCTATTAGAAGGTCAAAATGGCACTGGGAAGACCAGCTTGTTACGCATGCTAGCAGGTCTTTGTGATTCTTATTTAGGAAAGATTTATTGGGAAAATCAACCTATTTATAAAGATATTAAGCAGTATCAAAGGCATGTAATCTATCTTAATGACTCTTATCCTTTTATTTCCTCACAATCGGTAGTGGAGAATCTTTCGTTTTGGACAAGATTGTATGGAGCGCGTCCTTTGGCTCGTTTAAAAGATCAATGTCTTGATGCTTTAAGGCTCTGTCAACTTGAGGAGATGGCCAATGAAAAAGCTGGCTATCTTTCCCAAGGCCAACGTCAAAGACTTAATTTTTGTCGCCTTATTCTTGCTAATAAGGCCCTTATGCTGTTGGATGAGCCTCATACCTCTTTAGATCATAATGGCCAAGTATTATTAAAGCAGCTTTTGACTTTCTTTCGAGATAACGGTCGCATGGTGGTGATTGCTTCTCATCAGCCTCTCTCACTGGAGGGTATGAAGAATATCCGCTTACCATAAGGATGGAAAAGAAATGTTTTTGTATCTTGTTAGCTATAATTTTAAGACCTTTTTAAGGGGGATGGACCTTATCCAGCTTTTTGCTTTTATTCTGGCAGCGTTGAGTCTTTTTGTGATAGGGCTAAAATTTGATGAGGCTCTATTGCCGAAAGTGTCCGTGAGCATTGTGTGGTGTTTGCTTTTGTTAGCTTCCTTGACACCTTATTATTCTATTTTTGTGGAAGATCGGGAGAAGGGAGTCATTGATAGTCTCCAATTTACAGAGAGCTTTAATGAGGCTTATGTCCTGAGTAAAATTCTTGTTCACTGGCTTCTTTACCTACTTCCTCTTGTCTTCTGCTTACCCTTTTTTGCTTTTTTGCTCCAGCTTGAGGCAGAGAAAGTTTGGTGGCTTTTTATAAGTCTCTCTTTAGTGACTCCCTCTTTGAGTGCACTGAGTGTAATGGGGGCGGCGCTTACCATTGAAGCCCGTCATGCGTTTCTCATTACGGTTCTTATCACGCTTCCTCTTTATCTTCCAATGATGATTTTAAGCTTCAATATTATTGAGCCTTTTGATTTTATGCCAAACCGTTGGGTCTTTGTTCTTCTATTGATAGCTATATGGCTTATTTCATGGCCTGTTAGTAGTATCATTGGCGCGTTTGCGATTAAACAAATAATAAGAGAGTAGTAAAGAGGTGAATATGCATAAGCTTGCGAGTCCTACTCGTTTTTTTAAATATGTTAAAGGCCTGCGCATTTTTTTGATGATGGCGGCGATTGGGTGTACCGTGACGGGTTTAATGTGGGGATTTTTCTTTGTACCACCCGATTACCAACAGGGTGATGCCGTTCGTTTGATGTTTGTGCATGTTCCTGCGTCTTGGATGGGTTTGTTTTCTTATGGAGCCATGGCTATCTTTGTCCTTTGCTCTTATATCTGGCGGCATCTGATGGCTAATCTCCTTATTCAGGCTATTGCGCCTATTGGGATGGTGTTCACCCTTTTAAGCTTGATAACAGGTGCCCTCTGGGGACGCATTACCTGGGGCGTTTGGTGGGTGTGGGACGCACGTTTGACTTCTATGCTTGTGTTGTTCTTCTTTTATGTAGCTTATTACGCTTTGCTTACCGCTTTTAACAGTAAAATGCGTGGTATAGCGATGGCCAACTTGGTGGTGCTCATTGGAGCTGGGAATCTACCCATTATTAAATGGTCAGTCAATTGGTGGCACACACTGCATCAACCAGCGTCTTTGACAAAATTGGCCAGCCCATCCTTACATATTTCATATCTTTTGCCACTGCTTATGGTGGCTCTTGGTTATTTTTTCTTTTTTTTATGGATTGCCTTTATACGTGCGCACCGCTTACTGTGTGAACATAAAATAATTTCGATGCAGCAAAGAGGTTTAATAAAGGATTTAAAGCTGTTACGATAAAAGAGAGAAGAAAAGACGACGTAAAGGTGGGTGTCCTCATGACATTAAAGGAACAATTACTTGAAACGCAAAAGCTTTTAACAAAGATTGCAGAGTTTGATTTTATTGTGAGCGTTGAGAAAGCGATTGAGGTCATTGTTGCCTCGCTTTTAAAGGGCCGACCTCTACTTGTGTGTGGTAATGGTGGCTCAGCAGCGGATGCTCTTCATATTGCGGGGGAGCTTGTTGGACGTTTTAAAAAAGAGCGTCCTGCTTTGAAGGTCATAAGTTTAACAGCAGATTCTTCTATTCTAACGGCGATTAGTAATGATTATAGTTATAACGAGGTATTTGCGCGCCAAGTGGAGGCCTATGGAGAAAAAGGCTCGGTCTTACTGGGAATTAGTCCCAGCGACGCCTCCCAAAATGTGATCGAAGCTCTAACCAAAGCAAAAGAACAGGAAATGACCACCATTGTCCTCACAGGTAAAGGAGGGGGAGAGATGGCAGCTATTGCTGATGTGGCCATCACAGTTCCTTCCGACTCGACACCGCGTATCCAAGAAGCACACCTTTGTCTGTATCATTACATATGCGAAAAGGTTGAAGAGAGGATGATTGAACAAAGCGCAAAGCTTAATCCTATCAACGTGGAGCAAATGTCAGGGTAGAGGGAACGGCTTTTTTAATGTGTTCTCTTAACGTACTCCTCGCATCTTTACTTATTGTAAGGCTAGTTCTTTTCCTGTGTAATTTAAATCAGTCGGGGAGAACAAGTTCCGGTGTCCGACTGTGACCGAATAGAGTTTGCCATCTATTTTATCTTGCCAGAATTTTAAGAAACGCTTAAGCATAGGAAAATCAGGTGATAAGTCGAGTTCTTGCCAAATAAATGTTTGGAGTAAATCAGGATGATCGGGAAGTCGATAAATGATTTCTGCTGTATAGAGTTTATATTTGTATAATTCTATTGTCATTTGGCACCCTCCTTTCTTTTAATCATAGGAAGAAATATGATTCATTATAATTTTAACATAAAAAAAATGAAAAAATACTTAAGAAAAAGGGTCGGGAAAGGAGGCTTACATATCTAGCGAGCCTGGATAAAAGGGGCTAGATTTTATTAAAGACGAAATGTTTCGAGCTAAAATAAGTAAAAACCATAGAGCAAAGAGTGGAGGCGCTTAAAGCGAAAAGAGGCGTCATATCGTTGAAATTTAACATGAAAAAAGAATACAAGGAAAAGTTAATCATAAATCCTGCTAATTGGACGGTTGTATAACGTCTTATTTCCTTTGCGATATCGGTATCAATGCTTCGGAAAGTGAGAAACTTATTCAAAATGTATGTGGCAATAAGAGCTGGCGGGAAGGAAATAAAGCGACTTAAGAACGAATCAATTCCCATGACATCATAACATAAAAAAAGCAAACCAGCTTCGATACCGAAGCCTAAGAGACCGACGGCTAGAAAGCGGGCGAGAGAATGATGCAAAAGCTTATTAATCATCTGTTTTCTATCAAAAGAGGTATTTAACAAGACAAAAAATTCCTCAAATCCATGTTATTTTACCAAGGATAAAATGCAATGCCAAGCTTAAAAGCAACGTTGGCGTTAGGAAGCCTCCTTGGTTTTTCTCGGCTCTTAGTTTTTTAAGGATAGCAAGGCGTTTAGGATGCTTACGTCAAAATGAAAAGACGCCGAAAGATTTCAACCAAAAAGCTTTAAAGGAGGATGACCTAATACACGCCTATATTTTTTGAAGATAAAGCGTCTCTCGAATTCGCCTTTTTCTTCATGCCTTCGAAGGAGCGCTCCTAAGGTGGTCACATACCTTAGGAGTATTTTTGCTATCTCTCTTCAGAACTTGGCCTCTTACATATAATGTTCAAGAACTTTCGCAGTGCTTTCTTTCCCACACTTGTCGTAGTTTTCTTTGATCCAATGATCAGCTGCACGGTACCCAGCATCAAAAAGATAAGACAAAAAGTCCATCTCTGAATTCAATTTACTTGAAAAGCCAAGGTCAAGGAACCGTACTTCATCTTGAATTAAGTGGAGACGAAGGCGCTTTATGCTTGGATCTTTGATAATGCCTTTATCAATAAGCTCAGTAATAAAGCCGATGGACCGCATTTCTCTTACAAGAGTGGCATTACAGGTAATCTCATTGAGGCGGTCCGAAATTTCACGCGTTGTACGTGGTAAAACCGGACGGTTCATAGGGTTTAGTTGGATAATCATTAAATCAGGGGTTTGGCATTCATAGATAAGCGGGAAGAGGACCGGGTTGCCAATATATCCTCCGTCCCAATAGTATTCCCCATTGACTTCTACGGCGTGATGAAGAAAGGGAAGGCAGGCAGAGGCAAGTAAACATTCGGGAGTTAATTCTTCTGTCTTAAAGACCTTAAGTTTCCCCGAAAAAACATGCGTTGCACACAAAAAGACTTTTACCTTTTGGTTTTTTCTTAAAGGCTCAAGGTCAAAGCAAGCTTCCACAACATCTTTTAACGGGTTAACATTAAAAGGGTTGAGTTCATACGGAGATAACAAGCGCATAAGATAATCAAGCATGATGAAACCTGGGCTCTGATTCATTGTGTAGCGTTGTTGTATTTTGTCAATCAACCCACGTTTTATAGGGCTATTTTCCCCGGACTCACTGATCCTTGTCCAAAAATTTCTTAATTCTTTTCTGGCTTGCTCATTTCCTCCTCGGATGAGTCCTTGGGCGGTGGCGACAGCATTCATTCCGCCGGCACTGGTGCCGGTTAATCCTTCGATGATAAAACGACCATCTTCTAGCAAGCGATCGAGGGCTCCCCATGTGAAGGCGCCATGAGCTCCTCCTCCTTGAAGAGCAATGGCGATTCGCTTCTTCTCATTTGTCTTTTCCGCAGTTGTTTCCGCCATGAATATACTCCTTGCTTACTGTTTCCTTAAGTATAAGGCGGAACCTTAAAAGAACCGTTAATGAAGGAAGGGGTAAAACAATAGTATTTCTATTAGTATTTTCCTATAAGGGCCCTTTGAAAGGTTAGCCTATAAAATTCGAAAATGTTAATATTCCTTCATAAGGATTTGATAGCAGAGGAATGAAAGGGAAGAAAGAAACATGAAAGATGTCAAGAAGAAAATGATTTTTCTCTTTGCTCTAACCTTATTATTGAGCGTAAAAGTATTAGCTTCCAACTTTGAACATAAAATTACACAAGCTATTCATCTTAAAACCGAGAGAGCCTTTAATGGAGTGGTATGTATTGCTAAGCGAGATAAGATTTTGTACCAAACAGCTCGAGGCGGTTACGGTTCTCCACATATAAATGCTCAATTTTTGATTGGCTCTATAGCAAAACAGATGACAGCAGCTATCATTCTTATGTTGGTAGACCAAGGGCTTCTCGATCTTAACTGTCCTATCATGCATTACCTGCCTGATTTAAAGGAGGAGTGGGGGGCCAAAGTCACCACCAAACACCTTCTCAATCATACCTCTGGTATTACTGCTCTCGATCAGCCGCTAGCCTTTGTTCCAGGATCGCAGTTTCGGTATTCACCTACGTTGGCCTTCTATTTGCTTAGCCAGATTGCCGAAAAGGTTTCAAAAGAGGCATACAGGACATTGCTAAGTAATTTATTCCAAAAAGCTCATATGAACCATTCAGGCTTAGCTTTTTCGAGAAAGGTAGAAGAGCTATATAAAGCTTTCCCTCATTTGATCCCTGGTTATAAAGAAAGAGAAAGCTCTATCTCAAAGGCCGTCTTGTTAGATGAAGGAGTCGACAAGGAGGACGGGCAATGGGTTCATCCGGGAGGCGGCATTATATCAACGGCGTATGATCTTCTTGCCTGGAACCTAGCCCTTCATGAAGGTAAGTTATTGTCTCCAGAAATGTATGAACAAATGGTACGGCCTTCAAGTAGACGCGAACACCCGCGCTATGGTGCGGTAGGGTATGGGCTCGGTGTGCAGTTACTTGGCAAAGGCGAGAACTTGGAGATAAGCCATAGTGGCTATGTTGATGGTTATATCTCAACGTTGTTGTATTACCCTCAGAGCAAGATTAGCGTCATTATTTTAGAGAATGTCTCGTGGGATGTGACTGATGTAGAGCGGGCCTTTTCGACTCATGATCATATTCGACAGATTGTGCGTGACTATCTGGGTTTACCTAAAGCAGATGGATAAGTAAGCCTTGATAGGAAGCTTGCTGTTTACAATGTTCTTCTCTTTTATTGTCCCTAGCACGCAAAGAAGATAAGTAGCGCAAGACAAGATAAAGGGGAAAAACTTCTTGTACTGCCTAGCGTGTTGCTAGTGAGCCTTTTAAGGTTTTTTCTTATCGCTTTATAAGTTGTTATTAAGGCTTTTATTGCTTGGGTCAAACATGAAGAAATATGAGGAAAATTCTCTCTAAAAAATTTGGAGGTGCGACGCTAAGAAAGCTGCCGAAAGCTCAGGTGCTTTCTATGTTGAGTGAAGGCTTTTCGCTAAAAGCTCCGCTACTTACTTATCGAAAATATTCTTGCCTAAGCTCATTTAGCAAAAAACCTTCGGGAAGGAGGAGCAATTTTTCTCCTCCTAGGTGTGGATCCTTGAAGCCCTAAATTATAAAGAACAAGGAAGCTTATTTTGAACCCTTGAATAGTAGGGCTTGCTGAATCTCTCCTAAATCTTGATGGAAAAGACATGTGATTACTAATTTATAAAGTAAGTCCATGTAACCTGGAAAAGCAGTAAATATAGTGACAGGGTATAGCTGATTTTCATGCCTTATTAGAAGGCAGGCTATGTCTGCATGACCGTTTTTGAGTGCTTGCCGCAAAGCAACGCCATAAGGATCATGTGAAATACCTTGGTTGAGGAGGCGCTCAAGCAGGGAGATATCTCTCTTGGTTGTTGCAGCGGCGAGGCCATCTCCATACGGATCTTTCGAAATCCCCTCCTCAATAAGCTTGGTAACAATGTCAGAATAAGCATTGTTAATAGCTACGCAGAGAGCTGTGCCATAAGGGTCTTGAGAGAGGTTATTTTCAATAAGATAATCAATCTTCTCTCTTCTTTCGTTGCTAAGAGTAATGTTATGACGACGATTTGAATCTTCTTCTATCAAGTCTCGAAATGAGAAAGGGGCTTCATATTTAAGCGTTGCTGTAAGTAGAGCGCCATAAGGATCTTTAAAAGGATATTTTTTTGCACATTCAAATAACGTTTCCATGTTTTGAGCCGCTATAAGAACGCGATAAGCTTCATAATGGGCCTCAGCTTCCACAGTAAGCGTCTCTCCTAAGTCTTGGCACTCGGCGAGAAGATCTTCTTGCGGTTCGTGTTTTTCTTCTACCTTGTGTGCGCTTTCATAACTTCTTTCAAACAATGCGTCGTCAATAGTTTCGGCAAAATTGATGCTTGTTGTTAACGTGAATAGAACAATAAAAAAATTTGATTTAAGAAAAAATTTACCCATTTAACTTCCTCATTCTTAAAAATTATATTTTTTGACATACGCTTAAATATATTAAGTTTAAGTGTACAGCAAAATAAGTTTAACAATAAATTCTTAAATTTCTTAATAATTTATTTTTAAATAAAATTAATATTAATTTTTTATTAAAAAGGCTCCTAATATAAAAATATTTTCTTGTCTTATATACTTTCTTTATCTGTTGAGAGTCAAGAAAAAAGTGTGGCCAAAGCTACGATTCTTAGCGTAAAGCTCTAAGGCAATATCTTAGGGTGAAGCTAGTTAGGAGTATAAAGTGGCTTGAGAGCCGATGTTACAAGGCAAGAGAGGCTTATAAATAACCGATAAATACTTTCCCGCTTAGGACCAAGCTTTTAATTACTTGCCCCTAATATTTCGCTTGGGTCAAATTTAAAGATAAATATTTTCCAGGTGTCGTATTTTGCTAGTGGGAATTTTAATTGGCGGCACTTTGGGTGGAGGACCGCTCGAACAGCATTTTCGGCGGCAATGCGGAAAGCGGGATCTTTTGCCATGCGTTCTTGTTCCACCACTTCTACAGAGCGGACAGTCGCATCAGGATTAACGCTTATTTTCACTTTGACAATCAAGGCATGCGCATCTCGGCCGCCAGCTTGAATATTCCAGCACTCCCTTAATTGTCGGCGGATTACGTCTTTTTCACTGATAGTTAAGCCGCTCTTAGGGGTCATATCATCTTGAGGCGGAGATGTCGCCTGGCTCTTTTGTTTTGTAGATTCTTCTTTCTCCTTCACAGGCGAAGGATGAGGGTTCGTGTTGAGGACATCTTTTAAAAGGTGGTCAACAGACGACGTGTGTGGATTTTTTTCAGGCGTACGTGTTGCTTCCTTTAAGACTTGTTGAGGTTTTGTGACAGGCGGGCTAGGCTCTTTTTCTGTTACCTTGGGAAGATCTTGAGGCTTGGTTTCTGGTCTAAGTTCTTCTTTTATCTCCGAGGGCGGCATTATACCCTTTTTCTCCGCTTCGGGGGGAGCAGCGGAAGGAGTAAATGGCTTTGTTTCTTTGTCTTTAGCCCGCACTTCTTTGTCTTGCTCTTTTTTATCTTCTTTAGGTGCCGGCGTAAGGTTTTTTTGTTTGCTGAGAAGGCGCGTCTCTGTATCAACTTCAAGCAGCTCAACAGGAATAACTTTGTGATCACTCAAAGAAGAGAACGAGCTATAAAGGCTAATGCCTAAGAGAATAGCAACCGCTAAGTGCAACAGCCCTGAAAGAAGTGCTCCTCGCTTTATTAATACCCTATTGTCACGGTCTTTAGTCATCTTGAGTTTACTGTTTCTTAGTAGTAGGGGGCGACTGGGTTACTAGAGCGACTTGCGTAAAGCCTGCTCGTTGAATATCTCCCATCAAAGCTACAACATGGCCGTAAGGAATGTTTTTATCGCCACGGACAAAAATTTTCATTTCATGATTAAGTTGCGTCATGGCCTGTAGCCTTGGTATAAGTTCCTGATGCTTAACTTCACTATCTTGAAGGTAGACCCGTCCTTTTTCGTCAAGAGAAATAATAAGAGGTTCTTGCTTAGAGGCTAAGGCTTTTGCGCTTGTCTGCGGAAGGTTTAAAGGAACACCAACAGTGAGTAGGGGAGCGGTTACCATAAAAATAATCAAAAGCACAAGAGCGACATCTACAAAAGGGGTAACGTTAATCTCATTCATTGGGACCATTGTCCGCCGCTGATTCCTGGAACGAGTTCCCTTATTTATAGTCGTAACTTTTACCACTAAGCAGCCTCCTGCTCAAGGCGCCGGGAAATAATCGCATTGAATTCCGCCGCAAAAGCATCAAGTCTTGCGCCATAGCGATTTACTTCCTGCGCAAATTTATTATAAAATATGACGGCTGGGATAGCTGCGACGAGTCCTATGCCTGTGGCAAGTAAAGCTTCAGCAATACCGGGAGCGACTACGGATAAATTGGTATTTTGCATGGTAGCAATGGATTGCAAACTATTCATAATGCCCCATACTGTCCCAAATAAGCCGACAAACGGTGCGATCGATCCGGTGGTAGCTAGAAACCCAAGATGTTGCTGTAAACGGTCAACCTCGCGATCAATAGCTAAATTCATTATACGATTTACCCGTTCCTCAATCGAGTTCCTTAAGAGCGTTAAATTAGTGCTGCGTCCCCCCTGTATAGTTGATTGTTGCCACTCTTTCATTGCTGTGCAGAAAAGGGTAGTCATAGGATCGCTTTGCTTGAATTGGCATGATTGGTGCAGCTGGTCAAGAGGGATTCCAGACCAAAATTTTTCTTCAAATCTTTCCGCAAGTTTTTCTAAATTTCTAAAACGTATCCATTTAGCAAAAATAATGGTCCAGGACCAAAAAGATGCTGCAAGCAGCATCACCATCACGATTTGAACGATAAAATCAGCCTGCAAGAACATGGAAAAGGCAGAAAAATCCTGTTTTAAGGCAGGGCCCCCTAAGTTTGTTACATCAACTGTATTGGTATTCATTGCGTCCCCTCACTTAATTTTTCCTCATCTTACTTGTATGTGAAATAAGGGTCAAACACTTAAAATGATGAATAGTCGGAAAGCGCATTTTTATGGTTTGGTCTTAAGGATACATGGTTTTTTGTCGATAAGTATGATAGCCCTCTGGGTCTTTTTCTTAACTTTATAAGGTGGGAGGGCAAAAAAAGCATTACGTTTCTTGCCAATAGATAAGGGATAAAGCTAAAAACGTGGGCGACAGTGCATAGGAAACAATTTTTGAGTTGGTTGGTCCATTGGTTTTAAAGAGCGTCCAAGCTGTGTTGAAGAAGATAAGACCTAAGAAATAATTCATGTATTCAAAAGAAGAGTAAACTTTCTCTTTTGTTAGGTTCACGGGAGCTAATAAAAGTGTTGAGTTTTTATCTTTATCAGGGAGCATTAAGACGGTTTTTGTGGTGCCATTGAGAGCTTCGAATAGATCTTCCTCTTCCGCCGTCTTGTTTAAAGAATAATAAAGGGAGGAAGCATTCGAAGAAAAGGTATAGTCTTCCATCCAATGCTCGTAGGTGTGTGCGTGGCTTATAGAAAAACAAGTGAGGAAAAAAATGCTAAAACTAAAAAAGAGAGAATTGAGAAAGGGCGTCATGTTTTTCACTTTTCGTAAGCAATGCATATGTATACTCCTGCTATCAATTTTATGCGATAAAATATCTCTTGATTAAGTTATCTTATATTTATTCACAAAAAAATATATTTAAATTTTAAGAAAAAGATGGCCTTGTCAAACTTTTTTTGTTTGTTTACCCTTCTCCTTCCAAGAGCTCTTCGCCTTCTACTGTAAGGAAGAAGTTTTTTACAGCAAGGGAGGTAAGCTTCAAAGATAATTTGTCTAATAGACGCATTAAGGGAATTTGCATAATTACGGTAGTAAACATGGTGGTGGTTGTAATTCTTATAACGTTCATCCACCAGGTAGAAGGAAAGCGATTAAAAATAGGGTCATACAGAAAATTTAATGCGGTGTTAAGAGCTAAGTTACGGAAAGCAGCCGATTGTATGAGTCCTGTAAATATATCTTTAAAGGAATAATCTTCCAACGACCGTTGGGTGAGTTGATAATATTTATTCAAGACTTTGCTCGTCTTCTCGGTAATCGGGTTCTCATAATAGCGATACAGGCCATAGCTTGCTATCGCTCCTCCTATACCTATGCTCACTAAGCCTGGATGGTTGAAGAGAAAACCTACTCCTTTGTAAAACCCATGTTGGATAGGTACTAAATAAAGAGGAGAATTGGAGAGCACATTCGCAATAAGGTTGCGGTGCTCATATAACCTATAAGAGAACTTAGCGGCAGAATGTAAGAGACCTCCCGCCATAACTGACATATCGTCAAATTCGATGGATGGCTCATCCTTATATAAAGAATTATTCTTGTCCGAGCGATCTTTTAAAAGGCTAGCTCCCAGAGAATTTGACGAGATTTTCTGGGGCGTAGAAGAAAAGAAGTTTTTTTCCTTCGCTGAAAGAAAAAAAGTGTTGCCTGCTTTTTGGTCCATCCAAATATCTGTGCTTTTTCCTGGTGGGGAGTGACAAGCGTTCGCATAAGCTGGGCGGAGGCTCGTTTGACTCTCGTCCCTTAAATCCAGGATGGTTCTTGGCTCAATATCGCCTTTTCCTTCTGTAGGTAGCCACAGGCTTAGAAGAGGAAAGGTGAAGACCACATATTTTACTTGCACCCTTAACAGGTTTCTAAGACTATCTTTCCATCGCATTTAACCGTACCCATCTTTTATTTTTCTTCTAAGGAAGAGGGAAGAGCTTTTAATGCTAACTTCGTAAAAATTTTCCTTAGGAGGACATTAGTATATATAAGTTCGCTGTTTAATGGTTGCTAATATTATTAATGCATAGTTAGGTTTATATTCTATTTCGTAGGAAGTTGGGAGTTCTCTAAATGTAAAGAGGAAGGCTTGAAAAATCATTAAATATAAATCATTTCTTTTCTTTAAAAAGGTGTTAGACTCTCCTATTAAAAGGCGATAAAATGAAAATGGTAAAAATGATCTCTCTGGTATATTTCTTGATATTAAATTTTGTTTTGATTCTTCCTGTGGGGTCGCATCAGGAAATATCTCTTGATTCTCCCGTGGCGTCATTGCCGCCTCCTAAAACATCTTTATATAACGTTAGAGCTATCCGCATTCGTGAGGTGTTTTGTTATCCCACGACAAGTAAGAACGCTGCTGTCTTTATGACATTAACGAACGATGACCCTCTACAAGTTGACGAATTGATAGAGGCGCAAACAACTGTGGCGGCCAGGTGTGAACTTCACTCTCATGAAATTGATGCTCAGGGTGTTGTGCGCATGCGGCCGGTTGAAGCAATTTCTCTTCCAGCGTCTGGAGAAGTGAAGTTGCAACCTAGTGGCCTACATATTATGCTTCTTGATTTAGAAGAGCCCTCCTTACAAGCAGGTGATACCTTTGATCTTACCCTTCGCTTTCGCCATGCAGGTGTCGTGTCGGTTGCGGTGGTTGTGAAAGAAAGGGCAGCATCTTCGTGCTCCTGTTGTCATGAGCATTAAGGCTTTTGGTGAAAAGAATTTTCTGCTATTGTTTAATAATAAATTTTTGCATGCTTAACCCAACTCTTGTAAGATAAGCGATAGAACAACGTTTGTGTCATTTTTACCCGATTTTATAGAAAAAGTGCGCATGAGCACATCCATAAAAGAAGTGGTTTCTGGCTATGTAAAATTGCAAAGGCGTGGACAGGAATATCTTGGGCTATGCCCTTTTCACCAAGAAAAAACGCCATCTTTTACCGTAAATAATGATAAAGGGGTCTATTATTGCTTTGGGTGCAGCGCGAAAGGCGATGCTATCCAATTTATCGTGGATTACCTCAAGCTTGATTTTACTCAATCCGTGGTTTTTCTAGCTAAAAAAGGGGGGCTTCCTCTTCCTCAAGAGTATGAGAGAAACCAAAGTGACGCTCCCATTCGGAAAATGAAAGAAGTGCTGGCTCTTGCCTGTGAGTGGTATTGCCATCAGCTTGATTCTTTGCAAGGACGACATGCTCTAAAATACCTTAAGGATAGGGGCTTTACTCAAGGAACTCTATCTGAGTATCGCATTGGGTATGCCCCAGAGGGTTACTCGGGTCTTAGCAAGTATTTGAAGCAAAAGGGGGTAGACGATTCCTTGCTTGAGAAGACAGGTCTTGTGGTAGTTAAAAAAGACGTGAGGGAGCCGGAAAAAACGTTCCAAGGTGTGTCTGGAGGTTTCTATGACCGGTTTCGAGGGCGTGTTATGTTCCCCATTTTTGATCGAGGAGGGCAAGTTATTGCTTTCGGGGCGCGTGCCCTTGGCAGCCAAAAACCAAAATATCTTAATTCCCCGGAAACCGATCTTTTCCATAAAAGCCAGGTTCTTTATGGGCTGCAAAGAGCCATAAAGCATCCAAGAGTGCAAGAAACGCTTTTAGTGGTAGAAGGATATACGGATGTGTTAGCTCTAAGCCAATTAGGTTGGCCATCGGTGGCACCCTTGGGAACCGCACTGAGCTTAGATCATATACATATTTTATGGCAATTTTCTTGTGAACCCATTATGTGTTTTGATGGGGATGAGGCTGGTAAACGAGCTATGTTACGCGCTATGTCTCTTATCTTGCCTAACTTAAAGCCAGGTTTTTCTTTCAGCTTCCTCCTGCTCCCGGGGGGCGAAGATCCTGATTCCTTGGCAAGAAGTAAGGGAAAAGAAGGAATAGAAGTATTGCTGGCGCAAAAATTGCCTCTGATTGATGCTGTGTGGTTTTTTTATATGGGGCAGGCTCATCTAATGATGCCCGAGCATAAAATAAAAGCCTTGGAAGATATGCTGGGATGTGTTCGCTTGATTCCCCATAAGGAATTGCATCGGGAATATGAACGAGAATTAAAAAATCGCTATTATCATGCGTTTGCCTCCAAAAAAGGTGAGAAGCGCTTGGTTAAAAACCTTTTTGTAGGGCCATCAACTAAATTTAATGTGAGAGAGACGGTAGAAAAGATTTTACTAACCACTCTGCTCAATCATCCATCTCTCTTTTTTGAGGTGGTTGAGACCTTTGTGGCCCTGGATTTTGACACTCCTTCTCTTGCAGGCTTAAAGACAAATATTATAGAAATATTAAGTAATCCACAATTTGACATTGACAATGACGCATTGAAGCACTACATAAACGACGATTGTAAACAATTGCTTGAAGAGCTATTGAGTGAAAAAGTTTATATGCATGCATCTTTCTCAAGGCCGGCAGCGTCTTTTGAGGAAGCGCGAGCAGGATTTCAAGAGCTACTCGAGAAATCATGGAAAGAAAGACATTTAAACCTGGATATTGCAAAGGCTATAGAAAGCTTAAAAAATGATTTAACGGAAGAAAATTGGGAATATTTAAAATCCCTTACTTCGCTCACGCATGAACCTGTTGAGCGAGAGATTGGGTGATAGAGACTAAGAGATCAGGCATGAATAAAAATTTAGCAATAGGTAAGTAGATAAGGAAAAGGGTATGTCAAACATGGAACATGCGGCAATGAAGAAATTAGTACGTAAGGGCAAAGAAGAAGGGATGATTACTACGGAGGAAATCAACCAAGCTTTGCCAGAAGATAAAAGCTCGGAGGAAGATATAGAAGGTATTATTGCAGCTTTTTCCGACATGGGTATTAATGTCATTGATAATGAGAAAGAGAAAGATCTCATCGATTTTAATGAAGGCGAGATCGAAGAAGGGGAAGCGGAAGAATTATCAGGAGACGAGGTTGTTAGCCCTCAGACCGATGATCCTGTCCGGATGTATCTGCGTGAGATGGGTACCGTGGAGCTTTTGTCCAGAGAGGGTGAGATTGACATTGCTAAGCGGATTGAATCAGGTCGTGAGAAAATGCTGTGCGGTATTTGTGAGAGTCCTCTTACGATGGCAGCAATTAAAGACTGGCTTCATAAGTTGGAAGAGGGAAGTATTTTTCTGCGAGATATTATCTCGATGGATGCTTTCACAGGGAACGAGCCCCTCGAAGATGATTTTAACGAAGAAGATGAAGATGGCGTTGACGTAGAAGCTAGAAAAGAAGGCGTGAAAAGAAAAGAGCAAGAAGACACAGGTGAAGAGGAGAATGAAGACCTAGGCGAAGAAAGTGAAGAGGAGGAAGAAGATAATATTCAGCCTTTGATGGAAATTGAAGAAGCCTTAAAACCAAGAGTTGTCGCCCAGATGCAATCTATCCTTGGCAATTACGAGAAGCTTCGTGTTGTTCAACCGGAAGAAGCCAAGAAGTTGATAGAAAAAGGCGGGGAGTACCAGGAAAGCCAAAAATATAAGAAGATTAAAAAAGATTTGGCTGACCTAGTGTCAGATTTAAAGTTAAACCCGGAACGTATTGATCAGATTGTTGAGCAGCTTTATGGGTTAAATCGGCAGCTTGTACGATCGGAGGGGCAATTGCTTCGTATGGCGACTTCCTGTGGCGTTGATCGCGAATCTTTCCTTAAGAACTATTTTGGATATGAGACATCCTCTGAGTGGTTCGCGAAGTTGAAGACATGCTCTGGGAAGGGGTGGAAAAAATTTGTGGCGGATAAGGAAGAAGAAGTTAAGGAAGTACGCGAGAAAATCTTTGAAATTCGTAAAGCGGTGGAAGTGGAGCTGCCTCTTTTCCGACGCATTGTAAATGTCGTGCAAAAGGGAGACCGAGAATCCCAGAAAGCTAAGAAAGAAATGATTGAAGCGAACTTGCGTCTTGTCATTTCGATTGCCAAAAAATATACTAACCGCGGTTTGCAGTTTCTTGACCTTATTCAGGAAGGCAACATAGGCCTTATGAAAGCCGTTGATAAATTTGAATACCGGCGTGGCTACAAGTTTTCAACATACGCTACCTGGTGGATTCGCCAAGCTATTACACGCTCTATCGCTGACCAAGCACGTACCATTCGTATCCCTGTGCATATGATCGAGACCATCAATAAGTTGGTGCGGACATCAAGGCAAATGCTGCATGAGATGGGGCGGGAACCCACTCCCGAGGAACTTGCCAAGAAGCTTATGATGCCGCTTGAAAAAGTGCGCAAAGTATTGAAAATAGCCCGAGAGCCTATTAGTTTGGAAACCCCAATTGGAGATGAAGAGGATAGTCATTTAGGCGATTTTATTGAGGATAAAAACGCTATTTCTCCTCTTGAGTCAGCTATTCATGGTAACCTTCGGGAGACAACGACACGGGTTCTTGCAAGCCTTACTCCCCGTGAAGAACGCGTTCTGCGTATGCGTTTTGGCATTGGGATGAATACGGACCACACGCTTGAAGAGGTGGGGCAACAGTTCTCTGTAACGCGCGAGCGAATCCGACAAATTGAGGCAAAGGCTTTAAGAAAATTAAAGCATCCGAGCCGCTCAAGAAAGCTTCGCAGTTTTCTTGATACATAAACATGTTTAGTGAGAACTTAATTGGGGTGGCAGGAGAAACCTCAATAAGTTCTCTTCTCTTTATCTCTTGACCGTCAAAGGGAAAACATTGGTAAGAGGTTGAGATATTTTTTATCTATATGTCTCTTAAGTTCCACAAAGCGAATTCCTAAAAATTGCGCTATCAAACTTTGTATATAGTTAAGGACATTTTCTCCCCATCTTTCGAAGGCTACTGGGCGAGGGTAGCTGGATGAGAGAGCGATTCTTCTGCAGAGTTTTACGTAAAAAGAAAAAAAATTTGTCTTTTAAGAAAGTTCCGATAGCTTTTTAGCTAAAAAAGTATTTATCAATCTCTCAACAACCTATAAAATTCATATTATTTAAGAATATGGAAGAGGGCATCACCCATGGGAGTACACCAAGCTGAGTTCGTTATGCCCGTAAATACGATTGTCATTGTTACAGGTCTTTCCGGTGCTGGGCGCAATATCGTCATGAAAACCCTGGAAGATTTAGGATTCGATTCGGTGGACAACCTTCCTTTGTCTCTTCTTAAGGCGGTTACAATCGAGCAAAGTAAAATTAACCACCCTCTCGCTTTAGGGATTGATATACGTGCACGCGGGTTTTCAGATGCTATATTTATCAGACACTTAAAAACTCTTAAAGAGCGCAGTGATATTAATGTGCATATACTTTACTGTGATTGTGATGATGAAACCTTAGAGCGCCGTTACATTGAAACGCGACGGCGGCATCCTTTAAGCCATGATCGCCCTGTAATGGATGGCATTAAAGCCGAACGACGAATTATTTCTCCGGTACGTGAAGTTGCGACGTATGTCCTTGATACGACGCATACCTCTATTCCAGAAACAAAACGTTTAATCAAAAAGTATTTTTCGGTAGCTTCTGCAAAACGGTTGTTTATTTCGGTTGTCTCCTTCTCTTATCGGTATGGTTTGCCAAGGGAAGCAGATTTTGTTTTTGACGCACGCTTTTTAAATAATCCTTATTACCAGAAAGAGTTGACGGCCTGTTCAGGGAAAGACCAGCCGGTACAGGACTTTATCTTGAAAGATGAATGCTTTCTCCCTTTCCTAAAAAGTTGTCAAAGGATGCTCACGACGATTATTGGGCGATTTGAACAAGAGGATCGAAGTTATTTAACAATTGCCGTGGGGTGTACAGGTGGTCGTCACCGTTCGGTTTTTCTTGCTGAATCACTTAATAAGTGGCTTAATGAACAGTCTTATAGCGCGAGTATTTATCACCGTGACCTTGATCGTTAAAGACAATTTATGCCTGGGTAGTATACTGGTAGGAGGTGGTAATAGGAAGAGGTTTTGGCATGCGTTAGATGCTATCAGCTTGCTAAAATTTTTATAAGACGGATGAGGGAGAAATGGGTATAAGTTTACCCATACGGATAAAATAAATTCATAATATTTAATTGGGAAATGGCTGGGTAACCCTTAAAGGGCGCCGATGTACCCTAAAAAAGAAGAGGTTTCATTATGATAAATCCGGTGCGTGGCACGGTTGATCTTTATGGAGATCAGGCAAGAAAGTACCGAGCGTTTATCGCTCAAGCTATGGAAATCCTTGAGGTTTATAATTATGAAGAGATGAGCACCCCCATTTTTGAATTTGCGCATGTTTTTGATCGGACGATTGGGGAAGTCTCAGATATCGTTTCCAAGGAAATGTATCTATTCCCTGACCGCAGCGGTGAGCTTTTAGCTTTAAGACCTGAAGGGACGGCTAGTGTGGTGCGCGCGTTTATTTCAAATGGGTTAGAACAAACGTTGCCGCAAAAATTATGGTATGCGGGTCCTATGTTTCGTTATGAGCGTCCTCAAAGAGGTCGCTATCGCCAGTTTCATCAACTAGGCGTGGAGCTCTTGGGAGCAGAGCATGCCTTGGCTGACGTGGAAGTTATTATGCTAGCGCAGGATCTTCTTTGTAAGATGGGACTCTCCGCGAAGGTTGAGTTGCACGTGAATTCTTTAGGTGATTTTAGTAGCCGTCAGGCTTATATTGATGCGTTGAAAAAATATTTTTGGGGATATCGGGAAAAACTATCCAAAAACAGCCAAGAACGCCTTGAGAAAAATCCTTTACGAATTTTAGATTCAAAAGATGAGGAAGATCAGCCCTATATTGTGAATGCCCCGCTTGGGACTGACTTTGTGACTGAATCTTCAAAACTCTTTTTTTCTGAAGTACTTAGCTACCTTGAAGAGTTAGGGGTAAAATATACTCTTAATCCTCGGCTTGTAAGGGGTCTTGATTATTATTGCCATACGACGTTTGAATTCATTCATCCCGCTCTTGGAGCGCAGAATGCTGTTATTGCTGGTGGTCGTTATGATGGGCTTGTAAAAAAGATGGGGGGGCGTGATATACCAGGCGTTGGCTGGGCGGCAGGGATAGAGCGGTTATTGCTAAGTGCCGAGCTCGAGCTGGATAAAAAGAGGGCAATTGCCGTAGTGCCCATGGATAATCCTGGCTTTCAGGCGAGTATCAAGCTAGTTCAGCGTTTAAGGGAAGCGGGAATCAAAACTCTGTTCGACTATTCAGGCAATGCCATTAAAAGGCTTAAAAAGGCGAATCGGGCTGAGGCTCGCTTTGCTGTTCTATTAGGCGAAAGGGAAATTTTAAACCAGCAATTTGTTGTGAAAGATCTAGATAGCGGCGCACAAGAAACTATCGCCTGCGCTCAGCTAGAACGGTATTTATTGGAAAAGTGTGCCTGAGCCCAAAAGATTGAAATGATGAGGAAGGAATGAGCTTCAAAAACAAACTTGATCAGGTCTTAGAGAGATATCACGACCTGAGCCGAAAATTAGCCTCTCCAAGTCTTGAGGCCAATGAATATGTGAAACTATCCAAAGAGCTTGCAGAAGTCAAACCTGTGGCGGAGTCCATCTCAAGCCTTAAAAAGGCGGAGGAGGAATTGAAAGGAGTCCAGCAACTTCTGGATGATCCCGGTAATGATGGTGGCCTTAAAGAGTTGGCGCGTGAGGAGCTGCCAATGTTACTTAAGGTTGTCGAGAATCTTGAGTATGAAGTAAAGGTATCCCTCCTTCCTAAAGATGAAGCAGATGAGCGAAACGTTATCATCGAAATTCGTGCTGGAGCCGGCGGCGATGAAGCGGCTCTTTTTGCTACCGAGTTAATGCGTATGTATCAGCGTTACGCAGAAATTAAAGGATGGAAGTGGGAAATAATGCAGATCCAAGAGACGGACATCGGTGGCATTAAAGATGCAAGCTTTTCCGTGCTCGGAAAAAATGTTTTCGAGCGATTAAAGTTCGAATCAGGCGTTCATCGCGTTCAAAGGGTCCCTCAAACAGAGGCAGGCGGGCGTATCCATACATCAACAGCTACCGTCGCTGTTTTGCCGGAAGCAGAAGAAGTCGATATTAAAATTGAGGATAAGGATTTAAAGATTGACGTGTTTCGCTCAAGCGGGCCTGGGGGACAATCCGTTAATACGACAGACAGTGCGGTAAGGATTACGCATTTGCCCACAGGAATGGTTGTTCAGCAGCAGGATGAAAAATCGCAACACAAAAACCGTGCAAAGGCCCTTAAAATCCTTCGCGCTCGTCTCTTTGAGATAAAGCGCCAAGAAATGGAGGCCAAACGATCGGCTGAGCGGAAAAATCAAGTAGGATCAGGAGACCGCTCAGAGCGTATCCGTACTTATAATTATCCTCAAGGCCGTGTGACGGATCATCGTATTAACCTCACTCTGTATAAAATTATGGCTATTTTGGATGGATCAGCGCTTGATGAGGCCATTGATGCGCTAATTGCATCGGACCAAGCTATGAAGTTGGCGGAGATGAGTGAGAAGTCATAATTACTTTAATGCAGGTCATGCCTATTCAAACCCTTGAAGGATTGCTAAAAAAAGGGACAGATTTTCTTCTAAAGCATGAAGTCGATCAGGCAAGAAGGGAGGCCCGATTGCTTCTTGCTCATGTACTCAAGGTCAAGGTTGAGGCTTTATATCTTTATGAAAATGATTGTGCTGTAGGTTCTGTGCAAAAGGAATTTGACGCCTTATTGGTACGCCGCTCGCATAAGGAACCTTTGTCAAAAATTATAGGGAAAAGGGAATTTTTGAGCTTGGATTTTAAAATAACCAAGGATACGCTCGACCCTCGCCCAGATTCAGAAACGCTTATTGAGATAGCCCTTCGTTATTGGCCTCATGACACCCCTCTTAAGATCCTAGATATTGGCACGGGGAGCGGTTGCTTATTGTTGGCGGCGCTTAGTGAATTTAAATTGGCCTACGGCATAGGTACAGATTGTAGTCGTGAGGCGCTTGAGGTAGCCCAAGAAAATGCCATTTATCACCATCTTGCGGATCGAGTGCTTTTTATTCACACTCGTTGGGCTCGAGGAATAAAGGAAGGAGCGTTTGACTTGGTGCTTTCGAACCCCCCTTATATTAGTACCGAGGAATTTCTCCATCTGCCGAAAGAGGTAAAACATTATGATCCTTATCAAGCCTTAGTTGGTGGCGATGATGGGTTGGATGCTTATCGTTCGTTGAAAGACATTCTTTATAGATTGCTTGCTCCCAAAGGGATAGCTATTATTGAGCATGGGCATACCCAAGGGGCAAGCGTAAAAGAAATCCTCGCTTCTTCCCCTTGGAGGGAAGTCAAAAGTTATAAAGACTTAGGAGACCGTGAGCGATGCCTTCTATTAAGGAAGTAAAAATTTTTTTGTTCTCGGCATGCGATACATAGTATAATAAACTTAATTAAAATAGGGGAAGAAAGAGATCCCGGTTGCGCAAAGGTGGTAAGATGAGTTCTTTAACGAAAAAGATAACGACTTTCTCATTTTTACTACTTTTAGTAAGTGCGAAGGTGGCAAGTGCTCTGTTGGAAATTGACATAACCGAGGGCTACAGCGCTCCTATCCCTTTAGCAATAAAACAGACTGAAGCGGACCATAAAGCCCTTGAAGAGTTAGGCGTAAAGGTTTTTGAGGTGGTAAAAGCTGACTTGGAGCGTTCAGGGTTATTTTCTATTCTCCCTCCTTCCGCTTTCATTACTTCCCAAGCTGAAACTAATGAAAAGCCCGTCTTTGCTAATTGGCGTGTTATCAATGCGCATGGTTTAGTTTCCAGTCGTATCTTAAAAGAAGGAGGGGGCATAAGAATTGAGTGTCGTCTTTGGGACACGATTACTGAGACTTCTATGCTTGCGACAGCTTATAAGACGGAAGAAAAAAATTGGCGGCGGGTAGCGCATAAAATTGCTGATGCTATTTATCACAAACTTACTGGGGAAGAAGGGTATTTTGACACAAAAATTGTTTACGTGTCAGAGACAGGGCCTTTAAATCGCCGGATTAAAAGAATTGCCATTATGGATCAAGATGGGGAAAATCACTCTTATTTAACAGGGAAAGGAATCCTTGTCTTAACGCCGCGCTTTTCCGCGGATAATCGCTTTATTGCCTATCTATCTTATAAGGATAAGGAACCGCAAGTTTATCTAAAAAATTTACAAACAGAAAGAGACGAGTTCTTTGGTTATTATCGTGGGATGACGTTTGCTCCTCGATTTTCTCCCGATGGAACCGCTATGATTATGAGCCTTGAGATGGGAGGAAAAACGTGTATTTATAAAATGGATTTGCATGATCGTAAACTTATTTCCTTAACGCCTTTCTATGCAATTGATACCTCACCTTGTTATTCTCCGGATGGTTCTAAAATTGTTTTTACCTCTGACCGAGAGGGGCGCCCTCAATTATACGTCATGAATAGTAAGGGGCAGGATATACAAAGGATTAGCCGCGGTGAAGGTAGTTACACAGCACCCGTATGGTCGCCACGGGGGGATTTAATCGCTTTTACTAAAAAACTGCACGGTCAGTTTTATTTAGGGGTGATGCGATCTGATGGGACAGGCGAAAGGGTTTTAACAGGTGGCTATCTTGTAGAGAGCCCCTCATTTTCATCAAACGGTACGATGCTTGTTTTTGCTCGCCAATATCCCTCAAGTAGAGATGGGAAGGGGGGGAGAACGCGTATCTACACGATTAACATTACGGGTTTTAACGAAAGGGAGGTGCCAACGCCGTTGGATGCTTCAGATCCCTGTTGGTCTGCCCCTCTTCCTTAGGGGAGCTCGTGGGCAAAGAACCTAGAAAAGGGAAGTATTTTTAATAAATTTTTTGAAAAAATATAAAAAAGATCGACAATTAATAAAGAGTGTGCGATACAATTAATATACAATAACACTTAAGTAAAAAGGAAAGGTTAGCTATGCAACTCAAAGTATTTGTAACGATTTTAGCGATGTCATTGGTCGCCGCATGTTGTTCAACGAAAGAATACTCTCCTACAACGAAATTGTCTGAGGTGCCGAAACCTGGTACCGTAGAAGAATTTGTAACGACGGTTGGAGATCGTGTTTACTTTGCTTTTGACACTTCAGGCTTATCAGATGATTCAAAAGAAATATTGCGCCGCCAAGCCGATTGGTTAAAGCGCTATGGAGATAGGCGGGTTGTCATTGAAGGTCATTGTGACGAGCGGGGCGATCGTCTCTATAACTTAGCGCTTGGAGCGCGTCGTGCTCATGCAGCGCGGGATTTCCTTGTTTCGCAGGGTATCCCTTCTTCACGTCTCTCTACCATTAGTTATGGGAAAGAGCGTCCTTTTGCTCTTGGCTCCACTGAAGAGGCGTGGCGCCAAAATCGTGTAGCTCGTTCTGTTATTCAAACGCCTTAGACGCATTGATAACACTTTTTCACTTAACAATAGCCGCACACGTGAGTTCGGCTATTTTTTTCTTGTCGGGAGGCATGAACACCTTTAAAAATATAATAACTTGGAGGTGGTGAATTTGTGGATTTAAGAGGTTGCGCTTCTTTTCGCAGCTTAGGCGATCGAGATTTTCAGCACTCTTGCTTGGCAGCATGAAAAACTCTTATCCTTTTTCCGTGCCTTAAAGTTAAAAATAACTGTCCTAAAGGTTCGGTTAGGTGAAGAGAGGAAAAGGAGAGAGCCTTAAACTTAGTCAGAGGGTACGACAATTAAAGAACATATTGCAGTGAGGTGTAGCGTGCGTAATTTATCTTCTTTGTGGCTTACTTTGTTTCTTGTGGGGTCTTTTTTGGGCATAAATCCCACGATATCTTCAGAGCCTGTCATCTTAGATAAGAGTGTCGTGGCGACGCACCATAATCCTCACCTTGGGAAAAAGCACAGCAAGAGAAAGAGAGAGAAAAAGCATCAAGGCAGTAGATCTTTTATTAGCTCTAACAGCCTCAGTGATGAAGAGAGAGAGGAACTTAAAGAGGAGGT
Organism: uncultured Alphaproteobacteria bacterium; assembly: GCA_963782975.1. Lineage (GTDB taxonomy): Bacteria > Pseudomonadota > Alphaproteobacteria > 43-37 > CAWALT01 > CAWALT01. The sequence goes on from CAWALT010000003.1 coordinate 191,873, forward strand.
CAAGGCTCTCCAAGGGATGGCTGAAAGATTATCTCGCCGTCTTGGTAAGCTTTATTCGCATCTAGATATGTTCGCGCTAAAGACTCCTTCCGTTGAGGTAACGTATGCTAAGCTTGCGAAATCTTCCTTGCCCAGCGAAACGTTTGAGGAAGCAGGTACAATTTACAAGGACACTCAATTGCCGCCATCTGGCCCTGAAAAGATCGATCCATCGAAGGAACCAGAGAAAGAATACGAGGTGGCGTATAATTTTATTAAAAATGGAGAGTATGAAAAGGGTCGTGATGCGCTGCTTGTGTTTATTTACCATCACTCCGCCCACCCCTTAGCGAGCGACGCCTATTATTGGCTTGCAGAAACCTACTTTATTAAGGAAGAGTACGAGAAAGCTCTTCAGGTTTTTGCGGAAGCTTATAAGAAATTTCCTAATGTCTCTAAATCCTCGGATTGTTTGTTGAAGCTAGCAATGACTCTTGAAAAATTGAAAGAACCTAAAAAAGCATGCCAGATCTTACAAAAGCTCTTTTCTTCTCACCCAGATGCGCCCAAAGCAGTTGTCCAAGCGGCTCATATTTTGCAAGCGGGTTTATGTGACAAGGAATAGGGTGATTGCATGTGATGCAAGGAGAAACGTCGCCTATTTCCTTGGCGGAATTCCAATTAGCGATGCAAGGAATACCAGAGGTCATTAAAGGCCAAAAAGTCGCCGTGGCCGTCTCTGGAGGGCCAGACAGTCTGTGCTTGCTTTATTTGCTTTCCCAGTGGGCAGAAGGCCATCACGTAACATTGGAAGCGCTCACGGTCGATCATGGATTAAGACAGATGTCCTCTGAAGAAGCCCGACGAGTGCAGCAATGGTGTCAAGAGTGGTCTGTTCCTCATTCTATTTTGCGATGGGAAGGGGAAAAGCCCTCAACAGGGGTGCCGCAGGCAGCCAGAGAAGCTCGGTATGCTTTACTCGCCGAGTGGTGCCGACGGTCAGGGTGTTCTTATCTTTTTTTGGGCCATCATTTTGATGATCAGGTAGAGACGGTATTCCTTCGTTTAATGAGAGGGAGTGGGTTAAACGGACTGATCGGGATGCGTCCCGCTATCTTTAAATCAGATATATGTGTGCTGCGTCCGTTGTTGGGGTTTAAAAAGCAGCGTCTCCTTGCGACTCTTAAAGCCATAGACCATCCTTTTGTGATAGATGAGAGTAACTTTAATAAGGTATTTATGCGCAATCGGCTGCGAGCTATGCTTGATAGGTTTAGGGAGGAGCACCTTCCTTTCGACCATATTGGCGAATCGATCCACAGCCTTACGCGAGGCAATAATGTCCTTGAAGGCTTGATGATAGATCATCTTCTAAAAAGTGCTATTATTATGCCTTATGGGATGGTTGAATTAGCTCTACCGCTTTTTCTTCAAGCGCCGGCGGAGATTGTTATGCGCGCTCTCTCTCGCCTTTTGCCTATGGTCTCAGGAAAAGCTTATCCGCCTCGTATGAAGGCTGTAGAAAGAACTTTAAAGATGATACGAACAAAGGACCCGAGTTATAAGATGACACTTTATGGGTGTCTTTTGGTTAAAGGCAAGGAAAGACTAAGAATTTTTCGTGAATCGAGGCATTTGCCTCTTCCATCGACTCAGTTTGCCAATCCGTGTTTATGGGATGGACGATTCTTGCTCTCTTTCAAGAAAGAAGATCAGGAAGGTATGATCCTGCGTCCCTTGGGGTGTGATGGATGGGCTCAAATTAAAGGAAATACACCGCTTCCTTTTTTAGCGGCTCTTACGATGCCTAGCTTATGGAGGAAAAATCGCGTGGTGGATTTTCCGATGTTTTGGGCGGAGCAAGGCACTCCTTTAAGCACGTCCTCTGTTATGGAAGCTCAATATACGCCTCGCCTTAGATTAACTCATATGGCCTAGTCAGAGAGGGAGAGGCTATAGCTTTTTTGTTGAATAAATTGAGGTTTATGAGTAAAATCCTCTTAAATTATTTATAACTTGGACAACCTTAATAAAAGTAGTAGAAAGGAATAAAAGGCAAGTCCGTGTCATGTTCATGGCTCACTATAGTCATTTTAGAGTATTATTCACAAATATTTTTTAAAGGGTTTTTGTTTTATAATGAATAATTTTGGAAAAAATCTCGCTTTATGGATTGTTATTGGCCTATTAACGTTTGCTGCTTTTAATTTATTTCAAGGTTCTTCAAAACGTGCAAATTATGAGCGCCTTGATTATTCGGATTTCCTGAAGCGAGCAAATCAGAAATCCATCCTCGACGTTGAGATCAAAGGGCGGACGGTTACGGGGCGCTTTGATGATGGTCGTCTTTTTATTACCAGCGCCCCTGATGACCCTGAAATGATTCGGCGCCTCATTGATTCTGGCGTCCATATTAAAGCAGCGCCACCAGAGGAAGAGACATCTTGGTTTATCCAATTATTGATTTCTTGGTTTCCTATGCTCTTCTTTATTGGCATATGGATCTTCTTTTTACGCCAGATGCAAAGTGGGGGTGGAAAAGCCATGGGGTTTGGCAAGTCGCGAGCCCGTATGTTAACAGAAAAGCAGGGGCGTATTACTTTTAGCGATGTTGCGGGAATCGATGAAGCAAAAGAAGAGTTGGAAGAAATTGTGGAATTTTTGAGAGACCCACAAAAATTCCAGCGTTTAGGGGGGAAAATTCCGAAAGGGGTCTTACTTGTGGGACCGCCTGGCACGGGTAAAACACTTCTTGCTCGGGCGATTGCAGGAGAGGCAAACGTACCTTTCTTTACTATTTCAGGCTCGGACTTTGTTGAAATGTTTGTAGGCGTTGGGGCAAGCCGAGTCCGTGATATGTTTGAACAGGGGAAGAAGAATGCGCCTTGCATTATTTTTATTGATGAAATTGATGCGGTTGGGCGTCACCGCGGTGCTGGTTTGGGGGGCGGTAATGATGAACGCGAACAGACCCTTAACCAACTTTTGGTAGAGATGGATGGCTTTGAGTCTAATGAAGGCGTCATTTTAATTGCCGCGACTAACCGTCCGGATGTTTTGGACCCGGCATTGTTGCGTCCTGGTCGATTTGATCGTCAAGTTATTGTCCCGAACCCCGATATTAATGGCCGCGAGGCTATTTTAAAAGTGCACACTCGGAAAGTTCCTTTAGGTTCGGATGTGGACATTCGTGTTATTTCTCGTGGGACTCCTGGTTTTTCAGGAGCGGATCTTGCTAACCTTGTCAATGAAGCAGCGCTTTTAGCCGCGCGACGTGGCAAACGCGTTGTCACGATGAAAGAGTTAGAAGACGCAAAAGATAAAATATTCATGGGGGCAGAACGTCGAAGCCTTGCTATGAGTGATGAAGAAAAGCGTCTTACAGCTTATCATGAGGCTGGACATGCGCTTGTTGGATGCTACTTGCCAGCTTCTGATCCTATCCATAAGGCGACCATTGTCCCACGCGGACGCGCTTTAGGGATGGTTGTGCGTTTACCCGAATCCGATCGCATGTCGATGCCACGCAATAAGTTAGAGGCTGATCTAGCGGTAGCCCTGGGGGGACGAATTGCTGAGGAAATTATTTTTGGCCGCAGTAAAGTTACTACCGGGGCTGCAAGTGATTTTAAAGTAGTCACCGATATTGCTCGGAAAATGGTCACAGAGTGGGGGATGAGTGATGAGCTAGGTACGCTGGTGTACGGCGAGCAAAGCCAGGAAGTCTTTTTAGGTCACTCCGTTGCTCAGCATAAAAACATTTCAGAATCGACAGCTCAAAAAATAGATAAGGAAATTCGTGTTATCGTTGATAACGCTTATCGAATAGCTTACGACCTTATAAAGAATAATATTTCTAAGTTGCATGCTATTGCAAAAGCCTTGCTGGAATTTGAAACAATTACCGGGGAAGAGGTAAATAAAATTATTCGGGACGTTAAAGAGGAAGGTGGAATAGATCCAAGTGTCTTAGCGGAGGGGGTTCCCAAAGTGGGATTAACCAAGAGTGATGGCAAGCCCTCGAGCAAGGGGGTGCCAGATTCCTCAACCAAGGCGACTGTATTATCGAAGGCGACGCCATCGACTAAGGCAACATCGTCAGCTAAGGCAGCTGTTAAACCTAAAAAACCACTGGGGACTCCAAAGACGACTAAGAAAGATTAGTCCTATTATCTTATTAAGGGAATCTTCCTGAGGCCAACATTTTTATGATTTTTTGAAAGTAAGTTTAGCTGAATAACAATGATTCCTTCTCCTAATTTTGCAAATTTAGAAAAAATAAAGTTGTTTGGGACCGATGGGATTCGTTCAAGAGCGGGGCAATTTCCTCTTGATGAGGAAAGTGTCGAGCTTATTGCGCGCCTTAGTGGGGAACTTATATTTCGGTCATCTCTTCCTCGAAAAGTATTGTTAGCGCATGATACCAGAGTTTCTTGTTTTGATATTGAACGCGCTCTTACCCGTGGGTTGACCTCAGTAGGGGTCGATGTCGTACAGCTTGGTGTTATGCCGACGCCTGGGGTATCCTACTTAGTGCAGCTTTATAATGCCAGTGGTGGTGTGATGATCTCAGCGTCTCATAATTCTTATGAGGATAATGGTATAAAGTTTTTTGACCACCAAGGGTATAAGATCTCTAAGGAACAAGAGGGAGAGATCGAAGAGCTTTTTTATCAAAGATTACAGAGAGAAAATAAAGCAGGACTAGCTTCCAAAAACGGAAAAATTACTGAGGATTTAAGAGGAAGAACCAAGTATCAATCCTCTATTAAGGAAGCTTTTAACTTTATTTCTCCTTCGTCGAAAATAAAGATTGTTGTTGACTGCGCACAAGGAGCCGTATCTAGTTTTGCGCGGAAAGTTTTAGCGCATCCGAACGTAGAAGCGCGCATGATTGGTAACCGACCGAATGGCTTTAATATTAATGATCATTGTGGATCAACTTTTCCTCAACTGGCTCAACAAGCTGTCATTCAAAAGAAAGCAGAGGTGGGAATTTGTTTTGACGGGGATGGAGATCGGGTCATTTTCATTGATGAACATGGGCGTCTTATCAACGGGGATCAAATTTTGGCTATCCTTGCCCGGTGGATGTTGGAGGAGGGGCGATTAACCAACCGCTTAGTAGTCGGTACGGTAATGGCCAATATGGGATTGCAGCGCTATATCGAAAGCTTAGGTTGCTCTTTCCTGCGTGTGCCCGTTGGAGATTATTACGTGGGGTGTGAAATGAGACAACAGAATGCTGCTTTGGGCGGGGAGAGTTCTGGCCATATTATTATTCATCCTTATCGCGTCACTGGCGATGGTTTGTTTGTTGCACGCTGTGTCTTAAGCTTGTGGCTAAAGAGTGGCCAACCTTTTAGTGAATTTGCAACTCTCTATCATTCTTATCCCCAAGTCTTACAAAATATTAAGATCCAGGATCCTTTTGTCTTGGCCTTGCCGAAAGTGCAAGGAGACATCCGAAGCCTTCAAGAATCCTTAGGGGAAGGATATCACTTTGTTGTGCGCCCCTCTGGGACGGAGCCCTTGATCCGCGTCATGGGGCAGGGAGAAGACCTGACCATATTAAATAAGTCGATTGACACTATTATTCAAATTATTAAAGCCAACAGCTCAATGAGATTTTCTTAAGTGTAAGGCCTTATTAAATCCTCTAGGCTGGGGCCTTTTTATCTTTGAAATCTGCTCCATTTTTTATTTTCTTTCCTGCTAAAATCTCATTTCTAGATAAGGGAGGAAAGTGTGATAGTAAGTAATATATGCCCGCATCGAAGGAGAACGCGGCGTATAAAAGAATAATAGAAATTAAACCTAACCTAACTAGGCTAGGGCCAGTCTTCATGAGATTTCTGCCCCCCTAATGATTGTCCTAATGTGTAGTGTTGCTATGAAGGAGGGTGTGTTTTTAGCGTACCTCGTGGCTATTCCCCGCCCTTCTTTAAATTTCTGACAGGTATTTTCTAGGATAGGCTTTAAAGCCTATAGATAACTATCAATGTCTCTTAGAATCTTTCTGTTTCTTGGAGAGGGAATTTCGGATTTATGCTTGATTTTTCCGCCGCTTCAACTCTCTTATGTGTCTCCTATGCCTTATCTGCTATAAGGTTTTCAGCCTATATATCTTCCGTTAATTTATCCGCTTGAGGGCCGTCATTTTTGGAGGCTTGCGTAACAATAAGTCTGACCGGCAGACCCTGCGCCTCCACGGCCCTAGATACCGTGGTGTTGAGCCCCCTTTTGTACGGCGTATCGTCTGATTTTAGCTCCTGATGCCAATGTAGGCGCTTTGACCAACGTCGAATCTATCCTTAGCTACTCAAAGTCAGGCTCACATATCCGCACCTCTCATAAACTCTCCCATACACCTTTATCTCGCCCTCGCCAACACCTTCTATGCGGGTTCTTCCCCTCGCTCTAAGCCGGCTAGGAAATCCCTCCACGGTGCCCCCGTCCTTACTATCCCTCATACCGCCTTTATAAAAGCTCTGTTATCCTTAGCAACACCGCCCCACCTACCTCGCTTGCCAGGTAAATGACTCTCTAACTTTGGCCAAACCTTATCGCTAATATCATGCCTTCTATGCGCTTGAACCCTATCACCTACACCCTTTCTAGGGCTCATAGCAGGCATAAAAACATTTATATCATCATATATCCACTATCTCATGACGACAGACCCTAGAGGGAAGTCAGTCAACCTTCTAAGCGGCGGGCGAAGATATTTGGACCGAAGGAGATAACCAGATTGCCTTTCATCCTAGCGCTTATTTTTCAAAGAGAAGAGTTTTCCTTCCCTCTTTATTTCTTATAAGACAGAAGTTTTGTTTTTAACAAGTCATTGACAGCTTTAGGATTCGCTTGCCCTTTCAAAGCTTTCATCACAAGCCCTACAAAAAATCCAAACACTTTCTCTTTTCCTGCTTGGTACTGGACAACTTGCTCTGAGTTGTTGGCTAAGATTTCTTCGATAATTGATTCAATCAATCCTTCATCGCTGATTTGTTTTAATCCTTTTTCGTCCATAATTTCCTTGGGCTTTTTTCCGGAAAGCCACATCTCAGCAAAAATATCTTTTGCAATGCGGCTGGAAATAACGCCTTCAAAGAGGAGGTCGACAAGTTGAGCAAGGTGTTGAGGCGCTATGCGAATGTTCGTTATCTCTACGCCATCTCGATTAAGGCCAGCAAATATCTCCCCCGTGAGCCAATTGGCGATAAGCTTGGCAACCCGTTTTACATCGTCGTGGCCACTATCAATCCCTTTATTTTGCAAGATAGAGGAGCTTGCTAAGGCCTCTTCATAATAAAGAGCCGTTGGCAGCTCTGCCGTAATAAGGTTGCAATCATAAGAGCCCAGTTCAAATTTTTCTTTATAACGTTGTTTTTTTTCATCTGGTAATTCAGGTAATGTAGCTTTTAAACGCTCAATCGTTTCAGGTTCAATGACTAAAGGTGGTAGATCTGGATCGGGGAAATAACGATAGTCATGAGCATCTTCTTTTCCACGCATGGATCGTGTTGTTCCCGTACTCGGGTCAAAGAGCCGTGTTTCTTGCGGAACGGTTTGCCCGCTTTCTAAGATTTCTGATTGGCGCTCCATCTCGTAGTGAATGGCTTGGCCCATAAAACGGATGGAATTAATATTTTTTATTTCGGCTCGTGTCCCCATTGGTGTGCCTGGCCGATTTAAAGATATATTGACGTCAGCGCGAAGGCTGCCTTGTTCCATATTGCCATCGCATGTGCCTAAATAGCGTAATAAAGTCCGAAGCTTTTTTATAAAAGCTAGGGCTTCTTCAGGGCTATGTAGGTCAGGTTCTGTAACAATTTCCATGAGAGCGACCCCGGCGCGATTCAGGTCAATGAATGTTTTTTTTGGGTGTTGGTCATGAATACTTTTTCCGGCATCTTGCTCAAGGTGAAGGCGAGTGATGCTTATGCGGCGAGGTTTACCTTGCTCGGCCTCAATTTCTAAATACCCTTGGCCAACGATAGGGTGATGATATTGAGAAATTTGGTATCCTGTCGGTAGATCCGGATAAAAATAATTTTTTCGGTCGAAGACCGATACAAGATTAATGTGCGCTTGAAGGCCAAGACCTGTTTTAATTGCTTGTTCCACACAAAATTGGTTAAGAACCGGAAGCATGCCAGGGAAACCGGCATCAATAAAGGTAACTTGGTGGTTAGGCTCGCCGCCGAAATCCGTACGAGCTCCTGAAAAAAGCTTTGATTTTGAAGAAATCTGAGCGTGGATTTCCAGGCCAATCACGACTTCCCAAGGACCCGAGTTTCCTTCATATCTATATCGCTGATATTCAGACATGTTTTATCCTCTCCTATAAATTATGTTGGAAGCTGGCCATGGTCTCAGCCCAATGCGCGGCATTTAAAATGGTTTCTTCCCCCAGGTAAGGACCAATGAATTGGATTCCTAAAGGCAGACCTTCTTTGCTGTGTCCAATAGGTACGGAGATGGCTGGCAATCCTGCCAAGCTTGCTGGTACAGTTAAGATATCGTTCATATACATCTCAAGAGGATCGGCGCATTTATCACCAAGCCCAAAAGCAGGTGAAGGCGTGGTTGGGGTTAAGATGACGTCCACTAAGGAAAAAGCTTTTTGGAAATCCCTGACTATTTGAGCTCTTACCTTCTGAGCTTTGATATAATAAGCATCATAGTAGCCTGCTGATAAGACATAGGTACCGATAAAAATTCGCCGCTTAACTTCGTCGCCAAAGTCTTCGCCTCTCGTATTCTCATAGAGTTCCTCAATGGTCTTTCCTTCCGCGCGCCTACCAAACCGTACGCCATCGTACCGCGCAAGATTCGAGGACGCTTCTGCCGGAGCAATAATGTAATAAGTAGCTAAGGCATAGGATGTGGTCGGCAAGGAAATGTCAATAATTTCAGCGCCTTGCTCTCTCAACCATGAGGCGGCCTTCGTCCAATAAGCTTTGACATCTTCTCGGAGAGAAGGATGCTGATATTCTTTGGGGATACCTATCTTAAGCCCTTTGATCGGCTTTCCAAGGCCTTTAAAATAATGAGGGACGTTTGCCTCAATGGACGTCGAGTCCTTAGGATCAAAACCAGCGCAATGCTGGAGCAGAAGAGCTGCATCACTTACCGAGCGGGCGAAAATACCTGCTTGGTCAAGGGAAGAGGCAAAAGCAATAATACCCCAGCGCGAGCAACGCCCATAGGTGGGCTTAATACCAACTAAACCACAAAAAGCGGCCGGCTGTCGTATAGATCCTCCCGTATCCGTTCCAGTTGCTCCCATAGCCATTCCTGCAGCTACAGCTGCGGCTGACCCACCTGATGAACCGCCGGGGACGAGGTCTTGGAAATCTTCTTGCCGCTTCCAAGGGTTAATGACCGGCCCGAAATAGCTGGTTTCATTACTCGACCCCATCGCAAATTCATCGCAATTGGTTTTGCCTAATGAAATGCATCCCGCCTCATTTAATAGATGAGTGACGGTTGATTCATAAGGTGGAATGAAATTGCTCAGCATTTTTGATCCAGCTGTGGTTAAGATACCTTTGGTGCAGAACATATCTTTATGAGCAATGGGGATACCATCGAGGGGATAAGCCTCGTTAGATTTATAGCGCGCATCTGCTTGCTCGGCCTGTATAAGGGCCACTTGTGCTGTCTCAGTAATATAGGCATTAAGGTGTCGCCTATCTTGCATACGATCTAAATGAGCGCTGACTAATTCCTTGGCGGAAAATTTTCGCTCCTTTAAGCCCTTTAATGCCTCGGTAATACTTAACTTTAATAAATGATTGGAATTGTTTGACAAGCTCACGGGCTATCCCTCTCCCACGTCTTTAATTAAAAGTTCAAACTACACCAATCCTTCATGGAATACAATAGAGATAGCGTGAGCTATAACCCCTCGGCGTGGCTATAGGAGCGATAATAAGGAAAGAAAGGGCAAAGATTTTTATGCTCAAAAAATTTTTATGCTCATAAGCCTTGAGATTAAAACGATGATACCGAAGGAAATAAAAGGAGAAAATCGTTTTTCATGATGCGAAGTTATTTACTTGGAACAGGTCTTGAAAAATAAAAAGCAGCTGACCGTTCCCCATCTTTTACCAGCTACGGGGTACAAGAGGACGATCAAATTATTCTAGGACTTTTGGCACAACAAACATATCCGCTTGTTGCTCAGGTGCATTTTGCAGAATATCTTTAACGGAATTTGTCTGCTCCACGTTATCAGGACGTTGGCGCAGGGAAAAAGGTGTAACGCGCTCTGTGGCCTCGACATCCTGGGTATTTACTTCGTTCAGGGAGGACGCTAAGCCCAAGGCGCGATCTAAATCCTCTCGAAAATGTTCTGCTTGTTCATCCGTAAGACGAATGCGAGCAAGCTTAGCAATGTGCTTCATCGTATTTTTGTTGATATCCATGGCAACAACCTCCAATGCGACGGTAAACAATTTTCCCGAAAATAGCAATTATCTTAATAACTTTCTCACTTTTTTCTTATACATTTTTAATATAATATTGCTAAAAAGCCATAAATTAAAAACAGGGGGCATGTGTATATGAAAGCTACGCTATCGCAAAAGGTTGCGTTATTGCTTAAGGTAACTTTTCTCAGTCTTCAAGTGTCCGCTCCAATCGTTTGCTTGTCGACGACGATAGCTCACAGCATTGAAGAAGATTCAACTCAGTGGCTTTCGCCTCGGGAAGGCGAAGAGACTGGCGTGTACGACGAAGAGGCGTATGATGACGAGCAGGCTTTCTCCAATGAAGGGGAGGAAGCGGATATGGCTTTTCCAAATGAGGGCGCAGACATGAACCAGGCGGCTTTGCCTGAAAAGATGGAAAGAGCTTACCCTCCGCCCCCGCCTTCCTGGTCGCAACAGGATATGCCTTTTTCAGAAAAAGAGGTAGCTCCTTCCTCTTCACAGGTAAGTCCACAAGCAAGCTCTGCTCATTTTCCCCTCTTGTCAGGTCGCAAGGAGGAGGGAGAAAAGATGCTCTCCCGCTCTTCCTTGAAAGCGGAGGATTTAAATGCCCTGGTTGCGGAGCTGAAAGATGATAAGAGTCGCGATCAGCTTATAAAGCAGCTTGAAACCCTCGTCTCCTTACAGGAGAGACACCAGGAGCAACATGTGCTTCTTCAGGTTCTCGAGAGGATGACACAACAGGTGAGCCACATAGCTCTCTTTATTTCTGGATTTTACCCGACGTTAAAAACTCTTCCAGAAAAGATCTCGCGCCTTGCTCTTTCTCTCCAAGAGGAATCAGTCCAGTTATCTTTACTTAATTTTAGTAAGCTTCTAGGGATCTCATTGATTTGTGCGCTCTTCTTCAATGTTATTGCAGCTTTCTTTTCTCAAAAGATTCAGTCACGTATGCCTAAGCCAGCCCAAACGCGCTTACCTGCAAGAGGGGTGCTCTTAGTTGTTAACCTCGTATGCGATGCTTTGCCCCCAATTGCCTTTTATGTCGGAGGTCTTTTGCCTCTTTTTACCCTCCACGCGGAAGAGACGCATCTTAAAATTGTGGAATATATTATTTTAATGTTCTTCCTTATGCGGCTTGGTCGGCGTATGGTGCACCTTGTTTTTTCTCCTATGTCTCAGGACCATCGTTATGTGGAGTGGGATGATTTGGCCTCTATTCGGCTCGCGCGTTCCTTAACAGGGACTATCTCTCTTATAGCGGTGAGTTATGCTTTAGTGCATATTTTATCTCTCTTAGGGATGGACGAAACCCTTAAAATTTTCATAGTTCAGGCAGCAGGCCTTCTTGTGACGATAATGCTTATGAAATTCGTATTTTCTTATCATGAGCCTATGCGTTCATGGTTCCGAAGCCTAAGAACGGATGATTCTTCTCGCTTACCAGCAATTGCTGAGTTTGCGGATTTTATCTCGGAGATATGGCATTTTATTGCAGCGTTTTCTATTCTTGGTATTTATATTGCTTGGGCTTTAGACCTTAAGGACGGCTCCACGTACCTTTTGAAAGGCAGTATCACGACCTTAGTAGTTATTATAGGAGCGCGTATTGTAAGCTTAACTTTTCATCGGGTCCTTATTTCAGCGAGTCCCTTCAAGAGAGGAGAGACCTCACGTAAGGATAAAGACATCCTAGATAAAAGTACTAAAACGCATAACTTTCAACGCCTTGATGCCTTTTTGCATCTGAGTTTGTATGTAGGGTCACTTTTCCTTATTCTAGAAGCGTGGGGTGTTTCGCCTATAAAAGGGCTAAAATTTATTGGAGGGGAAAATGGGCCTTATCATCTCGCCATGATCGCCATTATTGTAGCGATCATGATTATGGCTTGGGAGATGGCTCATGCTATCCTTGATTACTATACCAAAAAGCATATTATCAATGGTCGAGAAAAGAAACCCTCTCAGCGGTTTATGACTTTTTACCCTCTTTTGAGGTCTCTGCTTCACGGCGTGATCATCATCGTGGGCGGCATTGTGATCTTGGCTCATCTTGGTATGAATGTGACTTCCCTAATTGCTGGCTTGAGTGTGCTGGGTGTTGCTTTTGCTCTTGGCTCACAAAAGTTAGCACAAGATATTATTTCTGGTTGCATGCTTTTGGCGGAAGATACCATTGAAGTAGGAGATGTTATCAAAGTAGGAGCTATTACTGGGAAGGTGATAAGCTTTTCGATGCGTGCTTTAGAATTGCGCGGTTCGGATGGGACACTTTATTGTGTTCCTTATAGCGAAGTATCGACCATAAGTAATTTAAGCAAAGACTACAGCTCTGTTACCCTTGAAATAAAAGTGGGGCATGAGGCGGACATGAGGCTATTAACGGCTTTAGTGGAAGAAACTAGCCGTGAAATGATGGGTGATGAGCTGGTCAAGCCTAAGGTATTGGAAGAGATAAAGGTAATAGGCGTCAGTGCGCTCGATGACACATCCACTACATTAATGGCTACTATGAAGACTGAGCCAGATCCTTATAAACTCAGTAGCTACGAGTTCAAACGCCGCCTCAAACACCGTCTGTTAGAGAATAATATACCTATGCCGGCTATGTCTCAAGTTATTCGCTTTGAAGACGGGAACGGGCACCTTAAAATGCCCATAAGAGTCATCGTAGACAATTTTCCTAAAGAGTAAGACGAGGTAGAAGAAAGAAATCACTTGGCGAGAGCAGCCATATTCAGTATCTTTAATGAACAATTAAAGTGCTATACTCATAAGTGTAAAAGCCTTTATAAAAGAAAGGCGCCAAGAATAATGTTAAGGAGAATTTAATGTCAGAATTTGCTATAATCACCGAAGCTTTTGCTCAAAGTACCCCGGCTAGCCCAATATTAGGGGGAGGTTTTGAAGTTATTCAATTCTTACCTTGGATTGCCATCTTCGTTTTATTTTATTTTTTACTTATTCGTCCCCAGAACAAACGGATGAAAGAACATCGTGAGATGATCAACCATTTAAAGCGTGGTGATCGTGTAGTTACCGGTGGGGGTATTGTAGGGACAGTGGATAAAGTATTAGGGGAAACGGAACTGGCTATCGAAATTGCTGAAGGAGTCAAGGTACGTGTCTTGAAGTCGACCATTTCTAACCTACTTACGAAGACAGGCTCTGTTACAAGTATCAAAGCCAGCGCCGATACAGAAGGGGAAAAAGATACAGTGGTACAAGCCAAGAATTCTGAAAAGACGAATACAAAGAAAGGTTCTGGGACAACGGCTGTATCTAAATCAAAAGCGAAAAGCCCTTTGAAAAAGACAAGTGGCAATAAATAGTCGGAGAATCTGATTAAGGCAGACAAGGGTGGGGTAAAAAATGCTTAATATTCCGAGATGGAAACAATATTTAATTTTAGCGACATGCATTGCTGGCATTATTTTTGCTTCCCCCAATTTATTGAATCAAAGGATTCTCGATCGTTTGCCAGATTGGCTCCCAAAAAATCAGATCGTCTTGGGCCTTGATTTACAAGGAGGATCCCACTTAGCTTTAGAAGTTGATACAAGAGCACTCGTGCGCGATTTATATGATACGATTGCCCATAACATCCGAAAAGCCTTGCGGGAAGCGCATATAGGGTATGTAGGATTGAAATCAGATGAAAATGGAGTGCGGTTAAAAATCCGCGATGGGGCACAAGTTGATTCAGCGGTATCCGTTATTAAAAAAGCGGATAAGTCCGTTGATGTCACGGTGCTTGAAAGTGGTGCGATAGAAATTAAAGCTCAGGAAAGTGCTTTAAAAGACCGACAAGAAGGGGGAGTTAATCAATCAATAGAGATCCTTCGCCGGCGCATTGATGGCGCTGGTACTAAAGAACCTATTATCCAGAGGCAAGGAGCAAGCGGCGTTATTGTCCAACTTCCAGGGGTGGAAGACCCAGATCATATTAAGAGCCTCATAGGGAAAACAGCGAAACTCGAATTCCGCCTTGTCGATACCTCTGTATCAGTATTTGAAGCTCTTAAAGGGAATGTTCCTCCTGGAGTGGAGGTGCTTCCCAGTTATAAGAAGGACGCCGAAGGTCACAAAGACTATTTCGTGGTGCGCAAGAGGGTGGAATTAGGGGGTGAGACTCTTGTAGATGCCCAACCTGGATTTGGCCAGAATGGCCAGCCGGTAGTTGTTTTTCGTTTAGATTCTATGGGGGCTAAGCGCTTTGCGGAAGTGACGCGTGAGAATGTCCATAAGCCTTTTGCCGTGGTATTGGACGGAAAAGTTGTAATGGCCCCAACGATTCGTGAACCAATCCCAGGGGGCAGCAGTGAGATCAGTGGTGACTTTAGTGTGAGGGAGGCTAATGATCTCGCCCTTTTACTTCGGGCTGGGGCGCTACCCGCACCTCTTAAAATTATTGAGGAGCGGACGGTTGGTCCTGGTTTAGGAGCAGATTCTATTCGCTCAGGGTTAATAGCTACGGTTGTTGCCGTCATCCTTGTGGTAACTTTCATGGTATTTTATTACTCCTTTTTTGGCCTCATTGCGGATGTGGCGCTTATTTTTAATCTCATCTTGCTTTTTGCAGCACTTTCTGTTTTGCAAGCAACTCTTACCTTGCCGGGCATTGCCGGTATTGCCTTATCCCTAGGAATGGCGGTTGATGCCAATGTTCTTATCTACGAGAGGGTTAAAGAAGAATTTCGTAATGGAAATTCGATTTTCTCCTCAGTGGACGTAGGTTATCGCCGTGCGATGGGAACAATCGTGGACTCAAATCTAACAACCATTATTGGGGGCGCGATCATGTATCAGTTCGGTACAGGCCCTATAAAAGGTTTTGCTGTAACGCTTTCGTTAGGGATCATTATTTCTATGTTTACAGCGATTTCCTTATCGCGAGTAATTATTGCGTATTGGTATAAAAAATGTCGGCCGAAAGAGCTGCCTATTTAAAGATGAGTTAACACGAAAGGTTTAGGATAAAGCATGGCACTATTGAACCTGATTCCTTATAATATGAACATTAATTTTGTCCGTAAAAAATTTATCTTTTTTTCGTTATCAGGCTTTCTTGTCTTTAGCGCTTTATTGACTCTTGCGTGGTCAGGTCTAAACCTTGGCGTTGATTTTCGAGGAGGGCTTGCGGTTGTTGTACGCTTGTCTGACCAGACGAGTCTTGAAAATATAAGGCAGCGTCTATCAAAGCTTGACCTGGGTGATTTTTCCTTGCAGGAATTTGGGAATAAGAGTGATCTGCTTATTCGTATCAAACGGCAACCAGGAGGGGATGAAGCGCAAATAGCTGTCCTTCAAAAACTCAAAGACGAGGTAAAAGATGTGGTAGAATTTCGTCAAGTCGAAACGGTTGGACCCACGGCAGGAAAAGAATTAGTAAAGAATGGTATGTACGCTGTCTTGTGGGCTATTTTTGCTATGCTGGTTTATATTTGGTTTCGTTTTGAGTGGCAGTTTGCGGTTTGTGGTGTTTTGGCCTTATTGCACGACGCGGTCGCTATTTTAGGGTTCTATTCTCTAACGCGCCTTGAATTTAATATCACGACCCTTGTGGCCATCTTGATTACGATTGCTTATTCTATTAATGATACGGTCGTGGTGTATGATCGAATTCGGGAGAATTTGAGGAAATACAAGCGGATGGAAGTGACAGAGCTGTTGAATAGAAGCATTAATGAGACGTTGTCACGCACGATCTTAACGGCTTTTACGACCTTGCTTGCTCTTATTGCTCTCTATTTCTTAGGAGGGGAAGTGATCGCCCAATTCAGTTTGCCCATTATTATTGGTATTTCGGTTGGTACTTATTCATCTATTTGTATTGCCTCACTGGCTTTACTTTACCTAAATATCCAAAATGTTTCTAAGGCTGAGCCTGTAAAGGGATAGATGATTGTTTTTTAGACCTTAAGAATCTTTAAGCCTTTACTATATATATTATACTAGGAGCAAAGAAGCATCGGAGGTGGCGGGGAAAGTATAAGAGAGCCTCTCTTTGCTTCACCTTATTGTTAGGCGGTAGAAAGGGACAGATCAGAAGTGATAAAAGCCCTCTTTTCTTTTTGCTAAGATTTGTTTTAAATAGTTAAATAGAAAAATCTACGTTCAGGGCTTGGACTTTCGATGGAATTTAATTCACTATTGCAGTCGGGGTTTCTTCTCCAACGCCGTAAAAGGTTTCTCGTTGATATAGAATTGGATGACGGGTCCTTAGTCACGGCCCATTGCCCGAATCCTGGCTCTATGCATGGCGTACTGCAAGAAGGAAATCGTGTATGGATTTCTCGATCCACCAATGTTAAGCGTAAACTTGCTTATACTTGGGAAATTGTTGAAGCTGAAGGGACGTTAATAGGGGTTAATACGCTATTGCCGAATCAGCTTGTTGAGGAGGCATTGATGGAGGGAAGGTTAGGTATCTTTTCCTCTTTTACCACCTGGCAGAGGGAAGTCCGTTATGGGCAAAGCTCGCGGATTGACTTCCTCTTAAAGGACAAAGAAGGGCACCTATGTTACCTTGAAGTAAAGAATGTTCATATGAAAAGAGGCTCTACAGCTTTTTTTCCTGATGCCGCCACAGTAAGGGGCGCCAAGCATTTGCGCGAGCTTTCTAAGTTAGCTGAGCAGGGTATTCGAACGATGATTATCTACGTGGTCCAAAGGGATGATATCCGAGATTTCGATCTGGCCCATGATATTGACCCTTCTTATGCGCGAGCGTCTGAGCTTGCCCATCAAAAAGGTGTAAAAAGTTTTTGTTACAGTTGTCAGGTGTCGCCAACTTCGATAAGGTTGAAAAATGCTTTGTCAATTACTAATAGGGAGAAGAGCTTTTTATGAGTAGATTTGGAGCTCGTGAAGTCATAAAGATTCATAAGTCAGAGGACTTTGAGGGGATGCGCCATGCCGGTCGTCTTGCGGCTAAAACCTTAACTTATATAGCGTCCTTCGTAAAACCGGGAGTAACAACTCAAAAGCTTAATGATTTATGCCATGATTTTATTGTACAACATGGCGCAATTCCGGCACCTTTGAATTATAATGGATTTCCGAAATCTATCTGCACTTCTATCAATCATGTTGTCTGCCATGGTATCCCCGGTGAGCGCGAGCTGCTCGAGGGCGATATCTTAAATATTGATGTATCTGTCATATTGGATGGCTGGTATGGTGATACGAGTCGTATGTATACCGTCGGGGATAAAATTAGTATAAAGGCCCAACGCTTGATTGATGTCACCTATGAGGCCATGATGGCGGGGATCCATACTGTAAGGCCAGGTGCTACATTTGGGGATATCGGAGCTGCTATTCAAACCTACGTGGAATCTCATCGCTTCTCAATCGTGCGTGATTTTTGTGGCCATGGAATTGGGCGTGTTTTTCACGCGCCACCTAATGTCTTGCATTTTGGTAAGCCAGGTGAAGGTCAGACGTTAAAAGAAGGCATGTTCTTCACTATTGAGCCCATGGTTAATATTGGCAAACCTCATGTACGTATCAAAGAAGATGGCTGGACCGCTGTGACAAAGGATCGTTCTTTATCTGCCCAGTTTGAGCATTCCCTTGGCGTTACCAAAGATGGGTATGAAATTTTTACCTTAGATGAGTAAGCTCATAAACAGGCCTTTCTTTCATGACACATTACCTTGGGCATAGAAAAAGATTGAAAGAGCGGTTTATTGAAACGGAAGGTGAAGGGCTTGCCGATTATGAACTACTCGAATTAGTGCTTTTTTATGCTATTCCGCGCGTAGATGTTAAACCTATTGCTAAAGAGCTTCTACAGCGCTTTGGAAGCCTATCTGGCGTCATTAATGCATCCCTTTCAGAACTGCAGAAAATATCCTATGTCGGTGAATCGGTCGTTGTTTTATTAAAAGCCATAAAGACAAGCTCAGAGAGACTTGCCAAATATGAAATCCAAAATAAGCAAATTTTTCAAAGCTCTGAAAGCGTAGTGAAATATTGCCAATTAAAAATAGCTCATCAGCAAAACGAGCATTTCCTGATTTTATTTTTGGACCGCAAAAATAAATTAATTATGGATGAAATTTTGCAGAAGGGAACTATTGATCATGCGCCTGTATATCCTAGGGAAATTGTAAAAAGAGCTTTGGAGCTGGGTGCTTCCTCAATTATTATGGTGCACAACCACCCAAGCGGGGATCCAACCCCTTCCCAAGCTGATATCGAGATGACGAGATATATCATGAGTATCGCCGATAAAATAAATCTCCATGTTTTGGACCATATTATTATTGGAAAATCCTCATATATCTCTATGAAAGATTACGGCCTTATTTAGTATGCCGGGAATGAGGGTAGCCTAAGAGCCCTTATTCTTTGAAAAAGTAAGGTGGCGCGCCCTGCAGGATTCGAACCTGCGACCTACGGCTTAGAAGACCGACGCTCTATCCAACTGAGCTAAGGGCGCTTTATGAAATTATTTTTTTATAACGAAAATTATCACTATAATTTTTAGGTTTGATAGCCGTTGCTATAGGCTTATCAAGAGTCCACTTATATCCTTTTTGTTCCGCGAAAGCTATAGCTTGTTTGGCGGTAGGGAACTTTAAACGAACTTGATCAACCGTTTCATCGCTTGCGACCCATCCCATTAGAGGCTCAATTCTTTTCGATGTTTCTCGGCAAAAATCCATAGCCCAGGTCATTGATTTCTTTCTGCCAGATTGCATAACTGATTTTGTGATTTGATGGATTAATACGCTTGTCATTCTAAGTCTGCCGAGCCTATGACTTCAACCCTCTTATCTATACATGTTGGCTGAAAGATTACTTCTTTCTATTTTATCCCGAAAGCCTTAAAGATATTTATAAAATATTATAAATTTCCGGTCTTCAAGAGGATATCCTCTCTTGTTCTACAACAGAAAAATAATTTTTTAGTAAAAAATATTTACGTTATTTTTAATTTAAATGTCTTTCAAACGATGGTCGGGGCGGAGGGATTCGAACCCCCGGCCCCCTGCTCCCAAAGCAGGTGCGCTACCAGACTGCGCTACGCCCCGGTGACTTCTTTAATGATACATACATCATATGTAGGAAAATGCCAAGCAGTTCTTGAGGCATCTTTTTCTTTCAAAAAGACCAAAGTCTTCTTCATCAGACTCTTTCTTTTAAGAAATCAAGAAAGACTTTTATCCGCTGGGAATCCTTTAATGTATCATTATAAATAAAATAAAGAGGTGTCTCTGGGCCCGATATATGGGGCAAAACAGGAACAAGATTTGCTGGGTTTGCGGTGTACATTTCTTCAGCAAGATTGATAATGCCTACACCTTGTTTGGCTAATTCAATAAGACCTAAGGTATTATTAAGAGAGATAAACGGTTTGCGTTTCTTCCCCTTAGGCATGCCGACCTGAAGCATCCAATGAAAATTATAAGATAGGTGAGTCATGGAAGGTTCGTCTTCAAGGTCGAGTAAGCGATGATGAATAAGCTCCTCCACTGTCTGGGGCGCGCCAAATTCATTAATGTACTCCTTGCTGGCATACATTTTACTGTGAAAATTGGTAAGGTGATGGGATATAAGCCTTTTGTCGTCTGGGAGAGATGGAGTAAGCGCTACATCTGCTTCACCGCATGAAAAATCAAAGGCTTCATTTCGGCCGACGATTGATATGTTTATCTCTGGATAGGTAAGAGAGAATTCGGCAATAAATTTAGGCAACCATGCTGAACTTAAAGTAATAGTTGTGCCAATTTTTAAAGGGCCTTTGGCCGCTTCCATGTCTAAGGTTAAAAGGCTTTGAATATTTGTGATTTTTTCAAAAATTTCTTTTGTTGCTTCGTAGATAATCTCGCCTTGGCGAGTGAGTTTGAGCCCCCGAGAATGGCGGTAGAAAAGTTGGACATTTAAAGAATTTTCTAAAATACTGATCTGGCGGCTTAAAGCTGGTTGAGATAAACCGAGCTTCTTAGCAGCAAAACTGATGTTTTCCGTTCGGGCTACCATATAGAATGCCCGAAGTTTGTGCCAGTCGAAGTTTGTACCGTTAGGGCCGTATTTTGTCATGTCTTTTCTCTAGGAGGGAACTTTAATATTTCAATGTTAAATACCACCCTTATCATATTTTATAGCTCATTAAAATAATAAAAAATGATTAAAAAATTTTTATGTTGTTTTCTCGGTAGAATGGCTTAAAATATAAAGCAAGAGGTCCTGTGCCGCCTTGCTTTAAGCAAGTATATCCATGCTACGAAATGCCAACAAAAAAGATAGAGACTTTTCTTTCTAGACTAAGTTTTTTCATTCCTTAAAGATAATAAGGTTGTTAGGTCCTTAACTACTTTTTCTTAATTTGGCCGAGGAATTGGCTACATCGCTTAGAGAGGTTCGTTGATGAAAATAGTATGGGGTGCAGATCATGCTGGGTTAGCTTATAAACAATATCTTATTGGAATTGCTCATCAGCTAAAACATCAAACCCTTGATTATGGAACATTGGGTGAAGCTTCGGTTGATTATCCAGATTTTGCTCATAAAGTTTGCTTGGCTATCACAGAAGAGGAAGCGGATAGGGGCGTCTTGATCTGTGGTAGTGGGATTGGAATGAGTATCGTGGCCAATCGATATCCTGCTATACGAGCCGCTTTATGTTTTAATGCTGAAATGGCTAAGCTTGCACGTGCGCACAATGATGCCAACATCCTCATTTTAGGCCAACGTTTTGTAGGTCGGGACATAGCTGAGGCTTGTTTTCGAGAATTCCTTACCACCCCTTTTGAAGGTGGACGCCACTTGCAGCGTCTTCAAAAAATTAATCGCTGTGGGTGAAACTTGCGTTATGTGCCCCGAAGTTCCAAGTGCTTTGTAGGCTCCAGGCTCTTATAAGGAGAAAAATGTATTGAGAGCTCTCCGTAGCTTTTCCGCAAGGTAGAAATCTCCTCATCATGTGTCCTTTAAGGTTATCTCTCTTCTTCTGTTACGTGATGTGCTGGAGCAAGGGTAGTTAAAATAAAGGACAGAACTTTTATAGCCTTTTATTTGCTTATGGTTTTATGTTACATTGTTAGCGCTTTGATAAGAGGCCGTTGAAAAAAAATACATGGATTTAAGATGTCAAAAAAATTACATAGCAAAGTGCTGATTATAGGAGGGGGAGCTGCTGGGTATACAGCCGCGATTTATGCATCACGCGCCAATTTGAAGCCACGACTGATTTTAGGCCCTCAGCCAGGTGGTCAGCTCATGATTACGACGGATGTCGAGAATTATCCTGGATTTAAGGATGTCATTCAAGGTCCCTGGTTGATGGAGCAAATGCGCTTGCAGGCAGAAAATGTCGGGGCTGAACTTTCGTATGATGTTATTACTGAAGTGAATTTTCAAAAGCGTCCTTTTGAATGTATAAGTGAGCAAGGAATTATTTATACGGCCAATGCGGTTATTATAGCAACGGGGGCGAAGGCAAGATGGCTTGGCCTTTCCAGTGAAGAAGCTTATCGCGGGTTTGGGGTATCGGCTTGTGCCACGTGCGATGGTTTCTTCTTTAAAGGAAAAGAAGTGGCTATTGTGGGTGGAGGAAATACAGCTGCTGAGGAAGCTATTTATTTGACAAATTTCGTGTCGAAAGTTTATCTCATTCATCGGCGCGATCAATTGCGGGCGGATAAAGTACTTCAAGATCGTCTTTTTGCAAACGATAAAATCAATATATTGTGGAACCAAAAAGTGGAGGAGATTTACGGAACAGATCACCCAAAAACGGTTACGGGTATTACGTTAAAAAATATGTTGGATAGCACGTTATCAGATCTTAAGGTTGATGGCCTTTTTGTGGCTATTGGTCATGATCCGGAAACGCGTATTTTTAAAGAGCAGGTTAATGTTAACCAAGAAGGATACATTATCGTCGAGAAAGGAAATACGAAAACGAGTGTGCCTGGGATATTTGCAGCGGGGGATGTGCAAGATTACGTGTATCGACAAGCGATCACTGCAGCGGGTCAAGGTTGTATGGCGGCCTTGGATGCTGAAAAATATCTAAGCTCTTTGGTAACCTAAGGGGTGAGGAAGAAAAAGATGACAGATATACCCTTATTCATTATCCCGGAGAGAACCAAGACTCGGGGGACCTTCTAGGTTCACTCTATAAGTGGGGTACTCTAAAAGGTCTCTTGATATTAAATTTTCGATGGGATGCGCAGGTATTTTAAAATAAATGAGTAGCAAGACTAAAAGGTTTGAACAGAACCAATAATTCATTCAAGGAGCATATATAAATGACGGAAATGAGAAATTTAGCTATTATAGCGCACGTTGACCACGGTAAGACGACGCTCGTGGATGCTTTGTTGCGTCAAAGTGGTACTTTCCGAGAGAACCAGAAAGTTGCTGAACGTGTCCTTGATTCGAATGAGTTGGAAAAGGAAAGGGGAATCACAATCCTTTCTAAATGTACGTCTGTTCTCTATAAAAATATTCGTTTTAATATAGTAGACACACCAGGTCACGCTGATTTTGGCGGAGAGGTAGAGCGGATTCTAAATATGGTGGACGGTGTCTTGCTTCTTGTTGACTCTGTTGAAGGGCCCATGCCACAAACTAAATTCGTTACCGCAAAAGCGCTTAACCTTGGGTTAAATCCGATCGTTGTGATCAACAAGGTTGATCGAGCGGATGCGATGCCGGATAAGGTGATTGATCAAGTGTTTGACCTGTTCTTAGCCCTAGGTGCCTCGGATGAGCAATTAAACTTCCCTATTCTTTATGCCTCGGCAAAAGATGGTTGGGCTTCTCGAGATTTAGCGGCGAAGAAACCAGATTTATCCGATCTGTTTGAAGTGATTAAAGATCATGTTCCGGTTCCTACGATTGCTCTGGACGCACCTTTCTCGATGTTAGTAACTACGTTGGAATACGATTCTTATTTAGGGCGTATCTTAACAGGGCGCGTGTACAGTGGGACAGCAAAGGTAAACATGCCGGTAAAGGTTATGACATATGAAGGCGAGGTCATTGAGCAAGGGCGTCTTGCAAAGCTGCTTGCTTTCCGAGGTCTTGAGCGTAGCCCTGTTGATGTCGTAGAGGCTGGCGATATCGTAGCAATCGCGGGTTTAAGTAAAGCAACCGTAGCCCATACGATTTGTGATCCCAGTGTGAAAATTGCTTTGCCGGCTCAGCCGATTGACCCGCCCACAATTTCCATGACATTTTCGGTGAATACGAGCCCATTGGCAGGGCTTGAGGGTGATAAATTAACCTCTCGTATGATCCAAGAACGCTTGCAGAGAGAAGCAGAAGGAAATGTTGCTTTAACAGTAAGCCAAAATGAAGAAAAAGACTCGTTTGATGTTGCTGGACGCGGGGAGCTACAGCTAAGCATCCTTATTGAAACAATGCGGCGCGAAGGGTTTGAACTGACTATCGGTCGACCACGCGTTATTCTTAAAAAAGATTCAAAAACGGGTGAAACGTTGGAGCCCATTGAAGAAGTGCAGATCGATGTCGATGAAGCGTATGCAGGTGTCGTAATTGAATCCTTGGGGTTGAGAAAAGGTGAAATGGTCGATATGCAACCCTCCGGTGGGGATAAAACACGCCTAGTTTTCCACATTCCTTCACGCGGTCTCATCGGATACCACAACCAATTTATGACGGAGACACGAGGAACGGGAATTCTCAACCGGCTCTTCTATGGTTACGCTCCTTATAAAGGGCCAATTGAAGGGCGTAGAAATGGTGTTCTTATCTCCAACACGAGTGGCGAGACAGTCGCATATGCGCTTTTCAATTTAGAAGACCGAGGAGTATTATTTGTAGAGCCCGGCACGCGTATCTATGAGGGAATGATTATTGGGGAACACAATCGCCCTAATGATTTGGAAGTTAACCCGATGAAGGGAAAACAGTTAACGAATATTCGTGCAGCTGGTAAAGATGAGGCGCTGAAATTGACGCCGCCCCGCCTTGTAACACTTGAGCGTGCTTTAGCTTATATTGAAGATGATGAGGTTGTCGAAGTGACGCCTAAAAACGTTCGCCTTCGTAAAAAATTTCTCGATCCTCATGAGCGCAAGCGCCAAAGCCGTCAGCAGGAATAAAAGTAGAGGAACAAGGGAGGCCCGATTTTGCTCGTTGAGGCTTTTTGGTAGCCCTTGTCGGACTAAGTAAAGTAAGGAAGCCTCTCAGGAAGGAAATGGGCGTATCTGATTTTCTCCTGGGACGAGAGGGCGATTAATAAGGCAACTTCTTGGAAAGTAGGGCGAAGGAGCTTTAGGGAAAAAAGCTCGGGCTTAAAATAAGGCCATTGAGGGTAGAGAGAGGAGGGGGCATCTTTTGAAAGGGCTCCCTTTCATACCTCATATTAGGGACTCCCTTGTCAATATGTCTTTAGTTCGTTGTGACGTTATATTTGTTAAAAATTCTTCTAATAAAGTCTAAATCAAGAGCAGGCCACGCTTGCATAGTGCCATAACATTCCATCCCATCACCAAGCAAATCGGCGTGATATATATTGGCGCATACCTCGTGCATTTCTTTAAAGTAGGAATTTATGTTGCTGCCTTCAACTAAATAGTTCTCGTTCTTATTTTTCTTCAGGTCATCGAGACTCGCATGCCTTTTTGCAATCCCGAGTTCTTTATAATGTAAGGCAGGTTTGAGATGCTCTGTAAAACTCTCGGCGGTGATCCCAATGACGTGATAGGTTCCTTCGGGATTCTGCCAAAGTAGTGGACCGCCACTATCTCCAGGGGTTGTAGAAGCATAAGGCTTATCGTTATGGCTCATTGGGCGACACATATGAACGAAAGTTTCTGTCCTCTCAAGATATGTGACTTCAACATCGGCAGCTTGTGTTTGGCGGCTACCAACGATACGGGGCTTAAGAGAGAACAGAGGATTTCCAGTAGTAGCAAATTCATTATAGAATGTTCGACCATAACCAACCACCGTTGCATTCGTGCTATCTTGTGAAAATAGGGTAGAATAATCGCCCCACAGGATCGGGTGTATCTTTATATTTGTCTTTTTGGTAAACATAATGGCCTGATCAAAGCGGGTGTAAAGATGAACATGGCCTCTGTACCTCTTAGGCTCTCCAGACGTTTCATCTTCTTGGAAAGAGCTTATAAGAGAATCGGACAGCAGATAAAGCCCAGTTGCGAAGGCAAGGGACTTAAGGCCCTCCTTAATTCCGTAAGTGTATATATTTTTTAAGGAAATGAAACCTGCCGCTAGGGCCAATCCTTGGGTAAATCCGTAAAAAGAGAAAGAGGTGAGAGAAAACGTCTTACCAAGATTATAAGCGGGACTATAAGCTTGTAGCTCTGGATAGTCTTTATAGCTTGGATGAATCTCGAAATGTTCTATGTATTTAAGGAGATTATCGTCTGGCGTAATTCCTCTAAATCTTATGAAACAATGAGCAGCTGTTAAGTAAACATCGTGTTTGTCCGTTTCTCCTACCTTGACGCCTGAGCAGCCCATGTTCTCCATGAGGTCTCTATCAATAGGATCAAAGTTTCTCCCATAAGCTTCGAGGCTCTCATGGGTATCATCGCGTCCCATAGGGTGTAGAGCGTGGGCGCTCATAAGCCAATTAAAATTAAGAACAATAAAAAAAATATATGCATGTAACTTAGATATCTTTGGCATGTGCAATTACTACTTAATTTTACTTATTTATTTATATTTTTATTTATATAATAGAAGGAACAAAATTTTCAAGGAAATATTTAACTTATTATGTCCTTTAAAAAATTTTAGAAAGCATAAGGAAGGATCAAGACGCTTAAATCCTCTATCGCGGGGAATGTCCTTAGTTTTCTCTTTTATACTAACCATCCTTAAGAGTAAAGAGACGCTCATAAGCTCAATAGAAAAGATTACTTAAGTAGAGGAGAAGCTTTTCTCCTTATCGCGCCTCTTATCTTGTGCGTTACAAGGAGCAGCCTGGCACCTGCGCCGATGATAGAGGAGGCGCACAACAATTTCTTCTTTCTTACTCTGGGTCTTTTTTGCACAAGTAGAAGCCCGCCTTCGCAGGTATCTACTTCTTCTTTCTTAAGGACTTGCCTCCTCTATTTTATCGAAAAAATTTTAAAAGTTATGGGTGCTGTTCTTATCTCTTGTGAAGTGGGGTTGGCGAAGCGTTGAAATAAAAAATTTACTGATTAACAGGTAAGTAAAAAACTTAAAAGAGAGAAAAATTTACAGGAGAGTAGAGGAGAAGCGCGAGGTAGGGAGCGTCTCCTATACTAAACTTAAAAAGCTTTACTTAATTGTTAGGGTCGACTGATTTTGGTCTCTCTCCTGAGAAGGATTTTCCATGCACAATAAAATGGATATTCTCCGCAATATTAGTCGTATGGTCTCCCATGCGCTCAATATGCTTGCCAACGAACAGGAGGTTGATACCTGGGGTAATGGTACTTGGGTTTTCCATCATATAAGTAAGCACCTCCCGAAGGAGACCATTGTACATCTGATCTACTTCATTATCCCGATTCCACACCAATGTCGCTTTTTTTACATCTTGTTCGCTGTACGCCTCAAGAACATCATGCATCATACCTTGAATCATTTCGATCATACGGGGGATGCGGCGAATGGGGTCAAGGCGCTCGCTTTTATTTAAAGTCATTGCCCTTTTTGCCACATTAACGGCATAATCAGCAATGCGTTCGAGGTGGCTTGAAATTTTAAGAGCCGCCACCACTGCGCGCAAGTCACTCGCGACAGGTTGGCGAAGGGCTAACAATCTTACCGCGAAATTATCGATGGTATTTTCGAATTCATCGATCTTTGGATCCCCTTCAACAACTTTTTGGGCAATATCATCATTGCGTCCAATAATGGCTTGAGCCGCTAAAGAAAGTTGTTGCGCTACCAGTGACCCCATTTCTTTGATCATTCTTTTTAAGGTACCAAGCTCCTCATCAAAAGATTTTACAATATGTGTTTGTGTCATCCCGAATCCTCTTACTGAATACGTAATCTTCCCGTAATAAAATGCTGTGTTCGTTCATCTTGGGGATTGGTGAAAATATCCCCCGTTTCCCTAATTTCAACAAGCTCCCCGTTATGAAAATAGGCTGTCTGCTGTGAAACACGACCAGCTTGCTGTAGATCATGGGTGACGATGACAATTGTATATTTTTCACGAATACTATCAATAAGCTCTTCTATTTTAGCTGTTGCGATTGGGTCCAAAGCGGAGCACGGTTCATCCATCAAGATAACTTCAGGGTTAACAGCAATAGCACGAGCAATACAAAGCCTTTGTTGCTGACCGCCTGAGAGGCTTGTTCCTGGTTGATCCAAGCGGTTATGTACTTCGGTAAAAAGACCAGCTTTTTTCAAGCTATCCATTACAATATCATCAAGTTCGCGGCGAGTACGGGCTAGCCCATGGATGCGCGGGCCATAAGCCACATTATCATAAATGGACTTTGGAAAGGGATTCGGTTTTTGAAACACCATTCCTACGCGGGCTCTTAGATAGGCAACATCGACGTATTTATGATAAATATTTTCATTATCCAAGAGAACTTTACCCACAATTCTCACCCCTACAATGGCGTCGTTCATGCGATTCAGACATCGCAGGAAGGTGCTTTTTCCACAGCCCGAAGGGCCAATAAGCGCGGTTACCTCTCCCTCTATGACGTCGAGAGAAATATTCCGTAAAGCCGGTTTCTGACCGTAGCTTAATTCCAGGTTTTGTACTGAAATCTTCACGCGCTTTTGATGGGTATCACCTTTTTGATTAATGAGGATTGTCATTCTTCTACCATTTTTTTTCAAATCGTTTGCGTAACATCACGATTCCAATATTAAGGATAGTGATAAGTAAAAGTAAAATCACGATCGCCATAGCAGTATTTTCAATAAAACTTCGATCAGGGTTTCTAGCCCATGAAAAAATTTGCACAGGAAGTGTAGTAGCGGGAGATAAAAAACTTTTGGGGACATCACTAATAAACGCTACCATGCCAATCATAAGAAAAGGAGCGCTTTCCCCAAAGGCGCGGATAATACTTAAAATTGTACCTGTTAAAATCCCTGGTAAAGCCGACGGGAAGACATGGTGGAATACTACTTGGACACTTGATGCGCCAAGGCCATGCGCGGCTTCACGGATGGAGAAAGGAACAGACTTAATGGCTGTGCGTGCTGGAATAATAATATTTGGTAAGATTAAAAGAGCAAGCGTTATGCCGCCAACCATCGCTGAAG
The DNA here is from genome assembly GCA_963782975.1 of uncultured Alphaproteobacteria bacterium. Taxonomy (GTDB): domain Bacteria; phylum Pseudomonadota; class Alphaproteobacteria; order 43-37; family CAWALT01; genus CAWALT01. The sequence continues at coordinate 220,510 of CAWALT010000003.1, forward strand.
ACCTAGGGAGCTCATAATAATTAAGGAAAATTGCTAATCCCAGTAAGCCAAAAATGATTGAGGGGACTGCCGCTAGGTTATTAATATTCACTTCGGCTAATTTCCAAAGCTTACTGGGGCGAGCAAATTCTTCTAGGTAAATTGCGGTAGCAACTCCGATGGGAAAGGCCAAAGTAATAGCCACCAAAAGCGTTAAGAGAGATCCAACGACAGCACTTAATACGCCGGCTGCTTCTGGCTCAAGAGAATCACCATTCAAGAAAAAATTCTTGTTAAACTTCAAGCGCAAAGCGTGACTTTTATTTAATACATCAAGCCAAGATATTTGTTCCTTTGATAAACCTTGTGGAGAGGGAAGCGCCTCGATGGTGGAAAATTGGAGAGCATTCTTAAGGCTTGTATGTCGATGCGCTCTTAAAGTTTTTAAATATCCATTAATGCTTGCCGTTGTGTTTACCCAAAGCTTTTTGTGACGTCCAATATATTGCGGGTTGTTCATGATAAAATGATGTACTTCCCCAATAGCACGTTCACTGAGTAACGAAAAGAGTACACTTGGGTCTTTTTTAATGGACAGAAATTGTTTTTCTAAGCTTTTTTGGATAATAAGCTGATAATTATTGCGGCTCATTTTTCCGTCAGCAAGTTTTTCTTTAGTGATAAGATCAGAAGGGAAATGTACATACACAGCTATTTTATAATGGGTAAGTCCACTCCACCCTTCTTTGAGGACACCAAAAAGCAATAGACTGATAATACCTAAAATAAAATAAACAGTAAACTTGCAATAGAAACGGAAATATTTCTCGCCTCTATGGCGTTTGGCAAATTTTTTAGCAACTTCGAGTGATTTAAGGCTTACCCTTGATCCATTACCAGAATTATTCATATTTTGCCTGATATCTATGTACAATTTTTAAAGCGATAATATTTAATATCAACGTTATTATAAAGAGCATGAGGCCTAAAGCAAAGGCCGCTAAAGTTTTGGCGGAATTAAATTCTTGGTCCCCTGTTAAAAGGTTGACAATCTGTACAGTTACCGTGGTGACAGGATCCAAAGGGTTAAGAGTGAAATGAGCGGTTAGACCAGCAGCCATGACCACCAGCATGGTTTCACCCATCGCTCGGGAAATAGAGAGAAGAAGAGTGCTTAAGAGGCCAGGAATAGCGGCTTGGATAAGGACGAATCTCATCGTTTCAAATTGGGTTGCCCCTAGAGCCAAAGAGCCATCATTAAGAGCTTTTGGTAACGAACTTAAAATATCATCAGCATAGCTTATGAAAAAAGGAGTCATCATAATGCCCATTACAAAGCCAACCGTAAGAGCACTTTCATAAACAATGACAATACCGAAGAAGTTTCCAATATAGCGTATGAGAGGGGCGACTAATATAATAGCAATAAAGCCATAAACAACAGTGGGAATGCCGCCCAAAATCTCGAGAAGAGGTTTTAACGTCTGACGAGTTTTTGGTGAGGCATAAATCGATAAATAAATAGCGCACCCTAATCCAATAGGCACTGTTATTAGTAAGGCAATAACGGTTACCATAATGGACCCTACCAGAAGTGGAAGCATGCCGAAATGACCCTCAGGAATTTTTAAGTGCTCGCCAAGGGTGGCTAAAGGTGTCCATTGGGTACTGAAAAAGAAATTCTTGAGAGGCACCATTGAGAAGAACCGGATCGACTCAAAAACCATGGATGCTATAATGGCAAGCGTAATAAGAATAGATAGGAAGACAGCAAGCAGAAAAATAAGCTTTATTATTTTCTCAATAAAAGACTGTGCTTTAAAAGAAGGGCGGATAAGATAATAACCTACGCTTGCGCCTATAAAGCTACTGACTATAAGCGCTCCATATATGACCCAAGGTGTGAACGTTGCAGAGAGACCAAATCTCAGAAAGATCATCATAAGGCAATTTGCCGCTATGCCCATCAAGCTCATAGAGAGGCCATAATAGAAAGGAAGCGATGGCAAATAGAGTTGGCGCCTTTTAAGAAAATAAGCGCGCTCACGCCCAATAAAGAAGCTTATAAGGCTTAAGAAAAGTATGAGGAAACTGACCTTCATCATTATTGCACTATTGTCCTATACAAATTAGAGGAATATCGGCTACTTTGGCCTTTTTTCCTCATGGATATCATCCTTCAATATGTCTCTTATCGTTTGCTTTGCTTCTTCATACTCCCTTACTGATAAGGGAATAAGGCCTTTCTTTGTTAAATACTCTGATGCTTGTCCTGTTTTGAGTAACACTTCTAAATAGCCCGCAATTTGCTTATGCCGGGGAGGATTAAAAGGAACATATACGTAAAGAGGTCGTGAGATAGGATACGCACCTGATTGGATTGTCTCAGGTGTTGGTAAAATACCATTCATAGGGAAGAAAATTAATCGATCTTTATTATGCTTTGCATAGCTAAAACTCACAATACCAAGGGAGGATGGTGAAATTAAAGCTTTTTGTACAATAAAATTTTCATTGCCGCCGATATCAACATACACGCCATCTTGACGAAGCTTTTGGCACCTATGAGGATCGAGCTTCTTAAGGCCTAAGCTTTTTAGGGCTTCTTTGCAGCCAGGAATGAGAAGGAGTTTAGAAAAAATATCCCGTGTTCCGGAGGCAGGCGATGGACCATAGAAATGGATTTTCACATGGGGTAAATCCGAGTCTATTTCATCCCAATATTGATAAGGATTTAAAATGAATTTCCCTTTGATTGGGATTTTTTTTGCCAGAGCAAGAAACACAAGCTGAGGGGTTAAAGAAAAGCTAGAAGAGTTGTTCGATTGGATAAAAACGATTCCATCATACCCTATTTTAATTTCATAAATCTTTGAAACACCGCTATGGTAACAGATTGATTCTTCAGTATCCGCAATGGCACGTGAGGCCATAATGATATCAGGAACGTTGGCATTATTATTAGCGCACATAAGTTGAAAGCCGCCCCCTGTTCCGATAGATTCAACGATAGGAGTAGGAAGGTTGGTTAAGTCAGAGTGCAGCTCAGCCGCACTAGCCGCATAGGGATAAACGGCTGTAGACCCAACAATCCGCAAAGGAGTAACTTTGGCAAAAGTAAATTGAAGATTGGCCAGAAAAAAGCCAATAATTAAAATGGGTTTATACAGAAATAAATGTTTAAAGAGCTTCACAAATACATTAACCTTGGGCATTCTATAAGGTCTTCTCGCGCTTGACCAAGCACTTAATAGTGTGTTTACGTGTAATATGCTCTTTGGTCAAGCCTTTATTTTAGACAAAAGGTGGAATATTTTCAATATCGAGAGATGAGAATGACAACCGTTCAAACAAGCCTATCGGCCCATTCACACGAAAACACGACGCCTATGATGAGCCAATACCATGAAATTAAGCAGAAATATGCGGATTGTTTATTGTTTTTTCGTATGGGAGACTTTTATGAACTCTTTTTTGAAGATGCAATTAAAGCCTCAGCAGCTTTAGAGATAACGCTTACCAAACGTGGCCAACATAAGGGGGAAGATATCCCCATGTGTGGAGTCCCCGCTCATGCCAGTGAATCTTATTTAGCTCGCCTGATCCGGAAAGGATACCGCGTCGCTGTGTGTGAGCAAGCCAATGGGTCAACTCCTTCGAGCAAAAATTTTGTGACCAAAGGAGGGAAGGGGATTATCCAACGCGAAGTTGTTCGGGTGGTAACGCCTGGTACCCTTACGGAAGAATCGCTTCTTGAAGCAAAACATAATAATTATCTTTTAGCGCTGGTTCTTGATAAGGACGTGGAGGAATCTTGCGAAACATTGCATGGCCTTTTTGAAAAAAATAGTCCTGTATCGGTTGCGTGTCTTGATATCTCAACAGGTGAATTTTTTCTCCTGTCTACTACCTTAAGTCATATTCCGGCTCTTTTGTCTTGTTACAACCCTAGCGAAATTCTTATTTCAGAAACCTTGGCGCGCAAGCCTCTTATTAGAAAAGAACTTTTGGCTGACTATCATGTCGTAGCTATGTCTGAGGCCTCTTTCTGTTTGCAAACGGCTGAGGAGCGGTTAAAACAAGTGTACAAGGTGCCAACGGTCAATGCTATTGGTTCTTTTGATGCACTGGACTTGCAAGCTTGTGGCGTCCTTTTAGATTATCTGTTTTTGACCCAGCAAGGGAAGATTCCGCGCCTCGATATCCCTCGAAAAGAAGGGTACTCAAAGTATATGCATATTGATGCCGCCAGTCGTCGTAACCTTGAACTGATGCACTCCCTTTCGGGTGACCGGCGTGCCAGCCTTTATCATACGATTGATCGCACCCTAACGGCAGCTGGCGGACGACTCCTTGCTGCGCGCCTTGCTAATCCTATTATGGATATAGAGGAAATTAGCCATCGCTTAGATCTTGTCTCCTTTTTTAAAGAAACCGAGTCTACGCATCATTTTGTTATCCGAGTTTTAAAAGTATGTCCAGATATGGAACGAGCGCTCTCTCGTTTAAGTGTGGGGCGCGGTGGACCAAGAGATCTTGCTGCTATTAAAAAAGGGTTGGAGTGTGCGGATCTTATCATTCGACACTTTGCAAACCTTCCTAAAAAAGCTGTGCCAAAAGCATTAGAGCCTTATATGGCACACAACAGTGATTACCACGGGCTTATCGAGAAATTATCCCAGGCTCTTAAAGATGAGTTGCCTCTCCTTGCACGTGAAGGAGGGTTTATTCGGCAAGGGTATCATAAGGAGTTTGACGAGCTGTGCCAGTGGCGAGATAAAGGGACTTCACGTATTGTGGAGCTCCAAAATAACTATATTGAAGCCACCCGCATTCAAAACCTTAAAATTCGGCATAATAATGTATTGGGCTATTTCATAGAGATAACAAAATCTCACACATCGAAGGTTCCGCCTACGTTTATTCACCGCCAAACTATGGTGAATAATATGCGCTTTACTACCCAAGAGCTCTCTGATCTAGAGCTTCATATTAACTCGGCAGCTCAAAAAGCATTAGAGCTCGAATTAACTCTTTATGATGAGCTGGTACAACATGCTTTACAGGCAAGTAGAGTTATTATTCATGCTGCGCGTTCTCTTGCCGTGGTGGATGTTAGTCAAGGATTGGCGCAAGTGAGTCAAGAGCGAAATTATTGTCGCCCACTTGTAACGGATCAATTGGATTTCGAGATTCTTCAAGGGCGTCATCCAGTGGTCGAAGCGCTTATGCCAAAGGAAAAATCATTTGTTCCTAATGATTGTGTTTTGCAGGCAAATAACAATCTTTGGCTTATTACAGGACCTAACATGGCTGGAAAGAGTACTTTTTTACGTCAAAATGCCTTAATCATTATTCTTGCTCAGATAGGTGCGTTTGTACCGGCTGCTAAGGCTACCATCGGTCTTGTTGATAAGCTTTTTAGCCGTATTGGAGCCTCCGATGACCTCGCTCATGGGCAATCAACATTTATGGTGGAGATGGTAGAGACAGCAACCATTCTCAATCAGGCCGGACGGCGGTCATTTGTTATTATCGATGAAGTAGGGCGCGGAACTTCGACATTCGATGGTATGGCGATTGCTTGGGCTGTTTTGGAATATTTAATTGAAAATAATGTTTGTCGTGGCTTCTTTGCAACTCATTACCATGAGCTCACCAAATTAACGCAGCAATTTTCTTCTCTCTCTTGTCATACGATGAAAATAAAAAAGTGGCAGGATAATATCATTTTTCTTCATACTATTGGGCAAGGAACGGCTGATCGCTCGTATGGTATTCACGTGGCAAAGTTGAGTGGCTTACCGGAAAAAGTGATTCGCCGAGCTCAAGACATTTTAACCGATCTTGAGAAAACGAAAGCCATAAAGATGGCAGCAGAGCTCCCGCTTTTTACCCAAACCATTCCCAAAGAAGAGGGGGACCACCAGAAACCATCTAAATGGCAAGAGGTCATTACTCAATTGGAGGAGATCGAAATGGATCATATGACGCCCCGGCAAGCTTTTGATTGGATCTATGCTCTTAAAGAGAAGCTTAAGAAATCTTGTTAAGGCGTGACCTCTCTTTCCTTTTCTCAAAGCAGGAAAAGAAAAGACTCGTAACTTAGATCCCCTGAAAGGTTTTAATAAGAAAAGCCCTCATCTACAAAGTCTTGTTTGATTCGCGAGCCTAGCCTTTCTATCGCCTTTTCAAGGGAAACGTCACCGGGTGAGATGCTTAAGGTTCCTTGTCTTCGTCGAAATCTTCTTCTTGATCGAGGGCTAGATTGGCGATGAAATGGGCAAAATCCTCAGGGTTATTAAATTCTTTATAGACGGAAGCAAACCGTACATAAGCGACCTTATCTAAGTTGATGAGAGATTCCATTACCATCTGGCCAATGGTTTCGGAGGTTACTTCTTGCTCCCCTAATGATTCTAGCCGGCGCACAATACCGCTGATAACTTGTTCTGCATGTTCGGATTCAATGGGGCGCTTACGTAAAGCCGTGAATACGGAGCGAGCAAGTTTTTCGCGATCAAAGACTTGGCGCCTTCCATCTTTTTTAACAACGATTAAATCGCGCAATTGCACACGTTCAAATGTAGTAAAGCGTGATCCACACGAAGGACAGATACGCCGACGCCGAATAGCGGCACCATCTTCGGTTGGCCGTGAATCTTTAACGGATGTATTTTCATGAATACAAAAAGGACAGCGCATATAGGTTATACTATCTTATAAATAGGAAAACGGTCACACAAAACTTTCACCTTACTTTTTATAACCTCCTGTACTTTTTCTAAATGGGCACGATCGGTCGCTGCGGTTAAAAGAAGGTCCGCAATGAAGTCGGCAATCTGTTCAAATTCGATCTCTTTAAAGCCGCGAGTGGTTGCTGCTGGAGTGCCTAGTCTTAAACCTGAGGTAACAAAGGGACTCCTCTCATCAAAAGGAACCGTATTCTTATTACATGTCAAGCCGACCTCTTCAAGGATCTGCTCAGCTTCTTTCCCTGTTAGATTGATGTTTCGCAGGTCGACAAGTACCATATGACAATCCGTGCCACCACTTACCAAATCAATGCCGCGTTGTTGCAGAGTTGTTGCTAAGGTGCGTGCGTTACGAATAACTTGTTGGGAGTAGCGTCTAAAGTCAGGCGTTAAAGCTTCGCCAAATGCTACAGCCTTAGCCGCAATCACATGCATAAGTGGACCGCCTTGCAGACCAGGAAAGACAGCAGAGTTGATCTTTTTTGCCAAGGCTTCATCATTCGTCAATATAAGGCCACCACGAGGGCCTCTTAACGTTTTATGGGTCGTGGACGTTACGATATGTGCATGAGGGAAAGGGTTTGGGTATTCCCCAACTACAATCAATCCTGCATAGTGCGCAACATCTGCAAGAAGATAAGCGCCTACGTCATCTGCAATTTCTCGGAACTTTTGAAAATCAATAGGGCGGGTGTAGGCTGAAGCACCCGCAACAATTAATTTAGGCTTTTCTTTTACAGCGAGAGAGTGAATAGCCTCGTAATCTAAAAGCCCATCATCTTGACGGACTCCATAAGTAACTGAACGAAACCATTTACCTGATAAGTTGGGGGCCGCGCCATGTGTTAAGTGACCTCCTGAGCTCAAGCTCATTCCTTGAATCGTATCATTGGGGGAAAGGAGGGAGAGGAAGACGGCTTGATTAGCCTGAGAACCTGAATGAGGCTGAACGTTTGCAAAACGGCAATTAAATAATTGGCAAGCCCGTTCTATGGCAAGTATTTCTACTTGATCTACATAATCACAACCTCCATAATAACGGCGGCCCGGGTAACCCTCCGCATATTTATTTGTTAAGGCGGATCCTTGCGCTTCTAGCACCGCTAAAGACACAATGTTTTCCGAAGCGATCAATTCAATCTGGTTTTGTTGGCGAAAAAATTCTTTCTTGATGGCTTGGTATACTTCTTTATCTTGCTTCAAAGCAATATAATTTTTATCCGGCATTATATAGGTCCTTAAGCTACGGAGGAATATCATATAATTTTTTATCAAAAAAAGTTCCCCGTCAACTTATTGTTGCTTATCTCTTTAACGCCTAGGAGATTTCCCTTTCTTTCAAAAAGAAATTTTCCGAGCAATTATAATTTTGAAATTCTTATTTTAAATGTATAGACAAATAAAATAAAGATTATTAAAAATTTTTCTTAAACATTCAGGGGGAGGAATTTGCCGAAAGCCAATGTAGACAAGGGAAAAGCCAAGTAATTCATTTTATAAAATGAATAATATCATAAAAAGTATATTTACTTTCGCTGAAAAATATTTAGCATTTAATTATATAAGGTGTCCTAAAAAAGGAGTATTAATATGAGAAAAATTGTGGTACCAACCTTCAAAGTTTTTATCCTTGCTTTTCTAACTCTTACTTTAGTTTCTTATTCATCGTCTCTACAAGCTCAAGTCGTAAAAGAAAATAAAGACGAGATTGTTCAAACACTTCGAGAACTAGCTCAATATGAAATTGATGGTTCCTTTATTATTGGCCAGTCAATTGATAAAGTTAACAATAGGCATATAATAAATGAGCTTACGAAAATGCGGGAACAGTCTGAAAATTATATAAAGAGGCTTTCCGATTTTATTCGGCAATATGGGGGTGATGTTCCTTCCCATTCAAGGGACTTCAAAGGATTCTTTATGCAGGGTTATGTTGCTATGCGGGGTATTGCAAGTGACCAAGGTGTGATGAAAGCATTACACACGAACCTGCAAATGATTCTTAGGGCTTTTGAATCGGCCTTGAAAGCACAGCTTCCAAAGGAGGTACGTCAGGAAATTCAAAAAATATATGAGCAAAATAAAAAGCATCTCGACTACGTTGCAAGCCAAATGTAATTTTCTTTAATTCATAGATAAAGCAATGAGAGGATGGCGCACAAACGTGCGCCATTTTTATAGGACTAAACATTTTTTAATTTTTTAACTCATCTAAGTCTTTAAAATAGGCAAGCGCTTCAGGATTGGCAAGGGCGTTTATGTTTGTCACGGGGCGGTTGTGAATAATATTACGAACCGAAAGCTCTACAAGCTTACCATTTTTCGTCCGAGGAATATCGGGCACTTGGATAATTTTAGCCGGAACATGGCGCGGTGAAGCTTTTTGTTTGATAGTATCTTTCATGTGCTGGGCAAGCTTCTGGGTTAAGGAGACATCGTTCTTCAGTTTGACAAATAAAATGACACGGATATCATCTTCCCATTCTTGGCCCACGACAAGGCTCTCAACTACTTCGCTGAGCTGGTTGACTTGGCGATAAATTTCGGCGGTGCCAATACGTACGCCCCCTGGGTTCAAGACGGCATCCGAGCGCCCATAGATAATCATGCCTCCGTGGGCAGTGAGTTGAACGAAATCACCATGACACCAGACATTATCAAATTTATGATAATAGGTTTCGTAGTATTTCTCGTTTGTTGGATCCTTCCAAAATCCTATAGGGCGGGAAGGAAAAGGTTTGGTACACACGAGTTCCCCTTTCTTTCCTTTAAGGTTGTGACCTCCCTCATCAAATACATTGACTGCCATTCCAAGGCCGCGCATTTGGATTTCTCCAGGCCGCACAGGGAGAATGGGGGAGCCAAGAACAAAGCAGGAAATGATATCGCTACCTCCCGAGATAGAAGCAAGACAGACATTCTTTTTAATAGCTTGGTATACATAGGTGAAGCTCTCCGGTACTAATGGTGAGCCCGTAGAGGTTATCATACGCAGGGAAGATAAATCATGCGTGCCTATGGGAGCCAAACCGGCTTTTCTTATGCTTTCAATATATTTGGCGGAGGTACCAAAAAAGGACATTTTTACCTCATCCGCGTAATCAAATAAAATATCCTCTTTCGGATGGGTAGGAGAGCCATCGTAAAGTACAATAGCGGCGTTGGAAGCTAAGGCTGACACACACCAATGCCACATCATCCAACCGCATGTCGTATAATAAAAGACTCGATCATCTTTTTTGATATCGCAGTGTAATTGGTGTTCTTTTAAATGCTGAATCAGCGTTCCTCCTGCGCTATGCAGGATACATTTGGGTGCTCCTGTGGTTCCTGAGGAGAAAAGAATGTAGAGAGGATGGTCAAACGGCAGCGGTTGAAAGGTAAGAGGATGCGATTCAAACCCTTTTTTAAAGGCCTCATATAAAGTCGAGTGGCTGATGCCTTCAATAGCGGGGGACGCATGAACGTAGGGAGTAACGATAACACGCTCAAGGGTTGGAAGACGTTTTGTAAGAGTTTTAACTTTTTCTAAGATGTCAAAGACCTTGCCTCGATAATAATAGCCATCGCTCGTAATCAATACTCTAGGGTCAATCTGAGTAAAACGATCAAGGATACCCTCAATGCCAAAATCAGGTGAACATGAGGCCCAGATGGCGCCAATAGAGGTGGCAGCTAGCATGAAGATAACGGCTTCGGGGATATTGGGAAGAAGAGCAGCAATACGATCGCCTGGACAAATTCCCATATCCTTTAACGCGGCTGCACAGCAAGCTACTTCATGGCGGAGTTCCTTATAAGATAGGGTTCGTTTAAAGCGGCCTTCAGCATTAAAGAAAATGGCTGTGGCCTCATCCCCGCGTTTTAAAAGATTTTGAGCAAAATTAAGACGGGTATCAGGAAAAAAGCATGCTGCCTTCATGGACTCTTTATGGATAAGGACACGTTCCCCTTTGTAAGGTGCAAGTACACCGCAAAAATCCCATACATTCCTCCAAAACTCTTCCAGATTATCAATCGACCATTTATAAAGTTCATGCACATCTTGAAACTTCTTATTATGCTTTTCTTCTATGTACTTGGAGAATTTTGTTATATTAGCATTCTTAATTTGTGTCAGCGTTGGCTGCCAGATAGGTTGATTCACGAAAAGTCTCCCCATTTATCTTGTTGGGTAAAAGCGCTCTTTCTTAGGTGAAAAGATGATCGCCTTGGTTACCGCTTTTTTCTTTTGAAAGTTTTGCTCCTCCCGCCAAGGGTATTTTTAAAGCCTGGCTTATTCTCTTAGAAGAGTATCTCTCAAAAGCATATTAGGATAAATTTATAAAATATATAATAAATTTATAGAACTGGTTAGCGGTTCCGATCTCTTGGAGCGTACATTGCAAATGCTGTTGGCAGGCTTCAGGCAGATGATCCTACCAATAAAGTTAGGCAAAAATTACTCTCGTGTGAGGGGGGAGAAAGAAGAGCATCTTCCTGGGGCCTGAGGGGCGATTTTTGCTTAAAACACGGACCGATTTTTCAGGCTGTGTGTGCTTCCAATAGTTAGACTTGCACTTAATAGAGGTTTCATATAAATTCTAATTATGCCTAATGGTTCCCAGGAAGGGTCCTTAGGAAAACACTAAGAAAAATAATAGGGTAGGCTTGTGAAGAAGTCACTTCGAAAATTGACTCCTGCTGTCCAATGGCATGAGGGAATGTTGCTTGAGCCGCATCATTTTCAACAAAATGATCGGCGTTACCAGGAGTTGCTCTTTCATCAGCTCTACCAAAGTTGCCCTTATTACTGGGGGATCCAGCATTTAAAAATTGATCCTATTTTATTAGTAGGAGGTGTTTATCGGATTGAAGAGTGCGATGTCGTTTTTCCTGATGGCTTAATCATCTTTTACACGCAAGACAATGAACATCCTTTAGAGCTTCATTTACGTCCTCTTCTAGAGAAAGCTGAAGGAAAACCTTTTAAAATTTATTTATGTGTTCCAGAATATCGCTATGATGAGGCGAATACGACGGGAGAATTAGCGCGCTTTAATTCTTTCTTAGGGGACCCCACCATTGACGATAATACAGGAGAAAGTGAGTTAAGGATTCCGCGCCTCTCCCCGCGATTGAGCCTAATGGCTGGCGAAGTTCCCTCACCACGTTATGTGAATTTACCTGTGGCGGAAGTGGAGTTTAAAGAGGATGCTTTTTTTCTCACTCCCTATATTCATCCTTTATTAAAAGTAGAAAAGCGTTCTTATCTGGGAGAGTGGTGCATCCAAATGATGGGCAAGATCCGAGAAAAGGCTGCTTACCTTGTGAATCGAGCCCAGTCTTATGCAGGTCATGCCGTGCGCTTCGATGTGGAGATGACCCTTCGAAGGCTTGTTGCAGCTCTTCCAAAATGTGAGGCAATCCTTTATAGCGAGAAGCAATTGCCTTATACACTCTATTTAGCCTTAATGGATCTCGTCGGGCATTTAGCAGGGCTGCGCATCGGGATGATTCCCCCAGTATTCGAGGCTTATAATCATAACGATTTACGAGCAACGTTTACACCGGTGCTAGGATTTATCCAGACAATTTTAGATAGTATAGAAGAGATGTATACAGTGCTGTCTTTTGCACAGAAGGAGCGGTTATTTTCCCTTAAACTCGAGCCTCACTATATGCATGACTTCCTTATATTGGGAGCGCGTGTTCCTAATGAGGCAAAAGAGGCGGATATTGTTGATTGGATTAACAATGCTGTCATTGTATGCGATTCAAGTTTTGAAAGTGCCCAAGACAAACGTATCCTAGGTGTTAAGCGCGAAATCATTGAGGTTGAGGAAAGGTTAAACCTCGTTCCTCCTAAAGGGATTATTCTTTTCAAAGTGGCGAACGACTCGGAGTTTATTCATGTGCAAGAGCGATTAAGGCTTTTTAATATCTCCGATACTCCCAAGAAAAGACCAACTGGGATTGTGATGTATGTACCGAAAAAGGATGAATGAGCAAAGGACTGTTAAAGCAAGATGGCATATTTAAATGATTTGTATCCGAAGGCATCCTACTTGCTTGATTTTTTTCATAGCTATTATCGGGTCCTTCTACACCAGAAGCGTAGAATTTTAAGAGAGCAGAGAAAAATAGAGATGGATGACGAGCTCCTAACCATTGAAGAGGGGGGCGTACCGGATGAGCAAACAATATCTCAAGATGAAGATGAAATATGGGCAGAGACGATAGAATTGGGCGACCTTCCTGTTGGGAGAAAAAAGGACAAAGAAGAGGAAGGCCTGGATTTGCAGGATGCCCTAGAAATAGGAGAAACTAAAGCGCGAGCTAGGAAGACGTCGTCTCAGGGGATAATTGAGAAGGAGGAAATGAATAACCTTGCTAACCATATCGCCCTTGAACTGATGGAGATCCTGGAAGAACAAACCTTTCAAGCATCCCATCATGGCGGCGATTACGCTCTCTCTCTTATTCAGGAAGCTCACTATGCTATGGTGGCTTTAGCAGACGAGATTTTCCTTCAAATGGAGTGGGCAGGGCGCCGTTTCTGGGAAAAAAATATATTAGAGACGCGGATGTTCCATACCCATGTTGCGGGGGAGAAATTATTTGAGCAGATCGAGGAGTTTTTGCGCATCCGTGATCCTGCAAAAGTGGAAATGGCTATTATCTACCTTTGTATTTTAGGTCTGGGTTTTCGAGGTAGATACCAAGGCAAGGAGGATGAGGGTCGTATTGATTATTATAAAAAACAGCTCTATGTCTTCATCACGCACCAGCAACCAATGTTATTTGAGAAACCTGAGCGACGTCTTTTTGAAGATGCGTATGAGCCTACTCTGGAAGATGGGGTTATCCAACTCATGCCTAATGCGCGTTTATGGTATGTTGCCCTATTGATAACGGTAATTTTATACTTAGCAATAACTTATACATTTTGGTATAAAGCTACCCATGAGATAAAGTCATCCGTTTATCGGATTGTGAATGAGTTAACAGAAAAATAAAGAATGCATTTTTTAACAGGGACAATCTTACAATTATATAACTACCTACCCTATATCATCGCGATTATAGCTATCTTGGCGGTGATTTTAGGTGTTGTTATCATTTTTTCTATCGCACGAGCTATTAAAAGAGCGAAAAAGAAGAAGCTTTCCACGCTCTCACCGGAACAAACAAAATCCCAAGGCAGTGAGGGGGAAGCAAGTGAAGCAAGAGGTGGCGTAGGTAAAGAAAAGCCTCCCTATCGAGGTGGCAGCTTTATGGATTATATCATGCTGAAAGGTTACCTAAGTGTGGGTGATTTCAGCCTATCCTTTTTAAGAGCACTCGATTTTTTGAAAAGCCATTTAGGAGGGAGCGATCCTCTTTATACCTTGCCATGGTATCTTACGATTGGTGCGAAGGAGTCAGGAAAATCGACGCTCTTTGGTTGTTCTGGTTTGAATTTGCCTGTTGGGCGCCCCAATTTTACCATCAAAGAAGTGGACCCGGAGTGTAATTGGTGGCTTTTAAACCATGGGATTATCTTGGATATTAAGGGTTGTTTTGTCCTTGATAAGCACCAGGTGATAGCTGATGAGCAAAGGTGGAACTTATTATTGCTCCTCCTTAATCGTTATCGGCCAAAGCGTCCCCTTGATGGGATTATTCTGACAATTCCTGTCGAAGAGCTCATAGGGAATAATAAGCTGACGCATAATGAAATTACGAGTCGGGCGCGAGCTCTCTATTTAAAACTTGTGCAAGCTCAAGATACTCTTGGGATGAAGATGCCTATCTATATAGTGTTCACCAAATGTGATTTAATTGGAGGTTTCCAAAATTTTTGTCAAGCCCTCCCAAGCCCAACGAAAGAGCAAATGTTCGGCTGGTCTTGTCCTTATGCTCTTGATGTTGCTTATGCTCCTTCTTGGGTAGATGACATTTTTTATGCGGTGACCAATACAATCGAACACATAAAAATGCAGATGTATGTTGCTTCCTCACGTTGGGAGCAGCAGGAAGATATCATGCTGTTTTCACGTAATGTGATGGAGTTGAAAGAGGGAGTGGCCTTATATTTAAATCAGCTCTTTAAGTTTACCTCGTACCATGAGTCTTTTTTCTTGCGGGGGGTATATTTTGCAGGTGATCAAGGGCCAAGTGATAGAAGATCACAATCATCTACGGGGGAGTTCGTTCCCATTCGTCTCAAGACAGCGGATATAGAGATCGGAGAATGCGAGCCTTTAGAAAAGCATGATATTTGCTTCGTTCATGATCTTCTCAATAATAAAGTTTTTCGTGAATTTGCTTTAGCCCATCCAATGGCGCATAAGTTAAAAGCAGATCAACGATCTGTCCTTGTTGCGCGCGCTATAGTCATTGCAACAGCAACTCTTTGTTTTTATGGCGCTTACCGTTCTTATGATAGTTTAAAAAATACCCGTAAAGCTTTATTGCCTGTCTTATACCAAATTGAGTATGCGTTAGGACAAGCTCAAGATAAATCCTTATCTGATTCGCAGCGACTCATTTTTGATGAGCAAGCACCTATTCTGCTCCGGCTTATGTCGCACGTTCACTCCATGAGTTTCCGATCTTTCTTTATCACCCCTTCTTGGTTTAGCTCCTTAAATCAAGATATCCACAAAGTTATCGGCGTTGCATTTAACAAGATTATCTTGCAGTCGATCCATTATGAATTTGCTCGAAAAGCTTATAGCATTAGCGAAGGGTTCGCGACGACGGAATACATCAAGGCGTTGATGCAGGAGTTATCTCTCTCTACTCCTCTTAGATCAACAAGCTTAGCACTTTTAACGACAGCAACTTCTAAGGAAAAGCAAAAAAAGCCGGAGAACCAAGAGTTTTCCTGGACGCGCCTCCTTCACTCTCATCAAGCGACCAAGCAGCAACGCATCCTTAAAGGCAAGGAACAACCGAAAATACATACGATCGACCCAAAAGGCGTTAATGCGGAAGCAATTCCCGAGTTTATTGCGCTTAAGGATTTTGTTTACAAGCTTTTAGAGCTTGAGGAAATGGTGAAATTTTATAGCCAGCTTCCTATATCAAAAAGCCAAGCTGACATATCGAAAATTACAAAATATCTTTTTAATTATGACCTTCCTGCCGAGTCTTTAGTCGATCTACATGAGGTTATGGATGTCAAAGCGGTAACAAAATATCAAGTAAACCTTTTGGCAAGTGAAGCAAGTGCACGGGAAACCTTTAAGCGCTTTTTCGCAGAGTACATGGAGGCCTTAATGAGCCTTGGAGAAAGGTATAAGCCTATTAATGAGCTGTTAGCTGGCCTTAATAATTTTATCAGCACGGATAAAGCACATCTCTCAACAGCGGAGCAGTATCGGCAATTATCTCATATCCTTAATGAAGCTGTTGATTTTATAAATAAACCAGACCTCGATTGGCTAGATCGGGAAAAGTTTGAGCCTGGCGAGGATTATGCGACGTTAATTGTTGAGGCAGCACGTTCTTCCCTATTAGGAGCGGATGCTGTTTTAGAAGCTGTGCATCACGCCAATGAGTTCTTTAAGGAATTTAAAATCCAATTAGCTAAGCTTTCTAATCCTCTTAGTGGGACAATTTTCGAAGTGCACGATGGGCATCTTGTGTCCAAGCCTTCCAAAGGAGTGGAGAATCTTAAGGACATCCTAGCCAAATTTTATAGTGAGCCTTTTATGGCCGTTGCGGTTAAACATAAATTGCAGACAACGATACCCGAAGGCCAACGGTTATTATGGGATGTTAATTTGCTTAAGAATGCCCGTGCTCTCATTACTGCTTACGAGCAATTCATTAACCAAAAATTGAAGGATTATCCAAAAGATCTCCATGGGGTTTTACGGACAGCCGGGGAGCAGAGCTTGAGGGAACATGTGGCATCACTCTTAGCTCAAGCGCAGATATTTAATAATGATATCGAGCTTCTTTCGACGCCGGAAGAAAAGATGAGAGCTCAAATCCCTAACCTTCAAGAGGCCATGCCTTATCTTACGAGATTTTTAACACTGCTTAAATCTAGTCAAACGGCGAGCGTTTATGTAGAGTTACGTGATTTGTTGGCTTCTTTGGCTTATAACCTTCTCGAGCACGTCGACGCTCTCTTAAAAGAAGAGCAGCTTTACCCAGTCAAAGAAGGAAACTTTGAATGGTGGGATGGGGCGAGTGATATAGCCCTCGCTGCTTTTAATGTGCGCGATGAACAAGATTTAAAAAGCTTTTTAAGCATCCAGCGAAATCGCATTATGATATTAGCAAAGGAATTTGCGGCGCCGTTGATTGCTCTCTTGGGTCAAGCTGATATTCAAGGAGGATACGTGAACTTAACGCTCTTTAATAAGTGGGCACGTATCGTGGCGCAAACAAAGACATATAATTCGAAAAAACCTGATAATTCCATCCTTGTGTTGGAAAATTTTATTTTAAAAGATATGAAAGGCTTAAAACTTGATTCTTGTTTTGAAAAAATTAAGCAAACGGATTTAGGCCAAACGTCTGGAGATTATTTCCTTCGCAAGCGTAACTCAATCCGTAAGATGATTTATCGACGCTGTGGCATTGTCGGGGAGGGCAAGGTTCACCAAGGATATATCCAGCTCTCTGAATTCTTTAACCGATATTTAGCGGGGAAATTTCCTTTTGTAACAAATGTCGATTTGCGTAATGACGATATTAAAGAAGAAGGAGAAGCGCGTCCCGAAGATGTAAGAATTTTCTTTAAAATGTTTGAAGAGTTCGAGCCTACCATAAAGCATGTATTAAATAACTCAAAGGCGGCTGGGGAGACTGAAATTCTCGCTTTCCTAAAGCGCTTAACTGTTGTGCGCGACTTCTTAGATCCCCTGTTATCCTTTCATAAAACAGGAAATCCAGGCATCCAGATTAAAGCGGATTTTCGCGTAAATCGCACAAATGAGGTCAATGGCCATGAGATTATAGAATGGGTGGCGCGCCTTGGACGCCGTGCTTTGGATGCGCAAAGCACCAAGGAGATGGCAGAATGGCATATTGGTGATCCGGTAAGCATTGAACTTCGCTGGGCAAGGAATTCTTCTTCCATTCCCGTAGGGGATAGTAATAAGCCAAACCTTAATATTGAGAGACAAGCAGCTAAGTTTGGCTATTCAGGACATTGGGCTCTTCTTTGGATGTTGCGCAACCATGCGATTTCTCATGGTGATTATAAAACCATCGCTCACCCTGAACCTGTCCTTGCAGAGTTTGAAATTCCTACCATCGCAGCTGTTGGAGACAATATGAATTATCCCGATAGCACCTCTAGCGATTTTTCGCGAGTGTATATCCAATTTGCTCTTATGGGGCCCAGTAAGAAAGGGAAGAAACTCTTAGTACTTCCTCCTTTTCCTTCCTACGCCCCAGAGTTATATGAAGAGGAGGAAGAAGAGGAAGAATATGGGGACCTTGATACCCCTTCCTCTTGGCGAGAAGAAGCCCAGTGAATAAAAAGTAAAAAACCACGACGCTGACCAAAGGAATGGTTTTGAACATGACGGAATTTACCCCGAAGCC
The DNA here is from genome assembly GCA_963782975.1 of uncultured Alphaproteobacteria bacterium. GTDB lineage: Bacteria > Pseudomonadota > Alphaproteobacteria > 43-37 > CAWALT01 > CAWALT01. The sequence goes on from CAWALT010000003.1 coordinate 238,776, forward strand.
AATCGATGAACTCATAAAGCCGCTTTCTGATACGTGTCCTACCGGTCAGTATGAGAGGTATACGGACATATACCGCCATATTAAAGAATCCCGTCGGGAGGAGATAGAAGATCTCCCTCAAGGAATCTGGAAGACAGAGAGGAAACGTGCGGATTGGGGGAAGGTGGCCACTCTTTGCCAAAATTGTCTCTGCTCACAATCGAAAGATTTACAGATTGCTGTTTGGTATATGGAGTCTCTGTATCATTTAAGCGGCCTTGAAGGCTTACCTTATGGTTTTAAACTTCTCGAAGGTCTTTGTAAGACTTTTTGGCAGGCACTGCACCCTCCCCTCGAAGAGGACTCTTTTGAGCTGCGTCTCTCTCCTTTTGAGTGGATTAATATGAAATTCTCTGATGTCCTTATGTTTACAAAAATCACTCAACCTTTTGATTCCCTTATTTTACCGTATACCTTGGCTGATTTTCGTGATGCTCAGGCATTGGAAAGTAATGTGAAGCGAAGGAAAGATGGCCATACACTTCTGCTTAGGGCTGAGCAAGATGGGAGACCTGTTATGGCACATTTTAAAGAGAGTGTCCTTCAAACGCCAGCATCTTTCTATCAGAAGATGTTAGAAGACCTCCAAAAGGCACTTGAGCCGCTCTTATCATTAGAGAAAACCTTAAATGAACTTTGTCCTAAAGAAAACATTAGCTTTTATCGTGTACAACAGGTTCTTGATGAGATACGTATGTTTGCTCAAAAAGTCCTAAGAGAGCGTGGGGCAGGGGTGCTCCAGGGGGAGTTGCAAGAAATGAAGGACAACAATGGTCAAAAGGCAACCAAAACGCGAGCTTTAGCTTCGTCTAAACAGGATGATGTCCTTTCCTTATCGCCCATAAAAAGTCGTATAGAAGCTTATGCGCAACTTGAGCAGGTAGCTGATTTTTTAATGTATATTGAGCCGCATAGCCCAGTTCCTTACCTTGTTAAGAAGGCTGTTTCGTGGGGTAACTTGAGTTTAATCGAGTTATTTAGTGAAGTTGCTGCAAATGAATCAGATCTTTCGCAATTTAAAAAATTATTAGGAATAGGTGAGGCCAAAGGGCCGGGAAATCAGAAAGAATAAAGACTGTTAAAGAAAAAGAGATCAAAATGAAAATTGGCGTCCCCAAAGAACTTAAAAGCCATGAATATCGAGTAGCATTAGTTCCTTATGCGGTTAAGGAATTAGTGGAAAAAGGTCACGAAGTGTATATAGAAAAGTCTGCAGGGAATGGTGCAGGCTGTGCGGATGAAGAATATGTATTAGCCGGAGCTTATATTTGTGAATCGGGACCAGAAATATATGAAAAGGCTGAACTCATTATAAAAGTTAAAGAGCCCGAACTTGAAGAATGTTCTTTTCTTACGAAGAACCACGTGTTGTTTACATATTTACATCTAGCGGCGGCTCCTGCTCTGGCAGAGGTGTTGTGTCAAATCAAGTGCACAGCCATCGCCTACGAAACTATTACAGATACGGCAGGTCGTTTGCCTTTACTGACTCCCATGAGTGAAATTGCAGGGCGTGTTGCCGTGCAAGTTGGTGCACATCTTTTACAAAAGGATCAAGGAGGATCGGGTGTCTTGCTAATGGGAGCTCCAGGAATTTCTCCAGCGCATGTGGTAATCCTTGGGGGAGGCGTTGCCGGGATGAATGCAGCGCTGGTGGCGTCCTCTCTATGGGCGAGAGTCACCATATTGGATCGCTCTCCTGAACGTTTGAGAGTGCTAAACGATTTCTTCCAAGGAAAAGTGGAAACGGCTTACTCCACTCCTACCGCTGTTGAAAAGTATGTACTAGAAGCCGATATAGTTATTGGGGCCGTCCTTATTCCAGGGGGAGCCGCGCCAAAAATCGTTAAACGTGAATGGATCAAGAGGATGAGCCCTGGTTCGTGTGTTGTTGATGTTTCTATTGACCAAGGAGGATGTTTTGAAACCAGTGAGCTAACAAGCTTACATCAGCCCACCTATAAAATAGATGAGGTAACCCATTATTGCGTCCCGAATATTCCTTCGCTTGTAGCACGAACGTCAACGTTTTCTTTAAATAATGCTACTTTGAGTTATATATTATTGCTTGCCAACAAGGGAATCAAACGCGCACTCGAGGAAAGCCCTACTTTCTATCATGGCCTCAATCTTCATAGAGGCAAAGTCGTTCACCCCCAGCTTGCAAAGGACTTGGAAGAGAGAAGAAGTTAATGAACATCTAGGTAAAGGAAAACAGGTTGTAAGTTTTCTGTGATAGATTATCTTTTCTTGCCTCTTGATAAGGGATTCCTAGCACCAAAAAATATATCGTTGGAGGAATGTTCTGCTCTTCTACGTGCTTTATTCATTGTCTTTTTTAAGTAAATATTTTAAAAGAAGTAAGGACGAATACTTAGAGAGGGGAGTTTTTGGGTGCCTAGACGGAGTTCTCTTTTGTTTAAACGCGTGTCAACATGGGCCTTTAAAAGGTTGACCCTTATCTTTGCTTTGTGTCTTTTTCTTGATGTGTTTCACAGGAGTGAAGCCCAAGAGATCGTCAATGTTTTTGCTTGGATCGGAAGCCTCCCTGACAAAGTTATCAAAGATTTTGAAAAAGAAACCAACATTAAAGTGAACCTTGACGTTTATAGCGGTAATGACGTCCTGGAAGCCCAATTACTGATGGGAGCTTCCAAGTATGATGTCATATTCCCAACCGCGCGGCCTATTGGGAAGAACCATGTGGAAGCGAACCTTTATCTAAAATTAGATCATAGTAAATTACCTAATTTAAAGAATCTGGACCAGAAATTTATCGATTTATTTCTAGATTATGACCCGAAAGCCGACTATGTTCTTCCTTTTTCCTGGGGTTTTGTGGGGTTTGCCTATAACGAAGAATTAATAAAAAAAATCGATCCTAAGGCTCCCATCGATAGCTGGGGGATGTTTTTTGAGGAGTCGGTCGTTCATAAATTTAAAAAATGTGGCGTGTCTCTGCTGGAAGAAGGACAAGATGTTTTTCCGTATGTTATGCAATATTTAGGCTTAAACCCTAATGAATTTAGCTTGAAAAATTTAGAAAGAGCTTATGAGCATATGCAAACGATTCGTCCTTATATTAAACAATTTAATTCCTACCAATCTTTGGCAGCGCTTGTGAATGGGGAATTATGCCTTGTGCAGGGGGTGAACTGTGATATTGCGCGTTTTCAGCGTGTCGCAATGCAAAAAAAGACACCGATGCGCGTTAAATTTGTCTATCCGAAAGAAGGAACGTTCCTTTGGTGCGATGTTATTGCTATCCCTCGGACATCGAAAAATCCTGATAATGCTCATAAGTTTATTAATTATCTTCTTGATGGGAAGGTAGGTGCTCGCATTACTGCAAAGACATTGGCAGCGTCGGCTAATAAAGAGGCAAGGAGGTACATTAAAAAAGAAATCCTTGAAAATCCTATTATTTATCCTACCGAGGAACATTTACATAAAATGATGGTAGAGGGGATACCAACGCGTCAATACGAGAGGAAAAGTAACCGATATTGGTTGCAACTTCGCATGGCTTATTAAGGAAAGGAATATCAAATGGTCGGAAAGAAGAAATCAGCCAAACCATTAGAGCCATGGCAAGATCCAAAGGCGCAGGCATATATCCATCTGGATAATGTATCTAAAAAATTTGATGGTGTTCCCGTTATAAAGAATTTTTCTCTTTCTATATATAAGGGGGAATTTTTCTGCCTTCTTGGTCCCTCTGGGTGTGGTAAGACTACTGCTTTACGTATGCTTGCTGGTTTTGAGGAGCCAAGCTCAGGGGAGGTATGGATTGATGGAGCAGATATGACGCATCGTCCTCCTTATGAGCGGCCTGTTAATATGATGTTTCAATCGTACGCTCTTTTTCCTCATATGTCCGTGGAGCAGAATATCGCTTTTGGATTAAAGCAAGAAAAGCTCCCACGTCGAGAAATAAAAGTGCGCGTAGAAGAAGCCTTAGAATTAGTGCAGATGACTAATTACACTAAACGGAAGCCGCATCAACTTTCCGGGGGTCAACGGCAACGTGTCGCGTTAGCGCGAAGTCTCGTCAAGCGACCAAAGTTACTCCTCCTTGATGAGCCTCTTGCCGCGTTAGATCAAAAACTTAGGGAGCAAACTCAATTCGAGTTAGTAAATATTCAGGAAACAGTGGGTATTACCTTCGTCATGGTAACCCATGACCAAGAAGAAGCCATGACGGTGGCAACAAGAATTGGCATTATGGAAGAAGGCCACTTGCGGCAAGTGGGGACGCCTAACGAGATATATGAATTTCCTAACTCTCGTTATGTGGCTAATTTTATTGGTTCTATGAATATTTTTGAAGGGATGGTCAAAGAAGACGAATCAGATTATGTCATTGTCCATTCTGATGCCTTAGGAGCCGATATCCGCATTTCTCATTTCGGCAATGCGCCGGTGGGGGCGCAAGTGCATATAGCGATCCGCCCTGAAAAAATCACTCTGACAAAGCATCCAAGAAAGAGCCAACAAAATTGTGTTAAGGGAATCGTTGATGATATAGGCTATTTAGGAGATATTTCTCGTTATTATATTTTGTTACCCAATGGGAAGACATTAATTGCTACTATGCCAAACCTTGAAAGAGAGGCGGAACCGCCCATCACCTGGGAGGATCAGGTGTATGCAAGCTGGCAGCCAGAAAACATTATTTTATTGACGTCGTAGGTAAGATGCAAAAAAGAATTTTGTCGGAAGATTTTTTAGAAAAGAAGCCTTGGTATAAAAAGCTTCTGCTCTATTTTATCCAGCGGTTTTTCCAGCCGAAGACATTGATTCTTGTGCCATATTTTTGGCTTATTCTGTTTTTCTTATTACCAGGGCTCATCGTTTTCAATGTAAGTCTTTCTGAATCTATTATAGGCAGCCCACCTTATAAATCAATTTATGAGTGGGTTGGAAATTATATATTAGAGGTTCGTTTGAATCTTTCTAATTACATCTATTTGTTAGAAGATCGTCTCTATGTTCAAGCCTTCTTTAACTCTTTAATGATTGCTTTTTTAGCAACGGTTGTGGCGCTTATTATTGGTTTTCCTCTTGCTTATGGTATTTCTCGTGTTCGCCAGCATCTGCAGCCTTTGCTTATTATGCTTCTTATGGTGCCTTTTTTCACCTCCATGTTGATTCGGATTTATGCATGGATAGCGATGTTATCTGACCATGGACTTCTTAATTTGTTGTTGTTAAAGCTTGGTCTTATTGATGCGCCGTTGCCGCTGCTTGGGAATCAATTTTCCGTATGTATCGGGATTGTTTATTCTTATCTACCTTTCATGGTCTTGCCCCTCTACAGTGTGCTGCAGAAGGTAGACGCCGATATTTTAGAAGCAGCATCGGACCTTGGTTGTCGACCATTCAAGAGGTTTTTTACCATTATCTTACCCTTATCCTTAAAGGCCATCGGTGCGGGTAGTATTCTTGTCTTTATCCCTGCTGTAGGGGAATTTGCTATTCCGGAGCTTTTAGGAGGAAATAAAGCTTTTACGGTTGGGCGCGTTTTATGGGCGGAATTTTTCATTAATCGCGATTGGCCGATGGCATCTTCGCTTGCCATTTTTATGATCTTCTTGCTTGTGGTGCCAGCTATGTTTTTTCAACAACGGCAATATCCTGCGATAAAGGACAAAAGAGTTCCATGAAACGGTTTTCCCCCACCTTGACGTTTTTGTTATTTGGATATGCTTTTTTGTATATCCCTCTGTTAACTTTAATTGCTTATTCTTTTAATGAATCTTCTATTGTATCGGTGTGGACAGGCTTTTCTTTTAAGTGGTATGCCAAGCTTTTTACGAATGATCAGATTCTAAAAGCCGGTTGGGTGAGTTTAAAAATCGCGGTGGTGGCCGCGACCGTCTCTGTTGTATTTGGTACCATCATTGCTCTTATTTTAGTTCGCTTTGGTCGTTTTCGGGGCCGAACCCTTTTTCTTGCGATGATATCAGCACCTTTAGTAATGCCAGACGTCATCATGGGGTTATCTCTTCTCTTTTTATTCGTTATTTTAGGGACGACAATTGGTGGAGTGTTTAAATTAGGTATAGGGGCAGTTATGGTGGCCCATATTACGTTGGCAATGGCCTATGTAGCGGTCTTAATCCAAACACGTCTAAGTGAAGTTGACTTGTCCCTGGAGGAGGCTGCGTTGGACTTAGGTGCTTATCCTATAAAAGTCTTTTTTGTCGTTACTCTTCCTATTATTGCTCCTTCTCTTTTCTCTGGATGGTTACTTGCCTTTACGTTGTCCCTGGATGATGTAGTGCTTGCTAGCTTCTTATCAGCGCCGGAGTCGACAACACTTCCCATGGTTATTTTTTCTAGTATACGCTATGGCCTTAACCCCCAAATTAATGCCCTCTCTACGCTCATGATTGTCGTAGTGTTTGTCGGTATTTATATAGCCAATATGTTAAGACGTCGGCGGAAGTTGAAATAAATCTCTAGACTTTTCTTATTAGATTTTTCACAATAAAAGGGAGTAGTTAAACAAAGACATAAGGAGGAAAAATGAAATTATCCAGTTCTTCGTTTAACCATGGGGATGTGATACCGACTCGTTTTACTTGTGATGGAGAAGACGTGTGTCCAGATCTCACATGGGAAGGGGTCCCAAGCCAGGCAATGTCTTTGGTACTAATTATGGATGACCCAGATGCACCGATGGGGACATGGGACCATTTAGTAATATATAACATCCCGACTTCTCAAACATATTTTTTAGAAAGCCTTCGCAAGCTTCCTCCTGATATAAAGTTTGGATTGAATAGTTGGAGAAAAGCTGTGTGGGGCGGTCCATGTCCTCCTGACCGGGAGCACCGTTATTTTTTCCGGCTTTATGCTATAGATAAAAAGCTTCATTTTGACAAACTGCCAGATAAGAAAGAAATCCTCACTGCTATCAAAGATCATATCATTGCATCAGCGGAGTTAATGGGACGTTATAACCGTCCTCATAACTCGTAGCGAAGCGTAACGAGGGGCTTTCATCGCCACTAATTGTTTTATTCTTGTCATCCGGGTAATCTGAAAAATAAGAAACGGGTGTTTCTTCTGTATACTGCCTCTCTTGTTCTTTTTCTCCTAAGTTTTTTCCTTGTCCTTGGAGAAGGGCAAGGTAGTTTTCTCTCCATGTGTAGGCGCTATTAGCAAGGAAGTACGCTGATATAGAGGAAGCTAGGAAGAAATAGTGGCTGTTAAAACGTTCAAAAAGGCAGTAGCGGTTAAGTAAGTAAGCGGTGACAGAGAAAAAGAAGGAAAGGGAAGCGTAATCTAAAGCTCCTGCAGGGGATGGAGAAGCAAGACTTGACGTTCGGCATTCCTCGTCCATCTCATTATCTTCATCAAGGTATTGAATCATACATTTAATGTAGGTCCATGAATTCTCTTGATGGTTACCAACGGAGGACGACGGAGAAGACGTTTGCTCAAGGGAGAGAGACTTTCTTTGGGAAGAACCTTGAGCTTGTTCTTCGGGGAAAAAGGACTCTTTTGAATGCTCTGCCTTACTGTTTCCCCCTAGCAAAATAAAAATAATGGTCATCAAGGAAATAATGCGCATGTTAATAGTCCTTTTTATTGAAGCCTTCTAATTATGGTCAGGTTATCTTATATTGTTTAATATATTTCTGTATTTTTTTAAAGTTTTTTTTTAAATATTTTTAATCTATCTATGTAAAAGTAATTACTAGAGGAATAAAATAGGATAGTCTCCAGCATGTTGTACCGTGGTTATCTAAATTTTCGGAAGGCTTATTCTAACCTTGGGCTACTTAGTATAAAGTATTGGCAAAAAAGGGCCAGGAAGGTGAGCCAAAAATTATTATCGGCAGGGCTTGCTTCTGTCTTTCTTGCTACTTCCTTATCACCCGTTGCCGCTATGAGAAGTGGGGGACCAGAAGCTATGGGAATGGATATCCCTGCGGAAAGCGTCTCTACTTCAGCTCCTTCCCTTCCAGGAAGCGTAAGTGAAGCTCTCGAAAACATAAAAGAAGGGGGGCGCGAGAGCTGGCAGGAGATTAAAAATGTCTGGCAGAAGGGTGGTGATTTGCCGGATAATATTGAGGCAAGCGAAAAATTCTCTCCTGAGTATGCGGCAAAAGTACGCCATCGAATAAATGTTCCCCTGGAGGCTGGTATTCAATTGGGAAATATAGCTAATGCCACTATTGAAGGTACAGTACTTGGATTGTCGTCATCGGCTGCTTATATGTTGAAGGGCTTGACGCCTACAAGTATGAAAGTGAAGATACCTGGTTTGGTAAAAGAAACGTTAGGCGCTGTTGATCTTTCGAATGAAAAAGTCAAAGTCAGCTCAGGCATTTCAAAACTTATACCAGCCGCAGGTAATTGGTTAAGTAAGAATTGGAATAACCCTAAAATTTATCTATATGGCCTCCTAGGAACAGCGGCGTTGGTAGGAGGTGTCTATGCTTTATCTCCTCTTATGGTAGGGGCCGGGAATCTCTTGTCGGCTCCTGGTTCCTTACCCATCGTGGCAGATATGGGAAAAGGCCTTTGGAGTATGAGCTCAAGCCTGTTAGGAGCCAGCTCAACGGTGGTAGAGACTCTAGGAAGCTATATGGGTCCTCAGATGCTCTTGTCCGCCGCGCTTTTTAAAGGAGGGTATGACGTTGGAGGCAAAAAAGCGGCCTTAGGATCGCTGGCGATACCTCTTGCTCTCTATTTGGGTGGCCCGTTGGGGTCTATGTCCTTTTCTATGGGTGGCAGCTTTCCTCAAATACCTTTGATAACAACGGGAATAAATTTTGCGACGAAGGTTGCCTCTCGTGCGGCTGTTAATTTTTGCTCTAAGATGACAACTTCTTATATGTTCGATAAAATTGAGAAAAGATCTCTTGGAAAGAGTTTGCGACAATCAGCCGTCGACAGTTTGAGAGGTAGCTATGTTAAAACATTTATTTCAGAGGGACTTGGTTTAAAAACGTTTTCTTCCTTCTATTCGCTTTCTAAAGTTGGGGTAAGCTTTTTAAAAGGAATAAGAGATGCTGATTTCTGGGAAGCGTCGGGTGCCTATAAAAAAGTTCCAAGCGCATCAGCTTCCTCCTCTTCCTCAGCACCAAAGACATTCTGGGACGCTTGGGTACCTCAGCGTTTCCAGTCTTTCAAGGCGCTTTCTGATTCTGTTACTTATAAAGTTACGAAAGGTGTATATAAAACGGCTATCTCTTCTTTATTTTCCTCCTAAAGATGATGCCCTATTTTTATAGGTGAAACCCTTGCTTGACAACCTATCTCAAGAATATCTGAAGTATGAGGGCTGAAAAAGCAATCATAAAGCTAAGCGGAACTAAAAGTTCAGGAATTGTAATCTGAAAATTAAGATTTGATTGCTTTTGTCTTATTTTAAGGTAGTGATTGATCTTGATTGGAAGCTTGTCTTCAAATTTCTCGAGTTCATTCCCTAAAACCTGGATTGTTTTATGAATACGTAGGAGAGAAAGCACCCAACTGACTGTTATAATGAGCCCTAAGATCGCAAATAAGTTGGAGATATTAATAATCTCTTTTATAGGGCCAGCATATTGCTGAATAAAAGGCGTGCTCCCAAAAATTAAAGAGCATGAAACGGTGTAGAAATTATTGAGATCTTCCCTCTTTTTTTCTTCATGTTTTTTAAGCTCAGAAATAAATTTATATTCTTCCATCAGTATTTTTCCTCCTTAAGCTCTTCCTTTTCACTCTTTCTTCCTTAATCTTTGCATAGATTAATTATAAATAAAAATGGTTTTAAGGGGTTGATCTCTCATCATCAGGAAAATAAGTAGCTTCAGGCAAAGAAGAAGGAGTCATAGAATGTTTGGGTGCAGAAGACTTTTTAAATAAGGGCATGGGATGGTAAGCGCATACCGTGCCTGTATAAAGGGCCACAAGAGTTTCCCGCGTAACCCATTCAATAATATCGTCACAGGCTTTTGACGGTGAGGAGGGAGCAAAAAAGAGAGCGTCATCATTGGTATTTTCCCCTGTCACCTTTGTTCGAAAAACAGAGATTTTTCCTTCTATAAATGCGCCTTCTCCTTTAGGGCCATGGCTGATAATAACGAGTGCTGCGGTGGATGCGTGTCCTTTCTCTGAAGTAATCGTCAAGCCCTCTCCAAGAGGGGATTGGCAAAAATAATGGGCTGATGCATCTACTTGGAGGTTCTTGTTGTTCAGACCTTTAAAATGAGCTTTATCTTGAGAAAGAGCAGGATTAACAGCGTACGTAAAAAAATGCCCAAACGCATCTTTTTGGTACTTAGCGGAGATACCTAGTTTCTCGGTGGGGACAAGCCCAATAAATTCCTTGTTTTTAACCTGTACTGTTGGCAAAGGAAGATGATAATAACGGGTGATATAAGCACCTATAGCTTTTAGAATGACTTCTTGCCGTTGAATCGTTTCCTTCCATTGGTTTTTCTGTTCCACTTCTTTTTTAAAAGCCATATAAACCCGTAGGGAAGAGAGAAGGGTTGCGCCAATCATTCCCATCACAATAAGAGCAATAGCAGCCTCTAAAAGTCCAAAGCCATTTATCATCCTTCCTTTAGAGGGGATTTTACTCAACAAGCTGGTAATAAAGAACGCAAGCTTTCTTTTCATGGGTTTCGTCATAAGTGCCCTTGATGGTCATGCATTTTGAGGTTTGGCCCGAAACGTTAACGCTTTGAATAATTCCTGTGTCCGCACGTCCATCATCAAGCTGATGATCAATCATATGAGCTTCTTGAGGAGTCAATTGGGCTTTTTGAGGTTGCCCACGGGCGTGAAACTTTAACCATAGACCAGGAAAATCTTCATATTGATAGACGAAAGAAAATTCCCCTCCTAAGGTTGGATGCCGGTTGAAAGACGTATGATACCGGCGATTAAGGGTATCCCAAAAGGTGGAAGGATCAAAATCATCCTGTTCCGTAATCCCAGGAATGAGCAAATGTTCACTTTCTATCAATTCAACAGTAGCCTTAAGCTGGCTTAAGGTAGAAATAAAAGATTGGAGTTTTGATTTCTCGACAAGATGAAATCCTTTTAGGCCAAAGCTTGCTAAAATACCAATGATGATAAGAACGATCGTTACTTCAATTAATCCGAAGCCCGGCAAGAGCTCTGTCGCTTTTGGCAGCCAAAAATTCTTATTTGTTTGGATGGCTTTTTTAATCCTTGTTAGAGAAGCGCTATTTCTTAATGGCATGTAAGTTATCTCTTCCTTTAGCTGATTCTTTTGCTAGTCCTGCGTTCGAAGGAGAGGCAGTCGTAGGCGATTGTTGAGGCGAGGAGGGTTTGAGAGTCTCGAACCCTTTAGTTATTTCCTTGAATTGTTGCTTCTGTCCTGCATCGATAATGGTTGCTTTTAATAAGACTACCAGTTCGACAATTTCGCGTTGATCGAGCTTGTTGTCGAGCAAAGGATTAGACGGATGAGGAATAAAAGGAAGCGCTGAGGATTTGTTGTGAGCTTTTTCTAAGATAAGCCCCCCTAAGATAGCGCTAAACCCTGATTTCAACTTCATGACAGAATCAAATTCTCGGACTTGAATCACTGGGATGGATGAGCGAATTTTTCCCTGAGAGGAAATAGAAACAGCAGGGTCTTCGACTTCTTGGACCGTATTGGTAATGGTGGGGCGCAGCGAGAGAATAATTTGCCCATCTTTTAGGCTAATAGAAGGCTGAACATACAGAATGATTCCGACAGGAACGGTATGGATCTCGCTCGTGGTTGTGGTCGATTCATGCCCATACCTTGTATCATAACGTTCTTTTAGATGATTGAGCTTAAAGTAAACTTCGTTGCGTGCAATTTTTAAAATGGCAGCATGGTTGTTCATGATTGTAATATGAGGGTTCGAAAGTGTTCGGGCACTTCCAAAGAATTCTAACATATTGAAAAGGATGTGGCTCGGATCTTTCCGAAATCCCAAAGATAGAACCTGCGATTTATCTGATAAGGAGATAAAGTCCCCCCGTTCAATATTAAGGTATTGATGAATAAAATTCCAATTGATGCCGCTCTTAAATTCTTCGTTTAAGCTTACTTCAATCACTTTTGCCTCAATAAGTACTTGAGAAGAGACCGCCGAACGAAGTTGGTCAAGGTAAATACTAATTTCTTTGTGTTTTTTATGAGTGGTCCACACACTTAAAAGCCCAGCTTGCTTATGGATGGTATAGCTAGAAGGGAGCTTCTTGGAAGCTTCGATAGGAGCAGAAGGAGCGGGCAACGAATGATGGACAATCATTTGTATGGTTTTCTCAACAGAGTCCCAGAAATTGATATTGTTCTTACCTTCAATAGAACTGGAAGAAGCTTGGTTGAGCGATGCTTTTCCTTGCCCTGAAGACGGTGATTGGCTTGAGGTAATCGGAACTTCCGTTGAGACGTTCAAGCTATGCTGGCTGCTTCGATCCTGGGACAAGTAAGGGAGATCATATGTTTTAAGGTAAGGTGCATCCGGCTCAATGATCAAGAGACCTTCACGAAGCTCATACTTTAAATCACCTAAATGACATAATTGGTCGAGCACATTAATAAAGGGCTTATCTTTGACCTTAAAGTTCAATGAGCTTGTGATGGCAGGAGATACTATAACGCTGGCGCCAATTTGTGATGCTAAGTTAAATAAGACAGAGCGCATATCAACACCCTCTGTCATGGCTATAGACACCGGTTGAGAAAATTCGCTTGGGAGGCTTTCTTTTTCTTCCTCTTTTGTAGGAAGGGAAGGAACATCAATGTCAATGTTTTCTTGAAGCGGAAATTTTTTGAGCCATTCTAAATAGTCATGTTGGCTCATTTTATTATAAGGATCGTGATGAACGAAGGAAGGATGATGACATCCTACTATAGAGCATACGCCTAGGATAATAAAAATATATTGCTTTTTAGTAAAATTAAAATACATACTTGCTTTTATAGTTAAAATGTAATTTAAGCTTGCATAATATATTTTTTCCAGTCTTTCAAGATATAAATATTAAAAGAGAAATTTTTTTTGTTAAAATCCCCGGGATGGCTGGAGGAATTTCTCGAGTTTTGTTTATGAGGGAGTGTGTGTGATAGAATCTTTTCTTCTCGGATGTTTGATAATCAATATGGCCATTATGGCTATTCAAGACTGGCAAACTTTATGTTTTCCTGCCTTTCTTTTATATATCCATCTTATTTGCTCGGTAATCATTATGGTTGTTGGGGGCCTGAGTTTATCACGTTTACTTGTTTTTCTCATGGTGCATTTGATATTGGAAGGGATAAAGACAAGGGTAGAACGAAGGAGAGGAAAACCATTTTTAGCAAGGGCTGATATTCTCTTACTTTCTTCAGCAGCGTTTGTCTTTCATTGGTCTAATCTTCCGCTGTTTTTCTTAAGCTCTGGCATAATAGGAATGATGGTCGGAAGAGTTAGAAAAAGGAGATATAATGACGAGCATATTCCTTTTATACCTGTGATCTTTCTTGCATATATTATAACTTTATGCTTTTCCTAACATAAGATATCGTTTAAAGGATAAACTTATAAAAAGTTAAAAAGAACAAAGGGGATGGCGCAAATCGCCTCTGATTTAAAAGTACAAAGAAATCATAGGGTAGAGATAACAACAAAGAAAGGGAACCGTCGATGAGCACTTTAAGTCTGTCGGGACCGTCGTATGGGCCGATTACCGGGGAGCGACCCAAGAAAGTTGTTTTTTTATTGCATGGCGTTGGCTCTCATGGTCATGACCTTATTTCTCTTGCGCATATATGGGCGCCTTCATTGCCTGATACGCTCTTTCTGAGTCCCCATGGGCCTGAACCGTTTGACGGTGGTGGCCTAGGCTATCAATGGTTTTCTTTGGCGAATTTTGATCCTGCAAAAATGTTAGAAGGATTAAGAGTTATAGCACCTCTTGTAAAAAATTATATGCAGGAACATCTTGAAGCGCTCAATTTAACTTTTCAAGATGCCCTATTAGTGGGGTTCTCTCAAGGAGCAGCGGTGGCGTTATGCTTGGGTCTGCAACTTGATAATCTTGCAGGTGTATTAGGCTATTCTGGCCGAGTTCTGTGTGACACCAGTATTATGACAATTGCTTCATCACCGCCTCCAGTAATGCTTATTCACGGTGAACAAGATGAGGTCGTTCCTATAGAGTATATGTGGGAAATGCAGGAATTCTTGCAAGAGTACAATGTTAATTTAACGACGCATGCGTGCAAAAGGCTTGGGCATAGTATTAATCAAGAAGGTGTAGACCTTGGGCTAAAATTTATAAAAAACTGTTTTTTAAAAGCTTAAAAAAGCTAGGGGAGAGCAACGATATGAGACGACCAAAAATTGCTTTAATAGGGGCTGGGAATATCGGAGGTACGCTAGCCTTCTTATCTGCCTGGAAACAACTTGGCGATCTTGTCATCTATGATATTGCTGAGGGTATTCCTCAAGGAAAAGCTCTGGATATTGCCCAATCGGCAGCTATTGCTGGTATGGACGGGGAGTGTCAAGGAGGTAATACACTCGACACGATTGAAGGCGCTGATGTGGTGATTATTACAGCTGGTGTGCCTCGCAAGCCCGGTATGAGCCGGGACGATCTTCTGAGTATTAATGCGCAAGTTATGCGGGAGATTGGAAGTGCCCTTAAACAGTATTGTCCGAATGCCTTTGTGATTGTTATTACCAATCCTTTAGATGTTATGGTTGATGTGGTAAGGGAAAGCTCTGGCCTACCTCCCTATAAGGTTGTGGGCATGGCAGGCATATTAGACAGTGCGCGCTTTCGCTACTTTCTTTCACAAGCGTTAAATGTATCGATTGATGATGTATCAGCGTTAGTATTAGGCGGGCATGGAGATACTATGGTGCCTCTCGTTCGCTATACGACCGTTGCGGGGATTCCTCTACCAGATTGGGTGCGCATGGGGCTTTTGACAAATGAGCAGTTGGAAAAGGTTGTGGAAAGGACTCGTCAGGGTGGTGGTGAAATCGTTAATTACCTAAAGACGGGGTCTGCATTTTATGCTCCAGCCGCTTCGGCTATTCAAATGGCCGAAGCTTATCTCTTTGATAAGAAGAAAATCCTCCCGTGTGCTGTTTGGTTAACTGGTCAATATGGCGTCCATGACTTGTATGTGGGTGTGCCTGTAGTGATTGGCAAAGAAGGTGCTGAGCGCGTGATAGAATTGCCATTAACGCCTGAGGAAGAAGCGCTCTTTGCCCAATCTGTTAATGCTGTAAGAGCTCTTAAAGACGTTCTTAAAGCTCTCTCTTAATTTTTTATCTGGAAGGAAAACGGGATGTTAAGTAACAAAACCTTAATATATTTTTTTATGGCTGTTAATTTTGTTGTGCTGTGTCCTGAAAGCTTGAAAGCAAAAATATGTTGGGGAGAAGACTCCCAAGAGGAAGAGTGCCCTCCTTCCATGCCTTCTCCTCTCCCGCTTCAGGATCTAACAAACTCAAATGGAGAAGACCAGGAAGACGAATAAAAGCCCGTAAAGGGAGAAAAAGCCATTCGAGGCGTCTTTAAAATAAAAGGTTGTATTGTATGAGGCTCGCCTGACAACGCCTTTATCTAAAGAGAGGTTTCCTCTTGTAGACATAGATGCCGTCGTTAGTTAAATGAGTAGGCTTGCAGAGTTCTTGTTTGAACTTTTTACAACTGTCTTTCGCACGAAGCTTTAAATTAGGTTATCTAAGGTATCTTAGCAAAGACTTTTCCATAAGTCGCTCGTATCCTTTAAAAATGTCTTATCATTTCTCATGAGAAGTCAGATTAAAGGATAGGAGCGAGGGAAAAGATACATTAAAACTGGTAGGATACTCCGAATAAAACTTTTCCTTGGTTCGGTGTTATTTTATTCTTCGTGGCCGCTATCTCTAAGCGCTTTGTGCTCATAGCATACGAGTATTTCATGTGGAAATGAATATCGCTTCCTAAATCCAGTTCAAGACCCAAACCGGGCTCAATAAAGAGAAGAAGATTTTGGGTCTTATGAGTAGTGTGTTTTGTGAGCTGCCATCTTTGAGCATCCACACCAATGTGAAAGAAGAGCATACTTCGAGGCCGCAAGAGACATCCCAAACGCACCCCCCCACCCAAAGCATAAGTCTGCTTAAGATTCGAGGGGGTGTTATTAACATTCTCGATCATTTCTTTGGTGGTGTTGTAATTTAGGTGGCCCTCAACTCCTATATAGAAAATATTATTAAATGTTGTACCTAAACCTCCAAAAAGACCACCGACGAATCCAAATTCACCAAATTTCATACGGAAAGTTTGGTCGTTATGGTGTCCTTGATAGGAAGAAGAAGTGTGGGCGGTACCAACATGCACTCCCATATATCCTCCATTGAATGACGTAGCCTGGAGAGGGCTTATAAGGCTCCCAACTGCTAAGGTTGTTATCATCCCTGTTAGTAAAGTATGTCGCATTTTTTTTCCTCAATTGATAAACGCATTTATTTGAATCCATTATACATAGATTGCATTTAGTTTATCTAGGTTGAGAGGACTCAGCAAGGGATAATTTTTTCACGAGAGAAATACGGGAGCTCATTTAACATCCTTGGTAAATCGCGTGTCTTCTTACTAAAAATTGAAAGCTTGTTAGAAAAACCTATTGAGGCGTTAAAACTTTGAGACCGATAACGCCGAGTAGGATAAATAGAATGCAGGTAAGTCGTGCCCATTCAAAGGATTCATTAAAAATGATTATTCCGAAAATCGTTGCTCCCAAGGTCCCGATACCTGTCCACACGGCATAGGCGGTCCCGACGGGTAAATCACGTATTGCTATGTATAAAAAGAGAGAGCTCAATGCCATAAAGGTAAAAACCCCTAAGGTTGGCCAAAAGCGCGTCAAAAAAAGCTGACTTTTCATGCCGATAGCCCATATCGTTTCACAGGTTCCAGCCAATAATAGAAATAACCATGCCATCTTCTCATCTCCTCTCTTTTTTTGCCTTACTATAAGTGTAACAAAGTAATTTCTTAAAAGAAACCAAGGAGATAATCAATAGATTGTTAAAAAATAAGAATAAGATAGATTTTTCCGTAGGTTTTTTAATAAGGGTGAGCGAGCAAAAAATTGTCTTGTCGATAAGAGGTTTATTCAGTAAATTGATCGCAAAATAGGTTGACTAATGGTACTTACACGTTTCGCTCCAAGCCCTACAGGTTTTCTTCATATAGGCAATGCACGCACAGCCTTGTTCAATTGGTTGTTTGCAAAGCAAAACCACGGGATTTTTTTGCTTCGATTGGATGATACGGATGAAGAGCGTTCAACGGAAGTTTTCGCTCAAGCTATCCACGAAGATCTTGGGTGGTTGGGGATCCATCACGATAGATACGAGCGTCAATCGCAGCGTTATGATCGTTATTCTCATGCTATTGAAAAATTAAAAGCAAGTGGTCATCTTTATCCATGCTATGAGACACCTGAAGAGCTAAGTTTAAAAAGAAAAAGGCAATTAGCGCGTGGTCTTCCTCCCATTTATGACCGGGCTGCTCTTACCCTTTCTGCCGAAGATAAAAAGGCTTTGGAGGACAAAGGTCGGGTACCCCATTGGCGCTTTAAACTCGATAATACGGAAGTAGTATGGGAGGATTTAAGTCGTGGACGGGTGGAGTTTACGGGTAATCACATGAGCGATCCTGTCTTAGTGAAGACAGATGGTAACCCTGTTTATACCTTAGCTTCCGTGGTCGATGATATTGAATTGGGGGTGACTCATATTATCCGTGGGTCTGACCATGTGGCAAATACCGCTATCCAGATTCAGCTTATTCAGGCCCTTGGCGAAACTCCTTTGCGCTTTACGTATGCCCACCTATCTTTAATTTCCGATATAAGTGGGCGAGGGTTTTCAAAGCGTGATGGGAGCTTAAGTTTACGTGGTTTGCGTGAGGAAGGGGTGGAGCCTATGGCGCTCAATTGCTTCCTTGCAACTCTTGGCATAGGAGAGTCCATCAAGCCTTATTATGATATGACTGCGCTCGTGGAGAAATTTAATATTAAAGCTTTTTCAAAGAGTGCTATTAAATTTGACCCACGTCTCATTCGTACGTTTAATCAAGATTTTATTGCTCACATGCCTTGGGAAGTAGCAAGAGATCGTCTTTCTGTAAGTGGAGTGACGAGTGTTTCTAAAGAGTTATGGGAGGTCGTTCGAGGGAATCTTCCAACTTTAAAAGATATAACATATTGGCAACAAGTAGTAAGTGGCACGATTGGCACTTGCTCGAGCGATAAAGAAGTATTAAAAAGCGGGCTTGAAGCCCTCCCGCTCGGGGAGTGGGGAGAGGAAACATGGCAGGAGTGGACCCGTAAGATCCAATCTCTTACTCATAAACGCGGAAAAAGTCTTTTTATGCCTTTGCGACTTGCGTTGACTGGGCGGGAACACGGACCGGAAATGAAGGCTCTTGTGCCGTTGATCGGGAGAGATCTTGTGCAAAACCGCCTTGAAGCTTGTTTGCAACTGTGTGACTAGGTAAGCTTATGAATCTTCTTCTTTATAATACCCTTACCAAAAGAAAAGAGATTTTTACCCCGCGCTCCCCGAGCGTGGTGACATTATATGTTTGTGGCCCGACTGTTTATGACCGGGCTCATATGGGAAATGCGCGTTCTGTCGTGGCATTTGATGTTCTTTATCGCTTGTTGAGAGTTTTGTTTCGGGCTGTCTATTATGTGCGTAACATTACGGATGTGGACGATAAAATCAATGCAGCGGCTCGGGAAAAAGGGGTGCCAATTCGGGAAATTACGCAGGCAACGCTGCAATGGTTTCATGAGGATATGGCGGCTCTTTATGCGTTACCACCGCGGTTGGAGCCGCGTGCTACTGACCATATCGAAGAGATGGTCACCCTTATCCAGGCTCTCATCGAAAAGGGGCATGCTTATGAAAAGGAAGGACATGTTCTCTTTGAAGTTGGTACATATCCTACTTATGGAAGGCTTTCGAATCGGAGCATGGAAGAGATGTTAGCGGGAGCGCGGGTGGAAGTGGCACCTTATAAGAAGCATCCATCTGATTTTGTTCTATGGAAACCCTCCGATGCCTCCACCCCCGGTTGGGAAAGTCCTTGGGGGTATGGTCGGCCTGGATGGCATATAGAGTGTTCTGCTATGAGTTCTAATTATCTAGATGTGCCTTTTGATATTCATGCCGGGGGTTGTGATTTAATGTTCCCTCATCATGAAAACGAGATCGCCCAAAGTGCGTCAGCCTTTGGATGTGATTACGCACGTTTCTGGCTCCACAATGGTTTCTTGACCGTTAACGGAGAGAAAATGTCGAAATCGCTGGGCAATGTGATTACGTTGGACAAAGTGTTGTTAAACACCTCTGGAGAGGTGATCCGTTATCTATTATTGTCTGCTCATTATCGCTCTTCTCTTGATTGGACGCAGGAGGGCATCATAAATGCAAGTCGAAGTCTAGACCGCCTTTATCGGAGTTTGATGGGCGTTGACCTAGCTATTTTGGATGAATCCGAGGTTCAGTGGAAAAAGCTTTCTCCTATTTTTCAAGAGGCTATGCTCGATGATTGCAATACTCCTAAAGCTTTAGCGGAATTACATCACTTGGCGGGCGTTGTTCGCAAGGATGGGGAGACAAAAGCGGCCGAGGCACTGTGGCATGGAGGTCGTTTACTAGGACTTTTTAATCATCCGGTGAATGAATGGTTACAAAGTTCGGTTGGAAGCGAAAGTGTTGAGGAAGAATATATTACAGGCGAAATTCAAAAGCGCCAGATGGCTCGCCAAAGCAAAGATTTCGCCGAAGCAGATCGGATTCGTGATCGGTTGCAAGAACAAGGGATTTTTTTAGAAGATACGCCAGAAGGGACAATCTGGCGACGGGAGCGTTAAAACCTTACCCAATTTTTTGTTAAAAAAACTTTGACATATGGCAGGAAATGGTTAATGTTAAGCTCATTAATATTTTTTTATCTTAAGCACTTAAAGGGATTGAATGTCAAAAAGGTTAAATGCAAAATATAAAATAGATCGCCGTTATGGTGAGAATATATGGGGGCGCCCTAAAAGTCCTGTCAATACAAGGAGCTATCGACCTGGGCAACATGGTGTGCGCCGTAGAAAGCTTTCAGACTTTGGTTTGCAGTTAAATGCCAAGCAAAAGCTTAAGAATTACTATGGAAACATAGGTGAGCGTCAGTTTCGTCGTTATTTTAAAGAAGCGGTGCGGCTCTCAGGTGATACCAGTGAAAATCTTGTTGGGTTGCTTGAGCGTCGTCTTGATACGGTCGTTTATCGCTTAAAATTTGCAGCGACTGTTTTTGCCGCTCGTCAGCTTATTAATCATGGTCACATACGGGTGAATGGTAAGCGCGTTAATATTGCATCGTACTTAGTAAGCGAGGGTGACGAGATCGAAATTAAAGAAAAATCTAAAAAGATGTTAGTGGTGCTTGAGGCCTCTCAATTAGTTGAGAGGGATGTCCCAGAGTTTTTGGTCGTGGACCATACCCATATGAAGGGTAAACTCGTTCGCACCCCAAGCTTTGGCGAAATTCCTTATGCCGCTCAGATGGAGCCAAATCTAGTAATTGAGTTCTACTCAAGGTAAAATGCTCGTCTTCCTTTAAAGGGATGGCTGGGTTAGAAAAATATAGAAAAAGCCTTAAAGATACCAAATACTTTAAGGCTTTTTTATTGCCATTTAAACCTTGGTTCTTTTTAGGTCGATTCTAATTGTTCTTTTCCCCTCGAATGTCTTTGCAGGTACCTCTCCTCCGTGTCGATTGGGTAACCATCAAGACGTTGGCCTTAAAGGATATTTTATCCGCTTGCCTATATCTTTAAGGGGTACGTGCTTATAAAAGCCTCTTCACTTAGTAGGCGGCGCGTAAAAGGAGGTGTGTTGCCTGCTCTCCGTGCTTTTGCTAATTAAGAAATCAAGTAAATACCCGCTTATATATCCTTTACGTGTGACAATAGGTGGTGCCAGCAAGCAAAAAATTCCAAAAGCTATACCACCTAATTTTTAGGGGTTATTAAGCTTAGGGTCTTCTTAGAAATTTTTACGACTTTTTGCTTTGTTTTAGCTTTCTTTAATTTTGCTTCAAGATCGAGTAGCTCTTGTCGGCATAAGCGTAATTTTAGCTGTTCACGTGCATCGTCACGATCATGGACTTGCATGTAGCCTATTTTGATTTCTACTAAATCCAAAAGAATTTCTATTGATTGAAGAGAGAGACTCATGTTGCTAACCTCAAGTAAAACTATTAAGTTAACCGTACATCGATAAATTTTAACAAAACGTAAAGAAGAGGATTTTTTTTGTCGCCCCTTGTTGAGCTATCAGATTTACCTTCCCACGGTCGAATGTTAGGAATTGATGTGGGTGACCGATCGGTCGGCCTTGCCTTAAGTGACCCTTCTCAGATGGTTGCTTCCCCTTTATCTACGTTAACAGGCCCAAAACCTTCTATTTTTCAAGAAATTTTAAAGCTTGTGAAAGAACGAGATATTTGTGCCATCGTGATTGGATGGCCTGTTCACATGAGTGGTGAAGAAGGAGAACGATGCGCGGCAACAAAAGTTTTTATCGAAAAGCTTAGTAAATACGTAAGTATCCCTATCGCCTTTTGGGACGAGCGCTTGTCCTCGAGGGTCGTTGATCAGCTTATGATCCAAGAAAATCTTTCTCGAAAGCAACGGCAGAAAAGGATTGATAAGCTCGCTGCAGCTTATATCCTTCAAGGAGCTTTGGATAGAAGGCATTATGATCGCATGGAAGCCACCCCTTAAAAGGGAGAAAAGCAAGAAGCAACGTAGAAAGACATCAATTCTTGTATTGATTTTTTCTTTAACAGATGTTTTTATAACGCTATCCAATAGGAGCATCCATGGTTAAATTTTTACTGGTTTTTTAATTTTTAAGCTTTTCCTTATAGAAAAGAAAATACCTAAAGGATGACATGAAATAGGAACGATGGCTGAGATGATGAGTGACGAAGCAAGTTTCAATTTGTTATGGGCTATTCCGTTTGTAGGAATTATTTTATCGATTGCTTTATTCCCGCTCTTTGCGAAAAAGTTTTGGTTAAAGCATTTTGGAAAAATAGCTTTTTTTTGGTCAATAGCTCTCATCATCCCTCTGTTTTTATTTCAAGGATGGGATTTTACCACGTATAAGATTACTCATGAAATCCTCCATCATTACCTTCCCTTTATTATCCTAATTTTCTCGCTCTATACTATTTCGGGAGGTATTGCGATCGAGTCGAGCTTACGAGGGCGACCTGAGATAAATACCCTTTTATTGCTTTTTGGCTCTCTCCTCTCAAGCTTTATCGGAACGACGGGTTCTGCCATGCTTTTAATCCGGCCATTTATTTCTATGAATGCCCATCGTAAAAATAAAGTTCACCTTATTATCTTTTTTATCTTTTTGGTTGCTAATATTGGAGGCTCACTTAGTCCAATCGGTGACCCCCCTTTGTTTTTAGGGTTTTTAAATGGGGTGCCCTTTGAATGGCCTATTAAGAAGCTTTTTCTGCCTTTCTTGATGGTATGGAGTCCTGTGCTTATTCTTTTCTATATTGCGGATCATTATTATTTTAAAAAGGAAAAAAAGGACCTGCCAGCTCCCCCAAGCCGTTCCTCATGTGTCATCCATGTCCGAGGAGTGCTAAACTTTTGTCTTATTCTACTTGTATCAGGGAGTATCATTTTTAGTGGTACTTGGGATCCTGGTATACATTTTTCCATTTTGGGGGTTAAGTTGCCTCTCCAAGATCTTGCGCGTGATGTCATATTGCTTGGTTTGGCTTGGCTTTCATGGCGATATACGAATAAGCAAAATCGCAAAATAAATGGTTTTGATTGGTTCCCGGTTATTGAAGTTGCCAAACTTTTTGCAGGAATCTTTATTACTATTATTCCCATCATTACAATGCTTGAGATGGGTGATGCGGGTCCTCTAGGTATTTTTACTCGAGCTGTAAATGAAGGGGGACAGCCTAATAATTTTCTCTATTTCTGGGTTACTGGGTGGCTTTCTGCTTTCTTAGATAATGCGCCCACTTATCTTGTTTTCTTCCATACGGCAGGAGGCGATGCAGCCCATTTGATTGGTCCTTTAGAGAAAACGTTAATTGCTATCTCTACGGGTGCTGTTTTTATGGGAGCGATGACCTATATTGGTAATGCGCCTAACTTTATGGTAAAAGCAATCGCGGAAGAATATAAGATAGATATGCCGGGCTTTTTTGGATACCTAGGGTGGTCTATCCTTATCTTGCTTCCTATTTTTCTCCCAGTTACGTGGTTTTTATTTAAATAAAGCGTCTCAAGGAAAGAAAAGGGTGATTGCTTGAACATCAGGCAAGCCGCAATAACCTCTCGCAAGGGGGAAATAGGGATGAACTTTTTATCCTAAGCTTTGGTAGGTGATCTTTTTTGCCTATGTCCTTGCGTGTCGATATTTATTTTTTCTACGCTCTGTTACCGGGAAAGTTACTTTGAGAAGTGAAACTGAATAAGCTGTTTCAGTTGATCTTCTTGTCGGACCCTTTTTGTTCTTTCTGCTTCTAAAATCGCTTGAGCCTTTGCGATGCTTGCCTCTACATTATCATTAACAAAAACATAATCATACTCGCACCAATGGCTTATCTCATCTTTTGCTTGGTGCATGCGCTTATTAATAACCTCTTCATCATCTTGTTTTCTTGCTCTCAAGCGATGTTCTAATTCTTGGAGAGAAGGAGGAAGGATAAAAACAGAAACTAAATGATGAGGCATTTTTTTCTCAATTTGTTGTTTTCCTTGCCAATCTATATCAAAGATAACATCTTTCCCGCGGGCTAAGGCTTCTTGTACGAATGAGATAGGAGTCCCATAAAAGTGATTGAATACTTGAGCATGTTCCAGGAATTCTCCTTTTTTGACCATGGTTTCGAATTGTGCCGGAGCCTTAAAATAATAGTCTTTTCCTTCCATTTCTCCTGGACGTGGGGAACGCGTTGTCACCGAAATGGACCCTATAAGATGGTGATCCCGTTGCTTAAGGGCGTTCACAATCGTCGTTTTTCCAGCACCTGAAGGGGAAGACAAAACAAGGAGAATTCCTGCTTTTAGCGTCACACGTCTTTCCATTTCTCTTATTAATTAAAGGAGGCTTTATATAAAATTTTACTATAAACTTGCCTCACAAAATAAACAACTAAAAAGAAAAATTAAGATGATATAAGAACTCCCCTAATACAGAAGAAAGCCCAGAAAGAGGATGGTAGGCGATAAAGGACAGAAGGCACGCTCTTCTTGTCTTTAAATTATAGAGAAATTCAGGGAGGAAGAATTTTCGAAGAAACTTTATTAGGCTCTTAAGCTCTTTTCTAGTTAGAAGACCTCAGCGGCAAATAAATTGTCTTTCCTTCTTTGCCGAGTAATGCTTGTGTCTTTCTTATTTTTCGCCAATATTGAACGTTTCGACTATGTTCAGGCCATGAGGCTGTGAAGGTATGTCCTCCTGTTCCATTGGCTACAAAATAGAGATAATTGGTAGGTGCAGGAAAAAGAACGGCTTTTAAAGAAGCTAAGCCAGGATTGGCAATAGGTGTAGGAGGCAGTCCTTTATGGAGGTAAGTATTATAAGGTGTGAACTGTTTCAAGTCTTCGCTCGTCAATGGACGTCCTAACCCTTCATGATGCGCGGCTAGCCCATAAATTACTGTGGGGTCAGATTGAAGTTTCATCCCTTGCTGGAGACGATTTAAGAAGACCGAAGCAACGAGAGGCCGCTCCTCCTTAATGCCAGTTTCTTTTTCAACAATGGAAGCTAATATCACAAGATCTGCTTTTGATGCGAGGGGGAAGAGGGACGGGCGTTGTTGCCATAACTGCTCAAGAAGCTGTTCCATCGAAGTTTGCATGCGTTGTAAAAGGTGCTGACGTGCGTCCCCATATTGATAATGATATGTTTGAGGCAAAAGGCTGCCCTCGGGAGGGAGTGATTCGATGTGTCCTTTTAATCCATAAGCCTTGTTGAGTTCATAGACCACTTTTTGGGATGTCCATCCTTCCACAAGTGTAAATTTATGTATCTTGACCTGACCGGAGCGGATAACGTCAATGACATCTCTTAAAGAAATAGCAGGTGGAAACTCATATTCACCCGATTTTAAAGCGGCAGCTTCGCCTCTTAGCCATACAAGAAGTTTAAAAGAAATTTTCTCCCGGAGAATACCTTCCTGGACAAGCTTAGAGGAAATAAGACCGAGAGACTCTCCTGGGGTAATGATAATTGTTTTTGTTTCTTTTAAAGGGCCTGAGCGCATAATATAGTAATCGAGGTACTGACCAGCGCCAAAGGAAGCTGCGACCAGAAAAAGAGCGAGGGCTATATAGTACTTATATATCTTCCGTTTTTTGTCCTGGGCCATAACCTTAACTATGTCTTTTTAGCATATACCTTTTTAGGGAAGAGGCCTTGGCTCACTTTCTAAGGATTTGGCGAGCTCATTAAGCCAAGAGCCGACGGCTCTTTTAACTTCTAAGGCTATGGGAGTAAAGTGCGTTACCTGTCCCATATTTTCCCCTCTTAACTTATACCCTTTTAGAGGGAAGGATACAATGGCGACTATACTTCTTGCTCTCTTGTCGGCATTTTCATAGTAGCCCCTATTATTCCTCACAGAAGTTTTTTCGCTTCTTCTACGGGGCGCTGCTAGGGAGAAGAGAAGATAATTTTTAGAAAGCCATCGGTAAGGTGAGTTTGTCTCCCCAGCTCTTTTTTGTGATGCTTTCGCCTAAATTCTTAAATCGGAAGATGATAATCAATTCTGTAGCGGGTTTTAAATCCCGGTCTTGATGAAATAAGCGTCTGACCTGACCTTCTAAAGCGAAACACTCATCACTATATTGTATGCCGATATATTGAGATAATCTCTGTTTCCGTGGCGAAAGATTTTTTGTATATCCCCCGTTTACTAACCAACCACCCATGATATCATACCGAACAGAGATCGTATATTGTTTTAAACTATGTTGATAAGCTGTGTTTTTGAAGGCACTCTTGTCTACGTAGATATATTCCACTTTAAGGTACTTTTTCTCTGTGCCAAGCTTTAAAGAGGAGTCATTCCTCTGAATGCGGAACCGAGCTTTATCTAAACGAAACTTTTGAGTCAATTCAATAAATGGCTCAAAAGTTACCTGAAGTTGTCCTACATAATCAGAAGAGCGTTTTTGAAGACCAGAGCCCAAGGGATAAAAGGGAGATATCCTATGGCTATAGGTCTGTCCGACTAATAGCATGACTTCGCTGCCGCTAGGGTGTAAATATTTTGCTTCAATTCCATAATCAATGCGCGCTCCTTCATCAACAATATCAAAACCAGCAAATCGACTAGCGCTAAATAGGTTGGTATCATCAAATTCAAATATTGCACTGTCTTCATTAGAAAAATGTTTGGAATTGCGCTGTCGCGGGATCATCCATGCATGAAAGATAGGGGTCAAAATGATATGAGAGGTGCCAAACATACGGATAAAAGGCAAGCGTGTTTCAAGCCCTAATTTTGGGATAAAACGGGAAATAGCTTTTTCCTTTGTGGTTTCTTCATAAAGTTCCCCTAAAAGATCAGGATTATCATCATCTAACTTACGGATGTAATAAAAGTCTCCTCTAATGGAAGCCGTTAAGTTATATAATAAGCCTATGGAGTTAATGCCAGGAAGATGAATGCCCCCTTCGGTAATAACGCGTGCTGTATCTGTCCCTGACCGTCGTTTAATGTTTAACAGGTTGTTATTAAGGAATACTCGAAAACCAAAACTCTTTGGGTCACTGAAATAATGATGATTAATTACTGGAATGATAAAAGGCAGCGTCCTTGACTTAAATTCTTCTCCGAGCCCTTGAAAAGCATATGTATGCATGGAGATATATTGGTGAGGGTAGAGGCCTTCTATATAACCTTCTGTTACAAGGCTTTCCTTATTTTCTAAACCGAAAAACCGATAGCGTTTTAAATACGTCTGGTCGCTTGCGCGCTTAGCGTCAAACCCCCAACGCCACTCATCATTAATTTCAAACTTTCCATTAGCGAGAAAATGCCAACGCCATTTACGCTTAGTATCTACCAGAGATTTATTGTCCTTTTTTCTTTGGGATTTGGTGATACTTCCTTCGAGCGAAAATCTTCCATCCTGGATTCGTTGGCGGTAACGACTATAAGCGATCACCCCTTCTTTGGTGGTGAGATAAGGTGTTAAGAGCAAATCCTTGTCACGAGCCAAAGGGTAATAATAAGGTGTAGCTAACCAAGCGCCAAAATCAGATGTACTACCCCATCGTGGAGTTAAAAATCCACTACGGCGCTTTACTTTCGGATCAGGGTGACGCAAATAAGGCATATAGAGAATAGGAACGCCTTGCATTTCTAACCAAGCATGGTGATAGATAATATCTTGGTTTTTTTTATCCTGGATCGCTGATTGTGCTTTTAGCTGCCATAAAGGAGGGCACTTTTGTGACGGAGGGCATAATTTACAGGGGGAATAGATGACCTCTTCTAATATATTTTTATCGCTGTTTTTATAAAGTCCTCTTTTGGCCACAAGACGGGCATCATCTTTCAAAAGCATACGAATTTTCTTGAGAATCCCCTCTTTCATATGCCCTGTAAGCTCAATATAATCAAGACGCATGAGGTTTCCTGAAGGCTCCCAGAAATGAACATGACCAACCGCTATTAATAGGTCTTCTTTTTCATGGTAGATAAGGCTATCTGCTAGGAGCTTTTTATTCTCATAACTAGCTTGGACACGACCATAGGCTCGTATCAATTGTGCTTCTTGGTCATGCGTAATTGAGTCTGCTTGCAATTGGATCGGCTCTTGTAAAGGAGGATGTCCTTGGTGACTATGTCCTTCTTGAGTAGCGATCAGCATAAAAAATATAATGAAATAAAGAGAGGCCATAACTGCTCAACGATCCTCAAGATGAAAGATAATCATCATACCTGTTAATACCCCGATAAGGGCTGGGATCCAAGCCCCCAATATCATTGGTATGCGCATAGCTTGGCCCAAAGCATAAGAAATGTCACTAATAAAAAAGATTAAAAAGCCTGTTAGGATACCGGCGCCAATAATTAAAAAAGGGCGTTGACGCATAAAAGAGGAAA
The DNA here is from genome assembly GCA_963782975.1 of uncultured Alphaproteobacteria bacterium. GTDB lineage: Bacteria > Pseudomonadota > Alphaproteobacteria > 43-37 > CAWALT01 > CAWALT01. The sequence goes on from CAWALT010000003.1 coordinate 266,988, forward strand.
GAGCAAAACCGGCGCCCAACAAAACCATGGAGCAGACAAGCACAATATTAGCAAAAAGAGAATGCCAGTAAATTCGATATTTTACAGAAGATAAACCTGATTTTTCAAGAAGATGAATAAAAGAGGGAAGCGTCCATATGGACAGTGTTCTTGGAGAAGAGCCACTTTCTTCAATCATCGCTAGGGTCAAATTGGTAGGAAGATAAAAATCAGTGAAGTGCTGATTAGGGCTCTCATGCTTCGATAACCATACGTCTTTTAAGGTAATTCCTTCTTTAATGAATTGAGCTTCTTGAGCATCAAGCCGTTGAATAAATTGATCTTGATGGTCATACATATACAAGGTAACATCTTTAATGGTATCCTTATTTATATGGCGAGCCCTCATTAAATACTCATAGTCTTTATCATACTGACGCATCCAAACACCATTTTCCGATACCGTAAACTGACTTTCTTGTCCTTTGATTTTCTTCATTGATAGGTATTCATAACGAGCATACAACGCCGATACAAAAGGGTTAAGTGTGGTGACTTCGATGACTTTGATGAGAAAGACGAAACTCATTAAAGGCATCACCATTTGCCAGATCGATAAACCACTTGCTCTCATCACGATAATTTCTTGGCAGCGGTCTAAACGCCAGAAACTTAATAAAATAGCAAAAAGAACGACAAAAGGAAAAACCTGGGTAACTAGGCAGGGGGCCTTAAGGAAAACCATCTCGACGACATGCATAAAATTAACGAAGGGTTTTCCTGATGTTCTGCGCATCGTTTCTGCCATATCAAAAAGCAAGATTAACGCAAATACAGTGAGTGTCGAGATAAGTAGCCAGCGGCTAAACTCTCTAAAAAGATATCGGTTTATTATTAGAGAAAAGCGCATGATACTTACCTTAGAGTCTTCTTTATACGGGTAGGCGAAAAGCTATGCGAATGAGTAAGGCGATAGGACGCATAAAAAGAAGAACCAAGAAGGATAGCATAGGCAAAATAAACGGCTCCTGGTAAACGGCCAATTAAATTAAGCAAAGTCGTGACGAAAACCTGTATCAGCATCACAAAAACCACGGATGCACATAACAGGAGGTGGCGATGGCGTTGGCCCATATCATTAACCAATAAGAGACTTAGGACCACGAGCGCGTAAACAAGAGTGCTCAAAGGGGAGGTAAGCCTGCGATGAGCTTCAATCTTCCATTTAATTTTTATTGCCTCAGTTAAATCGGCTTCTGGGTTTAATAAATCTTTGATAAAACGCTCGGATGGTTTCAAAAAACGATTGTCTTCTTTTAAGTCTTTCGGAACAATCTCATGAGTATATTCTTTGAAATTTAAAAAATCGATGCCATATCCATCTTGATTCTTTGTTTGACGGCTGCCATTTTGCATGACAATTTTAGGGTATTGTCCTTTGTATACAATCCAGCCTTTTTCTGCCATGTACGTCGTCGGTCGTTTGGGATCGTGATGATCAAACACCATAATGCCTGAGAGCTTCCCGCTAAGTGACTTTTCTTTTACATAGATCGTCATCTTATTGAGCGTTCGAAACTCGCCCTCGTTTATAAAAAATGTACTGGTACTGTTGCGAGCGTTTGCTTCAAGTTCTTTAAAGGAACGAAAGGAAAGTGGAAGAAAATAAAGGCTAATAAGATAGAGAAATAAGGTTAAAAAAGTGGCTAACCACAAAGCAGGTTTCGCCATATGGAGGTTAGTCATGCCAATCGCCCGCATCACGATAAACTCACGATCAGTAAAGAGCTTATTATAAGTAAATAACAAGGCAATAACCAAAGCAAGAGGCAGGATAATGATAAGAAGCTCAGGAATTAAATACATCACAAGCTTAAGCAAGAAACCCACTGAGATTCCTTGCGTAATAATAAGGTCCATATATCGTAAGGATTGAGTGAGCCAAATGGCGCCACTTAATATCACTGTCAAGGAAAGCGTTACAAAAGAAAGCTGTTTTAGCAGGTATTTGTTTATTATTTTCATATCGTTCGTTTTGTTATTCCCTTATAGTGTTATGAGTCTGCTTCAGGCTTTCCTTTAAAGATGCTAAGATAATGTAAAATTACTGATCTTACTGTCTATTAAAGCTTGCTAAATAGCTTCTGCTCTCTAACACTTACATAAGGATCCTATTTTTTTTAAACATCGTATTGATAATTGATTTATTTATCAATATATAAAGGATATACAGTCTGCCAAGTTTTTTGTATCCTTTTGTCCATAAAAGGCATCTTTTTGTATTGTTGAGGAAGAGGTAAGGAGTATATGTTGCAGGAATATAAAGTTATAACAAGCTTTATCCTTTTTTGTCTGGTCGTTGTTTTTTTGCCCTTAAAGGCAGCGGCGGTAAAGGAATCGGCTATTGTGCTAAAGGTAGGAGATGCTATCGTTACGCAAAAAGAATTAGAATCAAGAGTTGCCTTTGTTGCTCTTACATCAGGCCTTGAAGATACCCCATCTTTACGCCAACAAATTCGCGACCAGGTCCTCAAGACACTTCGGGACGAAAAATTGCAGGTGCAAGAAGCCAATAAGTTTAAAATGACGGTCCCCGAGGAAGAAATTCAAGAATTCATTAGGGATATCGAAAAGCGTGAAAATTTGGCTCCCCGTACCTTATATAAAATGCTTAAGGCTCATAACCTTCCTGAATCAACCTTAAAAGACCATGTGCATGCTCTTTTATTATGGCAGAAAATGATTCGAGCACGCTTTGGCCACTCTGTACATGTTTCTGAGAAAGAAGTTAAAGAAGAATCAAATAGATACAAAGGCTTAAAAGAGAAAGGAGCCTACTATGTCTTTGAAATCTTCTTGCCGTTCGATAAGCCAAGTGAGGAGGCCAAAATTCGCAAAGAAATAACAATAATTTATAATCAAATAAAGAAAGGAGCGAGCTTCAGTATGATGGCACAGCAGTTTTCTAAGTCTGCGAGTGCGGCGAAAGGTGGCAATATAGGCGTCACCATCAAAGGTGAGCTTGCGCCAGAAATCGAGAAGGTGCTCCAAACGTTAGCTGAAGGGGAAACATCAACACCCTTTAAAGTGGCTAAAGGATATTATATTGTTATGAAGCAGCCAATTTCGCAAACTCTCTATTCACTTATTAACTTCATTCTTAATATCTCTGACGATGCTACGCAAGATATGGTCGAGGTTAAAGCGTCGTATGTCCAATCTCTAAATGACCGTCACCTTACCTGTGCAACGCTTGGAAAAGTCTTAAAGAGTGAGATGGCCGATGTGGACCTAAAAGAGCTTGCTCTTCCATTATCGCAGCTCCATCCTGATCTTAGGAACCTCATTAAGAATTTGAAAGTTAATGAGATTGCTGGACCTATTCAAATGCCAAAGGCTATAGGCGGCCTTATGATGTGTGGGAAGCAAACTCAAAAAATGGAAATTCCCTCGAAAAATGAAATCGCTGACACCCTGCGCTCGCGGAAACTTAATATGCTTGCCCAACGTACGTTGCGGGACCTTCGCAACAATACCTATGTCGAGTTTCGCCTGTAAGGAAAAGACATTTGCAAGGGACGTTTCACAACGTCTCTTTTCTTACATAGCTTAGGCGTTATTATATAGCCTCTTTTTTAACGCCCTAACGCACCTTGAAAAGGTTGGGATATGGAGCGCGCCTTGTACATGCAAGCGTACTCTTGCTCCTACTTGTTTTTCTATAAGAGGCCCCTTCGATGGACGATAGAGGAGGCATACTTATCTTATGGCTCCCTTTTCTATAAAATTGTTCTAAGGTCGGACAAAAAGTACCAATATGCCCCTCTTTAGTTAAGTTAAAGTGTTATGTTAGTAATGTTTTGATGCTGCTTTATGCATAGCTTTTATTCGTCCTTAATAAAAATGTGATAAGAAAAAGGTAGATAGAAAGGGGGGATTATTTTTAACCTTATGTTTAATTCCATACATAAGCCTGATATTTCAGGAGGTAAAGTCCCGACCTAGTCTAGTAATTAACTTCCTTATAAAAGAAGGATTAGGAAATGTAATATGATGGAACTAAGCTGGGAAGTTCTTTTTGTTTTTGGAATTATCACGAGTGTTTTTCTTGCTTTCGTATGGGAGAAGTTTCCTCCTGACCTTGTGGCAATGACCGGATTTGGGGCGTTAATTGTTGCAGGGATATTATCGACTAAAGAAGTTTTAAGCGTCTTTAGTAGCCATGCTCCCATTACTATTGGAGCCATGTTTATTATCTCGGTTGCTCTTGAACGCACAGGCGTTGTAGAAGTGTTTGGGCGTGTTATAACTCGGTATGCTGGTAAGAGCCAATTTTCCCTTCTTCTTCTTCTTATGCCTGTTGTTATCTTTATGTCTGCTTTTTTTAATAATACGCCTGTGGTAATTATTCTAACACCGATTTTAATGCGTATCGCTCACTCCCTTGATATGCCAGCGACAAAAGTCCTCATCCCTTTATCTTTCGCGGCTATTTTAGGAGGAGCCACCACGCTTCTTGGAACATCAACTAATCTGATCGTCAGCGGCTTAAGTGCGGACTTAGGGCTCAAACATTTTCATCTTTTTGATATTACTTTGCCGGGGATAATTTTAGCTATTGTAGGGTATCTATATATGTTATTCATTGGTCGTCATATTTTGCCAAATAGGCCCCCTGCCCTTTTCGAACTTTATGAAGAAAATTCCAAGAAATATATTGCTCATCTTTTTATCACGCCAGAATCTCGCTTAATTGGGCGAAAGCTTGACGAAGTTGATTTTTTAAAGCTCGGAAATACGAAAGTCCTTGATGTTTTAAGGAATAAAGAATCATTTCGTCATCAGAAAAATAGAATAAAAGTCAAACCAAGGGATGTTATCGTGATAGAGACAGATGTGGGTGACCTTATTGGCTTGAGTGAAAAGAGCGACTTGCCTTATAATACGGATAGAAAAGATTTTGATACATTATCCTCAGCTCAAGACAATATTCTGGTGCAAGGGATTGTTGGCGGACGCTCGAAGCTTATAAATAAAAACATTTCGCGTGTGTTTGCTAACACCAAGATATCTGTTTACCTTTTAGGGTTGCATCGTCCAGAGGCAGACATCTTTCCGCCTTTTAAAAGGGCACGATTCGAGGTGGGTGATACGCTACTTATAGAAGGATACCCAGAAAATCTTAAGAATTTCTTCGAAGAGTTTGGTTTAATTAATCTTTCGGAGCCAAAAGAAAAACCTATGCGCCGCGAAAAGGCACCTCTTGTTGTGGCAACGATCGTAATGATTATCCTTTTTGCTGCGTTTAAAATTATGCCTGTCGTATTACTTGCCATACTTGGGGCTCTTTTCCTTACGCTGACAGGATGTATTGAGCCTGAGGAAGTTTATGATGCCGTTGATTGGCGGATTCTTTTCCTTATTTTTGGTATGTTGGGAGTTAGCTTAGGAATGGAAAAAACAGGCGGAGCACATATCATTATCGATTATGCGGTTCAGATTGTTGACCATCACGGTCCCTTGTATATACTCGCTATTATTTACCTTTTAACTTCTTTATTGACAGAGATGATCACCAATAATGCTGTGGCTGTTCTCCTTACCCCTATTGTTGTTGGGCTGGCCCAGTCATTGCAATTAAGCCCAACTCCTTTTCTGGTAGCCATTATGTTTGGGGCGAGTGCCAGCTTTGCTACTCCTATTGGTTATCAAACTAATACATTTGTGTATAGCGTAGGAGGGTATAAATTTGTTGATTTTCTTAAAGTCGGCTTGCCTCTCAATATTCTTATGTTTGCTGCAGCGATGGTAGTTATTCCTTTATTCTGGCAGTTTTAGCATTCTCTATAAATTTTGGATTATTTTCACAGTTTATGAGATAAAAGCGATAAAAAGGAAACCCCCTGATGGCACATTGGTTAAAAAAATATCTTATCTTATGCCTTCTTCTTGCAGGGATACCGCTTCGCGCTTTGTCCATTGATACGCCTAAAGTCTTGTCTCTTGATACGTTTAAAATAGATCCTCATTCTATTACGGTTTCTGGCTTCTCGGCAGGTGGCTTTATGGCGATGCAATTTTTTATGAGCCATAGCCCTTTGATAAAAGGAGCAGGGATCTTTGCTGGAGGAGCTTATGGTTGTGCCCTGGGCAGCGCTTATCGAGCAAGGCGCATATGCATGCAGTTGCCTGAAAGAGTAAATATTAACCTCCTTGTACAGCACACAAAAAAAAGTATAGCCGCGGGAAAGTTGCCGGATCTTAATCACCTAAATTCAAAAAAAATTTTCCTTTATACCAGTGCGAATGATCCTATCGTCTCCCCTAAAGCCTCCCAAAAATTATATGAATATCTGGACTCACTTGAGCCAAGGACAGCGATCGTTTTCAGTAATAGGCATGTTTTTGGACACGCCTTTCCTTATCACAGAGGAAAACCATGCCAAGAAGAAGAGAAAGCCCCAAAGCAATGTGGGTTTGATGGAGTGAAAATGATGTTTGAGCATTTGTATGGTTCCTTAAAAGAAAAAAGCTCGAGTTATCAGGAAAATTTCTTCTCCTTCCAGCAAACGCCTTTTAAGGAAAAAGGAAGCTATTTACGTGCCATCGGCTACCTGTATGTCCCACATGCCTGTCAAGGTGGGAAGAAGATATGCCGCCTTCATATTTTTTTACATGGTTGTGCCGTAACTACTAACCAGATTTTTCAATTTATTCAGGCGACCTCTTACCATGATTGGGCAGAAGCTAATGATATCATCGTTCTTTATCCGGTTGTTGCTCCCTCGCTTTTGAATGTTTTAGGATGTTGGGATTGGTGGGGGTATACAGGACAAGCCTATGATACCCTTGATGGGCCTCAAATTAAATCCCTGTATAATATGATCCGCTTTATCTTAAATCGCTAAGGAGTAAAGTCAAAAAGCCTCTCTTGGGGGACGGCCAGGATACCTGAGTAACAATGTTTTAGGGGAAGATTTTACTTTCTTTAAAAATAAGTTTTTGCTTTGTGTATTTTAAGGCTCATAAAAAAATATTAAACAAGTAAGCGAGAAGCAAAGCTTGAGGGAGCGTAATAAGTGGCAACCATAAGGCTGCTTTCTTGCCGATATTATGCCATATAAGCCCTAGTTCGGTGATATCCGTAATTACGCCAGCCATAAGGAAAATAAAAGCATTACCGAAAGCCTGTGTTTGCTTATAAATGGAGAAAGCGATAGGAGACGATCCTTCGGAACATACTTCAATAACACTGGCAATCGCCAAGGTTGCTAAAAGACCAGTGAAAGAAGAATCCAGGTATCTTTGAAAAAAATGAGGAGGAATATACGCTTCAATAAGGCTACCTATAAGAGCTCCAATAATTACCCACCAAAGGACCATGTGTGCCATATGCCAAGAGCCTTTTAAAATGTCTTTTCCTAATTCAAGGCCCGTGGCGGACGACCAAGAAAAATTTCGCCAGCGTTTTTGTATGTCATGCTTAATAGAAAAGGAGGCTTCGGCTGAAGAGTTGGTTGGGTTTTTCTCAACAAAACCATACCTTTCCAGGCGTTGATAAAACACTCCGGTGGTTATGGCTATAAAAAGAGCTGATAGGGTGAAACATAAGGCCTTAAAACCAAAGAAGGCGAATAACAGCAAGGTAATAGATAAATTAGCCCAGGGACTGGCAAGAAGAAAAGTAATGACAGAGGCAGTGGAGGCTCCTTTTTTAAAAAGTTGCATCGCAATTGCTAAGATCCCATGCGAGCAGGCGGACATTAAAAAACCCAAAAGAGCCGCATAATAAATTGAAGAAGAGCGAGAGGTGGATAAATACGCCGTAATATATCGAGTCGGGACGAGGGCATCAATGACGCCCGAGATGAATATTCCAAGTAAGGTGACCCACCAGATCATTTTTATGTAAGCTATGAAGGTCTTGAGCACAGGCGCTAGAGCAGGAAAAATATTGGCTGCACCGATGAAGGCTACACAAAAAATAAGGGTTGGATATAAAGGACGCTGATACCATTTTTTGTGAGTCATTTCAAAAGGCTCCTTTTTTATAAGATACCATGTATTGTATTTTCCTCTCAACCAAATCATCGCTCAAAGACAACCTCTCGTAAGGGAAGGAGAAATGGTGAAAGGTTTCCCTTACGAAGCCGTGTAAGGCTCTTTAGAAAAGTGGCCAATAGTCGAAGAATAAATACTCACATTACTAAAGATGGTAGTGCTTCCATGAAGCTGGCCACGCTGGTAGCAGCCTGAGAGCCCCAAGGTAATTTTCCTTTTGGAGGGTCTTAACAAGCGTCTCCTGCTATCTCGTACTTTCTTGGATGACTTTAAAGAACGAAACAGAGCTTGACAAATAAGCAAACCCTGTTTTAATGTAATATAACGATATAACAAAACTGTTGTTTTTATGATGGTAGCTGAACAAGAAAAACAGCTTTATGAAGCGATATTGCATCTTTCCACTGTTGAGGATTGCTATGCTTTTTTTCATGATCTTTGCACGCCGTCAGAGCTAGCAGCAATGGTTGGTCGTTGGCAAGTTGTTAAATTATTGGCTCAAGGTGAGCTCTCTTATAGGGAAATTTATAAGAGAACGGGGGTGAGCCTCGTAACTATTTCACGCGTTGCGCGTTTTTTGAAACAAGAATCTTATCAGGGTTACCGAAAGGTTCTAGGACAGCTCTTTCTCCTTGATGAGGGAAAGAAGGATAAAGAAAGCAAATAACAAGGAAGAGCTTTTGAAAATCTTTAGGCAGGAAAAAGATCCTTTTTCCTCAATGCTTAAAAAAGACAGAGAAAAAAATCTTGAAAGAGAAAGGAATAAGAATGTTATTGCAAAGAAATGTATGGATCCTATTCGCTTTTTTAAGCCTTTTTGCAGGTGCGTTTATGCTCTTAAGCAACTCATCTAGCGATAAAGAGGAGGTGCCTCAGTATCTTGTAACAGTGATCCAAGTGGTTGAACACCCTGCGCTTGACGCGACACGGCAAGGGATTTATGACGAACTTGCTTCCCAAGGATTTGAACCAGGAAAGCAGATGAAATGGGTGTATGAATCCGCTCAAGGAAATGTTTCCCTTGCGGCGCAAATTGCGCAAAGGTTTGTAGGGATGAAGCCAGATGCCGTAGTTGCTTTAGGAACGACGGTTTCTCAATCGGCGTGCAAAGAAACGAAAGAGACGAAAATACCGGTTATTTTTAGCTCTGTGACCGATCCAAAAAGCGCCAAGCTGGTAGGAGATTTATGTAAGCCAGAAGCAAGGGTAACAGGCGTATCCAATTTTATTCAGCTTAATGACCAGTTTGCTTTATTTAAAAAAGTAATCCCGTCGTTAAAGACGTTGGGAATTATTTATAATGCGGGGGAAGCCAATTCGACGGCCTTGCTTAATGAAATTCAAAAAGTTGCCAAGGCGCTCAACATTGAAATTGCCGTAGCACCAGCGCAAAAAACGTCCGAGGTCGAAGCAGCGGCTAGGAGCCTCATCGATAAAGTGGATGCCTTGTTCATTAGTAATGATAATACGGCTCTCTCAGCTTTAGATGCTATTGTAAAAGTGAGTAATGAGGCAAAGATCCCTCTTTTCGTCAGTGATGTGGATATCGTCCATAAAGGTGCTTTGTTAGCTCTTGGCCCGAATCAATATGAGCTAGGTCGCCAGACTGGTCAGATGGTTGCCCGTGTTTTGAGGGGGGAGAAAATCCAAAATATTCCGGTAGCCTTTCCTGAAAAAATCGAGCTCTTTTTAAATTTAAAGGCCGCACAGGCTATAGGCCTTGCCATTGATGATCAAATCATCCAGCAAGCAACAAAGGTGATCCAGTAAACTTTTTTAAAGGTAAATGACAGGCCCCTTAGCAAAGATAAAATCTTTGACAGGGGCTGTGAAGGTTTTTAATATGTCTTTGGTTACCTTAAAACAAGGACACCGCTTTTTTTATAATAGTGTCTTATAAATATTGTCCAAGTGATGTGGTGCCTGGGGATAGGCTTTCCCCAATTTTCTGTTCCTCTTTTAAGATGAGGGAGAGTTAAAACGACTTTTTAAAAGGAAAGAAAGTTAAAGGCCGCCAAAGTGAAGAAGCAAAGGAAATCCCACATACATTAGTTAAAAAGAGAAGTAAGCCACAACTTCAGTATGCATTGGAGGAAGAGGGACTTTCATGTACTCTAACCAATGGCAAGGCAAGTATTTGTTCCAGAAGATGGGATAAGTTGCAAACTTTAAAGAAAAGGAAGTTTCTCTTATGATAATAAACGGTTTGTTTACCTCAGAATCGGTTTCAGATGGTCACCCTGATAAAATATGTGACCAAATCTCGGATGCGATTCTTGATGCGTGCCTGAAGCAGGACCCAAAAAGTCGTGTAGCACTAGAAGCGGCAGTAAAAGGGATGACTGTGTATTTGTTAGGGGAGATAACCACCAAAGCTGACATAAATTTCTCCCAGGTGGTCAGACAAACCCTTAGGAAAATCGGCCATCTTGGTGGCCGGTGGGGTATTGATCCTGAGCATGTGAAAGTTATAGAAAATATCACTCAACAATCTGCTGATATATCTTTGGGCCTGGCTCAACAAGAGGAGCAGATGGGAGCAGGGGACCAAGGGCTCGTATTTGGGTATGCATGTCAAGAAACAGAAGTTAAGATGCCAATGTCTATTTGGCTTGCGCATCAATTAATGCGTCAGCACAAAAAGGTGCGGGAAGAGGAAAAGAATACTCCCCTTGGACCTGATGCTAAAACCCAAGTAACCTTAAGATATGAAAACAGCAAGCCAGTAGCCGTAGATACCATTATCTTTTCGACTCAACATATGCCAGGGATGTCCCAAGAAACGGTTCGCACGATTGTGATTGAAAAGATCCTTTCTCCTGTTCTGGATACTTTCAAAGAGGTAAATACTTCGGCGGCGCAGGTGCGAATTAACCCCACAGGGCGCTTTGAAATAGGAGGTCCTCTTGCCGATGCTGGGCTTACAGGCCGTAAGATCATTGTGGATACATATGGGGGCGCCGCGCACCATGGAGGTGGCGCTTTCTCAGGCAAAGATGGGTCTAAAATAGATCGATCAGCGGCTTATGCTGCGCGCTATATCGCTAAGAACATTGTGAGTAACAACTTTGCAACCCATGCTGAAGTACAGATTTCTTATGCTATTGGTTGCTGTAACCCTGTTGCGGTCTTTCTTAATACGTTCGGTACAAGTGAAAAGCGTGAAGAAGATATTCTTAACGAGCTCTATCCAGGCCTTAAGGAAATGCTCACTCCTTTTCATATCATCAAGCGTTTTAACCTTGACCAGCCTATCTTCACTCCTACGGCTACTTTTGGTCATTTTGGTTGGGCTGGCTACCCGTGGGAAAAGATAGAAACGGATAGCCCCATAGGATAAACAAGAGGTAAAGATGCTTCCTCTCCTTTCCCCAATTTTCAAAGAGTCTTTGACGAAGTTAGCAAGAGAAACATTTAGAGTAAAATGCTACGCAAGAGGTATAATAATTTGTCTTTTTAAGGTTAATTAAGAGGATAGCCTCCCTAGGCAAGTTTGGAATAGATAGGCATCTAAACTTTGCTTTTGAAGAGCGGTAAGGTCTAGGACATAATAGGAGAATACATTAAAAAGATGATTATTTTAGGGATCGAATCAAGCTGTGACGAAACGGCCGCTGCCCTTGTAACAGATAAGCGTATTGTGTTAGCGAGCGGTCTGTCATCTCAAATTGAACAGCACCAGGAATTTGGGGGAGTGGTTCCAGAAGTAGCGGCGCGTGCCCATTTACAATTGCTGGAGCCTATGGTCAGGGATATTCTGAGGCAGGCTTCTATTACCCTTCATGATATCGATGCGATCGCCGCGACAGCAGGCCCTGGCCTTATTGGTGGTTTAATCGTCGGAGTAACTCTTGCAAAAGGAATGGCTATGGGAGCATCTAAGCCGTTTATCGCCATTAATCATCTTGAGGCACATGCTCTTACCGTGCGTTTTTGCGAAGAGGTTGAGTTTCCCTTCTTGCTTCTCTTAGTTTCCGGAGGGCACTGTCAGCTTCTTATAGTGCATGACGTCGGAAGCTATCAGCCGTTAGGCACTACGTTAGATGATGCTGTCGGGGAAGCCTTTGATAAGGTGGCTCGGCTTTTAAATCTAGGTTACCCGGGAGGTCCATTCGTGGAAAAACGAGCGCTAAAAGGGGACCCGGCGCGCTTTTCTTTCCCAAGGCCTCTCCTTCATAAACCGGGATATGATTTTTCCTTTGCTGGGCTTAAAACAGCCGTTCGGCATCAACTGTCTTTGATGGATAAGAAAGATGATCAAACGATTGCTGATATATGTGCTTCTTTTCAAGAAGCCGTTGGTGATAGTCTCGTTCATCGCGTGGAATATGCGATGAAGAATTATCCTGACGTGAAAACCTTTGTTATGGCTGGAGGAGTAGCTTGTAATGCCTATCTCCGAAACCGCTTGATCTCTCTTAGCCATCAATATAATATTCGATGTTCTATTCCTCCCATCGAATTGTGTACAGATAATGCTATAATGGTCGCATGGGCAGGTGTTGAAAGGTATAAAAAAGGTCAAGTGGATCGATTGGATTTTGCTCCTCGTCCGAGATGGCCGCTAACGGAGTTATAAAGTGCAAATAGGGATTGTGGGAGCCGGCGCTTTTGGTACTGCTTTAGCCATGGCAGCTGCTCGTAATGGTGTACGCAGTGTGCTTTGGACGCGCCGCCTTGAGCAAGAAAGGTCGATTAATAAGGATCATCTTAATATCCAACGTTTTCCTGATGTGCCTTTATCTTCTTTGATTCGTGCGACGATAGATATTAAGGAGCTTGCTCAGTGCGGCGGAGTAATTCTTGCAACTCCTGCGCAAACCATGCGTTCAATATGCCAGTTGTTGCGTTTTCTTCCTGTTACCATGCCTCTCCTCATCACATCAAAAGGGATCGAACAAGAGACCGGTAAATTCATGCTGGATATCTTGGAGGAAGAATTAGATCATCGTCGTGTTGCTATTTTATCAGGGCCTTCTTTTGCGATTGAAATTATGCAGGGGTTGCCAACAGCTTTGACGTTAGCTTCTCAAGATGAGGTCTCTTCCCGAATTTTTGCTTCAGCCTTGTCCTCCCCCACGTTCCGCCTATATCACTCGACGGATGTGGTTAGTACTCAAGTTGGTGGGGCGCTTAAAAATATCTTAGCTATTGCGGCCGGCATTGTTTTGGGCAAAGGTCTTGGGCGTAATGCTCATGCCGCTCTTTTAAGCCGTGGATTGAAAGAGATGTTGGGTGTGGCTTTAGCGAAAGGAGGACAATTGCAGACATTGATGGGCCTTTCGGGCATGGGGGATTTGGTCTTAACCTGCTCCGATAAAAAATCCCGGAATATGTCTTTAGGGATAAGCTTAAGCTCAGGGAACGGTTTCCCAAGAAGCCTTGACGGTGCCCCCCTTTTGACCGAAGGAGTATTTAGCGCTCGTTCGGTGGAAAAATTAGCCAAGGAGCATGGATTGGATCTTCCTATCTGTACGGCCGTCCATAAAATTGTAAATGAGAACCAAGATATTGGTAAGGAAATTGATAATTTATTGGAGAGAGAGTTAAGTTCCTCCCCCGAAATACCTTTCTTTTAAAAGGAGGTGGCAATGGCCTATTGGTTAATAAAATCCGAGCCTTCTACGTGGTCTTGGCAGGACCAACAAGCCGCTCAGGTGAGTTCGTGGGACGGTGTGCGAAACTACCAAGCTGCAAGGAATATGAAAGCTATGCGCAACGGGGATCTTGCTTTCTTCTACCATTCAGTGAAAGACAAAAGTATTGTAGGGATTGTGGAAGTCGTAAAAGAATATTATCCAGATCCTACGGATCCTAAAGGTATCTTTGGTATGGTGGATGTGAAAGCTCTTAAGGCTCTTCCTCAACCTGTGTCGTTGCAAGAAATTAGAACTCATCCAGGCCTATCTCACTTAGCGCTTGTCCGGCAACCTCGCTTATCTGTCATGCCGATCGATAAAGAGGCTTGGACGAATATTTTGGAGCTTGCTTGCCTGCCTTAGAGTCCTTGTCTTGTGAGCTGTTGAGGGTAGAGGGCAAATTTTCTTTTCAGACATTAATAGTTGCTTCATAAAGCTTTTCTAAGGTCTGAAGTACCAGCGACATAAGATACAGGAGAAGGTTGATGCATCGCTTTTATTACAAATTTTTTACTTTTACTATAGCAGCAATTTCTTCATTAAGCTCCGTAGTGAAAGCAGAGAGACCAGTTATACCTTATGAGGGAGAGCTACATAATTCTAACCTACGGGGGAAATTTACCCAACCTACTGTGCCCGAAGAAGAATTTAGGCCGAGCTATACATTAATAGAATTTAAGCCTACAGATGTCTCTGAAGCGCTATTTTCCTTGTGGGGTTTCCAAGAAGGCGTTCAAGGCCAGCTGAAGCTTAAAGAGCAAAAAATAGTAATTGATACCCAAGGAGAAATGACGCTCGATGAGGGTCATGTAGAGCTCGAGAAGCGGAAATATCCTTGTCAGGATGGTACTGATGATATTGAACAAGAAGTTTATAAATCGATTACAGAGAGACAAATAGAGGTAAAAGGGGAGGAGACTCCAGATATCAATCACTATTTTACCAAGACGCGAAAGCGTTATGTAGATACGAGCGACCTGGATATTGAAGAAGAGAATTAGCGGAGGGAGAATATCTACTGCCCCTTATTTTTTCCTTTAACCTTAGAGAGGGAGACCTTGAAAAATCCATGTTTTCCTAATTTTTAATAAAGGGGAAGGCGTTATCCCCTTTCACGTTAAGAGAACTTTTGTGAAAGGACCTCTCAATAAGGCTTAGATTAGGTAGGTAGTTCCTAGACTCTTCTATCTTAAGGTTGTTTAGAGGGTAAGCGCTTTCCTATACCGTAGGTATTGTGACATGTAGCTTAAAAGGCCTAAGCTAGCTCTTATTGTGTCAAAGTTAAGTACGTTTCATATTGTGTCAAAGTTAAGTACGTTTCATAAGAGCATAAATAGGGACCCCAATTAAGATATAGAAGGTACCATAAAAAACTACTTCAGCTCCGCACCCTTGTATGCACCATAGGCAAAAACCAAAAGAGACAAGAGCGATGAATAAAGCGCGAGAAAAACCCCCTTTGTTAATAGGTTGATCCGATTTAAGCTGTAGTACAATGCTTGAGATACTTGCGTAAGCATAAGGAAAAATGAATAAGAGAGTAGAAACGAGGATTATTTTATTAAATGTATCGATAAGACTTTCACTTAAATTAAGTAACATAAACAAGGTCATAAGAATGCTTGAAAGATACAGACCAAAAAGAGGAACATTTTTCTTGGAACGCTTGCGAAAAATTTGTGGTAAGAGATTATTAACGGCGGCAGTATAAGGAACCTGACCTTGCAACAGAATCCAGCCATGTGCCGTGCCAATACAAGTAAGGATAGCCCCGACGGCAATAACAGCGCTTAGGATGGGGCCAAGCACTTCCCCGAATATGACTAAAGCCGCATCCGCAAAAGGAGCATGTGAAGCACCTAAAACTTTTGGAGGAAGGACGCCCATGAGGACAGCCGTAATAAAAATATAAATAACGGCTGCAACGCTTGTTCCGATGATAGTTGCCCGAGGAATAGTTTTTTGAGGGTCTTCCACATCTTCAATAGGAATAGTGGCCGATTCAATGCCAATGAAAGAGAAAAGAGTCAAGCTTGCGGCCATGGTCAAGGCTGTAAAATGGGATTCACCGGTAAGATTAATAGGGAAAAAGTGCTCTACCTTTAAAAAAAACATGCCTGAAAGAGGAATAAGAATAATAGGAAGTAACTTTAATAGGGTCAAAAAGACTTGCAATATAGCGGCTTCTTTTATCCCAAAAGTATTGATAAAAGTGATGACCCACAAAAGGATAATAGCAATGAATGTTCCAAGATGGGGCGATTGTGACAATAAAGGAAAAAAGAAAGATAGATAGCTTATGCATGCATACAAAACCGCGGCAGTACTTATCCATGTGGCGATCCAGTAACTCCAAGCCATTTGAAAGCCAATAAAGTCACCAAAAGCAAGGCGGCTATAAGAATAAGGGCCGCCAACTCCAGGAGCTGTACGTGCCAGACGAGAAAACGTTAAAGCGAGGAAGAGCGCTCCAATTGTAGTAAGTATCCACCCCAAGAGCCCAATACTACCAAATTTTCCAAGAGAAGCGGGTAAGAGTAAAATTCCTGACCCAATCGTATTGCCAATAACAAGGAAGACAGCTCTTACAAGTCCAAAACCTTTGTTGCTTGCTTTACCCATTTTCAACCTAAATTTTCACATCTCTTAATTTTAAATACCCCAACTTATAGAATATTTTGAGGAGAGTGTAAACGAATAATCCGCTAGAAAAATCAGCTTGTTTTGAGAAAGAAAAGGAAAAAATTCATTGCCTTTTTGGCGGGATTGTCCTAAAAACGGGTATAATTTAACTTCATTGGTAATTAGCTATCGTATCCTGCTTTATAAAGATACGAGCGATAAAAAGGTGAGTTATGTCAGTTAATAGTTCGATTTCTTCTTCCCAACAATCCACTTTAGCTGGTTGGTTGATGTGGGGGTGTGCCGCCGCTTTTTACTTTTTCCAATTTATGGTACGCGTCTCACCTACCGTTATGACTGATGAGCTCATGCAGTCTTTTTCGGTGACAGCAGCAAGCTTAGGGACGTTGATCTCTCTTTATTATTTTGTGTATGCGCCTCTGCAGGTTCCGGTTGGGTCAATGCTTGATTATTTGGGACCGCGTCGAATGGCTACCGTCGGTGTAGCATTATGCTCCCTTGGCTGCTTCTTATTTGCTCTTTGCCCCAATATATATGTTGCTTATATCGCGCGGATGATGATGGGGGCAGGATCTGCTTGTGCGTTCCTAAGTTGTATGCAGATAGCCACCTTATGGCTTCCTCCTGAGAAATTTGCCTTAGCTGTCGGCCTTACTATGGCTCTTGGTTCTTTTGGGGGGACTGTTGCTGGGCGGCCTTTAGAATTTTCGATAGCCTCATTTGGGTGGCAATACACCCTTATTGGTCTTGGAGTTGTTGGCTTTTTACTTATGTTTTTAATTTGGTTAGTTATTCGGGATCGCTCAAAGCCTCTCTATCCAAGGCCTATGGATACGGGAGAGCAAAGTAAGCCTAGTTTGTTAGAAGGTTTTCTAGAAGTTGCCAAAAATAAGCAAACATGGATTCTTAATCTTCATGCTTTTTTGATGTATACGCCTCTTTCTGTCTTTGGGGATCTCTGGGGAGTGCCTTTCGTTAAGCAATGTTATAATATTAGTAAATCTGATGCAGCGTTTCTTGCTCCTATGATGTATGCCGGGCTTATTATTGGGGCTCCGCTATGGGCATGGGTTTCAATGCGGATGCAAAGCCGCTTGGAGCCCATGAAGATAACCGCTTTTATGACAGGTTTGCTTTTTGCTATCGTCTTGTATTTTCCTACGTTGCCTATTTATTATCTTTACGGGATTCTCTTGCTGGCAGGGGTGTTTTTAGGGGGCCAATTTATTGAGTTCTCTATTTTAACAGAGGTTAACCGTTCATGCGTAAGTGGTGTGGCAACCGGGATTATGAATGCTTGTTCGATGATTAGCGGTTTATTATTTCAGCCCTGTGTTGGTATTTTGCTTGATATATGCTGGGACGGTACCATGTGTGAAGGGGTCCCTTTCTATGGAGAAAGTTTCCGCCTTGCTTTGTCGATGTTACCAGCGTGTGGCTTCCTTGCGTTTATTATTCTCTTCTTTGTCAGGGAAACCTATCCTAAAAAACATTATAATTCCTAAACTCATGCATTATAAAGATGTCGTTGTTGATGAAATTTATCTGAGTGTCTTGTTGCAAAGCCCGGCCTTTAAGGGCTTTGCTGATGACCAGGCTCACTTAATTAAAAAGGTGATAAAAGAAGTAAAGAATCATTCGAGCAAGTTTCGAAATGTAGAGTTCTCTTTAGTCCTGTGTAATGATGATTATATCTGGCAATTCAATAAAATGTACCGAGGCAAAGATAAAGCGACCAACGTTTTATCCTTTCCAGCTGGGGGAGAATGGTTTGAGCATCTCCTTAACGAAGACTTCCTAGGGGAGCGCCAGATTGGTGATATTCTCTTGTCGGTAGAAACGTTACAGAAAGAAGCCAAAGAGCAATCCAAGGCTATCGAGCATCATTTTGCCCACCTCTTTCTCCATGGTATCTTGCACTTATTGGGCTATGATCATGTTGAAAGCGAAGAGGCTGAGGAAATGGAAGCTCTGGAAATAAAAATCCTGGCGGCACTAGGAATCTCTAATCCTTATCCCTAAAACTTTATTGAACAACTATTGGTTTCGTGGTACCTTCTCATCATTTCCAAATTGTTGAGTTTTTTGGTAGGGCAATGTTTATCTTCATTGCTAAGGGGGCCTTGAGCCATCGAAAACGACGTCATAATAAAAAAGTGTTGAAGGTATTCCTACTAACCTTAAGTCGGCACATTGAAAGATGGGATGATGCTTTTAAAACTTGGATTGCCCTTAAAGCTTCTTGCAGTTATTATCTTGAGCCTTATTGCAGGCCCTTATCTTCCCATCGCGGGGAAGAGCTTCCTCTTAAGTCTTAGCCTGACCATTAAAGAAGCTCTCGTTTTCTTTTTGCCTTTTATTATCTTTTCTTACTTATTTTCCTGCATCCTCTCTTTTCGCCACGGTGTTATAAGTTTTGTCTTTCTGCTTTTACTATTGGTATGTACTTCTAATTTTATCTCGGCGCATGTTGCTTATGGGCTGGCTCTTTATTCTCTAAAAATTCTTCCATCGACGTTGTGTCCTTCTTTTTCCGGTGAGGGAGAACTCCTGCCTTTATGGAGTCTTGCATTTAAGCCTATTGTACCCAATGATTATGCTTTATTAGCTGGTGTGTTGTTAGGAGGAATTTTTTCTTATTTTCCTCAACCAAGGATCCTGTCACTGGCCGAAAAATTAAAACATTGGTCGACGTTTGCGTTAAATCGTGTGTTTATTCCTATTATTCCCTTATTCATCTTAGGCTTTCTCTTAAAGTTGCAGCATGAAGGGGCTCTAGGACATCTGTTCCGATTATTTGGCCCGCTTGTCATTATTGTATTAGTTTCAATGGGCGTTTATGTCGTTCTTTTCTTTGGGTGTAGTGTTGGATTTTCTCTCTCAAGGTGGTTAAGTGCTTTGAAAACAGCTCTTCCATCTGGTTTAATGGGGTTTAGCACAATGTCGAGTGCTGCCTCTTTGCCCCTTACCATAAAAGCAGCAGAACGTAACACAGGGCAATCCTCAATAGCCCAGGCTGTTGTTCCATCTACTGTTAATATTCACTTGGTTGGCGATAGTTTATCCGTACCGATGATGGCTATAGCGGTGATGACTTCATTTGGTTTCGTTATGCCTGATTATTCGACCTATTTCACTTTTGTTATTTACTTTATCCTGGCAAAATTTACCATTGCTGCGGTACCAGCCGGAGGAATTATTGTGATGATTCCTATTATGGAAAAGTACCTCGGTTTTTCGCCTGAGATGTCGTGTGTGATGACGGCGATCTATGTACTGCTTGATCCCTTTAATACCTCTGCCAATGTCCTGGGAAATGGCGCCTTTGCCATATTGTTTTCGAGAATCTGGACAAAAATCAAGGAAATGAGAGGCACCTAAAGCGAGGCACGAGTTCCTTTCTTCTCTTTAGGTTGACACAGATGAGAGGACGTAATAGCGACTCTTTCATCTTTAAAGAGCTTTTGCGATATTCCCTCACTTATAGAGTCTCATGTGAATAGGGGTGCTTCTTAAAGCTCATCATGCAAACCACTCGAGGGAAGTTTTTCCTCTTTTGAAAAGACTTTTCTAATGAAGTCACAACTTGAAAAATGCTCGCTCGCTCGTGTTGAAAAGTTATAAATTTTCATATAATCGATGGTTTGGCCGTCGCGCTCTAACTTCGTATATAAGCGGTTGAAGATAAAGTCTTGAATGATAGATCGAGCGATATAAGCCGTCGATGCGCATATCGCGTCCGGATCCTTAGGTAAAGTTTCTCCTACTGGAGTATCCTTGGTTGACACTGTGCTTGACCCGTATTTTCCGCCAAAGTCAAATCCGAAGTAACGCAACGCGAAAGAGCCATCCTCTTGTTTTACCAGGGCGTAGTTGCTTGCGTCTCGGCCTATGAGTCCATTCATGTTGTGGGTGGCCAGCGTAGCAAGATCACGTAGGAAGGGCGGGATCACGTCCTGCCATACGCTTAGATTAAAATCCCATTTTTGAAATTCCTGAGGGCAAAAGAAACTTGCTTGAGGCGGCCCTTTGATATCAAAAATATACCATCCTTTTGAGGCATATTGCTCAAAAGAGTCAGAAAGAAAAACGGGGAGCCTATAGGAAAGCTCCCTGTTTGCTTTGCTTGGAATGACAAGATAGGCTTTCCTTCTATTAAGGGCTGGTACGTGTATCTTTTCTAAGTAAGCCGCCATGGTGGTTTCATGGTTGACAGACTCTGGCCACCACCTTGCTGCTTTGATAAAAGAATCACTGTCTATATTAGGGACCATGATGACTGACCCCTGATCGAGGAGGATCGCTTTCTTAGAACCGCCCTGTCCCATGATTTCTTTAAGAGTAACACGAAAATCCCCTTCGCTCGTTTGGAGGATGAGTGTTTCGCCTAAGGCATATTTTTTATCGTAGAAGCATAATAATTCGTGTAAAGCATAGAAAGTTTGTTGCTGTTCAGGTGAATGGGTTTCCATCTGTTCTCTGACATGGGCAGGCCATTCCGCGTCACAATAACAAGGATAGTGTTGAGCAAGAGCGAACTCGGCCATAAGAAAGATGCTTATCAAAAGGGATATAAATTTTGTTATCATTATAATATCTCTTATTCAATTATTATAATTTTACCATTGGTAAATATAGTTGTAGAGATTTGTTTTATAATAGAAAAACTTACCGAGTTTTTCAATAGTAACCATGGAGTTTAAAATGAATTTTCTTCTCTAAAATTACTTTTACAGACAATTCTTGAGAATCGGTTGCTTCCCCTTATTCGAATAACCTAGCGGATGAACTTCATGATGGGTGAGAAGGTTTTTTCCACCAAGGTTATAGCGTTTTCTTAAGAAAAGCGGTTGGGTGTCTGCTTTAAAATAGATGCGTGCGGGTGCGGCGCTCGCAAATAAAGTGAATAAAGTGCCAGCAAAGAAAGGTAATCAAGCTGAGTGGTTTGATCTATAGGTCATCGAACGTACCGAGCCCCAGAATTAAACTTTTCGTCGGGATAATGCTTACGGTGGAGAGAAATCAAAACACCATGAAAGAAAATGCCGTTAGAGAAAATCAACTTCTCTACTACCCTTCCAGGACAAATGGGAGGAGTAAAGAAGTCCGGAAGAATGCTTGGTTCGTAAGTTTTATAAGCTACACTCGTGGAAAGATAGATTTAAAAGAGTGGGCTTTCCAACTTTTAGGTTTAGGTAAGCCTCTTAACGGCTCGAGAGATGTCAGCCATGTCTTCGGTAAAACTAGGGACTCATGCCTTTATCTTGGTAGCGGAGGAGGGACTTGAACCCCCGACACGCGGATTATGATTCCGCTGCTCTAACCACCTGAGCTACTCCGCCATGCCAATGTGCAATCTTCTTTACATAGCCTCTCTTGACAATAACTGTCAAGTAGATTTAACCCTATCCTTAGAGAAGAAGGGTGAGGGGATGGCTGATCGCCTCTTTAAAAGATTTTAAAAATTGAGCACCGACAGCACCATCAATAACGCGATGATCAGCAGATAAAGTGCAGTTTATAACCGTGGCAATTGTTATATTATTATCTTGAACGATTGGTCGTTGTTCCCCACTCCCGACGGCTAAAATAGCCGCTTGAGGGGGATTAATAATTGCTTTAAATTCTTTAATATCATACATTCCTAAGTTGGAAATAGTAAAAGAACCTCCTTGAAATTCTTCCGGTTTTAGCGTTTTTTCGCGGGCTCTTTTGGCTAAGCTTTTCATTTCTTTCGAAATTTCTACGAGTCCTTTTTTGTGAGCGGAACGAATAATAGGCGTAATAAGTCCTTCATCAATGGCAACGGCTACCGATATGTCGGCTTTATTATAGTAATGAATCTCATTCCCCATCCAGGCGGCGTTTGCTTGCGGGACTTCAATAAGAGATTTCGCGACCGCTTTGATAATAAAGTCATTAACGGATACGCGGTAGTCGGTAAGCGTCTTATTAATCTCACTTCGAAGCGAGAGGAGAGGGTCAATTATGCATTCAATGGTTAAGTAAAAATGAGGAATGTTTTGCTTCGAAAAACTTAACCGCTCAGCAATTACCTTGCGAATGGTAGAGACGGGTTGAGCGGTATAATCTTGACCAGGTGCTATGTCAGGAGCGGCCTTTACTGAAGCTAGGGAAGGGGAATAGGCTGCAATATCTTGCTTAACGATACGTCCTCTTGGGCCTGAACCACGAAGCGTTGAAAGGTCAATGCCTTTTTGTTCCGCCATCCTCCTGGCAAGTGGGCTGGCAAGTATACGTCTTTCTCGTGAACTCGCGTTCCTGTTATGGGTGCCATTTAAAGAGGGATTTCCTTGTTGAGATGAGATAGGTGCTCTCTCAGCGTCAGCCACGTCGTTCGCCATGACAGGAGAGGCGTCATTTGAGGCCACAGCCGATGGCTCCTGCGCGCTTAAACTTTCTAAGGTGCTTGGGCATTCCCCTTCTTCTAAGAGGTAAGCGATGATAGTATTTATGGCTACGCCAGTCGTCTTCTCTGGGATCACAATCTTTGCAAGAATGCCTTCATCGATAGCTTCCACTTCCATTGTGGCTTTATCCGTCTCAATTTCTGCTATGACCTCGCCAGCGGTGATTTGATCCCCTTCTCTCTTTAGCCATTTTGCGATAGAGCCTTCTGTCATCGTTGGTGAAAGAGCTGGCATCGTGATTTTAATGGGCATTTTCTCTTCCTTACCCTCAAATTGCTATTAGATATTATAAAAAAACAATTTCAGTTTTTTACTTAAGATAGCATACTGATTGCACTGCCTCAATAATAGAACTTACTTGAGGAAGAGCAAGCTTCTCCAAATTCGCGGCGTATGGCATGGGGACATCCACACCGCAAACCCGCACGAGGGGGGCATCCAAATAGTCAAAAGCTTGTTCCATCATAAGGGCCGCAATTTCAGAGCCAATACCCGCGAAAGGCCATCCTTCTTCAATCGTCACGATACGATTCGTTTTTTGCACGGACTTGATAAGAGTGTCGGTATCTAAAGGGCGAATCGTACGCAAGTTAATGACTTCTGCTTCGATCCCCTTGCTTTCAAGCTCCTTCGCAGCTTCTAGAGCCGAGTGAACCATAAGGGAAAAGGTGACGATTGTGACGTCTTTGCCTTCACGCATGATTTTTGCCTTCCCAAGTGGGAGCAAGAATTCGTCAGACGTGGGTAGAGTAAATGTTTGTCCATACAATAATTCATGCTCTAGAAAAATCACTGGATTGGGGTCGCGAATGGCCGACTTTAAAAGGCCCTTGGCATCTTCCGCATCATAAGGCGCTACGACCTTTAAGCCTGGACAGTGAGCATACCAACTGGCATAGCATTGGGAGTGCTGAGCAGCAACGCGGCCAGGCGCGCCATTCGGACCGCGGAAAACAATGGGACACCCCATCTGGCCACCAGACATATAAAGCGTTTTTGCGGCGGAGTTAATAATTTGGTCAATTGCTTGCATAGCGAAGTTGAACGTCATAAACTCGACGACTGGCTTAAGTCCTATAAAAGCGGCCCCAATACCAATGCCAGCAAAGCCATGTTCAGTAATGGGAGTATCGATGACTCTCTTCTTGCCAAATTCTGCTAAGAGGCCTTGGGAAACTTTATAAGCCCCGTCATATTCGGCGACTTCTTCTCCCATCAAGAAAACATTCTGATCAAGGCGCATTTCTTCCGCTATTGCTTCTCGCAACGCTTCACGTACCGATAAGGCTTTTGTATCGGAACTCTCTTTAATTTTTTCCTCTTCATGTGGTTCGGTTGAGAGGGGGAAAGCCATTGGCTTCTCCACGACCGTCGGCGAGGTTGGGGAAGCACTTGAGGCTATCTTTAGGTGCTCCTCAGCAAGATGTAAAGTCGCAATAGGCGTGTTAATCTTGACCTTTTGGGCACCTTCAGCGATTAAAATCTTATGAAGAACACCTTCATCCACCGCTTCGACTTCCATGGTAGCTTTATCTGTCTCAATCTCAGCAATGATTTCGCCAGCTTGAATTAAATCTCCTTCTTTTTTCAACCACTTAGCAAGAGTCCCTTCGGTCATAGTGGGAGAGAGAGCTGGCATTAAAATATTAATAGGCATCGGTCATTCCTCTTTTAACTGGTAACCTTTAATGTAAGACGTCCGTGTATAGTTCGGCAGGATCGGGTTCAGGGGATTGTTTAGAAAACTCTGCTGCTTCTAAAACAACGCGTTTGACCTTCTCTTCGATACCCTTGATCTCGCCATCCGGAACATGAGCTTGTTCCATATAGTGTTTAAGCAACATGAGAGGATCACTTTTTTCCTTAATGCTAGCAACTTCTTCTTTTGTTCGATATCTTGCGGGGTCCGACATAGAGTGCCCTCGATAACGGTAGGTGCGCATTTCTAAGATGTAAGGCCCTCCGCCTTGGCGAATACGCTCAAGTACACGCTGGCCAGCACTACGTACGGCAAGGACATCCATGCCATCAACAATTTCACCTTCAATCCCAAATCCTAAGCCACGCTTGTAGAGCCCTGGCCCGGCACAAGCCCGTTCAACGGACGTTCCCATCGCATATTGGTTGTTTTCAATAATATAAAGCACTGGTAACTTCCATAAAGATGCAATATTAAAGGACTCATATACTTGTCCTTGGTTGGCAGCGCCGTCACCTAGGTAAGTGAGGCATACCCCTCCATCATTGGAATATTGATGCGCCAAAGCCATACCTGTGCCGATCGGAACTTGGGCGCCAACGATGCCGTGTCCCCCGAAAAAATTCTTTTCACGGCTAAACATATGCATGGAACCGCCCTTACCTTTCGAATAGCCACCGCTTCGGCCAGTAAGTTCCGCCATAACGCCTCTGGGATCCATTCCACAGGCTAACATATGCCCATGATCACGATAGGCGGTTATAATAGTGTCTTTGCTAGATAGAGTAGATTGCATACCAACAACGACCGCCTCTTGCCCAATATAAAGGTGACAAAACCCTCCGATGAGGCCCATGCCATAGAGCTGTGATGCCCTTTCTTCAAAGCGCCGGATAAGCAACATGTCTTCATAGAATTTCAGCAAATCTTTTTTTGTGACAGATACATCCTCGTGGAAAGTGTTCTTATTCTGTTTTTTTTTAGCCATCGAGCTCCTCGTGTGAATATTCCTTTAAAACAGGACTCTATCTTACAGTCAAAAAACTGAAAATTATCTAAATTGCTAAGCCATATTGGCGGAAAAAATCTATTCCTGCAAGCCCTGATCCGTACACGTTTGTAATTGAATATAGCAAGAGAGGAGGAAAAATTGACTGTACATAATGATAGAATTTTATTTAGGAAAAATTTAAATTAAATTAATTTTTTGCAGGTAATTAATACGATTTAATAAGCAAAAACTATTCTGTTTATAATAAAATTATAAATTTTTTAACTTTTTTGTTTAACATAGGATGTAAGAATTAAATAGATAGAAGAAATAGGCCTGGGAAAAAGAAAAACAGTCGCAGGAAATACTCACGAAGAAACAAGATAAGCTAATCGCATGATCTCTAGCCTATGGCGCACTTTCCTGAGAAAAAGTCTTATGGGCGTTTTGGGGGCTTCTACTTTTTTAAGTGCTGGCCCTCTAAGGCTGTTTGGCAGCCCATCGATATGTTAAAAGAAGGCTCCTAATCAGCAAAAGTAATAAAGGATTCGGTCAGCGCTAGTTACACCAGCATGAAAGGGGCGGCTCAGATTCTTCAAGGGGTTATTAATTCGCTAAAGCAGAAAGAGTAGTAGGGGAAATTTTCCAAGCTGCTGGAAGTAATATATCAGCAATGGGCTCAAGCATGGTGCTTTTTATCGATTCGCCGGTAGAGAGATGCGGACTTTTGCTCACTAACCCTTGCCTAATATATACATCTTTTTTCAGCTGCCGTTTCAGTCCTTAACTTGCGCTAACATGGTGGGCCTTAGGTGCTGGTGTAGCACAAGCTTCTGGATGAGATGATGCAGCGAGGGCTAGAGAAGGCAGTATGTAGCCCCTAAATATGGCTACGATGGCTACGCGGGCGTTTGGCTGCCATCAACAATTACTTAGACGATATTTTACCCATTTTGCGCCCTAGCGATAAAGGGTAGGAGTAAGGGATTGATCAATCCTCTGCTATCCTTGAGAAGCTCTGCAGCAGGTAGGTAATTATCAGGCTATTGCCCTGGCGGAAAGTCAGCCAAATAGCGTTTGACCAAATCAGAAAGAATGAATTAAAAGGTCTTCTTCCTAAAGGCGGGATATTGAGCTTGATAGAAAGAAGAATAAATCTTCCCCTGTTGTTACCTCTCCTGCTACGTCCTAACGGCAGATAAGGAGAGAGATATTATGCCTATAGTACCATCAGAATATGAAAATTATATAAAGTGTAAATAAATCTATATTATTTTCTTTTGCATACCATAATAATTTAATATATTTTTCTAGAAAAAATATTCTTTATTAACTTTTATTTTTTATCTTAGTTGGTAAGCCTTTTATGGCAAGGGGAACAAAAGATGAAAAAAAGAAACAACCTTTCAGAAAGATCAACACACCTATTAAAGAGCATGAAGCCCAAGCAAACAAGTACAGAAGTGAAAAACTTTTGGTCTACTTTCTTCAAGAGAGGCGTAATGGGAGCCTTGGCGGCTTCTACTTTTTTAAGCGTGATTCCTGCCAAAGCTGGCTGGCAGTCAACGGATATGTTAAGGAACAGCTTCCAATCAGCAAGAGACGCTGTTAAAAGCTGTGCGAACGCTGGCTATAATACCGTTAAAGGGGCCTCGCATGTTCTCCAAGGATTTAATCCTTTTATTGGCTCAGAGCAACGCAAGAAGGTAGTAGCAGAGGGTTTGAACGAGGTTTTGCAAGCAACCAAGGATAGTATGGCTTCTGTAACATCTACCACTAGCTCTCTTTGCAATTTCGTAGGAGGTTCTATGCTACTTGCTCCTGAGACAGGTGGGCGTTTCCTTTATAATTATCCTGTGGTAGCAGCAGCGTTGGTTGGTGGTGTTCTTGTTGGTGCCGGGGCAACGACCTTAGCCATGAACCCGAGCTATACCCAAGATGCACTCGATTATGTGAAGGATCTTGGTAATTTGGTAAGTAAATATGACTATGCTGGTTACTATTCTCCTGTAGTTGATTTTATGGGGCAGGCCACTGAGGTTGTTAAAGGAACTCTAGGAGAGGCAACTCAAACAGCAAGCGACTTGGGTACAAAGGCTGGTGCGTTATCAGCCAATGCCCTAGGGGAGTTGCAAGGAACAGCTCGTGAGGCAATATCAGGTGTTGGGGCCTTAATAAGCCACGGGGTGGGTCAAGCCTATAGTGCCTTTGAGATGGTTCTTCCCTACATAAATAATTACCAAGCCCTTATCTGGGGAAAAGTCAGCCAGATAGCCTTCGACCAAATGGTAGGAAATGAAGTAAAAAAGATTCTTCCTAAAGACGGTTTCGCGGCAACACTAGTAAAGAGGAAACCATCGTCCCCTATGGGCTCAACGACCGTGTCTGGCAACTGAGGACAAACGGCAACCGTTAAAGCCTAGATAAAAATTTGAGCGATGTAAATATATTACTTTGTTTACAACTTTAGCTCCCGATAATTAGTAACCACCCTTTATAAGCTTAAGAGGTAGGAAATATGAGAAAAAACACTCAAATCGCAGGAAAAGAACTGAGGAACAAGAAACTGGTAAAGAGCTTAGACCAAACAAACTGGTCTGCTACTCTTAAAAAGGGTTTAATGGGCGCTCTTGCTGTATCTACCTTCTTAAGTGCTGTTCCTGCCAAGGCCGATTGGTGGTCGGCGGGTATGATGAAAGAAGGATATGAGTCAGGAAAAGCAGCCGTAAAAGCGTCGCTGAATGCTGGTTGTGAGGTAGGAAAGAGTGCCTATCATATGCTTGAGAGTTTTAACCTCTTTCGCACGTCGGCCAAGCGGCAACAATCCTTCCAAAAGGGGGTCGAGGAAGTTTGGCAGGCGGCTGGACATAGTGCTATCGCGCTGACTTCCAGCTTGGAGTCTCTTGGGAACCTTATGGGGGGCTCTGCTCTTCTCGTTCCAGAGGTGGCGGGACGTTCTATCTATAAT
Source organism: uncultured Alphaproteobacteria bacterium (assembly GCA_963782975.1). GTDB lineage: Bacteria > Pseudomonadota > Alphaproteobacteria > 43-37 > CAWALT01 > CAWALT01. The sequence continues at coordinate 295,399 of CAWALT010000003.1, forward strand.
TATCCTCTGGCTGCAACAGCGTTTGCAGCTACCGCGGTAGGGCTAGGGATGAATCCTCAATACATGAAAGCCGCTCTTGACTCTACCAAAGACCTCGCAGAGGGCATGAAAAATTTCGATTATTCCGGCTATCTTTCACCAGTAGGTAAGTATATGAGCCAAACGGCTGATATGGCGAAAGAGAATTTGGATAAGATGACACAAATAGTAAACGATACCGTTAGACAAGCGAGTACATGGAAAGAAGAAGCCCTTGCGAAAGCTTATACATTGGGGAAAGAGTTAAGCGCACATCCTCTTAGCACCCTTCAAGAGATGGGGAAGAGCACGAGGGAAGCCGCGACAAATATGCTGAACACCTTTAGCCAAACGGCAAGTGATACCGCTAATCATGTTACTTCTTCAGCCGCGAGTCTTCTAGCAAATGCGAGCGAAAAAGTGCACGACCTAGGAGATATAGCAGGTAGCAGCGCAGATGCTGGGTCAAAAATTGCTCAAGTTGGCGCACGTACGCTCGAGATTACAAATGACGCAGCAGGGAACATCATAACAAAAGTAATACGCTCCTCGGATCCTACTGATCTTGGGAAGAGATTTGTGCCTACCGTGCAGAGTTTTTCGGGCTGGCGCCCGCCTGCGGAGTCTTGGTGGTCGTGGCTCACCGGGCAGCCCAAGAAACGTTGGTAGCCCTTCCAGAATATTTTTATATTTAGGCAGGTAAGGGCTGAATTTAAAGATAGGCCTTGGGTTTTGCTTGAGGCAGAGTAGGGCATAGGGAGGTGTAAGGTTTCCTCTCTTCCCCTGCTTAATAGCCCTATCGTCTCATCTTTTCTATAGTTACTTGCCCTAGTCCGCACTTAAATAATCGCTGAGACCATTGGATATACCTTGCTATTTTCTCGTCTTTCTAAGCTATGTATGTTCACTATTTTAAAGGTATTTATCGGGAGACTAATAAGGATTTGCACTATTTTTTCTGAATATATAGGTCTCATTCCCTTCTTTTTTTATGCTGTTGGTCAAGCTTGGAAAAAATTAAGAAGACCGCTGAAAGAAAGAAGTGAGGTCTTAGAGAAAGAAAAGCGTGCCTCACCGACTAGGAAGCCTGAGACGCCGGTAAGAAGACGATGAATAGTTGGCGTACCGTTCTCAAGAAAAGTTTAATGACTGCTTCTACCTTTTTAAGTGCCGTTCCTGCCAAGGCTTGGTGGTCCACGGATATGTTAAAGGAAGGATACGAGTCAGGAAAAGCAGCAGTAAAGAGTTCCGTAAGTGCTGGTTACAATACCATGAAAGGGGCCTCCCATCTTCTTCAAGGATTTAACCATTTTATTAGCTTAGAACAACGTAGGAAGGTAATAGAAGAAGGTTCGAGCAAGCTTTTTCAAGCGGCCAAGGATAGCTTGGAGGCAGTGGGATTCACCGCTAGCTCTCTTCTCAATTTTGTGAGTGGCTCTGTGCTGCAAGCACAAGACACGCTCGCTTATGTAAAGGCCTTAGGTGATTTAACTACTAAATATGACTATGTTGGTCGTTTTGCCCCGGTTGTTGATGCTGTGAACCAAGCCACAGACGCCATTAAAGGAATGGCAGAGGATATGAACCAGGGAGTAGTGGGACAAGGAGCAAATTATTTACGTGAGAAAGTGCCGGATACCCTTAGAAAGTACCGGATACCCTTAAAGAAACGACAGGGAGTCTAGCGCAGCGCGCTAGTGGTTTCGCAGTCAAGGCTGGCAATCTAGCTGCCAGCACCTTGGAGGGAACAGGTGTGTATGATCTCTCCGCCAGTGGTGCTAGATTTGCAACAAGTCAAGTCGGGAAAATAAAAGATACCGTATCTCCTGCGGTTGATGCTTTCAGGGATTTTTTGGCGACGTCTCTGCTTGGAAGTAGTTCTTCTTCTGAGGTAAGTAAGGCTCTTGTCCCCTTTTCTCCATCTACTAATTTGCTAAGTTCGATGATGCCGGCCCAGAAGGACTTACTTGAACCTTTTGTAAAGTATATGACATCGAGTCAACCTGCGATAGCCTTGGAAGCTATGAAAAAAGCAATAAGTGGAAATGTAACCCTTTCCAAAGCTGCTAAAGCAGTAATGCCGGTAGTGAAACAGGGAGCAGATACTATCTCAAAGGCTAGCACTGCTCTCATTCCGGCTTCTGCGTCTGATATAAGAACTTATATGACGAGAGTTTTTAATAAATAATAGCACGGCTGCTTTTGGGCCTGTTGTCGAATGGATGGCTAGAGAGGGGAGTAAGGAAAAAATCAGGAAGGTGAGACTTTCCTTGCCCGTAAAAGCCCTAACCAAGGTTGAGACAGGAAAGCCCTTTGCAGCGTTTCCTACAGGGAGCTATCCCTCTAACTAGGGGGCCAGAGACGGTGGAGTTGTTTAATAAAGAGGGCGGACAATGAGAGTAGATATAAAAGGCGGTATAAAGCCTCCCTCTCTTTGCCATCAAGGTTCTGAGTATTGGCTGATTATAGATATTAGGTAGAATTTTTTGCTGGTATGGCGGAGAAAAGGAAAAAAGAATATCAAAGAAAAACAAAGCATCTCAATGAGGGAGGCCTTCCTCAAAGAGCGTGAAGCTTGAGAGAGTAAGTAAAAAATCGGAAAATCCTTGATTTACTTTCTTCAAGGGAAGCATAGAGGGAGCCAGCCTTGGTGGCTTCTACGTTTTTAAGTACAATTCCCGCCAAAGCCAGTTGGTGGTCAACCGAGATGGTGAAGGAAGGCTCCCTCGCATAAAGTGCTTCATCCTGTCCCGCCTTACTAGAGATAGGCGAGTAGCTTGCGTTAGCTTTTAAGGGGCGCTAAAATCATAACCATTTGTCGACCTTCCATACGGGAAGGCGATTCCACTTTGGCCACATCTTCTAGCTCCGTTTTAATACGGGTCATTATGTTCGTAGCAAGCTCGGTATGGCTTAATTCCCGGCCACGAAAGCGAATAGTGATTTTGATCTTATTTCCTTCCTCAGCAAATTCACGTATTCGGCGTACTTTGAATTGATAATCATTTTCTTCCGTAACGGGACGAAATTTGACTTCCTTTATTTCTATAATTTTTTGTTTTTTACGTGCCTCATTTTTGCGCTTTTGTTCTTCGTATTTATATTTTCCATGATCCAGGATTTTGCAAACAGGCGGATCAACGTTAGGGGACACTTCAATCAAGTCTAACCCGGCTTCATAAGCATATTGAAGCGCTTCTCTTAGGGAAACCACTCCTTTCATATCGCCTTGTCCATCGATAAGGCGGACTTTGGGAGATTTAATTTCTCCGTTAACTCTGGGTCCATCAGTGCTTACTTTTCCACGTCCTAGATTTTTGTTCAATGTCATTCCTTCTCTGTTATTATTCCTGCAGACATTGTGAAATTCCTAAAAGAAGGGATACGCGCCTCTTCTAGAAAATCCTCTAATGCTTCTTCTAAGTTTACTATATTTTGCTCATTTTGACCAAGTCTTCGAATAGCTAAACTTCGAGTTTCAACTTCTTTTTTACCAATAACGCAAATAATAGGAATCTTGAGGTGAGATGCCTCCCGAATCTTATAAGAAATTTTTTCATTGCGCACATCGATTTCACAGCGCAAACCTTTGGCCTGCATTAACTCATATACCTCCTTGGCATAAGCGTCACATTCACTTGTAATAGTAGTTAATTTGATTTGGATAGGTGTTAACCAAAGAGGAAAATGCCCCGCATAATGTTCGATCAAAATACCAATGAAGCGCTCAAAAGAGCCAAAGATAGCGCGGTGCAGCATTACGGGACGATGCTTTGCACCGTCTTCACCAATGTAATAAGCATCGAGGCGCTCAGGTAAGACAAAATCAGCTTGCAGGGTGCCACATTGCCATTCTCGGCCAAGAGCATCTTTTAAGACAAACTCAAGCTTAGGACCGTAAAAAGCGCCTTCCCCAGGGTTGAGCTCCCACGAAAGGTTAGCGGCTTCGGCGCCTTTTTTAAGAGCATCTTCCGCTTCATCCCAAATTTTTTCTTCACCTGCCCGTTTCTCCGGACGATCTGAAAATTTTACAGATAAGCTTTGAAACCCCAGATCTTTATACACGCGGTGCAGAAGATCACAGAAGGCCTTTGTCTCGTCTGTAATCTGTTCAGGGGTGCAGAAAATATGAGCATCATCCTGCACGAAGGCACGTACGCGCATGATACCATGAAGGGCCCCCGACGGCTCGCAGCGGTGACAGGAGCCAAATTCTGAGAAACGAAGAGGCAAATCGCGATAGCTTTTTGTGCCTTGTTTGAAAACTTGTACATGCCCAGGACAACTCATGGGCTTAATAGCCAGGGTTTTATGCTCGTCCTCCACGGTAAACATATTTTCGCGGAAAACCTCCCAATGGCCTGATAATTCCCATAAACTCTTATCATAAAGCTGAGGCGTTCGGATTTCAAGGTAACCAGCTTCGTTGAGCAGGTGGCGAAGGTAATTCTCAAGAGTGCGATAAAGAACCCATCCTTTAGGATGCCAAAACACACTTCCAGCGGCTTCCTCTTGCAAATGGAAGAGCCCCATTTGCTTGCCTAACCGGCGATGGTCACGCTTTTCCGCTTCTTCAAGAAGGGTGAGATAATTTTCAAGGTCTTTCTCACTCGCCCATGCCGTACCATAAATTCGTTGTAACATAGGGTTATTCGAATCCCCGCGCCAGTAAGCACCCGCTACCTTCATCAGTTTGAAAGCATGTCCTAGATGTTTTGTACTTGGAGCATGAGGGCCGCGACATAAGTCAATAAAATTCCCCTGACGATAGAGAGATACTTCTTCCCCCGAAGGGATAGATTCAATAATTTCTGCTTTGAAAGCTTCCCCGATATCTTGGAAAAACCGGATGGCTTTTTGACGATCCCACACTTCGCGGGAAATAGCTTCACTGCGATCCACTATCTCGTGCATACGCAGCTCAATCTTTACCAAGTCTTCTTCGTTAAAGGGTTTTTCTCGATAAAAATCGTAATAGAAACCAGTGGCAATAACCGGGCCAATAGTAACCTGCGTTTCAGGAAATAGCTCCTTAACCGCCTGAGCAAGTATATGAGCAGCGTCATGACGAAGAATTTCAAGACCTTCCTCAGAGTCACGTGTCAGGATTTGTATAGATGCAGAGAATGAAACTCGATAAGATAAGTCTTTTAGTTCATTATTTACCCGCCAAGCAATCGCATTTTTCTCCAGGCTTTTACTAATAGACGCTGCAACCTGTCTCCCGTCCACAGGTTCAGAGAATTGTCTTGCTTGACCATCTGGCAATTTAAGTTCGATCATCATTATTCCTTATGGATTTTTCGAAATTATCTTAGCAGCCTTATACTAGAGCCTTTATAACGCTTCCTTTATGTATCGTAAATACTAAATGTAAAATTCCTATGCGATGGACGATAATGAAGGAATATGACTTTGCAACAGGATCTTTACTATTGCCGTTTAGAGGGAAATCTCAAAGATTGTGCCTTGGCTCTTAATTTTTAGTGTAACATCTACTTTCTAATAAAACATTATAGGGATTTAAAGGCTGCTTAGATTCTAGGCCAGATAGAAGATGCCCTTTTCTTAATTTGCTGTATAGGCCGATAAATTAGTAAGATTTTTTAAATTATTATAATTGCTTTTTAAGATGCCACAGCGCTATTCGTACATAGCTTAGAATGCCTTATACTGCTCTGCTAGGAAGAACGAAAATAGTTATTTAAGCTTGAAATGTAACTTGTGTTCCTGGAGACTTCTTTAAATTTTTTATATTCTATAATTTATTGGCGGTAAGAATAAAAATAAGAAAAAATAGCTTTAAAAGAACTGCAGGGGCGCGTGGAACTCTTCTTGTTTAGGCAGTTGGTAAGAAGTTAGGGTGAAAATCAGCTTTCTCTTTATATGAAAGCTTGGCCTCCTGCTCTGTTCCTTTTTCGCACGCCTTCTGAAAGGACCATGCTCCAATCATTAGCATACAAAAAATAACGAAGACATTCACAATGACTAATATGCGCAGGGCATTACGTGTTAAAGTATGGCCATGAATAACTTGAAAATCAGGAAAAACTACCTTTATATGTTTGTTCTTCGCCCCATTCAAAATGGGAGCCTCATTATGGTTTAGGCTATCGCTGATCATTTTTTCCTCCATACAATTTTCTCCTTCGATGGTGACGTTAAAGAAGATGTATTTTTATCTAATAATAGCATAAAATATAGGCGTAAACATTTAAAATTTCATTTTCGCTTAAATTTTTTAATGTTTTTAAACATCTCCACTTTATGCTATTTTCGCATACAGATTTTATATTAACACTCCCACATAAAGCTGCAACCTTTTCCAGTTGTAAAGCGAAATGTTCTTTCTTAGCCAAATTTATAAAAATTTTAGCTGTCCTAGTAGACAAAAGAGTAACGGCCTTAATGCGTTCTTGATCCATTAGTGAAAGGGTTTCCTCCTTCATCCTGGTGGCGGCCAGGGCGTGGTAGACAATGATTCTATTCACATGTATCCCATGCTTTTTTAGAATATATTCCAAGTCCTTTGTGATGATGCTCCCTGAAGGATAGAGAAGGGAGGAGATGTCAGGGCCGTGTTCCCGTACTTTTGAGATTAGACTATCAACAGAGTGGCCGGCGATAATGACATTGGCAAATCCCATTTCCAGGGCTATTTTCCCTGTCCGAGGGCCTACGGTGAAGACCGTTATTTCTTTTGATAACTTTCTTTTGTGACGTTGGAGCCAGGGAAGAACGTGTTGGCTTGTTATGATCACGCCCTGGAAAGCGTGAGTTGGAAGGGGGGCGTAATCTTTATATTCAATCGTCAAAAGCGGATCAACATGGGCTTCTTGGCCATGCTTTTCGAAAAAAAGTTTTAATTTTGAAGCCTCTTCAATGGGCCGGGTAATAAGCAACATTATCTTAAGGACTCAATAAAATGCGCTCCAGCACGTCTAATAAGTTCTTCTGCAACTCGGCGGCCTACTTCTTCTGGCTGGTTGATAGCGCCGATAAGGGATACTTTAAAAAGAGAATGTCCTTCTGGATCTGCGATCATCCCTGTAAGCTTCAAGCATTCCTCAGAGGCTCCTTCTCTTTGGGCAAGCCCACCAATAGGCGTGTTGCAGGTCCCATTGAGTGTGACGAGCATCGCTCGCTCCGCTTTAAGAAGAGTCATCGTAGGAGCATGGTTGATCGCTGAAATAAGGTCTCTTATTAGAGTATCTTCCTGGCGGCATTCAATCGCGATGATTCCTTGCCCAACCGCAGGAACAAAATCGTCTATACAAAAAACCGTGGCAATTTTATGGTTAATTTTTAATCGCTTTAATCCTGCATAGGCTAAGATAATAGCATCCATTGTTCCTGGAGAAAGTTTGCCTAAGCGTGTTGTGATGTTACCACGTAGAAATACGGGAGTTAAGTCAGGCCTCAAATGCTTAAGTTGCGTAATTCTCCTGAGAGAAACGGTACCTACCGTCGCGCCATCCCTGAGTTCATTAAAAGCTTGGCCGCCGTAAGAAATAAGGACATCGCGGTGGTCCTCTCGTTCAAGGCAAGCAGCTAGCATGAGTTCTTCAGCTAAGTGCGTTTCGATGTCCTTAGCTGAGTGTACAGCAAAGTCAATATCTTTTCGAAGTAAAGCTTGTTCTATCTCTTTTATAAAGAGCTGCTTGCCTCCAATTTCCCTTAAGGGGCGGTCTAAAATTTGGTCGCCGGTGGTGGAGATGATCTTTATGCTCAGGTGATTTTTTAAATCCGGGGCAACTTTAAGGAGTTGGCGGCACACGAGCTTTGTTTGGGCAAGAGCTAAGGCGCTTCCACGTGTTCCTATAGTAATCTTCTTTTTCTGCCTCATCTATAACTTTTCTTTTTTAAGAGCTTTATCTTCCCCCTTAATAAGATATGCTCCTTGACATCGGTTGTTAAAGGAAAATTTTTCTTTTTACCATAATTTAAGGTCTTATTAACATTCTAATGACATCCTATTTTAGATTGGTAGCATAGAGAATACAATATGGTATTAAGGGTTTTACTCGTTTTTTTGGCATTACTTAATTTTCTTCCGGCTTTACCAGCCTACGCTGAGAAGGGGAAATCTTCTGCGCGTGAGCAACACAAGCATCAGGATAAGGATAAGGTTTTAGAAAGCCGGCCTTCCTTACGACAGGCGATAACCCATTTAAAGACTCGCTTAAATACATTGGATGAAGTAGTGTCAAGGGTTAGTGTAAAGGAAGAGCTTAAAAATATTTCTGAAGCTATAAAAAAACTGCCTGAAAAAGATCCGCATCGCCAGCAGCTCATAGAAGCTTATGAGATGCTGCAAAGGCAATCAACACGTGTAGCTATTGCGCAATTTATTCAAAAAATAAAAAACGACTTGCATGAGGCACAGGAACAGGACGCTAAAAATTATCAAAAAGCACGTGAGCATCTTTATGAGCTGCGAAACTATTTAACGAATCCTTCTAAAGAGCCTGATCATCGGGGTGTTCAGAAATTTTTCCAAAACATTCAAGAAGAAATTGAACGTATATCAAGCAAGAATACGCTCCGCTCGCAACTTTTAAGTCAACTGCGCCAGCTTAAAAAATTCTATAAAAAAAATAAATCACATCTTGGTATAGAAAAAGGTATAGTGTGGGACATTAATATCCCAGGTGGGTTCCCTTATCAACAAGTCTATTCTTTTGAAAAGGAGCCTAAAGATAAAAAAGCACAAGACAAAAAAAAGAATTAATTTCTTGTCAACAAACAGAAGGTAGGTGGTGTTATGGAGAAGTGGCCTCATTAAATATAGTAATGAAGATTAAAAGAAATTTTTCCAATCTTTAATTATTCTTATAATAATTTAAATGGAAATGGTCAGGAAGTTTTTCTGTTAAAGTTTTTTATACAGAAAATTTTTATACCTCTACTAGTTGGGACAAGCGGAAATATAGGATTGTTATATGACTGTTTGTCTCAATGTTGTTTTACTTCCCCTTGAGGTAAGAAAGATGCCCATATGGCCATCTTAATAAGCCTCCCTATTTAAGAAAAAGCTACCAAGAGAAAAATTAGTTCTTATTGCCTCCTAGCCTCTCGTGAGTGATAGGCTGTCGTAAAGAAGCTCCAGGCAAGAGTAAAGAGGGGAGAGTAAAGCTTAATAAAAACGCGCGAGGAGTCTCGGCTTTCTATCTTCTTAGTCTGATCTTAGCTCACATGAGAGGGCTATCCTTTGTTTATGCGTTAAAAAGATTGGATCATTGGAGAAAAGCAGCTAACATCAAGAGAGAAAATAAAGGTAGGACGTACTATGCTCAAGGTCTTGTTTTATTTATTTCTATTGGTGATGACAATGGCTCTTGGTATGTGGTTGTTTCAATCGCCTGGCCATGTGAGCTTTGAATGGGCAAATTATGCACTTGAGGGGCCTGCGGCACTTTTTATAGGCATCTTAGTCCTGCTGGTACTGGTCATAAGTTTCCTTCTTGTATGCTTTGATCGTGTGTGGCGGTCTTTTCGTTACAGGCGCTTTCAGACCCAACTAAAATATCTTGAAAAAGAGAAAGAATATTTCATTGAGGGGATGGTGGCTATTGCAAGCCGTGACTACGGCGCGGCGCTTAAAGCCTCAAAAACTTTGATACAAAAGTATCCTGACTCTCCTTTAGCTCTTTTGTTGGCCTCACGTACGTCTCATTTTTCAGGAGAAGAAGAGACGGGCCACTATTTCCATCGTATGCTTGAAAATAAAGCCTTACGTTTTCTTGGTCTAAGGCAACTTTCTCAAGAAGCTATAAAAAATAAATTATATCATGTAGCGGCAAAACATTTGTCTAAAGCTAGTGAAGAGCGGCCTCAGTCGCCTCTCGTCTGGGAGTACCGCTTTTATGTGGATTTAAAGCAAGGTCATTTTGCGCATGCTTACCAATCTTTAGAAAAGTGGGTATCTACCTCAAAGATGGACGAGGGACATGAAGGACACCTTTATAGCATCTTGAGGTTTGAGCAAGCAAAAGCAAATGCATTAAAATCCAACGAAGCTGAGTGCGTCCTTTTGAAAGGGGCTCTTAAAGATGATCCGCTTTTTTTGCCGGCCGTTGAGATGTATGCGCATTATTGCTTGCAAGACAAGAAAAACAAGCGTCTACAAAGGGTAATCGAGAAGGTTTGGAGGGAGAAACCTTATCTTCCTTTGATCGACATTTATCTTAAAAGTTTTAAGAATGAGGGGGCTATGGGGGATTACAAACGCCTGGAGAAGTTAACGGCCACCCATCCAGAGCATTGGGTAAGTCACTATGCCTTGGCTCGAAAGGCCTTAGAAGCGCATTTATGGGGTTTGGCTCGTCGGCATATAAAGAATACGTTAACGTTAATGAGCTGTCCTTTAACCCTTGAACTTGCTTATGAAATAAGGTTAGAGGAAGAAAGTGAGCCGGCGGTCCTTGTTCATCTTATAAAGGAAAGCGAAAAGCGCCTTTCGGATGATCCTGCATGGGTATGTGGCCATTGTCATGCTCGTGTAACGGAGTGGGAGGCTTTTTGTCCTTCCTGCGATCAATTCGATACTTTCTCTTGGGGTTCTTTCACGTCGACTCCTTCTTCTCCCTCGTTAATAACGCAGGACATGCCTCCTTCCTAATAAAGAGAGGGGAGGTTATTATCGGGCGTCTTCCTTAAGAGGGAGCCAAAAAAGAAAATTTAACGAGAAATTTAACAATCTGTATTAGATAATAAAAATAAAGAGCGCTAACAATAAAAAAGAGGCATCTTGCTCTTTGCGTTTCGTTAAGGAGCAGGAAAAAACGGTAAAAGAATAAGGGGTATGGCGCCTTTGAATTGCATACCTCTTAATTTTAGTGTATAAAGGAAGCGAAAGTTTCAAGGTTTAAATTTCTAACAAGGATAGAAAGGCAGGTTAATCATGAAAACAGATCGTGAGACGGTTATCCATCGCACGCGATCACAAGCAGCAGGTATGGATGTCGGGTTAAGGGACTATATGCTCAAAGTATTTAATTACATGAGCGTAGGGTTAGCTATAACAGGCATTGTGGCCTTTTTTGTAGCATCGACGCCTGCGCTGTATGAGCCTATTTTTGGCACAGGATTTCGGTGGGTGGTCATGTTTGCTCCTCTTATCTTCGTGCTTGTCTTTAGTGCGCGAGTTCACCATATGTCTGTATCTATGGCGCAGTCTCTCTTTTGGCTATTTGCCGTTGTTATGGGGTTGTCGATGTCAACGATTTTTCTTGCGTATACATCGGCGAGTATCGCACGCGTATTCTTTATCACAGCTGCCACATTTGCTGCGATGAGTCTTTATGGCTATACTACGCAGAGGGATTTATCAAGCTGGGGTTCCTTCCTCTTTATGGGGCTCATAGGGGTCTTTATGGCTTCGCTTGTTAACTTGTTTATCCAAAGCTCAGCGTTTTATTTTGTGGTGTCTATAGTGGGTGTCATTGTTTTTACAGGTTTGACAGCTTACGACGTGCAAAATATTAAACTTTCTTATTATGAGCTTGAAGGTCGTGACGTATCGGCAAAGAGAGCTATAATAGGTGCCTTAGGGCTTTATCTAGATTTTATCAACCTCTTTATTATGTTGTTGCGGCTTACAGGTGAGCGCCGCTAATAACGAGGGTAAGCTACAAATACTTTTTTTCTGATATGAGTTAAAGTCCAAGCCCTACGCTTGGACTTTTTTTATGGATTGAAGAGCTTGTGACGATAAAAAATCTTATTGTATACAACAATGGTTGGGCTGTGTGGGGTGAAGAACGGTTTTCCTGTAGTATTGGAAGGAGTGGCGTGACCTTGGCAAAGAAGGAAGGAGATGGCGCCACGCCAGAGGGAGTTTTTCCACTTCGGCTTATCTATTATCGTTGTGACCGAATGCCTTTTTTCAAGACTCATTTACCACAAAAAATCATTACCCCTTTGTCAGGGTGGAGTGATGACCCCAAGGACCCTCAGTACAACCAGTATATAAGGCTTCCACATGCCTTTCACTACGAAGAATTGTGGCGTGAGGAGGCCATTTATGATGTCATTGTGGCCTTGGGGTATAATGACGACCCACCTATTTCGGGAAAAGGAAGTGCCATTTTTATGCATGTCGCTCGCCCTAGTTATGAACCAACGCAGGGATGTATCGCTTTAAGGAAAGAGCATTTATTACATGTCCTAAAGCAGGCACGTAGAGGCTGCGCTGCACATGTTAAGAACCTTGCTCTATTGCCGAGCTCTTAAACCTCGACTTTTAAAGAAATAGCGAATCACTCCTATGGAATCTCAAAAAAGAAGCGTGAAGCCCCCTATTAAAAACAAAGAGAGATAAGAAAGAATCTTAGCTCCACCATTCGTGGTAATGATGGACCGGACCGCGTCCTTTCCCCAATGTAAATTGGCTCCCGGCTTTAATGGCCTTTTCTATATATGTTTTTGCCTTATAGGTTGCATCTTTTAAAGCGTAACCTCGGGCAAGAAAAGCGCAAATAGCAGAAGACAGCGTACACCCTGTGCCATGCGTATGAGGTGTTGAATATCGCGGCGATACAAGCCAATATATTCCTTTGTCTGGTCCTGATGCAATATAGAGACAGTCGCTAGCGTCAGCCCCCGATAGATGGCCGCCCTTTATTAAAGCAGCGTGAGGTCCTAAGTCCGCCATATCTTTGGCGGCTTCTTCCATATCTTTATGATTTTCTATCTTACGTTCCAGCAATACTTCTGCTTCGCTGGTATTGGGTGTGACGAGAGTTGTTAAAGGAAAAATTTCCTCTTTAAGAGCGGTCATCGCGTTTTTCTCGAGCAAGAGATGTCCACTGGTTGCCACCATAACTGGATCGGTGATAAGGGGTTTGACACGGTATTTTTGTAATTGAGACTTAACACATAAAATAATATCGCGATTAAAGAGCATACCTATCTTAGCGCTAGCGCACCCCATGTCATCAAAAATACTTGCAAATTGCGCCTCAATAAAGGGAAGTGGTTGCGGTTGAATTGCTTGTACGCCTAAGGTATTCTGTGCGGTTAGGGCGACAATAATGGATAAACCATAACATTGTAAGGCCGAGAATGTCTTAAGATCTGCTTGGATGCCCGCTCCGCAACTGCTATCTGAGGAGGCGATGGTGAGGGCACAGGGATAAGATTTCATAAAGAAATAACATTCATTTAAAAATCAAAACCTTAAAAGCTTTTTTAATGGCAAAGCTCTCTTGCTTTTAATTAGACCTATCATATTCTTTCTTTTAAATCTAGGTAAAGTTCTCAAGGAAGAGCTGGAACAACGGGCGTGTAGAGGGACCTTTCCTTCTTAAGAGAGGAAGATAAAATTTCCTTGAAAATCTTCGAGAGAGATACATGAAACAGGAATATAGTGCGAGAGAGCTATTTAAAAAGAAACTGGAAAACAAAACGTAGCTGTGATATTAAAAACCTACCTGTTCACGCGTCTCTGCCTTTTCGAAGATTTTTTATCTTACTACCACCCTACATGACAATAAAAAAGAGTAGCCTTAGATAGGTATTTGCCTATTTGAATCATTGCTGTCTTGGTATAATAAGGACATTTATTAATAAAATAAGAATTCATGAGCGGGAGGACGTATGCTAGTAAAAATAGGGGTCTGTGTTAAAATTCTTCTTATTGTATTGATATCGCTTCCTGAAAGAGCCAGTAGCTCAACCGGGGGTGAGGAGCCATGGTATCATCTATTTTTAAAGCCAGCACCGGTTCCATGTATTTTTCCCTCGGATAGAAGTGACGTAGAGGAGAGAAGCCAGGATTCACCTCCTATAACGCAAGCACGATGCCCAGATTTACTTAATACAAGGGAAGAAGAGCAGAGAAGCTCTGAGGCCTCTTTTCCTCTTGTTGAAGTGCTTTCCGTTATGGGGCTCGCTCACTTTTGTGAGCTCCCAACAGAGAGTATTACCAGCGAGGGGGAAGGTCCTTCCTCCTCCTTCCTCAACGAGAGTGAAGTCCTTGGGGAAACAGATGCTTGGGAAGAAGAATGGAACCAGAGAATGGGTACTCTTCTCAAGGATGTAGGTGACGGGCCTGATGAGCAAGGAGACGAAGAAGCAGGGGGACAAGCTGAAAGGAGCCAGGCAGAGGGCAAAGGGAAACAAAGAGTCGAAGAGGGGCGAAGACAAGCTGACCCTCTAACTCTTGCCTATCAAGCAAGCGCAATATTTGAGGAGATGTCTCATAAGTTCTTGATGCCTGAGTGGCGTAAGGTATCAAAGAACCCCAGGCCCCAAGAGCTTTCCTTCTCTCCCTTACCTTTGGTAGAAAAAGGAGGAATTACAGCGCTAAGCTTACGAGAGAGCGGCTTAACACTAAGCATTTTTCCCTTGTTAAAAGTCTTACCTTTGTTAGAAGAGTTGGATGTTGGGGGCAATAACCTGTCCGCTGTTCCAAGGTGGTTTCCAGAATTAAAAAATCTTAAAAAATTATTGATGGATCATAATCAGTTCCGGAAAATACCTGAGGAAATATTTAGATTACCCTCATTAAAAATATTAAATTTAAGTCATAACCTCCTCGAAAATGTTCCAGCGGCCTTGACACAATTAGAGGAATTAAAGGGTGAAAGCCTTGAAGCTGGAACATTGTTTCCTGGGAGAGGATGGACATTTTTAGAAGAGCTTGATCTAAGTTCTAATAGGCTAAAATATTTTCCTGAAGCGATAAGAGCGTCAAGAATAATTCTTGCCAATAATCGTTTTGCACGTATCCCCTCTTTCTTACTATGTGCTTTGATAGACCCCATGGGGCCAATTTACGAAGTGGACTTAGAAGAGAATATCATTTCTCCTGATGATCCAAACCTTGCAGTCGTCGTAAGAGCCATCCAGGAAGGCCTCCTTCAATTTGAAGGAGAGGAAGAGCTTTACAAGCAACTCCATCTATATGGCAATCCTTTTGTAACCGAATTCTTTAACAGTTGGCATTCAAGGCTTTCGATGGGACTGCTAGATGGAAAGAGCATTCAGCTTCTCTTAGAGTATATTTTGAGGAAAAAGATAGATTAATAATTGGTTTGTTAAGATGGCTTAACCTCTCTCTGATTTTAATAAATTTTAATAAAAAAAATACATTTTTTAGTTTTAAGGCTTGAAAGATAAATTTTTTTTTGCTACGCATGACGCATTAAAAAATTTGGCGTAATGGCTACTCGTAATCCCTCTGTGTCATTACTTCGCTTATCCATGTTCTATTTTTTACATGCGCAAAATGTTAGCGGAAGGAAAAGCTGTTATTTAAAAAGGCAGACGAATTTTCCTTCGCATTAAGAGCTAAACTTTGTAAATAGGAGCAGTTAGAAGATGCGTTAGGTTACTTGGCCTAGCAAACAAGAGGAAGGAGAAAGAAATTATCTCGAAAAAAGAATAATACCTTTTATTGTTTGGGTAACTGCTGTGTGATTGGACAGCTGAGCGGAGAGAAAGATGTTTAAAAACTTAAAATCAAAAACCGAAAGAAATATTATGTACAAATTGCTACCTTGGCATTGCAGATCTAAAATTTTAATTTTTCTTATGCTGACGTTTATTCCTGAGAGCGCCTGGAGTGGGTATGAGTGGTGGTCATCGTGGCAGATGGCATCTCCTCCGTTACCCGATTTGAGTACTCACTTGCCAGGGTTAACGCCTTTTTCTCCTTTATATAGTGAGAATGGGACCAATAGGGACCCTTCCTTTATCACTTCGGAGGGTGGAAGAGAAAATGAGGAGGATAGTGTTCAAGGTTCTCCTATGGTTGTGGAAGAGGAAGAAGAAGAGGAATTACAAGCTTGGGCACCAGATTTGCGTGGCGACAATTTTCAAAGCTCATCTCGTAGGGGTGGAGAAGAAGGAGAAGCCTTTCCTTTTTTTGGTTCCTCTTGCATGATTGGAGAAGGCGGAGTGGTAAGGCAAGACCTTTCTGATTTCTTATGCACTTTAAACCAACAACTCGGGCCTGAAAATGATGGAGTATATCTCTCCTATCCAGAGGAAGAGGAGGAAAAAACCTGGGAGCAAACAATAGCTTCTCTTCTGGCAGACTTCATACCAGATTCACAAGAGGGAGAGGAAGAAGAGCAGATGGATGCTCCTTCTCTTTTAGACTTAACTTCAGATCCAGCAGAGGGGGAGAGTGAAGATAAGGAACAGGTAGAAGGATGCAGCTCACAAGATAAAGGAAAGGAGAAAGAGAGGGAGGAAGAGGCTCAGCAACAATGCGACCCTTTAACCTATGCATATTACGTAAGTTCGATATGCGATGACCGGGAACGGTGCGAGCGACAGCAAGATCCCTCTATATTCGTCTCTCCAAGGTACCTCATACGCGGGGAAAGTCTTAGTCGATTATCCTTTCAGGGAATGAAATTAAAAAATTTCCCAGGGGTTCAAGGTCTCTCTAATTTGCGTGAGCTTGATCTTAGGGAAAATGAGCTGAGTTCACTTCCTCCCCATCTTAGATATGCATCAAATCTTGCTACCTTATGCCTCGACAACAACAAATTTGAGAGTTTCCCTGAGGTAATATTATCTCACTTATCCTCTTTAACCACCTTAAGTTTAAACCGTAATCTTCTTAAGCGTATCCCTGATTCGCTAGAGAAGCTATTGAACTTAAGAGAGCTACATATTGCTTATAATTCCCTTGGAAGGTTACCTTTGACAATTAGCCGGCTGACTGGGTTAGAGGTATTAAATGCAAGGAGCATAGGGCTCCAAGGCTTCCCTTTTAACATTTTATATTTGCGGAAATTAATGCACCTCGACCTTGCTTCCAATAATATCGTGAGCTTGCCCCGTGGCCTCCCTAGACTAACATCTCTCCAGGAGCTAAACCTTTCTTCTAATAGATTGACGTGCTTACCTGAAGCTATAGGACATCTACCGTTAAAGACCTTGAAGGTGGCTTCCAATAGGATTGCAAGATTCAAAATTTTTCGTTGGGACGCGGTTACTTTAAGGGAGATCGATCTTTCCAGCAACCGACTTACGGACTTTTCTCCAGCTTTATTAGAGGCTTTAGAGTCTACAGGGGAGTCGTGTAGAGTAAATGTGATGAATAATTGGATTTTTCTAAATTCTCTAAAGGTATCCGATTGGCAAAAAATCTTGAGATGGCAAAGGGAAAGTAGACATCAATTCCTTCTTTGCGAGAATCCTTTTGTGCAGGAGTTGCTTGAAGATTTGTTCTTAAGCTCGTTATCAGGATTAGTAGATGAAGACATAGTATGCTTTTTATTAGCGCAACACCTCGTAAAAAGAAAGCACTTATAATTAAAAGGAGATCTCTTTCTCTGCTTCCCTCGTGTTAAAAGATACTTAGTAGGTCAGTCATGATAGACAGGGTCTGATTTTTTTATTTTTAACGCGTGAGAAATAAAATTTTTTTGATAATCAAGTTGATTAGACGAGTAAACACACACAATTAGCTGGGATGCAGGGCAACGACCTCAACCTTTGCAGCCGGGAAGAGAGCCATTACAGCCATTTGCCGTCGAAGTAGAATTCTTAGCACAATGGCTCTTGGCAAATAAAGAGATGATTACAGAGGACAAACCTCAATAAGAGATTATGGAATTTTCCTCCATATGTTTCTAGAGGCATTTTGGATAAAGCTTAAAAAGACTTTGAGAAAAGCCTCCCTTCGAAAAATGACCCATACGCTGCAAGAGAAGGAAGTATTTTAAGGCATCACTTTGACTTTAAAGGGGGTTTAAAAATAAGCAAGACTCTACTTTTCTTTAATTTAAAATAAAACATAGAATGATAGAAGAGGAGGCAATGTGCCATTTTTAAAAGGAGTCATTGAAACTTGCTTATTTGGATATAAGAGAGAAATTTTTAAAAAAAACAAGCTCCATTTTTACGCAGAGGGAAGAAGTCAAAAATAACCCTTTCTAAAGAAGGACGCTCAAAATCTATCGTACGTTTCTCCTATCTCTCAGGAGAAAAATTTACAAGAAAGATAGATACTAATACCTAAAGGGAGGAAGAGAGATGCAAAATAAATTAATGATAGGCAAGGTCTGGAGCCTGCTTCTGCTAGGAGGGGTTTTATTTCCTGGGCTGGTCTTGGGCTCAAGTGGGGGCCTAGAATGGAACTGGTCAGGAAGGACGTTTGCAGAAGTACCTCTGCCTATAATCCATCCTTTGGTTCAACAACCGCCGGTTATGTCTATAGCAGTCGTTCCTAATGAGGACCATAGAGAAGGCTCGCGTCAGGAGGCCTCCTCTTTCCATCCGAATCCTCGTCCCATATTCAAGTTTGAGGAGGAAGAAAGGTTGGGAGAGGAAGAAGAAGATCTTAGCGGAACAGAAGACAGGAGTGAGGATAATGAAGGCTCTCGTTCTTCACACTCTCATGAGGCCTTCACAAGTGAGTCAGAGGAGGAAGAAGAAAGGGACAAAGGAAAAAAGAAGGTTGAAGAGGAGGAAGAAGAAAGGGACAAAGGAAAAAAGAAGGTTGAAGAGGAGGAAGAAGAAGCAGATCCTTTAATGCTTGTCTATCAAGAAAGCTCAATGGCGGAAGAGATATTCGATGAAAGATCGAAGAGTAACCTACGAGGAAAGCAAGTTTCATATCCTATAGGGCTTTTACCAAGTCCTATAACCACCTTTCTCCTCTCAAGGAGATGGGAGGGGCTTGCAACTTTATCATTGCGTGGCACAAATTTGATATCTTTCGCCGAGGTTCCGTTACCATCCAGCCTTCGTCGACTTGATCTGGGAGGAAACGGTTTAGAGGCTCTGCCTTCTTGGATGTCATCTCTGAGGAGCCTTAAAGAATTATCCCTTGATACAAATAATTTTGAGGAATTACCCAGGGAGATATGTAGGTGGGGGTCATTAAGAGTGCTTGATATGAGCCATAACCGACTTGCAAATCTTTCTTCTCTCATAAGTAAATTGTCTAACTTACAGATGTTGACTTTGAGCCATAATGGTCTTACTGAGCTGCCTAAAGAAATGGGTTTCTTAACCTCTTTACACACCTTAGAGCTGAGTAATAATAAGTTTTCTCATTTCCCTAGGGAGCTTATAGATTTATTCTCCTTAAACAAATTAGATGTTTCTTGGAATAGTATTGCGAGCTTGCCTCGCGAGTTAGCGGAGATGAGTTTAACCTTATTGAATATGGATGGCAACCAATTCACGGATCTACCAGAGGTAATCAAAAATCTTCCAAGGTTACAAGCACTAAGTGCTGCCCATAATTTAATTGAAAGGTTTGCTTTTCAAAATTGGGGCGATATAAGTCTCAAGGAGCTTAATCTTTCCTATAATAAGCTTAGTGGATTACCAGACGGGCTAAAGGCCTATACTTTAGACCTTTCCCATAATTTTTTCCAGGAAGTCCCTCCTGTGTTATTAGCGATCTTAGAAAATCTTAATGGAATATATGAAATAGACCTGAGGGACAATTTTATTTCCCTGCAAGATCGAGGACTGGTGCAGGTGGCAAAGCTGTTAGGGGAGGAGAGTCCCTCTAGCATTCAAATCTTCTTGTCTGGCAATCCATTTATCAGCGACATGTTAAAAGAGTACGCTCAGTCCCAAGGATTCGAGTTAGAGATAGAGAGTCTCGATGAAGAAGGTATACAGCTTTTATTGCAATGGAAATGGGCAGGAGAGGAATACCTCCAATAAGGTTAAGCTAGCTTTGTTTGGCCTAATGAAGGAGTTTAAAAAGCAAGGGGCCACACAAGTACCTTTTTGACGCAGTACCCTCTTTAATTTTAAAAGATAAAATTTCTCCAGGTCTCTTTAGAGAGCTCGATAAGTTGCTTTTCTTTTTCCATGTTTTCTCCAGTGCAAAAAATTTTTTTCCCTAACTTTTACTCTCCTTCCTTGTGTTTGTTAAGCAATTCGTGGGGTTGCTTGAATTTATTTGCTTTTTTAAGGTAACCTATGCAAAATTAGTATTTGTTTTTTATGCGGAAA
The DNA here is from genome assembly GCA_963782975.1 of uncultured Alphaproteobacteria bacterium. Classification (GTDB taxonomy): domain Bacteria; phylum Pseudomonadota; class Alphaproteobacteria; order 43-37; family CAWALT01; genus CAWALT01. The sequence continues at coordinate 315,358 of CAWALT010000003.1, forward strand.
TATTATTTAATTTTACATAGGATTTATAGTGGATCGTATAGTTGTCGCAATCCTAACTTACCTGCCAGGTGTCCTTATCGATTTAATAAAATCTGTAAGTTCATCTGGTTTCTTTTTTGTCTGTCCAGCAAGCGGCGTATCACTTCATGAGGCCTAGAATTCATATTTTTCTGTATTTTCGTTTGGTATAAAGGCCGTTTTACCTCCCTCGTTATCAAAGGAGAAGGAGTAAAAAGTCTTAGGCGCAAAGAGATAGCGCGCCACCCCTGTGAAGGGTTAAGGCTCTCCATAGGTCCTCAGACATAAAGCCCCTAAAATGCAGCAGGAGACAAGCCAAAACGATGGCATAAAGGATACCTTAAAGGAAGACCAAATCTTCATGACAAGGTAGGGAGTTATACTGGAAATAAGGAACCAACCCACGGTAAAACCTGTGGTCACACAGCGGTAACGCGCTTGAACAGGGAATAGTTTATTGATGAACGCATGGCTTGGTCCCGCAAATAAGGCTGTCCCTATCAAAAGAAGCAATTGGCCCAAAAGAACTAATGAGAGAGAGCCTTTATCTAAGATAAAGAAGACAGGAATACACGAGATAAGCACAAAGATAATTCCGCAGAGCATAATTCGTTTTTCTCCAAACTTTTCAGCTAATAAACCAGAAATAAATAAAAGCAGGAGGTAGGGGATGAGTAAAATAGGTAAGATTTTCATCATGCTATTTACCTCAATAGAGGGATTAATCATAGGCACAAACGAGATAAATAAGGTGGTCGAGGTATAATAGAAAGCACCAAATGTCCCGGCAATTCCAACAACTTTTACCACACTCCAGAAATTATTTTTTAATACGCGGTAATACGCCAGAAGGAAAAAATCCTTTTTTATGTGCTCAAATCGTTGAGCAGCTGAGAAGGCAGGCGGTTCTTCGGCAACGGCAAAGATGCAATAACCTAGAACCAGCCATATTAAGGTTAGGACAAAGGGAATGCGCCAGGCATAAGGGGGCATTATTTTAAGGCTGCAAACTAAGGAAGAAAGGGCGGCAAGAAGCAACCCTATAACAGCAAAACTGAAAATTAAGCCGCTTACGCGTCCCTTCTGATTTTTAGGGGCATGCTCCACAGTAAAAATGGCCATTCCATTATACAACCCTCCAGAAGCGACACTCTGGGTGCATAAAATGCTTAACAAAAAGAGCGGACTAGAGGAACCTGAGGAGCTAAAAAGAGGGAGAAACCCGATGGAAGCTGTAGAAAAAATAAGGAGGATGGAAGACAAAGCAAGCGTCAAGCGCCGACCTAACCGGTCACCTATAGGGCCAAATAAAAGGCTTCCTAAGGGGTAGAAAAAATAAGCAAACCATAGGTACTTATAGGCTTGCATCATGCTTGAGTTATACGTCGATCCTTGGAAAAAAAGAGGGGCGATAATAGGTAATAAAAAAATAAATAAATTACAATTGTAGGATTCAACGGTACTTAAAGAGAAACCTAAAATCGTATTCTTGGTAAAGGTTTTCTTTAAGGGAGAGATTCGCACAGAGGGAGATGATAGAGGGCTCAGCGAAGGGAGAAGGATCGGTCTTTGAGAGGCCCCTTGCTTCGATGGGGTAGCTCCTGTCAATAGGCTAATTCCTTTTAATGTTCTTTAATTTCCATAGATCATAACATCCTCTAGGGGGATGTCAACATGTATTGGAAAAATAATTCCTTTGCTATCTCGATTTGTACTGAAGTAATTAATTTATCAGCTTTTCATTAAGAGGATGGTTTGCTTCTATTCTAATTTCATTCTCTAATTTACAAAGCGCTCCTGCTAATAAAATGCTCCTTTCCTAGTCCTAAAAAGAAAATTACTTGTCTTATAAAGAGGAAGCACAGGTGGATAATGGCCATATGAGTGTTATAGTTTAGATATTATGTTGTCTCGTGCAATGTGAAGGAGAGAAATTATGAAGCAAGGTATCTTTAGTTTATTATTAATAACATGGTCGTCAATAAGCGCCCCGTATGCCCACACCATCGACGAGTTTGTCAGTGATGACCAACTGAATACCGAGGTATTAACGACCAAAGTGGTGCGTACCTGCAAGCCAAGGCACATTCATCCGGATGATCTTGATCGTTATTATGATGGGCCGCGGGAAGAAAGAAAGAACTTCTCTCGCTATTATGCGAGCGAAGCATTAGGGATTGAGAAAGGGGAGCAGCCCCCCTATGAGGCGTTTAAAAATCCGGAAGCTCATCTGGACGACATTAAACGGCTCTTAAAGATTGTTCTATCTTTTAGTGATGACAAGGATACGTGTGACAAAGAAGGTATTAAGTATATTGCCCGATTGTACCACTATTTTTGTCCTGGAGAGGAGAACTTTAAGGCCCTCTCTCGAGAGGCGCGAGCTACGGTAGAAGACCTTGTTGAGTTCCAGGGCCCTGTGTTTGACTTAGCCCGTGAGGTGGCCAACTGCCCTTACATTACCGAGACTATTATCAATAAAAAGAAAGACTGACACATACGTAAGTCCCTTTAAAGAGGAGCACAGAGTATCAAGAAGAAGACAAGGACGGACGAATGCAGCTTCTCTATTATATAGGGCTGGGGGTGATGCTATTATTGCAGCCGGCTCAGGCCTTTGAGACGGTTACCCCCTCGGCGCATCATTTGATCGCGACGTATACGGATGAGCGACCTTATCGGCAGGTTGCTTGGCTCACGAGCCACAATGCCTATGCCAATGCGCGCGATGGCTGGTTTTATACCCAACAGACGGGCGTTCTCTCTCTTGATCTCTAGCTACCTCGTACCAAGGGCCGTTTCTAGGGTAAGCCCAGGGCCTTCACGCCTGACATGGTAAGCTGCCGACCCGCCTCGACACCCTGTACTCTGCGGCTGCAGGTCGCCAGGACGTGCTCTCAGGGGACCCTCCTTCCCTTCCTAGGGTCAAGACTCTTATGATTTATAGTATTCACTTACTCTCCTGTACGTTTTTTTATTAATTTCTTGCAGGCCTTAATTAGCCTACAAGCAGCAAGGTGAAAGACAGGAAATAAAGGTAAGAACTTTACTTTTTTATTAAAGCATGGTACCCCTAAGGGACTTTGAATGAGAGGGGAAAGAGAGATATCATGAAGCGCAGTATAGTAAGTTTACTAGTAATGGCCTGGTCGTCAATAAGCGTCCTGTATGCCCATACCATCGACGAGTTTGTCAGTGATGACCAGCTGAATACCCAAGCATTGCCGGAGTGCCCAGCAAAGGGAGTTCATCCAAAGGAGAGGAGACGTTACTTTCATGCCACGCCCGAAGAAAAAAAGACCTACCGACGCTATCATGCCAGTGAGCTTTTAGGGATTGAGAAAGGGGATCAACCGCCTTATGAGGCGTTTAAAAATCCGGAAGCTCATCAGGACGACATGATACGATTTTCCAAAATTGTTCTGGCGTTTAGTGATGACAAGGATACGTGTGACCAGGAAGGAATTAAGTATATTGCCCGATTGTATCACTATTTCTGTCCCGGGTCAGAGCCGTTTGAGGCACTTCCTTTTGCAGGGCAAATGAGCTTAAAAGGATTTTATTTCACGTTCCCTGGGCCGGTGTTTGACTTAGCACGTGACGTGGCCAACTGCCCTTATATTACAGAGAATAGTATCAATAAAAAGAAGGATTGAGGCGAGACGTGCCTAAGTTCCTTTAAAGAGGAGCACAGAGTACCAAGAAAAAGACAAGGACGGAAGAATGCGGCTTCTTTATTATATAGGGCTGAGTGTGATGGTGTTATTATTGCCGGCTCAGGCCCGTGAGACGGTCACCCCCTCGGCCCACCATTTGATCGCTACCTATACGGATGATCGGCCTTACAGCCAGGTTGCTTGGCTCACCAGTCACAATGCCTATGCCAATGCGCGCGATGGTTGGCGGTATACCCAACAGACGGGGGGAATCAAGGAACAGTTTGATTATGGCGTGCGCAGCTTTATGATCGATGTGCACCCGTATGATCCCGGCACCGGCGAGCCGCCTTACCTGGCCCTTTGTCATAGCGGGTGCCCCAATCCCTGGTCTCTTCCTAGCTGGGCACCTACAGGTATTTACTCTAAGATGTCTCCCACTCCTTTTAATGTTTTGCTGACAGACATCTACGAGCTTCTAAAGGCGTTTCCTCGAGATATCCTTACCCTCCATATTGAAAGCGGGACACCTGATAACACGACGCAAGCCGCCCTCCAGCTGGGGTCTTACTTGACAAAGGCCGGATTGGATCCTTATCTGCTGCATCTGGCATCGGGGGATATCGATCCCAATGATCCCACCCTAACCCTTGGTCAGATGCGCGAGTGGAATCGGCGCCTGGTGGTGTTCAGTGACAAGCAGCATGATCATGTCTTTTCCACTAAGCTTTACCGTGAAACCCAATATTCTTTGAGAGATTATAGTGGGTGTGAGATGCGTGAGGATGAGCGAGATACGAACCGCTCCACCCAGCTTTTTGTCTTTAACCATTTTTATACGTTCTCTTATGAGTCGCTGCCCCAAGGGTTTGATGAGACGAATTCTTTTTGGGACATTCAGGAGCGCCTGGAGCAATGCCGGCAGCAAGAGGGGATCTATCCGACCTTTGTCGCGGTGGACTTTGTGGAAAAAGGCGACTATGGTGGCGCGCGGGAGGCGGTGCTATGGCTCAATGGTGGAGCAGGCGATGACGGAGGTCCTGAGGCCGCTTCTATTAAGAACAAGCTCACTTTACGCCCCGAAGAGCAGCCAGACGGAGCTCTTTCCTCACCTTGGCCATGGGGGCTAGCCTATATGCACGTGACCGCGTTAACGGCGCAGATGGTCCATCACCCTGACCTTGCCTGGGTGCCGGCCCTGGCGGGAAGTGGGGTAACCGCCGCGTTGCTTGCCCAGTCGCCTATTGAGCTGTACCTACCGATCGCGGTTATCCAGTACGCGTCGTATGGTATGGCCAGCTTTCCGTTTTTTTATTATGTGTATCCTTTTCTTTTAAATAAAATACCGGTCATGGCTAATCTGCTTTTAAGTAAAGTTCCGGTAATGATGGGCGCCCTTGCAAGGCCTATCTTTGCCTTGATGGGGACGGTTTTTCGCTCTTACCACCGTGAGTACCGCCGCCTTGGATATCGCCGTGGTGGCCACCCCCGTGGCCGGCACCGTCGTGCCTGATAAAGAGCGAAGTATCTTTAAAGAAAGCGGAATAGGCCCCACTTACATACGCATCCTACCGCACCAACCGGTCGAGGCTGCGTTAGAGAAGAGGTTATAAAAAGCTGCGCACGCCATAGTCAAACTGTTCCTTGATTCCCCCCGTCTGTTGGGTATAAAACCAGCCATCGCGCGCATTGGCATAGGCATTGTGACTCGTGAGCCAAGCCACCTGGCTATAAGGTCGCTCATCCGTATAGGTAGCGATCAAATGGTGGGCCGAGGGGGTAACCGTCCCACGGGCCTGAGCCGGCTGTAATAATAGCATCGCCCCCAGCCCTATATAATAAAGAAGCTGCATTCGTCCGTCCTTGTCGTCCTTTTGTTACTTTCTTGGAAACCTTTTTAAAGGGGCTTAGGCGGGTCTCAATCCTTCTTCTTATTGATAATAGTCTCTGTAATATAAGGACAATTGGCCACCTCACGCGCTAAGTCCAACACCGGCCCACGGAACGTGAAGTAAAATCTTGTTAAAGCTTCCTGGGCATCCGCGCTTAATTGCTCAAATGGTCCTGACCCGGGGCAAAAATAGCGGTACAACCGGGCAATATACTTAATCCCTTCCTGGTCACACGTATCCTTATTATCACTAAAGGATATGATAATCCTTAACAGGCGTTCTACCTCTTTCTGATGAGCTTCCGGATTTTTAAACGCCTCATACGGGGGCTGCTCCCCTTTCTCAATCCCTAAAAGCTCACTGGCATGATAGCGTCGGTAGGTTTTTTTTTCTTCGGGCGTGGCATGAAAGTAACGTCTCCTCTCCTTTGGATGAATCCCTTTTGCTGGGCACTCTGGCAACGCTTGAGTATTCAGCTGGTCATCACTGACAAACTCATCGATGGTATGGGCATACAGGACGCTTATTAACGACCAAAGTGGTGCGTACCTGCAAGCCAAGGCACATTCATCCGGATGATCTTGATCGTTATTATGATGGGCCGCGGGAAGAAAGAAAGAACTTCCCTCGCTATTATGCGAGCGAAGCATTAGGGATTGAGAAAGGGGAGCAGCCCCCGTATGAGGCGTTTAAAAATCCGGAAGCTCATCAGGACGACATGATACGATTTTCCAAAATTGTTCTGGGGTTTAGTGATGACAAGGATATCTGTGACCAGGAAGGGATTAAGTATATGGCCCGATTGTACCACTATTTCTGTCCCGGCTCAGCACCGTTTGAGGCGCTTCCTTTTGCAGGGCAAATGAGCTTAAAAGGGTTCTATTTCACGTTCCCTGGCCCAGTGTTTGACTTAGCCCGTGAGGTGGCCAACTGCCCTTATATTACAGAGACTATTATCCATAAAAAGAAAGACTGACACATACGTAAGTTCCTTTAAAAAGGAGCAAAGAGTACCAAGAAAAAGACAAGGACGGAGAAATGCGGCTTCTTTATTATATAGGGCTGGGGGTGATGCTGTTCGTATTGCCGGCTCAGGCCCGTGAGACGGTTACCCCCTCGGCCCACCATTTGATGGCTACCTATACGAATGAGCGACCTTACAGCCAGGTCGCCTGGCTCACGAGCCACAATGCCTATGCTAATGCGCGCGATGGCTGGTTTTATACCCAACAGACGGGGGGAATCAAGGAACAGTTTGACTATGGCGTGCGCAGCTTCATGATTGACGTCCATCCGTATGATCCTGGCACCGGGGAGTCCCCTTATCTGGCCCTTTGTCATGGAGAGTGCCCGGAAATGGGCCGTCCTGCTTGGTTTGCACCCACAGGTCTGGTCTCTAAACTCCCTCCTACTCCTTTTAATGTCTTGCTGAAAGACATCTATGAGCTCCTAGAGGAATTCCCCAAGGACATACTTACCCTCGATATTGAAAGCGGGACACCCGATAACACGACGCAGGCCGCGCTCCAGCTGGGCCCTTACTTTACCAAAGCCGAGCTGGATCCTTACCTGTTGCATTTAGCGCCGGGAGACCTCAACCCCAACGACTCTACCTTGATCCTTGGCAAGATGCGGGAATGGAATCGGCGCCTGGTGGTGTTCAGTGACAAGCAGCATGATCATGTCTTTTCCACCACGCTTTACCGTGAAACACAGTACTCGTTAGGTGATTATAGTGGGTGTGAGATGCGCGAGGATGAGCGGGATACGAACCGCTCCACCCAGCTTTTTGTCTTTAACCATTTTTATACGTTCTCTTATGAGTCGCTGCCCCAAGGGTTTGATGAGACGAATTCTTTTTGGGACATTCAGGAGCGCCTGGAGCAATGTCAGCAGCAAGAGGGGATCTACCCGACCTTTGTGGCGGTGGACTTTGTGGAAAAAGGCGACTATGGCGGCGCGCGGGAGGCGGTGCTATGGCTCAATGGTGGAGCAGGCGATGACGGAGGTCCCGAGGCCGCTTCTATTAAGAACAAGCTCACTTTACGCCCCGACGAGCGGCCAGACGGAGCGCTTTCCGCGTATTGGTTCTGGGCACTGGCCTATATGCACGTGACCGCGTTAACGGCGCAGATGGTCCCTCACCCTGACCTTGCCTGGGTGCCCGCCCTGGCGGGAAGTGGGGTGTCCGCCGCGTTGCTTGCCCAACCTGCCATCGAGCGCTATCTGCCAAGCACGGTTATACAGCCGGCATCGTACATGGTGGCCAGCTTTCCGTTCTTTTATTATGTGTATCCTTTTCTTCTAAATAAAATACCGGTGATGGCTAATCTGCTTTTAAGTAAAGTTCCGGTAATGATGGGCGCCCTTACAAGGCCTATCCTTGCCTTAGGGGGGACGGTTTTTCGCTCTTACCACCGTGAGTACCGCCGCGGCGGCTATCACCGTGGGCGTCGTCGCCGTGCCTGATAAAGAGCGAAGTATCTTTAAGAGAGAGGGCCAGAGCCGCGCATGGCGCCGGTCAGGCAAGCAGAGGTATAGTCGCCGGCTTCCAGGGCTGGGCCCATGACCTCAAACAACTGGCGCATTACTGTGCGGCCAATGGGATGCTCACTGCCCCAACGGGCCAACACCTCCTGCGTCCGCACCAACAGATCGAGGCTGCGCTGAGCGAGGAGTTATAACATTACAGGAGGAGCGTTCCTACAACAGAATCGGCTTATAGGCCAAAGCTTTTTCCACAATCTCTTCCGGCGTGAGTTCCGGTTTGTGGTGAGAAATCAATCGAGTAGCCTCCGGATCTGGTACGTTATCAAGAAAGAGGACAAGAAGCTTATGCCTTTCTTGCTCGTTCTTATACTCAGCTTCACAAATCCTCCGTACTACTTCTACTAGTTCGCCTTTAGTTAAATTCTTAGCCATTTCTCTTGCCTGCATTCTTATGATACTTTGGATCTAAAACTTCTTTATGGTACCTGGGTGTTACGACAGCTATATTATTTAAGTCATACACACCTCCGCCATCATGAATTGGTCTTACATGGTGTAAAGTATAATATTCAATGGACCCATGGCGTTGGCTGGGGTCTACAAGGGGGGCGGCACCTCGTTTCTTCATACCCTGAAGGTCTTTTTGAGAGAACCCCTTATTTAATATAGGATCATTGGCGATGGTTTTCCAGAATTCGCGATGGAAGTGGGCGAAGTTTTTAAAGGTTTTGCCCTGGAGCTTATCGGCCACCTGCTGCGGCACTCGTGCGGCATTGGCATGGGTTCCGCGCAGCCACTGATCAGTGATAGAGGGCAGAGGTCGGCTGGCGGTGACCACCCCTGGGGTATTACGCAGCTGTGTTGCATTAGAGCCTTTGGCTCCCTTTTTTCCTTTTTTGCCAATGTAGGCGAGGGCGGCGGTGTCGATGAAGGAGCGGGAGGCCTCGCTATAGGCTTTGGCTTCTGGTTCACTGTTAGCCTGCCTGCCTGCCCATTGGCTGATTTTGTCTTTGAGGGCCTCGAAGGATAAGGTGCTCATCTCTTGGACGGCTTTGGTGCTGAGCATGCACAAGAGGCACCCGCCGAGAGCGGCTAAGCCGGAACCGGCAGGGCCGAGAGCGAGGCCACCCGTTGCTCCCAGGCTAGCGCCTTGCCAACAGGCGAAGCCATAGGACATCTTTTCCAGGGAAGCGCCGAGTTCTTCGAAGCTGCGCCTTAAAAAGGTAGCAACCCGCGGGTTGTGAAGCGCGGCCTCATTCACATATTGGTCATACCGCACCAATAGATCGAGGCTGCGCTGAGCGAGGAGGGATTATAAAGAGCGAGTGCTACAACAGAATCGGCTTATAGGCCAAAGCTTTTTCTACAATCTCTTCCGGCGTGAGCCTTGGGTGGTGATAATAAATCAAGTCTGTTGCTTCAGGGTCAGGTACATTATCAAGAAAAAGGTTAAGCAGCTCCTGCCTTTCTTCTTCCGTATTAAAATCTCCTCTTCTGATACTCTGTACAAGTTTAATCAACTCCTGCTTGTTGAGTTTTTTATTCATGCGTCCCTCTATGATACTTAGGCTCCAACACTTCCTTATGATACCTAGGAGTTACTATTAATATGTTACTTAGATCGTACACTTCTCCCTTACTATGAATGGGCTTGCTATGATGAAGCTGATAGTAACCCACCTTTCCGTCCCATTGGCTTTTATGAGCTAGGGGTGCTGTTCCTTTTGCTTTCATATGTGTTACATCTTCTATATCAAACCCCTTATTTAATATAGGATCATTGGCGATGGTTTTCCAGAATTCGCGACGGAAGTGGGCGAAGTTTTTGAAGGTTTTGCCCTGGAGCTTATCGGCTACCTGCTGTGGCACCCGTGCGGCATTAGCATGCGTTTCGCGCAGCCACTGGCCGGTAATAGTCGGGAGTGTTCGGCTGGCGGTGACCACCCCTGGGGTATTACGCAGCTGTGTTGCATTGGCTCCCTTTTTTCCTTTTTTGCCAATGTAGGCGAGGGTGAGGGCATCGATGAAGGAGCGGGAGGCCTCGCTATAAGCCTTGCCTTCAGGTTCATTGGTCGCCTGCCTGCCTGCCCATTGGCTGATTTTGTCTTTAAGAGCCTCGAGGGATAAGGTGCTCATCTCTTGCACCGCTTTGGTGCTGAGCATACAAGCGATACAGCCGCCGAGAGCGGCCAAGCCGGACCCGGCGGGTCCGAAGGCCAGCCCTCCGGCTGCCCCCATGGTGGCCCCTTGCCAGCAGGCGGCGCCATAGGACATCTTTTCCAGGGAAGCGCCGAGTTCTTCGAAGCTGCGCCTTAAAAAGGTAGCAACCCGCGGGTTGTGAAGCGCGGCCTCATTCACATAATGATCATACCGCACCAACAGATCGAGGCTGCGGTGAGCGAGGAGGGATTATAAAGAGCGAGTGCTACAACAGAATCGGCTTATAGGCCAAAGCTTTTTCCACAATCTCTTCCGGCGTGAGTTCCGGATCGTGGTGGAAAGCTAGCTCTAGGATATCAGGACCTGGAATATTTTTTTCAATCAAGTCTATAGTCTCCTCCAATTCTCGCTCATTCTTACATGCGCCTGAAGTTATTTTTGTTACAAGTTCGATTAATTCCTCTTTTGTTAGTTGCGTTGTCATCTTACTTTCTTACCTCTATGATAATTAGGATATAAAATTTCCTGATGATATCTGGGAGTGACCACGGCTATATTAGATAGATCATACACATTGCCACCATCATAGATCGGCTTCAAATGGTGCAATTGATACCCCGTGTTTTTCCCAATCCGTTGATCAGGATGTGTACGTGGGGCTAGGCCGGTTCTCATGTTAGCTATATCTCCCTGGCTAAACCCCTTATTTAATATAGGATCATTGGCGATGGTTTTCCAGAATTCGCGACGGAAGTGGGCGAAGTTTTTGAAGGTTTTGCCCTGGAGCTTATCGGCTACCTGCTGTGGCACCCGTGCGGCATTAGCATGCGTTTCGCGCAGCCACTGGCCGGTAATAGTCGGGAGTGTTCGGCTGGCGGTGACCACCCCTGGGGTATTACGCAGCTGTGTTGCATTGGCTCCCTTTTTTCCTTTTTTGCCAATGTAGGCGAGGGTGAGGGCATCGATGAAGGAGCGGGAGGCCTCGCTATAAGCCTTGCCTTCAGGTTCATTGGTGGCCTGCCTGCCTGCCCATTGGCTGATTTTGTCTTTAAGAGCCTCGAGGGATAAGGTGCTCATCTCTTGCACCGCTTTGGTGCTGAGCATGCACAAGAGGCACCCGCCGAGAGCGGCCAAGCCGGAACCGGCGGGCCCGAAGGCCAGTCCTCCGCCCGCCCCTAGGGAAGCCCCTTGCCAACAGGCCGCGCCGTAGGACATCTTCTCCAGGGAAGCGCCCAATTCCTCGAAGCTGCGCCTTAAAAAGGTAGCAACCCGCGGGTTGTGAAGCGCTGCCTCATTCACATAATGATCATACCGCACCAACAGATCCAGGCTGCGCTGGGCGAGGGTGCGTTGTTGGGTGGCCTCGACCACGAAGGTGACTTGGTGGCGCCTTAGGGCCTCTGGGGAGGTGTCGAGATAGACGCGTGGGTCAGCTAAGAAGGGACGAGAGAGCCGTGCCTCTTCCGGTTCTGGGAAAGCCTTGAGGAGATAGGCAAGGGCCTTGGAATCAATGCCCTCATCCCCCTCGGCAATTTGCTCGGCTTTAGCCTCTTGCACGGCGGCGCGGATATCGCGAGTTAAGGTATGAGCGTCCTGCACCAACTGAGCGACCTTGGCATCTTGAAGGATCTCCCACCGCTCGTCTTCGCCGGCGCCGTCTTTGGCCAGCGCTTCATTCATCTCCACCAAGGCGTCGATCTGTTGGTGAGCGCTTTCGGCTAAGAGAGGCTGTAGTTGGCGAAAATAGGCGGTGATGGCATCGACGTCCTGTTGAAGCTTGTCCTTATCCCAGCCAACGGGCACAGTGAGGCGCACATGGGTGTGGTCGTCGCGGACGAGCTCTTGGGCGCGTTGGAGGTCACGGTGACCAGGGCCCCAATGGAAGTTAGGGCTTAAGGTGTGCCGCTTATTCTGTCGCCGCAAGGAGAGTGAGGAGTTCCTGGCATTCCTTTTCCTGGACGCGGGAGCGCGCCAGGGTCATATGGATGAGCATCTTCAAGGCCGCCGCAGGAATAACAGGCAGGTTCGCTTTCAAAGAGGCAAACTTGTCGGGACGGTTGAGGAGCTTAACAAACTCTAAGCGGGCTTGCTCAGGATCTTTGGTGAAGAGGGTGGCCACCCGCTCTTCGGGGGTGGGCTGCGGCTCGGGTTCGGTTCCCTCGCCGCCCCAATCGGCCATGTAATAGAGAGGATCCTCCCAATACAACCGCCAAATAAACCGCTCAAAGCTGTCTTCGATGATACGGTTTGATAGCCCGTAAACTACATTTGGCCGATCACTTTGAGGTTTCATAGTGAAGAAATAATCTGCATCAGCTACTTCAAAGACAGGAATTTCGTCGGGTGGAAACTCCGTTCCTGGTGTGATGAGTCCGCTCTCCTCTCCTAAAAGTTTAATATCAGCAATGCTCGTTGGGTCGAGGATTCTGTTAGCATGTCCTGATATTTCATACTCAGGCGGTGCATTATGAGGAGCTTGGAAAGCTCCCTGACCGATTTCTAGGAAGAATTGTCTTAATTGCGAAGGGAAGCGATATCCTAAGCGTTTTTCTGCGGCTTCAACCTCACTGAGCGGAGCAGGGTTGAACCAGTTGAAGACATTTTCATAATGGCCCTGTTGCCTTTGCTCTGCCTTTTCGAACTTCTCTTCTTGCTCTTCTGTTAACTGGTCGTATCTTAAATAAACATGAGGCCTTAAGTAATCATATCTCCCCATCTTTATTCGTTCTCCTTTAATATTTTTGTTAATTTCGCGTCTTTGCCATGAATAATGCTTTGATGTTCCCCCGGGAAGCGCGCCGGATGAATATTCCACCACTCGAGTGGCCCACCGCGTTCATTAGGAATAATCTCATGGGCATCATAATGACGCTTTGTTGTTCTTACTAGTTTTCCTTGTTCGTTAAGTTCTGTTATTGCTTCTATGGGCCACTCTTGCCCTGTTTGGCGCGACCATTCTTTGCGAAGTTGATCACGTTTTTTCTTAAAAGCATCTTTATGTCTATCATACTCCTTTTTCGACAGCTTTTTAAATTCCTTCTCGCGGATGGCTTGTTTGAGAAGCTGGCGTTGGTGATCAGGGATACGGCGGCCGGTGGCGGTTTCCATCTCTCGAACATAGTGCTTGAGATCGTAGCGCAAGCCAAGATCTTTTTTCACAGGTCCTGGCTCGTTTATTGCGGCGAGGTGATCCCCTGGCGTGCTGCCCTTTTTTCGATAGCCGGTGAGGGAGGTGAGGAGGGTGGTGGTGTCAAAGAAGTCATCGACCGCTTCGGCATAGGTGTCGGCCTGATCAGGCGCTGGGGCGTTGGAGGCGGCCCACTGAGTGGCGGTGTCTTTGACCGCATCGAGGCCCTGGCTCATGAGCTCGCCGGTGGCCTTTAGGGTGAGCATGCACAAGAAGCACCCGCCGAGGCTCCCCCAAGGGCCGGTGAGGGCGCCGCGCATGGCGCCGGTCAGGCAAGCGGCGGTATAATCGCCGGCTTCCAGGGCGGGGACCCATGGCCTCAAACAGCTGGCGCATTACTGTGCGGCCAATGGGATGCTCACTGCCCCAACGGGCCACTATCTCCTGCGCCCGCACCAACAGATCGAGGCTGCGCTGGGCGAGGAGGGGTTATAAAGAGCGAGCGCTACAACAGAATCGGCTTATAGGCCAGGGCTTTTTCCACAATCTCTTCCGGCGTGAGTTCCGGATCGTGATAATAGATCAGATTCGTAGCTTCGGGGTCTGGTACATTATTAAGAAAAAGGACAAGGAGCTTATGCCGTTCCCTCTCATCTTCAAATTCAGCGTCACAGATTTTTCTCACTACTTCTATCAATTCTTCTTTAGTTAATTTCTTAGTCATTCTTTTTACCTGTATTTTTATGGTATCTTGGTTCTAAGATTTCTTTATGATAACGCGGGGTTACTACCACTATATTGTCTAAGTCGTAAACCCCTCCCCCATCGTGAATTGGTTTTACATGATGCAGATTATAATATTCATTTTGACCGTCCCACTGGCTTAAGTGTGCGACTGGAGCGGTGCCACGACTTTTCATCGCCTTTAAGTCCTTCTCCTTAAACCCCTTCCTTAATATAGGATCATTGGCGATGGTTTTCCAGAATTCGCGACGGAAGTGGGCGAAGTTTTTGAAGGTTTTGCCCTGGAGCTTATCGGCCACCTGTCGCGGCACGCGTGCGGCATTGGCATGGGTTCCACGCAGCCACTGGCCGGTAATAGTCGGGAGTGTTCGGCTGGCGGTGACCACCCCTGGGGTATTACGAATCTGTGTTGCATTAGAGCCTTTGGCTCCCTTCTTTCCTTTTTTGCCAATGGAGGCGAGGGTGGCGGTGTCGATGAAGGAGCGGGAGGCCTGGCTATAGGCTTTGGCTTCGGGTTCACTGGTGGCCTGCCTGCCTGCCCATTGGCTGATTTTGTCTTTGAGCGCCTCGAGAGATAAGGTGCTCATCTCTTGGACGGCTTTGGTGCTGAGCATACAAGCGATACAGCCGCCGAGAGCGGCTAAGCCGGAACCGGCAGGGCCGAGAGCGAGGCCACCCGTTGCTCCCAGGCTAGCGCCTTGCCAACAGGCGGCGCCATAGGACATCTTTTCCAGGGAAGCGCCCAATTCCTCAAAGCTGCGCCTTAAAAAGGTAGCAACCCGCGGGTTGTGAAGCGCTGCCTCATTCACATAATGATCATACCGCACCAATAGATCCAGGCTGCGCTGGGCGAGGGTACGTTGTTGGGTGGCCTCGACCACGAAGGCGACTTGGTGGCGCCTTAAGGCCTCTGGGGAGGTGCCGAGATAGACGCGTGGGTCAGCTAAGAAGGGACGAGAGAGCCCTGCATCTTCCGGTTCTGGGAAAGCCTTGAGGAGATAGGCAAGGGCCTTGGAGTCAATGCCCTCATCCCCCTCGGCAATTTGCTCGGCCTTGGCGCCTTGCACGGCGGCGCGGATATCGCGAGTTAAGGTATGAGCGTCCTGCACCAACTGAGCGACCTTGGCATCTTGGAGGATCTCCCACCGCTCGTCTTCGCCGGCGCCGTCTTTGGCCAGGGCCTCATTCATCTCCACCAAGGCGTCGATCTGTTGGTGAGCGCTTTCGGCTAAGAGAGGCTGTAGTTGGCGAAAATAGGCGGTGATGGCATCGACGTCCTGGCGAAGCTTGTCCTTATCCCAGCCAACGGGTACGGTGAGGCGCACGTGGGTGTGGTCATCGCGGACGAGCTCTTGGGCGCGCTGGAGGTCTCGGTTGAGGTGAGTGAGATCCGAGGTGGTGTCGATATGAATCGCCGGGCTCACCGTGGCGCGGTTGATTTGCTGCGCTTCATCGTCGCGGTAATCGAGATCGAGGAGTCCATAGATGGCACTCTTGCCGGAAAAGAGCTCGTCGGTGGTCCACACGGATGAGGCGACGGCATGGCGGTGATCCTCGCGGTCAGTAAAGAGCAATACCGGGGTGGTGAGCTTGCCTTGATCGGCCTCGAGCACACTGCCTAAAAGCTCCGTCTTTTCCTTAATAGTGGCCCAAAATTCTTTGGCATGAAAGCCGGTCAAGCGCCGCACCCAGGCTTCATCCGCATCACTATCATGCAGGGAGAAAGAGGGCAAGATCATCGACGGCGTGAAGGTGACCCCGACCTGTCCCCCATAGGATTCGGCCGTGCGTGTGTCTTGCAAGCTTTCCATCGTGAGAGCCTTGGCATCGACAAAGGCTTTCATGGTCTCGATCACCGCGCCCTTGAGAGCGAGGGTGTCGTCGCTGTTGAGGAGGACTGAGTCTTGATACTTTAAGTGGGCGTTGACAAACCGGCGGGCTTGTTCGTTGGCGCGTTGCCAGCCAAAGGCGAGGTTAACGCCGTTGATGGAGCTCGGGTCCATGCCATCGGTCTTGGCGCTAATTTTAAAGCTATTTTGCTTGAAGGACGAGCGGGACGTCTCCTCCCCCGCGGTAAGCTCAATGTCCTGCGCATGGGCCGCAAAGGTCTTACCTTCGCCTTGAATCCCTTGAAGTCCAAGCGTTCCATCCTCAGCCAGTAAGCGCACATGTCGGGCCATAAGCCAAGGAAGGACCAGCGTTGTCCAGTGGGTGTTCTGCTTATAGGTGGTAAACTCAATACCTGGGTCAAGATTCACCCGATCCTGCAAGAAACCTTTCAACCCGTCCTTATGGGTAGCAATCCCTGTTAGCGTTTTATAGGTCTCATAGAGGCTGTGAATCGCGTTGCCAGCTACGTCCGCCGTATCGCGAGACTTGAGCAGGCTCTCGTAGGCATCGAACATCGGCGTAAAAGAGCGCGCTAAGGCTTTGAGCGCATCTTTCGGCTCCTTTTGAAAGAGAGATGACACAACCTCTGAACCAAAAAAGCTTAGGCCGACAGTTTTGCCTTTGAGCGTGTGTGAATGGGTTAATACCCCTGGTAAAAGATGGATATTACGGCGAAGAGCCGCCATCTTTAACTGCTCAGCAAGAATTCGGGGCCCTATCAGGGTCATGTCACCCGCCGTGGCGGTTATCTTCATTGCCCCTTGAGGGGCCTTTAATAAGGGATATGTTGCTTCCTGCTGGTCTAAGCTTTCCTTCTGTGAGATATAGGTAAACCAGTCGAGCCCTTCGGTTTTCGTATAAGTCTTTTCAAGCCAGATGAGAGGCTGGAAGAGAAGGTTGCCGGCAGTGATCTGGATATTGCCTTGGTCCGAGATAACCTGCGGGCCAACGCCTTCCAAGTGATCGTGGGCTTCAATGATCACGCCTTGCTGCATCCCCGTGATAAGTGTTGGTAACGCTGTTTCATGCGTGTAGGTAGTTTCCTTAATTTTCAAACCTTCACTCTCATAAAAAGGCCCTTCTGTATTGGTCGCCCTTGCCCCGAGCAGATAGATGTTCTTACCCTTAAGATACGCAAGATGCGTGGCATGAAATTGACCCGCTTCGCTATAGAGAAGGTCATCCGACCATCCCTGTAATGTATGCTTACTGGAAAAGAGCGGCGGAATGATCGTGGTGTGCACGTGATGAACGATTGCCTCTTTAGAGCTGAATAGGTTGAAGTCCCAAGAGCTCGTTTCTTTTAAGTGCGTGTTATATAAAGGTGTGGCCTGAATTTCCTTGCGGGCCTGTATCTCTAAATTGTTTTGATCACCCTGGGTGGTACCCCCTTGAATGGTGCCTCCTTTAGAGTGCAAGGTATCGGCGAGGAGCGTTTGCTTTTCCCGACCAATCATCTGGCCGCCGGGTTGGCTTTCATAGAGAAGGACGCTGTGACAAATGGTTTTCTTGCTTCTTGAAAGCCCGAACCAGCTCCTTTTTTTGTACGTATCGCAGTACTCGACCAGATGCTCATATTGTGGCCGAGTAAGGTAGATATCGTTGACCGTGGTATCGAGAAGGTCAGCTTCAATTGTCCCAAAGATATCCATACGTTCCCCGTTGAGATGGATAGAACTTGGTACGTTGAGCGGGATCTGGCCATATTCCTCCTGCTCCTCATCGGGCAGAGTTAAGAGCGCCTGTGTTGTTGGTAGGGACGGCGTTTGCGGCCCGTGAATCACGCCTTCATGCCCGCGTGCTGTTTCCGTTAACGCATCGTAAGCGGTCGGGAAAAGCAGGACAGGGGTATACACCATCTCGTCGCCATAGAAGACCTCACGATAGATGAGCATGGGCTCGGCAACATAAGAGCTTCGAATCGTTGCTACCGAACGGTCGACTGTGACCAGCGCCGCGGCTAATTCATTGTCCATCGGTTGGCCATAAAAGCGCCCATAAAGGTTATCCGCGGCCTTACGCAGGAATCGATAGCTACCTTCAAGGTCGGTAAAGCCGGGTACATGTCCTAAATGGAAGGAAGAGAGAAGTGTTTTCTGCAGTAGCTCAATTTCCCCATACGGCGGGAGCGCGAAGCGATGGCCAGGCTCAGGGCGGCTCAAGCCTTGCGGTGTCATCACCACCGGCAGCGCCGCATTTACATCCGGCATCGGCACCAGGGCACTGAAGAGGTAGGTCTGCTTCTCGATTCCATCGGTGCGGTATAAACCATACGGGTCAAGACGAGGGAGCAGCTCATGTACCGGTTGGAAAGCAAGCTCTGCTTTAGTGGGTGTGGACACAATAGCGCCGCGACCGACCGTGAGCTCTTTAAATTTAAGGTCAATGGCATGAGAGGCGAGAACGCCGGTGTTTTCTATGCGCTCGGCGGTGATCTCAAGCTGCTTGCCAGCTGAGGAGATCGCTGCCCCCGAGTCATCACATGTTGGCTGAGAACGGTTGTGGAAACGGGTTCCCCCTTTAGCCGTGATGGTTTCGGTCTTGCTGCCGTACTTATGCATGA
The DNA here is from genome assembly GCA_963782975.1 of uncultured Alphaproteobacteria bacterium. GTDB lineage: Bacteria > Pseudomonadota > Alphaproteobacteria > 43-37 > CAWALT01 > CAWALT01. The sequence continues at coordinate 333,898 of CAWALT010000003.1, forward strand.
TATTCTTGCCGGCCGAAATGGCGCTTCCTATATTTTCGACTTCGGGTGCCTCAATAAGTACATCCCTACCCGCATACAGAAGGGCTGGATCGGAGGTTTGAGCTTTTGTAACTACATTTCTATAGTCCTTCGTTCCCCAAAATTTATTCTCCCACTTGGAGCAGGCAAAGTAAATGCTGGCTGGCTCTGTGCGATAGTTCTTAAAATGGTTACTTCGAATGACAATATCTTTTTTAGCTTTGATACTGCCGGCTAAGTTCTCAATCGTACTGGGGCTTTCCAGCTTTAGATTTCCTAAAAAAGAGTGAATCATACCAAAGGTGTTCTTTATTCCGGCGTGATGGGATCGTAGAATAATATCTTCCCATGCTAAAATCCGCGCCTTAGCGGTTAAGTAGCGGTCATAATAGTTTGAGTCACCGCACGCAAACTGCCCATAATCTTCATAGCCGAGAGAGGTTCCATGTATATTAAGGACGCGTCGTTGAGTTTCGGGGGAATAACCTATACTGATATTCCCAGATCCTTGTGAGCCGCGCGTCTCAATGGTGATATGTTTCTTAGCAAACAGCTCATTTTCTTTGTGATTTAAATTAAAGTTGTTTGCATCGATGATAATGGAACCGCCGCTGTGAATCTTGACATTCGATCCTATGTGCGCACTATGGGGTGTGAGTAATAACGTTAAATCGCCTTTTGTTTGGATATTCGCAGAGAAAACTACGCTGTCATGGCTTCCATGACGCAGATCCATTAATAAACTACCAGGAGTGTTGATAGGAACCCCGAAGTTAGGCCCTCATATATTCTGGTGGAGGAGCGTTATAAGGCCGTTGGCTCGAAGGGCGGAGGTCTCATAAACAAAGCTATAAAATTGATTTAAAGGAGCAAGCTTAAGATTCCCAAGGATATCAGTCTTGCCATTCAAGTTAGTATTATCTGCGTTGATAGTAACCGATTTATGGGCATGGAAAGCGGATGATTTCTGCGTGTAATGCTTACTTTTAACCTCTACCTCACCCTTAAAATTCGTGGAGCTGGAAATGTACGTGTTATCAGCTTTGATTGACGTATTTCCCTGCACATTTAAGAACTCTTGGCTTCCCAAAGAAAAACTCTTTCCCTCAAACGAGAGGTCTCCGCCAACCTCGACGAGTGCCTTATTGCTTGTCGAGACATCGCCCCCCTTCAGCGTGACGTTACCATTCACTTGGAGGTGGGCATTATCAAATATTGCTGTAAGTCCTTTGCCTCCATAGTGAAGGTTACCATCTACTTTAAGGAGTGCATTTTTGTTTTGGCTTAAGGAGCCTGTCTTATAAGAAAAATCCTTGGCCACGTAAGTTTGTCCTTGAAGGCTTATTCGATCCCCTGCCTCCAGGGTGAAATTTTCTAAGAAGTTAAGAGAAGCGAGGCTATAAGTATCAAGCCGTTTAGCAACATTCCACGCCGCATGCTTGCTAAACACATGAGTGCCCTTCTTAAAGTCCATGAACTCGAAATTAAAGATGCTTTGGCCACTAACCTCTAAAGCACCGCCGTTGACGAGGAAGGTATGACCCTTAGTGTTTAGGTCATTTACCCGATAATCACCCTCTATCTTGAAGGGGGCATCCAAAGTTATGTTGAGCATTGGATAAGCTTGCGTATCGAGAAGGACATCGCCCGTGATGCTAAGCCCCTGGGTCGAGATGAGATCTATTTTAGGGGAGGAGAGCATTAAATCGCCTATGAGCACCAGGGAAGAAGCAGGGGAGAAAATTAAGGAAGTGCCTGCGGTCAGCTGTGCCTGCCCATTGCCCTTCAAAATTCCCGCAAGAGTGATAGTCTCGCCCACTAGTTGCAGCGTAGTGTGTGCTGATACATTCGTACCTTCCTGCAAAGTAAGGTTGGCGGCCTGAAGAGTAACGGCGCCATTTGACATCATCGTCCCTCCGGAGTGAAGGAAAGTGGGCCCATTAATAGTACACGCTTCTTCCACGTTTATATTGGCCCGGGAGGTCACAGCGGCCTGGCTTTGGATCAGCAAAGAGCGGCTCTTGAGGCTGTTTATCTCTTGCTCTCCTGTCGGCGTGCGGCCCAACGAAAGAGGGGTATCTGAGGAAAAATAAAAAGTGGTCGGGGTTGAAAGATGCGTCAGGGTAAGAAGAGAACTGCGGGGAGAGAAAGTGATATCGAAAGAGCTGGCTACCTCATCATTAAAAGCAATGCTTAGGAGAGAAGCGGAGGCGTCAAAGCTTAAGGCTGTCTCTCTTTCTTCGTCCCCTGTCTCCCATGCGCACAAAGTGGCGTTACATCCTATATTATAGTTGAAGTAAAGATCGTTAAGGCCGTCTCGTTTTTCCTCAATACGCATGTGCCAATAGCTTGGTGTGGTGAGGTCGCTTGCCCATGAGGGGGTGGCACCTGGGGAAAGAGCCGTAAACGACACATGCCACATGTCTACGTCATTAGCCAACAGTGGGCGTACCAGCGCCATTGGCCCATCCATGGAGTGCGCAAGGCACAGGAGGTAAACCAAGCCACGCTGAGACCAACGCTTTACTAGCTTTTGCAGCCTTAACCATCCTACGTAAGACATGAGTTTTTCTTCCTCTCTCCTAATGAACGACATAATCACGGGCGGCTTTTCGAGAAAGGTACTGGCGCTGCTCTCTCGAGGAGTCAAGCCCTTCAGAAAGGAAAGCACTTCTCGTCTAGAGAGATGCTAATGAAAGCACCTACCCGTGCTCTCATTATGGAAATAAGATATGTAATAGGCAAATATTAATTTTTTATATACTATATAAATAACCTTTAGACCTATAAAATATATAAAACATGCAATTACTATTAGAAATTTTTCTAAAGATTTATATATAATTTCTTTAAATTTTAGTAATAAAATTATAAAAGCAACGATCGAAGCTATATATCGTAGAAAGAGGTAGGAAAAAGTAGGGTTGAATGAAGCGGAGGGGTGCCGCCCGGTTGGGGCAGAGTAAAGAAAAAGTGTAAGGAAAGTGTAAGGAGCGCAAACAAAAACGGGGCTTGTGCCGCCCCGTTCTTGTCCTTGGAAGTGGCCCTTTTCCCTTACCGCGTAAAGAAAAAGATTTTGCCACCCGAAGGAACGTTTAAGATGCTTATGAACTTCTGTCTGAGAATTTTATTCCTTATTGAGAAGGTTTTAGAATAAGTTGTTCGTCGTCAAAGCCTTCTTTACGTAGTCACTGTGTACTTCCTGTTTTTTTCTGTACTCTGGGCTGATCAAGCTGAACTTACTACCTTCTAGCTCGGAGTTTAATGTTTCTAAAGCCAACCCTTCCTGGTCTTCAAAGCCATTGTCTACAAGATAGTCAAACATCTCTTGGTATTTGGGAGATATGACCATGGATAAGATAGAACCCGTCTTATCTATCAAGCCCATCTCTTCTACTAAGAATTTTAACTTCTTAAAATCTCCTTTTGACACGCAGCTAGATAACAGGGTTTCTGCGCTAAGGAAGCCTTGCTCTAGCAGAAAGGGTAGAGTTTCAGAGGTAAGAGAGGGGTGCAAGAAGAAGCGGGGGTCGATAAGGGCTCCTCCTAGATCAACCGAATGTACTGGCTTTTCTATCGTGGTCTTAGAGGCGATAAGGTATTTAGCCATTTCCCATTCACCCTCTTCGAGGCCTTTCGCCACCGCAAGGCTTAAGATTTTTCCTTGGGGATCCTTGGGAAGAACACCGGAGCTTATGATGTTCTTGCATTCTTCGACCTTTCCTAGTCGGAGGGCTTTTATTAATAAAGCCGCGATGCCAGGCACAAATTCTTTTTCATATTGAGGGCTTGTGATAGGATAGAGGGTTGTCTCTATGGCTTGGACAACTTTTTGAGCCTCATCAAAAGAGTTATGTTTGATAGCACTGAACATTGCTCGGCGCGCTTCTGCTACTGCCGCTCCTTTGTCTCCTGCGATAACAGCGTGGGTGATAGCGTCTTGAGCCTTAAGAGATGGGGTGATAAAGCAAGAAGAAATTAACAAAGTATAAATAATTTTTTTCATATTTAATATCCTTAATATTGTTTGCTATTAAGCATATGTGATAGTAAAAATTTATTTTTCAAGGGAATTTTTTAAAAATAATATTATTTATAAAAATGAAATATAGGAAGGGCGTTAATGGCCCTTCTTTTTTCTCTTAGAGGACTCTAAGCTAAGGTCTTCTGTTATTTTTAATCATAGAGGAAGGAGGAAAGATAAAATTTGAGGCGTGTCCACAGATTTGCTTTGCTTAAAAGGTAATCCATCATTTCTTTGTCTTGGAAGTATCTTGCCCTCTCTAACCCCCAGTCATAAGGGTCTTGAGAAATATTCCTCTCGATAAGATAAAAAACTATTTCTTTAGAAGCAGGCTCATTAGATGTGGAAGCCTGGCTAATGGCAGCTTCTAGTGCTTCTCCTTCCGGGTCGCGTAGATTGAATGCTTCGATGAGCGACTTGCACATGTCCAAGGAGTAGCCTTTTTGGAGGGCTTTTTTTAGTAAAGAAGAACCTTTAAAAAATCCTTTTTCCAGTAAAATCTTTAAGGTGGGCATAGGAAGAGGGGCCTCTAAAAATATAGCAGGATCGAGAGGCTGATCTGGTTGTTCGATCGTTATACCGGACGCGAGAAGGAACTGAGCGACTTCCCACTTAGACAAGCTTAAGGCGTCTGCTAATATTCTGCCTTTCGCATCGGTCTGAATGAGACGATGCTTGAGAGCGAAATTAAAACTCTCTCTATTGTTGTTACAAAGGGTAAGGGTGCGTAATAAAGAGTAGCAATGATTCCCAAAAGCTTCTTGAAATTGGAAGCTTCCTATAGGAAACAGATGCTTTTCTATAGCTTGCATAAGGTACTCTGCTATAGGAAAGCCTCCATTTGAGAGAGCCTCATAGAGGGCTCCTGTTAAATCTTTATCCGTGACGTAACCTTTCTCTAAGAAATAGAGGGTGAGAGGGAGAGAGTTTACCTCTGCGGCTGTGCTTAAGGCCTCTCTATTTGGGTCTTGGGAAATACCTGTTTCATAAAGCCTTTTAACGAGTTCATCGCGGTGACCCTTAATAGCTGCCAATAATGCCCTTCCTTGAGGATCGTAAGACAAGGTATGGTCGAGGAGAAAATGAGCGATATACTCATCGCCTTTTCTTATTGCGGCCGCTAATGCTACTCCTACCGGGTCTTGAGAAAAGTTATGCTCGAGAAGGTATCGAGCTATCTGGATATAGCCGTTCCCAATGGCTAGGGCTAATGCTGTCCCGCGCGTATCTTTTTGGGAGAGATTATTTTCTACCAGATAGCTCACGATAGAGAGGTAGCCCTTCTTTACTGCTGCTACTAGGCCTAAGTTCTCAGGGTCATGGGAGATACCTCGGTCAAGAAGATGCTCGGCGAGGTCTGGGCGTTCCTTGCCAAGAATTTCTGCTAAAAGCTTACCCTCTGGGTCACTAGCTTTTTGCTGATCTGCTTTACACAAGCCGTCATCAAAATAGAGCGTCTCATCCATCGCTCGGCTCATCGCAAGGTTCGGGAGGACGGAAGACAAGAAAGCGTCTTTGAAGATAAGGTCTAATAGTACTTTGTGAGGTAAAGCAACAGCAAGCCGGTTAAGGAAAGAATGATGGGCTGGATCGCTCGGTAGTATTTTGGACGGTAAAGCCAGGGTATAACGGCTAAAGAATACTGTGTAGGGTAAATCAAGCGCAAGCTCGTTTAACTCAGCGGCAATGGCCTCCATCGTTGCTGAGAGATCTTCTTCTTTGAGACAAGCGATGTGATGAATAGCTTCTCTATAATCGCTTGCCCCCTCCAAAGCTTTTTGGAAATCAGAGAAGTGCTGGTTAGACTCCGTGACGAAAGCACCCTTGTCAAAATCTATCACCGCCGCCATCGTGCGATTTCCAGATGGGCCTTCTAACGAGACCACGCCTCTATTGCTTGTGTGGATCTCTTTCCTTGGCAAATTAAGAAGTGAGAAAGCAACCTTTAAGAGAGCATCCCTTTCTAATAGGTCTTCTCTTTCTTGTGCTCTTTTCTCTTTCAGCTTTAACGTTTCTTGATCGAATCCTTTCCCGTATATATCTTTCCAATAAACTTCCCAAGCGGTATTAAACCCTTCAAGAGCCTTAGAACCAATGAAAAGAGAGCCTCTTTCTCGGCTATATGCTGGCATAACGATGGGGATAGATTCCGGCCCGATAATACTCCTTAAGAGGCGACTTACCGCATAGTTGCGAGCCACTTCTAAGCCTACCCAAGAGCTATATTTCCAAGCACTGCACTGCCAAGCCTTTTCTCCCAGCTTTGCACACTCTTGACGTAAATTGTCGCCCTCTGGGGTGTCTAGCAAGGACTCATCATCGATTGTTTTGACAAACCATATCCTGTTGTCTTTGTCCCGGTAAACGCCAGCTCCGTCGCCGCTGTTTTGACCATGAGGTTTATCGGCGATTTTTTGCATGTCTTCTAAGATCAGCAGCTCTTGCGCTTGAAGGGAGGGCCCGACCAAGCAAGAAGTGAGAAGGAAAGTAGAAAGCACCTTTTTCATTTAACCCTCCTAAGGTTTTGGAAAATTTCTTTATTTTATATGATGCCTAATTCAAAGCTTTCAAGTTCAAATGCCAAAATATATATTTTTTATTATGTAATTATTAGCTAAAGAAAGCATCCTGAACAGTGAAGGAAGATAGAAGAAGAAATTATCGATAGGAAAAGATATGAAAAGAAGGGCCGTTAATGCCCTTCTTTCTCTCTAAGTCCTTTAAGCTAAGGTCTTCCCTTGTTTCTAACCATGCAGGAAAGAAGAAGCCTATAGCCTTTTCCTATTTGAAAGGTAGCGAACGATTTCCTCATATTCATACTCTTTTGCGAGCTCTAATACTCGATTATGAGGATCTTGAGAGATATTGTTCTCGATAAGATACAAACCTATCTCTTTAAAGACCGAGTCTTTGTCAAAACGGAAATTGGAGAGGGCGAGCTCTAATGCTTCTCCCTCTGGGTCTTTTAAGTCAAACTCCTTCACGACGGTTTTTAGCTCCTCAAGAGACTTTCTATAAATAGCTTCCCGTATTATGTGGGCTTCCTTAAAAAACCCTTTTTCCAGCAAAATTTTTAAAGTGGGCACAGGAAGAGGAGCCTCCAGAAATATAGCAGGATCGAGAGGTTTGTCTGGTTGGTCGATTGTTATACCCACCTCGAGAAGGCGCTGGACAATATCCCAGCGAGAGCTTTGCAAAGCGATGGCTAAAAGTTGGCCAGCCTCATCGTGCTGTAGAATATGATGAGTGAGAGCAAAGTTAAGCCTTTCCATGCCTTCGTTATAAACATAATAGCCCACCAAGAGGGGGTGTATGGGTAGAGCAACTTCTTCTTTGAATTGAGGGCTCTTTAAGGGAAAGAGGTGTGTTTCTATAGCTTGTAGAATGTGTTCGGCTACAGGAAGGCGCTGTGCTATAGTAAAATGTCGGTTTAAGAGAGTGGCATAGAGGGCATCTGTTAAATCTTTACCCGTGACGTAACCTTTCTCTAAGAAATAGTGAGTGAGAGGGAGAGAGTTTACCTCTACGGCTGTGCTTAAGGCCCTTCTACTTGGGTCTAGAGAAACGCCTGTCTCATAAAGCCTTTTCACAAGCTCGTCGTTATGAGAGGAGATAGCTACCTTCAAAGCACTTCCGTGAGGATCTTGAGTGAGATGGTGATCTAACAGATAGGTAACGAGCTGATCATACCCTTTTTGGATAGCTACTGATAGAGCTCTTCCCTGAGGATCATTAGAAATTTGCTGCTCCATAAGATGCCAAGCTAAGTCGAGGCGGTCTTGAAGGATAACATCTCCTAGAAGCTTTCCCTTCGGGTCGCTTGTTTCTTTTCGCTCCGCTTGACATAAGCCTTCATTCGCATAAAGGAGTTCATCCATAGCCCGAATCACAGGGAGAGTCTGCAGAAGGGACGATAAAAAAGAATGTTTAAGATCCTCGTTCATGAGGCTTGGTTGAAAAAGTGTGCGCGTCCAACTTGTAGGGAGAGCTTGAAGAATAGACAGTAGGAAGGAGCTTTTAAAGGAATCACCCATTAAGGCGTGAGGAGGTAAAGAGAGAGCGATACGATCCAGTTCAGCGGCAATTGCCTCTACCTTTGCTGCGAGCTCTCCTTCTTTAAGGCTGGCGATGTGATGGATAGCCTCTCGATAATTGTCCCTTCCTTCTAACGCCTGTTGAAAATCAGGAAGCGCTTCATAAAGTCTATAGGAGAAAGTACCGGTATCAAAATCGACAACGGCGGCAATAGAGCGATTTCCAGAAGCGCCCTGTAAAGAGACAACGCCCGTATTGCTCGTATGTAACTCCGGCTTTGAAACCTGTAGAAGCGAGAGAGCTACACTTAAGAGGGCCTTTTTTTCTAGTTGCCTTTCTTCCTCGAGAATTTGCTTCATTTTAAGTTCCACCTCGGCAGGCGTCTCCTTGGCCCCAGCTACTAGTTTTAGCTGCTCCTCCCGTGACGGTATAGATGTCTTGAATACCTCTGCTATCCTGTCCCAGTAAGCCTGGCGACTCGTCGTAAACCCTTCAAGGGCTTGGGAGCCAATGAGGAGAGTGTTGGCCTCGCGGCTATAGACGGGCATGACGAGAGGGACTGATTCTGGTCCAACGAGATCTCGTAAGAGGCGGCTCGCGGCGTAGTTGCGGGCGACTTCGGTGCTTATAGAGGAGTGAGCTAAAGATGACACATCAATAGTTTTGACAAACCATATCGTGTTATCTTTGTTTCGGTAGATGCCAGATCCTTTACCACTATTGATTCCGTGAGGTTTATCGGCGATTTTTTGCATGTCTTCTAAGATAATCAGCTCTTGCGCTTGAAGAGAGGGCCCGACCAAGCAAGAAGTGAGAAGGAAAGTAGAAAGCAACTTTTTCATTTAACGCTCCTAAGTTTTTGGAAATTTTCTTTATTTTATATGATGTCTAATTCAAAGCTTTCAAGTTCAAATGCCAAAATATATATTTTTTATTATGTAATTATTAGCTAAAGAAAGCATCCTGAACAGTGAAGGAAGATAGAAGAAGAAATTATCGATAGGAAAAGATATGAAAAGAAGGGCCGTTAATGCCCTTCTTTTTCTTGCTCTTTTGGATCCTTTTAAGCTAGGTTCTTTTCTTACGTTTAACCATGCAGGAAAGAAGAAGCTTATAGCCTTTTCCTATTTGAAAGGTAGCGAACGATTTCCTTATATTTATACTCTTTTGCGATCTCTAATACTCGGTTATGAGGATCTTGAGAGATATTGTTCTCGATAAGATACAAACCTATCTCTTTGAAGACCGAGTCTTTGTCAAAACGGAAATTGGAGAGGGCGAGCTCTAATGCTTCTCCCTCTGGGTCTTTTAAGCCAAACTCCTTCACGACGGTTTTTAGCTCCTCAAGAGACTTTCTATAAATAGCTTCCCGTATTATGTGGGCTTCCTCAAAAAACCCTTTTTCCAGCAAAATTTTTAAAGTGGGCACAGGAAGAGGAGCCTCCAGAAATATAGCAGGATCGAGAGGTTTGTCTGGTTGGTCGATTGTTATACCCACCTCGAGAAGGCGCTGGACAATATCCCAGCGAGAGCTTTGCAAAGCGATGGCTAAAAGTTGGCCAGCCTCATCGTGCTGTAGAATATGATGAGTGAGAGCGAAGTTAAGCCTTTCCATGCCTTCGTTATAAACATAATAGTACACCAAGAGGGGGTGTATGGGTAGAGCAACTTCTTCTTTGAATTGAGGGCTCTTTAAGGGAAAGAGGTGTGTTTCTATAGCTTGTAGAATGTGTTCGGCTAAAGGAAGGTGCACTTCTATAGTAAAGCGTCCATTTAAGAGAGTGACAGAGAGGGCATTTGTTAAATCTTTATCCGTGACGTAACCTTTCTCTAAGAAATAGTGAGTGAGAGGGAGAGAATTTACCTAGCTCTTCCGTCAAGATCTTGAGTGACATGGTGATCTAAAAGATAGGTAACGACCTGATCTTGATGAGAGAGGATAGCTGCCTCCAAAGCTCTTCCCTGAGGATCTTGAGTGAGGTGGTGATCTAACAGATAGGTAACGAGCTGATCATACCCTTTTTGGATAGCTACTGATAGAGCTCTTCCCTGAGGATCATTAGAAATTTGCTGCTCCATAAGATGCCAAGCTAAGTTGAGGCGGTCTTGAAGGATAACATCTCTTAGAAGCTCTCCCTTCGGATCGCTTGTTTCTTTCCGCTCCGCTTGACATAAGCCTTCATTCGCATAAAGGAGTTCATCCATAGCCCGAATCACAGGGAGAGTCTGCAGAAGGGACGATAAAAAAGAATGTTTAAGATCCTCGTTCATGAGGCTTGGTTGAAAAAGTGTGCGCGTCCAACTTGTAGGGAGAGCTTGAAGAATAGACAATAGGAAGGAGCTTTTAAAGGAATCACCCATTAAGGCGTGAGGAGGTAAAGAGAGAGCGATACGATCCAGTTCAGCGGCAATCGCCTCTACCTTTGTTGCGAGCTCTTCTTCTTTGAGGCTGGCGATGTGATGGATAGCCTCTCGATAATTGTCGCTTGCTTCTAACGCCTGTTGAAAATCAGGAAGCGCTTCATAAAGTCTATAGGAGAAAGCACCGGTATCAAAATCGACAACAGCGGCAATAGAGCGATTTCCAGAAGCGCCCGGTAAAGAGACAACGCCCCTATTGTGCGCATGTACTCCCCGTTTTGAAACCCCTAGAAGCGAGAGAGCAACCTTTAAGAGAGCATCCCTTTCTAATAGGGCTTCTCTTTCTCGTGCTCTTTTCTCTTTCAGTGGTACCATTTCTTCCGCTTCTCGATTAAATGTTTCCCCCTGTATATCTTTGTATATATCTTTCCAATAAACTTCCCAGGCGGTATTAAACCCTTCAAGAGCCTGAGAACCAATGAGAAGAGTGTTGACCGCGCGGCTATAGACGGGCATGACGAGAGGGGCCGACTCTGGCCCAACGAGATCCCGTAAGAGGCGGCTCGCGGCGTAGTTGCGGGCGACTTCATTACCCTCAGAGGAGTAAGCTCCAGATGATTTATCAATAGTTTTGACAAACCACGTCCTGTTGTCTTTGTCCCGGTAGATGCCGGCCCCTTCGCCACTATTTACGCCGCAAGGTTTATCGGCGATTTTTTGCATGTCTTCTAAGACGATGACTTCCTGAGCTTTAAGAGAAGAGCTTATTAAGAAAGAAGTAATGAGTAAACTAGAAACAAATCTTTTCATGGAAGCTTCCTATTAGTTATTGTTTAATTTTTTTTAATATATGTAATTTGCTATCTATTTTACAAGACTCAATATAACAATTAATATTTTGTGTTAATTTATAAGTGAATAGTTGTGATGCTTCTTCGCGGTGTATTAAAGGAAATCACCTTTCAAGAAGAGGCAACGGTGGAAGTCGGGGCTCTGCTTGGTTTAATAGAAGAAGGAGCCATAGCTTCTGCACCCAAGAAAGAAAAAACAGAAACACTCGCAACTAAAAGCCCGCAACCTTCTTTTGAAAGTCAAGAAACAGAAGAAATTGGCGAATCAAGTGACGTTCTCTCGCCAGCTGTAAGGAAACTGGTTGCTGAGAATAATATCTCACCCGATCTTATTAAAGGCACAGGCAAAAATGGCCGTATTACGAAAGAAGATGTTCTTAGCTTTTTGAAAAATCCTCTGCCTCATGCGCAAGCGCCGGCCAGTTCCCCTGCTTCGACTAAGGCTGCTGAGGTGTCCCCTTTTCCGGCAAGTGGTGCAGGTCAACGGAGCGAAGAGCGTGTCCGGATGTCACGCCTGCGTCAGCGTATTGCAGAGCGTCTTAAAGATGCCCAGAATACCGCCGCCATTCTTACAACTTTTAATGAAGTAGATATGACACAGGTACGGAAAGTGAAGGTTGCTCCAGAGAGAATAAAAAAGGGCGATGCGCACCCCTTTTCATGACTCTATTTGGTTGGTTCTAGCTATTTTCATTGGGTTATCTCTCCTCAGGCGGGAAAGAGGAAAGATACACTTTGCAGGAATTGGAAACACCATATATTAAGTCTTGTCCATATACTCGCTCTCTCGAGAAGATAAGATAAGATCTTCCTAGAGTCTGGGTCGCCGCTATTGTGGCTAGTGGTGAGTGCCCAGCTTATGGCCTCTCCACTGGTACCTTCGAGACCGCATTCCTCCACGAAGAATTTTAACATAGGAAAAGACCTCCACTCTATGGCTGTTTTTAATAAGGAAAGCTCCTCAAAGAATCTTTTCTCTAGTAGCTTCAGGAGCAGAGGGGCAGGAGGCACCCCTTCAAGTAAAACCTCCGGATTAATTTTTTCTGGCTTGTCAGGCATTGCCGAGGATTCGAGGAGGAGTTGGGCCATATCCCACCGTAATAAAGTTAAAGCTAAGGTTAAAGCTCCTTGTAAATCCTGCACAAGGTCAAGATCAAGCACGAATTTGAGAGCAGATGGCTCTCCTACCCTTAGGATAAACTCTAAGAAAGACGTGTACTCGATTGAAGGAGGAAAATCTAAAGATAGTCGGAATTCTTCTTTAAATGCCGCGCTTTCTCTCGGGAAAAAGTCTTGTTCTACGAGGGCGAGGAGATATCCTGCCATCGGCAAGGAATCATTGAGCACCGCCTCTTTGAACGCTAACTTAAGGTCTCTTAAAGAGGAATAGCCGTTAGCGAAGAAGTATTGTACGAGAGGAAGAGAATTAGCTTCGACCGCTATTTTTAATGCCCTTCGCTCCGGATCTTGAGAAATGCCACTTTCGTAAAGCTTTTTAACAAGTTCTCCGTCGCGAAATAGAATAGCTGCCCTAAGAGCTCTGCCTTTGGGATCGAGGGACCGATGGTGGTCGAGAAAATGGTCGACTATATCGAAACGCTCCTGGTCGATAGCTTTCCACAAAAGGAAGCCATGAGGATCGCGCGCTTTAGCATATCTTGCCACGTTCATCTCCTTGCTATCGAACGAGGCAAGATGTAGGAACTCATCCATGGCTTGAATGAAGGAGAGATTCTCAAATATAGAAGAAAGAAAAGCTTTTTTATTCCAGCTAAAGGGTATATCAAAGTGATAGAGTGACCCATCGGATAGAGGAAAAGCCATATCACTTAGCTCCGCTTCCGCTCCTTCAATGATAGTCATTAGCTCTTCATCCGTTACCATCGCGATGCGATGAAAGGCTTCTTTGTAGTTAAAGTCCCCCTGGAGGGCTCGATGAAATTCAAGCTCTTTCTTGTCAGTACAGAAGTGATCAGTTTCCTTAAAATCTCTGGCATCACGATCAACCATGGCTGCAATTGTTCGATCTCCAAGCAAAAACTCCCCCCTGTTTGAGACATGACGTTCATAGATGTTAAGGAGTGAAAGGGCGACATTTAAAAGAGCTTCCTTTCCGGCAGCGATCTTTTTCCTTGGCTCTTCTTCTGTAGCAAGAGGCTGAAAGCCCTCAAGCTTGAGTGAGCCGATGAGGAGAGCCGATGCTTCGCGGCTATAAACAGGAGCGATGACGGGGATGCTTTCGGGCCCCACTAAATACTGCAGAATACGACTGGTGAAATAATAGGGTACAAACTCAGCACATTGAGAAGTACCTAGAGAGGTAGAGTTTGCGCTACCACAGGTGCTTCTTTTTATAAACCACTTTTCTTGTGTCGAAGGGTTCCAATAAATATCCCCTCCCTTACCTGCGTTGTTTCCTTGGGCTTTGGCATCAATTTTCACCATTTCTTCCAGCCATAAAACTTCGGCATGGGCGAAGGAGAGGGGTGAGTAAGCAAAGAGGGCGAGGATAGTCAGATATGCAAGTTTAAGAAAAATTTTTTTAATTTTTAATATATATAATATATTCATAATTTACCGCCAAGTTATTTACATAAGATTCGTTTTCAGTAAATAACATATACCTAAAATTTTCGTAAATAGCAAAATGAACCTTTTCATTAAAAGCCTTTAGCGTCTTGGGTTCGCGGCTTTATCTTTTGTTAGAGTGGATGTGACATAACTTATGATCTTTCCTTCGTGCGGGGGACGAGCTCTAAAGGAAGATAAATCGGTTGTTTGTTGCCCCAAAAATAGTAAGGCCCTTTTTTCGTGGCGCAAGGGACTTTTTCTATCAAGACTTTAAGATAATAAAGAAGCAGATCGACTTAGCATTCACCAGGGTAGGAAGAGGATGAACGCCTTTCTTACGGATCTTGGCATTTTGATGTTAAAAGGCCTAAAAAACAAGATGCTCAGCACTGTGGAAGCAAGATCCCTTTCTTTGCCTATGCCCGCTACGGACTCTCGGGACAGAGAGGGCGGTAAAAAATAGGCACGCCTGACACCTTCGCAGAAAAGCGTATTCCAGGATCCATGATAAAAAAGAGATCTTAAGATTTATAAAAGTTAGGGATAGGATATACCTTGTGTTAAGAGGTGGAGCATAACGCTTTGCTCCCCTCTTTCTTAGTTAAATTATACTATCGTGCCACAAATACCAACTGTAAAGCTTTTCCTGGGCGATGAGAGAAGGAGAAGCCTCCAAGACAGGGAAGTGATATTCTACTTACTCCGCGTCGCCGCCGTTGCCTCCATTGCCGCCAGCGCCCAAGGCAGTATCGCCGCCGTTGCCTCCATTGCCGCCGTTACCATATTGGCTGTTGCCGCCATGTCCGCCATCTTGACCATTTTTATGGTTGTGGCCATGCTTGCCATGCTCTCCATCTTCGCCGTCGGGAGAGGTTGGTGTTCCGTTTTTCCCATCTTTTGCTCGAGAAAGAGGAACCTCCAATTCTTCTACATCAGCTGCCTGAGCAAAAGCAGCAGAGGAAAAGATAAGACCCAAAAGGGCTGTATAAATAAAATTTTTCTTCATTGCATACTCCTCGATAATTTATGTTCTTGAACCATCGCGTCCGGGGCTACCATTTCCAGCTGGGCCGTTACCACCGGCTCCCCCTTTGCCTCCGCCTCCAGGGCCGTTACCACCCTTGCCGCCATTACCACCTCTACCTGAACCGCTATTGCCGCCGTTGCCTCCATTGCCACCTTTGCCTGAAGAGCTGTCACCGCCCTTGCCCCCATTGCCGCCATTTCCGGCTTCAACGATAGGTGAGGCAGCGAATATACACAACGCGGTAAGTAAGAAAAAATATTTTATTTTCATCTATTTTTCCTAGATTTTATAGCATTTAAAGCAAAGCTGCTCTACTTGCTATCTCCGCCGTTGCCACCATTTCCTCCACTTAGGCCGCCGTTGCCGCCTTGACCGCCGTTGCCTGAGCCGCTATTTCCACCATGTCCGCCGTGTCCACCGCTTCCTGCCGAGTGTCCACCATGACCGCCATGTCCGCCATTCGAGGCAAAAGAAGAAATTGGGAAGGAGAGAAAAAATATCGTCGTTAAAGCTAGTAGTTTTTTCATAAATATATTTATCTCCTCGTACTATATATTAAAATATTAAATGATTGGTTTTTATATTCTTTATCTGTATCTGAACTACTTGGTCTTGTCAAGCCAGGAAAATATAGAGAGGATTATTTATTGCTTGTGCGTGTTAGTGATGTCCTTATGGGGTTTTAATAGCGTTATGGTTAGTTAGGCGGACGACTTAACTTAAGAAAGGTAGAGCAGGTAAAGTCTCAACGCAAAAGATGACTGGACAGCTTCCCAATCGGCTGGTCGCTTGTGTGAGAGACCAAAGTAAAGTTCTGCGATGCTTGGGTCCTTTCAAGAGAAAAAGTTATCATTAAGGAGAAAGCTCAATTCGCTTTATTTACCTTCATATGAAATAACGATATATCATCCAAGAGAAAGAAAGCTGACGGGCGCCCTCCTTTTTTAATGTGTTTTTTTAAGGCCTTGAGGACTGATTTTCGTGACGTTGCTTGGTAAGTTCTTCGTTAAGCAAGAACCCTTCAAGCTATGGGCACGGTGACGCGCGCGCGCTAGGCGAGCCGATGAAAAAAGAACCCGCTAGAGTAAAAGGAAATAAGGATTATTATGGAAGCAGCACAGTAAGATAGAAGCGCTAAGAACCTAGGATACCTCAGGAGATATGCTCTCCTATTGTGACTTAGCAAGACAGGCGTTGCCTTTCAACCATCTTCTCTTTGCCACTTATCCTATCGAGAAGAAAAGAATATATCACTTTTCCTTGACATATTTTTTAAATATCTTATATAGTTGTTTAAGTGAGATCATTTTTACTAACTGTAAGTATTAACATGGCGACTCGAGCAATTAAAATGTTAGCAAAGAACGGGTGGTGGCGTTAGCCTTATTCTTTTCTTTTATTCTTTCTAACGTTAATTTTTCGAGTTTATTATGTCCCATCTTTGTAAAGCCTTAGAATCTTCTCAATGTTACGCGCCGCTCTATGGTGCAGCGTCTGTTTTGGTGTTGGCTCCTTCTTCCTCTCTCGTATCTCTTTGGTGGCCGGTGGGCCAAAATTAATCTTTATCCCCTATTTTTTCTGAGACAGGCTTTAGACATGTGACCCCATTTGTTTAGAGCCAGACAAAGATTCTTAAAATACGAGAGATATTATCATGAAGAATAAGAACTTACCTTTTGGGGGTGACGTTTTAACCTTAGATATGTTTAATCGAGAGTCTCGGTCGATGAGTGCCCTTGCTCAGCGCGGACTATGTTTCTTCTCTCTTGTAGGAGACCGTGCCGGAAAACGATTAGAGAGGATCACGAAGAAGGAGGTTAGCGATGCGCACCCATGAATTTATCTTGCCGAAAGGGGAGACCTATATGTGTGGTCACTCTCTAGGGCCTATGCCAATGGCAGCGCAGGTTAGGGTGAGCCAAGCACTTCAAGATTGGCAGCGTTGTGGGGTAGGGGCTTGGAATAAAGCCGAATGGATGAGTCTACCATATAGCGTCGCTGACAAGATAGCACCATTGATAGGGGCCTTAGAATCGGAAGTTGTCCTAAGTGACTCGACCTCTGTTAATTTATTTAAAGTACTTATGTCAGCCCTCAAGTTGCAGCAAGCTCGTAAGGTCATTCTTACAACAGAGGATAATTTCCCGGCAGATTTATACATTGCCCAAGGAATTGCTGCGTTTGCAGAAGGCGTGACTCTTAAAACTGTTCGACCCGAGGAGCTTCTGGAGCACATAGACGAACATATAGCTGTCGTGATGTTGACCCATGTAAATTACCGGGATGCATCTATGTACGATATGAAAGTTATATGTGAACATGCCCATAAGTATGGGGTTTTCACCGTTTGGGATTTATCACACAGTGTGGGTATTGTTCCCTTAGCTTTAAATGAATGCCGAGCGGATTTTGCCGTTGGATGTACATATAAATATTTAAATGGAGGACCTGGTAGCCCCTCTTTTGTCTACGTTCATGAGAGACATGAGAGACGAATAACAAGCCCCATTTGTGGATGGATAGGACACGACAGCCCCTTTGCTTTCATGCGAGAGTACCATGCCACAGGAAGCGCTTGTTATATTGGGGGAACTCCTTATGTTCTTAGCATTAAAGGGTTAGAAGGTGCTTTGCACGTTTTTGATCATCTCCCCTTAGAGGATTTATATGCACGCACTTTAAACTATTCCTCTTATTTAATTAATGCTCTTGCCGATCTTGGTTTGCGGGTTCTTACTCCTAAAACGGGTAATAAAGGAGGGCATGTTGCCTTCTTACATGAACATGGATACGCCTTCTCTCGGGCGCTTATTGATCTGGAGGTAACCGGAGATTACCGTACTCCCGATCTAATCAGGTTATGTATTAATCCTCTTTATCTTACTCTCGACGATATTAATAAGTGTATCAAACAAGTGGCCTATGTTTTGGAGCAAGAGCTGTATCTCCTACCAAAATATCAGCAACAATTAAAGGTAACGTGATATGGAAAGATATATCGAAACATTATTAAAGGGCAACAGCCTATCACGGGAAGAAAGCTATAGCTTACAGGCAGGCTTGCAAGATGCTCCTCGTGAGCAGCAAGCGGCTATCCTGGCACTTCTTCGCGTTAAGGGAGAGACAGTCGATGAACTCTTGGGAGCCCAGGATTTTTTATTGAAGCATGCCCCCCAGGTAGAATGTCCATTTGACGCCATCGATATGGTCGGGACAGGCGGTGATAAAAGTGGCACATTCAATATATCCACAGCAAGTAGTCTCATTGTGGCAAGTTGTGGCGTCTGGGTGGCTAAACATGGGGGAAGAAGTTCAACAAGCCAATCGGGAAGCATGGATGTTGTAGAATGTTTGGGTTTGCGTCCAATGGACACCCTGGAAGCGGTAAAGGCCAGTCTTCACTCACATCGCTATGCTTATTTGTCTGCTCCTTTATTTAACCAGGCTTTAAAATCTTTTGGGCCTTTAAGGAAAGCGTTAGGTTTTCCTACTTTATTCAACATTGTAGGGCCCTTAGTTAACCCTCTCCAGCTAAAGCGTCAAGTTATTGGAGTATATTGCAAAGATCTCATAAAAAAGGTGAGTGAGGTTTTAAAAATTAATGGGTCATGCCATGCACTCGTCGTACACTCGGAAGATGGGTTAGATGAGCTGAGCATCAGTGCTCCAACGCACATGGCTGAATTAAAGGATGGGAAGATCGAAGAGTATGTGGTCGATCCTTCTGAGGTTGGCTTGCCTTTTGCTTCTCTTCATGAAGTAAAAGGTGGCGCCCCTCGAGAGAATGCGAAGATTATTAGACGTATTTTATCTGGAGATATCCAGGGGCCACCTTTCGATATCCTTGTTCTTAATAGTGCTGCTGGCCTTCTTGTTGCTGATAAAGTCAAAAATTTAAGGGAAGGAGTCAAGCTGGCAAGAGACGCTATCGTTTCAGGCAAAGCTCAAGCTTTATTAAACAAATTAACTCAGAGGGAGCCTTCGTGATGCATTTTATCGACAAGATAAAAAAAAGCGTTGTAGAGCGGGTAAAGGATATCCCAACATTTTCCAGCGTAACACCAAATACCTTGGATTTTTGCCAGATATTTGTTGATTCGCAAAATCCTTGTATCATTGCTGAAGTAAAATTCGCAAGTCCCTTACATGGCCAAATATACCACGGCAAGTTAGATTCGGTGGCTATTGCTGAGGGCTATTTAATCAATGGGGCGTCGGCCTTATCGGTTCTGGCTGAGCCTATCTATTTTAAAGGTGATATTCAATATATTGAAGGGATAAAGAGTGCTTTCCCAAAAGCTCAT
Source organism: uncultured Alphaproteobacteria bacterium (assembly GCA_963782975.1). GTDB lineage: Bacteria > Pseudomonadota > Alphaproteobacteria > 43-37 > CAWALT01 > CAWALT01. The sequence continues at coordinate 353,089 of CAWALT010000003.1, forward strand.
CTTCTTCTTAAAGATTTTATTCTTAGTGAAAAACAAATTATCCAAGGCTTAATGGCGGGTGTCAATGCCGTGCTTTTGATTGTGGCGTTCTTAGAAAAAAAACAGCTCGAGACATTATATCACTATGCTATATATCTGGGTTTAACGCCCATTATCGAGATTCACAACAAGCAAGAGTTAGAGATAGCCCTTTCACTTAATCCTAAAGTTATTGGCATCAATAACCGTAATTTACAGACCCTTGAGGTTACCTTAGATACGTCCAGGTTCCTTGCGAGATATATACCGAAAGATGTGTATGTGGTATGTGAAAGTGGTATAAAAAATAAGACTCAGATGCGGGAAATGCAAGCCCTTGGCTTCCATGGATTTTTGATAGGATCTTCCCTGATGAAGCACAAGAGCCCAGGCGAAGCCCTTAAAAGGATACTACTTGGAGACCCTAATGAAAGCTAAAATTTGCGGGGTAACCACTTTAAAAGATGCGCTCGTTATAGCTCAAAACAATGCCTGGGCAATTGGGTTTAATTTTTATAAGAAATCATTACGCTATATTGAACATCGAGACGCAAGCGATATCATGCGCCAGCTTCCATGTTCCCTTGTAAAGGTAGGCATTTTTATTGAGGAGGCTTCCAACGTCATTATTAAGGGGCTTGAAGATTTGGGCTTGGATATAGCTCAGGTATATGAGGATAAAGATGTGCCAAAAATATATAAGAAACGCATGATCTTATCTCTCCAAGTGGAACGGGAGGAAGGCCTCCCCTCGCCAACTGTCTTGAAAGAATATGCGTATATCTTGTTAGATGCGCCAAGAAGAAAGGATGGATTGATGGGGGGTACTGGTCGACAAGCCAATTGGGGATTGGCAAAGACATTAGCGAGAAACTACCAATTAATCCTCGCAGGCGGGTTAAAGGCGGAGAGCGTGAAAGAGGCAATCCACGAGGTGCATCCTTTTGCCGTGGATGTGGCAAGCGGTATAGAACAGGTTCCAGGTATAAAAGATCACTTATTAATCAATCAATTTCTAGAGGCGTGTAAAGATGCGAGGTAAAAAAGGGTATTTTGGAAAATATGGAGGATGCTTTGCTCCTGAGACATTAATAGCTCCGCTTGAGGAATTGGAGAAAGCCTATAAGGCAGTTAAAGAGGACCCAAATTTTCATCAAATGCTATCTAGTTACCTTAAAGATTATGTGGGCCGACCAACGCCTCTTTATTTTGCAAGGCGCCTAAGTGAGCACCTCAAAGGAGCGCGCATCTATCTAAAACGCGAGGATTTGACTCATACAGGAGCCCATAAAATTAATAATACTATAGGACAGGGCCTGCTTGCTAAATTCATGGGGAAGACACGCCTCATTGCTGAAACCGGTGCTGGCCAACATGGGGTGGCGACGGCAACCATAGCGAGCCTTTTAGGTATGGAATGTGTCGTGTATATGGGGGCTATTGATATGGAAAGGCAGCATCTCAATGTCGTAAGGATGCGTGTTTTGGGCGCGAAGGTGCACCCCGTGACATCGGGTTCGCAGACCTTAAAAGATGCAACGTCAGAGGCGATGAGGAACTGGGTAAGCAATGTGCGTGAGACTTATTATGTATTGGGTTCAGCTCTTGGTCCCCATCCTTACCCAACCATCGTGCGTGATTTTCAAACGATTATAGGACAAGAAACAAGGAGCCAGATTCAAGAAATACTCGGTCAACTTCCCAATGAGTTAGTTGCATGTGTAGGTGGTGGAAGTAATGCTCTTGGGTTGTTTTATCCTTTTCTGGAAGAGGCAAATATAAAAATGACAGGTGTTGAGGCGGGTGGTACAAGCCTTGAACTTGGGTGCCATGCCGCAAGATTTGCTGGTGGAAAGCTTGGTGTGTTGCAAGGAACTAAGAGTTATCTCCTTCAAGATGAGGACGGCCAAGTTGCCGGTACGCATAGCATCTCAGCAGGACTTGATTACCCAAGTATTGGTCCAGAGCATGCCTATTTGCATGACATGGGCCGCGTGAAGTATGTCAATGTTGGGGACGCAGATGCTCTAAAGGCGGCTTTTCTCCTTGCTCAGTTGGAGGGAATTATCCCAGCCCTTGAAAGTGCGCATGCCTTGGCTTATGTCGTACGTGAAGCGCCGCATCTGTCTCAAAATTCGATTTTATTGATGAACCTATCGGGTCGCGGGGATAAAGATGTTGAAACGTTAGCAAAGTATTTGGAGAAAAGATGAAGATACGTAACGCTTTTAACCAAGGGAAAGCTTTGTTTGTCCCTTTTATTATGGCAGGCCATCCAAATCGACAAGAATCGACTCAAGCTATGATCGCTTTAGTTGAAGCGGGAGCAGATATAATAGAAGTCGGTGTTCCCTTTTCTGATCCTGTGGCGGATGGCCCGATCAATCAACGTGCTGCAGAAAAGGCCCTTGGTAATGGCACAAATTTAACCAAGGTATTTGAACAAGTTGCTGAAGTACGAAGACGGGGTCGCACGACGCCTTTCCTCTTATTTAGTTACCTGAACCCTATCTTGGCTTTCGGGTACGAAAGGTTTGTAAGAGAAGCTAAGAACGCCGGAATTGACGGCATTCTAATTGTCGACTTGCCGCCTGAAGAGGGAGAAGATTTTTATAATTTTGTAAAGGAAAAAGGTTTAGAGGTGGTGTTGCTGGCCTCTTTGACGACGGATCAGGAACGTTATCAGCTATATCAAAAATTAGATCCTAGTTTTGTTTACTATATCTCCCGCTTAGCGGTCACAGGGATTCAACAAGATATCCGAGAGGAGTTGAAGGGCGAGCTTTGTCAATTGCGTACGCTGTTACCTGGCAAGAAGATAGCCGTAGGGTTCGGTATATCAACTTTAGCGCAAGCGGGTGCCGTGGCCCGCATAGCGGATGGAGTGGTGATTGGTAGTATTCTTGTTAAGACATTGGAGGAGCAAGGACTCGAACAATTTAAGGGATTAGCTAAAAGTTTAGCAGAAGTTATCTCTAGAAGCGCGCCCTAAGCTCACAAAGACATGTTTCTCTACGCTTGGATATTCCTCTTAAAAGGTTTTTTCCTTGAAATGGTTTTTTCCCTTGATATTGCTGCCAAATCTTTTTATCAATCTTCCGTTGAGGGCTAAATGAGGCAGCGGTTTATGGGAAAGGAGAATAACATCCTCTTTCTCAATGCGCGTGGCTGTTAACGGGGAAGTATATGCGGGGAAAAAATTAAAAGATGGAATACTTAGTATAAGATATATTTTGTTTTATAAAATAATTTAATATTTTAATTTATCTTGTTAAAAATTAATTTAAATTTTGATTGACTAAATAACTTTTCTATTCTATTTTTCATATTCACTTTATAGAGGTAAGAATTATTTCTCTCCAGTTTAAGAAGATTCTCCTTAAGATGGGAAGACCTATGGTCCAAAGAGAGGGTACCGAAGTATGTCATCCAGGTTTATTATTTTATTAACTGCCTTGCTATTAACGCTTTCGCATTTTTCTACGCCTTGTAAAGCTTTTCCAGATGAGGAAGGGGAGGAAATAGAAAGGAATAAAGGCAAGGAAAGGGCATTGGAAGATGGAAGAGTCGATTCGAATATGAATCATTTTTTGTCACGTATAAGAAATTCCCTCCCGTTACTTTATTTTCCGAGTTTTTCCTTGCTTCAGCGTTTCTTTATTTTTGGTACTGAAGGATCGTTCCCGCTGGGAGGGGTAATGAGTATGCCTTTAATGGGTGCCTCGGCGAGAGGATCAAGTTCTTCTTCGGTCTCACAGGGCTCCTCTTTCTTTACCTTTTCACAAACGGGTGTGCATCCTTTAACTCTTGAATATCAAGGAAGCTTGATCGCTGAAGAGATATTTGATAAGAGGCACCCATCAAATAGAAATCTTCTTCTAATTAAAGCTTTTTTCTTTTCAACGGGAGCACCTCAACCTTCCCACATCCTTGCAAGTCTGTTAGCTCCTGAAAATTTTCCTGGCTTTAAAGATTTTTCCTATGCCACAAACGTAGATAGTGTGGAAGGCTCGGCAGAACATTTGCGCCAGCGAGCGAATGATGAGGAGGTACCTATTCAACCATGGGCCCGTGGTGTAAGCGGGCAAGGATGTCTAAAGGTATTGGAAGGCGTGCAAGAAAGTCCCAATGGAAACCAAGAATTCACTCTTGAAAGGAGAGATTTTCTTAGCCTTCCTATAAAGGCTTATAATGTGGGTGCGCTCGATCTCTCTCATAGCGGGTTAGAAAGATTGCCAAACCTCTTCAGTAATCTCCAGAATTTAAAGATTTTGTTGCTTGGAAACAATCGTTTGGGCAAAGCGCCAGATTCGCTTGAAGTTCTTAGCGGGCTTACAGCCCTAGAAAGGTTAGATCTTTCTAATAATCAACTTTCAGAAGTGCCGTATTCTTTGAGAGGGCTTCAAAATCTAAGAAATGTGCGGCTCTCAGGTAATCGATTAGAAACAGTGCCGCCTTCCTGGAAAGAGTGGAGGAGATTACAAACTTTAAATCTTTCTGATAATCAGCTTACGTTACCTTCTTTTGAGGGGCTTGCGAATGTGCTTGGTTTACTTTGGCCGCGGTTGGAGATCTTAGCACTTTCTGGCAATCCTCTTCATGGCGTTCCTTCTTTTCTTCTCCGCCTCTATAGCCTGAGAGAACTTTATCTTTCCAATGTTTTCCTTGATGAAGTACCGAGATTTCTTGCCTCGCTCACCTTTCTAAGGTTGCTAGATTTTTCTAATAATATCCTTACCAGCTCTTCTTTTGGTCCGCTAGAAGATATCCTTGGTTTACTTTGGCCGCGGTTGCGCACCTTAATATTTTCTGGCAATCCTCTTTATGAGGTTCCTTCTTCTCTTTCCCGTATTCCTAGCGTGCAGAAGCTTTATCTTTCCCAGTGCTTCCTCAAAGAATTACCTAAATTTTTTAACTTCTTTACCTCTTTGCGAGAGCTAGATGTCTCCTATAACAACTTAAATGAGCTTCCGCTATCTATCTTACGGCTTCTTCCCTTAACTTTGTTAGAGACTTCAGGGAACCAATTGACCATAAGCGAAAAGATACAACTTTACCTTGACGAAATTAGAAGAAGAAGGGAATCGAGAAGAGAAGGAAGTTAAGAATAAGAGGCAATAAGTAATACGTATCAAAAAAGGAGGATGGCCCCTCCTTTTATGAAGGGATAATTTTTATCTCCCAGGATCTTGGGGAAAAACAATTTTTTTGCTTTCTTTCTTTAAAAATTTCTCCCCCAAAACTTTGACAGGTCGATATCTCCTAAGTTGCTTCCCTGTTGGTAGAGCATGTCGCGTGTTGCGAAAGGGAATCTTCCTTTTACTTTCAGTATTTCTTCTTTGGAAAAATGGTTCTTTTCCTATACTTTGAGCGCTAATTATGATACTTTTAGGCAGCAATGAAAGCCCCCCTTCTGCAGTAGGCAAAGGAATTTTTGACTAAGATTATTTGCCTTTTATTTGAGCAGGGGAAAAAGAAGCTATATTCCCTTTTTAGTTTTCTTACCTAAAATAATTGAGTAAAAAATTGAGGGAAGTCGGCAATTTTAAATAAGCTTTTAAGCATAAAGGTTTAGGTAGCTGGGCATCATTTTAGCTATAAGCTATAGACAAAAAATTTAATTTTAATAAGTAAGTGGATAAGAGAAATGGTCGAAAAACGTTATGATTTAGTGGTTATTGGTGGTGGTCCCGGTGGATACGTAGCTGCTATTCGTGCGGCGCAGTTAGGGTTAAAAGTGGCGTGTGTTGAAAAGCGTTCGACGCTGGGGGGAACTTGTTTGAATGTGGGATGTATTCCTTCTAAGGCATTATTGCACTCCTCCGAACGGTTTAGCGAAGCTCAAAACCATTTTGAGGAACATGGTATATCTTTTAAAGATCTTCGTGTCGATGTGTCGAAGATGCTAGCGCGTAAAGATAAGGTCGTTCGTGAATTAACGGCTGGTATTGATTATCTCCTTAAAAAAAATAAGATTGATCGTTTTGAGGGTATCGGTTCGATCACCAAGACAAAAGACGTTGTGGTTAACCAAGGGAAAAAAGAGGCTCAGACTTTACAAACAAAAAATATTCTCATAGCAACAGGGTCAGAATCGATGCCTCTTAAGGGAGTTGATATTGATGAATCGCAGATTGTGTCCTCGACAGGGGCTTTATCCCTTTCTAAAGTACCAAAACATCTTGTCGTTATTGGCGGTGGTTATATTGGGTTGGAAATGGGCGCTGTTTGGCAACGGCTAGGGGCCACAGTGACAGTCATCGAATACATGGATCGTATTGTGCCCACGATGGATCATGAAGTTGGGGCCCAGCTCATGAAAATTCTTAAAAAGGGCGGCATGAATTTTAAACTAGGCTACCAAGTCCTGAAAGCCGAGAAGAAAGGCAAGGATGTGGCTGTCACTTATAAAGCTGTAAAAGGAAGCGATGCTCCGGAGACATTAACGTGTGATACGTTGCTTGTTTCTATTGGCCGGCGCCCATATACGGGAGGATTAGGGCTAGAAAATGTTGGTGTGGAGCTTGATGAACGGGGCCGTATTAAAGTTGATGATCGTTTCAAAACCAACGTAGAGGGGATCTATGCAATTGGTGATGTGATCCCTGGACCAATGCTTGCTCATAAAGCGGAAGAAGAAGGGGTTATATGTGTGGAGATGCTTGCCGGGCAAGCTGGTCACATTGACTATAACCTTATTCCAAGCGTTATTTATACCTATCCAGAGGTAGCCAGCGTTGGTAAGACAGAAGAACAATTAAAGAGCGAGGGTATTGAATATAGGGTAGGGAAGTTTCCTTTCACCGCCAATAGCCGTGCCAAAGCCACAGGTGAAACGGATGGATTCGTAAAATTTCTCACTCATAAAGAGACAGACCGTATTCTGGGAGTGCATATGATTGGTCCATATGCCGGAACCATGATTGCAGAGGCCGTGCTCGCCATGGAATTTGGGGCATCGGCTGAAGATATTGCCCGCACATGCCATGCTCATCCAACTCATAATGAAGCCGTTAAGGAAGCTGCCCTAGCTGCCAATGGCCGAGTGATTCATATTTAATTACTGGCGATAAAGAAGCTTTGTATAACCAAGGGTTAATCTTCCTTGGTTATACTGGCGTAGTAAGGCATCACTCATGTAGAGAAATCTCAGAGAACACCGGATGAATAAAGATAAGGAAACGAAAAATAAATTAGCAGTAAAGCTTAAACGGCGTATTCTCGGTTACGGATGCCTTATCTTGGGTGTTATTGGTGGTTTTTTGCCCATTCTTCAAGGTTGGGTTTTTATTGCGTTAGGATTGTTGCTTTTAAAAGATCATTCCCGTTGGGCTCGCAGGGCCTTTCTTTGGGTATATAAGAAATTTCCTAAATCTCGCAAGGCTTTTAAAAAAGCCGAGTCCATGGTTGATCGAGTACTTGAAAAGTTTGGGCTTGCAGAAAAAGGCAAAGGCAAAAGGAAACAATAGTTTTCTCTCTCACTCTCTTAACATTTGAGTAATAAATCGTGCATAGATAAGTCGTGACCACGGGATTCTCACCTCAGCCGAAGGAAGTATGCGTGCTGTTACTTTTGCTGACTTTGGCAGATGAAGCAGAGGATCCCTCTTTTGAAAACCGCCCTACTTCAAGAATATAATAGGCTTTTCTCTCTTAGCGCTTAGAACCAACCCAAAAATTTCCACCAAAAGAAACCGGTGGTTCCCCAAATAAGAAGGTTAACAACACTTACGAGAAAACCCATGAGCCACCAATCACGGATGCGGACATAACCTGATCCAAAGAAAACAGGCGCTGTGCCAATACCATAATTAGTGAGTCCGCCTGAAAGGACAGATAAAAATCCAAGGCCTAAGGCTGCGACAAGAGGCGGCACATTGAGCGCAATAAATACCACTAAAAAAGCGCTATACATTACCGTTATGTGAGCGGTAATACTGGCGAAAAAGTAATGGATATAAAAGAAAATAAGCCCTAACAGGAGAAGAGCTGGCAACCGGTCAAATCCATGGACGACTTGTTGAATATGATTACTAAGCCACGTTATAAGGCCGAAAGACGATAAATAACCAGCCATCATTAAGAGGATAGCAAACCAAATAAGAGTTTTCCATGCACCTTTTTCATTAATCGCGTCCTCCCAACTAATGACTCCAAGTAAGATGAGCGCAACACAGCCAACCATAGCGGTCGTGGTGGCATCAATATCAAGCCGATCGCCCAGGATCCAAAGAGCAATAAGCCCAATAAAGGTAAATAACATAACGATCTCTTTAAAACTCATAGGGCCCATCTCCTCAAGCTTCTGTCGGGCAGCTTCAGGCGCTTGTGGTGTGCTCTTAATTAATGGCGGATGGAAAACATAGAGGAAAAGAGGTAAAAAATACAAGCTAATAAGGCCTGGTACGATAGCACCAAGTGCCCAAGTTGTCCAAGTGATGGTAATTCCAGCGTCACCGGCTAATTTCACAATCAAAGGGTTACCTGCCATCGCAGTAAGAAAAATAGCGCTGGTGATGACGTTCGACTGGAAACATACCTGAATAAGATAAGACCCTGTGCGATTAGGCCTTCTTTTATCAGGCTCTCCACCATATTCTGTAAGTAATGATTTGGCGATGGGGAAGATAATACCGCCGCCCCGTGCCGTTACGCTTGGGATAAGAGGAGAGAGAAGAAATTCGGTAGTAACCAAACCATAAGCTAAGCCCAACGTACTACGGCCGAGGATGCTAATGAAAAAATAGGCAATTCGCCGGCCAAGTCCTGTTTCAATGAACCCCCGGGAAATGAAAAAAGCAAAAACAATTAACCAGACAATTTTATCGCTAAATCCATTTAAGGCTTGGTTTAACGTTAATGTCTTCGTTAAGACCGCAACAAGCATGCTCAAGATGGCAAGCGCACCAATTGGCAGGGGCCGCATGACGATCCCTACAATAGTGGAAATAAAAATGGCAAACAGGTTCCAGGCTTGTTTGTTCAAACCCTCTGGGACAGGAATGTACCAAAGGCACAAAAATAAAGCGGTGACGATGAAAAAGGGAAGAGGCTTTAAGTCAGAAAATTTTTTAGATAAAGCTGCAATCATAGGTTTCCATCCCTTAACATTAAGGACACATACTAGATTTACTTTCTATTAGATAATCTGTCTAATATTTTTTTTGGAAATTGCATATTTACTTTGATGCTCTCTATTTCTTTCCTTCCTTAGGGAAGGCATGCCTTGTTCTTTAATAGTCAACTTGTAGGAAAGCATTTTTTAAGGCCGGCCCTCTTTATTGATTTTAACAAGGTGCAAGCATAGCATGAAGGGTCCCCTAAAACGAGAAACTTTCCCCACATGTTTAAAAAATTACCCTCACTTCCTTGGTGTCTGTTACCGAAGGATAATAGGCCTTGCAGACGACTGCCTTAACATAAACAGGCGCATCAGGTATACATTTAAAAAAATCGTCTTGGCGCAGATCGAAAATATCCATAGGGGAAGAGCTTTCATACTGTATAAGCATAGGGCTCTCTAAGGCGTCAAATTCCTCTCTTGATAATTGCTTGAGCGGGTACTCAAGCCCCTGAGGGGTAAAGCCACAGCTTAAGACATGTAGAAGGAGCGGTTCATTAAAAATTATTTTTTCCTCTATATGAAGAGCAAGTGCCCATAATTTTCCTTTTTCAATTGGTTTTGCATCAAAAGTGGTCAGGTGACTCTTCTTGCTTGAGATGAGAGTGAAATTTAAGAACCCTTCTGTAGATGCGGTGATGACCTTACTTGAGATGGTATTTATGTTCTCTGCAGAAGGAGGGTAACTTCCCTTATAAGAAGTTGCCTTGCCGTAGCTCACGTCTTTTCCCGCGGCATCATCTTCGCTCATATAAGCATAAGAGGAGGAAAGTGCCATACAAGAAATAACGAACCCTAATAAGAAAGAGAGCATTTTTACCACCTGCGACAGCTAAATAAACTTTGAAAAATATATAATTTTTATAATAAAAACGAATGCTAACTTCAAAGCAGTTTTCTGTAAAGGGGAAAACTTACTTTTTACCATTTAGGCGTGGGTGAGTTTTGTGATAAATTTTTTTGAGATGCTGGCTTTCGACTTTTGTGTAATGCTGAGTGGTTGAAAGAGATGCATGCCCTAAAAGTTCTTGAATAGACCGCAAATCGGCATTTTCCTTGAGTAAATGAGTAGCAAAACTGTGGCGCAAAGCGTGCGGTGTTACCGTATCAGGTAAATTTAATAAATGGCGGATAAGACGCATTTGTTTTTGAGCTGCTCCTGGATTCAAGGGTTTGCCTCTCTTACTTAGAAACAACGAGGTGTCTGACGTAATGGGATATGGACACAAATGAATATAGTTTTCAATATGTTGGCGCAGGACAGGCAAAAGTGGAACGACGCGCTCTTTCCTCCCTTTTCCCTTAATAAGAAGGCGGTCCGATAAAGGGGCTCCTGATAAATTCAAGGCTTCACTAATTCGCAGGCCAGCTCCGTACAAAAGGGTAAATAGGGCTAAATCTCTTGCATTAAGCCAAGGATCTTCGTGTAATTTCTGGCTTAGCTCTAGGACATGAAACGTTCTTTCCACGGACAGAGGACGTGGCAGCAATGTGTTAACTTTCGGTATCTTCAGCCGCATAAATTCCTTCAGGTCAAGCTGATGGTGCTTAAGGCTAAATTGCGCGAAAGTTCGAAGAACCGATAAAGCCCGAGCGTTAGAGCGGTGAGAAATCTTCTCTTCAAAGCGATAAGCAAGCCACGAGCGTATATCAGAGGAGGGCAGATGCCGGAGTTTTTCAAGAGATAAGGTGTCATTCGTATGTTGAATAATAAACCTTAAAAAGTGAGTGAGATCGCTAGTATACGCCACTAACGTATGGGAAGATAGTTGACGTTCATACGTTAACCAATTAAAGAAGCTCTTCAGCAGTACTTGAACTTCGTCAGATACTTGTTCGAGCACCTCTTGAGGGAGGTTAACTAATAATCGATTGTCCTGTTGATTTCCAGTCATTTAAGAAACTATCGAGTCCTTTATCGGTAAGAGGATGCTGATACATCTGAGTAAATAACCGGGGAGGGATCGTGATCACATCCGCTCCAGACAAGGCCGCTTGATAAATATGATTGGGAGTGCGGATCGATGCGGCCAGGATCTTTGTTTGGAAGTCAGGATAACGTCGGTAGGCACTTACAATATCATCAATAAGTTGAGCGCCATCATAGCCTAGATCATCAATCCGTCCCATGAAGGGGGAGATGAAAGAGGCCCCAGCTTTGGCAGCTAAAATAGATTGGTTGACGGAAAAACAGAGCGTTACATTAACCGATATTCCTTGACGGCGAAGCTCATAGCACGCTCGCAGACCATCAAAGGTTAAAGGAACCTTCACCGTCACATTGGGGTGGATAAGTGATAGAGCTTTTCCCTCCTTCACCATGCCTTCCGCATCGCGAGCGGTTACTTCGGCGCTTACAGGTCCGTTGACTATTTGACAAATTTGATGGATGGTTTCTTTAAAATCTTTACCTGTCTGAGCAATAAGACTGGGATTTGTGGTAACCCCGTCAACCAAATGGCTTTGAGCATATTCTTTGATGATATTAACATCGGCTGAGTCTAAAAATATCTTCATCTATGATTGAACCTTATTTCAATTTCATTCTAGTATAGAGACGAAACCATAGCCAAATCAAGTTCCTTTTAAGACGAGAAGCCATAGAGTCAGATGCATGGAAAGGTTAGTTCCTCTAAGTTCACTCTTGTTTCTCCTTACGAATGTTGAATGTTAAGGCAAGAGGATCACGGCGGATGAAGGAAGTAAAAGTAAGAGCGGAAGAAAATAAGCAGGTTGACTCTCGGGAGTTAAGATTGGTTTCCGTGCTTCTACCTTTTGCTACGGATGCCCTTTACACATATATGTGTCCGGCCGATCTGGCTCTTGCCCGCGGAGATTATGTGTATGTGTCATTTGGATCATCAAAAAAGATAGGGGTGGTTTGGCAGACAGACGTTGATCAGCCGAAAAATAAAAAAATTAAAACCATTCTACAGAAGATAGAAGCTTTGCCTTTGTCCAATACCATGTGCAATTTTATTGACTGGGTTGCTTATTATACCCTCGCGCCCCTTGGAGCTGTGTTAAAAATGGCTATGACAGAGCCCGAGGCCCTTTTCCCTCCTAAGAAAAAAACCATCCTCCATTATCATCTTGCTTCTGAGGAGACTTTGTCGGGCGTATCTCTCACTTCAGCGCGCGCAAAAGTTGTGGAAGCTTTAACTTTCCATCGGCAAGGAACATTGAAGCAGCTTAAGCAATGGACCGGTGTAAGTCGACAGGTCATAACGACAATGGCCGAAAAAGGTTTTTTAGGAGTAGAATCTATTGAAGAAGAACCTGAGCAAAGGGGATCGCAGCCATTCTCAAAGCTTCATGTGCCACTGAATGCTGAGCAAGAAGCGGCAGCGCATGAAATAAAGAGAGAGGATAAGTTCGCTGTCTTTGTTTTAGATGGGGTAACAGGTTCAGGTAAAACCGAAGTCTATTTTGATGTAATGGCTAAGGCCATACAAGAGGATAAGCAAGCCCTCATCCTATTACCCGAGATCGCTTTGAGCACCCCTTTTTTAGAGAGATTTGAGCAACGCTTCGGGGTGCGTCCATTTCTTTGGCATTCCAGTGTTTCGAAAGAAACTCGTTGTTGTACATGGCGTGCAACGCGCGCAGGAGATGCTAAGGTCATTGCCGGCACTCGTTCGGCATTATTCCTCTCCTTCTTTAACCTTGGTCTTATTGTGGTTGATGAAGAACATGACGCTACCTACAAACAAGAAGAGGGGGTCATTTATAATGCTAGAGACATGGCTATCGTAAGGGCTTACCAAGAAAATATTCCGATCATTCTCTCGTCAGCTACGCCCTCCCTTGAAACTCTGGTAAACGTAAAGCAAAGGCGCTACCAACATCTTACTTTATCAAAACGCTATGGTGGGCATACTTTGCCAACTTTAAAAGTGGTTGATATGCGGCATAAAGGGGCCCAAGGTGGGTGGATCTCTCCCGTGCTTAAAGCAGCGATGGAAGAGACCTTGAATAAATCGGAGCAAGTCCTTCTTTTTATCAACCGACGGGGTTATGCGCCTTTAACGCTGTGTCGCTCATGCGGATATCGTTTCGCCTGTCCTCATTGTACGGCTTGGCTGGTGGAGCATCGAAGTGCCCATCATCTCCGGTGTCATCACTGTGGTTTTATTCTTGCCAAGCCAAAAGTTTGCCCAAGCTGTGAGATGGAAGAGACATTGATCCCTTGTGGTCCAGGGATTGAGCGTCTGGCGGAAGAAGCCATATCCCTTTTTCCCAAGGCACGCATCGAGCTTATGTCCAGTGATAATGTAGGTACGCTGGAGCAAACCAAATACCTTTTGAGCCGAATAGACAACCGAGAAATTGATATCCTCATTGGGACGCAGATGATTACCAAGGGGTATCACTTTAAGAACATGACCTTAGTCGGGATCGTTGATGCCGATGCAAGCCTTAATAATGGCGATTTACGAGCTGTAGAGAGAACCTATCAATTATTAACCCAAGTGTCCGGCCGATCGGGACGAGAAAAACCTGGCGAAGCTATTATCCAGACGTTTTTGCCGCATCATGAAATTATGGAGGCCTTATTAAAACAGGATCGCGATGCGTTAATGGAAGCCGAAATGGAAAGTCGTAGACGGTTTCGTATGCCACCCTTCGGTCGTCTTGTGGCCATCATTGTGGCGGGATCTAACCTTGAAGAGGTAAAGCGTTCTATTTATGCGCTGCCTAGAACATTCCCTAAAATGACGCAGGTTCAATTATTGGGTCCTACAGAGGCCCCTATTGCTAAGATTCGCGGACTTCATCGCTGGCGTTTGCTTATTAAGGCAGAGAGAGGAATAAATGTGCAAAGCCTGATCCGCCAATGGCTTTCTTTGCATCATTTTCCTAGAACACTGCGGGTGAAAATCGATGTGGACCCGTATAGCTTTTTTTAAAAAATTTTCTAAGGATCTTGCCAGATGAAATGGACTATGATACGTAACCAATCAACGATATGAAACTCTTCATTGCGGCATGATACGGTATGTGTTAGGTTTGCTAAATATTTTTGGTAAATAGATAAGTTACACATAAATTTAAAGGGATCTTAATAGTGAAAGCAGCGCAGCGATATGCCGAGGCTCTCTATTCCTTAGCGACGGAGCGGGGGGAACTTAAGACAGTTTTTCAAGAACTTACTCTATTTTTAGAGATGGTTGAAAAGCACCTTTTTCTTAAAGGATTTCTTTATCATCCTCTCCATAGCAATAAAAATAAAGTAAAGGCGGTAACGGCTCTTGTTACAGAACAAAAGTTTCATTCCTTTACTCAGAATTTCTTGAAAATTCTCGCGGCTAATGGCCGTATGAAGTGTTTGACAGAAATTATTAAAGTCTTAGACAAAAAGGTGAAAAAAGATAAAAACGAAATAGAAGTCGTAGCGACGGTACCTACCGCCTTGTCCACAAAACAAGTAGAGGCTTTGAAGAAAGATATAGAGTCTGCTTTGAAAAAGCCTGTCGCTCTTAATGTCATTGAGGATAAATCAATCCTGGGGGGTATTATCCTTCAGTCGGGCTCTTTTTTAGTGGATGATTCTTATCGACGTAAATTGCAAACTATAACTCATATTATGAAAGGGGTTGTCTAATGGAAATCCGCGCCGCGGAAATTTCATCGATTTTGAAAAAGCAAATTGAAAATTTCGATCCATCACCTGAAATAGCTGAAGTTGGGACGGTCTTATCTGTCGGTGATGGGATCGCGCGTATCTATGGGCTTGACAATGTACAAGCGGGGGAAATGGTTGTGTTCCCTAATGGAGTACGCGGTATGGCTTTAAACCTTGAAGAAGATAATGTGGGTGTGGTTCTCCTTGGAAAAGACGCGGGGATAAAAGAAGGGGATGTTGTCAAGCGCACGAAAACCATTGTTGAGGTGCCCGTTGGAAAAAGCCTTTTAGGGAGAGTCGTTGACGCACTTGGTAACCCGATTGATGGCAAAGGCCCTATAAAAGAGACAGAGCGCCGCCCTGTGGAGGTAAAAGCCCCCGGCATTATACCGCGGCAATCCGTGAACCAGCCAATGAAGACTGGTTTAAAGGCCATAGATGCTCTTGTTCCTATTGGGCGGGGTCAGCGCGAGCTTATTATTGGGGATCGTGAAACCGGAAAGACGGCGATTGCTATTGATACGATTATCAATCAAAAGCCAACCAATGATGGTGCTGCGGACAAGGACAAGCTTTTCTGTATCTATGTGGCGATCGGGCAAAAACGTTCTTCTGTTGCCCAAATCGTTCGCAAATTAGAAGAAAGTGGTGCATTAGAGTATACTATTATTGTGGCGGCAACCGCTTCGGATGCGGCTCCTTTGCAATACCTGGCGCCGTATGCTGGTTGTTGCATGGGGGAATATTTTCGCGATAATGGGATGCATGCCCTCATTATATATGATGATTTGTCGAAACAAGCGGTTGCCTATCGTCAAATGTCTTTGCTTCTCCGTCGTCCTCCTGGTCGTGAAGCTTACCCAGGCGATGTGTTTTACCTTCACTCCCGCCTTCTTGAGCGTGCTGCGAGGATGAGTGATGCGGAAGGAGGAGGGTCATTAACGGCTCTTCCGATCATTGAGACGCAAGCGGGGGACGTGTCGGCTTACATTCCAACCAATGTGATTTCGATTACGGATGGCCAGATATTCTTAGAAAACGATCTCTTCTATAAAGGTATACGGCCAGCTATTAACGTTGGTTTATCGGTAAGTCGTGTCGGTTCGGCGGCTCAGACAAAAGCGATGAAGTCGGTGGCAGGTTCGGTGAAACTAGAGTTGGCTCAGTACCGGGAGATTGCTTCATTTTCGCAATTTGCGTCGGATTTAGATACATCTACCAAACGCCTGTTAGCGCGCGGTGAACGTTTAACAGAGCTTCTCAAGCAAGCGCAATATAGCCCTATGATGGAAGAGGAGCAGGTAGCATCTATTTTTGCCGGCGTTCGAGGATACTTAGATAAAATTGGCGTCAAGGACGTGACACGTTTCGAGGCGGAGTACTTGCAAGCACTTCGGGTGGAGAAGCCAGAGATCTTACAATCCATTCGTGAGGAGAAAAAGCTTTTACCTGAGATGGAAAAAAAGCTTGAGGGCTTTTTAGAAAAATTTGTCAAAAAATTTTTAGGGTCGTAAGATGCCAAGCTTAAAAGAGCTGCGGACCCGGATAAAAAGTGTCAAGTCAACACGCAAGATTACCTCGGCTATGAAGATGGTCGCGGCTTCCAAGTTGCGACAAGCTCAGGAGGAAGCGGAAAACTCAAGGCCTTACGCGCATAAAATGCAAGAGATGGTTGCGTCTTTGGTGCAGAATATTGCTTCTTTAGAAACAGTCCCATCGTTGTTGTTGCCTTCTCAGCGTGATGAAAAATATCTTTATATTGTCATTACCTCGAATAGGGGGCTGTGTGGTGCTTTTAATACGAACTTAGTACGCTTTATTCATCAGAAAGCAAAGCAAGATCGTGCTCAAGGCAAAAAAGTCTTTTTTTATTGCATTGGGCGTAGAGGGCACGAGCAGCTAAAATATATATTTGGCGATCAAGTAATAAAATCTCGAAATGACTTTGATCATGCCACATTAGATTTTGTAAATGTACGCCGTTTTGTTGAGGAGCTTATCGCAGGATTTGAAAATGGTGACTTTGATCGTTACTTTATTGGTTACAATCAATTTTGCTCACCCTTAATTCAATTGCCGCGCAAAGAAATACTATTGCCGCTGTCAGCCGATTCCTTTACGGAGGAACGAAGGAAGGGAGATAAAGGCCAGAAAGATGAGGGGTCATCCAGAAAAAGTCTTGAGTCTTTATTTGAATTTGAGCCGAAAGAGCATACCATTTTATCGGAATTACTCCCTCAAAGCATTGCCATGCGTATCTATCAATGTTTGCTTGAGAGTTTTGCGGGTGAGTATGGCGCGCGTATGATGGCAATGGATGGTGCTACACGCAATGCGGATGATATGACGAAGCGTTTAACTTTAAATTATAATCAGGCACGGCAAGCTTATATCACAAAAGAGCTAATAGAAATTATTTCGGGTGCTGAAGCTTTATAAGCCGATAGAAAAGGAGTCTTTAATGGCAAAGAAAAATAGTGGAATTGTCAAACAAGTAATTGGCCCTGTGGTTGACGTACAATTTGAAGGGGAGCTTCCGCAAATTTTATCGGCGCTTGAAATGGAAAGCGAAGGAAAGAAGCTTGTGTTGGAAGTAGCACAACATCTTGGCGAGAAAATTGTACGGGCTATTGCGATGGATTCAACGGATGGATTAAAGCGTGGCCAGCCGGTTGTAGATACGGGCGAAGCTATTACTGTGCCTGTTGGACCAGAAACTCTTGGCCGTATTCTAAACGTTACAGGTGACCCTATTGATGGCCGTGGGAGCGTTAAAACGAAAAAGAGATATACGATTCATAGGGAAGCTCCTCCTTTTGTTGCGCAATCAACCGAGACGGAAATTTTGGTAACCGGCATTAAAGTTATTGACTTGTTAGCACCTTATTCCAAAGGGGGTAAGATTGGTCTATTTGGTGGCGCTGGTGTTGGTAAGACGGTTCTTATTATGGAGCTTATTAATAACATTGCCAAGGCGCACAGTGGTTATTCGGTGTTTGCCGGTGTTGGGGAGCGCACGCGCGAAGGTAATGACCTTTATCATGAAATGGTTGAGTCGGGCGTTATAGACTTAAAGGGCGATCGCTCGAAAGTGGCGCTAGTGTATGGTCAGATGAACGAGCCTCCGGGGGCGCGTGCACGTGTTGCTTTGACCGGTTTGACCCTTGCCGAGTATTTCCGTGATGAAGAAGGGCAAGACGTCCTTTTCTTCGTGGATAATATTTTCCGCTTTACACAAGCGGGATCAGAGGTATCAGCCCTTCTCGGGCGTATTCCTTCTGCTGTTGGTTATCAGCCAACCCTTGCGACGGAAATGGGTGATTTGCAAGAACGGATCACGACGACGAAGAAGGGATCAATTACCAGTGTGCAAGCAATTTACGTGCCAGCTGACGACTTAACCGATCCTGCACCAGCCACCTCGTTTTCTCACTTAGATGCGAAAACTGTTTTAAGCCGGCAAATTGCTGAGCTTGGTATCTATCCGGCTGTTGATCCGCTCGATTCGACCTCCCGCATCTTAGATCCTCGCGTAGTCGGGGAGGAGCATTATATGGTTGCTCGTGAGGTACAGCGGATTCTACAGACTTATAGGTCGCTCCAAGATATCATCGCTATCTTAGGGATGGATGAATTGTCGGAAGAAGATCGCCTAACCGTGGCACGTGCTCGCAAAATACAGCGGTTTTTATCCCAGCCTTTCTTTGTAGCAGAGGTATTTACTGGGGCGCCTGGTGTCTTCGTTCAATTAGAAAAAACGATTTCTTCCTTTAAAGGGATTATCAATGGCGATTATGATCATTTACCGGAAGCAGCCTTCTATATGGTCGGCACGATTGAAGAGGTTATAGAAAAAGCTAAAAAACTCGAAGTGGAAGCAGCTTAGTATGACAGCGACATTTATGCTTGAGGTCATTGAGCCAAAAAAAGTTATCCTTTCACAAGAGGTGCAAATGGCGACATTCCCTGGCATACAAGGGCGCTTTGGGCTTTTGCCTGATCATAGTGCGCTTATGACTCTTTTAATAGCCGGTTCTATCGAAATCTTTGAGAAAGAAGAGGTGAAAGAACGCTTTTTCCTTACGCGCGGTTTTCTAAGCATGGAAAATAACCACTGTACGGTCCTTGCTGAGCAAATCCTGTGTGAATCCGATATAGCCTTATCTAAGATAGAAGAAGAAAAGCGCCTTTTAGAGCAAAGCTTATTAGAAGCGCAAAACCCCGTTGAAAAGAAAGATCTCGAAGATAAGCTTAAGGTCTTAGAGGCGCAGAGAGAATTTCTACAAAAAGCCTCTTAAGAAAACGGTTAGAAAAGATTAAAGGGAAGGGTAGGCTTTGCGCTTAAAGGGCATAAGCGCCTTTCTTTTGGAAGAAAAAAGTCAGGGGAATAGCGTTTCGTCATCGCTTCGACATGTTGATAGAGAAGTTACCTTATCCTTTATAGCTTTTTCTAAGATTTGTATGCTTTTAGTTTGAAAATATATCTTTTTGTTGGGTTGTGTCGCAAACGGCGTTAGAACCAGTTTCCTGTTTTTATTTGGCCTTCGCTCCCAAAGTCCTTATACCTCGTTTTTTAGGGAGGAGTCATGGAGAAGGCAGCCTCTCTACCTTGAAGATCTAAATGGGCAACCTTATAAAGCTGAGCTTTGGAACAATGAAGCAAAAAATTATGGTGTTCTTTTTTAGCTTAATCTTTTATCTATCTTGTTCCTGTTTTTCTCAGGCGCACGGGAAATGCAAGATTCTTCCAGAGCGACTTTTTAAAATTTTTCCTAAAGTTACTTTTATTTTTGTGCGCCATGGTGACTCAGGATGGGACCCCTCTATGCTTTCCCAGGGGCCATTAAATTTAGCTTTAAATGAGGCAGGCAGAAAGCAAGCGAAAAACGCGGCGTCCTTCTTAAAACGTTTTTCTTTCTATGGGACCGTCTATACAAGTCCTTTAAAACGCGCGTATCAAACGGCTGAGGTTATTGGTAAAGCCCTTGCGCAAGATATAAAGATTGTTCAAAATTTGAAAGAGCGCTATTTTGGTGATTGGTCAAAAAGGCCTCAAGAGGCCAAAGATCTTTCTCGCAAGGCAAAAAAAGATCTCACGTATCTTGAGAAGGTGGTGACGAAAGAGTGGTTACCTGAAGATGCTGAGAAATTGGAAGATTTCAAGCAAAGGGTGAAGAACGTTTTTGCGTATATTTTACGTTCTCAAGAAGATAAGCTCCTCATTATTGTTTCTCATGAAGAGGTCTTTAAAAGCTTAACCTGTATGCTAACGGGTCAACAGCAAAGAATCGGTCAAGGGGAAATGGCAAGATTTCGCCCACCTTCTTCTAAAACCCGGGGGCAACTTTGGCGTATTGACCGCTTGAAATAAATCTATTTAATTGTTTGAGTAAGTTCGTTCATCCAAAGGTAAGAAGAAAAGCGCTCCTAAGAGATTTGGCAAGAATAGGCTTCGGTTAGAAAACCCTTTTCTGGCTTTTCCGATCTATCCCTTCTTTAATGCGATAGTATCTTTATAACGATGCCACCAATAAAAACTTATGAACATAAGGAAGCGAACAACAACATCCACCACTAAGCCATCGAACCCCGTGTATTTGAACAAAAAGTTCCATGTGACGACTGTTATAAGACTTGTTACACTGCTGAATGAAAACTCCCGAATACGAATGCGGTAGCCTAAAATTCCCATAACGAGAGGGACTAAAATAAGGGGGCAAAAGTTATAACTATAAAGCAAGATGTCTAAGGCGCTTTCGATATGTGTAGCAAATAGAATAGCGGCAACCCCAATTAAGAAAGTCGACCGACGGATGATAGTTAGCCCTTGCTTAGTGGCGAGAGCTTTTTTTCGCTGATAATATCTTGGACGAGGGCAATCGCTGAGGCATTCAGGTATGAATCAGCTGAAGACATAATAACGGCAACAATAGCAGCGATAGCAATTCCTTTTAAACCACTTGGTAAGATGGTGTGAATAACATAAGGGAGAGTCATAGAAGGTCTTAGACCAGCGTCAAGGTGGAGCGCAGTAAGCCCGATGGAAGCAGCCGTGATAAAAAAGATCGAGAGGAGTCCGCTGATGAGGATTTCTTTTCTTGTGCTTTGAGTATCTTTGGTAATGGGAAGGTGCTGAACATGCGGAGGAACAAGAACTTCCCCAAGGAAAAATAAGATAATGATTGATAAGAGGCCTAGAGGGCCAGGAAATGAAAGGTGTGTTGCAAGAGGGGACGCTACTAAAGCCTGGGGATCACCTACATAAGAAATGCCAAGGTTCAAACACAGGGGGATCGTGATCACAAGGACCCAGAATGGCAAGATATCCGTTGCAACGACGGAGCGCATTCGACCAAAAACAGAATAACCAATGATAATACCGCACCCGATCACAATGCCAAGAAGATGATTAGGGCCTAGAAAGACATTAAATACATGGGCCCATGGCATTAACCTGAGCTCCTATAATGCCGGTACAGACAAGGACTGAGGCCGCGCCGGAAATATAACGGCCCCATAAGCCGTAAAATTTTGCCATAATGTCTCCGATTGAAAATACTTTCCTTAAAGGCTCCATATGAGGAACGATGACCAACGCCACAAAAATTAATTGTGTACTAAAGCCCAGAAGGCAGAACGTATAACATACGCCCTGGGTAAAAGTTTTTTCACTCATTCCCAAGGTATAACCACCCGCCGATATAAGACAGCGGAAAGGGTTGCAAGGAGAGCCCTGCTTGAATAATGCTATCCCCTCAATGGCAAAGGAACGTGTATCTTTCACTTTAAAACCGGCTTTCAGGCCAATGATGAGAATCAAAAGCAAAAAAAGCGCTCCAATGAGATAATCGAGAAAAGTCATGACGATCCTTTTAAGAAAGGAGACAAGGATCTATTTTTGTCGAGGGTAGTCTTTGCCCTGTAATGGCCAAGCTCCTTTTTTATTAGAAATGAGGGCGGCGTTCTCTTTAATGTTTTGCTATTTTTGCTTAACTTGCTAACCTATTTGTCTACTTACCTAGCAGAAAATCTTGGAGTATGTTTATTATGCGCCACCGCTGGAGCTTATTAGCCATTTTGTTTGTTTGTTTCCTGCTAAAGCTTACCTCTTCGCTTTTTTCAAGCCAAAAAAAGGTAAAGGAGACGATCATCAATGATAAATCCGTTACGAAGATTACCCGATACGAGATTGGCATGAGCCCTTCTTTAGCAAAAGAATTAAGGGGGCTGAATCCTGGCATAGGTTCGAGTCTTGTTTTTAAAGAGAAGAGGGGGGAGACATATATTTTCTGGATGTTAACCGATCGGGGGCCTAACTTTGATGGGCCTGCAACCTTTGGTCCTGGCGAAGTGAAAGTTTTTCCTTACCCAGACTACGCTCCTTTTATAGGAGAGGTCGAGGTTGTGAGAGGAAAAAGCGCGACTCTCCTTAATAAAGTGGTTATGATAGGACAGGAAGGAATTTTAACAGGACGGCCTTTGCCTCCTCGGGATTCTGCTTGGAGCTATGAGGTGCCTGCCTCTCTTTCTTTTAAAGCTTTAGAATATGATAAAGAAGGGATTGATCCTGAAAGTCTAAGCTATGATAAGGCCACTCATACCTTCTGGGTTGGAGAAGAATATGGTCCGAGCCTTCTTCAAGTTGATGCGCGCAATGGGTGTGTTCTTCGGCGTCTTTCCCCAGGCGAAGGATTGCCCGAGATTTTTCAGTATCGCAAAGCAAACAGAGGCATTGAAGCGCTAGATATTACCCCGAGAGGGAAGGTCGTTCTTTGCTTCGAAAGCCCCCTAGAGGATAAAAAAGCATTGCCGTGTCAGGCTCCCTTGATACGATTGTGTGAAGTTGATCCTCTCTCTTTAAACACGCGACAATTTGCTTATTTGTATGATGAAGAAGTTTATGAAAATAAAAATGAAGCGAAAATAGGTGATATGACAGCTCTAAGCGATGATCTTTTTCTTCTGGTAGAGCAAGGAAAAACAAAGGAAGGAGAATATCGCCACGTTATTTACCTTGTTGATATAAGTGGTGCCGAGGATATAACCCATAAAAAGCTCCCGAATGGTCAAGAACTGGAAACCGCCTCAACAGATGTCCTCCGTTCTTTGTTGCGACCGGTTCGTAAGCAAAAAATTCTTGATGTTGATACGTATGGGTGGCCTTACCGGAAGCTTGAAGGTCTTGCTATTGTTAACGATCGCTTCTTAGTCTTTTCTAATGATAATGACTTTGGCGTCCAAGGCGAGAACTTTAATGAACAGGATAATATGCCTCAGCGCTTATCCATAGATAAAGAAGGAAAATTGCATTTTAATAAAGCTCCAAGAAGGAAGGCTTTCCACACTTATGCCACAAGAGAGAAAAGTGAACTATGGGTGATTGAGCTGGCAAAGCCTTTGTTAGAATTGGCACGCTAATATCGCCCATGCAATCAAAAATTTCTTGCTATAAGGGCGTCTTAAACTTAACAAGATTCTTTTCTTAAAGGGGATGAAGAAAGTTTTCCTGGGCTTTATTGTTCCCTCTCCGCTTTACTTTTCTTTGCCTTTAGCGTCTATATTATAACATTTTTTATTTCAAAACAATCTTATTTATTATGGGAAAATGGTGTATTACTTCTGGTTATATGGACTATTTACAATTTATAATTGCTTATTTTTAATGAAATTGATAAAAAATATATAAAGCTAACGATAGATGGAAGGCGTTAAATAAATATTTATCAGTGATTCCATATATATTGGCTATAACCCTAGCGCAGTATAATTTCGTAAGAAAGCGATGGGGATAGAAAGTTATCTGTTGCTTAAATAAGCGCTTTTCTACTTTGCGAAAAGCGAAGGGGAAGGTGCTTATTTTTCTATTTAAGAAGTTTTTGCTTAGGAGGCTTTGTCATAACCCTTTTTCTTGAGATCGCCATGAGAAAATGTAAGGAGCTCGAGCCACTTAATCTGGATATGAGACAAAAGTTTTCTACAAAAGAGAGTAAGGCTTAAACGAGAGTATTAAAAAGCTTTTTTGTTTTTTATGCTTGCCCCAGTATCGCAAACAAAGATTGGGTGGCGGTATACAATAAATAGAATAAATAAATTTTTATATTTAAGCAGAACGGTTGCAAAACCCTTCTTATTCTGGTTTAATATTTACAAAAAACGTAAACAAACACAAGTCTTTCCAATGTTCTTGAAAAAATTAGAAAACTTATCCTTACCTAAAGCTGTAATTTTTGATTGGGACAATACTCTTGTTGATACTTCGCAAGTGATCCGACAAAGCCTCCATAATTTATTTGGCTTCTATGGGTTTTCCTCTGAACAGGTGAACGCTTTTACCAATAAGATGGGAGCGTCTTTAAGGGAGACTTTTCCAAAAATCTTTGGGGAAGCGTGGCAAGAAGCCCGTGACAAATATTACGAATTATACGAGATAATACATCTCAATATGCTTAAATCCTTTGAAGGAGCTCAAGAAAGCCTTCAATTTTTAAAAGAAAAAGACATCCATTGTTGTATTATTAGTAATAAGTGCGGCTCTTACTTACGTTTGGAAGTAAGTCATTTGGGTTGGCATGATTACTTTATTTCAATTATTGGTGCCAATGATTTGGCGCGTGATAAGCCTGACCCCGCGAGTGTATATGCAGCTCTTGCGCCCATTCCTTTGCGCCCTTCAAAAGAAGTATGGTTTGTCGGTGATATGCCCGCGGATTATCTATGCGCGGTAAATGCTGGTTGCCAGCCAATTATACTTGGCACTCCAAGCGTATTAGAGGAAAAGAAAGAAGCAATCTTTGTGGAAAACTGTGAAGGTTTTTATAAAATTTTAAAAAATAAATTTGAGCCCGTAATATATTGAAGTGAGGAAAATATGTACTTGTTTTTTACAGGGAATTTTAATAAAAATAACAGCAATAATTAAAACTGTGGGAAGGAAGCTAAAGTATGAGTAGTGAAAAAAATAATGTACAAGATGTATTCTTAAACCACGTTCGCAAGAATAAAACAGCCGTTACTCTTTTCTTAGTCAATGGCGTCAAGCTGCAAGGTATTGTTACCTGGTTTGATAACTTTTCTTTACTTTTGCGGCGCGACGGGCATGTTCAACTTGTGTATAAGCATGCCATTTCTACGGTTATGCCTATTGGTCCCGTTCAACTTTATGAGCAGGAAGACATGAGCGAGACGCGCACAGGTGCCCATAAAGATGAGGAAAACTCAGGGTTGCAGGCCGAAGAATATTGATAAAAGCCCCAAAGAAAAGCGAGCAGTCTTCATGCCCCCGAAGAAAGGAAGAGAGAGTAGTATTCGTTTCCTGGTAGGAGGTAAAGACTGCTTTTTTTCTTGGCAAGATGTTATTCTAAAAGCTGCCGCTACAGACCTCTTCTAAGCAAGAGGATAGGCAGAGTGAATTTTGCTCTATATTTCTGCATGTAGGCTATGTCATCTAAATACATATCTAGCTACCCAAGATAGGAAAGAGAGAAGCTATCTCTTTCTTTACCAAGGGTAGGGTCATCTTATCGTCACTAAGGGTAGCGTCCTCTTGTCGTCGCTATGCGAGTAGGTCCCCACCATTAGGCTGACTTACCTCGCCCCCTTACTCACCTGTCTATTAAAGAAGAGCTCGCCTCTTTTCCCACAACCTTTTAGAGACACGGAGAGGAAATGGCTAAGCTGTATTCTTGTAAGAAAAGAGGACGTGCGAGAGAAAAAAGCGTTCACGAGGGTAGGCCAAGTTGAAAGAGCGTTGATGTGGCAAGCGGCCAATTCTTAAAAGAAAAAGGCGTGCCCCATGGTTTTGTTCACCATGCTTACTCTCGACGATCTTTATAAGCATGAGGTAATATTTCCCTCTCTTATCTATGAAAGGTGCGTGGGCTCATGAGGGGGTTACCACTAAAAATTCTTTCCTAAAATAAATCTAAATAGTTTTTTTGTTAATTACGGTTGACTATTTTTGTTTTTCTTCTAAATAATTGTTTATAGAACTAAATGTTTGTAGGATTTTAAAATGAAAATATTGTATTGGTCTGCCTTTCTCTTGTTGCTATCTCTTAAAGTTGGATCAACAATTGTGGGGCGACCCGACGTGCCCGGCGATCTCTATGAGGAGAAGGCTAAGTCCTACTCTTCTGTTTGCCAAGTAAGTGGCTTTTCTAGAAATGACCTCACCATCGATAATTTTGGTTTTTTTAGTGCTGTTTTTATTGATAGAGAAACCAATCTTTTTATTACAAGCGCTTTTAAACTCCGAGAATATACTCACAGTCTCGTCGTACACTGTCAAAAGAGTCACCCCTATTTTATTGACGAGGCCTCCATACGTATGCATCCTTCTTTCAGTATACAGGGTACGGCATATAACCAAAAAATACTAGGAGCCCCTATCGCTTTATTTCAAACGAAAGAAAAAATATCTAAAGACGTTGAAGAGGCAACGTCCTATAGAGGGCCAATAAGTACCGTATGGGATCAACTTATTACGATCGTCGGTTATGGCAGAGCAGACCCTAATATTCAAGATATAAGTCAAGCGGCTGATATTATGGGCCTCCTTGAAAGAAAAATCTCTCATATGGAAGAAGGGGGCGGAGAAGAAGGATTGGAAGCGTTTATTCCTTTAATAGAAGGGCGATCCCTCTCCAAGCAGGAGGAAGAAGAGATGAGAGCTCAGCTTCGCCTACTCGCCGTTTCTCAACCTGTTAGGGCATGTGAGATGCGAGTGGCAAATGCGCTTGATCCAAAGTTATCCCCCTTTTTGATCAGGCTTGACGTAGAGACTAATATGCGAGAACCGTACATGCTTGACGCTGAACATGAAGATAGGGAAGATGCATTTGGTGCTTCTAATTTCTATGCTTATTATGCGCCTGAGATGACGCTCATGCTTATTCATCCAACTTCAGATCATGCTAGAAGTATCCAGAGCTTTTCGGGTCGATTTCTCATTAACGACGCAACTCCAGAGCTTGCTGGCCAACCGCACTACGGAGATGAGGGAGCGGGTTACTTTAATGAGCAAAAACAGCTTATTGGAATCCATGCCTGGGTAGAGGTGCTAGATTTTGAAGGAACGCGCTTTCTTGTTAATCGCGGCGAGTTTATACCCAAGCACTTAGACTGGATTAAAGAAACGATAAAGGCGATAAAAAAAGAAGCGTCACATAAGAAGAAAGGAAAAGGGAAAAAGAAGCGTAAATAGATACCTTTTTTATCCTACTTGAGTCTCCTGTAAAAAGAGAGGGGCATCAGGAAAAAGTTCCATGGCTTATAAAGTAAAAAGAGGGAGGCCTAAGTGAGCTCTCTAAAGAAGGTCCTTTTTCTAAAGAAATGTCGCCCCTTCTAGCTACATACTCTAGAAAAGCAAGCCTTCTCCACTTTATAAAACAATTCAAACTTATAGATTTGAGCGGCTTCTCTCCTTATAATGAAGGTATTAATGCACACAAGCTCTAGGAAGGGACATGTATGACCACAAAATTAAGCCCCACAGAAATCGAGGCTTTTTTTGCTACCTTATCAGCCTTAAATCCCGTCCCTAAATCGGAATTAGTATATCAAAATCCCTACACTCTTTTAGTGGCAGTGGTGTTATCAGCTCAAGCAACAGATAGAGGTGTAAATAAGGCAACGGAGAAACTCTTTCAGGTCGTGCAGACACCCGAGGCAATGGTAGCTTTAGGAGAGGAAAAGCTTAAAGAATATATTAAAACAATTGGTTTATTTAATGCAAAGGCTAAAAACATTATTGCTCTGAGTCAGATCTTGAGAGAACATTATGGTGGTAATGTCCCAGATAAGCGTGAGCAGCTCCAGCAATTACCCGGCGTTGGTCGAAAGACAGCGAATGTGGTGTTAAATGTAGCGTTTGGACAGCCCACGATCGCTGTTGATACCCATATATTTCGCGTATGTAATCGTACAGGTTTAGCGCTCGCTCGTACCCCGCAGGCAGTGGAAGCTATTCTTGAGGAAGTTGTTCCTCAACGATGGCGGCTCCATGCGCATCATTGGCTTATTTTGCATGGGCGATATACCTGTAAAGCAAGGCGACCTTTATGCGCAGAATGTCCTGTTTACCAGTATTGCCAATTTGGGAGTAAGACAGGGTGACAAGGATAAAAGAAGGACGGGCTGGTAAGAGCGTACAAAATATTTAAAAAAAGCCCAGAAGCTCTCCAACAACCCGGATGAGGGGTTAGGGGGAGCAAAGTCCTGAGGGATGTGTCGCCTTGAATGGATAGAAGATTAAGGTTGAAGCAATAGGGATGAAGCGCTAAGAGAGGAACGCTGTCTTGTATCTTCGAGTTGGAACTTGTCTTTGAGATACTCAAAAGTTGTTAGTAATTTTTTGCGCAATAAAATTTGGGGCTGTACTGGATAACTAAAATAAACAGCCTTTAACCCATTGATTTAACTGGGTTAATTGGTCTTTTGGATGAGGGTTATTAAAACGCCCTTCACACTCTTTAAGAAATAACTCTCTTTTGGTACACCATTAAATTTTCTTAAGTGACTTTTACCTTGATTCCAAAAGTTCTCAATTCCATTAAGGTGGTTGTGTTTACCAGCCAAAAGCTTTGAATGGTTAAGGCGATAATGTTTGACTTCAGAAACATCAAAGAGTTATATCCTCGCCAGTAATCGCTATAGACAATGCTATCCGGTACTACTTTTTCACAAATGATGGGCACCAAGGTTTCAGCACTGGCGTCAAGTATAACCTTTGTGTATGCCTTTCCACCACGCTAATAGCCCACACACAGGAACCTTTCCGCCAGTGCCTTGCCCTCGTTTACCCTTACGTGGGCCACCAAAATAGGTCTCATCAACTTCCATCTTACCTCCCACTATCTCTTGGCTTTCTAACTCTAATTGGTGATAGATGATCTGCCTGAGGCGATGGAAATAATAGGCTGCTGTCTTTGGATTAATACCTATTAAACTAGCAACACATCGTGCAGTACTTCCTGCTACAAAGTGCTCTAGTAGCCTTTCTTGCTTCTTTTTACTTAATCGGCTCTTCTTCAGGCCATACCTTATAACACTTTATTGGGTTATCGGGTACAGCCCCTAAAATTTTCTCCTGCCAAGGACATTCTCCCGGTTTTTCTTGATTCCCATCATTCGTTTTTTATGGCCCGTCGATACGAAAAAGCTCTTGGGGACAGGAAGCCTTTATCGGCACAAAGGAGCCCCGTACGCCCTGACCTCATTTGATCTGATCATCCCCCTTACCTGGAGTTACTTAAGGCGCATGAGATTGCCTTTCTCCTCCCCAATGAGGTGACGTTTCAGGCCAAACAACCAGCCTTTCATGGTTTTTTCTAAAACGGCAATTCTGTGAAAAATCTTGTTTCTGCTCATCCGTTTAGGATGGCAAATCACCCAAGAGGTTGCACCCATGTAGCCTAGAGAAAGGAAGGAAGGGAAAGTATCAGTAAGCCTTGGCCTGAAACCAATAAACCGTTCATAGCGGAGCATTTTGGGACCTTCCTTTCTATAAAGTCAAGAAACAGAAGAAGCCGGCGAATCAAGTGACATTTTATGGCCCGTCATAAGAAAATCGGGTGCTGGGAATAATATCTTACCCGATCTTACTAAAGGCACAGGCAAAAATGGTCGTATGACGCAAAAGGCTGAAGGTAAGAAAGATGAAGGTAAGATTGATAAAATACGTGAAATCTCGGCAAGAGAATTCTTAAAACATTAAAATAATTGTGCCGATTTCACGGTCTGTACTTGGTCCCAATCTACTCCTCAAAGCATCATATCATGGCCCTGTTTTCAGGTGGGTGTTGTTGACCCGGCTGGCTTACTCTTCTTTTACTATCTTATGACCTTCCTAGGTACTTTAATTATGGGCGCGAGGACCGCCAATATAGGAAGGAACAATAGCTTCTACAGGTTGGGGAGTGATACCAAAATTTAGTAAAGCATTAGATTTACCATTTAAGGTATTGTTACACTGTAATAGCAGCACCTGATCATATGTCAGGGGCGGGTTTGGAAGCCATTCGCATACCCGGCCCATGAGCTTAGCGAGCGGGAAGGGGATAGGAAGAAGAACGGCATGGCTGTGTGTTAACTCCACCATGTATTCTATTATCCTTCGGAAAGTGTAAATCCGGGGGCCACCTATTTCAAATATCTCTGATTTTCGATTCGGGCATTTTTGTAAAATCTCCCGGATTGCGTGGGCGACATCCCCCACGTAAACAGGTTGAAGCTCCGTACTTCCTGAGCCTATAAGCGGTAGGATCGGGAGGGTTTTGAGCAGTCGAGCAAAGCGATTATAGAAAAGATCATCTGGACCAAATACCACGGAGGGTCGAACAATAATGGCTCTTGGATAAGCTTCCATGACAGCTTTTTCTCCGGCCTTTTTTGTTTGGGCGTATCGAGAAGGTGATTGCTTGCTTGCTCCTAAGGCAGAGAAATGAATCAAGCGCTGAACCTTCTGGGCTGCGGTTGCTTTAGCAATGGTTTGTGCGCCGATAATGTGAACCTGTTCGAACGTTTGTGAGCGTTTCTCATAAAGGGTGCCCACCAGGTTAATAACCATATTGGCTCCCTTGATGGCCTCGTCGACGGATGCTTCATTTTCTACGAATGCCTGGATAATGGAAATTTGCCCAACTTCCCCCATCGTTCGAAGAAACTTCGCCTTTTCAAGATCACGACAGGCGGCACGGATCCGATAACCTTCCTGAGCAAGAAGCCTTACTACATTACGGCCAATAAATCCTGAAGCACCAAAAATGGTTATTATTTCATTTTTTATCATTCAGTTTATCGCCCATTTTTGATAGAGATATTCCTTAACAATTAATATTAGTCATAAATTTTGCATGAAGTAAATGAACATTTAACTATTTATTTATTAAATACCCATATGCAAAATAGTAAACAAGTTTTCTAGGCACATCAGGGCGTATAAGTATGCCAGAGGCAACCCAAGAGAGCCTGTTCCCAAAACGGCTTTGTCTTATTAAGGACAGTGCTTAACAACAAAGATTAAATAATTACTTTTTTAGTGGCAATGAGAGTAGTTGAAAAATCTATATCAACCAGGTGTTTGCAGCTTGCCTAATAAGTTTTACCCTCTCCTTTTTTAGAAAGTATTCACGTTTCGTTCATGCCTATTCGTTGTTTTTCTTCTTAAAAAATATCTTTCAAGAAGCCAAAGCGCATGTTACGAGCTATTTTTTTAAGTCCTCTCTTAAGAAACCAAAGACCTATTATAAAATAAGAAAAAAAATTAGCAAAGAGGCATTATGCTATTTCTTAAGAGGTTTATCCAAAAAGACCGATCATTTTGCCTAGGCCAACAAACCCTGATAATGGCAGGCTAAGCATCCATATTCTTTGGAAATTTCACATTTTCTGAGACATTGAAGAAAATTATTTTTCCCGAGCCCGCTCTGTTATAAAGGAGAAAGCCAGAGATAAAAAACAAGATAAATAGCTAAAATTTTGTGGTGCCTCGGGGGAGAGTCGAACTCCCACACCCATAAGATACGTGATTTTGAGTCACGCGCGTCTACCAATTCCGCCACCGAGGCAAGATTACTCTCCTATTTGTCAACTCCAGTATCTTACAAAAGACGAAAATTTTATCAACCGAAAAAGACAAGAACATAAGGAAAAAAGAAGGAATTTCCGATTGCTCTTTCCTTAAGAAAAATGTTAAAAGAAAACCACAAGGATTCATATAAATAAAGTTAATTTTTTATGCTTGAACGGCTTTATCAGAAGATAGTTAAGCTGGCTAACCATCCTCACGCCATGGCTTATTTACTCCTCATTGCTTTTGCGGAAAGTTCTATTTTTCCCATTCCTCCTGATCCTATCTTTATTACAATGATTGTGGCTCGGCGTGAACAGGCTTTTACCATTGCTTTCCTTACGACGCTGGCTTCTGTCATTGGTGGTTATGTTGGTTATGCTCTAGGATATTATCTTTATGAAACGTTGGGGCAGTGGATTATCAATACTCATGGGATGGCTAATTCCTTTGAACGTATCAAAATGGATTTTGATAAATGGGGTTTTTGGATTATTGCCTTAAAGGGGCTTACGCCTATTCCTTACAAAATTGTTACTATTGCGAGCGGCCTTGTAAAATTTGATTTGGGTCTATTTACGATCGCTTCGTTAATTACCCGAAGTTTTCGTTTTTTTCTGGTAGGCACGCTTCTTTGGTATTATGGCCCTCCTATTAAAATCTTTATAGAAAAGAATCTGCGTCTTGTGCTATTTCTCGCTCTCATGTTTTTATTGGTTGGCTTTGCAATGATAAAATTGTTTTAATGATTAGAATGCGACACATATTCTGGGTGTTTATATTTCTTGGTGTAGGTGTTTATGGGCTAGCGCTAGCTCTTGAACACATAGGTCGTTTTTTCCCTTGTCATCTTTGTGTCTATGAGCGGTGGGTATACCTTATTATTGCAGCCCTGGCACTTATAGGTCTTTTTTCTACCTATCTTAAGGGAGGATCTTTCTCTCTTTTGTCACTTTCTTTGTATGTTACTATTTTGGTAACGCTCGGTATTGGTTGGCTTATCTCTCTTTTTCACATAGGCCTCG
Organism: uncultured Alphaproteobacteria bacterium; assembly: GCA_963782975.1. Lineage (GTDB taxonomy): Bacteria > Pseudomonadota > Alphaproteobacteria > 43-37 > CAWALT01 > CAWALT01. Next base: position 385,446 of record CAWALT010000003.1, read on the forward strand.
AGCACCGTTGGTGGTCAAGTGAGGCGGGATGCCGCAAGCTTTCTTTTGCGGGAAAAACACTCGAGAGCATTAAACAAGAGCTTCTCTCTCGGCCGTTTGTTCCTTGTAATCAACCATCGCTTAAGTTATATGGATTGTCTTTGACGGAGCTTAATTTTTTGTTTCTAACGTTCCTTTTGGTCGTAGGAATTTATTGGTTTAGGAAGGTACAATATGCGAACCGATCAATCATCCCGCCCTCTCATTAAGAAAGAAAAAGTCCGTGCCCAGATGATTCGCGTGAATCATGCTGGTGAATTTGGAGCGGTACAAATATATAAAGGCCAACTTGCAATATTAAAGGATGCGCCTGTACGAGAACTGCTTGAGGAAATGTTAGCGCATGAACATGTTCACTTGGCTCGCTTTGAGGAACTTATTCGTACGTACCGTGTGCGGCCTACGGCGTTATCTCCTCTATGGCGTGTAGCCGGTTATGCGCTTGGTGTTGGGACAGCACTCCTTGGGAAAGAAGCGGCTATGGCCTGCACCGAAGCGGTGGAAGACGTCATTGAGAAGCATTATCAAGAGCAACTTATTTTTCTTGAACAGGATACCAGAGAGCAGGAAAAGGAAGATCCCCTAGCTCCTCTCATTCGTCAATGCCAGCAAGAAGAAATAGCGCATCATAATATTGCTATTGATGAAGGCTCCAGGCAAGCGCCAGCCTACCACCTTTTGACCGGTGCGATAAAGGCGGCAACAAAAGCGGCTATTTGGCTTTCTAAGCGGATTTAACCTTACCTTAGGAGAGGACCCCCGATCTTTCCGAGTCGCTTCTTTGATCTGGCTTCCCTCTATCGTTGGCAAATGAGGAGGAGAATTTATCCCTGCTCCTTAGCAGCTTGCTGAGCGCTAAGGTATGGAGGACAGGGGCAAGGGGCAAGAGTAAGAGGGTTGAGTGTTTGTAGCTCATAGCACTGAGTGCCCTGAAGAAAGCCAGTCTTTTGCTGCGGTAAGGAAGCTTTTTCATCGCTCGCAGTAAAGGTGCCATCATAGGTGAAAGGAAGGAGGAGCCGGCCTTTCTTATCGATCACACTCCATTTTCCACCGCGGCACTCGTGGTATTCACTGCCTTTGATAGGTACTATTTTACAGCCTACGGAAACAACAGCCACTCCCTTGAAAAAAGGTTCCGCGTGATCAAACAGGGCGGGGATTATTTTCTTTCCTTGAGGATTGGAAAAACCTATGCGCCCCTCCTCAATAAAGCGAGCAAGGCCCTCGATATAATCATCAGGCCCATTATCAACTACATAGGCTTGGAGAACGACTTCTCCTCTTTGGTTGATTCGATACCATTTCCCATCTTGCGACCACACATCAGCTAAGCAATAGGAAGTAAACGGTGAGACCATACGGTAATGGGCTGGAATATGAACATGGCCATCTTTTGTCTTGAAACCCCACTGGTAAGTTGCTTCATCTTTGAACCGTGCTAACTTACATGATCGCTGAGGCACACTGCAGGATGTAAAACTAACCAAGAGGAGCAGAGCAAGAGCTAATAGATGCATGTTATATATCCAACTCTTGAAATTGTTGGGCATGTTCTTGGATAAAAGTAAACCTTGCCTCGGGATTGCGACCCATCAAATTTTCTACAAGAGTTATCTCTTCTTTTCCGCCTTCTGATGAGATAACGATCTTTAACAATGTTCGCTTTTCCGGGTCCATCGTTGTTTCTTTTAACACCTTAGCGGGCATTTCTCCCAGTCCTTTGAAACGGCTTATGTCTACTTTCTTTCCTTTAAACTTGGTGAGCCATCGCTTTTTTTCTTCTTCGGTATGTAGGTAAACCACGTCTTTACCGGCGGTGAGGCGATAAAGAGGAGGTTGGGCAAGATATAAATGGCCAGCTTCAATTAAAGGGCGCATTTGCGTAAAGAAGAAAGTAATTAACAGTGACGCAATATGAGCGCCATCTACATCCGCGTCCGTCATGATGACGACACGCTCATATCTTAACTGGGAAGGATCGCACCGTTCCCCTCGTTCGCATCCAAGTGCTAAGAGAATATCCTTAATCTCTTGGTTATTAATAAGCTTGTCCTGAGAGGCACTGGCGACATTTAGAATTTTCCCTCGTAAGGGGAGGATGGCCTGGGTTTCCCGTAGTCGAGCTTGCTTAGCGGACCCTCCTGCCGAGTCTCCTTCGACGAGAAATATCTCTGTTCCTTCCTGTTTATTGACACTGCAGTCGACAAGCTTGCCAGGAAGGCGAAGACGACGGGTGGCGGAAGAGCGGGGTAGGCTTTGTTCTTTTTCCTGACGGCGTTGGAGGCGTTCTTCCATGCGGTTTAGGGCAAGATCAATCAAATGTCGGCCTTCGGCTTGGTGCTGCGATAGCCAATGATCCACATAGTCTTTCATGGACGTTTCAATAAGCTTGGCCACTTTTTGATTGACCAGCTTTTCTTTGGTTTGTCCTTGGAACTGGGGAGAGGTATAAAACAAGGATAAAACAACATAGGCGTGGCCCAATAAATCCTCGCTGGTTAGCTGAGCTGCTTTGTTATATTGCAGGTAATTTGCGAAAATTTTTAGGCTTTTTACCATGGCTTGTTTAAATCCTGATTCATGGACGCCCCCAAGAGGGGTGAAAATAGTATTACAAAAGCTTTTCACAACACCATGATAGCTTTCAGGCCAGGCAATGGCCCATTCCACGTAGCCTGCCTTGCCTGGAAGGGTAACTTGCCCGCAAAAGAGGGACTCAGGTGCCTCCAGGTTGTCTTGAAGGAGGAGGTCGCGCACATAATCTTTTAATCCTTCAGGAAAATGGAACACCTGAGACGCGGGTATGGCGTCGCGTGTGGTAAGAGGAGCTTCCATTTTCCATTCGATTTTAACCCCTTTAAAAAGGTAAGCCTTTGCTTTAAGCATCTCAAAAACGCGGGAAGCGCGAAAAGAAATGCCTGAATCGAAGATTGAGCAATCAGGCAGAAAAGTGACAAGAGTCCCCCGTCGGTTGCTGACTGCACCAAGTTTTTCTAAACGCGTATAAGGTTCCCCTCGGCGGAATTCTTGGCGCCAAAGTTGGCGATCACGGGCCACTTCGACGACTAAATATTCGGATAGCGCATTAACGACCGACAACCCGACCCCATGAAGCCCTCCGGCGGTCATATAAGCTTTTTGGCTAAATTTACCGCCGGAATGTAATGTTGTTAGTATAACTTCCAAGGCCGATTTTTCTGGAAACTTAGGGTGCGGATCAATAGGAATGCCACGCCCGTTATCCATAACGGTGATTGACCCGTCGGCATTCATGATAACGGTAATTTTGGAAGCGTGACCAGCAATGGCTTCGTCCATCGCATTGTCAACCACTTCAACCAATAGGTGATGGAGCGCTGCTTCATCCGTGCCGCCAATATACATTCCAGGCCGACAACGAACGGGTTCGAGCCCTTCCAGGACTTCGATATCCTTAGCTGTGTAGCTTTGTGAGCTCGAAGGAGCTTGATGAAAAAGATCAGTCATTAAAAGCGTTTTTACTTAGTTAAGGTTATACTTTAGAATACAAAGCTAGTTTAATGAATTGGTACGCCAGCGCCAAGAACAATTTTTCAGGCTAAAGGAGTTTTATATATATGTCGAACGTTCCCCCTTCCCTTGACCGTCTGATGATACGTACCATCGCTATGCCCAAAGACACGAATCCCAATGGAGACATTTTTGGAGGCTGGATCCTTTCTCAGATGGATTTAGCCGGCGCAAGCGCTGCTAAGAAATGTACGGGTGAGAGAGTGGTGACGGTCGCCATTAAAGGGTTAGAATTTTACCACCCAGTAGGAATTGGTGATGAGGTATCATGCTATGCCCATGTTACCCGTATTGGTCGGTCCTCCATTACCGTAGCGGTTGATACATGGGTAGAACGGTGCCAATTTAACCAGGAAGCTTTCAAGGTCACGGAGGGAATATTTACCTTCGTGGCTATTGACCAAGATAATAAACCAAAACCTATCCCTGAAGAAGTTAAAAAGAATTTTGAAGAAAATTTATTGGCCTAAGATGCTTTTAATGGCGAGCAACTTTGTTACCATTGTTATAGAATAGATGAACCATTTCTAAGCTAACATTTTTTCTTAGGTTACCATGATAATAAGCAATAGAGAGAGATATTATTAACCCTTAAATTTGTTAAACGCCACGCTTTCTCTCTTACCCTCTCCTTTAAACTCCTAGTCTCTGTGAGGGCGCCACCTGGCCGCCCTTGCCAGCAGGGTGAAAGCTTGACGCCTCACACCATCTGCTATCCTTGGTACGTTCCTTAGAATATTGGGATACACCCAATTAAAGAACGCCCAAGTTATTATAAAGGGATAGGCGTACTGGGTAAGAGCGGCCGGCACATAGTGGCTGATGAAAGGGTCCGTGAGAACCTCCGTCGACGTCCAAGCTACTAGAATAGGAAGTAACAAAGCAAGCCCAGGAAAATCCTCGATCTGGAGCATGATCATATTAAAGGTAGCGAGCACATACTCAAAAGCCCATAACCAATAATGATAAGAAGGTGTTTCTTCGAAGGCCTCCGCAGGGTAGGTAGGAGGCTCCCCTCTACTAAAGGCCCGCCCAGCCAAGGTCCTATTGGTGGCTGCATAATTGAGCCACAACACGGCCTCCCGTGCACCACCACCGTCCCCTTTGTCGACGAAGTCAACAGTTACGAACGTCGGATAGGTCTCTTCTTGTTGCCAACATAATTCAAGACGTCGTTTGATCTCTAAGAAAGAATTAATCTCATCAAACCCTAGAGGAAGAGACTCATAAGAAAGGGTATAGAAGTGGTTAAACACAAAGAGGCGCTTTGAGCGGGTGGTATCCCGTCCTTCTGCCCGCATCTCACAATTCTTATAATCTTTCAAGGAGTATTGTGTTTCTCGGTAAAGGTTGACTGGAAACACCTTGTCATGTTTCTTATCACTAAAGACCACTAATCGCCGATTCCATTCCCGCATCTTACCAAGGGTCAGTGCCGGATCATTGGGGTCCACCTTTTCCGGCGCTAAGTGCAACAGATAAGGATCCAGCTTAGCTTTCGTAAAGTAATGAGACAATCGCAGCGTTTCGATGGTAGGCTTATCCGGCGTATAGCTTTCCAGATGAAGGGTGATAATCTCCTGCGGAAAGCTTACAAGCAAGTCATAAATATCGCGTAAAAAGACGCCAAGAGAAGTGGGGATTCGGTTAACCAAAACCCCCTGAGGCATAACAAAAGAGGAGAAAGAACCTGGCTCTGGACACCAACCATGACACAGTGCCAGATAAGGGGGTTGCCCGGCTCCCGGGCCATACGGATGGGCGTCGATCATGAAGCTACGTACCCCATAGTCAAACTGTTCTTTAATCCCGAGGGTTTGTTGGGTATAAAGCCAGCCATCGCGCGCATTCACAAAGGCATTATGGGTGGTGAGCCACGTCACCTGACTATAGGATCGATCATCCGTATACGTCGCCATCAAATGATAGGCGGAGGGCGTGATCGTCTCAGCAGCCACTTGAGCAGGCAGTAATAAAAACATTACGCCCACCCCTAGATAAAAGAGGAAAGACATGTCCGTCCCTTTCTTTGCTTCCTCTTTGTCCTACTTGAGCTCTTCCCCTGTCGTTAGGCTCTCAACATAAGAGCAATTGGATGCTTCGCGTGCTAGATCCAGCACTTTGCCTGGGAACTTAAAATAAACTTTCTTTAAACCCTCTTGCGTTTCTAAAGGAAGCACCTCAAAAGGCTCTGAGCCGGGACAGAAATAGTGATACAAGCGGGCCACATACTTGATGCCCTCTTGATCACACGTCTCTTCCCCATTCTTTAAATTTAATAAAGTGCCCAAAAGCTTTGTCAGTTCTTTCTGATGAGAAGCCGGATCTTTAAACGCCTTATAAGGGGGCTGCTCCCCTTTCTCAATCCCTAAAATCTCACTGGTATAATATAAAGGGATCTTCTTTTGCTCGTCTTCCGTGGCATGCGTGTAACGCACAAAATCCTTGGGATGCGTTCCGGTGGCTGGGCATTTAGGCAACACCTTGGTATTAAGCTGTTCATCACTTACAAACTCCTCCACCTCATGGGCATAAAGCGCACTTATCGAGTACCATCCTATTAATACTGCACTAAGAATACCTTTCTTCACAATTCCCCTCCTTCAACGATTACCATAAGTATATAATGGCTAGCATGTTTTAATCAAAAAGTAAAATTCTTGCTTTTATTTACAGACTTTTACTTCACTGTTTGTGCGCTGGCTGAATTCTGAGAAAAATTAGAAAAAAACGTACAGAAGGATGAGTGAGTATGACACAGTGCCAGATAAGGCGGTTGCCCTGTCCCTGGGTCATACGGATGGGCGTCGATCATGAAGCTACATACCCCATAGTCAAACTGTTCTTTAATCCCGAGGGTTTGTTGGGTATAAAGCCAGCCATCGCGCGCATTCACAAAGGCATTATGAGCGGTAAGCCAAGTCACGTGACTATAGGATCGATCATCCGTATACGTCGCCATCACATGATAGGGGAGGGCGTGATCGTTTCAGCAGCCACGTAAGCAGGAAGTAAGAATAGCATCACCCCCACTCCCAGATAAGAGAGGAAAGACATATCCGTCCCTTTCTTTGCTTCCTCTTCTTACCTTGTGTCCTACTTGGTCTCTTTCCCTGCCGTTAGGCCCTCAAAATAAGAGCAATTGGATGCTTGACGCGCTAAGTCAAACACCGGCCCTGGGAATTTGAAATACACCTTCTTTAAACCTTCTTGCGCCTCTGGAGAGAGGGTTGTAAATGGCTCTGAGTCCGGACAGAAATAGTGATACAAGCGGGCAACATACTTGATGCCCTCTTGATCACACGTATCCTCATCATCCATAAGGGCCATGAAACGCATAAAGAGATGCTGAAGTTCTTCCTGATGAGCCTCCGGGTCTTTAAACGCCTTATAAGGAGGCTGCTCCCCCGGCTTGATCTCTAAAATCTCGCTTGGATAATACAAACGAATCTTCTTTTTCTCTTCCTCCGTGGCATGCGTATAACGCACAAAATCTTTAGGGTGCGTAAGGGTTGGCGGACAGTTAGGCAGTGTTTTCGTATTTAACTGCTCATCACTGACAAACTCGTCCACCTCATGGGCATGAAGCGCACTCACTGAGCACCATCCCATTAATACTGCACTAAGAATACCTTTCTTCACAATTCCCCTCCTTCAACGATTACCATAAGTATATAATGGCTAGCATGTTTTAATCAAAAAGTAAAATTTTTCCTTTTATTTACAGACTTTTACTTCACTATTTGGGCGCTGGCTGAATTCTGAGAAAAATTAGAAAAAAACGTACAGAAGGATAAGTGAGTATGACACAGTGCCAGATAAGGCGGTTGCCCTGTCCCTGGGCCATACGGATGGGCGTCGATCATGAAGCTACGCCCCTCTTGTTGACCTCTGTCTTTTTAAAATTACTTCGTGGGGTTTGAGCGCAAAGCCTCTCTTTTTTTATATTCTTTTCCTTTTTACTGGAATTATTCTGAAAGACACGTTATATTAATAGCGTTAAAGACGTCAGCCTGTAAAGGTATCCTCCTCTCCAGAATTTTCAATTTCTTAAAAAATAAAAACATTTCTAAAGTGGAGAAGGGACTTTTTTACTTTGGTTAATTGCTAAGCAGTGCCTCACTTATGTTCGGGCGATTTAGAAATAAACTTTTGGAACCAACGCATAAAATTTATTCCTCTCTTTAATATTAAATTAAAGATATGTTATGAACATAAGCTTAAAGATAATTGCAATTTTTTTATGTAATTTGTGCGTTCATCCCCGGGTAGCGTTGATTTTTTTTGAAAAATAATCATCGCATCGCTAGAGAGAAGACGAACCAGAAAAGGAAAAATTCGCAAGAAAGTCAAAGCGCTGGTTAAGGGAAAGAGGTTTTTTATTTTCTAAAACAGTTTTTCCAAGATTTTAGAGTGAGACCGTATTGCTTTCAAATAGGGAAGATGGTAATTTGGGGTCGACTTTGAAGGATTTTTCTGTAGACGGGCAAAACAAGGAAAAAAATGGATATCGTTAGTAATTACCTCCCCATTCTTGTTGCTTTTGTGATCGCTTTTGCTTTGGCTTCTTTATTGATGGTTATGGCTTATTTGCGCTCAGACTCTAAACCTGATACGGAAAAATTATCAACTTATGAATGTGGTTTTGAGGCTTTTGACGACAGCCGTCTTCAATTTGATGTGCGTTTCTATTTGGTGGCTATTTTATTTATTATCTTTGACCTTGAAATCGCTTTTTTATTTCCATGGGCGATTTCTTTGAAAAATATAGGACTCATGGGGTTTTGGTCAATGATCCTCTTTCTTGTTGTTTTAGCAGTTGGGTATGTATATGAATGGAAAAAAGGAGCGTTAGAATGGGAGTAAAAGACGCCCTGCAGGATTTAAATCTTAATAAGAGTGATTATGTCTCTCCTGATTTTCTAACGCGCGCGGTGCATGAATCCATTACTCAAAAAGGGTATCTTCTCACCCAGGTTGATCGTCTTGTAGGATGGGCACAAAGCGGATCTTTGTGGCCTTTAACGTTTGGCCTTGCGTGCTGTGCCGTTGAGATGATGCACACAGCGGCGAGTCGATATGACCTTGATCGTTTTGGGGTTGTCTTTCGCCCAAGCCCTCGACAAGCAGACTTGATGATTGTAGCGGGTACATTAACAAACAAGATGGCTCCAGCTTTGAGAAAAGTCTATGACCAGATGGCTGAGCCTCGCTGGGTTATTTCGATGGGGTCCTGCGCTAATGGAGGAGGATATTATCATTATTCATACTCAGTTGTGCGTGGGTGTGATCGGATTGTTCCAGTTGATATGTATGTTCCTGGTTGCCCCCCAACAGCAGAAGCTTTGTTGTATGGGATTTTAAGGCTCCAGGATAAAATCCGACGGACGCGATTAATTCATCGGTGAGGAAGTAGGTTAAGGTATATGGTGGGGTTACAAGAATTACGACAACATATTCTTGATTCTTTGAAAGATATAGTTCTTTTCTCCTCAATTGAAAAGGGGGAATTGACTTTAACGGTCCTCGCTTCCAAGATCCAAACTGTGTTGTTCTTCTTAAGGGATGATCCAACTTGTTTATTTACTATGCTTATGGATATTTGTGGTGTCGATTTTCCTGAGCGAGAAAGAAGGTTTGAAGTTGTTTATCATTTATTAAGTTTAGCGAAAAATCAACGCGTTCGGGTGAAAGCTTTTGTTGCTGAGAATGAGTCTATACCATCGGCGGTTCCGGTGTATCGATCGGCTAATTGGTGGGAGCGGGAAGCGTGGGACATGTATGGGATTGTTTTTTCTGAGCATCCTGACTTGCGGCGTATTCTAACTGACTATGGCTTTGAAGGTTACCCTTTGCGTAAAGATTTTCCTCTTACTGGGTATGTTGAAGTTCGTTATGATGATGAGCAAAAACGTGTGGCCTATCGTCCTGTAAAGTTGCCCCAAGCCTATCGGACATTCGACTTTGAAAGCCCCTGGCAAGGTGACAGAGATGCCCCTATATTGCCAGGTGATGAAAAAGCGATTAAAGATTAGCAAGTAAGAGATTAAGCGGCAGATATATGAATGGTTAAGGAAGCAAATAAGAAAACCAAGAAGGACTTTACTATAAATTTTGGGCCACAGCACCCTGCGGCTCATGGTGTCCTACGGTTAATTCTAGATATGGAAGGGGAAGTGGTTGAGAGGGCGGATCCTCATATAGGCCTTCTTCATCGTGGGACTGAAAAACTCATTGAATATAAAACATACCTTCAAGCTTTACCGTATTTTGATCGGTTGGATTATGTCTCACCCATGTGTCAGGAGCATGCCTTTGCCCTTGCTACGGAAAAATTATTGGGTATTGATGTTCCACTGCGTGGCCAATATATACGTGTGTTATTTAGTGAGATAACACGTCTTCTCAATCATCTTCTCAATATTACTACTATGGCATTAGATGTGGGGGCTATGACGCCCTTGTTATGGAGTTTTGAAGAACGTGAGAAACTCATGGAGTTTTATGAGCGTGTTTCTGGTGCTCGACTTCATGCGGCTTATTTTCGCCCAGGTGGGGTCCAAAATGATTTGCCGAATGATGGCCTGATCGAGGATATTTATCGTTTTATCGAGGGGTTTCCTCGCCATATTGACGATCTTGAAGGGTTGCTTACGGATAACCGCATCTTTAAGCAACGCACGGTCGGTATTGGCATTATTTCTGCAAAAGATGCCCAAGATTGGGGGCTAAGTGGTCCGATGCTTCGTGGTTCAGGGCTGCCGTGGGATTTACGTAAGGCTCAACCTTACGATGTATATGCTGAAATGGATTTTGATATTCCCATTGGAAAAAACGGTGATTGCTATGACCGGTACCTTGTGCGAATAGAGGAGATGCGCCAATCCCTTAAAATCATGAAACAGTGTTTGGATAACCTTCCTGATGGGTCTGTGAAGACGTTAGATCGGAAAGTGGTGCCGCCAACTCGTCAGGAGTTGAAAAGTTCTATGGAAGCTCTCATTCATCATTTTAAGCTTTATACGGAAGGTTACCATGTTCCGGAAGGGCAGACATATACAGCGGTAGAAGCACCCAAGGGTGAATTTGCTGTTTATCTGGTGTCAGATGGGTCGAATAAGCCGTACCGTTGTAAAATACGGGCGCCAGGATTTGCTTTTTTGCAGGCGTTGGAGTTTTTATCCAAGGGTCATATGTTGGCTGATTTGGTGACGATTATTGGCTCTATGGATATTGTATTTGGTGAGATTGACCGATGAAAATAGATAAAAGGAGCGAAAGTTCTTTCTCTTTAACGCCTGAGAATCTTAAAAAGGCTGAGGAGCAAATTAAAAAGTATCCGAAGGGGTATCAAGCCAGTGCGGTGAAGGCCATCCTTGATTTAGCGCAGCGCCAAAATAAGGGATATTTGACGAAGGAGAGTATGGACTGGGTAGCTCATTTCCTCCAAATTCCTCCTATTCAAGTTTATGAAGTAGCCACATTCTATAACCTTTTTAACCTATCTCCTGTTGGCCAATATCATGTCCAATTTTGTCGAACTATTTCTTGTTGGCTTCAAGGTGGTGAAGAGGTTCGTAAAGCGTGTGAGATAAAGCTTGGTATTCGAGTCGGCGAAACGACCAGTGATGGTTTGTTTACCCTTTCAGAAGTTGAATGCCTTGGGGCTTGTGTTAATGCGCCTGTGGCGCAGGTCAATGATGACTATGTGGAGGATTTGACACCGCAAGGGGCCGTGGCTCTTCTGGAAAAATTAGCAACGGAGGGCGACAAAGCTTTAATAGTATCCAGCAGTGATAAGAAAGCTTTACAGAGGAAAAGCAAAGGTAAAGAAACTCCTTTGAAAGGGAGTGAGGTTCGCAAAGATCTCCAGCCTACTAAAAAAGCTTCAAGGCAACGATCAAGAAAAGAGTAATGGCCGAGACCTTTGGGATGAGAGTGTAAGGAAATAGTATTATGTTAAGTGAGAAAGATCGTATCTTTAAAAATCTACATGGTACTCTTGGCGCTGGCTTAGATGCGGCTCGAAAGCGGGGTGACTGGACCAATATACATCAACTTTTATCTTTGGGGCGCGAAAAAATTATTGAAGCAGTGCGCCAATCAGGCCTGCGCGGGCGTGGGGGAGCTGGTTTTCCTACGGGGCTTAAGTGGTCTTTTATGCCGAAACCGGATGGCATTCGTCCTCATTATCTTGTTGTGAATGCGGATGAGAGTGAGCCTGGAACATGCAAAGATCGGGATATTTTACGCTATGAGCCTCATAAATTAATAGAAGGGTGTTTGATTGCAGGGTTTGCCATGCATGCGCACACGGCTTACATTTATATTCGTGGGGAATTTTACCGGGAATACCAGGTCTTACAAGGCGCCATTGATGAAGCGTATGCCGCAGGTTTATTAGGTAAGAATGCCGCTAAGAGTGGCTGGGATTTTGATCTATACGTTCAACGGGGCGCGGGTGCTTATATTTGTGGCGAGGAGACGGCGTTGCTTGAAAGTATGGAAGGGCGTAAAGGCCAACCGCGTTTAAAGCCGCCTTTCCCAGCTCAAGTAGGGTTGTGGGGATGTCCCACCACCGTAAATAATGTGGAGACGATTGCCGTGGTTCCCACGATTCTTCGGCGCGGCGCTGAGTGGTTTTCAGGGCTCGGGCGGCCCAACAATACAGGAACAAAGATTTTTTGTATTTCTGGTCATGTGAATGCGCCTTGCAATGTGGAAGAGGAAATGGGTATTCCTTTAAAGACTCTTATTGAAAAATATGCTGGTGGGGTACGCGGTGGCTGGGATAACCTGCAAGCGGTAATTCCCGGTGGTTCTTCCGTTCCCCTTTTACCGAAAAACATTTGCGACAATATCTTAATGGATTTTGATAGCTTAAGGGAATCAGGTTCCGGCTTGGGGACCGCGGGCGTTATCGTCATTGATCAGTCTGCTGATATTATTGCGGCTATTGCTAATTTGTCAAAATTTTACATGAATGAAAGTTGTGGTAAGTGTTCTCCGTGTCGTGAAGGGACTGGATGGATGTGGCGGGTAATGACGCGTTTTGTCGAAGGGAAAGCGCGTGTTGAAGAAATTAACGATTTGCTCACTATAACAAAACGGATTGAAGGACATACCATTTGTGCTTTAGGGGACGCGGCAGCTTGGCCAGTACAGGGGTTGATACGTCATTTCCGTTCCCAAATCGAAGAGCGAATTACCAGAACAAAAGCATGATATAAGGGTTAAAAATAGAGACAATGCCAAAGATAGTAATTAATGACCAAGAAATTGAAGTTCCTGAAGGAGTGACGGTCCTTCAAGCAGCGGAGATGCTTGGGGTTGAAATTCCAGTTTTTTGTTACCATCCAAGGTTATCGATTGCCGGGAACTGTCGTATGTGTCTCGTGGAGGTTGAGAAGTCACCGAAACCTGTTGCAAGTTGTGCGATGCCTGTAACGGAAGGGATGGTCGTGCGTACGCATACACCTATGGTACACGAAGCTCGCAAAGGTGTCTTAGAATTTTTACTTATTAATCACCCTTTGGATTGCCCTATTTGTGACCAGGGTGGAGAGTGTGACCTTCAAGACATTACGATGGGATATGGGCCATCGACGAGTCGCTTTGCTGAGAATAAACGAGCGATAAAAGATAAATATTTTGGGCCTCTTATTAAAACCCATATGACGCGCTGTATCCATTGTACGCGGTGCATTCGTTTTGCCGATGAAGTTGCTGGTACACCTGAGCTTGGGGCGACTTCACGGGGTGAATTAATGGAAGTTGGGACCTATATAGAAAAAGCGTTAACCTCTGAATTGTCAGGGAATATGATTGATATCTGTCCTGTAGGTGCCTTAACATCGAAGCCTTATGCTTTTAAAGCCCGCTCTTGGGAGTTAGAGAGTACTGATACCATTGATGTATTCGATGCTGTAGGATCGAACGTTCGTGTGGATGCGCGCGGAACAGAAGTCATGCGTGTTCTTCCTCGATTACATGAGGATATTAACGAAGAATGGCTTGCCGATAAAGCACGTTTTGCTATCGATGGGTTGAAATATCAGCGGATTGATGTGCCTTATGTGCGTCGAGGTGACCGTCTTCAGCCGGCGACATGGGAGGAAGCTTTTCGCGCCATTGCTGAAAAATTATCAACATTAAAGGGACATGAATTAGCGGCTATCATCGGGGATCAAGCTGATTGTGAAGCTATTTTATGCCTTAAAGAGTTCATGGCTTCTTTGGGTTGTTCGCGTATTGAGTGTCGTCAAGACGGGGCGCACCTTCCTGTAGAAAGCCGCTCTGATTATGTCTTTAACTCGACGATAGCGGCCACCGAAGACACGGATGCTTGTTTGTTGGTTGCGGCGAATACACGATGGGAAGCGCCTCTTATTAACGCGCGATTAAGAAAAGCTGTCATGGGGAAAGGTGCAAAGGTTGCCTTAATTGGGCCTCGGCTTGATTTGGGATATCCTTATGATTATCTAGGAAATACGCCGTCTCTCTTGTTAGATATCTTGAAAGAAACGCATCCTTTCTCCAAAATTCTTAAAAATTCTAAACGCGGGATGGTTATTTTAGGCTCAGGCGCTTTGGCTCATCAAGAAGGGGAGAAAATTCACAACCTGGCCAAAAATATTGCTGAGAAGTTTCATCTTATCCAAGATGAGTGGTGCGGTTTTAATGTCTTGCATACGGCCGCTTCTCGTGTGGGTGCTTTAGATCTTAAGTGTGTTCCAGCCAAGAATAGCGAAACTATCTATTCTCTCTTGAAAGACGCGAGTGAAGGGAGGCTTAATTTTGTCTATCTCTTGGCAGCTGACGAATTAGATATTCGATATTTAAAAAATACGTTTGTCGTCTATCAAGGTCATCACGGGGATCGAGGGGCGAGTGTGGCGGATGTAGTTTTGCCGGGAGCAGCTCTTTACAGAAAAGAGCGGAACGTATGTTAATATGGAAGGAAGGCCACAGCGTACAAGACGTGCTGTTTTTCCTCCCGGAGATGCAAAGGAAGACTGGAAGATTCTTCGCGCCTTATCAGAAGTGGTGGGTATTACTTTGCCTTATGATGACATTGAAGCAGTGCAAAAGAAAATGGTGGAGATAAGTCCTTATTTTGCCTCCTTAGACACGGTTGCCTTGATGCCATGGAAAGCTTCACGAGACATGCGTACAGTAAGTGATCAACCTTTTGATACTCTTATAAAGAATTATTATATGACAGATCCTATTAGCCGAAATTCGGTTACCATGGCAAAGTGTAGTGAAGAAATTTTGCACGAAGCAGTAGTAGGTAGAAGCGATGATTGAGTTTTTTATGGCCTATATCCTACCTATTTTATTCATGGCAATGAAAATTATGGCTGTTTTTTTAGCTTTATTAATTGTCGTGGCTTATTTGACTTATGCTGAACGTAAAGTGATTGCCGCGATGCAGTTGCGCAAAGGGCCAAATGTGGTTGGGCCGTTTGGATTGTTGCAGCCGTTTGCTGATGCTTTGAAGCTTATGCATAAAGAAATCATTGTGCCGAGCGCGGCGAACCCTTTATTATTCTTGTTAGCGCCAATTGTTACGTTTCTTCTAAGCCTCATCGGATGGGTGGTTATTCCTTTTAATGAAGGATGGGTATTGGCTGATATTAATGTCGGTGTTTTGTATCTCTTGGCTATTTCCTCCCTGGGGGTTTATGGGATTATAGTTGCTGGTTGGGCTAGTAACTCAAAGTATGCCTTCTTAGGTGCCTTACGTTCTGCCGCGCAGATGGTGTCGTATGAAGTATCGATTGGTCTTTCAATTATTTGTGTCTTATTATGTGTAGGGTCCTTAAATTTATCGGATATAGTCATAGCCCAGAAAAAAGTTTGGTTTGTCTTGCCACTTTTTCCCATGTTTATTGTTTTCTTTGTCTCGATTTTGGCAGAGACCAATCGCGCTCCTTTTGATCTACCAGAGGCAGAAGCTGAACTTGTCGCTGGTTATAACGTGGAGTATTCGTCCATTCCTTTTGCCTTATTCTTCCTAGGTGAATATGCGAATATGATCTTAACGAGTGCATTTGCCGTTATTTTGTTCTTAGGAGGTTGGCTGCCTCCCTTGGATATTTTTCCTTTTAATGCCATGCCTGGGATTGTATGGTTTGCGATAAAGATATCTTTTGTCCTCTTTCTCTTTCTTTGGATGAGAGCGACGTTCCCAAGGTATCGCTATGATCAGCTTATGCGTTTGGGGTGGAAAATTTTCTTACCTCTTACCTTGGTGTGGTTGATTTTAACAGCAGGTCTTCTTGTATGGATGGATTGGTTACCAGGATAAAGGTGGGGATATGAAGCATTATTTCAAGCGTTCAATACAACGGATGCTCCTCCTTGAGCTTTTCAATGGTTTATGGTTGACATTAAAGTATTTCTTCAAGCCAAAAGTGACGATTAATTACCCAAATGAGAAAGGTCCTTTAAGCCCTAAATTTCGAGGAGAACATGCCCTTAGACGTTATCCGAGTGGGGAAGAACGTTGTATTGCCTGTAAGTTATGCGAAGCTATTTGTCCCGCTCAAGCAATTACCATCGAAGCCGAGCCAAGAGCCGATGGAAGCCGTCGAACCACGCGCTATGATATTGATATGACAAAATGTATCTATTGTGGATTCTGTGAAGAGGCTTGTCCAGTTGATGCGATTGTTCAAGGTCCGAATTACGAATTTGCTACCGAGACGCGAGAGGAACTTTATTATACAAAGGAGAAACTTCTTGATAATGGCGATCGATGGGAAGATGCCTTGCAGGAGAATGTGGCAAGGCGATCGTTTAGCAAGAATTAATGAAGGAAAGAGACGTCATGAGTGCACTACATCTCGTTTTTTATATGCTAACGTTGGTGATCACGTTCTCAAGTATCATGGTCATTACAGCGCGTAATCCTGTTCATTCCGTGTTGTTTCTTATTCTTACTTTCTTTAATGCTGCTGGGTTTCTTATTCTGTTAAAGGCCGAGTTTTTGGCTATGCTATTAGTCATCGTTTATGTAGGAGCGGTGATGGTTTTATTTTTGTTTGTGGTGATGATGCTGGATATGCATGCAAGGAGCCTGTCGCACCTTTTTAAAAAGTATTTTGCGCTCGGTGGGGTGATCGGTTTGATTCTGGTAAGCGAATTGATTTTCCTTTTTACCTCCAGTCGTTTGTCGAGTGCTGCCATGGAAAAAGGTATTCTCCCCCTGGATATGTCCCATAAAACCAATACACACGCACTAGGGGAGGTCCTCTATACCAATTATTTCTTTATTTTTCAAATGGCTGGTCTCATTCTTCTTGTGGCCATGGTCGGTGCAATGGTATTAACCCTTAGGCACCGAAGTGATGTGAAACGTCAGGAGGCAAACGTGCAGATGAATCGCCAACGCGATCAGTCCGTTGAGTTGGTAAAACTTAGGCCAGGCGAAGGGGGATGCGCATGAATGAGATAGGTGTGGGGCTTGAGCACTTTTTGATTGTCTCAGGCGTTATTTTTACCATTGGCACTGTAGGGATCTTCTTAAATATTAGAAATCTTATCGTTATGCTTATGTCCATCGAATTGATGCTTTTATCTGTAACGCTTGGTATGGTAGCGTTTTCCGCTTTTTTACAAGACTTAGTAGGGCAAGTCTTTACTATCTTTATTCTTACAGTAGCGGCAGCAGAGGCTGCTATAGGGCTTGCTATTTTGGTTGTCTATTTCCGCAACCGTGGTACGATATCGGTCGACGACATTAGCTCGATGAGAGGTTAAGACACAATGGTTTATACATTAGCCGTATCTTTTCCATTAATGGGGGTGTTGGCCATTGGACTTTTTTATCAGCTTCTTTCCGATCGGGCGGCCCAATTAATTTCGTGTTCTTTTCTTGTTTTGTCTTTTTTATGTGCTTTATACATTTTTAAAGCTATTGCGCTGGATGGTCAGGTATATGAAGTAAATTTGCTTGAGTGGTTTGCTCTTGGTCACTTCAAGGCTCATTGGGGCCTTAGCTATGATACACTCACAGCTGTAATGGTCTTGGTGATTACGTCCGTATCGATGTTAGTCCACTTCTATTCAATCGGCTACATGCACCATGATCCTGGCATAGCTCGTTTTATGGCTTATTTAAGCCTTTTTACTTTTTTCATGTTAATGCTTGTTACCGCTCCTAATTTTCTACAACTCTTTTTCGGTTGGGAGGGTGTTGGCCTTTCGTCTTATCTCTTAATAGGGTTCTGGTATGAGAAGGAAAGTGCTAATGTGGCCGCTATCAAAGCTTTTCTGGTGAATCGTGTCGGTGATATAGGCTTTGCCCTTGGTATTATTGCCACATTTTTCATTTTTGGTTCGGTGAGATTTAAAGACATTTTTGCTGACGTTCCCCTGCATGCCTTAGATACATTCCAGTTCCTTGGCTATGAACTTCATGCCTTGACGATAGCTGGTTTTCTTCTTTTTATCGGGGCGATGGGGAAATCAGCACAATTGGGTTTGCATACATGGCTCCCTGATGCGATGGAGGGGCCGACGCCCGTCTCAGCTCTTATTCATGCGGCCACAATGGTGACAGCTGGCGTATTTATGGTTGTGCGGCTTTCACCTATGCTTGAATATGCTCCTACTGTGTTAAATTTTATCACCGTGATAGGGGCCCTTACCGCACTTTTTGCGGGGATGGTTGCTGTGACTCAATATGATATAAAGCGGGTGATTGCTTATTCGACGTGTAGTCAGCTTGGCTACATGTTTTTTGCAGCTGGTGTGTCGGCTTATGCCGCATCGATTTTCCATTTGATGACGCATGCTTTTTTCAAGGCATTACTGTTTCTTGGTGCCGGGTCGGTGATCCATGCTATGTCGGGGGAGCAGGATATGCGGCGTATGGGAGGGGTTTATAAACTTATCCCTATTTCTTATGTTATGATGTGGATAGGGAGCCTAGCCCTCATGGGATTTCCCTTTTTGGCAGGCTATTACTCCAAGGACATTATTTTAGAATCAGCGTGGGCCTCTAATACGGCTGTTGGTTATTTTGCTTACATCATAGGGGTGAGTGCCGCGTTATTAACGGCTTTTTATTCAGGGCGTCTTTTGTTTCTAACGTTCCATGGTAAGATGCGGGCTGATGAGAAGGTTATCGCACATATTCATGAATCACCTAATGTTATGATTTGGCCTCTTATTTTGTTGAGCATTGGTGCGATTGTTTCTGGTTTCTTGGGTTATGACTTATTTGTGGGGCATGACACGCATTTTTGGGGGAAGGCGGTTGTTACCTTACCTGAGCATGCAGCTCTTAAGGAAGCGCATAACGTTCCTGTGCTCATCCGTGTACTTCCCCTGATAGCGAGTATTCTTGGGTTAGCGCTTTCTTATATATTCTATATACGGTCCCCCTCTTTACCGAAGAAAGTTTCTGACATTTTTTATGGTCTTTACCGTCTTTCGTATAATAAGTGGTATATCGACGAGCTTTATAATTTTTTGTTTGTGCGTACGGGTTATGCATTAGGAAACTTATTTTGGCAAAAAGGTGATGTAGGATTCATTGATCGTTGGGGCCCGAATGGTCTTGCAGGTCTTATGCAAACTTCTTCCCGCTTTTTGTCTTACCTACAGTCAGGGTACATTTATCATTATGCTTTTGCCATGCTGATTGGTTTGGTTGTCTTCGTCTTATTCTACTTGTTTAGGTGATAAAAATGATGTCGGCGGTTTTGAGTATATTGATTTTTTTGCCTTTAGTAGGGGCATTTTTTCTTCTTTTAGTTAATGGGCGTGGGGAGACTATTTTCCGCAATGCCCGCTATGTTGCCTTATTTACCTCTCTTATCACATTATGCATTGCTCTTTATGTATGGAGTACCTTTAATATTAATCAGCCAGGGTTCCAATTTATCGAAAATTATCTATGGATTCCTTACCTAGATGCACATTACCATGTTGGTGTTGATGGCATTTCTCTTTGTTTCGTCTTATTGGCGGCATTACTCGTTCCTATTTGTATTCTTATCAGTTGGGATACCGTCCGTTATCGCGTCAAGGAGTATTATATTTCTTTCTTGGTGTTAGAAACCTTTATGATTGGTATGTTCTGTGCTTTAGACTTTGTGTTGTTTTATTTGTTCTTTGAGGGTGTCTTGATCCCTATGTATTTAATTATTGGGATATGGGGCGGACGCCAACGGATTTATTCTGCTTTTAAGTTCTTTTTATATACCCTTCTTGGCTCTGTTCTTATGCTTGTAGCTATCTTAGTCATCTACAACGTAAATGGAACCACGAGTATTATCCAAGCACTTAATACGACCTTTCCTGCCTCTCTCCAGTTCTGGCTCTGGCTGGCCTTTTTTGCTTCGTTTGCTGTTAAGGTCCCTATGTGGCCTTTTCATACCTGGTTACCGGATGCACACGTTGAGGCGCCGACAGCAGGTTCCATTATTCTGGCGGGTGTCTTGTTAAAAATGGGAGGATATGGATTCGTTCGTTTTTCAATTCCTATGTTTCCTGAGGCGACAGCTTATTTCACACCGTTCGTTTATACCTTAAGTGTCATTGCGATTATCTATACCTCGGTCGTGGCATTGGTACAGAAGGACATGAAAAAATTAATTGCTTATTCTTCTGTTGCTCATATGGGCTTTGTGACCTTGGGGTTATTTAGTGGGACAGAACAAGGAATCCAAGGGGCGATTATGCAGATGGTCAGCCATGGGTTAATATCAGCGGCTCTTTTCCTATGTGTGGGTGTTGTTTATGAGCGTGCGCATACCAAGGAGATAGCCTTTTACGGAGGGCTCGTACAACGTATGCCTTTTTATGCTTTTTTCTTCCTGGTATTTACTATGGCTTCTATTGCCTTGCCGGGAACTAGTGGTTTCGTCGGTGAATTTTTAGTATTGATTGGAACTTTTAAAGTCAGTTCTGTTTTTGCCTTGTTAGCAGCAACAGGTATGCTCTTGGGTGCTGCTTATGCGCTTTCCTTGTATAAGCGGGTTCTTCTTGGCCCTCTGCAAAATAATAAATTACAGGCGATAAAAGACGTAAATTGGAAAGAAGCTGTTGCGTTTAGTATTCTATCTGTTTTTGTTTTATGGCTTGGGATCTACCCAAACTCAATGTTTGGTTTAACGAAAGATTCTGTCCAAAATGTCCTTAAAGTGTATCATCCTTCAACGGCTCATTCTTCTAAGGCGGTTGAGCAAGCCCATATGGGAAAGCTGAGTAAATATAATGATAAGGAGAAGTCCTAAATGCCGGCGATCTCGTTCCTTGATTTAATCCCTGCGTTACCTGAGTTATTTTTAGTCTTTGGTGGCTTAGTTTTATTGTTGATGGCTGCTTTGAAAAAAGATTCGTCTCCCTCTTCCCTTCATTGGTTCATTCTCTCTCTTTTCGCGGTCGGTTTACTGCTTGCCCTTAATGGGCCCAATGAACGTGTCGTTACTTTTAATGGCCTTTTCATGGCAGATGAATTTTCTAAATATATGAAGACATTAATTTTATTAAGCGTACTAGGCATTTTGGTTGTCTCAGCTCCGTCCTTAAAGCTTGCGCAACTTGATCGGTTAGAATATCCCCTCCTTATTTTGTTTGCTACGCTTGGTATGCTTATCATGGTTTCAGCCAATGATTTTTTGTCCTTATATATGAGTATTGAGCTCCAAAGTTTATCTATTTATGTCCTGACATGCTTTAATCGTTCATCGACACGGGGGGCTGAAGCGGCAGTTAAATATTTTGTCTTGGGGGCTCTTTCGACGGGTATCATGCTTTATGGGATTATGTTGGTCTATGGCTACACAGGGACGACGAGCTTTGACGTCTTGAAAAATATTTATCGTTATAGCGCTCACCATATTCCTCTTCCTGTTGTGGTTGGGTTAGTCTTTATTCTTGTATCTCTTGGGTTTAAGTTATCAGCGGTGCCGTTTCACATGTGGACCCCCGATGTATATGAGGGGACACCGACACCCGTAACCGCTTTTATTGCGAGTGCTCCAAAAGTGTCTGTGTTTGCCGTTCTCTTAAAATTATTGAGTGGTCCTTTTACCTATTTCGCTATGTATTGGCAAACCGTCTTGGTAATTATCTCTATTTTATCAATGGTGTTAGGGGCTATAGCGGCGATAAGGCAAAGCGATATCAAGCGGCTTCTCGCCTATGGTACGATCGGCAATATAGGCTATGCCTTATTGGCGTAATTGCTGGTGATGCCGCCGGGATTCAGAGTGCCATTATCTATATCACCTTATATTTGTTTATGATATTTGGGACTTTCGGTTGTCTCTTATACATGCGGATTAAGAATCACTTTTTAGAAAAAATTGACGACTTAGCAGGAATTTCGGAGAGCCATCCTCTGCTTGCAGCGGGTCTTGCTATTTTTATGTTTTCGTTTGCTGGTATTCCGCCCTTAGCGGGCTTTTTTGGAAAGTTCTATATACTCTCCGCGATAATTGAATCTGGTCACTACTATCTTGCTATTATTGGGGTGCTGACAAGTGTCATAGCCGCTTATTATTATCTTCGAGTAGTTAAAGTCATGTATTTTGATTCGACGGATGGGGATAAGCAAGTGTTTGTACCCTCGATACACCAAGGCAAGCAAGGGGCCATTAGGGTAGAGGGGCGACTCGTTCTTGCTTTGGCAGCCATGGTGATCTTATTTTTTACTTTTTATCCTATATTTATCTTAGATAAAGCTTCTTCTGCAGCAACGTCACTTATGTTTGGATGGTAAATTTTACAATAAAACATTTTACTCACGTAACGAGTACCAATGATGTGGCGCGTGATCTTATAGAAAGAGGACATGACGAACCGGTCGTTATTTGGGCAGATGAACAATTAGAGGGGCGTGGACGCATGGGGCGTTCTTGGGATTCTTTGCCAGGAAATCTTTTTTGCTCCGTTGTGCTTTATCCTGATTGTCCGGTAGAGTTTCTAGGCCACCTATCTATCTTAGTTTCTTTAAGTATTGGTGATTTCTTGCAGACTCTTGTTCAGCCTCGTGATTTGGTTAGGTACAAATGGCCGAATGATATTCTTTTAAATAAGGAAAAGGCCTCAGGTATTCTACTTGAAACGGAAAGCGTCAATGGAAAGGCGCCATGGGTTATCGTTGGGTGTGGCGTTAATATTGTTGGTGCTCCCAACGGGCTGCCCTATCAAGCAACGTACCTAAACAAGTGGACAGGCAAGCCTTATAAGGCTTATGATATTTTGATGGGTTTTTTAGCTCATTTAGAGGTTAATTTTGCTCAATGGACAGAACGTGGTTTTGCTCCTTTCCGTCAAAAGTGGCTAAATTTTGCTAGTGACCTTGGGGCTGTCATTAACGTGAGGACACATGACCACCATTTTAAAGGAACATTTATAGGAATTGATGAATGTGGCGCCCTCCTTTTAAAGTTACCTGAAGGGCAGATAGAAACTATCTCAAGTGGTGACATAATTCTTGATAAAAAATATAAAGGGTAATGAACGTGTTGTTAGCGATTGATTGTGGTAATACGAATATATGTATAGCCCTTTTTGACCAGGCGCAAATAACTCATAAATGGCGTTTCCAAAGTAACAGATATACGGAAGATGAGCTGGGTTTATGGTTAGCTCATTCCCTTTCTCTTTCAGGAATTTCTCCTGCTTTAATTACTGATGTTTGCATCTCAAGTGTCGTTCCGGATCTTGTGATCGGCTTAGTGTGGATGGCGAGAAAATATTTTCAAAAAGAAGCTTATATTATTGAAAGCCATACGTTACCTTCCTCTCTTCAAGTCCTTATAACTCCTAAACAAGGTATAGGGGCTGATTTAGTTGTGAATGCGATTGCTGGTCGTGCTTTATACAAACCTCCCTTAATTATTCTTGATTTTGGGACAGCGTTAACGTTTAGTGAAGTAAGCCCTGAGGGGTATTTCTGTGGGTGTGCTATTGCTCCAGGGGTAAATACAGCCAAAAATAGCTTAATAGAAAAAGCCGCGAAGCTTCCCAGTATCGAAGTGAAAGAGACTCAACACGTGATTAATGCCACGACAATAGAATGCTTCCAATCGGGATGCTATTGGGGTTATATCAGTATGTGCGAGGGAATGATTCAGCGTATCAAACAAGAAATGAGCAAGCGGTATAATCTCCCTGAAGGGTCGATTAGCACGGTAGCTACGGGAGGTATTAGCAGTTTATTTAAAGACCGTATAAAATTTATCGATTATTTTAATAAAAACTTAACGCTTCAAGGAATTTATGAAGTTTATAAGCACGTAAGGAACCGAAGCACTAATTAGGAAATGGTATAATCAATGAATCAAAAGAATTTTTCACCTTCTTCCAACCAGATACTTTTTTTGCCCCTAGGTGGTACTAATGAAATTGGGATGAATTTAAGCCTATATGGCCATGATGATGCTTGGATTATGGTAGATTGTGGTGTGAGCTTTTTTAATCAATATGGAGTCGATGTCATTTTCCCCGATGTAGACTTCGTGGTGGGCCTCAAAGATAAATTTAAAGGCCTTGTCGTAACTCATGGACATGAAGACCATATTGGAGCCATTCCTTACGTGTGGAGACGATTGAAGTGTCCTATTTATGCGACCTCTTTTACGGCAGAGCTTATCCGGCGTAAGTTAAAAGAAGTGGGCCTTAAAGGAGATATCCATGAAATAGAGCTAAATGGGTCCTTCGAGTTGGGTCCTTTTCAATTAAGATATCTTACTTTAACGCATTCTATTCTTGAAGCGAATGGTGTGGTGATTAAAACAGCTGCTGGGACAGTGTTCCATACGGGCGATTGGAAATTTGACGATACGCCTTTGGTGGGCAATCTTTCCAATGAAGAAGCGCTTAAGGAGCTTGGGGAAGAAGGGGTATTAGCTTTGATCGTCGACTCGACGAATGTATTTGAAGAGGGAACTTCTGGATCCGAATCCACCGTACGAGAGAACCTAATAAAAGCTGTTAGCCAGTGTGAAGGGCGTGTTGTTATTACGTGTTTTGCGTCTAATATTGCGCGGTTGGAAAGTTGCATACGGGCAGGCCTTGTCCAAAATCGTAAAATCTGTTGCCTTGGTCGGGCTATTGATAATATGATCTCTGCCGCTCAAGTAACTGGGTACTTGGCCGATATTCCGCCTTTTATTGATATTGAGGAAGCCAATGCCCTCCCAAGAAATGAGGTGTTATTTATCGCAACAGGTAGCCAAGGTGAAACACGTTCGCAGTTGGCGCGTTTAGCTTTAAATAAGCACCCAGAATTAAAGCTGGAAGAGGGGGATGCGGTTATTTTTTCCTCAAAAGTAATACCAGGGAATGAAGGCGCGATTAGCTATATCCAGAATAATTTAGCGCGCAAAGGTGTTACTATTATGACAGAGAAAGCGTTTGATATCCATGTGTCTGGCCATCCATGTCGGGAGGAACTTAAGCGCATGTATGAGCTTATTTCTCCGAAAATTGTCGTCCCTGTGCACGGAGAGCCAAGGCACTTGATTGAACACTCCCGCTTTGTAAAAAGCATGGGGGCGCCTGAAGCTATTGTGCCCTCTAATGGTGCCGTTATTAGCTTAGAGAGTAATGGAAAAGCGCAAATTATAGGGAAAGTAGAGACAAAATATGAGGGACTCGATGGCTCGGCAATTATTCCCTTTTTTGAAGACACGCTCAGGCAGCGAACAAAATTAACCCAGGTAGGCGTAGTTATGGTCTCAATCTCTCTATTGCAAGAAAGAGAAATCTTGGATGTTTGTGTTGATTTCTGTGGTATCGAAGATCGTGAGAAAAACCTTAAAAAAGTGATTCAGGATCTTGTGGCTGTCATCGTTGATCAGGCAATAGAAAAAACAAATAAATTTAATAGGACGTTCATAGAGGAAGAAGTGAAAATCGCTTTACGCAAGCTGCTGAATAGGATTAATAGTAAAAATCCTGTGGCGTATGTTCATGTCCATTCCTTTGGATAAATACGTAAAAAGTTAAGCGCTATGATGAGTAAAGGACCATATCCCCTTGCTTGCTGACAAGCCATAAAGGGAAAAACCTAAGATCATGTCATCCGGGTAGAAAGGAATATCTTTTTCCTTTCCTCCCCTTACATTTGAGAAAGCTAATGCCCTTGATGGGATCGAGAAGCTGCTTTGGTGTTTACGATCGAATATGTTATCAGGAAAAACTTGGTGGAGCCAAGCGGGATCGAACCGCTGACCTCTACAATGCCATTGTAGCGCTCTCCCAGCTGAGCTATGGCCCCATTTACTTTCTCTTCAACATAAGCAAGAGTAAGGTTTGAAGCAAGTAAAATTTTGCGCTAGAGTAAAGCGTTTTTAAAGTTTTTGAGAGAAGAGAAAAAGAGTTCAGAGTGATTATTCCGATCGATCTTTTAGTACAAACGCAGGAGTGGGCTCATAAGATTGGCTCTGAGCTTAAAGAAGGTGACGTCTTGTTACTGGAAGGTGATCTTGGCTCTGGCAAAAGTACGTTTGCGCGCTTCGTTATTTGGTCGCTGCTTGGGGAAAATACAGAGGTTCCAAGTCCTACTTTTACTCTTGTTCAACGCTATAGCTCTTCATCTTTTGATATCTTCCATTGTGATTTTTATCGTCTTCAAGAAGAAGAGGAAGCTGTTGAGTTGGGGATAGAAGAAGCGTTGTTTCATGCTGTTTGCCTTATCGAATGGCCCGGACCTATTTTATCTCTCTTGCCAAAGGATTTCTTAAAGCTTACCTTTATTTATGATCCCGCACTTGAAAAACGCTGGCTAGAAATGGAAGGGCATGGAGCATGGAAGAAGCGATTAGAAAAGATCAAGGCATAGAGGGAGATTTGACGCGCCATGAAGCCAGGGAAGCTTATTTAGCCCAGCATCAGTGGCGTAATGTTCCTCGGGAAAGTTTACCAAGGGATGCCTCCAAGCGGCAATACCATCGTCTTTATTTGCCTGATAATGCCACCCAGCTCCTGATGGATGATCCACCTCCCCAGAGTGATGTGAGGAAATTTGTGAAAGTCACAGAGATTCTTGAGAAGCTTAATTTAGTGGTACCTAAAGTATATCATTATGACGATGCCAATGGCTTTGCTTTAATCGAAGATTTTGGCTCCCGTACTTTTACCCATGTTTTGAGTAAGACAAAAGATCAAGAGAAATCCTTGTATGAGTTGGCGCTGGGGGTCATTATCGAGCTTGGAAAGAAAAGCCCTCTTCTGTCGAAAGCTGATAAAATGGCTCTACCTTTCTATGATGAAGCCATTTTTTGCCAAGAGGCAAGGCGCTTTGTTGACTGGTATTGTCCGCATTTTTTAAAGATAAAGTTATCCTCGCTTGCCATTGAAGAATTTGAGGTGGTGTGGCGTACGCTTTGGCCTTTTGCCTCGCAAATGCCCGTCACTCTTATTCTTCGCGATTTTCATGTCGAGAATCTAATGATCTTAGGCTCAGAAATGATGCGTTGTGGGATCATTGACTACCAAGATGCTGCTTGGGGTCCACCCGCTTACGATCTCGTCTCTTTGTTAGAAGATGAGCGACGTTACTTGAGTCCTCAGTTGAGAGCATCGTTGATGGAAATATATCTTGACGCTTTTCCTCATTGTCGCTCGACATCTTTTCTCAGTTCCTTTGTTATATTAGGTGCGCAAAGACATATAAAGAACATGGGGGTTTTTGCTCGGGCCTTTGTGGCGGATGGTAAGGAAAAATACCTTCAGTTTTTCCCGATTATGAAAAAATATCTTCAAGAGGTGGTTGATGATCCTATTTTACATCCTTTAAAAGAATGGATGACGCAGTATGGGATAAATCTCTTTGAAAGGTAGATAAGGTGAGAAATGATTTGCGTCCATCAGTGATGATTTTAGCAGCGGGTGAAGGCAGGCGCTTACGTCCTTTGACGTATAACATACCAAAACCCTTGATCCAGCTTAAAAGAAAGCCCCTCTTGGGTCACCTCCTTGATAAAGTAGCTAAGATCGATGTGACGAATGTCGTGGTGAATGCTTGGTACAAAGCAGATTCTATTATTCAGTACTTACAGCACTATTCGCCTGAAACGTTGGTTTCTTATGAGCCCACTTTGCTTGAGACGGCAGGTGGCCTTCGATATGCTTTGGACAACTTGCCTTCGGATGTGTTGCTGGTTATGAATAGTGATATGTTTTGGGAAGATAAAGAAGGCGATCTGTTTCTCTCTCATTTATTAAAGGCGTGGGATCCTCAGAAGATGGATGCGTTGTTGGGTCTTGTACCTTTATCTTCGGCATATGGTTTTGATGGGAAGGGGGATTACAACCCTGTAAAGCGTGAAGGAAATCTTCTTAAAATTTCTTGGCGAGGAAGCCATCCTAAGGCCGATTACGCTTATATGGGAGCGCATCTTGTGGCAAGAAAGTTAATTGCCGATCTTTTGGTCAAACCGCTTTCCAACAAAGTTATCTGGGACCAATGTGAAGGAAAAGGGCGGTTATACGGCTTGCCTTTAACACAGCCATGGTATCACATTGGAACGTGTGAAGGGTTGCAGGAGGTCTGTGCAGCCCTTGGAGAAGAACCTTATGACCTTATTTAATGGTTCTTTTGCTGCTCAAATTTTTTATATGCCTTTTGGTGCTTCTTATAACGTAGCGCTTGTTGATGCTCTTCTTTATGAATGTCAAGAAACCGAGCTATTGCTTAGTGATTTTATGGTACTGCTGCCCACAAGGCGTGCTGTGCGAGACATCAAAAATCTCTTTTTTGAAAAGAGTGTCGGAGCCACATTGCTCCCGCGTCTTATCGCCATTAATGACTTAGAGAAAGAGGTAGCGTCTCTGCCGTTTGAAGAGAAAGATGTATTAAAGGATACAAAACTGTTAACGCCTCTGGTCAAGGAAAGCTTCTTGATTCGTTTGCTTAGGTCGCATTTTGGGCGAGAAGACGATAATATTGATTATCATCTCTTTCATTATGCCAAGACATTAAGTCGCCTCATTGATCAGTTGGTAACGTATGAGATTGAGCCTCAGAAAATATATAACCTTGTGCCGGCATCCTTTGCTGATCATTGGCAAGGATCTTTAAATCTTTTGAAAATTATTGTCGAATATTGGCCTCAAATTGTTAGCGACAATGGTTATGTTGAAGAGCGTGAGCTGAGGAAAGCCTCTATCAATAATTGCATCAAATATTGGCAACAACAAGGCAAGAATCAACGGATTGTGGCAATTGGTTCTCATGGGTCAACGCCCGAAACAGCTCAATTATTACGTGCAGTTGCTCAATTGCCTTACGGGGCTGTTGTTCTGGCAGGATATGAGCCAACTGAAGGCCTGAAGATAGAGGAAGAAGCTCATCCTCTCTACCAATTGACCTCCTTACTTCATTTTATTCGAGGCGCTGAAGCGGCCAAAGAACCTGTCGCGTGCTGGCCTTTAATACAAAGGGAGCCTTTAGGGGCAAAGAGGGCAAGAACATTACTGTCTTTTTATGGTGTTTCGACCTTTGAATCGTTAGTGAGTGAAAAGGAGCTTTCCTCGCAGTTTAAAGCTGTGACCTACCTTGACTGTCAAGATGAATTGGAAGAAGCGCGGTGTATTGCTCTTAAGTTGGTTTCTATTGCCCAGGAAACAACTAAAACGGCTATGCTAGTTACAAGGAATCGGAATCTCGCTAATTTTGTTCGCTGTTTGCTCAGAAAATGGAACATTAAGGTGAATGACTCAGGAGGCGTTTCCTTGGCAACGACCCAGGTTGGGTCTTTTTTTCTTCTTCTGCTTAGGCAATATCCTTTTGATTGTGTAAAACTTTTTTCTTTATTAAAGCACCCACTGGTACGCTGTTTTGAAGACATGTCTTTAATTTATCTTTTAGAGAAAAGTATTCGGCAGTTAGACCATCCTATTGAAGATTTATCGCATTTGGAAAGGGTAATGGAAAAATATGGTTCCGTCGAGCTGAGCGGCATAGTACAACGCATTGCCTCAATGCTTGGTCCTTTTATAGCCCGGCTCTCTCAAGGTAAACACGGGATCAAAGACCTTATCTCACTTCATTTGGAGACAGCTCTAAAGTTTTTAAAGGAGGAGCAAATTTTTCAAAAGAATGAGGAAGGAGAGTGTCTACATCAATTTTTAAAAGATCTTCTTGAATGTCATGATGTTTTAACCGCTCTCTCTGGATTGGATTACAAGCGTCTCTTTAGCTCTTTTATTACCTCCTATACCGTGCGCGCAAAGGAGGAGGTACACCCTCAGATACAGATTTTAGGACCCCTCGAGGCACGCCTGCAGTCAGCTGATTGTGTAATTCTGGCCGATATGAATGAAGGGAGTTGGCCGCCCTTTCCTGAAAAGGATCCTTGGATGAATGAGTCGATGCGTCATATGGCGGGGTTGCCTTCTTACCAGCGTGAAGTGGGTTTAGCTGCGCACGATTTCATGACGCTTGTAAGCGCCCCTGAGGTTTTTATTACGCGCTCGCTCCAAGCACAAGGCCGACTTACGCAATCTTCTCGTTTCCTCCTTCTTCTTAAGCGAGCTTTAGGTTATTTAAAAGAGGAGAGCGTGCTTAAAGAGCAAGCATTCTGGTTGCAGTTGAACACTCGCCTTAATCAACCTCTGTCGTACCTTCGCCGGAATTTGCCTAAGCCTTGTCCTGATCTGGGTGCTAGACCTAGAAGCTTTTCAGCCACTCAATTTGAGATGCTCTTAAAGGATCCCTACACTTATTATGCGGCCTATATATTAGAGCTTAAGCCTCTTGCCAACTTTATAAGAATGACGGATTCCGCTTTCCTTGGTTCAGTTATTCATCGTTGTTTTGAATACATAATCCGTGAAAACCTCACAGATGAAGATGAGGGTACGGTCGAGGTTGTGAAAGCTTATGCTCGTAAGCAAGCTGGGAGTTTCCTTTCGAGGTTGCCAGTCAAGTATTTTTGGTGGCCTCGCTTCGTGAATATTCTTGTATGGTTTTTAAAAGAACAGAAAGGTTATTCTGCTGCAGAGTGTTTTTTAGAAATTAAAGGGGTTCTCCGCGAGAGAGAAGGAAATTTAACTTTTATAGCTAAAGCAGATCGGATTGATCAACTTAAAGGGTGCTATCACATTATTGATTATAAGACAGGTCAGGTTCCTCCTAAACAGGATGTGTTGTCATGTCTTGCACCGCAGTTGCCCTTAGAAGCTTTTATTTTAAAGAATGGAGGCTACTCTTTTTCTTACCAAGACCAACCAATTACCCTATCTTATTGGCAAGTGGATGGAGGCTATAAAGGCAGTAGAGTGATTAATATCCCTTATACCGCTGATATCGAGGCGGCTTTGAAAGAAAAAATGAAGGTCGCTCAGTGTTATGTAAGCGACCCTGCGCAAACCTACGAGACATCTTTAGCTCAAGCGCGTGTCAGTCCTTATATTTCTTACAAACATTTGTATCGCTTAGAAGAATATTAAAAATTTTTTATTTTACATAAGGTAAGAGATAAAGGAGGTTAAAATAAAAATAATTTAGATCTTTTACTTCTTCCTTATTATGGTATAAATCGTTATTTTTTTCTATCTTGCTGAAAAGATTATCTTTAATAAAGTCCTTTATCATTTGGTAACTCTGATTTAATATTAAGATAAGAAGCCCATCGCTATAGTTGCCGCCCAGAATGTTCTTGATTCCCTCACCATTCTTCTGGGCGGCCTTATGTTGCGTCATAAGAACGTCGATTCGATGGCTTTTATAATAGGGGGTGGAAAGAAAACCCGTATCAAATATGTAAGTATCAAACCAAAATGCACCTTCAATAAGAGCGGTTTTAAAGATAGCATCAGAAAGAGTCTTTATAAATAAAGGGCTCCAAGAAAGAGGGGTTTTATCATACAGATTAAATCTCAAGTAAAATAGGTGAATGATAGCTTTGGCGGGAAGATTCGTTGCAATACGTTTTCCGACCTCTGGGATGATCTTTGTTAAGCTGCTTTGAATCTCCTGTAATCCACTATAAATAAAATGAGTAGCAGAAAGAGGCTCAATGGGTAACGTTTTGTTATTTTTTTTGCTTTTTACTGGAGATTTTTCTTTTGAAGGCGAGAGATTTTCTGTAAGAAAAATCACTTTTTCTATCGGCTTATCAAGATGATCTGCGTCTTGCACTCTCGTTCCAAAAAAATGAAAAAATCCTCTTGGAATAAAAGGATTTATCCATTTAAAAGACGTTTTTCTTAGAAAACTAACCTCTTCAATAGTTCCTAAATCATACCCCCATGTCCATTGTCTGCTTGGCTGATTAAGAGAAAAGCTCCAGAAATCAAGATTGCTTTTTAAAATTGGGCATTGAGGGAAGTCCTGAAAGAAATTTTGTATATACTCCTGAGGAGTGATAGGTAAGCATGTGTAGGGTAGCAACAACGAGTTGACAGCTAAAGAAGTATATTGCAAAACTTGGGCTGGTTGGGTCTTTTGTTGTAAGAGGATTGCAAAGTAAGGTGCATAAAAAAGAGGGCTAGGAACAAAAGGCGAGAGAACCTTCATCTGAGGAAGAGCAGAACAAACATTAGCATCATTAGACTCTTCTTCATAAAAATCTTTAAGAGCATAGGGACTTGTATTAGCTAAAACATTTTCTATTATAGAACCTATAAAATTAAAAAAAATAAAATAGGTTAATATTAAAAATGTATTATTATAATTTTTGTTTTGCATATACCCACCGTGAGAAAACTATTTTGTATAACCAATATGTATGTTAGACATATATTGTTTTTATATAAAAATTTTTTTCAGCACATTATACATATTTTTTTGGGAAATTCTACTTTTTCGTTAGGCTCATGGTTCATGCTAGCTATACATTCAGTAATCCCATACTATAGAATCATTAATTAAAACAGGGTAAAGAAAGGGTAAAATTAGGTAGAGAATAATGCCCCTACAGAAAAACCTTATTACCGATACCCAAGCCCATGTATGGGTAAATGCATCAGCCGGTACAGGTAAGACGAAAAGCTTGGTCGATCGATACTTAAGTCTTCTCTTAGAAGGGATTCCTACCGATAAAATTATTTGCCTGACATTTACTAATGTAGCGGCTGTTGAGATGTGTGAGCGCATTGAGATGCAGTTAATGGAATGGGCCTCAATGCCCTTATCTCAATTGGCGCAGCGGCTTACTGATTTACTTAACCGAGCAATAAGGCAAGAAGATATCGTAAAAGCTAGAGGCCTCGTAAAAGATATTTTTTTTAATGGCTATAGCTGTCACGTGCAAACTATTCATGCTTTTTGTATGGATATTTTACGAGCTTTTCCTATTGAGGCCGGCTTGAGCCCTTTATTTGAGGTGATGGATGCTGAGAAATCCGAGAAGATGCTCTCACGAGCTATTGAAGAAACGCTTGCCCTCTTTAATAAGGATATATCTTTATCAGCCATTGTCCAGACGCTTGCGGAACTAACAAATTTTGCTTCTTTAAAGGCTCTTGTCCACCAATTTTTTCAGGAAAAGGCGCATGTAAAGGGTCATAAGATCGTCTTTGAAGAGGAAGCAGGGGAGCCGGGAAAAGCGTTGCTGCGTTACTCTGAACTTCTTTGTCGCTTTTTTGGATTGCCGAGAGAAAAGACTGAGCGAGAGGGGCTAAAAGCTTCTTTCCTAGAAGAAGTGGATGTAGCCTTTTTACATGAAGTGGCGACTGTTCTCTTATCTTCTTCTGAATCACTCAGTGATGGTAAATTAGGGCATGCTCTCTTAACGTGCTTAAAACATATACATAAGGAAGAAAGTAAGTTCCAAGAATTTCTCTCTTGCTTTTTAACCCTGACAGGGACGCCGCGTCAGCGTTTATGCAGCAAGAAATTTCAAACTCACTACCCTTCCTACGCTAAAGCTCTTGAAGATCTTAGCCAGCGCTGTAGTATATACAGAAATCAAGCAAATTGTATGGCTATTATGCAGGCTTCCCAGGGTTTCATGCAGTTTGCATTTGCAGTGCATCAAAAATTCAAAAATTTGAAAAGATTATATGGGTTCCTGGACTATAACGATATTATTTCTCACACAAGAGAATTATTAAGGCAGAAATCTGAGTGGGTGCTTTATAAACTCGACCAAAAAATCGATCACATCCTAGTAGATGAGGCTCAAGATACAAACCCTGCTCATTGGGATATTATCAAGGCCCTTACGGAGGAATTTTTTACGGGGGAAGGCACGACCAACCAGAAAAGGACCCTCTTTGTGGTGGGTGACTACAAACAGTCTATTTTTAGTTTTCAAGGGGCGTGTCCACAAACTTTCTTATCGATGTATTATGAGTATAAGAAGCGAGCAAAGGAGGCAAATAACCTTTGGCATGATATAAAATTTTCTCGCTCTTATCGTTCAGCAGAGCCTATTTTAACGCTTGTCGACAAAACTTTCTCTCATAAAACAGTATTAGATGGAGTTTCAGAAGATTTTATACCTCTTGCTCATGAACCTGCTGATAGAGCAAAGCATGGGCTAGTAGAGGTGTGGTCACTGGTTAAGGGGGAAGAGATACAAGATGATCGTCATCCTCGCCAAGAAAACATCAAACGCATTGTGGCTTTTTTGACCTCTTGTTTCTCGGTACGTGCTTCTTCTTACTATCCAAGGCTTCAGCCAAAAGACGTGATGATTTTGGTGCGAAAAAGGGGCCCTTTTGTGCAGGAGTTAACATGGGCTCTTAAGAATGCGGGTATTGCTGTCTCGGGGCTTGATCGATTCGAGCTGATGGAAGACTTGGCTATCAAAGATATGTTGGCTCTTTTAAGTTTTCTTTTACAGCCTCTTGATGATTTAAACCTTGCGATTGTGCTTAAGTCTCCTTTTTTTACGATTACCGAAGAAGACTTATTTGCTCTTGCTTATCAAAGAGAGCCCCTCTCTTTATGGGAACGCATGGCCTTAATTCAGGAACGTTCACCTGGATTGAAGCATGCCTACCAATTCCTCGTAGCCTTAAAAGAGCACGTAAGGTTTATGAGCATTACCGAAACGCTTTTTCATATTTTATATGGCTTAGAAGGAATAAAACTTCTCGTAAGTTGTTTAGGAGATGATGCGATAGAAGCTCTTGAAATGCTTATCACTTTAGCGGCTGATTATGAAAAAACAAGCTTGCCAAGTTTACAAGGATTTGTGGAATGGATGAGAACAGCTAGCCTTGAATTAAAAAAGAGAGGAAAAGGGGCGGAGAATAAAGTGCGAATTCTAACCTATCATGCCTCAAAAGGGTTAGAATCTCCTTTAGTTATCCTCGCGGATGCAGGTTTAACCCCCTACAGTAATATAAATCGCTCTTTCTATTGGGCCGAAAAAGAAGGCGCCCTATTCCCTTTGTGGGTGCCTTTCTCTTCCTTTTCTTCCAAGGAAGCTCAAGCTTTAAAAGAAGCACAGCATATAAAGGAAAGGCAAGAATTTCATCGGATGCTCTATGTCGCGATGACGCGGGCTTGCCAATATCTTATAGTTGCTGGTTGGCAGGCTAAGTCAGCTAAAAATGAGGAAGATAGCACTTTCCATGCCTATATTTCCAAGGCAATAGAGGACTGTGGAATGCCTTGTGAGGTGTGTTATGAAGATATCGTTATGAATGCTTGGCGCTGTGGGGCCTCTCTTAAGGAAATTCCCAATATAAGTGCAAGCCAAGATGAAAGCCAAGAAGATGTGGTTGTGCCTGCTTGGTTTGCCCAGCCGATAAAAAGTGACTTTATCTTTAAAAAAGCCTCTACAGTTGTTAACGATTCTTTTGTTGGGCCAGGACCTCAAAGCGAGGATCCTTTTGCGTTACTGTACCATCAAGACGAGGGGGAGCTCGGCATAGGTCGGGAGTATGGGAAAGCGCTTCATCAATTGCTTGAAATACTTCCTTCCTATTCACCTCCGGCATGGGAGAGGGTTACTGATAGCCTTTTAAATAAGTTTCCTCTTCCCCCTGAAGCAAAAAAGCAATTATATGACCAAGCTTATAACATTATTACGCAGGAAGAATGGGCGTTTATTTTTAAAGGTATCTCTAGGACGGAAGTAGACATGTCGGGTCTTTGGGAAGGGCAGCTCTTTCATGCAAAGGTTGATCGACTCGTGGTAGAGGACCAAAGAATTCTCATTGTGGAATATAAGACGCGCAAAAATGTTCCCATGGCCTTACAAGGTATCCCGCCAGAGTACTTACGCCAACTTGACATTTATCGAGCGTTGGTCGGGCAAGCTTTCCCTTATCATCGCATACAGGCGTCTATCTTATGGACACAAGGGCCACGACTTGATATGATTTTCTAGGTGCTTGCTAAGGGAAAAAGCTTTTGGCATTAGGAAGGTGAAGTGGACAGGCAGAACCTACATTCTACCCTTAAAAAGATATAATGTGTAAAAAAAGTAAATGAGGAGAAGACGGTGGTAAAATCGATCACAGATGCAAGCTTTCAAGTGGATGTTTTAGACTCTGATAAGCCCGTAGTTGTTGATTTTTGGGCAGAATGGTGTGGCCCTTGTAAATCACTTGCCCCGATTTTTGAAGAAGTTTCAAAGAAGTTTTCTGACCAAGTGGTGTTCGCTAAATTGAATATCGACGATAGCCCAGAAGCTCCCACAAGGGTTGGTATTCGTAGTATTCCAACCCTCATGCTTTTTAAAGGTGGGCAAGTTGTAGCAACGCGTCTGGGGGCAGCCTCAAGGGTAGAACTTGAAAACTGGCTTCAAGAGCAGCTTTAGGCAAATCTTAAGAATTTTTAAAGGTTCTATGCCTTTCCAAAGGAAAAGCTGTTGCCCTTTTCACCTTTAAGCTTTCCTTTTCGAAAAGGTGGCTTTTGTTTTGCGTCTCTTGTCTCCATGGCAAACAAGCAAGAGAAGAGAAAGCGGGAGTTAAATGCATACGTGCTAAACTTTCTAATAAAAGGTGACTGTAAAGGAACAACATACGGGAAAAGCTGGCGTAATCTTTTTTGGGTAAAGGAAAATTATATGCCGTGGTTCTCAGGCATATATCTATACTTTTTAAGGGCAGTGATAAACGCGATATTTCCTGGAGATAAGAAGGTGTTTTAGCAGCATAAGGCACGCTCTACCTATACTTTATAAGTTGGGTAGCAATAGCTTTAAGACCTTCGCGATAAGTAGGATATCGAAGTTGAATATCTAATTCCTTTTTTATCTTTGCATTGTTAAGTCGTTTATTTTCTTTATAAAAATCAGCAAGCTTTTGAGTTCCTGGCCTAGCCTCCAGCGGTTGCTCGGGGGGGAGCGGTAATCCGAGTAATTGAGCCCCATAAGCCATAACGTCTCTTGCTGAGGCTGGTTCATCATCGGCGAGGTGGTAAATGCTTCCTGGGCAAGGATTTTCCAAGGAAGCAATGAGAACGCGCGCTATATCTTCCACATGGACACGGTTAAATACGTGAGTGGGAGAAGTGGTATAGCGCTGGGCGGAGCCATGCAGAAGACGCTCAAGAATATTCCTTCCGGGCCCATAAATCCCTGCTAAGCGGAAAATGTGAACAGGAACGTTGGCTTCTTTAAAAAGTGATAGCCATTGTTCCTCGGCTTTTAAACGGTTACTCCCCCCACGTGTCGTAGGATGGCAAGCGGCAGTTTCATCAATCCAGGCCCCTTGATAATCACCATAAACATTCGTGGCAGAAAGATATCCAAGCCATTGGAGATGAGGAAGCTCATTAAAGCAAGCGGCATATTTTTCAAAAACAGGATCCCCTCTATCTGTAGGAGGAATAGAAAGGAGAATACCCTGTACTTGATGAAAAAGGGTGCGAGGGAGATCATTGATGTGCGTGTCAAAGGGTACATAAGTGACCTGAGGTACGTTACCCTGTCCTGTACGCTTTGTGGCAATAATGTCCCACCCCTTAGGCTGTAAATAGGGGATAAAATAAGAAGCGGTATACCCCAGTCCTAGACATAAAAAATTTTTCGAGGAGGGTGCCATCCTTTAAAAATCAAGGTCTTTATAGTGGGAGGGCGGTGTGACATTTGGGATTTGCTCATCCTTAAGTAAGGGCCGAAAACTGGGCCGTGACTTAATGCGTGCATACCAATCTTTGGCACCAGGGTGCTTATCCCAGGAGATAGCATCTAGGTAATCAATACACGAAAGATGAGCGGCTGCAGCCATATCTGCTGCAGAAAGAAAAGGCCCTGCAAGCCACTTCCGCCGGTCAGTAAGCCATTCGACATATTCAAGATGTTTACGCAGATGATGCTGACCTTCGCGAATGAGCTGTGAATCGGGTAGTCCTTCATTAAAACGTTGTTTAAAGATCTTCTCATAGACAATCTTTCTTGTTACTTGCGTATAAAATAAATGGTGGAACCAACCGATAAGGCGTCTCGTTTCTGTGCGTTCTTCAAGGGTCTTGCCATATAGGCTGACCTCTGGATACATTTCTTCTAAGTATTCAATAATGGTTCGACAATCAGCTACAACAATATGATTTAAATCAATGAGAACAGGAACCTCTCCGGCTGGATTTAAGGCCAGAAAGCGCTGCTTAGGTGCCCATGTTTTTTCAAACTCGAGGATATAATCAAGCTTTTTTTCATTTAATATAAGACGAACTGAGCGCGAAAAGGGGCATAACCACGTTTCGTAGAGAATACGCATCCGTTTACATCTTTCTGATAATTCCTTATAAATTTAAGTCTATATTACTTATTTTTAAAGGATAAACAATGGATTTAATGCACATCGTTGTCTTGGGGATAACGCAAGGTATCACCGAGTTTTTGCCGATTAGCTCGTCAACGCATCTTTTCTTGTTGCCTAAAATTTTAAACTGGGCTTACCAAGGGCTTTTCATTGACGTGGCCTTGCATGTGGGTACATTAAGTGCTGTGCTTATTTATTTTTGGCGAGATGTGTGGGGCATTTTAAAAGACGTCAAAAACTTTATCACCTTTAAACGGTTGCAAAAAAACAGCTTGTTCCCTCGATTATTCATTGCTTTTGTCCCATTTGTTATCGGAGTGTTCATAGCCAAATTCTTCGTGTCGTTTGATGGAAGAAGTTTTTTGTATATGGGGATCAGTAGTATTGTTTTTGGCCTTTTGCTCTATGCCGCTGATAGAATCGGGGCCGTTTCGCTTACAGCGCGTACCATGTCGCTGTATCACGCGTTCTTGATTGGCATGATACAATTGCTTGCTCTTTTTCCTGGGGCGAGTCGTTTAGGAGTGACCGTGACGGCAGCGCGTCTCATGGGAATTAAGCGCCGGGAAGCTATGCGCTTTTCTTTTTTGTTGTCGATCCCGACCACGTTAGGAGCCGCGGCCATGATGGTGCTTAGGGCTTATAAGGAAGGTGTTTTTTTAGCTCCTAAACTTGTTTTTCCAGCTATGGCAATATCGGCTTTTGTCGGCTGTGCGATGCTTTGGCTTATCATGAAATTTATTGACAAAATAGGTTTGTGGCCTATTGCGCTTTATCGCATTGTCCTGGGGATCGTGTTAATCGTGATGGCTCTTTCCTCTTAATAAGGTATTTGAAGGGTAGGCAAAAATTCTTCCTCTAACTACCCTCTCGCTCGACCTTTCTACATGCTGGGGCAGTAGAAGGTAAACATGCAAACATATGGCGGAGGTGACTGCCTAAGACAGTGAGGTCCTCGAGAGACGATAAACGATGGTCGCTCTTTTTCCGCAGCGTAATGGAGATGTTGTTGCTTGTGATGATATGCGCGAGCTTTATAGAATAGTGATAAGGTACGTCATGGTCTTCCATGCCATGGATTAAAGTCACTGGACAGTCGAGCGATAAGGAGGAGGTAAGGATAAGATGCTTGCGACCATCCTCTATGAGCTCGCGTGTGATGGGATAAGAGGAGTCGCTTTCATTGCTTTTTACATAACAAATCCCTTCCCTCTCAAGAGATTGCCGTTGAATGTCATTCAAGGAAGGCCAGAAAAGCTCCTCGGTAAAATCGGGAGCTGCGGCAAGAGTAATAATTCCAGCAATACGGGATGGGTAGAGCGCAGCAGCGCGAAGAGCAAGCCAAGCCCCCATGCTTGAGCCGATGAGTATTTGTGGGCCTTGGGTGAGATGGGTAAGTATGTCGGTTACATTTTTTACCCATTGGCTGATTGTGCCTTGCTCAAACCCACCGGAAGATTGACCATGCCCAAAGCAATCAAACCGAGTCATTTGGCGGTTTTCGGCTAAACACACTTGCTCGAGAAATTGTGCTTTTGTGCCATTCATGTCAGAGCGAAAACCATGAACAAAAATAACACCAGGAGAACGTCCGTCTTTCTTTATATAGGCAAGACGTTGATCGTCTTCTAGGTGAAGATAGGAAATCCCCATAATTTTGACATCTCGAATGAAAGCTTTACATTATTTTTAAAATCGCTAAAAAGAGAAAGAGAGTCAAGCACCATCCATGAAGAAGGGAGAAGCCCTCAATGGCAAGAAGCCCTCAACCCGCCGTATGTCAAATTGTCCCCCGCCTCCAAGGCGGTGGAGTAGAAAGAGGCGTAATTGATGTAGCCAATGCTCTTTTAGACTATGAGTGGTCGTCTTACCTTATCTCAGGTGGCGGAGATATGGTAGGTAGTTTGAAAGAGGCCGTTCACCATTTAACCTACCCAGTATATTCTAAAAAACCTTGGCAAATTTTAAAAAATGTTCGTCTCTTGCAGCCTGAATTACTTAAAATGTCGTGCCCGATATTACATGTACATAGTAGAGCTCCTGCCTGGACCGCGTTACTCCTTTCTAAGAAGCTTAATCTTCCCTTGATTACCACATATCATGGAGCCTATCGGAGCCAATCAATTTTTAAGAAGGTATATAACTCAATTATGACAATGGGTCAGTGTGTGATTGCTCCCTCTTATTATATTAAGGAGCATATTATGTGTGCATACCCAGAGAAAGCAAGAGATCTTGGAAAGCGCGTTCGAGTTATTCATCCAGGTGTAGACATAAAGGTATTTAATGATGCCCTTGTGTCGAAAGAGCGCCTTCATGTTTTCTCTCAAAGCTTTCCTTTTCTTGATAATAAACTGGTGATCTTGCTTCCGGCTCGTGTAAGCCGGGGAAAAGGGCATTTCACTTTACTCCAAGCATTGGGAAAGTTTATTGGGTGCCAGAAACTTGAAGAAATGAGCGTCCAATGTGTGTTTGCAGGAAAAGAAGAGAGCCAAGAATATAAAAAAAGCCTTTTACACATGGTGCAGCGATTAGGTCTTGAGCGCTTCGTTACCTTCATCGGACCCATCCACGATATGCCAGCTTTGTATAAACGGGCGCATATCGTCCTTGTTCCTTCGATTCAACCTGAAGCTTTTGGCCGCGTCACCGCGGAAGCCATGGCAATGAAAAAAATTGTTATTGCATCCAACCATGGAGGAAGCGTGGAAATCATTCATGAGGGCGAGGACGGATTTTTATTTAAGCCTGAGTGTAGCTTAGACTTGGCAAGGGTTTTATTAAAAGCGCTAACGTTGCCGAGAGATCAACAAGATCACTTGACTACCAAAGCTCAAGAAAAGGTTCTTGCTTCTTTTACGAATGATAGTATGTGTCAGAAGACCTTAGAGGTATATGAAGAAGCGCTACAAAGACATGCGCTATAATAAAGGATAAATCTTAGTTAACGGATAAGGAGTCTTTGGGGATGGCGCCTAGCCACGTGGAGCCTTCTGGGAGAAGAAAGAACGCTGGTTGTCATCGTATTTATGATCAGTAAAATTCTGACTACTCTTATGCTTATCTTCTGCGATACCTCTTACAGAAGTGGATAGCCCAATGGGCAGGTTTTTATTTTTATCCCCTGCCATTCTTATAAGAGTTTACTAAGGCACATAAGTATCTGTTAGAAAGAGTGACTATTGCTTGTTAGCAACGCGATGTTTTAAAGATGTAATGATCTTTTCCGAAATAGGAAAGATAGGGTTTTTTAGCCGCCTTAAAGAAAGAAGTTTCTTAATGCAAGCAACTATACCCACTAACGTTAATACACCGGCCAGGATAAGAAAGGAAAGTTTTAAGAAAGCATCAATGCGTGTTAAAAGGGACAGATCCATCCTAGGAATAAAGACGTTTAAGTAGAGCAGAAGAGTACTTAAAAAGAGAATGAAAACTAAGCGACGTCTGTATATCCTGTTCCAGAGGGTGTCTTGAGGCCTATTGAGTGGGCTGGCAACAAGCTTACTTACTTGTTTATCTGACACTATCTTCATTGCTGACCTTGCTGATTTTATATGCTTACCTTCATATAAGTTATAGTAATATTATTAATTTAAAAAAATATTAAAATTTATTTTTCCTTCTTAAAGAGTTTTACTGACTTTTTCTTAAAGCCTCTCCCACTAAGTAAAGAGAGCCTGTAATTAAAATGTTACTTTGGTAGGGGTGCTGTTGGTTAATTTCAAAGAGGCACTCTTCTAAGGTATTTTTTTGCGTGCATTGAAAACCTAAGATGCGCGCGGTGGTAAAAATGCGTTCAACTTGTGTGTCATCTTCATGACCAGGAAGAGGAAGACAATAAAAGGCGTGGATAAAAGAGCGGATAGTTTGATAGAAGCGCAGATATTCTTCAATCTCTTTTGTCGGTTTAAGGCTTAGGATGATAAAGAGAGGAAGGTCGTGCCATTCCCTTTGGATAAAGGAAACAATGGCGCTAGCAGCAGCAGGGTTATGAGCCCCATCAAGCCATAAGCGTTGCCCAGCAGAAAGATAAGAGGTAAGGGGTCCATCGTTAAGTCGCTGGAGACGTCCCGGCCATTGAACTTTTTTTATCCCTTCTTTTACAGCCTTATCGTCAATGGGATAATGGGGCCGGAGATAGTCAACAGCTTTCAATACTAATGAAACGTTCTCTAGTTGATGATCGCCTTTAAGATGAGGAAGCGGATAAAATGTATCAGGATGGGAAGGTAAAAAGAAGGCGTCACCTTGCCGTCGAGGTTTAGAGGCCAGTAACAAGGGAGCCTTTAACCTTCTTGCCCGTTGTTCAATGACATTTTTGACGTCTTGAGGGAAGAAATCGCCGATAATAATAGGCCGCTGAGGTTTGATAATACCGGCTTTCTGATGCGCGATGTCTTGGAGAGTGGGGCCTAATATTTCACAATGATCAAGCGCAACCGAGGTAATAATAGCTAAGAGGGGCGAGGGGATAATATTTGTGCTATCAAATGTGCCTCCCAGCCCAACTTCGCATAGAACAAAGTCAGCTTTATGAGCCGTAAAAGCCTGAAAAGCAATCGCGGTTAACAACTCGAACAAGGTGAGAGGATTATCGCCATTAATCTTCATAATTTCACGGGCTCGATCGCTTAATTCTTCCGTCGTAATAGGGGCATCCCTTACAACAATACGCTCATTAACCTCAATCAAATGAGGAGAAGTAAACGTATGACAGCAATAACCAGCGGCGTTTAAAATAGCTTTTAAAAAAGCAACTACAGATCCTTTGCCGTTTGTTCCAGTGATATGGATGACAGGTGGTAAGAGTTTTTCTGGATGGCCTAATCGTGCCATCAGCGTTTGAATCCCTTTGAGCCAACCTTGAACAGGGGTTAGGCTCAGTTGATCATGAAATTGATTGAAAGGATGTTGGGAAAAAACGCCGAGTAAGCCGTGAAGATGATGCTTCTGATTCCTTAATTTGTCCTTCCATATCCATTTCCTAACCATATTAAGCAAGCGCTGGCTTGGTAAGAACCGAAATGATTTTTGCAAGGGTAGGTTTGAGATCTTTGCGATGAACAATAAGGTCGATCATTCCATGATCTTTTAAATACTCGGCTTTTTGAAAACCTTGAGGTAATTCTTCCCGAATAATTTGCTTGATGACACGCGGGCCTGAAAAGCCAATCATGGCTTTTGGTTCTGAGAGGGTGATATCCCCTAACATTGCAAAAGAGGCCGTAACCCCCCCCGTCGTTGGGTCGGTTAACAGCACAATATAAGGTAGACCAGCTTCCTTAACCTTACGCGAGGCAAGGGTAGTTCGTGGCATCTGCATAAGTGAAAGGATACCTTCCTGCATGCGAGCCCCCTGAGGCCGGGATAAGGATTAAAGGTGCTTTTGCCTTAAGAGCTTCCTCACAGGCACGGATAATGGCATTTCCAACATAAATTCCCATAGAGCCACCCATAAAACCAAAGTCAAAAGCTCCAATGACGACGTCCATCCCTTCAAGCTTTCCGCGAGCAATAAGGATAGCGTCTTGAAGTCCTGATTTGGTACGCGCTTCTTTCAACCGGTCAGGATATTTTTTTGTATCTTTAAACTTTAGAGGATCCATAGGAGGCTCTACCGGCTCAAATTGCTTGTATTCCCCCTTATCAAAAAGCATGGCGAGCCTTCGAGCAGCTCCTGCCCGAAGGTGATGTTGGCAATGGGGACAGACAAGAAGGTTGTCCTCAAGCTCACGATTGAAAATCATTTGCTCACAGCCAGGGCACTTATGCCATAAATTATCAGGGATATCCACTTTTGATACGAGTGAGCGAATTTTGGGTAATACAACGTTTGATAACCAACTCATCTCTTAACTCCAATGCACGAGGCCAAAGCTTATCCGTGAAAAGCTTTTTTAAGATTTTTAATTGATGAGAGGGAGTCTAACTTTTTTCCTTTTGTTTTGAAAGAAAAATTTCCTCTCTTTCTAATTAGAGCAAAAAACCTTGGTTTTTACTAGAGACAGCCAACAACATTTATGTATAATAAAAAAGAACCCATTTTGAAAAGGTATGGTCTATACCTTTTGTTGCGTGCGTAAGATAAGCATGAAATATGACAGGCAGAAAATTTTAATCGTTCTTATCCTGCCTTGAAAGTGAAAAAGGCATACTCTTAACATTGGGGTAAAAGAACCTACACGGCATGTGTGTCTTTTATTAAGGCACTTAGGAGAGGGCCTAAAAGATAAGCCTTGGGTTTCTTTGGCTTGGCTCTTGTCATGGTTCAAAGAATTTTATATGCTTCAAAATCCAAAAACTAAGCACTCTATTGCCGATGGAAAAGCAGCATAAGCGACTTATATATAAAAGTATGCACCGCTCAACAAAAGAAGCGGATTTTATTTTAGGACACTTTGCTCGTGCCCATCTTCCAATGTCTGATGAAGGGGAGCGCAGAGATTTCGAACATTTGCTTGACCAATGTGACCTCACGATTCTTGATTGGATCCATGGAGTGCAGTCTGCCCCGGAAGAATTTGATACGCCTGTTTTGCAAAAGTTGAAGCACTTTGTAAAGGTGTTTTCTCAAGAGAAGAAAT
Source organism: uncultured Alphaproteobacteria bacterium (assembly GCA_963782975.1). Classification (GTDB taxonomy): domain Bacteria; phylum Pseudomonadota; class Alphaproteobacteria; order 43-37; family CAWALT01; genus CAWALT01. Next base: position 430,262 of record CAWALT010000003.1, read on the forward strand.
ATTAATGACGGCGGATAAAGACCCACTAGAACTCTCATCAAACATGATGAAACAGAGAATGAAAACTGTTTTGACCAAGGCCACCCAAGGGCTTGAAGCAAAATGGGTAGCTGATTATTTTTTTGATGAAGAAGGGGCAAATCACTCTATTCTTATTATTGTAGAAAATGAAGAGCAGGCTGAAAACTTCTGTCATCTTGCTCGGTTTTTTCAACCAGATTTACCTATTCTCACGTTTCCAGCTTGGGATTGTTTGCCGTTTAGTCGGATATCACCGACTCTCACGGTTATGGCTCAACGTTTAAACGTCTTACAAACTCTCCTGGAACACCCGGATAAAAAATGGTGTATTGTAACCACGGCTCAGACTATTGGACAGAAAGTTATTCCCCGAGCGTTTCTTCGAGGGAAAGAACACACTTTAAAGCTTGGTGATTGTAAGACGCGCGAAGCTTGTCTTACTCAGCTTATAGATTATGGATTCCAGCGTGTTCCAACCGTGCACATGCCAGGGGAGTTTGCTGTACGCGGCAGCCTTGTGGATGTGTTCCCGATCGATACTCCCTATCCTGTCCGCGTCGATTTTTTTGACGATGAAATTGAAAAAATTTCCTTCTTTTCAGCCGAAGATCAGCGCACCCTCGAGGATGTTTCCTCGTTTACTCTTGCGCCGTGTCGTGAAGTGTGGTTGACCTCTGCCTCTATAGCCTCCTTTCGCCAAGCTTATCGGAAACATTTTAAAACTCTAAGCGATATAGATAAGATTTATGACAAGGTGAGTGACGGCCAAAGTTTTGCTGGGATAGAGCATTGGCTACCTTTTTTTTATGGGACTTTGGAAACTCTATTTGATTATATGCCCGATTCGTTAGTTGTGCTGGGCGATCAAGTAAGAAATAGGATTATGGATCGATTTAAAGAAATAGAACATTTTTATCAAGCACGTTTAAATGATAAAAGCACTTTGGAAAATCAAGGTTATCGACCCGTTCCTGTTGCCGAGTTATTCCTTTCGCCAGGGGAGCTCGAGCAAGCTCTCTGTTCTCATTCGCTGGCGGAATGTTTCCCTTTCGATCCAGATCCGGTCCTCTTCCAAAAAGCAGATGTTACTTCCCGATCTCTTGGAGGGCGTCCTTTGCCTCATTTTTCTGCAATGAGCCATTCTTCAGGGAAGGGGTACGATAATATGCGGGAGGTTTTTCAAAAGCTGCACAACGAAAAGGTTCGCAGGATCATTGCTGTAAATAATCAGGGAATGATCAAGCGAATCCAAGCACTTTTTGATAAACATGGGATGACCTCTTTAAAAAAACGTTCCAGTTGGCCAGATGTTATATCGGCGCCACTTGAGGAAATAAGTGTTGTGTTTCTCCCGATTTCTCACGGAATTTATTGCCCGCATTTTGCTCTTTTCTCACAGGCGGATATTTTAGGAGAATCGTCCCGGTATCAAGTCGGTCGCTATAAAAAATCAGAACATTATTTAAGGGAAGTTTCGGATTTAAAGACCGGCGATCTCGTCGTCCACCTTGAACACGGTATAGGGCGTTATCAAGGGCTTGAATCGCTCATGATTGGAGGCGCGCTGCACGATTGCTTATGTATTACCTATGCTGGTCAAGATAAATTATTTGTACCCATCGAGCATATTAATGTCCTTTCGCGGTATGGCTCGGCTGAGCAACCAGTAGGCTTGGATCGTTTGGGTAGCGCTTCTTGGCAAGCTCGGCGTGCCAGAGTTAAAAAACGTATTCGCGAAATGGCCCAGACACTTATCAAGATAGCCGCGGAGCGCGGGACGAAGAAAGTGCCTCCTATTTACCCTTTGGAAGGGCTTTATGAGGATTTTTGCGCACGTTTTCCTTATACGGAAACGGAGGGTCAACGACAAGCCATTGAAGGAGTATTAGAGGATCTCGCATCATGTCAGCCGATGGACCGCCTTATTTGTGGAGATGCCGGCTTCGGCAAGACAGAGGTTGCCTTGAGAGCCGCTTTTGTCGTCGCCGCAAGGGGGGAGCAAGTTGCTGTTTTGGTGCCAACGACGTTGCTATGCCGACAACATTATTCTACGTTCTGCGAACGATTTAAAGATTTTAAATTTAAAATTGCTCAACTTTCCCGGTTCGTGCCAACCAAGGAACGGCAAAAAATTCAAGCAAGTTTAAAAGAAGGGGAAATTGACATCGTGATTGGGACGCATACTCTTCTTTCATCCCATACTTCCTTCCATAACCTTGGCTTAGTCATTGTCGACGAAGAACAAAGTTTTGGTGTACGTCAAAAGGAGAAGATCAAAGAAATGAAGGCGGGGGTCCATATTTTAATGATGACGGCAACCCCGATTCCTCGTACGCTCCAATTAGCGCTCAGTGGCATTAAGGAGATGAGCCTTATTACGTCGCCTCCTGTCGATCGAGTGGCGGTTTGCACCTATGTGATGCCTTTTGACCCGCTGGTCATTCAAGAAGCCATAAGCCGCGAGATTTTAAATGGTGGGCAAGTCTTCTATGTAGCGCCACAAATAAAAGATTTGCCGCGTATTGTTGATCAATTGAAGGAGATGATGCCTGGGGTTTCTCTCGCCGCGGCTCACAGCCAGATGCCTATTTTAGAGCTTGAAGATATTATGCAGGCGTTTGATGAGGGAGAGATCAAGATATTAGTCTCCACCAATATTATTGAATCAGGGATTGATATCCCCCAGGTAAATACCATTATAATTCATCGTAGTGATATGTTTGGCTTAGCCCAGCTTTATCAGCTCCGAGGGCGTGTTGGGCGCGACAAAAGAAAGGGATATGCTTATCTGTTGCTTCCCGATTACCAAGTAAGCCAGGATGCTGTCAAGCGGTTGGAAGTTATGCAAACGTTAGATACCTTAGGGGTAGGGTTTACTCTTGCAACCCACGATATGGATATACGTGGCGCAGGGAATTTGCTTGGTGAGGAGCAATCAGGCCACGTACGTGAAGTTGGTATTGAGCTTTATCAAGAGATGTTGCGGGAAGCGGTTCAAGAGATTCGCTCGAACACCATAGAACAAGAAACATGGATTCCGCACATTAGCATTGGCCTTCCTGTTTTTATTCCTGACAAATATGTTGAGGATATTGATTTGCGCTTAAGTCTTTACCGGCGTATCGCCTCGGTGAAAACGGCTGAAGAAGGAGAAAATTTAAAAGAGGAGCTTGCGGATCGTTTTGGTCCTTTGCCGAGGGAAGCTCATAATCTCTTCGATATCGTAAAGATAAAACAGCTTTGTTATGGGGCGTATGTGGAAAAAATTGATGTGGGCCCTAAAGGGGTGATTGTAACTTTTTATAAAAATGTATTCCCCCATCCTGAGAAGTTATTAAATTTTATTAAAACCCAAAGAGCAACGGTTCGTCTCAGACCTGATCAGAAATTAGTTTTTTTGAGGTCCTGGTCCAGCCCTGAAAAGAGCCTCAAAGACGTCGAGGCGATCTGTCAATCCCTAAAAGATATAGCGCAGTCCTAAGAATAAAGGGAGGAAGCTTTTTGCCTGTGCCTTTCCATGTAAAGGGGGAAATGGACGACCTACACCATTTCTTTTTCATAAGGCGGACGAGGTAACTCAGAAAAGGTAAATAAGGGGCAGGTGTTAAGAAAATTTGGTACATTTTTTGTAAAGTTTATGCTTGCGCCCCGCATAAGAGAGTGTCATAAATAAAAAGTCGTTGTGCACTTTCTTCTAAGAGAGACATATCACAATTGTTTTATGAGACTTAAGAAGAAGTGATGAAAAGACGACGGTAAGAGATAGTTAAAATGAAAATGCGGGCGTGGTGGAATTGGTAGACACACCAGATTTAGGTTCTGGCGACGAGAGTTGTGGGGGTTCAAGTCCCTCCGCCCGTACCAACTTCATAAATAATTTTATAGGGAAAATATGCAATTTGTTGAGGTTGTCAATCAAGGCCTAAAAAGGGAATATCGTATCACCATTCCGCAAGCCGATGTGGAAGGGGAAATTGAGGAACGGCTTAAGCATTTAGCTTCAAGCCTTAAGCTTGCGGGGTTTCGTCCTGGTAAGATTCCTATTCAGCTTGTCAAGCAAAGATATGGCCAGGACGTACAGAGCGAAGTCAAAGAAAAATGTATCAAATCAGCTATGGAGAAGTTGCTTAAAGAAAAGCAATTGAAGCCAGCGCTTCAGCCAAAAATATCGATTGATAATGAAGATAGCCATCTTGAATTCTCTGTTGCCTTTGAAGTGATCCCAGAGGTTCAACCAAACCAATGGGAAAATATTACCTTTGAAAAGCTCGTGGCAAAAGTAGGTGAAGATGACCTACGTGAAGCGCTTGATCGTTTTACGCAGCAGTATCCCAAGACAGAGCCTGTAAAAAAAGATCGACCTGTTAAAGAAGGTGACATTGTTGTTATAAACTTTGAGGGAAGAGTCGAGGGCAAGGTCTATAAGAAAGCATGTGCACAGGATTTCTATCTAGAAATTGGCTCAAAGCTCTTTGTGCCTGGTTTTGAAGATCAGTTAGTTGGATTGGAAAAAGGACAAACGATTGATATTTCCGTTCATATGCCTGCCCATTATAATGATAAGCATATGGAAGGGAAAGAAGTTATTTTTCATGTTGAATTGCGAGAGATCCGTGAACGCGTTCCCGTGACAATTGATGATGAGTTGGCAAAAAAAATGGGGGCGCAAGACCTAAAGGATCTGCGAGAAAAGATTACGAAAGCGCTTGAAGAAGATTTTGGGCATATGAGTCGTACTCATCTTAAAAAGCAGCTTTTGGACTATCTTGATGAGGCCAATAAATTTGCTGTTCCGGAAGAGATGGTGGAGTTAGAGTTTCGCAATATTTGGCATCAGCTTGAGCATGAGCTTGCCCATAATCGAGAGTTTTTGCAAGATAAGGAGGAGGCGTTGAATGAAGAGACGCGCCAAGAGTATCGTAGTATTGCGGAAAGGCGTGTGAGGTTAGGTCTTCTTCTTGCTGAGATTGGACGTTATCATAAGATTGATGTGACGAATGAGGAGCTTGCTAAGGCAGCTTATATGAGGGCTCAGCAATTTCCTGGTAAAGAGAAAGAATATCTTCAGCGTCTTCGCTCTGATATTCATCTGTTGCAGCAGTTGAGGGCGCCGCTTTTTGAAGAGAAGGTGGTTGATTTTATGTTGAGTAAGTCTCTGCTTACAGAGAAGGAAGTTTCTGCTAAGGAACTAAGGAGCTTGATTGAGAAAGAGTAGGGGTTAGTGTATTTCTTGTTTAAGGTGTGTGGGGTTATTTTGGGTATTTTTTGTGGGTTTATAAAGCTCTATTAATGTTTATATTTTAGGATTAAAATATAAAGGATTAGGAGACAACAAACATGGCGACAAATTTGGCAGAGCTTTACAGTAGCACATTAGTGCCGATGGTGATTGAGCAGACGAGCAGGGGCGAGCGCTCCTTTGATATTTTCTCTCGCTTGTTGAAAGAACGGATTATTTTTCTAGTAGGTGAGGTCAACGATGCTGTTGCGAGCCTTATTTGTTCTCAGCTTTTATTCCTGGAATCGGAAAATCCCAAGAAGGATATTTTCTTGTATATCAACTCGCCAGGGGGTGTAGTGACCTCAGGGCTTGCTATTTATGATACGATGCGTTACATCCGCTCGGATGTAGCGACTTTTTGTTTAGGGCAAGCGGCATCTATGGGATCCTTGCTTCTAACCGCGGGGACTAAAGGGAAGCGTTATAGTTTGCCGCATGCGCGCGTTATGTTGCACCAGCCTCACGGAGGGGTTCAAGGGCAGGCATCAGATATTGAAATTCATGCGCGTGAGGTTCTGGCTTTGCGTGCAAAGCTCAATAATATTCTCAAAGACTGCACAGGCCAATCTCTTGATGTGATCGAAAAAGCGGTAGAACGCGATAATTTCATGAGCCCTACGGAAGCAAAGGCTTTTGGTTTAATTGATGAGGTCATCGAGAAAAGGATTGAGCTTGTTGATGAGAAGTCGGCACAGCCAAAAGAATAAAATTGCCCTATTAATTAACTTTTTTTTTTGTTTTTTCTCCCAATACTCTATATAGATAAAAGAAAGGGTCCCTAGCCAAATAAGCATTTTTGAGCGCAGGAATAGGTTGGAAAGCAAAGATATATGAATAAATCTGGCAATGAATTAAAAAACGTATTGCACTGTTCTTTTTGCGGAAAGAGCCAAACTGAGGTGAAAAAGCTTATTGCGGGCCCCACGGTGTTCATCTGTGATGAATGTGTCGAGCTTTGTAATGATATTATTCACGAAGAACTCTCTGCGGAGGGTAATCGCGTTGTCAACGGGATTCCCACGCCGACAGAGATTGCTAAAGTTTTGGATGAGTACGTCATTGAACAGCATTATGCTAAGCGCGTATTATCTGTTGCAGTTTATAATCATTATAAGCGTTTGTCAGCAGGGGCAAAAAAGAGTGATGTAGAAGTTTCCAAGTCTAATATTCTTCTCATTGGTCCGACCGGTTGTGGTAAGACCCTATTAGCTCAGACGTTAGCTCGAATCATTGACGTTCCTTTTACGATGGCGGATGCTACCACATTAACAGAAGCGGGTTATGTTGGAGAGGACGTTGAAAACATTATCTTAAAGCTTCTACAGGCCGCTGATTATAACGTAGAGCGGGCGCAACACGGGATCGTTTATATTGATGAAGTGGATAAGATTTCTCGTAAGTCGGATAACCCTTCTATCACCCGTGATGTATCTGGGGAAGGTGTCCAGCAAGCGTTATTGAAGATTATGGAAGGGACGATTGCCTCGGTTCCTCCTCAAGGGGGGCGTAAGCACCCACAGCAAGAATTTTTACAAGTTGATACCACTAATATTTTATTTATATGTGGTGGATCTTTTTCCGGCTTAGAAAAAATTATTTCTGCACGTGGTCGGGGGCTTTCTATTGGTTTTGGCGCGGATGTGCGCACTCATGATGAGCGTCAAGCGGGCGAAATTTTGAAGGACTTAGAGCCAGAGGATTTGGGCAAGTATGGGCTCATCCCTGAGTTCATCGGAAGGCTTCCTATTATAGCCACTTTAGATAATTTAACCGAAAAGGCTCTTATCGATATTTTGACAAAGCCTAAAAATGCTCTTATTAAGCAATATGCCGCGTTGTTTGAATTGGAGGATGTGGATCTCGTCTTTTCCGACGATGCTCTTCAGGCAATAGCTGCCAAAGCCTTAGCTCGCAAAACAGGGGCTCGTGGTTTACGCTCGATCATGGAAAGTGTTTTGCTTGATACGATGTATGAGTTACCTGGTTTGAATAACCTTGAAAAAATCGTTATAAATAAAGAAGTCATTGAAGGTCGAGCCTTGCCGGTGAAAGTCTATAAAAAAGGGGTAAATGGCAAGGAAGTAGCTAGTTAATCTAGGAAATTTTAGTGAGTCAATCTATGTGCACATCTGATTTAGGCAAATACCCATTATTACCGTTAAGGGATATTGTTGTATTTCCTCATATGATTGTTCCTCTTTTTGTGGGAAGGCCGAAATCGGTGAGTGCTCTCGATCAGGTCATCGAAAAAGATAAATTGGTTGTATTAGTAACCCAAAAAGATGCAACTCAGGACGAGCCGACCGAACAAGATGTTTATAAAGTTGGGACTTTGGCCACGATTTTACAGATGTTGAAGCTTCCAGATGGGACGGTAAAAGTCTTGGTAGAGGGATCGTGCCGGGCTGATATCAAACATTTTGAAAAGGTGGATCCTTTTTTCTTGGTGGATGCAGAGCCTATTCAGGAAAAAGAAGAGGATGAAAAAGAGGTAAAGGCGCTTGTTCGATCAATTATTTCTCAATTTGAACAGTATCTAAAATTAACCAAAAAAATACCCGCCGATGTATTGGTGTCTTTAAATCAAATTGAGGATGCCAGTAAATTTGCTGATACTGTAGCAACCCATCTTAATATTAAGATTGAGGAGAAGCAGAAGCTTCTTGAGATGGGCTCGCCTGTTAAACGCCTTGAGCATATTTATACTCTCATGGAAAATGAAATAGGCGTATTGACCGTTGAAAGGCGTATCCGTAATCGTGTTCGACGTCAGATGGAGAAAACCCAACGCGAATACTATCTCAATGAACAGATGAAGGCGATCCAAAAAGAGCTGGGTGAAGGCGAAGATGGTAAAGATGAAATCTCTGAGCTTGAAGAGAAGGTGCGCCATACTAAGCTCTCGGCGGAAGCACGTGAGAAAGCTCTTGCTGAGGTAAAAAAGCTGCGCTCTATGAGTATTATGTCGGCGGAAGCAACGGTTGTAAGGAACTATCTTGATTGGTTGCTGTCAATCCCTTGGGGAAAATCAACGCGTATTAAAAAGGATTTAAAAGGGGCGCAAAAAATCCTTGATGAAGAGCATTATGGGCTTGAGCGCGTTAAGGAGAGAATCACTGAATACTTGGGTGTTCAAAACCGTGTTGGGAAGATGAAAGGGCCGATCTTATGTCTTGTTGGTCCTCCTGGTGTCGGAAAAACTTCTTTGGGGAAATCAATCGCGCATGCAACAGGCCGTAACTTCGTTCGCGTTTCCTTAGGGGGTGTGCGAGATGAGGCGGAAATACGTGGACATCGTCGTACTTATATCGGGTCCATGCCTGGGAAAATCATTCAGGGGATGAAAAAAGCCAAGGTTTCGAATCCTTTATTCTTGCTTGATGAGGTTGATAAACTAAGTGGTGATTGGCGCGGAGATCCATCTTCTGCTTTGCTTGAAGTTCTTGATCCTGAGCAAAATAATACTTTTAATGACCATTATCTGGAAGTCGATTACGATTTGTCGGATGTGATGTTCATTGCCACGGCCAATACACTTAATATGTCCCAGCCGCTGAGAGACAGGATGGAGGTTATCCGAATCTCGGGCTATACTGAAGATGAAAAGTTGCAAATTGCTCGTCGTTATTTATTACCAAAACAGCTTAAAGCTCATGGATTGAAGGGTGATGAGCTTGTTTTATCGGATGAGGCTCTACGTCATTTAATTCGTCATTATACGCGTGAGGCGGGGGTGCGTAATTTGGAGCGAGAAATCGCAAATTTGGCGCGCAAAGTTGTAAAGGAAATTACGATACGCACAAAGGTTAAGAAAGTGCGTATTACCCCTCGTAATCTTCCAAAATATGCGGGTGTTACTAAATATACGCATGGTATGAGTGAAGAAGATAGCCAAGTCGGCGTTGCGACGGGCCTTGGTTGGACGGAAGCGGGGGGCGACCTTTTAACCATCGAAGCGGTTAGTTTGCCAGGTAAGGGTAAGATTATGACGACTGGGAAACTCGGGGAAGTCATGCAGGAATCCATACAGGCGGCGGCCAGTTGCGTGCGTGCAAAAGCGGAGCAATATGGTATTGATCCTGCTCTTTTTGAGAAGCAAGATATTCATGTTCACTTGCCAGAGGGGGCGATTCCCAAAGATGGGCCATCGGCTGGTATTGCCATGTGTACGACTATAGTGTCGGTGCTGACCGGCATGAAAATTCGCAAAGATACAGCGATGACAGGGGAAGTAACCCTTAGAGGGAGAGTTTTAGCTATTGGTGGTCTGAAGGAAAAATTGTTAGCGGCCCACCGCGGTGGAATTAAGCGCGTTCTCATTCCAAAAGCGAATGAGAAAGACTTAATCGAAATTCCTAATAATATCAAAAGAGATTTAGAAATTATCCCAATCACAAATGTTGACCAGGTGTTGGAGAACGCTTTATGTGAGGGGCTCCCCCCATTAAAAAAGAAAGCGTGATGCCGGGCAAATATCCTCTGAACGGGAAGCTTCTTTTTCATTCGCTCGAAGCTTTTTGGAGCGAAGGCAGCTAACTTTTTATTTTGTCTCAAAAAAATATTTTTTTTTGAAAAAACAGACGGAAACCCATTGACGAATAGCCCTGTTTGGCACTACCATTGGACTGTTCGGGTTGATCCCGACAATTGTGGGGTTAGTTAAAAGATAGGATATTGACCAGTGAATAAAAATGATTTAATTAATGCAGTTTCAATAAAAGCAGGATTAACAAAAGCTGACTCGTCAAAAGCCGTTGATAGCGTTTTTGAGGCTATCACTGACTCTCTTAAGGACGGAGCGGAAGTAAGACTTGTAGGATTTGGCACATTTGCTGTTGCTGATCGCGCTGCAAGTGAAGGCCGCAATCCCCGAACAGGTGAGAAAATTAAAATCCCTGCAGCTCGTGTCCCTAAATTCAGAGCTGGAAAATCTTTAAAAGAAGCTGTTTCTTAAAATTGGTCTGAGGCCCAAGAGTATGATTTCTACATTCCTTGGGCCTTGCCTTATGGGCGATTAGCTCAGCTGGGAGAGCATCTCGTTTACACCGAGAGGGTCGGCGGTTCGATCCCGTCATCGCCCACCATTTTTATTGAGAGTGTTTTTGGTTGACGGAAGAATATCCAGCATATATACCATTAACACTATGAAAGTGTAGGCCGTAAAGTGATGGTCTACGTTGTTACCCATTAGGGGGTGTAGCTCAGTTGGTTAGAGCGCCGGCCTGTCACGCCGGAGGCCGCGGGTTCAAGTCCCGTCACTCCCGCCATTTTTTCATATTTTCATGACATTTTTCCTGTATATTCATTCGTTCCTGTTAAAAAGCATTATGATCCAGGGAAGCGCTGTTTTACCTGGCAAATTTTGATAAAATAATGGAGGCAAACGCGAATACTATCTCAATGAACAGATGAAGGCGATCCAAAAAGAGCTGGGTGAAGGCGAAGATGGTAAAGATGAAATCTCTGAGCTTGAAGAGAAGGTGCGCCATACTAAGCTCTCGGCGGAAGCACGTGAGAAAGCTCTTGCTGAGGTAAAAAAGCTGCGCTCTATGAGTATTATGTCGGCGGAAGCAACGGTTGTAAGGAACTATCTTGATTGGTTGCTGTCAATCCCTTGGGGAAAATCAACGCGTATTAAAAAGGATTTAAAAGGGGCGCAAAAAATCCTTGATGAAGAGCATTATGGGCTTGAGCGCGTTAAGGAGAGAATCACTGAATACTTGGGTGTTCAAAACCGTGTTGGGAAGATGAAAGGGCCGATCTTATGTCTTGTTGGTCCTCCTGGTGTCGGAAAAACTTCTTTGGGGAAATCAATCGCGCATGCAACAGGCCGTAACTTCGTTCGCGTTTCCTTAGGGGGTGTGCGAGATGAGGCGGAAATACGTGGACATCGTCGTACTTATATCGGGTCCATGCCTGGGAAAATCATTCAGGGGATGAAAAAAGCCAAGGTTTCGAATCCTTTATTCTTGCTTGATGAGGTTGATAAACTAAGTGGTGATTGGCGCGGAGATCCATCTTCTGCTTTGCTTGAAGTTCTTGATCCTGAGCAAAATAATACTTTTAATGACCATTATCTGGAAGTCGATTACGATTTGTCGGATGTGATGTTCATTGCCACGGCCAATACACTTAATATGTCCCAGCCGCTGAGAGACAGGATGGAGGTTATCCGAATCTCGGGCTATACTGAAGATGAAAAGTTGCAAATTGCTCGTCGTTATTTATTACCAAAACAGCTTAAAGCTCATGGATTGAAGGGTGATGAGCTTGTTTTATCGGATGAGGCTCTACGTCATTTAATTCGTCATTATACGCGTGAGGCGGGGGTGCGTAATTTGGAGCGAGAAATCGCAAATTTGGCGCGCAAAGTTGTAAAGGAAATTACGATACGCACAAAGGTTAAGAAAGTGCGTATTACCCCTCGTAATCTTCCAAAATATGCGGGTGTTACTAAATATACGCATGGTATGAGTGAAGAAGATAGCCAAGTCGGCGTTGCGACGGGCCTTGGTTGGACGGAAGCGGGGGGCGACCTTTTAACCATCGAAGCGGTTAGTTTGCCAGGTAAGAGAAAGGGTGTATTTCTTAAGAACTCTGAAAGGATTTGAACGGGCTTGAGCGATGAAAATGTTCACCTATCAAGAAGAATGATAATTTCATACCCATTTTGGAAAATTTTCTCGAGAGAAAGGGGGAACATGTTTGTTTATGAGGCCTCTTTCGAAACTTGAAATATAGGTAAATTATTTGTACGGTGATGCCTAGAAGGAGGTATCGTGAAATATAAAACAGTCACCACATTGTAGTACAATCCCAATAATATTTTGTGCCTTACTATTTGGGTCTCCCTATGCTATATAAAATTTTAGAAGAACCAACTAAGTGGGACTTTGTGAGAATTATCGCCCTTAATGGAATTGCTAACATAGCATTCAGAATGCTGTAGGGGAGACACGGGTTATTATCTTCTATATTAAGTCATTTTTATTTGGGGATTCATGTAAAATCCACATGAAAAAACTAAATAAAACAGGTTAATGCTTATGAAAATAACATTTGAAAAAGCCACATTAAATCACAAGGACATTATATTCTCTTGGCTTGCCGAGCCTCATATTCAAGAATTTTGGGATAATAGCCAGGAGCATAAAGACGATATATTAAATTTCATGAGAGGAAGAAAAACTCCCTCGTCTTACGCAGACGGCAAATATGTTTATTGGATTGCATCGGCAAAGGGCAAACCTTACGCCATGCTGATGACTATACAGGAAACACACCAAGATGATATAGGTGAGCTAAAATTGTTCTATCTTTCTAAAACCGGCCATACATATGGCATAGATTACATGATAGGAAACCTAAATTTTTTAGGCAAAGGATATGGAGCAAAAACTTTATCCGCCTTCATCGAGTATTTCCGCAAACGCGTTGATCCAAAAGCCGATACGTTTTTGATTGATCCCGCGGCTGATAATCCTAAAGCCAAACGGGTATACGAGCAAGCTGGATTTAAGCATGTAGGTGATTTTATGATGGAAGGTAATTGCTCAGGTAATGGAAAACTCCATCATTTGCTTATCAGAAAATTTGACTCAAAAATTTCATCATCCCAAGCACCATAGATGATTATCATTGCACTCGTATAAACCATTTTCAGGGCATTCCCACCCCTCTAAATGCCCGCAATAACGAGACATATCATAAACATAAAACCGTCCCAAATTTTGGATTGTGGAGTAATCAGCAAGGGTGGCAATAATAATTTGAATATTCCGGCTCATATTCTCTTCACCATTAAATACGTTTGGTTGCCTTCGAAAAAGCCATCTTTCATTTCAAACTTGCCAATCTCCTCGAACCCAGCTTTACCATAAACATGCTTAGCACGAGGATTGCCTTCATCAGGCTCGATAAAGAAAGTAACTGCCAAAGGATCAATAAAATTATGATAATGCTCGATAAATTCTTTCAATGTTGAAGCAGCAAGACCTTTGCCTAAATATTCTGTATTACCTATACCAAAATCCAGGGATATTGTATGACCTTTATCAGATAAATGCTGCCTATGAAGCTCGGATAACTCCTGGTCAGGCTTCAATATATCAGCAAGCAGAAAAGCAAAAGGCTGATTATCTATTGAGGCTACAAAATACTTGGTAGTACCGTAAAAATAATACTGAGACCGACCGTGTATGAAATTTAGAATATCCTCTCTATGTTCCTGGCTATTATCCCAATATTCTATTATATGCGGCTCTTGAAGCCAGTTAAATATTGTGTCAATATGCTTTGTGTTTGCTTTTTCGAATGTTATTCTCATATTGTTCTTTTTTTTCTTTACGTAAGCTTTTTGTACTATACCATCGCTGCCTTCTTTAGTGGAAGTTAAATTAAAATTTTGGTATGGCAACTCTAATTTTATTCCCCTGTTAAGAGCAGTTGGAATAATAGCCATGATACATTCATCAATTAAATTATCTTTAGCAAAGCATTTAACAAGCTCCGATCCGCCAAGCAGCCAATGACCTAAAACATGGCACGGTTTTACGTCTTTGATAAAAGAAGCTAACCACCAGCTCGCTAGCGAACGCGCACGGAATGAAAATGTTATGGGCCGTTCTTAAACCCTTTAAAATCATCACTGACCGTTACAGAAACAGACGTAAGCGTCTTGCTTTAAGGTTTAGTTTAATTGCTAGAATCTATAACTTCGAGCTCCCATCGTGAGTTTCGAAAGAAATCTATTGAGTTGACAGCGCCGCAGGATAAGGCTGGTTGGGAGGTTTTATAGGCTCGATGTTACGCCAATTTAGAGGTTGGCTGGATTGCCATCTGCCTTAAAACCCCGATAATTATCTTTGATGAAAAAGAGTAGGATTGTTCGGTTGAAAACTCCTATGTTCGAGGGAAAGGGGAGGAAGGCCAGTTAAACAGTCCTTTTGTTTGCTTGCTGTTCCCGTATTCTTCTGTGGTATTTCGTGCGTGTTCTTTTATGGCAATCACCTGCTAAGCACGTTGGTGTGCCGTATTTAAAAAAGAGGGAGGTGTATTTTCTATTCAAGCTCAGCCTTTAAGGGTCTTTTCTTTTCTGTGCTTAAGTTTCTTTAGGGCTCTTAACCGCCTATTTCCCTAAAAGAGTATTCTCTTTTTTTCGCTCTTCCTTTACCTTTTGGATCGTTGCCTTTCTCGTCCTTTTCGGGATTGCTTCCTTCTTTTTTTGTCGTGGAAGCGAGAATGCTTTCTAATTGTTCTCTCCAATGAGGCGGTAAAATCAGCTTTCCACTTCTCTCCATTACTAATTAGCTTTTTTACCAACCTCTACTTGCCTTTCTAGAAAGTCTCTTCTCTGTTACGGGAGCTCAAGTGAAAGTTCTCCTGTATCCAATGGATAGAAAGGTGCGCCATTTTTAATCACTAACCACTGGTATCCCTGTGAGGGTATTGGTGTATAGGGGTAGCTGGCGAGGAAAGAAGGGCTTATTGCCTATCTCTTTAAATGAGTTGCTTGTGTGGCAAGAGGAAATTAATGGGAGCAATAGAAATTTATAGCTGATCTTATGAAGAAAGTAGACAAAATAAAATATGTCATACATTTAATTATCTCTCATACACACATATTCTCCCTTGAATTTACATTAAGAAATCACATATTTTACTAAATTTTTTAGGAGTAGATACATGGAAAAATATATTTTATTATTTAGCTTAGGGATTTCCCCGTGTCCTCCATGGTTGTGGTAGCGAGCGCTTATCAATCTGGTATGCTTTCTAAGCCGTTGGAAGAAGAGAATCTTCACGAAGGACCTT
Organism: uncultured Alphaproteobacteria bacterium; assembly: GCA_963782975.1. Taxonomy (GTDB): domain Bacteria; phylum Pseudomonadota; class Alphaproteobacteria; order 43-37; family CAWALT01; genus CAWALT01. The sequence goes on from CAWALT010000003.1 coordinate 445,377, forward strand.
GTGACCCGTGCCTGTATACACCGTGTCTGGCGGGGTGAAATCCTTTCTTACACGCCTTGAAAAATTAGCAAACAACCCTGATAGTGAGGAAAGCCTTGCTAAGGAGATGGAAGCTTTTTTTGCGGCTAATTTTTTTCTCCTCTATGAGGATGAGGAAGCGAAGAGTTTTTTCTCCCACGTGTTTGCTTGGAGAGCCTTGAGACTTTCTTTCGCTCCGATAATTTTCTAAAGTATCTTGAGAGTTATAAAGAGCTGAAAAGAAGATTGATCGTTCGCTAATGAAGATGTTTGATGTGGAGGACGCTATAAGAGGGAGTGATGACTTTTTCTATCTCTCCTCACCTATATCAAACATGCAGCGGAACTTAAAGCTACCGTCTAAGTGCCTTAGAAAGATTAGCAGTATGTCCTTATTTTTCATGTATGTGTGTTTATATGAGAGAGCACGGCATTCCTTCTTTGATTTTTATCGGGGTACCTTGTTCCCTATTTTTTATTCTGTCTCCTTTTTCCAAGCTTGGGTTATAGCTTATGCTGGCAAGGATGTTGATATTCAACAGGCTGTTGACCAGGATCTCCACAACCATTTTAAAGCCGATCACTTTTCTCCTTTTCTTGCTGGAATGTTTCTGAAATCTTCCGAAGGTGCGTATCACTTAATGAATTATATTGAGCAGCGAAAGGAATTGAATGCAGCCTTTTATCAATCATTAAGAGACCTTTATTCCCCGGAAAAGCCTTGTAATTATCTTGATCTGACGGTCTATAGCTGGCACCCTAAAGAGGACAATGTTACAGGTGTTGCTCATTATCGCCAAGCTATGACCCTTAACGGTTATATTGTGACTCTAGCCGAGTGTTTAGAGAATTTAGAAGACCTGCATGGGATGGATTCTACTTCTCTGGATTTTAAACTTTATCAAGGTGAGCCAGACGATAGTAGGGACATAGCCCGTTATAGACGAAATACGAAAGCTCTTTGGTCTCTCTTTAACATTTCTGGGGGTGGCACCGAACTATTCTTCAAAGATAGAAAGTTCAAGATAGCTTTTGATAAGCAAATTAATAACTATTTTTTCGATGATAATGCCTTGTTATTTGGCTCTATGAAAAATTCGGAGGAATTTTCTGAATCGCTTTTAAAGACCTTCCTCGAATCAGAAAATTTTTTAAGGTATCTTGAAAGCCAGAAATGGCTTAAGAAAAAACTTCATAAGTGGCTTAGGAATTATTTTAAGCAGACGGAGGTCTTGGAAAAGGATTATGGGCATCTCATTGTGCCCGCATGTCGCACACTTTTCCCCGAAGAGCCTGCGGAGGCGATTTTACGATGCGCGGCCAGTGTAGGGGAAGATCCTTTAAAAAAGCATCAATTAATAACTTTCTTTATTTTTGAAAAATTTCCCTTTTTAATTAATTATTTCGGAAAGCAGGAGCAGCTTAAAAAAGAGATAGACAGAGATTTGTTAGAAATGGACTTTGTCTTTAGAGGATCTAAGATGTATGACTATATGGCAGGAAATCCAACATTTAACCCAAACCTCGGAAATCAATTTTCTTTTCTTGCTTTTTCTATACCCCATCTCTTATTAGCAGCCGCTGTGCCTTTTATAATAGGTAGATACTTTTTTTGGTGTTGGGGTCGCTAAAGATAGGGCTGTGTATTCTTCTTTCTTGCTTTTTTAAGACAGGTGGTTGGCCTCGATAAAGTAGTATTGTCGTGTTACTTTTCTTAGAGTGGAGAGAAGGCAAACAAATGTCTTGGGCGCCGTTGATAATAGAGGGAAGGAGAATTTAGCTATCTTCCTTGATACCGACTCCCAACTTGTTTTTCTGGCTATGTTATTGCTCTTCTAACCTTGGGAAAGATTCAGAAAGGATCTCGTTAAAGTGTCAAGAAGGCCTAGAGTGGAGGAGACAGGGACAGATAAATGTCTTCTCCACCGAACCGCATGGCTGTTATTCCTTAATGGGAGCCGGACGAAGAGGGATCCTCCTCAAGGTGCTTGCTTGTACTGGCTCCTTGATCGACACTCTCTTCGGTGCCTTCAAGAGCTTTATCGATGAAAGCTTTTATCCCAATGCATAACCGAGCAGCCTCTTTTAAAAGTACGTGGTAGAAGCCTTCACCGATATCGGGCCGCATAGTAATTGATCCTGTCGCATCATCAATTTGTTCCTTATCCCAGATAATAAGGGGGCGGCGATAAGTGGGATCGGGATGATTATAAAAGTTGCGGATTTGAACGCGTCGTTGGAGCGATTTTCTAAAATCTGGTAGGTAGAGTACATCTCGAAGGTGCTCATAGCCTAAGCCGACAAGGAACTCAAGAACCCTAGCTCTAAAGGGATAGGTGGACAATAACTCGTCCAGCCTTGCTCGCGTCACTGCATAGTTGAAAGTACTGGCTGAGAAGTCACTCCTGAAAAATGCTGCCTTATAAGCGTCGCGATTGTGAATACCATTGCGTTCGTCACCAAGCTCTTGCTCAAATGTAATGTCTTGGAGCCCTAAAAGTTCTTGTACCATCGCAATGGTATCCTGGGCTTGCCTTATAAGCTCACGGCGATAGGCTCGCTTTTGATCAGGTGTGTGGAGAGGCTGGCCCAGCATCCTGGCAAAAACTGTCTCAAGATAGCTGGGTACGTCTTGCCAATAATTACTCTGAGGCAAGTGTACACCTGCATTTTTCAATGCGCGGGCAAAATCCCCAAAAGCTTCAACGCGATTGTCTGGATGAGCATCAACTTTTCCTATCAAAGCTTCCTTAATTGCTTTGCGCGTATCTTTTTGAGCCCTAAGATCCGCCTCAATGCTTTCCTCTGTTTCAGGGAGAGTCTTCCGAATTAAGGAAAGGGATTTCAATTGTTCGCGTGCTTCTTGTACCTTTTGCCGTTTTTGGTTCGCAAGAGTTTTTTGTTGCTTCTTGCTAAGCTCTTCTTTCTTGGTAGTTAACTCATTATTTATTGCTCCCAAGTCCTCAATAAAACGCTGGATAAAAGGCAAAACAGTGTCGCGTTGTTCTGTAGTCACAAGGGTATCAAGGATGCTTCTAATTCTTGCCTCCATTTCCTCCGCATTAGGGGAGTCCTCCGCATTCAAAACGGCCAAGAGTTGGTTTTGGAGGGATAGACCTTGAGCCATATCTGCCCGTAGCTCACGCTCAGCTTTACGTTGTTGGGCCAGATAGCGGCGCGTTTCCGGGGAATAAGTGGGCACAAGATTATCTAAGATTTCTTTTCTTGTCATTTTTTGGTCGAATCTAATCTCTTCCCTTATGCTTTTGCGCTGTTTTTCTTTTTCTTTAATTTCTTCCTCTATGGCTTGGGGATATTTTTGGGCAGGTTGTCCTTTTTCTTTTGCTTCTCTTTTTGATCGCAAAGCGGTCTTTGTCTCTTCGGAGTAACGTAAGCTCGGATGATCATCAAGTTGGTACTCAAGGCAAGCAGGGTTGAAGAAGCTTAATTGTTTATCGCTACGAGCGCTTTCAGTTTCGCTTTGGGTTAAGAGGCTGCTGACGTGTCTCAACGTAACTAAGTGATCTTCCGGAAAAGCAAAGCTATCGGAGTCTTCATATCTTCCTTCGCTAAAGGCTTGTATACGTGGCATCCAATTCCAACCTGCCCATTCGGCGCGAGCTTTCTCTATATCCCTCATGCGTGCTTGTCTCTTGTTGTCCTTGACAGCGGGTGAGTTTTCTTCCTCTTCGGTTAGTGGAGAGGGTGGGTCTAAGTACCCCTCAGCTATAAGTACTTCCTCACTAGGTACGTTCGGTAAGTGCCGGGTGGCAAGAAGCTTCTGTAGCGAGGGCCCCATCGCTCTTATAGCTCGCATAAGTGGTGCATATTGTTCAGGTGGAAATGTTGCAACAAACCTCTGTAAAGCTAACAGCGTTGAATGGGATAAGACATTGCGGATGCTTGAGAGAACAGTATCTCTCCCTTTAACCGTCTGAGCGTTAAGTGAGGGAGGTAACCCATTAAATTGATGAAAATACTCCCCTATGACTTGAAGGGTTCGAAGGGCGGCGATTAAACCAGAGCGTTGATGGCGGGAGAGTGCTCCTTCCGTTTCACGGGCTGGCTCTTTCCCTTTGCCTGTTGACGCGATGCTTCCTTCTGATGCTCCTCCTTCACCAGAGGACATCTCGGTTTCTTCGCTAGATTGGAACTCTTGGATGCGTTGCTCAAGGTCGGTTAAAACTTCTTGGCCGTAAAAATAATCCGCGATTGTATGGATGCGAGCTAAAGCAGGTAGGGAGGCGTCTGGAATGGCTCGGTTCTCAGCCACAGCTGAAAAAGCTGCATGGAGGTGTGCAAAGTCTCCCGCCTCCATCATAACATCCCAAAGATGTTGGGAAAGTGGCTCCCATTCGCCATGACTTACCCACCAATACCAACCACGTAATTTATTCCACGGAATTTGTCGGTATTTAAGTTGGATTGGGAACGCGATGGAGTTCCTTTCTATATCGGAGATGGTATTAAAGAGAGGTGAGAAAAATTCTGCTCTGAGACGCTCAGGTGAATAAGCTCCAATGCCGCGCTGCTCATTCTTTAGGATATGGTTGAGTATGGCTAAAGTTTGGTCGATTTTTTCCTTATCCTCTGGGGAGATTTCTACGATATGGGGGAAGACATGAGCGTGATAAAGGGGGGTATTCTCTGCTGCTGGCTCGCCTATTTGATAGGAAAAACCGTATTGGTTAAGGCGCTGCCTTTCCAGAAAATCTACCTCTGGATGCGCGTGTTCCATCAAGGCAATATGGCGTTGGCGAATCAGGGTGGAATTGGTGACTGTTAATTGAGGAACTTCTCCTCTTACAAGGTCGACGAGATTCTCGACCGTAAGTGGTCCACACGCTGACCCATCGCATTGCACGCGTCCGCGGATCTCTTGAAGGGATGTCTCAGGTCCGTATATGGCTTGAATAGCCCTTTCTACTTCAAAAGGGGCAGAAGAGCCCCTAGGGTCTAAGTAGAAAACTTGTACACGGCCCGTCGCCTTTATATAAATACCGATACCTACCCAATGATCGTGAGTAGGGTTATAAGGCAGGATAATGGTCCGCTCTCTATCTCCATGGCGTTCTCTTTCTTGCCTGAGGTGGGTCACTAATGGGTGCTCAACGTCCCTTCCTTCTTCCGTATCTTCCAGCGATGGAGATAAGGGAGGTAAAAGTTGGATGTCACGTGTGGCATCATCTCTTGACGGCAATAAACCTTCTTGTTGGAGTCGAAGAGTTAAGAGGTGGTGAATATCATTATCCCTATACCAATAGTCAGGATTTACCTGTTGGTGTTGGATTGGCGGTAAGGTAGGGGCAGATAGTGAAGCAGTAGAAAAAGGTGCGCCCCTCGAAGAAGAGGCGACAGCAGGACCACTTGTTGCATTGGGATGTAAGGCTTGAAGGGGGTCAGTTGCTTCGAGGACAGCCGTTGAATATAAGTCTACTCGATAAAAGCCCTCATTACCAAAAGGCTCTCTTCCATCCCATTGCCCTGACTGGGCTATTGTAGGTGAGGGAGGTAGAAGAATCGATGAAAACAATAAAGCTTTCCAGTATTTCCTTGCAGAGCTCATAGTTTTTTCCTCTTTTAACCAGTAAGGAAAATTTTTATCCAAAATTTTTCCTCTATTCGCTATTTTATGAACATTTCTATGTAAAAGGATAACCAAATTTGGAAAGTCTACCTAATACTATGTATAAAAAATAATTTGCTTATAAGTTATGTAAGTATGTCGTTGATAAATTAACAGAGAAGGAGATACCGCATAATATTATGAGAGTCGTTTGAAGGATGCGCTTATTGACCTTTATGCTATTTGCAAGGCGAAAAGCAAATCAGGGGAAATAGGAAGAAAGCTATAATATCTTTGGCAAAAAAGAATGAGTGGTTTGTGGAGCAGGCAATAAGATATTTCACGAAGAGAGGTGTCTAGGCCTCACACCCTTCTCAGGTATTTTGCGCACTATCTTTCTTGTTAACAATAAGGAGCAAAGGCAAACGAAATTTTCCTTCTTTTACCTGGAGGCGATAAGCCGCCTATTTTCATCCTTATTAGGGTATGGTACAACCTCCTATAAAAGTGATGTTTACCACCTACGTAAGGGTGAAGAGGAAAGAGAGTTATAAAATGAAGCGATGGAAAAGTATTCTTGTTCTACCTTTGATTTTGTTTTTATCAGAGGGGAACGCTGGACAAGTAAAAGCACAGGTGCCCAGGGTTGTCGTGACCATAAAGCCCCTTTATTCTTTGGCCGCACAGATTATGCAGGGCGTTGGCGAGCCGTATCTCCTTATTCAAAGTTCTCTCTCCCCTCATATGGCTTCGCTTAAAACGAAAGATGTACGGGCCATTGAAAAAGCTGACGTGGTTGTATGGGTCGGTCCAACCATGGAAAGTGGCTATGCAAAGGTCCTTCGTCAGGAACAAGGGGCCTATCCTCACAAGGTGTTGGAGTTGACAAAAGTAAAGGGCATGACTGTTTATCCTTACCGTCAGCATGGCAAGGAGGAAGCAGCCTGCCCTTGTGAAAAGGATTCTTCCTCTCATTCCCATAAAGCCCATTCGTCTGCTGATTCCTCTTGCCCGGGAACGGATAATATTCCTTTGCATAGTGGTACCTTGGATGAGGGATGCGGGCATCATCATGATCATGTGGGGGTAGATGGGCATATCTGGCTTAATACGGAGAATGCGCTAAAGATCGGGAAAGCTATAATGGAAGAGTTGGTCAAAAAGGATCAAGGTCACAGCCATATCTATAAAGAAAACTATCAGCGCCTTGCCAGCCGCCTATCACAGCTTAAAGAGACAATGCGCCATAAATTAGAGCCTATTAAAGATAGGCCTTTTATTGTGTTTCATGATGCGTATCAGTATCTTGAAAAAGAATTTAACCTCTCGGGTAATCAAGGGGCAATGACCATTGAGGAAAACATTCCTATAAGCAGTAAACATCTAAAGACCATAAAGACTATCATTAAGGCTCGTAACATAAAGTGTGTGTTTAAAGAGCCTCAATTTCAAGCGAAGATTATGGAGACCCTTGCTGAAGAAGATCTTGCCATTACTATAAACCAACTTGATCCTCTGGGTGCTTTAGATAAAGAAAAGGAAGGCTCTTATTTTTCAATGATGCAACGGCTCGCCGATTCGTTGTACAATTGTTTGAAAGACAAAGACGCCGACCTATCAATAAGGTAAAGAAAGGAGAGAGCCATTAGAGTTGCTTTATTAGCCAGTCAACGTCCCGATGCTTTAAGAGCAAAAAGTGAACTCGAGGCCCTTTACACATTTTATCCGGTTGATGATTGTGATGCCTTTATTGCCTTAGGTGGTGACGGTTTCATGCTCGAGGTCATTCATTCGTATCTTGCTAAAGACAAGCCTATTTATGGAATGAATGTCGGTACGGTAGGTTTTTTGATGAATGCCTATCAACGCGACGGGCTCATGGAAAGGTTGGCAAAGGCAAAGCCTATTACCTTACATCCTCTTTTTATGAAAGCGACGACCATTCACGGAGAGGTCTTTACCACTTATGCTATTAATGAAGTTTCGCTCTTTCGGCATACATGGCAAGCCGCTCAGATACAAATAACCGTTGATCAAGTTGTGCGTATAGAAAAACTTGTCTGTGATGGAGTGCTTTTAGCCACACCGGCGGGAAGCTCCGCCTATAATTTTTCGGCGCACGGGCCTATTATTCCTTTAAATGCGGATTTATTAGCCCTTACGCCTATCAGTCCTTTCCGGCCAAGGCGCTGGCGAGGGGCGCTCTTGCCTAGTAAGGCGTCGGTAGAATTCGAGGTTTTAAATCCTTCTCACCGTATCGTATATGCTGTTGCAGATAATCAAGAAGTTATGAATGTAAAAACCGTTCATACTTTTTTAGAAAAGAATGTTTCCTTTACTCTCCTCTTTGATGCCGACCATCAACTAGAAGAGCGTATTATCCGAGAGCAATTCGTAGATTAATTATTCCCTTGAAAGCATTTCCGACACGTTATTCTTTATAAGAGATACAGAAAATTTAAAAAGGAGAGTTTTTTACTCCTCATTCCTTGTAAGGCCGCTTGCTATAATATTACTAAATGTCCAAGATAGTAAATTGACATGCTTGAGTTTCTGATATAATGTATAAAAAAAAGAAATAATGTTTTCTTGGATAAACATAATCAGAACATTCCAGGTGAAAATCCGTTGTGCATTGAATATAAAGTCCTATCTTTTCTTAATAAATCGGCGGGGAGGAAAGAAAATTGGTTTTTGCCAAGGCTCCTAGTTTCAAAAATGCTCCATGATTTATCGGCCCCTATTAGTGGACTCTCGATGGCTGCTGAGTCTATTGGCTCGAGTGACCAAGAAGACCAAGCTATAATAAAGCAAGTTATTTGTGAAGGTGTAGAGGTATTAGCAGCAAAGATATCAATCTGGCGGGCGGCCTTTGGGAATCGCAGTAAAGCTCTTTCTCAACAAGACAGCGAAAGTTGTATCCAAAAATTTTTCGCAACGAAAGAGTTAACGTTTATTGTCGATTTACTCAGCGGTCAGGAGGATTGGTCCCCTTGGAGCTCATTTGTCTTAAAAAATGCTCTTGTGCTTTATGATATTCTTCCTAAACAGGGTCAGGTGAGGCTTATCTTTAATCTTCCTCACGAGATTTGCTTTCATATTGAAGGCCGTTCCATTCATTTAAATCCTGAGATCAAGGCACTCCTGAATAAACCACTTAAATCAGTCAACGAGAAAATCATCACTTCTCATTCAATCGTATGGTTTTTATTACTTCGCCAGGCCCAGGAGAAGGGTTACAAAGTATCCAATGAGGAGGAAATGGTTTATGCGCGTGACCAATTAAAGCTCCGTTATTACAAGCGAAATCCATAAATAGCCTTTGATGGAGGAACCTCATCGATTTTTAAAAGAGTTTGTTTCTAAAAAAAGCTATTAGGGGGGAGAAATTAGGTGGATGTTAACACGTCCTACGATATGTGTAATAAGAAGATATACTTAAGTCCTAAGAAATAAATGAGAAGTGGAAAGAGATGAATGCATGCGAAAGATGAGCACGTAATTGTTGCCTGTAAACGGTCTCCTATTGGTGCCTTCCAAGGGGGGTTAAAAAACTTAACAGCTACCGATTTTACAAGCCAAGTAGCAAGAAGTACATTAAAGGAAGCGGGTATAAATCCAAAAGACGTAACGGAAGTTATTGTAGGGTGTGTCCTTCCTGCAGGCTTAGGGCAAGCGCCTGCACGTCAAGTCGCTCTTAAAAGTGGTCTCTCCCCCCATACCCTTTGTACCACGGTTAATAAGGTATGTGGCTCAGGGTTGAAAGCCGTCATGGCAGCTTGTGATACGCTTAGTGCTCAAGGATCAGGGATAATTCTGGCTGGGGGGATGGAAAGTATGACGAATGCCCCTTATTTATTAACGAAAGGACGGTCGGGCTATCGATTCGGGCATCAGCAAATTCTTGACCATTTGGTCTTTGACGGGCTTGAAGATGCCTATGAAAAAGGAAGTGTCATGGGGGCGCTTGCTGAAAATACGGTAAAAAAATATGGCTTTACTCGTAAAGACCAGGATGATTTCGCCTTGGAATCTGTTCGCCGCGCACGGCAGGCCTGGGAAGAGGGAAAGTTCGATAAAGAAGTCGCCTCTATTGAGCTTGTAAAGGATAAGGAGTTTTTTATTAAAGATGAGATCCCTTTCAAAATAAAAGAAGAAAAAATACCCCAGTTAAAACCTGCTTTCCGTGAGGATGGGACAATTACTCCAGCAAGTTCAAGCTCTCTAGCCGATGGCGCATCTCTTTTGTTGATAACGAGTGCGCGGGAAGCTGAAAAGTGTTCTCGTACACCCAAAGCCGTTATTCGTGGTTATGCAACGCATGCTCATGAGCCAATGTGGTTTACTACGGCTCCTTGCTTTGCCATTAAGAAGCTTTGTCAAAAAGTGGGTTGGGATCCTAAAGACGTGGACTTATGGGAAATTAATGAGGCTTTTGCAGTCGTGACAATGGCCGCTATTAAAGAGCTAAAACTTGATCCAGCACGTGTTAATGTTTATGGAGGTGCTGTCGCCCTAGGCCATCCTATTGGTGCGTCAGGAGCGCGTGTGCTTACCACTCTCTTGAATGCCATGGAGGAAAAAAAGGTGCGTAAGGGCATTGCTTCTTTATGTATTGGAGGCGGTGAAGCAGTGGCTCTTGCGGTTGAGCGATGCTTTTAAGATGACTTCGGGGTCTCGATGTCAAGCTAAGACACCAAGGAAAAATTGGTATGGTTGCGCTGCTTTTAACGATTCCTTGCCTCTCCTCTTATGCGCAAGGGCAAAAGAAGTAAAGAACAAGCAAATAGGGATCAAGTCCTAGCTTTTGTTAAGCGGAGGATTCTTGCTCGAGATAAATTGTAAGGCCCGTTCAAAAACACTTTGAGGCGTTAAATGGGTAGAGTCAATAAGAAGAGCATCAGGGGCTATTTTTAAAGGAGACACTTTTCGTTGGCTATCGCGACGATCCCGTTCAGTGAGCTCATGTAAAATTCCTTCAAAAGAGACTGTCTGCTTGAGAGATACAAGCTCATCAAAACGACGGTTAGCCCGTGTTTCAAGGCTAGCGGTAATATATATTTTCGCATTGGCCTCCGGACAGATCACGGTGCCTATATCGCGGCCATCAAGAATACAGCCCTTCGCCTCTTGCGGGGGGTGTTGTGAGAAATCCCGTTGGAAATTAAAAAGAATCTCTCGTACTTGCGGGACTGCTGCAATCTTAGAGGCCATCTGTCCTACTGTTTCGCTCCGCAGAAGGGGTTGGCTTAAATCCTCCAAGCTGAGCGAGCGCGCATGAACAAGGATATCCTCAAGAGGTGGCAACATAAGAGATTGGGTTAATATCTTGGCCCCTACCGCTCTATACAATAATCCTGTATCAAGTCGAGGCCACCCGAAATACTCGCTCAACCTGGTACAAAGCGTACCTTTTCCGGAAGCTGAGGGACCATCAATTGCAATAACAAAAGCCATTCTATCCAGTATCATTAATTCTTTAATTTTTAATATACTGATCCCTGGTAAGAAATAAAGTTATTTTCCCTCAATCTCCTCTAGGTCTATATAATGTACATAAATATTAAGACCGTCGAGAGGACAACCATAGTAAAAATAACACAGAAATCTCGTACTGGCATACCTTGCGCTCCATAAATTTTAATAATGCTTAATATAAATAAAACTTTATCGTATCCTTATAAGATATAAACTAATTAATAATATTTGAGATTTCAAGTTATTTATTTAATGCGTCTATAAATTTATCCAGAGACTCTTTTTCGGTGGAAAAATGGGTCACGAGCCGATACACATTTTCACCCGCGCCGATATACCACTTCTGGAAGGTAAAGCCTTCCTTTGAGGCTTTTTCGGCAAGCTCGGGAGGGACCCTCACAAACACTTCATTGGTCTCAACGGGTTCGAGAACTTGTATAGGGGTGTGTAGTTGAAGTTGCGAGGCGAGGTACTTTGCCATTTCATTGGCATGATAGGCGTTAGATAGCCAAAGATCTTCTTTAAAATAAGCCTGAAATTGGGCGGACACAAACCTCATTTTTGATAAAAGTTGACCGCTCTGCTTAAGTCGTTGCTTGAAATCTTTGGCAATCCTTTCATCAAAGAAAATGACAGCCTCGGCAAGCATAGCTCCGTTTTTCGTGGCGCCAAAGGATAAGACGTCGACCCCTGCGCGCCAAGACATATCCGCAGGAGAGCATTCTAAAGGCACTAAAGCATTCGCAAAGCGGGCGCCGTCCATGTGCACATACATTTTATGTTGATGAGCGAAATGGCAAATTTTCTTAATCTCGTCCAGAGTATAAATGGTGCCAAGCTCAGTCGGTTGAGTGAGACTAATAGTGGTTGGTTTTGATGCGTGGACACCTTTCTTAAGTGCATGCTTTAAAGGGTCAGCGAGGGTATCAGGGGTTATTTTTCCATGAGTGCCTGAGCAAGGGATGATTTTGGCGCCTCCCGTGAAATGTTCTACCGCTCCGCATTCCTCCGTATTGATATGGCTATAATGGTGGGCGAGAATAGCTCCGTAGCTTGGAGTAAGTTGAGCTAAAGCAAGAGCATTAGCGGCTGTTCCTGTGCTGGTGAAAAATATATATACGGGCCGTTCAAAGATCTCACAGAAAAGCTCTGTGACGCGCTTTGTGAGGTCATCTTCCCCGTAGGAAGGTGCGAGAGAACGATTTGCTTCCTCAAGGGCTTTTAAAATTTCTGGCGAGACTCCAGCATAATTATCACTCGCAAACATATCGAGGCTCCATTTTTCTTTTTTTTAATCTATAAAAAAATTGTAAGTGATCCCTTAAGGAAATTTAGAAAAGAGCAAAAAAATAATAAAAGCCCTAAAAACCCTTAAAATTTCTTATGTCTTTCTTGTGTAATATCAGAGCCAAGATTCCATAGGTACTACCGCTTGGAGAAGCTAAGACAATAAAACTATGTTCCACAAAACTATGTTCCACCCTCAAAGGCAGCAAGCTGGATGATGCGTCGTTTTTTCCGCATGGATTTGCTCTAAAGATGAGGCAAAGCAACGCTTCGATCCCCATGTGCGGGCGGGGGTTCGCTAAGACTGCAAAGCAGTCCTCATTATAAAGCCATATTCTATCAAGTGAAGAAAATCAAAGAATCGTCCTTACAAATTCCTTTTTTCGAGTAAGTAAAAGAAATTGTTAATTCCATTATTATAAAATATTTGGTTGAAATGAGCCTTTTAAGTTAATATATAATTAATATAATTATTGAATAGTTAGAGATAACGCTTTAGATAAAAGGATAAGAGACGGCCATGAGCATCCATGATTCCAATATTATTTTTACCGACTTGTTTAATATCGAGCGCCTTAAGACCCTCTATACCGTGGCACGTATAGGGAGTATTTTTAGGGGGGCAAAGAAGCTTAACTTATCTCAGCCCGCGGTAAGCCGTCAGATTGCTAATTTAGAGAAATCGCTGGGCGTTCAGTTGTTTTACCGTATGCAATCGGGGTTGGAGCTCACAGAAGAAGGAAAAATCCTTTTTGAGACCGCGGAGCGGGTTCTTGAGGAAGTCACCAAAGGAAAGCATCTTTTAACGGGGTATAAGAATGAGCTGAAAGGGTCCATTAAGATTGTTACCACGGTTTCAATGGGGTCTATTATATTGCCTATGTGTTTAACGAAATTTACGATGGATTACCCCGATATTAAGATCATGATCAGTGCCCAAAATGAACCGGCCAGCCTGGTGGCGGGGGAAGCGGATATCCTCATTTGGCCGGGTATTCCCAAGGAGTGCGAAGATAAGGGGCAATTGATAAAGGAAAAGATTGCCACCTATCATATGCGGTTATATGCAAGCCCTGAGTACCTCAAAGCCTATGGGACACCGCAGACGCCGGAGGATCTTAAGAATCACCGCTTACTTGCTTTTGGTGAAGGAACGTCGATCGGGGATTATGATGTGAATTGGCCCTTATACCTCGTTCCTGGCCAACGTCTTTCCCCGGTGGTTTATTTAAATAATACCCAAGGGCTTTTGACTATGGGGGAAATAGGAGGAGGCATTATTTCTTTAGCACAAGAATTTTATGATACCCTTCAAACGAACCTCGTGCCCGTTTTACCGGCTATCAAAGGGCCGACCTCAGAAGTATTCTGTATATATAGTAAAAATTTGCAGGAAGTTAAAAAGATAAAATTATTAACTTCTTTATTAAAGGATAAATTATAAAAAAATGGAAAATCAAAAAAATACTGCCTTTTTAGGTTCAATATAAAGGCAGTAAGGAATAACAAATATATAATATGTAGAAATTTTGCTTAACAAAATTATATAGGACCTAACATCTTACCCTCCTAATATTTTGGTAAAAAAGCTTAGTACGTGGAATAGTATAAGCTATGATAATTTATATAGGGCCTGCCATTTTAGTGCTCCTTAAGTTTTCCTAATCTTGAACATAAGCATATTGAATATAGAAACATATTTAATGCTAATTTTCAAGCTCGAACGGATTGGGAAGGGCGAAAGGGAAAAGTGTCATCGACGTCCTCATTAATAATACTAGGGTGCCCTGGTAACTTGGTGCACAGCCTGGAAAATAGGGGGGTGCAGCGCCATTGCCCACATCCCACACGACTTTAAGCTTGCGGCCTCTTTGATAATGGATAACATAGTCTTTTAAAAGATAATCTATATAAGCTTGTTCAATATTTTCCTAGCGAACGGCACTTTGCTTACCTATTACAAGATTGTTTTTCTTAATTATTGAGAAGAGTTCTTGAATATCGTCCCTGGAAAAGGGCCCAAGTCGGGTGATCATCTTGTAGCTGTTATAGCCAGGCGAATTATGCGAGCCAGTCACCATGACGCCAGCATCCGTGTCGAAATACTTCTGGGCAAAATAAAGAAGAGGCGTTGTCGCGAGGCCGATATCAATAATATCGTACTCTCTTTGGCGCAATCCTTGAATGAATCCCTCTTGAAACTTGGGGGAATGAAGGCCGACCACCACGGCCCGTCACGACCGCTTGTAAATGTTGCATCTTGCTTCCAAAAGCTTGTAAAAGGGTGTGACCAACAACTCTCCCGATATCCTATGCTCGAAATATTTCGGGGGAGGGAAGAGAAGGTCGTATCATCATTGCTCTTGCTATTTTTGTTATCGGGATATATTTTAGCTTATACTATAGATAATCAAATTAAGAAATGGAGGGTTATATAATGAAGGATTATATGAAGTATTTATATGGTAATTTTCTCCTTTCTTTTGCTCTTACTCTACTCTTTTCCACGATAAGTCTACAGGCGCGTGCAATGAATAATAAGTCTTTACCACCCTTAGAAGAAATGATTGGCTCTATGGTTCTTATTGGTTTTGAAGGGACGAAGCCGGAAGACCCAACCGTTCAACTCGTAAGCAGCTATGCTGAGAAAGGAATGATTACGGGTGTCCTGTGGTTCAGTCGAAATGTCGAAACGCCGGAGCAAGTGAAAGCCTTATCGGCGCATTTTAAGAGCTTGAAGACCCTACAGCCTCTCTTAAATACCCTTGATTTTGAAGGTGGGCTGGTTCAGAGGCTAGCGGTGAAGAAGTCTTTCCATTCGTTTTTATCGCCGAAGGAAGTATCGTCACTTCCACTCGAGGAGGCAAAGAAGCACTTTAAGCAAATGGCTTCCTATCTTAAGTCTTTTGGCTTTAATTATAACCTAGCCCCGGTTGTCGATCTTGATAGCCCTACCTCTAAGGTGATAGGAGCTTTGGGTCGCAGTTATAGTGAAACGCCTGAGAAAGTGATCGCCTATGCGCGTGCTTTTATCGAAGCTATGCGTGAAGAAGGGCTCCTGACGTCCTTGAAACATTTCCCCGGACATGGCTATGCTCAGATTGACTCCCATGAGAGTCTAGTTCATCTTGATGGGACGTATTCTCTTAAGGAATTAGCGCCTTTTTATGGACTTGCGCCTATCGCTGATTCGGTGATGGTGGGGCACCTTATCTTGTCGGCTGAAGATGCAAACTGGCCCGCGACTCTCTCGTCGACGATTATTCCCCAGTTGCTTAGAGCTCCTTATGGTGATGGGAACCATTTGAAGAAACTCATGTACTCTCTTGGACGAGAAGCGGAAGAGAGAGACCTTGTATCTCTTGCAGGTTATGGCGGCTATGAGGGTGTGGTTATTGCCGATGACTATGACATGGGTGCCATCGCTTCTTATAACTTAAAGACAATTTTAAAACAAGCTCTCGCTGCGGACGTGGATATCCTTATCTTTTCGAGGAACCCTCTCGCGAATAAAAGTGACATTAAGAAAGAATTCGACCCTCGCTTGCCCGAAAGAATTATCGAGGCGATTAAGGAGCTCATCGCGGATAAAGATATTAATGAAGACCGTATCGCACGCTCTTATAGGCGAATCACGAAAATGAAATCTTTGCTCCAGAGGGGCTTTGATGCCTCTTCTACTTCGTTTAAAGCAGGCGAGGCATTACGCGAAGATCAGAAAATTTTGTGAGAAAGCCTCGGGTTTATTTGATTGATGCTCCTTTCCTTAACCGGCTGATTCTTAATGGCATAGATTCATCCAAGCTTAAGGCAGGGAGCAACTTTTTATATCTTATTTCATTCTCGAGCGATCGTGCCGCTTATTATAGAATAGTTAACCTTTTTAATTTCTAATAAATTAGACTAAAATTTTAAGAGCAAAAGGGGAATTAAAAGGTATGCTGAATGGTGTTAAAAAGTTAGTTGTAAGTATTGAAAGGTATCTTACGCCCTTATTTGATTTTGGTGTAAGAGGGTGGATTGCGTATATTTTCTTTCTTTCAGGTTGGAAAAACGCTAAAGATTGGCAGGTAACACTTTTGTTGTATGAGCATGAATACCATTTACCAGAGTTTTTATCGCCTGACATTATTGCTTATATAGCGACAGGTTTTGAACTTGTTTGCCCGGTATTGCTGCTACTAGGGCTTGCTGCGCGCTTTGCGGCGTTCTTGTTGTTTATTGTCGCGATGAGTATCCACTTCTTTCATCAACCGCTTATCGAGCATTATTATTGGATGTGCTTTCTTGGGTTGGTATTCTTCCATGGTCCTGGGCGTTTGTCCCTTGATGGAGTTCTTCGGCGTCAATTCTTTGGATATGAGAGGCGTTTATACTAAAGGCGCTCTATAAAGGAGGAAGATTCCCTTTCAATGTTTTGCTCAAAGACATTATCGAAGCAAGGTTCGTCTGGCTTAATGGGTTGTTCTCCCTAACGTTGTAAGGTTTTAAGGTGATACGAAAGAGTAGAAGAAAAGGTCATCTGGGCGATCCCTTAAAAAAGGAACCTCATTATTGTGCTTGGCAAGCCCTGTGTTTGATAATGATAATAGCTTCTTTGGTTTTTACATTGTCGAAAGAATCGTCTTCTTACTCCTTAGGCTCTGATGCGTCGATCGTAAGGGAGGAAAAGGTAGAAAAAACGCCTGCTTTCCTCAAGAAACATCCTTCCTTGCCTTTTTCTCACCCTGCAGAGCAAGGAAAATCTTTTGATATGCCTCCTCCTTTTCCCGCAGGTCTTCCTTTTCTTTCTAAAGGAGGGCGAAGAAAACCGTTTTCTGCTATTTCTCCCCCGCCTTTGTCTACAGAACCTTTTGATGAGAAGAAGCCTCTCATTGCTATTATTATTGATGATCTTGGATTTGATAGGGAAAGAGTAAGACAAATAAGTCAATTGCCATGCTCCCTGACGTTATCGTTTTTCCCGCATGTGCCGGATATCCGATCCCTGGTGGAGGAGGTAAAGCAACGCCATCATGAGGCCTTATTACATGTCCCGATGGAGCCAATAAACCCTGCCATTGACCCAGGGCCAAATGCTTTGAAGACTTATTTATCGTCCCAAGAAATCCAACAACGAAGTGCCCGCATGTTTGAGAATGCCTCTTTATTTGTTGGCGCGAATAATCATATGGGAAGTAAGGTGACGCAGGATAAGAGGCTTATGGAAATTTTCCTAAAAGAGCTCAAAAAACATAATATGTTTTTTCTTGACTCTAAGACGACCTTTGCTTCCATTGCTTCGAAGATGGCGAAAAAATTAAATATTCCCACAGTGAGCCGGGACATTTTTCTTGATGTTCATTTAAGCCGGGAGGCTATTGAAAAGCAGTTTAAGCTTTTAGAAAAGATTGCCCTCAAGAAAGGTTATGCTATTGCGATTGGTCATCCGCATAAGATAACAATTGATGCTTTAAAACGATGGCTTCATAATGGGGCATGTGAAAGGGTTACTATTGTCCCGCTCTCTCAACTTATGCATCGCCAAGATATAAAGTAAAGTGAGCAAGAACACCCAAAGCTTTGTAGGTGCTGGTAAGACGAGGGAGCACCAATGGGGGCCGTTGAGGTTGGAAAACGGTCTTCATCATAAAATATAAGACTTCCTGAGAAGAGGAAATCAAAGAATCGTCCTTACAAATTCCTTTTTTCGAGTAAGTAGAAGGAATTGATAATGACGTTATTATAAAATATTTGGTTGAAGCAAGTTCCTTAAGTTAATATGTAATTAATATAATTATTGAATAGTTAGAGAGAACACTTTAGATAAAAGGATAAGAGACGGCCATGAGCATCCATGATTCCAATATTATTTTTACCGACTTATTTAATATCGAGCGCCTTAAGACCTTCTATACGGTGGCACGCATAGGAAGCATTCTAAGGGGGTCAAAAAAAATTAACTTATCTCAGCCCGCAGTAAGCCGTCAGATTGCTAATTTAGAGAAATCGCTGGGCGTTCAGTTGTTTTACCGTATGCAATCGGGGTTAGAACTCACAGAAGAAGGAAAAATCCTTTTTGAGACCGCGGAGCGGGTTCTTGAGGAAGTCACCAAAGGGAAGCATCTTTTAACGGGGTATAAGAATGAGCTTAAGGGGCCTATTAAAATTGTTACCACGGTTTCGATGGGGTCTATTATATTGCCTATGTGTTTAACGAAATTTACGATGGATTACCCCGATATCAAGATCATGATCAGTGCCCAAAATGAACCGGCCAGCCTGGTGGCGGGGGAAGCGGATATCCTCATTTGGCCGGGTATTCCTAAGGAGTGCGAAGATAAGGGGCAATTGATAAAGGAAAAGATTGCCACCTATCATATGAGGTTATATGCAAGCCTTGAGTACCTTAAAGCCTATGGGACACCGAAGGGGCCGGAGGATCTTAAGAATCACCGCTTACTTGCTTTTGGGGAAGGGACCTCGATCGGAGATTATGACGTGAATTGGCATTTGTATATTGTTCCTGGTCAACGGTTTTCCCCGGCGGTTTATTTAAATAATACCCAGGGGCTCTTAAGGATGGCGGAAGCTGGCGGGGGGATCATCTACTTAGCCCAAGAATTTTGTGATACTCTCCAGTCCGACCTCGTACCCGTTTTGCCAGACGTAAAAGGGCCAACCTCTGAAATTTTCTGTATATACAGTAAAAACCTGGAGGAAGTTAAAAAGATAAATTTACTTTCTTCCTTTCTAAAGGAAACTTTATAAAACAAACTGCAACTATGCCCCTTGGATTAAGTAATCCAGGGAGTTTACAAATAAAATTTAGCATGAGTGATAGTATAAGCTTTACGGCTTAGATTATACGGGTGCAGCCATTTTAGCGCTCCTTAAGTTTTTCTAATCATGTACATAATCATATTTAATATAGGAACATATTTAATATTAATTTTCAAGGTTAAACGGATAGTGAGGTTGTGTATATGGTTGGTTCTTCCTGAATCCTTAGAGGGCGCTGGGAATGCCAAGTGGTCTTTAAAGAAGGGAAGCTCTATAAGGCCTCCTGGGCCTGCGACAGCTTTTTATATTATTTATCATGCGAATTTAAAAAACTGTCGCAGGGCACAAGTGATAATAAATTTCCTAACGACGCATTTTAGCCTTAACTAAGCGCAAAGACGAATCAATATAATTACATAAATTTATATAGGTGCAGCCATTGTAGTGCTCCTTAAATTTTTCTAATCATGTACATAACCATATTTAATATAGGAACATATTTAATACTAATTTTCAAGTTTAAAGGTATTTTTTCTTAAAGGAGTGGAGATGTAACTGCCCCTTTGTCGAGGATCTCCTGCCGTAAAGGATTCCGCCTTCCCTGGTGTCCTCTTCCTATTTTTCCAAATGGTCCAAAGCGCAAGGAAGATCTGCCTTTATGTTCTCGGTGTCCTGGGACGCGCTTATTGAGGGGCTTTTTTGCCCAAAGCGGAGGAGAGAAACTTATCTTTCCATTATCTCCTTTTTTCTTATTTCTTTTTTGCTTGGGCAGATAAGAGAGTTATGTAATAAATTTAATTTTACTTAATTTATCTATTATATTTAATTGATTATATATGCAGAAAATATATTTAATTAAAAAATATAAGTTAATATTCCAATGACGTTCTATATTAACTATAAACATTAAATGGGTAGGGAGTAAATAATGCCAAAATATCTTATGAGGAAGATGGGGATGTCTTCCTTAGGTGTCGTTCTCGCTCTTCATTCGGTGGCCCCCGCTTATGCCCTTCACCCGCTGGGCCGTAATGACACCCCCGAAACGCTTGCCTACTATGGAAATGATCCGTCTTTTTCCTTTGTCAAAGAGGTCACACTACAGAGAACCCAGCGCTCGGCGATAAAGTGCTCGGCGACAAAGATAGGGGAGACAGCGACAGAAGATGTGTACTTAAGTGCCAGCCATTGTTTCTCGGGTAGGCCACCCTCTGGCAATGTCCGCCACTACGAACTTCACCCAGAGTATACAATGTATCCATGGGTGAGTGAGATAGTTAGTATTATCAGCATAGGAGTTCTTCTAATCAGTACAGATTTGTTATCCTTGTTAGGCTTCACTATGCCCTCACCTGTTTCTCATATGTTAGGAGTAATGAGTGGTGTAATGGCGTGGCTTTCCGCTCACAATGAACTGGCACGACGGTCCTATAAGTACGACTTAGCGGTGGTTTTTACCGACAAGACGGATGCTCCTATTGCGCCTCTCTATCAAGGGGATTATGCGGCACTGGACCACCAAAAAGCGACAGTGGTAGGATATGGGGTTAACTACCATAACGGGCTTGAGGAAGAAGGTTTCTGTTCCTTAAAGATTTCAGACTATTCACCAACTCGACAAGCGGCGGAAGTAGAGGTTACCTATAATTTTGTGAGCAGCTCTCTTTCCTCGTGGCTCCTTCCTTTCCATCAAGACGAGAGAGGTCTCTTCCTTCATGAAACGGCTCCTCTAAGCCATAACCAGAAACCTTATGCCACGTTGACCCAGGGAGACAGTGGTGGTCCTCTCCTTTGGAGGAGCCCTCAAGGTGCCTGGGAAGTCATTGGCGTGGCGTCGACAAATTGGGGTACCGCTATCCCTATACAATGGTATAGCTCTCTTCTTAATTTGCTTCAAAATCAAGCGGGCAGAGATTACTTTACGGAGGATAGGGAGGAGAATGCCTATTATAAGGAATTTCACGAGGCATGCGCCACCTCTTTTATAAATCCTCTTGATGGGGCTTGCTCATTAGTATCAACCTTGTGTTATGGAGCAAAAGCCAAATGGGAAGCGATTGACCACCAATTCATTCATAATATCTTCCAAAAATACAATGTGACGACGACGCGTTAATTTAAGGTAGCTCCAAGTGCTTGGGCTAGCCATAGAGTTTCCATGTTATTAAGGCGCCGGAGCTTTTTTATGTGGATTCTATAAGGCTTGTTAACAGAAACAAGGCTGCAGGTGGTAAAAAGGCTATTGCTTGCTTGATACCTAATCACAGCTTGTTTTCTTAGTGAGTATTCATTTTATTGATGCTTGCAAGTAATTTTCCTTAAGGTTTTTTACTTTGTATATAAGCGTATAAGCGTATCAAATTATAGGAACATGTTTAACGCTGACTTCCAAGCCTAAACGTGGTTTGTCTTACAGGAGGGGAGGTATAACTGCCCCTTTCTCGAGCGTCTCCTGCCGTAAAGGATTTCGCCTTCCCTGATGCCCTTCCTATTTTTCCAAGGAGTCCAAAGCCCAAGAAGATCTGCCTTATATCCTTGGTAACCTAGAACGCTCTTAGTTAAGGGGCTCTTTTGCTCAAAGCGGGGGAGAGAAACTTGTGTTTCCCTTATCTCCTTTTTTCTTATTTCTTTTTTGCTTGAGCCTATAAGATAGCCATGTAATAAATCTAATATTATTTAAGTTATATTTTATATTTAATTGATTATATAATTTAAAAATGTGTCTTAACTAAAAAATATACTTTAATATTCAAAATATTATCCCATATTACCTACAATAATTAAATGGCTACGGAGGAAATAATGCCAAAATATCTTATGAGGAAGATGGGGATGTCTTCCTTGGGTGTCGTTCTCGCTCTTCATTCGGTGGCTCCTGCTTATGCTCTTCACCCGCTGGGCCGTCATGACACCCCCGAAACGCTTGCCTACTATGGAAATGATCCGTCTTTTTCCTTTGTCAAAGAGGTCACACTACAGAGAACCCAGTGCTCGGCGACAAAGATAGGGGAGACAGCGACAGAAGATGTGTACTTAAGTGCCAGCCATTGTTTCTCGGGTAGGCCACCCTCTGGCAATGTCCGCCACTACGAACTTCACCCAGAGTATACAATGTATCCACGGGTGAGTCACATAGTTAGTATGATCGGCGTAACGTTGCTCCTAGCATATAGTCCAAAGTTGTTATCCTTGGTAGGCTTCACTATGCCCTCACCGGTTTCCCTTGCCTTATCAGTAATGAGTTTTGTAATGATGAGTGTTTTAGCTCCCGTCGGATTTGCACTACGGTCCTATAAGTACGACTTAGCGGTGGTTTTTACCGACAAAACAGATACCCCTATGGCGCCTCTCTATCAAGGGGATTATGGGGCACTGAATCACCAAAAAGCGACAGTGGTAGGATATGGGACTAACTACTTTAATAGGCTGGTTTGGGAAGAAGGTTCCTGTTCCTTAATAAAGTTAAGGCATTCACCGCCTCGACAAGCGGCGGAGGTAGAGGTTACCTATGATTTTGGGGGTATTTTTTCCTCTTGGTTATTTCCTCTCCATCCAGACGAGAGAGATCTCTTCCTTCATCAAACGGCTCCTCTAAGACATAACCAGAAACCTTATGCCATGCTGAGCAAGGGAGACAGTGGTGGTCCTCTCCTTTGGAGGAACCCTCAAGGTGCCTGGGAAGTCATTGGTGTGTCGTCGAGGACTATGCCTAACTTTTTCTCTATGACATGGTATAACTTTTTTCTTAATTTGATTCAAAATCAAGAGGACAGAGATTACTTTATCGAGGATAGGGGGGAAAATATTCATTATAATGAATTTCACAAGGTATGCGCTACCTCTTTTATAAATCCTTTGGGGGATTGCTCATCGTTATTAAGCTTGTGTTATGGAGCAAGCCTCAAATGGGCAACGCCCGACCATTCGTTCATCCAGGATATCTTCCAAAAATACAATGTGACGACGACACGAGGGAAGGCATAAGAAAATTCTTCCTAAAATAAAATGGAGGAGGGAGAGCGGAGATTTTTCCTCGCTCTTCCTCCTCCTTAATAGGAATTGCTCTTTAGAGCTCGTCTTTAAAGTTCGACCCCCATAGTTCAACCACGGACGAAGGTAAATAGGACTTTAGGAGCTCGCTATATACATCATACTCCGTTAGGGCCATAAGGCTTAGGCTGGTCGCAAAATAGTAATAATTAATAGCGGAAATTTTCTGCTTGCTGATCACATTAAAGCGCGGCAAGGCAAGTGTGGCCAAGCATAACAATCCATGTACGGGTGCAAACATTAAGCCGTTCCAGTAGCCAAGATGCTTTACCCAAGAATCCACATCAAGCGGAGCAGTGTATTCATACACAAATTCTTTTGAAGCTCCCCCAGGATCTTGATGGATTTGCTGATAAGCACTATAGGCAGCTGAAGTAATATGCATCGTTGTTACAACCGTCGAAAGCATGTGAAGGGCTTCAAAATATACTTTTCCCATATCTAGTACATTAGCTAAGACAGGATTCTTTTGATAGTTTCCACCATACGTGCTTGAGCGCGCCAAAAGTTTGTGTAGTCCCCACATCCCAATAACAGGGAGATTAAGAGGGCCATAAGCGGGTACAGACGTTTGTTGGATCAGCCCATTCAAAGCTTTAATATTCTCAAGACTGCTGGTTGCGTTCCAACCATTTTGAGCAATAGTCACCATGGTCTGATTAAAGGGTGTTTCATAGAGCCTTTCCCCATGAGCAATACTGCCATATAAATGTATAAAAGAGGTAAGAGGCCAATAAGCAGGGTAAACGAGGTTCCACCAGGCGTTCGGTAAATAAGCAATCGGGAAGTGAATCAAAAGAGAGCTGCGATCAAGAAAATCATAAAATGTCATATGCTCTACCCGCTTTGTGTAAGAATTCGGAGAGCGCACTTTGTAGAGGAAGCTTAATTTATAATCGCCTAAACCAAGTGACCGCTTTTTCACCTTTAAGGGCTCATGGTAGTTATCTTGCTCTATAAGGAAGGGCTCCTCTTTAGCCATGACTACATAAGCGCCATTAAAGTGAAGAAAAATAGCTATAAAGACAGCGTAAAAGATATAAAGTAACTTCATCACTTAGCTCCATTGATACCTTCGTTAAGTCGTATGAATTTGCTTTGTACTCTTATTATATTTTCCGTTGTGTGTAAACGAAGAAAATTACTTTTTTTAATGTTAGATATAAGCGTTAATTAGACCTCAAAAGGGCAATACGTCTCTCCTTTAAAAGATCTGCCTCTGAAAAGCGATCTGTAAAAATAATCATTAAAAAGTTTTCTTTAGCTTTTTGAAAGGGAATTTGCCAAAGGCTCAAAGGGTTTTTGTCTTTATTGTCTTAGGCTTCTTATTGCCTTGGCATAGCACCGATAATGTCTCGCTGCCCAGGCGCGTTATCTGGTTGCGCTGGCCTTAAATACCTTCGTATTTTTCTAACAATAAGTAGGGTTGGCAATATAAGAGAGGTGGCTCGGAGAACCCATGTTTTAGTAAATGGCAAAGAGAGATCAAGCCCAAGCCCATTGATTAAAAAGCTATCCATGAGAACGGGTGTGTAGTTAAGGGCACGGATAAAAAAGTTGAAATGGTCCCAATATTCACGCGCTCTTTTTATATAAGGATCTTTGTGACTCAATACCTCCCCTAAGGTAAGAAAGGATTTAACGTCTTGAAAAGTATGGGCTTGTATGGGCTCAAGTTCAGGGAAGAGCATCCCAATGTTATATTTACTCGGACAAAAATACCAACGGAGTGAAGAAACGGATTTTTCACTCTTCTTCATAAGAGGGGGCTGCACTGGTTCAACCCATTGCTCCGTCCATTGAAAGAGTCGTAGAAGTGCTGAAACGGAATCGACAAGAGGATAATAATAATTTTGGAGATGATCAGCCATGTTATCATTAGGAAGGAGTCCTATCCAGGCGGCAAGCCGAATATTAAGTCCTGTTAACCCGGCTATGCCTCGGCCATAATTCTTAAGCTCATTAAAGGCAGCGTGGACCTCAGAAGTTGCTTCACTAAGAGTCTTATTACCCTCTCGAAGTTGACCATACGCTTCTTGGAAATGGTGAAGCGGATCATATAAGTATTTGGTTTGGTTGAAAAAGTGAGTTGCCACAACATAATAAGGGGTGGTGACATCGAGGTACTGTTTATCTAAAGCATTGACAATTGGTTGGCTGGCTTCCCAGTATTCAAGGCCTCCTTTAATATACCCTCGGCCAAGCGTGAGGAAGTCAGCGATGAATTGATGCCACGATTGGTTTTTTATATAAGATGTATATTCTTCAGGATTCATATATGGACAAGTGTCCCACTGTACATGAGCACGAGTAGGCGGCGCTGTAATAAAAGTTAAAAGGAAGAGAAGGGACAAAAGAATTTTTGGGATAGTTCGAAAATTTCTCCTTAATAAATCTTTCATATTTATTCTCCTCTTAAATTCGGTAAAGCAAATAAACCAGCTCGTTAACTTTCTTTCATGAGGACCTTTTTAATATCTTATTATAGAGGATCGAGATTTTTTTATGGTTTTAAGGTTTAAGTTTTTTGCCCTAGACAATTAATTGTAACTAATTTACAACAAAGCATAAAGAAGAATATAAACGGACGAAGGTTTGTATGAGACTCACGCGTTATTTTTTCCCTACTTTAAAAGAAACCCCAAGTGATGCTCAAATTGCTTCACATAAGTTAATGTTGCGTGCTGGTTTGGTGTGCCAGGCGAGTGCGGGGATTTATTCTTGGTTGCCGATGGGCCTGAAGGTTCTGCAGAAGATAACACAAATTGTGCGAGAAGAACAAAATGCTATAGGGTGCCACGAAATTCTCATGCCCATTTTGCAGCTGGCTGATATCTGGCGCCAAAGTGGTCGCTATGATGACTATGGTCAAGAAATGCTGCGCATGGTGGATCGTCATCAACGGGAGATGGTATATGGCCCAACCGCGGAAGAGCAGGTGACAGAAATCTTCAAGAAGTACGTTAAAAGCTATCGGGAGGTGCCCGTCATCCTTTATCAGATTCATTGGAAATTTCGTGATGAGGTGCGTCCTCGTTTTGGTGTCATGCGTGGGCGTGAATTTCTTATGAAAGATGGGTATTCTTTTGATTTGACGCCGGAAGACGCTCGACAAACGTATCTCAACATCTATTGGTCGTATATGCGAACTTTTCATCGTATGGGGCTTAAGGTAATACCTGTGAAAGCTGATACGGGGCCCATTGGTGGAGATCTAAGCCACGAATTCCAGATCTTAGCTCAAACAGGGGAGAGCCAAATTTATTATGATCAAGCTTTTGAAGAGATCGACTTAACAAAAAGTCAAGATGAGACACAGATACTCTCTTTATACGCCGCGAGCGAAGAGCGCCATGCCCCTAAAGAATGTGCTGTTGCACCGGAGGCTCTTAAAACATCGCGGGCCATCGAAATAGGCCATATTTTCAATTTCGGAACTAAATACTCGAAGCCTATGGGGGCTTTTGTGACCGGCAAGGATGGTGAGCCAGTTTTGATGGAGATGGGGTCCTATGGTATTGGTGTTTCTCGATTAGTCGGAGCTATTATTGAGGCTTTCCATGACGATAAAGGAATTATGTGGCCTGAGAGTGTGGCTCCCTTTAAAATCGGGCTTATCAATTTAAAGGTGGATGACGAAAAAGGAACACGCCTTGCGGACCAGCTTTATGAGGAGCTCATGCAGATGGGCGTAGAGGTTCTGTATGATGATCGCCCTCTACGTGCGGGGGAGAAATTCCATGATATGGACTTAATCGGTCTTCCGTATCAAATAATTGTTGGGACGAAAGCGGTGGAAGAAAAAATGTATGAAAGGAAGGTAAGGCAAACAGGGGAGCGGGATTTTTTGACAAAAGATGAGCTCATGCATTGGTTGAGAGGTTAAATGGCCTTATCAACCGATTTATTCATTGCCTTACGATATGTTTTTTCCCGTCACAGTGAGGGGTTTATCTCTTTTATTTCTATTTTATCCTTCCTTGGTATTATGCTTGGCGTTGCGACCTTAATTATCGTCATGTCGGTGATGAATGGATTTCGTCAAGAGCTTTTAAGTCGGATTCTTGATTTTAATGGGCACATTTCACTTTTATCAAGTGAAAAGAAATACATTGCCCAATTTGAGGAGATACTAACAAAAGTCCAAAACATTGAAAACATTGTAACGGCAACGCCGCTTATTGAGCGTCAAGTTATGATAACGGCAAATGATATGAGCCTTGGAGCTGTTGCATATGGTATACAGTTAAAAGACTTGGCTGAGCGACGCTTAATAAAAGAGAATATTAAGTTCGGGTCACTGGAAAATTTTATGGCGGAAGATTCTATTGTTATTGGCAAGCGTATGGCAGAAAAGCTTTTAGTTTTTCCTGGCCAATCGATTACTCTTATTTCCCCCCAAGGGACCAATACAGCTTTTGGTTTTGTTCCTCGCCTGAAAACTTTCCGAGTCGTCGCTATTTTTGAAGTAGGGATGGCGGAGTATGATAGCGCTGTTGTCTTTATACCGCTCTCTATGGCGCAGAAATATTTTAATTTTCCTGAAGGTGCGGTCTCGCTTATTTCTCTTTTAACGAAAAATCCTGAGGAGACGGATAAAACAATCCATGCGCTGCAACCCCTTCTCGAGGGGCCGGTCACGATTTTAGATTGGAAGCAAGTTAATTCAAGCTTTTTTGGGGCCATTCAAGTGGAGCGTAACGTTATGTTCCTTATTTTAACCTTAATGATTGTAGTTGCGGCATTGAACATCATTTCAAGTATGGTCATGCTGGTCAAAGATAAAACAGCGGGGATTGCTATCCTAAGAACTATCGGAATGACACGCGGTCGTGTTATGAGGGTATTTATTATCATTGGGTCGAGTATCGGGCTTGTTGGTTCTGTTCTTGGCACGAGTCTTGGGTTGCTTTTTGCTTATCATATCGAAGTCATTCGTCGTTGGCTTGAAAAGCTTATAGGCACAGAGCTTTTCTCGGCCGAGGTTTATTTTTTAAGTAAACTGCCGGCTATTGTGGATCCTCTCGAAGTAGGGGTTATTGCCATAATGGCGCTCGGGTTATCATTCCTTGCCACGGTTTATCCTTCGTGGCGTGCTTCGACAATTGAGCCGATTAAAGCTTTAAGGTACGAATAATGCCTGAGGGGTTTGTTTTAAAGCTAATTGATATAACGCATGCTTATAAAATAGGTGGGCGCTCTATAAATGTATTAAAGGGAGTAACCCTGACGGTTCGTAAGGGCGAAATGGTGGCGTTGACAGGTCCTTCTGGAGCTGGGAAGTCGACTCTTCTTCATATAGCAGGCTTATTGGAGCGTCCTACCACTGGGAAGGTGGAAATCCTGGGGAAAGAGTGTCAGCACACCTCCAACTTCGAACAAACTCTTACTCGTCAAGCGCATATAGGTTTTATCTATCAATTTCATCACTTACTCCCAGAGTTTTCTGCTCTTGAAAATGTGATGTTGCCTCTCCTTATTGCTGGGGTATCTCGAACGAAGGCGCGCGAAAAAGCACTTGAATTGTTGGAGTCTGTTGGTTTGTCCCATCGCTTAGGTCATCGCCCGAGTGCCTTATCAGGAGGGGAACAACAACGTGTGGCGATTGCCCGCGCTGTTGCGAATAGTCCTCGGCTTATCTTAGCGGATGAGCCCACTGGTAACCTTGACTCACGTAGCTCAGAGGAAGCTTTTAATTTATTAAAGCGATTTGTAAAAGATCATCAGATGTCTGCTATTATAGCAACCCATGACCATGCTCTTGCTCTACAATTAGATCGTTCCATCACGTTGGTGGATGGTGTCTTAAAGGATGCTAAGGCTTAACGCAAGTGATGTGCGCGTTATCCTCTTAGTATATCGAGAATATTTTTGGTGATATCATGTGTTCGAAGCTCGTAAGTCCTACATTGCTCAGTAAGATGTGAAGAGGGTCACATCCTTTCTCCCTGTAAGGGCCTAGAGAGTAGGAATCAAGACATCATTTTAGGCTTATTTTAAAGCTTTTTTTAGTTTTTTAGAATCTTGAAATTTTGTTTAAATCCCTCTAACAACACTATAAGATGGATGGACGAAGAGAGGTTGCACGAGTTGGAGTATGTCAGGCGTTAATTATATTCATTTAAGGACACACTCCTCGTATTCGTTGGCAGAGGGGGCTATTAAAATTCCCCAGCTCATGGAGCTGTGTAAGCATTTTAAGATGCCTGCGCTTGCTTTAACGGATTCTAATAATATGTTTGGCGCGTTAGAGTTCTCTCTCTCAGCCGCCAAGTCAGGCATCCAACCAATTGTAGGATGCACTTTTTATATGGCCCCCCTGGATGAGAAAAAAAGTTACGACTTGCAAACCAGCTGTTTCCCCTTAGTTATGTTAGCCCAGAATGAGACAGGGTATTATAATTTATTAAAAATGGCCTCCTTTCTTTATCTTGAGGCAAGAAAGAAGGACCCGACGTCTCAGCCTATGCTTCATTTAAAAGATTGGTACGGGAAAAGTGAGGGGATCCTATGCCTAACAGGAGGATTTAAAGGGGAGCTGTATCGTTGCTTGCAAGCGGGAGAAAAAGATCAAGCTGTAGCGTTGCTCGATATTTACCGTGCTTTATTCCCTGACCGCCTCTATATAGAACTTAATCGCCATGGCCGGGAAGATAAGGCTGTGGAAGAATTATTGATTGACCTTGCGTATGATCATCATATTCCGCTTGTGGCAACGAATGAGATCTTTTTTGCCCATAAAGACCTTTATGAGGCACACGATGCCTTGTTATGTATAAGCGAAGGAACGTATGTTACCGTTGAAGAACGTCGACAGGAAACCGTCCACCATTATTTCAAATCAGCTGAGGAGATGGTCGAAATTTTTGCTGACCTTCCAGAAGCAACACAGAATACGGTCTTGATTGCCAAGCGATGCTCGTATATGCCAAAGGTTTCTAAGCCCGTTATGCCTGAATTTAAGGTGCCAGAGGGACAAGATGAAGCAGGCGTTCTTCGTACTCAAGCAAGGGAAGGTCTAAAGCAAAAGATCGAGCGCCATCTTTCATCTTCTGTGTCCTGGAAAGGCAGAGAAGAAGAAATGCAGAAGACCTATGAAGAACGTCTGGAACATGAATTAACGATCATCATTAATATGGGGTTTGCTGGCTATTTCTTGATCGTTTCTGACTTTGTTAAGTGGGCTAAGGCACATCATATTCCCGTAGGTCCGGGACGAGGATCAGGAGCGGGGTCACTTGTTGCCTGGGCTCTAGAAATTACGGGTATCGATCCTATCCGTTTCGGTCTGCTATTTGAGCGGTTCTTGAATCCTGAACGTGTGTCAATGCCAGACTTTGATATTGATTTTTGTCAGGAAAGGCGCGATGAAGTTATTGAATATGTCTGCCAAAAATATGGCCAAGATCGGGTTGCCCATATTATTACTTTCGGTAAATTACAAGCCAGAGCTGTGTTACGTGATGTTGGTCGTGTGCTTCAGCTTCCTTATACGCAAGTAGACCGTATTTGTAAACTTGTGCCGAACAATCCTGCGCATCCTGTTTCTTTAGATGAAGCACTGGAGCGCGAAGTGCATTTAAAGCAACTTGTTGAAAACGATCCTACCCTTACACGCCTTGTCTCTATTGCTCGGCACTTAGAGGGACTTTACCGCCATGCCTCAACGCACGCAGCGGGTGTCGTGATAAGCCGAGAAAAGCTTACAAATTATATTCCGCTCTATCAAGATGCACGCAGTTATCTTCCGGCCACTCAATTTAGCATGAAATACGTTGAGCTTGCTGGGCTAGTTAAGTTTGATTTCTTAGGGCTTAAAACATTGACGGTTATTCGCCACGCCATTAACTTGCTTCAGCAGCAAGGGGTGAATTTAGACATTGATACTATTCCTCTGGATGATTTTCAAACATTAGAACTATTGCGCTTAGTAAAGAATGTGGTTGGTATCTTCCAGCTTGAAAGTTCAGGAATGCAAGATGTCTTGCGTAAGCTGAAGCCAGAACGATTTGAGGAAATTATTGCTTTGGTGGCCTTGTATCGCCCTGGGCCTATGATGAACATCCCTAAATACTTAGCCTGTAAACATGGCCAAGAAGAGGTAAATTGCCTCCATCCTATGCTAGAGGATATTTTGAAAGAGACGTTTGGCGTCATGATTTATCAAGAACAAGTCATGGAAATTGCCCGTGTCATGGCCTGTTATACGCTTGGAGAGGCGGATATTTTAAGGCGTGCCATGGGGAAGAAAATTCAAAAAGAAATGGATGCTCAGCGGTCAAAATTCATTAAAGGCGCCCGCGAAAAAGGAGTGGATGAAGCAACCGCCGATCTGGTGTTTGATCAGATGAGTAAATTTGCTGGGTATGGGTTTAACAAGTCACACTCAGCGTCTTACGCGCTGCTTACTTACCAAACAGCTTATCTGAAAGCTCATTATCCTGTGGAATTTATGTGCGCGACCATGGCGCTTGACTATAGTAATATTGATAAAATTACCATCTATCGGAAAGATCTGGTGGGACAGAAGATTGACCTTCTACCTCCTGATATCAATGAATCCGAGGCCAATTTTAAAGGAGAGGAAGGGAAAAGGGCCATCCGATATGGGTTAGCTGTGATAAAAAACGTCGGTTTGAATGCGATGGAAATGGTGGTTCAAGAACGCAAGAAGAATGGGCCTTATAAGGATATTTTTGATTTCATCCAACGTTTAGATTCCCGGGTTCTTAACAAGCGCCAATTCGAAAACCTTATACTAGCGGGGGCTTTTGATTCCTTACATAGGAATCGGTGCCAATTATTTGAAAATGTTGATCTCCTCCTCTCCTCTTTAAAAAACAAGGGCCCAGTGACGGGCTATTTGTTTCAAGATACGCCTCACCTTTCTTTAAAAGAGATCGATGATTGGTCGCCATTAGAACGTTTGCAAAAGGAGTTTGAGGCGCTGGGTTTCTATTTTTCTTCCCATCCTCTTGATAACTATGATGTCCAAGACTTAAAGGCTTTGCCATCTTCACAGTTGTTAGACTTTGTTTATTCCCATGAAGGGGAACCTTTTAATATATTGGGGGTGCTTATTACAACCCAAGTACGTACATCAAAAAACGGCCAGCTGTATGCGTTTATAACTCTTTCGGATCAGCACGGTGAATATGAAGCTATTTTATTTTCAGAAAATTATAATAAATATCGCGACTTGCTGATTCCAGGGGAAATATTAAAATTGCAAGTAAGTGGCCGTTTTGAAAATGATTCTCTACGGCTATTGACGTTGTCTATCGAGCCTTTGGCCCAATTGTTGGAAATGCGCCCAGTAGTTGTATCAATCACTTCTTCTGAGTCTTTGCCAAGGTTGTCTCACTTTCTTGAGGAGAAAACCCCTGGCTCCACAGAAATTTTTCTTAAAGTGCCTCTTAATGAAAATGAGAAAGCTATTGTACGCTTACCCAAGCTTTATAAGCTTTCTCTCAAAGATAGGGCGTTGCTACAGTCTTTTAAATAAGCCATAAGTTGAACGCTTTTTAATACTTATATAAAGGAAACTTTCTGAATTAATACCCTTTCCAGAAAGATGGTTATTTTTTAACTCTAAGGTGCGCTCTTTTTCTATATGACTTTATTGGCCTGATTTATGTGAGGTATTGCTTAGGAGGAAACAGATTCCTTCTTGGCAAGAAACGTTCTTACGTATCGTCCTTCCCTGACCTCTTTGGGCTATCTTCCGTTGGCAGGGTTTCTTCTAATTTCTGATGCTCTCTTAGCTCAAACCACATGGCATTAATAATACCAAAAGCGCAAGCAAGGCCCGTGCCTAAGATCCAACTAAAGTACCACATCTCTTTCTTCCTACCTTTTTTTACATCTCATATTTATTAATAATGATTGTTGTTTTGTTGTTTTGGCGGTTTCCCCCGCAAGATGTAATATGCCCATGATATATAGCCAAGGACAATAGGCATGAAGATAATGGTAATAAGGAGCATGACAAACAGAGTCATGTGACTGCTGGAAGAATCCCAAATGGTTAAGCTGTAATTGGGATGGCTTCGGGAGGGTAGAAGGAAAGGATAAAGGCTTTGTCCCGCGGTGACCATAATAGAAATAATAGCAAAACAATTGGCTATAAAGCCTAGTCCATATTTTTTCCAAAAGGTAAAAACTATGGTTGCAAGAAGGCTTACCAAGCCCAGCAGAGGTGCAATCCAGGTAAGCATGTTTCTTTCATGATGGCGAGTCCATTCGCCCGCTTCACGCACGACCGTTTTCGTCAGCGGGTTTGACGGACCATTCGTGAGAATATCCCCCTTAATCTTAAACCCTGGTAGATACTTCCACAGGTAATATCCCATAAAGATAAATAATACAGCGCAACTGAGAGCGCCTACGATCGTCCAAAAACGGGCTCTTTCCAAAAGAGGTTGCCTCATTTTTAAGCATAAGTAACTGGCGCCGTGGGTTAAGGCAATAGCCAAGCTCATAAGGCCACAGAGAAGCGAAAAAGGCGTAAACAACTCAAGAAAAGTACCTGTAAAGTAAGGGCGCATTAACTCATCAAAATAAAACGAGGCGCCAGTAAACAAATTACCAAAGGCAATCCCAAAGACAAGTGCTGGAATAAACCCGCCAATGAATAAACAATAATCCCAAGCTTGGCGCCAAAGAGGGTGATGGACTTTATCACGGAATTTAAAGCCAACAGGTCGGAGAATAATCGCAAAAAGAGCTAAGAACATTGCAAAATAAAAACCGGAAAAGGCAACGCTGTAAAGCAGTGGCCACGCCGCAAAGCTAGCGCCTGCTCCGAGAATCAGC
This sequence comes from uncultured Alphaproteobacteria bacterium, assembly GCA_963782975.1. Lineage (GTDB taxonomy): Bacteria > Pseudomonadota > Alphaproteobacteria > 43-37 > CAWALT01 > CAWALT01. The sequence goes on from CAWALT010000003.1 coordinate 479,353, forward strand.
CACACTTGATTACCTTCCCAGACAGGAGCAATGGTGTGGATCATTTCTTGCCGTTCTCGGTCATTGCGTCCAATAATGGGAAGAAGAGTAGCGACTCCTAAATCAAATCCATCGGTGAGGAGAAAGCCAATGAATAAGATACCTAAGAGAGCCCACCATATTAATCGCAATGTCTCATAATCGATCATAAAGCTAGCCCCTGATCATCCTATTTTGTTGATACTTTGTGTTGGCCCCATACGAATGTATTTGACCATAAGCCAGACATCAATAAAAAACAAGAGAGTATAAAATGTGATAAAAGCAATTAATGTAGTCCATACATGAGCGGCCGAAATGGACGACGCACTTAAGAATGTTGGCAGAATACCATCAATGGTCCACGGTTGACGACCATGCTCCGCCACGAACCAACCAAGCTCTGACGAAATCCAAGGAAAAGGAAGCGTTAAAATGCAAAGCCTCAAAAACCATGGATGTTTTTCAAAGGTGCCACGACAGGCAAAGTAAAAAGCGGTCGTGAATAAGAGAATAAAGAAGAGGCCAAACCCTACCATAAACCGAAACGCCCAGAAGAGAGAGGGAACATGCGGCACGGTATCCCAAGCTGCTTTGTGAATTTGTTCTTGGGAGGCCTCTTGGGGATTATTAATATATTTTTTTAATAAGAGGCTATAGCCAAGATCTTTTTTATGAGCTTGAAACGTTTCTTTTATTTCAAGGTCGGCTGATCCTTGTTTAAGCTTCGTTAAAGCTTCATAAGCGAGCATCCCGCTTTTGATGCGATCTTTGGCAATATCAACGAGCTCGGTAATCCCGGTGATCGGTTGATGAAGGGAGCGTGTGGCGATAAGTCCTAAAAGCCATGGGACTTTAATTTCATAATGCGTCACGTAATTTTCCGTGTCAGGGACGCCAAAAACAGTAAGACCCGCGGGGGCCGGTTCCGTATGCCACATCGCCTCTAAAGCAGCAATTTTCATTTTTTGATGCTGCGTTGCCGTGTAACCACTTTCATCGCCAAGCACAACCACCGATAATGCGGCAGCTAATCCAAAACTGGAGGCAACGGCTATTGATCGCTTTGCAAAGCCTACATGTTTCTTTTTAAGAAGATAAAAAGCGCTGACCGCTAAGACAAATACAGCGCCTGTAACATAACCAGCACTGACGGTATGGACAAATTTCGATTGAGAGACTGGGTTAAAAAAGACATCATAAAAAGATGTAAGTTCCATCCGCATGGTGTCAAAATTGAAATCCGCGCCGATAGGATTTTGCATCCATCCATTAGCTAAAAGAATCCAAAGAGCCGAAAGGTTACTGCCAATGGCTACGAGCCAAGTGACGATAAGATGGCCTACCTTCGACAAGCGGTCCCATCCAAAAAAGAATAAGCCAATAAAGGTAGCCTCAAGAAAAAAGGCAACCAACCCTTCCACCGCTAACATGGAACCAAAAACATCACCCACATAGTGGGAATAATAAGCCCAATTGGTGCCAAATTGGAATTCTAAGGGCACACCTGTGCACACCCCCATGGCAAAGTTAATGCCAAATAGAATACCCCAAAATTTTGTCATATCACGCCAGATCGTTTTGTTGGTCATGACATAAACGCTCTCCATAATAGCAATGAGGAGAGATAACCCTAACGTTAAAGGAACAAAAATAAAATGATACATCGCTGTCACCGCAAACTGTAGGCGAGATAAGTCGACAGCATCTAAATGAAACATTTAAGGCTCCTTGTGGTTATTGTGAACACTATCTAAAAAATGATGATGAATCTGCTGCGGAGACGGTTTTTCTTGCTTTTTAAAGTGAGTAAACACCGCTAGCCCTACAAGAATCGCGACCTTGATGAGAAGGACAAAGAGAATATCCTTACCAAATTGTGTGAATTTAATTTTCATTCGCTACTTCCTCTTCAATTTTTACAAATTTTAAAAGAAATAACAACTAAAAATAAGCTTGGGTCGTCAAAACGCTTAAGGAGAACGTAGTGTGCCTTCCGCTTCTATTCCCAGCTTTTCCTAATAATAATTTTTGCTTTTGCGCGTATTTATAGAAAAAAAGAATATTGACAACAACCAAAAGTTGTATATTAATAGTAATACACCCTGTTCTGAAGTGATGATTAAAAATTAGAATGGATAAGTCGAAAAGATCCTCGTATTAAGATATCTGCGCCCGGGAAGGCAAAGTCAGTAACAGGGTGACCACTACTCTTAGTATATCGTTATATTCCTTAAATGCCAAGACAAAACAGCTGTTTTTTGGAAATGCTATCTTTTACGGACCTTCCTTTATTTGGCGGCGAAGCTTTTTGGCAGGAAGGCCATAAAGTTCCATTAGCGGCGTTGTTTTAGTTAAAGGGCTCCTCCATCGTTTTTTCCTGTCATTTAAAAAGAGAAGGAGAGAGAGGCTTTTCTTTACTAAAAAGCCTAAATTTAAGGGAAGATTAATTAAAATTTTTTACTCTTCGGGTAAGGTTTTTAAAGTCACCCGTGTTAATGGATCTTACTAGCCCGATGATGCGATCTTCAATAGTACTTTTGCCAATGCGAAAGCTAGCCTCGTTTAAGCACGCTTTATTGTTGGGTGCTTCTTTGATGATAGAGGTACCTCACGAGGTCGCTTATGCTGCTATTACGTTCAATGATGGGAACCCCGCGGGTCAGATTACAAACAATAACCCGGAATTCACCCTAATCGGTAATACGGCCATCAATACTAGCCCTATGTTTACGGCAGGCGCCCACAATGATCAACTCATCTTTAAGGTCACTGACGGTAAGGCATTAACTTTTATAGGTTCACGCCTCTTCTTTAATCCTGGAACACGCACAGGCCTGGAATTAACGATTCAAGGAGAAGGAGCTGGAGGAACCATTAATAATGCTGCTACCCTCACAGATTTAATTTCGCAAGCCTCAGGGTCAGAGCGCTTTAAGACCATCAATATCTTGGGGCCAGTCACTATTAGTAGGACAGGAGGTGGTAACTCTAACTTCCGCTTGAAGGCTGGAAGCGCAGTGTCCCCTGAACCAATCATCTTTACGGTTGGTAAAGAAGCTAAGTTTTCCCAAACCCCGCATACCCATATTGTATGGGGGAATGATCTTTATGGGCCAGGTTCGAAGCTTATTATCGATGGAACGTTGGAATCTACTACAGGTAGCCGTGGGATCGATATCCATCCTGGGAATACGGTCGATATAGAGGTGAGCGGTACCATTAATATGCAATCCGCTGCGATACGCTTATTTGATAATGCGCTTGGACATATTGTTCTTAAGGACGGCTGCGTGATTGAAACTCAAATACGGTTAGGGACACATGCTGAATCGTCCCTTACAGTAGAGGAAGGAGCGGGATTTGCCCAAAGGAATGTTATTACTGAGCAAGCTGGCCAAAAGATAATTTTCGAGCATAGCGCTCATGCGGGAGATATCGTGGCTAATAGTAACGGGAGCGGTCACTTAATAGTGAATGCGGACTCGCTGGAGATGACGGGTATTATTGGGGCGACCAACCAGTTAGGGTCGGTGACGGTCAAGGAGGGGAAAGAGCTCATTGCCAAGGGAGAGCTGAATGTGCAAGGCAGCGTGACGGTGGAGGATAATGCGCGCCTTGAGGTGCATGATTATCAGAGTGGGAACTTTGTGCTAGGGGATGGGGCGCGGGTGGCGTTGCTGGATGCGGCGGCCAATCTGACGGGCACGGTGAATGGGGCAGTGGATGACCAAGGCACCTTTGTCTTTGCCCATGATTTTACTTTGGCGCAAGCGATTGGGGACACGAAGCGTGTAGAGGCGGTGGAGGTGGTGGATGGGAAGACGTTGACGTTAGGGGCATCAATTCATGGGGATGTGCATTTTGGGGGCCCGGATGCGGTGGTGAGCCTCACTCAAGATGATTTAACGATAGAGAAGGCGGTGACGGGGAGTGGGACGTTGGTGACCAATGATCATCCGCTCACCGCGCTGACTCTTGGGGCGAATGCGGATGTGACGGTGAGTGGGGTGCTGGATGCCCCCACGGTGAGTGTAGAGGCGGATGCGACGTTAACGACGCAGGGGTCGGTGAGTGGGACGAACTTAACGTTGGCGGGTGGTGCGACGCTGCAAGCATTGGGTTCCCTTGACGTGCCGATTGATGGGGTGGGGGCTGATCAAGGAGCGGTGGTGATAGCTGGGGCGGTGACGGCCTCTGAAGCGCTGGGAGGGACGACATCTCTTAACCAGGTAACGGTGAAGGAGAATCAGTCGTTGGTGGCGGAGAAAGCCTTAAAGGCCGTGACGGTGGTGGTGGAAGACGATGCGACGTTGACGGCGGAAAGCTCGGTGAGTGGGACGAGTTTGACCTTAGGGGCTGGGGCACGGTTGGTGGCCAAGGGGGCGTTGGATATTGTGATTGATGGGGCAGCAGATGATCAAGGGACGGTGGAGATTGGGGAGGACGTGACCTTAAATCAAGCGATGGGGGCGAGTAAGCGGGTAGAGGCGGTGGAGGTGGTGGATGGGAAGACGTTGACCTTAGGGGCGGTGGTGCATGGGGATGTGCGTTTGCAGGGGGTGGACGCGGAGGTGGTGTTAGGAACGGATGGGGTGGTGGTGGATGGGGGGATTGAGCCGTTGGCTTCAGGGATGGGACGGGTTGAGATAGCGGGAGATGTGGTGACGGGAGGTGGTATTGGGGTGAGTGGTGCGGTAGGGTTGGTGCGTGTGGGGTCTGGGAAGGTGTGGGAGGTGCGTCATGAGGTGGGGGCGCAGGAGGTGGTGTTAGGAGGGGTTGGAGCGCGTGTGGAGGTGTTGGGAGGTGGATCGTTTGAGGGGGTGGATGTGGTGCGTGGGGAGGTGTTAGGAGAAGGAGAGCTTGTGATTGGCGCAGAGGTGGATATGCGTGGGACGGAGGTTGAAGGTTTAGGGTTGGTGCGAGTGGAGGCAGGGGGCGAGGCGATATTTGGGAAGTCGGTAGAGTCGCGGGAGGTGTTGGTGGCGACGGGGGGTCGTTTTGGTTTGGGGTCGGATGTGACGTTGGTACCGGTGGGAGGGGCTGGTGAGATGCGCGTGTCGTCTGGAGGGGTGTTAGATCTTGGGGTGCATGGTTTGACGGTGGGTCATGAAGTATTGGTGGTGGAGGGTGAGGTGCGAGTGGTGGTGGATGGGACGAGTGGGGAGGGGGGGCGTTTGACGCACACGGGGGGTGTTGGTGCGCAGTTGAGTGGGTCGACGTTAGCGTTGACGGTATTGGGGAGTTTGGTTGAGGGGAAGGAGGTGGTGTTGGTGGAGGGGGTGCAAGCGTTAGTGGGGGGAGCGAGTTGGACGGGAGTGATGGGCGAGTTAGAGGTGGTGATGAGCGGGGATCAAAAGCGTGTGGTGTTGCGTCGAGTGGCGAGTAGTGGTGGAGGGAATGGTGGAGGGAATGGTGGAGGGAGCGGAGGTAGTGGAGGTAGTGGAGGTAGTGGAGGAGGGAGTGGTCCGCCGTGGCAGGGGGGTGGTGCGTTACCGTCGGGGCCGTCGTCGTCGTTGAGTGGGGTGTTGAGTTCGCCGCAGGGGGTGAGTGAGGGGGAGGTTGTGGGTCGTCGCAGTGCGCTGGGGTCGGTGTTAGCGCATTATTATAGTTTACCGTTGGAGCGGGTGGGGCAAGCGTTGCGGGAGGAGGTGTTACCGTCGGTGGAGGGGGCGGAGGTTGAGGTTGGGAAGGGTTTGTTTGAGACGTTGTGCCGGGATATTACGTTTCGGTTGCATGCGGGACGCTTGCAGGGTTTTGGTGAGGGTGAGTTAGGAGGGGGAGGTGAGTTAGGAGGAGGGAGTGGAGTGGCGTCGGGGGATGGAGAGGGGCGTGGTGATGGGAGAGGAGGAGAGAGAGGAGGAGTTAGGAGAGGGGTTGGAGGGGAGAAGCGGTATGGTTTTTGGTTTCGTGGAGTGGGAGAGATGGGTCGTCGTCGAGGGGATGAGGAGGGGTCTGGGTATCGTTTGCGTCGTGAGGGGTGGACGGTGGGGAGTGAGTGGTTATGGGGGGAGGATGGGTTGAGTGTGTTGGGTGCGTCGGTGATGGTGAGTCGCACGCGTGTGGAACAGGGGGATGGTCGAGTGGGAGTGGGAGTTGGGAGTGTGTTGGGGAGTGTCTATGGTGAGTGGCGAGGATTTGGGGATGGAGAGACGTTTGTGGAGGGGGTGGTGACGTATGGTGTGCATACGGTGAGTCAGCGTCGGAAGGCGTATGTGGATGGACGCGTTGGAGGGTCGTTGTATGAGATGCGTCAGTGGGGGGCGCAGGTGATGGTGGGCCGTGATGTGCGAGGGGTTGGAGGTCGGTGGGTGGTGACGCCATCGCTGCGTGTGTTGGGGGGAGTCTTGGCGAGTGAGGGGTATCGTGAGCGAGGAGCGGGCGTGTTGAATGTGACGTTAGCGCCGCAGCGGTGGGGGTTTGGGATGGTGTCTCCGGAGGTGAAGGTTGGGTGGTTACAAGGTTATGTAGGGGAGTGGCATGTGTGGCCGCAGGGGATGGTGCGGATGAATGTGGATGTGGGTCGGCGGGATCATCGGGGAGAGGCGCGTTTAGAGGGGTTGCCGTGGCAGACATTTGAGGTGCCGAGCCGGGCATTGAAGCGGGTGTCATTGGAGGGGAGTATTTCGGTGCGCTGGAGCCACCCGCTAGGAGTATCGCTGACCACACAATATACCACCCACTACCGCCGACACCACCACCACCACGCCCTCACCCTCGAAGCTAAATACCGGTTTTAAATCTTATTACTTGCAAGAACCTTCTCTCTATCCCTGCTGCGCAGTCCCTCTCCTTAAACAATAGGAAGCATCCCTCCAAGCTTTCTTCTTTTAATAGATCGGAAAAGACGATTCCTTGTTCGAGCCTTGTGTGGTGTAACACCGAAAAGGCCCTGCGCTGTTTCTTAGTTAAAGTTAAGGTGCTATGGAGAGCTATTTCTTTTGAGAGTTTAAATTATGCTCAGCAAATTCCCAATTAACCAGGTTTTCTAAGAAAGTTGTCACATAATCAGGGCGCCGATTTTGATAATCGAGATAATAAGCATGCTCCCAAACATCACAGGTAAGCAAAGCAGTTTTCCCATGAACCATGGGGAGATCCGCATTGCCTGTTTTCATAATCTCGAGCTTATCATTCGATAAAATAAGCCAAGCCCAGCCACTACCAAATTGAGAGACAGCAGCTTTTTTGAAAGCTTCTTTAAACGGGTCTAATCCACCAAAATCACGCTCAATCATTGAGGCGAGCGTTCCCTTGGGGGCTCCTCCACCACGCGGAGAAAGACTATGCCAGTAAAAGGTATGGTTCCAAACTTGCGCAGCATTATTGAAGAGAGCTGTCTTTTCAGGGTCGCTATAGCTAAGTCGGATAATTTCCTCCAGCGGCTTATTTGCAAGGCTGGTACCTTCAATAAAATTGTTAGTATTTGTCACGTAAGCTTGGTGATGCTTCCCATGGTGTAAGTCAAGCGTATTAGCCGAGATATGGGGCTCTAGTGCATTTTTATCAAAGGGTAAACTAGGTAATGTGATAGCCATAAACACCTCCTAAGCAAAATTATCGTCTCATGCAATTACTTACACAGCATTACTATAACATACAAAAAATGTAAAACCTCTTTTTATCCTCCTTTGAGGTTAATGCTTCCTTAGGGATTAGGGATCTTCTGCCAATCTCCATGGATTCTTTCCTTGATTTTTGGTAAGGTTGTATTAATCCTTATATGGATATAGGTATTAATTAGTAAAACATAGATATTTTTAGGGGCCTTATTTGTTTCCTAGTTTATGCAAGAATCCAAGCACCTTTTCTATGATCCTTGCCATTATTTCTTTGGTTGTGGCAGGCAATTTAGCGGCTGATATTTATGCACCGAGTATGCCAGAAATGCAAAAATATTTCCAAACAAGTTCAGCGAATATTCAGCTGACAATTAGCTTGGGAATCCTTGGTATGTGCTTATCTCCCCCGGCTGTTGGTTGGCTTTCTGAACGCTATGGGCGGCGTTTTACCCTGCTTATAATGCACTTATTATTCATGGCAACGCTTATCTTTTGTATTTTTGCTCCTCATATTAAAGCTTTTCTAGCAGCGAGATTCATTATGGGCTTTTCAGGAGGCGCCGCGGTAGTTGTTGGTTTTGCTCTTGTCTCCGACATTTACCAAGGTCGGGAAAGTACCAAATATTTTGCTTATATTAGCACGAGCTTAACTTTTGCCTATACCTTCGGCCCCATCCTCGGAGGGGTTATCGCCGATTATTTTGAGTGGCAGGCAAGTTTTATTTTTTCTTTTATTTTTTCTGTAGTGGCTTTAACGCAGCTTCTTTTTTATATTCCAGAAACGCAGGCACCAAGCCATCGACGAACCTTCCAAGATATTTTAGGGGATTATAAAGATATTTTGAGACACCCACGTTTTTGGGGGTATGCGATGATTCCAGGGCTTTTGATCGGTTGTTCAATTCTGTTTGTCGTAACCTCTTCTTTTTATTTTATTACTATTTTAGGCCTTCGTCCTGGTTTATATGGAGCCTATCAAGGCATTATAATGATCTCAGGGGCTTTTGCTGGTTTTATTACCGGCCTTATCGTAGCCAAGGTAGGAAATCGTGTCGTATTAAAATGGGGTATGAGCATTGCTTTAATGGGTGGAATTTTATTAATTTGCGTGGTTGCTTTTTGCGAGTCGAGTGCTTTATTAATTACGATGTCTTTTATTTTAATTTCTATAGGCCTAGGTTTTATCTATGCTCCTTATACATCTGGTGCCATGGAGTTATTTCCAGGGAAAAATGGAACAACCTCAGCAGCCTTGCAATTTGTTCGCGGTATTATCATGGTGATTTATACCCTGATTGGCTCTTATCTTTACGGGGGGACTTTCTTTCCCGTTGCTGCCTTCATCGGTATAACCACGATCCTTGTTTATTTATGGTTTTTGCGCTTGCTTTATAAGTTTAAACTCGGCAAGTTAGTCGAGTAGTCCTAATTTATTTCTGAGTTGACTTTAAAGGGAAATCTTTTACTGCATTTAGGGCTATAGCAAACCTTCTTAATTATAAAACCTAAAGGTTGGCTTATTCCTCAACTCTTCTCTTAATAGCCTTTGAAGATAGGTAGTTTGGGGAGATACCGTTTTTCTTCTTTTCATAATTTTTTAAGGAAAGTGCTGTTACATTCAAGTCAATCTTGAAGAGAAAAGCCAATGCTAACAAATACATCTTCGTCGTCGAAAAAAGGAAATAAGGTAGGTAAAACGAAAATTCAAGTTGCTATCATTACGGTACTGGTAGCTCTTATGTTCTTGTCATCTTTAACGATGATTGTTTATAGCTATTTTCGTAACTCGTCCACCTATGTCCATGATGCTAAGCGCAAGATGCTTAAGATGAGCGTCTTTGTCATTGATGAAACGCTATCGCATTTGCAGCCTCCTTCTCAAATTATTCGATCCACAGCGATGCTGGTGAAAAAGAATAAAGAAGGCCTTCTAAATAATGAGCAGTTTACCTATGTCCTTCTTGGATTTTTACGTAATAATCCGGGTATCGCTGCGTTCTTTAATGGAGATGCTCAAGGGAATCTATTGGAAGTGACTAGAGTAAACCCTGGTCAAACTTATTATTTAAATAAAGATCTGCCCCTTCCGGGTAGTGTAAAATATATGGTGCGCCACATCTACCGTAAAGAGAAAGTACTGCCTGTTGAGGTGCGAAGTTACCTCAATGCAGATGGATATCTGATAGACAAGGAAGAAACCCCGAGCGAGCAAATTTGGTATGATCCACGAAAAAGGCCGTGGTATATAGGGGCGCACACCAAACAAAGGGACTATTGGACCGACGTCTATCTTTATGAAAATGATGATATTGGGATCACCGTTGCTCACCCGATACTTACCTCAAATGGTGAGGCCCATGCGATTGTGTCGGCTGATATCACCATCATGCAATTAGCGAAAATGCTTGAAAAATTAAAGGTTAGTGAGAATGGAACGACCTTTATTATTAATTCAAAAGGACACATTATTTCTTTCCCTGACTCTATTAAATTGGTAGAGCGCTCAGGGAGTCATTTAAAATTCACCCATATTACCCAGCTTGGTATTCCAGAAATTTCACAGGCTTATTCCCTATTCAAAAAAGGAGAAAAAGAACATTTTGAGTTTTCACTTGGCTCGAAAGAATATCTTGCAAGTTTCCTCAAGTTTCCGAGTACATTTGAAAATGATTGGATTATTGGTGTTGTTGTTCCTACCTATGACTTTGTTGGGGCCATCATTGAGACAAATAAAGAAGTCTTATGGATCTCCTTAGTGATTTCTCTTATTGCGATTTTTTTGATGGTTTTTCTTTCTCGGAAGATCTCTAAGCCTATTCGCTTACTTGCTCAAGATATGAATCGCATAAAGAATTTTCAAATAGATGATAGCGTTCAAATGCGTTCTTTCTTGCTTGAAATTTCGCTTATCGGCGATTCTCTTAAAGCGATGAAAACCAGCCTTAAGGCTTTTAGTCGTTTTGTTCCCAAGGATTTGGTGCGCCAGTTGATCAAAACAGGTAAAGGCGCTGAGCTAGGGGGTGATAAAAGAGATATTTCCATTATGTTCAGCGATATTGTCGGATTTACTTCTATTGCGGAGAATCTACCTTCCGAGAAATTACTAAGTCAGATATCCGAATACCTAGATAGCTTAACAAAGATTATAATAAGCGAGCGTGGAACAGTCGATAAATATATTGGTGATGCTATTATGGCATTGTGGGGCGCCCCTATCAAAGACCCTGAGCATGTTCTGCATGCCTGCCGAACGGTCTTATGTTGTCGTGATAAGGTGAACCAGATGAACCGCCAATGGCAACAAGAAGGCAAGCCAGCATTAAAGACACGTATAGGATTAAATTGCGGTGAAGCCGTTGTTGGCAATATGGGCTCCCAAGAGCGCATGAATTATACTGCTATCGGTGATAATGTTAATCTTGCCTCTCGCCTCGAGGGAATTAATACTCTCTATGGAACTGATATCTGTGTCAGTGAGGCTGTTTATAAACGAGCCAAGGCACATTTTCTTTTTCGCCCTCTCGATATAGTGGCCGTTAAGGGAAAGAAAGAAGGGGTAAAAATTTACCATTTAATGGCAGAAATAGAGACAACGCCTGAACGTGACCTGGCCTTGGCACAGGAAATAAGCTATCTGACTGAACAAGCCTTCAACGTCTATTTAAAAAAATCTTGGGATGATGCTATTAAACTATACCAACAACTTAAGAATAAGGCTCCTGATGATTCCCTCGCGGATCTTTATATTGAAAGATGCCAAAATTTTAAGATAAATCCTCCCCCAAAGGACTGGGATGGAGTGCTAAAGTTAGAAAAAAAATAATTTAAGCTCATGATCAGGATAAAATTTTATGGCGTAAGAGGAAGTACACCATGTAGCGGGCCAGCTTATGAAAAATACGGTGGTCACACAAGTTGCGTTGGTGTCTGGATTGAAGATCAACTTTTTATCTTTGATGCGGGTTCGGGTATCTTTGATTTAGGGATTGAAGCCTTAGAGGCCAAGAACAAACATGCTACGTTATTACTCTCTCATGTTCACCTCGATCATATTTTAGGTTTGCCTTTGTTTCCTGTTATATGGGAAAAAGACTATCATCTTGATATCCTAGCCGCACATTTAGAGCCTGTGGGAGGTGTAGAAAAATTTTTCAACGTTACCTATAAAGCGCCAGTCTTTCCTGTCTCTTTTTCCAATGTTGCAGCCCAGCTGAAGTATCGAGATATAAAGACACCTTCTCTTTTCACCTTAGGAGGTAACGTTCAAATTGCGACCATCCCTCTTAATCATCCCAATGGGGCCACAGGATATCGGCTTTCTTATCAAGGGTTTTCGATTTGTTACATTACTGATACGGAACATAGAGTCGGTTGCTTAGACTCTCAAATCGTCTCGTTTATAAAAGAAGCTGATGTATTTATTTATGATACAACTTATGCAGATGAGCTGTTTTCAAGTAAGGTCGGTTGGGGGCACTCAACGTGGCAAGAGGCTTTGCGGTTAGGAAAAGCAGCGAGCGTAAAAAGATGTGTTCTTTTCCACCATGATCCTCTTAACACTGATGATAAAATGGCCTGCCTTGAACATCAAGTGAAGCAAAGTTGGGAAAAAGCCATCGTGGCACGCCAAGGAATGGTCTTAACTCTAGAGTAGATATTTCCATCGGGTAAAGAAAAAACAACCTAAAACCTTGTTCGCAAGCTCTGTAAGTTTTTGAACTTACCTGTTGATTTAAAGATGTGCCTGTAAAGTTTTAAGGTCTTGCCTGTCGTTTTAGAGCTTTGCCTGCCCCATCCTCAAAAATTTATTGCGCCGTTCTTCTCTCAGTTGATCCTTACTAAGGGTCGCTAATTTTTTAAGATACTGCTCTAAGTGCAGGCCGATTGTTTGAATCATCATATGTTGGTTGCGATGAGCGCCACCAAGAGGTTCATCAATAATAGCATCAATAATGCCCAGTTTTAAAAGGTGCTCAGCGGTGAGTTTCTGGGCCTGAGCAGCGATATTCGCTTTTTCCGCATCCTTCCAAAGAATAGAAGCACACCCCTCGGGGGAGATAACAGAATACACTGCATGTTCTAACATAAATACACGGTTGGCCGTGGCAAGAGCAATAGCGCCTCCTGAGCCTCCTTCACCGATAATTATTGAAAGAATAGGAACCGTTAGCTGGAAAGACAGATCAATACATTGAGCGATTGCTTCTGCTTGACCTCGCTCTTCCGCTCCTACACCTGGGTAAGCTCCAGGAGTATCAACTAAGGTAATGATGGGAAGTTGAAAGCGCTCAGCAAGGCGATATAAACGTTGAGCTTTGCGATATCCTTCTGGTTTTGCCATCCCAAAGTTATGTTTGACACGGGTTTCGGTTTCATGCCCTTTTTCATGGCCTAAGATAACCACGCTTTGGCCTTTAAAGCGCCCGATACCTCCTATGATGGCAAGATCTTCCGCAAATAAGCGATCCCCAGCAAGTGGCGTGAAATCTGTAAGTAATTGATGGAGTATATCAGAGGTATGGGGACGACCAGGATGACGCGCTACAAGAACTTTTTGCCAATCGGAAAGCTTAGAATATTTTTGCTTGAGCAACTTTTCACATTTGCCTTCAAGCCTCTTAATCTCTTCGGCAATATTTAAACCTTTGCCGTCTTCCAGGCGCCGTAATTCAGCTATTTTTGCTTCGAGGTCAGCAATGTCACGTTCAAATTCTAAGATAACTGTCATCTACTTTATCCATGAATATGTTGCCCTTTCCTTAAGAGAATAGGCGCGGTTTAACCATTTACCTTCTTAAGCTGTCTATCATTCTTAGCTGTATCACTGTTAAGGGCTTTCTCAGTGTTTACGTTTCTTAGAAAGGGCTAAAGAAGCTTTTGTATAACCGTTCCTTCTTCTAAGTTTTAAAAAGCCGATCCTTATCTTACCATGTTTTTTGAGCTTGCCCCATTCATTAAATCAATCAGAGTCACTTAGCAAGAAAAATTTCTTTTAAGAAGAAGACGCGTATTTTGCTAGTGGGTGAGAATGGTTTAAGAGTGTTCGAAGTTTTTCGGTTTGTAAGTGAGTATAGATTTGTGTTGTGGACATATCGGCGTGCCCCAGCATACTTTGGAGGCTTACTAAATCAGCACCGTTTTCGAGTAAGTGCGTCGCAAAAGCATGACGAATAACGTGGGGAGAAATAAAGCTCGGATTAAGGCCAACCTCCCCAGCGAGTTGCTTGAGAAGCTGGAAACATCTCTGTCGTGTTAAATGCCCCATCTTGCTATTGGAAGGAAATAACCAATATTCAGGCGAGTGCTTCTTTAAAGAATGTTTTTGACACTTTTTCAAAAAATACGGGCGTACCTTCTCATAAGCTTGAAGCGCAGCAAGGGCGTGGTCATGAATAGGAATTGTACGCTCTTTTCCTCCTTTTCCTCGAATGAATAAGGTATCTTCTATATTATGGATGATTTCATAAGGTAGGGTGAGAAGTTCCGAAACTCGCAGCCCACTTGCATATAATAACTCTAAGATAGCATATAAGCGCACCCCCTCTTCGGAGGTATCATTTTGTGTGTGCGACAATAAGCGCGTAATTTCTTCTTCACTGAGAACTTTAGGGAGTGTGCGATGGAATTTAGGACGATCGATACTATACACAGGGTTTTGCGATATGATCTTTTCTTCGAGCAGGAAATCGAAAAATTGCTTTAAAATCGTTAATTGGTGAGCCACCGTGGATGTAGACCGTCCCGTATGATTTAGATGAATAAGATATTCTTTAATGTCTAAGACAGTGATGGAAGAGATATTTTTTGGGGCAGTAAACCGATCAAGTAAAATGATTGCTTGGCGGTAAGAATCAAGAGTGTTATCAGCAAGTCCTTTCTCGACGCGCAGCATTTCAAGAAAGAGGTCTAAGTAAAAACGAACTCGGGACATGTCAAACTCCCGAAGGAGACGGTACCCTCTCATCAAGCCGAATTACTTCTTTAACTAATGTTGAAGGTATATTAATATCCTTAAAGGTGATAAAGCCGATTCCAGCAAGGAGGGTTATAACCAAAATAATCCAAAGAGCTTTCATTCCGTTTATCCCTTTAATTGTTGCAAAAAAATTCTATCCTTGCCTATATTATAGGACAAGAGAAAAAATATAAACTGGTAAATAACTTATTTAATCAAGGAGGTATTAAATAATTAAATTTACGCACACCTTGTAGGAGAAAAAAACGCGATGATCAACAACATACAGTTTTCTCATGTCCCTTCCTGAAGAGACGTTGGGCAAGCCTCACATTTTCACCTATAGTGACCGTACATATACTCTCCCTCGACATATCGTTCTGGTTGGTATGATGGGTGCTGGGAAAACAAGCCTTGGAAAAAAGATCGCGAAGCTTATAGGCCTGCCTTTTATCGATTCGGATCGGGAAGTGGAAGAGGCGGCAGGTTGTGCAATTAAAGATTATTTTGAAGATTGTGGGGAAGAGGCGTTTCGTAAAGGGGAAAGTCTTGTTATTTCCCGACTCTTGAGGCCTCCTCTAAAAGTTATATCGACAGGTGGTGGGGCCTATGTGTTTGAGGATACAAGAAAGTATATTCAACAATTCGGGATTTCTATTTGGGTAAGAACGGATAAACGAGCTCTGATGGATAGGTTATCGAGGCGAACCAATCGGCCTTTAATTGACCCACGCAATCCAAGGGAGAGCATCGAAGAGCTAATAAAAAAAGAGTATCCTATTTATGAACAAGCCGATATTATCGTCGATAGTTTTCATGAACCTGTTGAGACGACTGCTAAGCGTGTCTTGTGGAAAATTTATGAATATATGACTTTGTCATAGCCAGGTAAGGAACCTTTGGTAAAAACACAAACAAGGAACCTTTAGTAAACACAATGGACAATTTGATCACCGCGTATCATGTCTCTTTTTTTTATAATAAGGAGCATCCTGTTCTCCAGGATATTAATTTACGGCTTAAACCAGGTGAGCTTACGACTCTGATTGGCCCGAATGGCGCTGGGAAAACCACCCTTATTAAAGTTCTTTTAAAATTGCTCAAGCCAACGCAAGGACGCGTTGAGCACCATAAGAGGCTCATACTTGGGTATGTTCCTCAAAAACCTTTCTTTTCTTCCATATTGCCCCTTACGGTTAAACGTTTTCTTGCGCTTCCTGGCCAATCATTAAGTCCTTCGGTCCGAACGTATATTGAGATGGTGGGAATTTCTCCTTTAGAAAACCGTTTTATTTATGAGCTCTCAGGCGGACAGCTTCAACGGGTATTATTGGCACGAGCTTTGGTTCACTCCCCCAATTTTTTAATATTAGATGAGCCCGTCCAAGGATTAGACGTGTTAGGTCAAGAAGCTTTTTATGAAATATTGACGTCATTGAAGACGACCTATGGGATGGGCATCCTGCTTATATCCCATGATTTACATCTGGTATTATCTTCGAGTGATCATGTCATTTGCTTAAATGAACATATTTGTTGTGAAGGGACGCCTGACCTTGTCGTGCGCTCGAAGCAGTACCAGACATTATTTAAAGCATGGCATATGCGCAATCTAGCACCCTATATTCATCACCACGATCATGATCATAATGAGATAAACCATAACCATAACGAGACCGAATAAAAATGTTGGATATTATTGAGGGGTATACTCTACGAGCTATTTTAGCGGGTATTGCTATTAGTTTATTTTCTGGTCCTTTAGGGGTGACCTTATTATGGAATAGGCTGAGCTTTTTTAGCGATAGTTTATCGCATTCTGCTCTTTTAGGCATAGCTATCTCCTTTATGTGGAATATTGATTTAAACCTCGGTATCTTTTTGACGGCGTTGTTTTTTGCCTTACTCCTTGCTTTTAGCCTCCAAAATAAGGAGTTTCCTGTGGATGCGTGGCTATGTATTTTCTCGTCAGGGGGACTGGCGTTAGGCGTGGTTATTCTCTCTCTTTTCTCCCCGCGAGCTATTGTTTTAACGGATTTTTTGTTTGGGGATATTCTCGCATCTAGTTGGCGGGACGTGTTTACTCTTTATGTGGGCGCTGGTATGATTCTCTTGGTACTATTCTTTCTTTGGGGTCGGTTGCTTCTTATTGCCATCCATGAAGATCTTGCTCATTCCTTGAAGATCAATACGACATTGATTCGTACCGTTTATATGATATTGCTCTCTCTTGCTATTGCTCTGGCGATCCGTTTCATAGGTGTCTTATTGATTTCTTCTTTGCTCATTATTCCCGCTGCTTGCGCGCGCTTTTTTGCGAAATCCCCTGAAGGTATGGCTTTTTCCTCAATTCTTATTAATATTTTTTCTATTATTGGGGGGATTTATGTTTCCTTCTGGTATGATACGCCGGCGGGTCCTTCCGTGATTATGGTGATTTTAACACTGCTTATTTTAATATTAATTTTACGCTTTTTTAAAACAATAAATTGGGGGAGGTTTAAGATAAGATGAAGGCTGCAAAGTATTTATGGTTTGTATTTAGCTTGTTTACTCTACCGGTTATGGCGGATATAGCCCAAAAGAAACAGGAGAAGGAAAAAAACACCTATCCTATTGAGGTGGTTGTCTTTTCCTCATTAACCTGTCCCCATTGTGCTATCTTCCACCAAGAAAATTATAAGCATATACAAAAGTACCTTGAGCAGGGCCATATAAAATATGAATTTCGTGATGTGCTTGCTGATAATTTATCTTTCCTTGTTACGGTTCTTTCGTGGTGTTTAGGAAAGGAACGTCGCTCACAGGTGATCCATACTATTTTTACTCACTATGACGATTGGATAAGTGCGCGGGATCCTTTGGATACTTTGAAACAAATTCTTGAGAAGGAATACAATGTTCAGCGCGCCCACATGGATACTTGCTTAAAGGATGAAAAGTTGTCGGATGAAATTATAAAAATAATGATGGAATCTTTAGAAAAGGATAAGATTGAGGGGACCCCTACCATTATTATTAATGGCCAAGTTAGGGACGATGCTCTTGAAGGGAATAATTTTGAGCGTATCGTAGAGGCTCTTATCGAGCAAGCACCCAAAGAAAAAAGGTAAAGATGGGCTTGTGCTCTGTTAAAGGGTCTTGGAGCGAAAAACTTTTTTAAACTCCGTTGGATTGAATGCACCGAGTTTATAAGCCGCTATAAAGAAGGTGAGGAGGCCTATACCCACAAGAAGGAACAGATTTCCAACGTCCCAAAGGAAGCCCTTGCCGAAATGCATAAAAGAATAGGCCATATAGAGCACGAAGGCCATAAATAAACTTGCGATAAGAACCAGGCCAATACTTTTCTTAAGTTGTACTTCAATAAGAAGCATGCCCTTTTTATACGAAAGCGTGGCAAGCAAAATTACATTAACCCATGCGGACACAGCAGTGGCCAATGCGATGCCAATATGGGCGAAAGGTTTCATCAATAGTAGGTTGCACAGGAAATTAATCCCGACAGCTAAAGCGGCTATTTTAACAGGGGTGCTTGTATCGCCGCGAGCAAAAAAGTTCATGCTTAATACCTTGATTAAAACATAAGCGGGTAAGCCCGTCGCATAGGCCATAAGAGTTTGGGCGCTTGCCAGCGTTGCTTGCGGCGTGAATTGGCCCCGTTCAAACAAGACATAAATAATAGGCTGAGCAATCACTAAAAGGGCAAAAGTGGCTGGCAGAGTCAAGAGGAAAGAATACTCTAAGGCGAGGTTTTGTGTGTCCTGAATCTTGGTACCGTCCTGGTTTTTACAGTGCTGCGATAATATAGGTAAGAAGACGGTGCTAATAGCAACGCCAATGATGCTCAAAGGCAACTGGTTTACTCGGTCAGCAATATGTAAATAGGAAAGGGAGCCTACAGGGAGCAGGGAGCCAATAATAAGGTCAACCATATAATTTATTTGGAAAATGCCGGCACCGATGATGCCTGGGACCATTTTCTTCCCCAGAGCGCGAATAGGGGGGCTTAATGTTGGCCATTGGAGCTTTAAGGTTAGCCCTGCGTTTCGATAAGCTACCCAGATCCATATAAATTGACCGATGCCTGCTAAAGCAACCCCCCAAGAGAGTCCAAGACCAAGATCAAGGGAAAGGTAAGCAGCGATGAACAGGCCAGCTATCATAAACACATTTAGAATGACGGGTGCTGCCGAAGCGGCTGCAAAGCGCCCAATGGTATTAAGTACGCCGCTTAAAAGAGACGCTAAGGAAATGAAAAGAATATAAGGAAAAGTGATACGAGTATACTCAATGGCAAGCTCAAAACGGTCAGGGGTTTGGAGGAACCCAGGTGCAATGAGCTGAATGGCCTGAGGGGTAAAGATCTCAATAACGACCACTAAAAGAAATAGAATAAAAAATAATATAAAAAAAGATTGAGCCGCGAAATCGAGAGCTTCTTTCTGGTTCCTTGTAGACAAAAGGCTAGCAAACATGGGGATGAAAGCGGCATTAAAAGCCCCCTCTGCCGAGAGGCGTCGAAAAAAATTGGGAAATTTAAAGGCAATGACTACCGCATCAAAAATACCACCAGCGCCAAGCATAGAAGTGATAAACATGTCACGTAAAAAACCAGTTATGCGGCTTAACATAGTAAAGCTGCCAACCGTGGCGAGGGAGGTTAATAAAGCCATATTGAACAGTAAAGGTACATTAAACTAGCCTGAAAATTATATGATCATCTTACTAGAAATCCCTATATAATCAAGAATTAACCTACGTGATATGGCTGTTTTTGTGTCTTTAAGCTTCTCAGATTACCGTCATTGCCCTGCCGTTAGAAGGAAAGAGCCATGAAAAGCGATTTCCTTTTCTCAAACCTCCTTGTTAAGAAGCGCTTATTGAGAAGAAATAATCCCCATTTTTAATAAGCCCGGCAAGGTAATGACAAAGTGGATAGAGAGGATGCAGTAAAGGGAAGCTATCAATTTTTCTCTCGCTCTTCTCCTGTCTTTCTCTGGTTCTCTACCAAAGAAAATATTAAATTATATAATATTAGGATTTTCTGATAATCATATGATTAAAAATTTTTTCATACGCAATATTCATTATTATCATCTTATAGAAATATATTATATTTTTATTTTTATTGACATGTTTACTTGTTTTGGTTAATTAATGGGAAGGTTATTAAATATTTTTTAACTTTTTACCTAAGTTATTTAAGGAGGATATAAATTATGTTATTAAAAAAGACTTTTCTTGCAGCTACCTTTTTAGGATTTGCTTCTTCTTTTGTTTATGCAGCAGCCAACCCAGTACCAGCTAGCTATGCATCGGCAGCTGAATATTTAAGGAAAAATCCACCGAAGGTTAATCCAATACCAGATAGCTACGCATCTGCAGCTGAATATTTAAGGAAAAATCCACCGAAGGTTGACAATAATACTGCTCCTTCTTCTGCGACTGACACACCTACTAATTCCAAGACGGACTCTGGTGATAGTAAAGCGAATGCCGGGCATACTTTAGGTAACAGTAAGGCGATCAAGGTAACAGCTTACGTTCCATCAGTGGCTAATTTTCAGTTTGAAAATCAGGGTGAAGAAGAAATAAATTTTGGTGACCTTGATGGGATGGCTTCTCAAACACAGACATTAATCACAAACGTCAAGAGTAACGTTGGCTTAAAGGTTAGTGTAAATAAGGAAAATATGAAAAACGAGACGCAGAGTGATAGCTATAGTGAGGAGGAAAAAACTCTTCAATATGCTCTCAACCTCGAGGTGCCAGGCAATGAAGTGAAGTGGGACGAAATTGATGAAAATGTTGAAAGAATACTTTCTGTTCCAGCAGGAAACTTCAACATGAAATTCAATGCTATTTCCCAAAGGTTTGATGTTAAAGCTCCTGGAAATTATGTAGGCAAGATAGTTGTTACCCTTGCAGCTTCTTAAGGGAACTTCCTTTAAGGGCGAACACAAAAATCCTAGAAAAGGATAGTTCATAGGTGGGAGGCCATGCTTTTAAAGGTGTGGTCTCTTTTTTATTTAAAGGCCTTTTCTTTTTAAGGCCTTTTAATGAAAACTGCGATAATATGTATGTTGTTTGAAGCATGGCCTATACTCGAAGAGATGACGCTATATGAGATAAAAAAGTTATAATAGAAATTAATTTTTAGAAATATTTTATTGTCCCATTATTGGTTACAATAAGGTATAGGAGGTTTAAACTCATGACAATAAAGAAAAAAGCATTCCTTGTCATCTTATTTAGTATTTTGTTGTTAGGTTACAAGACAGAGGGGCAAAGCGCGTACAATGACACTTGTCCCCCCACTATACAGCAAAGTTATGGAATCGATCCTGGCGACCTCCTTCATTGTAACCTCAATAATTTACGGAAGGAAAAGCTCAGAAAAAGCCATACTATTATCGTCAAGGCCCATGTTGAAAGTTATGTTGACTATGGTCTTGCTGAGAATACACCTGATACGCTTGATTTTGGTGTGTTGCAGGGGGAAGAGGCTACAAGGCAGATAGCCACCAAAATTATATCGAATACACCGATTAATATTCAAGTTACGAAGTATAATATGAAGAATGAGAGCGCGCCGGACTCGTATACGGACGAGCAAAGGCTTCTTAAGTATGCTTTAAAGATTAATCTTGACGGGCAGGAATTGGCGTGGCCAGAAGATAGTGAAGGGTCAAAAATTTACGAAAATTACCAACTTAATGGTGTCAAAGATCTTTATATCACCGCAAGCTCACAAAAATTTACTACAAAAGCCCCGGGTGATTATAGTGGTCGTATCCTCATCTCTGTCTCAAGTATTTAAGAAGCTTAATTAATTTATATAAATAAATATAAAAGCCTATAAAAAGGTTGGATACTATGAAAAGGTTTTTCTCGGGAGTAATTATTTTACTTGTATTATGGACAAATTTATCGAGTGTTGTCCCGAAAGCCAATGCAGATCAGCAGGCTTATTCACAGGCTATTGCCTCACTGCATCACTATCAGCAATCAAAGCTTCTCTATCATTATTTAACTCCTTTCGCAGAAGTTAATAAAGAGGAAGCGGCTTCTTTTCACCCCTATGATCATCTATGGAAAAGTAATGAGTGGTTTTATCAAGGCCTTGCAAAGGATCTTTTTTATTACACCGGACAAACTCGAACGTCACCTAATACGCAGGTGGCATTTACCATTCTTCATATGGTCACAGACACTTATCTTCAAAGGGAAGAGGCCTTAAAGTTCAATTTTGAGGAGAGAGAACTTTCCCATATTATGCGTCGTTTAACCGATCAATCGATGCAGCAAATAAAGGGGCCTTTCCTGCAGGATTTTTTCCGCCTATCTCCTGGTACCTCTTTACACCATTTCCAATCAGATTTTTTAGATCTCCTGGTCCATGAGGGTTGGTCATGCTTTCAATTGGGCGCTGGAAAATTTCGGTATCAACATAAAGAACTTCAATTAGATCTTGAGGATTTTTTGCCTGCGATTAGGCCGTATGCTGAGTGGGCGAATGAGACGTTTGCTTTTTATTTAAAGGAAGTTAAGAATAAACTTGTGGCCTCCTCATCCCAGGAAAGTTGGGAGGAAGTTTATCAACGTTTTGCGAAATACACACAGAAAGCATTAGATCTTCAAACACATCATCCTATTTTGTTGATGCATGCCAATCCGAAGGCTGGTGTCATGGCGCTACAGGCCGAAGTGTTGAAATATTTTATTGTGTATGTCCAGCCCCAATTATTAGGGTATGACCCGTACGGGGGGATGTTCAATGAGTTTGACAGCCCCCTTACTGTCCTCACGAAAGAGGTTCTGCCAAGCCAAGAGCTTCGGGTGATCTCTTTTTCCCCGTTCAGCATTGAGATAAGAGAAGATGATAAAGGAGACGCCCCTGAAAAGAATAGGACTTTCTCCGCCTCTCTTCTCCCCATCACGTCAAGCGATGAGAAAGTTGTTTTGCCTTTAAATCCTCCTTCTCTGATGGTTGTTGCTCCTTCGGCTCCAAAAGAAGAACCGGCTTTGGGCGAAAATCCTGAGACCGATTTCTTTCCTGAAGAAGATACATTATACGAAGAAGATACATTATATGAAGAAGATACATTATACGAAGAAGATGCAGAATATGAAGAAGATATAGAAGGGGGGATAACACAAGGGAAGATCTTTACACGTGATGAACAGCCCCCTTCACGGGATATAACGCTGTATAAAGAGGAAGAGGTGACCCTTGAGATAGAAGAAACGACACCAAGCGTGTCGCCCCCTTCTTTCTGGAGCTCAAGCTGGGGGATGACCGATTGGGCACTTGCTCTTCTAGGCGTCGTTGATGTGGCGTTTGATTTACGCCAGATGGCGTTATCGCCTAGTTATCTCAATGTTTCCCTCTCTCTTCTTTTAGCGACGAACTTGAAGATAAATTTCTGGGAAACTCTCCAAAGTGGTGGTCGACAATTTTTTATTTTTAGCGCTATGCGTTATGGGGTCATGCCACTTGCTCTTCAATATGGTTGGCCGGCTATGGCGGGGGTACCTTTAGCTATGGGAGGCGCGTCTCTTGCAGCCTTCGGGCTTTTGGCCTATTCCTTGTATCCGGAAATTTTCCAAAACATTCGTGATTATATTTCAGATCGCCCAGGAGATGTCTTGACGGCAAGTATTGCGGCCTATATGGGGTATCATGATTGGCAAAAGACAATAGTTCCTCAAAATCTGAAATTGGAACCTGAAACACCTACGACTGTAGCTTCTAACAGCGCCACCTCGGCCTCGCCAGGACAACCTGAGTCTAACAGCGCTACCTTGGCCTCGTCAGGGCATCCCATGAAGCCAGGAAAAAATTATAAAGACTTATTAGAATCTGAAGCTCCTGAGACGCCTCCCCTCAAAAGGAAGAGCACTTTTGGAGCCCAGAACTTGCCAGAAACGCCACAGTTCTCTGCGTTACCTGAGACGGAGTCGGGGTTCCTTCATTCGGAGATAGACACAACATCAGTTACACCTAAAGTAGATGCCACCATACCCTCTGAAAGACCCATCAAGGTACGTCAAGTAGCTAAGGTTAACTGTGCGGTAGATCCTTTTATAGGTGAAGGAGAAAGGGTAACTTCGGCAAGTCAAGTAGAGAAAACATATACGCCAGATACGGTAAACTTGTTAAACGAGAGCGTAGAAATTAGCGAGGTACCAGAGTCAAAGTGGAAAGGGAAGGAACGTATCTCAAACCTTATGGAAGACACAATGGAAGACACAGTATCTAACCCAAGCAATGGGGGGGAATTCGTGCCGACTGCGACATATGAAGCAGGTCCTTCGCGTCCATCTTCCTCTAGAGGCTCGAAAAAGGCTGGCAAGAAGAGTCCAACTGCGACATATGAAGCTGGTCCTTCACGTCCATCTTCCTCTAGAGGCTTGAGAGAGGCTGGCAAGAAGAGTCCAAACATTCCTGCTCGACCCGCCTTTACTTTTAAGAAAGCATGGGCTGATGTGTTGAAGATAGCTAAGGAATATAACCTATCTCATGTTGTAGAGAATAAGGGGCGCCAACCTTTAGCCGAACATAACCTCTTTGCTCTTTTAAGGGAAAGGTTTAAAATGGCTAAAAAAGCCGAAAACCATTATGATGCAGCGCCTTTTTTTAAAACGGTCATTCGCCAGGTTTTAGATAAATATCGTTTTACGGATAAAGACTTAACTCAGGTACGTGAGGCACTTAAATTATTTATCAACGACCTTTATACTAAAGGCTTAGATCCTAATAATGTAGTTTATAAAGAGATGCGCGAATTGCTCCAAGAAGTTATAAATTTACAGTATTCTAAAAAGCCCTAAAAAAGAGAGGCGGAAGAAGGCAGGAAAGATTCTTCTTGGTAAGACATATAGCTCGCCTCTCGTCTATCGTTCGGTTGATCTAAAGGAGCTCTTTGATCCCGATGGTTCAAGCTTATTTATCGTATGGTTTGACGATACCCATCGCACACGTTGTGGTGCCTTGTGTAACATGTATGCTTATGAAAAAATGTTGCGAAGGTAAAGGCGACATGCTATTTTTACGAAATTTTATTATTAATAAATATAAACTCATCTTACATTGCTCGAGGGTAAGTTAGGAAAAAAGGAATGGGTCGAATCATGAGCGTTCAACAGATAAAGTGGGTATTATTAGTAATTGGCCTTTCTTCCAGTCCTTTGATGGCGGTTAACCCTAATGGAATGGGAGAGGATGAAAGTCATGCTGGTTCTTTGGCGGGAGCCCCAGGCTTCCCTGGTCCTTCGGATGGAACGGAAGAGGAAGTGAATCTTAAAGAGGAGACAATAAATTACCTCCAACGTAGATTAAGCGAGCGCGGCAAAAACGAGTCGTTGGTTCGCTCCTATATCAAGGACCAAGTAACGGCCCTCGAAGCCTTGCTAGATTTTATATAAGAACTTGCCTGTTTCGTTTCTTAAAGCCTAGCATCAACTTGCGAATAAAGTACCGCAATAAGGCTAGGATGATGTCATTCTTTTAACAAGGGAGATAAGTAATGGGTCGAATCATGAGCGTTCAACAGATAAAGTGGGTGTTATTAATAATTGGCCTTTCTTCCAGTCCTTTGATGGCTGCTAACCCTATTGAAATGGAGGAAGATACCTTAGGGCCTGCAGGTAATGCAGAAGGCGAACGCCGGCTTCCGTGGGGAGCTGCTGATCTTAGCTCAACGGAAGAAAGCACGGAAAGCAGCCTTAGAGAGGGAACATATATTACAGGCGAAGCGACGATCGCTCCTTATTTCCCTCTTCTTCCGAGAGAAGAGTTATCTCCTAATTACATAGGTTTTATGAGAGCGCTTGTAGAACGAGAGGGTTTTATTCCCTCCGATGATCAGCTCCACGACCTTCTCCAGTGGCATCTTGCAGGTGGTGGCACACCTCGCCCCTTCTTGATGCTGCGTCGACCGTCCTTTTAAGTAGAAAAGAGCATTTTATATCCTCCTTTCCCTTCTCCTTGTAGACGTTGTTGATAAGGAATCAGGTACGTTGCTTGGCCACGATCCCTATAGGGGGCCGGTGTAGTCATGGAGAAGGCGGAGGCGAGTGGTAAGGTGCAAAAGCGTTTTCTAACAAGAAGCTTTTGCCCGCCTGGAGGGATAAAGAGGAATCCTCCTTTTACTCTTCTTCTATACTATCTATCTCCTCTTCTTCCATACTATCTATCTCCTCTTCGGATAGGATGACCCATACTCTCTCCAGTATACCATCGATCTCCCTCCTGTTTTCTTGAGTAGCTAGCGGATTTCCGTTAAGATCTACCGTCGTTAGGTGCCGCAAGTGTTGGAGAGGTAATAAAGTCGCTATATTATCCAAATGATTATTGTGAAGCCCTAAGTAGCTTAAGCTAAGAGCTTGGGTAAAGGCATTTGACAGACTCGTTAATTGATTGCCTGAAAGATCGAGCTCTCTTAAGCCTGAGTTAAATCCTCTTTCCGGCAAGTCTCTCAAACGGTTATTCGCAAGATTAACTTCTTCCAAGTGCTCGAAGGATGAAAGGGCGTCAGGAGGTAATTCCAGTAATTGATTATTTGAAACATCTAAATATTCTAGGTTCTGTAAATTTTCTAATCCCTCGGCTGGCCAGTTTTCTAATTGGTTTCCGGCAAGTATTAATTCCGCCACAAGAGAGCAAAATACACCGCTTGGCAAGTTAATCAACTGGTTGTTTGAAAGATCTAAGGTGCTTAAGTTTTCTAAGGAGCTGAACCCTTCCACCGATAAATCGTTTAAGCAGTTTCCGGCAAGATTGATATTCTCTAATGAGGAAGGGAATATAGCCGAGGTTATGGTATTTAATCGGTTATTCGCGAGGTTGAGTTCTACTAAATTCGTTAAAGGGGTAAAAACTCCTTCGGGTATGTGGGTCAGTTGATTCCCATCAAGGTTTAGATAGGTTAAGTAGGGCCAGAAAACCCCAGGTAACACAGTAATTAGTTGGTTATGAGAAAGATTTAAGTGGTGTAAAGAGGGGTTGTTAAAGTTTCTTTCATGTAAGCTTGTTAATTGGTTTTCGCTAAGATTTAGGTGGGTTAAAAAGAGTAAGTTTGCAAAGATCTCTTCCGATAGTCCTGTTAAGTTGTTACCGGCAAGTTCTAAATGTTGTAATCCTCTTAAGTGGCTGAATAAATTAGGAGATAAGCGTGTGAGCCGATTATTGGAAGCTATCAAAACACTAAGAGAACTTAAGGTGCGAAGATCTCTTTCCGTCAAATGAGCCAATTGGTTGTTTGAAAGATCTAAAATCTCTAAAGATACTAAGTGCCTGAAAGCCCCTTCCGGCAAGCTTGTTAATTGGTTGTTGGTATAATGGAGCTCTCTTAGACAAGTTGCGTGTAAAAAGGCCTCGGTTGGAAAAGTAGGAAACCCGTTGTTGGAAAGGGTTAAACTTCTTAAGTTGCTTAAGGTGCTCAATACTTCGGGTTGCAATTCGGTTAATTGGTTGTTGTCAAGGTTTAGAAAACTTAAGGCGCTTAGACGGCTTAATGCTTCACGTGGTAATTCCCTCAATTGATTATGCGTGAGATCGAGGGTAACTAAGGATGTTAAATAATAGAAGGCGCGCTCGGGTAAAGCTCTTAAGTCGTTGCGGGAAAGCATTAAGACTTGTAAAGAAGAAAGGTCACTAAAAGCTTCTTCCGCCCATCCTTCTAAGTTGTTGTTGTCAAGGTTTAAGCGTTTTAAGTTGGCTAAAGGCTCGAAGATGCTTGGTCCTAAATATCTCAAGTTGTTGGAGGAAAAATGCAGATATTCTAAGTTGGTTAAACCCGCAAAAGCTCTAGGAGGTAGATTATCTAAATTGTTGGATGAAAAATCCAAATATTGTAAGGTGGACAAGTAGAGAAAAACCTCCGGTTGCACAGTAGTTAATTCGTTATTTTCCAAGTGTAAAGAGGTTAAGTTGCTCAACCCATTGAGCACTCCAACGGGTAACTCAGTCAATTGATTACAGTTAAAAAACAAACAATCTAAATGGCTCAAAAAAGCAAGCTGGTTGAGATAGAAGAGGGAAGCAGGCATCCCCATGTTCCGAATCGTGACAGAATTTATCACCTTAAGGAGAGGATTTGGTAAGGCGGGCAGGATGCCATTACGCGCGGCGAAGTTTTCTCTTACAAGGTGCAGTTCCGTATCCGAGATATGCCATTCAATTTCCTCATCTGAAAGTGTGCTGAGCCGGTAAAGGCAATGAAGGAAATTCTGATGGACGATACCATATCTTGAAAGATATTGGGTAAAAGAGAAAAAGTTTTGACGTACAGAAATAGGCAAGCTATTGAGGAAAGATGGGACACTAAACAAGGAGCTGATGTCTACGTGCACCGACGCGGCGAGAGTCTCGCGCGATAGCAATGAAGGCAAGCCCTGAGCTTGCAAATAGTGATGTTGAAGATAACGGCCTGCGAAATATCGGGCTAAACTTTGTTTAAGCGACTCATCCGGATGAGCGCATAGAATTCTTCTAGATTCTGGGAAAAGCGGGGGAGTGCCTTCTTCTATCGCCGAGGTAGGATCGAGATCCTCTTCCATATCTTCAAAAGAGTCTTCGGCTTCCATTGGCGGGGGAGGGGGGACAGGTACAGAGTCTTCGTTCAGCAGCCAGTCATAAGATACCCGTAAAGCCTGCCCCAAACCATTCAGTAAGGGCGATAGAACAGAATGAGTGCTTTCCATGAACTCTATCCCGTAAGGTATAGGAAAAAAAGGCGGCGCAGGAGGAAGAGGTAGAGGAGGTAGCCTCAGTAAATGTTCAAAGTTCCCCCCTTCTTCCAAGGCGCGCGCTGTTTCTGCCTCATCATCGTCCTCCGTCGAGGAACGCCAAGACGGACCAGCGTTTAAGTCGTAAACCTCTTCATCATCGTCTTCCAAAGCCATGGCTTGAGAGGGGATAAAAAGAGTTAGAAAGAAAAATATTAAGATAAGGAGAAATTGACGATAGGCCATTTAACGCTCATTTTAGGTGAAAATTAAATAAATTTTATTTACAAAAATTTACTGTACATTATCTGAGGGCCAAGGAAGCCGCTCTCAAGTAAAGTAATTTGCTTTATTATATATTTTAATTTTTTAGCTTTTTCAATAGGTTTGTGCCGCAAGGCATGCGAAAAAATTAACATAGATAATTGTTAATTAATTAACACATCTCCTGCTTTCTATTCCTCTAGGGTGGTGTTCCTTAAAGCTATTAAGATGGTTACCGGTGCGAACAGGTCTTACAAGAAAAATCCGTTGGGCAAATGAGATGGAGTGAAAAGCTTAATCTGATCACGTGTGTTGTTCTACCGAGCCGAATCTTCTTGCAGCTAAACCTGGTACTTTATTGAGAAAATTCCAAGGAACGAGTGGGGTTACTTAAAAGCCGCGCGTGTCTAGCCGATTCGTGGCGGGAAGAAGAGGAACTTGGTCCTGACGATGTTTCGTTATGCCCTAGAGGCTCCCTATAAGGCAAGGCTGGTGAAAGATCTCTTGTGGAGGCAGAAGCGTTTTGCTCCTCCCGGGCAGTTAGGAGGCGATTTATTAAGCTCTGTACGATGTTGTCCGAAATGGACTTTACTTTTGCTGTACAGCCTATTTCTTCTTCCGCGGGCGAAGAAGGAAGGGGGGAGCTCGGACGGGACCCCAAGAAACCTAAATCTTCAGTCCCACCCTCGCTAGGGTGGCTTCCATATCCTGCTCCAGGCATCAGCAATAAGAAAGATGCGAGAAAATAATATAGGTATCGCGGCATTATTGCTTTCTCTTCCTTAATAATAAAAACGGTGATAGAATAAGCCAAATAATTTAATAAAAATTTAAAATCCTATTATAGAGGCGCAATTATATTTGCTATATCTACTTAACTCTAGAGGGATATATTTTCTATTCAGCTCTAGTTTGACTTGCTAAGTATGTCTTTTTAAGCCCCAAGTTGGATGGCTTAAATGAAAAAATCGATCCACGTATTCATGCTGGATCGCTTTCTTAAGAGGAGGGCGAGGCAGCAAGAGCCCTTCGCTCGAGCCTTGCTGTTATTCGGCAGGTCCTTTTCCTTTTTCACCTGCATCTCTCTCGATTCCCTCCGCCTCTTCTAGAATATCCTCATCTTCTTGTGAGCCAATCACCCGCCTCTGAAGTGCTGCCTGGGATTTCGCTGGGGATGCCTAATATGATTCTAGACCGTCTACAAACCCTGCTCTCAACCTTGTATCAGCAGGGAGCAGATTGGCTTGTTCCCTTGTAATCAATACCTGGACAAAGGGGCTCGGTATATGCTCGAGTGCCATGACGGGAAACTCACAAGAAGGGATGCCCGAAAGATCTATGTGCTTTACCGAGGATGGTAAGTGGCTAAATATATCCTCTGGCTATTCCGTTACTTGGTTTCCTGAAAGGATTATTCCCTCTACGTTTGATAGATTAGAAAGTTGTGAGAGATAGAAGGAGAGTTCCTCGCTTTGCATATTGATGAGAGCAATGTCCTTGGAGCTCTACTTTTTAGACCAGAAAGTGGGCGCTCTTCGAAGGCACAGTCGCCATCGCTTTCGGCTAGACTGGGGAGAAGAAGTCCCCTCCCCAACGTTACTGGAGTTTCAAGAGCGACGGGAAGAGGAAGTGTCCCGCGCTCATTTCTTAATTGCTCCCCGTCAAGGATAAGCACTGGCGTTGGATTGAACATTTGGAAGCGGGTGGCGAACTCGTGCGTTGATATAATAAACTCTTCAAGTTCCTGGCGTGGGTATGTCATGTTGCACCAGAAGCGTTCGATGAACCCTTGATCGGGAATGCCGAACCTACCAAGGTAATGGGTAGATGTCTCAAGATTCCTCCTGGCCGAAAGAGGAGAAGCGTTAAAAAGAAAAGACTCCTCGAAATAGTCTTGGAATGTAGGATGTATTGATGCTTCTTGAGCCCCTCTAAGGAGATTTCTTTCTCTATGGGAGTGTTGCTACCTGTATTTTTGTGTAGATATTTTGGTTTTTTTGTTTGGTTTAGGTTTTTGTTGGGAAATAATGTTCAAAAAATGCTAACAATATAAAAGTTTTGTCGTAACCTGATGGTATTAACTCTCTAAATCCTTGATTTTTGAGGGTAAATATCCCCCTTTGCTACCTTTCAAGCAGCAAGAACCTTTAGCCGTCGTAAATTAAAGCAAATAGCCTTCATAAATTCTGCAAATTGATTCTTAAGCCCTCCCAAATATCCCACTCGCTTGTTATTCTTCGAAAATACCCTCTCAAACGGTGCTCGCAGTTTTGTATAATAGCGATCACGATCAAAATCCTTACCTCTCATATTATTCTTCTTGACCGCACAAAGATGTAAACCTACCCGAAAAGCTGCTTCTGTAGCAGGCGACATACAATAAGCCTTATCCCCATAAGCCGCTCCAGATCCTGGCATAACTTTCTCAAATCCTGCACCGTCAGCAACATTTGCAGCCGTTACTACAACCTTGTTAATCATCCCGGAACTCATATCCACACTCACATGCTTCTTATACCCATACCAAAACTTGCTACCGTTCTTACATCCAATCCTAGCTTCCTTATCCCTAGCAACCTTAGGCAAAGCCTCATTAGTCAGCTTCGTAAATTTCTGTCTCCTTGCCTCATCTCGCTCTTGCCAAAGATTAGCTTTTGATATTAAGTGTGATGCATCCACAAAGGTAAATACCTCACTCATATAGCCTTGCTGCTTTAGCTGATTTCTCAATATATCAAACATAGCCGCCAGCTTATCTGTCCCTATCTTCTTACGGAGCTTAGAAAAAACAGTATGATCAGGGGTCTTATCAGTCAGACCAAAATCACAAAACCACTTCGCAGCATTGCTGTCAGACATATAACGTTCAAGCTCACGGTCAGAGAGATCTTCCATACACTACAACGACAGGCATTTAAATAAGCCTACAACCCCATAGCCTTTGTAATTATTGTCGCTTTCCACAGAGCGTAGTTCAGGCTCAATTGCCTTAAAGTTAAACAGCTCCTTGAATTTACGATATGGGTGACTTTGTGATGCCAACTGATCCAAACTGACGAACCTTACTTGATGGTCCAACATCATTCACACCTTCCCGTGTACCCCCACAAATTATACCCAATCCTTTCTCAGCTAGCAACACTCCCTCTATCTTCAGGTGTTGATAAGCCTTGCTCTTTCCAATGGAGTTGCCATAAATAGGATGCAACAAAGTTCATTAGCAGGCTTTGCTCAAGGGACACATCAACATAAGCTGGTATCTCTCTTTGGGAAGATGTTGCTTCGGCAGAGGTAGAAGGGGTATTTTCTTCCGGTAAAGTAGAAGACTCTTCCACTAAGCTCTTCTCAGTGAAAGAGGAGGAAGAAATGCCTCCCTCTAACTCTAGGCTATGCAATGAGGCGTAACCTGGACGTATAATGGTGAATAGGGATGAAAATAAATTTGTTAGCCTGTCTGGCAAAACCCCGGCCCCATATCCCTGGTTTTTTCACCAGGCATGAAGCGATAGGTAAAGAAGGGGCTGGGGGAGAGGAATCTGCCAAGAAGAGCTTGCCTCTAAGTTGTCGGATACCTTCCTGTCATCGTCATCATCGAAAGCCACGACATTGTTAACAATCACGATGGTTAACAAAGAAAGAGTAATTAACCATATAAAGCGTCGATTTAGCATTTATTTTCTTCTTAATTTAAATTTATATTAAAACAAATTCATTGGATTATGTAGATTTTTACAATTAATAAAACAAGAATCTTTTTATAAATTAGCATTTAAGCCTATTTAATAGATGATTCATTTCCAATGGATGGTGGCTTTTCTTTATTTTTATCTCTTGCTACATCATTCTTTTGCTCGCTTTGACGTAAGAGATTTCTTTAAAGGAGAGAGTGAAAGAGAGGAAAGGCCTTGTGATTCGATTTTATTCTAGTATATACTCATGAAAAAGTAAGAGAGACACTAGGTGTGCCCGTGATTCAGCGTAAAATAACGATTGGTTCTATTGATGTTTCTAATCAACATCCTTTTATCCTTATAGGGGGGCCTTGTGCCTTAGAAAGCCGTGAACATGCCTTTGAAATGGCGAACGCTCTTAAAGAGATAACAGCCGAGAGAAATATTCCCTTTATTTTCAAGACATCATTTGATAAAGCCAATCGGACAAGTTTTAAAAGTTTCCGGGGCATAGGCTTAGAAAAATCCCTCACGGTATTAAATGATATTCGTGAAAAGCTTGGATGTCTTGTAATCACGGATGTGCACGAGTCCAGCCAATGTTCTATGGTAGCAGAAGCCGTAGATATTTTACAGATTCCAGCTTTTTTATGTCGCCAGACGGATTTGTTGCTTGCCGCGGCAAGTACAGGGAAAGCTATTAATATTAAAAAAGGGCAGTTTTTAGCACCTTGGGATATGAAAAATATTATTAGCAAAATGGAAACGGCTGGTAACGAAAACATTCTTTTGTGCGAACGAGGTGTGGTCTTTGGTTATAATACCTTGGTCTCAGACATGCGTGCTTTGCCTATTTTAGCCCAGACTGGTTACCCGGTGATTTTTGATGCAACCCATTCGGTGCAGCAGCCAGGTGGCCAAGGGAGTAAAAGCGGGGGCGAGCGCGAATTTGTGCCGATCTTGGCCCGTGCGGCAGTCGCTGTGGGTGTAGCAGGCCTCTATATAGAAACGCATCAAGACCCTGATAAAGCACCGAGCGATGGGCCGAATATGGTTTATTTAAGAGATATGCCTGCTCTTCTAAGCTCGTTGAAGGAATACGATACTTTAACGAAAGCCGCCTTAACGACCGTAGCGCTTTCCAAAGCAAGTTAGCTCCATGGTGCTCATCGAAAAACTTATTGGGTGGGAGATCCTTGACTCACGAGGTTACCCGACTATTTGTGTGGAGCTCCATCTTGAAGGGGGCCGCAAAGTATCTTCGGCCGTTCCTTCAGGCGCCTCTTGTGGTGTTCATGAAGCTGTTGAAAAGAGGGATGGAGATCAAAAGCGCTTTTATGGGAAAGGCGTTTTGCGAGCCATTGAATCGGTTCACCAAAAAATCGCTCCGCTCTTTTGTGGAAAGCCTTTGCTTCCTTTATACGAGCTTGACCGAGCTATGTTAGCTCTGGATGGTACGTTGAATAAATCCTCCTTAGGAGCCAATGCTATATTGGGCGTAAGTCAAGCGGCGGCTAAAGCATGGGCGCTTGTAGAAGGTAAATCCCTTTTTCAGGTTCTCTCTTCCTCCTCTTCTTATGCTCTCCCTGTGCCTTTAATTAATATTATCAATGGAGGAGCGCATGCGGGCAATCGTTTGGATATCCAAGAATTTATGATTGTTCCTCATGGTTTTTCGTCTTTTTCGCGTGCTATTCAAGCGGCGAGTGAAATTTTCCATACTCTTAAAAATCTTTTGATCACACGCGGGCATAGTAACGCAGTTGGGGATGAAGGAGGATTTGCGCCGAATTTCTCAACGACGAAAGAAGCGCTCGATTATCTCATGGAGAGTATTGAAAAGGCAGG
Source organism: uncultured Alphaproteobacteria bacterium (assembly GCA_963782975.1). Classification (GTDB taxonomy): domain Bacteria; phylum Pseudomonadota; class Alphaproteobacteria; order 43-37; family CAWALT01; genus CAWALT01. The sequence goes on from CAWALT010000003.1 coordinate 513,405, forward strand.
TTATACTCCTGGAGAGGAAGTTTCTTTAGCCTTAGATGTGGCGGCGAGTGAATTATTGACCTCGAATGTTTATGAACTAGCCGGTGAAGGGCGTCTATTGACCGCGCAAGAGCTTATCGTTTTTTATGAAGATTTATGTGCCTCTTACCCCATTCTTTCGATCGAAGACCCGCTTGCCGAGGATGATTGGCAAGGTTGGGCGGCATTAACGCATTCCTTAGGCCATAAAGTGCAGTTGGTAGGTGATGATTTATTTGTTACGCATACCGAGCGCTTAGAAAAGGGTATAAAGGCGTCGGTGGCGAATGCTATCTTAATTAAACCCAATCAAATTGGGACCGTAAGTGAAATGATGGCTACAATTACGCAGGCCCAAAAGGCAAGATACGCCACGATTATGTCCCATCGTTCAGGGGAAACGGAAGATACCATTATTGCTGATTTTGCGGTTGGTTTACACACCCCTCAAGTGAAAATGGGTTCGATGTGTCGGGGGGAGCGTACGGCTAAATATAATCGCTTATTAAGCATTGAGCAGGAGCTTAAAGAGAATTCATTATTTTTGGGAGAGCGCGCTTTTGCTATTTTAAGGTAGGGGAATTTTTGTAAGGGGTGGAAGATGTCATTTGAATTTAGGAAGCGCCCATTTGAGTGGTACAACCTTATAAAACCAATGCTTACCGTGACTATTTTAGTTTATCTTGTTTACCATATGTTCCAAGGCGATCGCGGATTATTTGCTCTGCTCCATTTACAAAGAGAAATAGTGGAAGCCGAGAAACAGCTCTTCAAGGTGGAGGAAGAACATACCCGTTGGCAGCGACGCGTTGGGATGATGGACCCGGCTCATATTAATAAAGATATGCTTATTGAAGTTGTTCAGTCCCAACTTGGGTATGTGGAAGACGATGATATTGTCGTAATTAAGAAAGATTATCTTTCTAATAAGTAGTTTTTGCCTCCTCTCTTTAGATGTTTTTCCTTCCACAGGAACCGCAATCCTTAGGAAAGAGCTTTGCTTCCTCTCCTGATAAAGAGGAGAGAGATAGCGCAGAAGTACAAACGTGTGCTTTTCTTTATGCTCTCCTAGGGGCATAAAGCCAGCTAACAAAGATGCTTAATGCCAGATAAGAAAATTCCTTGGAAAAGGAGAATAAGATAAGAAAGAAAAGAGCTCCACCTGGGTCTTCCACCGCAGCTTCTTTTTTCTTTGTAAGACGCCCTAAGAAAGTGTGGACCTTTAAGCGTGAGGGCTAGAGTGCTCCTACGTGGGCTGATCATTAAAGCAGCAGCTTCCTCGGCTTCTTCTCTGTTCAGTAGCTTTTTTATTTCTGTGCCTCAACGTATTGGAAAAAATCCTGGCACCCAAGATAGAAGAGGGAGCTGTGAGATAATAAAATCAAGAAAGCAGACGTTGTTTTTTCGGTCGGGTGCGAGGGAAGAAAAGGAAGAGAGGTTTTCCTCTCTTCCTGGTAGGTTGGTGAGGGGATTAGTCCTCAGGTGCTCTTTCCTTGCCTTTGCCTTCTGTTGGCTTTTCTTGCTCGGCTTCTTCTTCTCGTCCAGCCTCTTCTTCTTGTGCAGCCAGCTCATCGAGGCGAGCAATGAATTGGGGGGTAAGTGCATACCGGGGGGTAAGTGTATACCCTCTATAGTGATCACCGCTCCTTACCCATGTTATTTCCAAGAGCTGTAGAGCGTCCTGAGTCGACAGTCCTCTTTGATCTGTTGCAGGAAGGTCAAGCCGAGGCTCAAGGAAAATTACTCCAAGGTAGTAGTTTACGGATGTTCGAGAGGAGAAGGCTTGAGATGTTCGAGAGGAGAAAGCTTGAGCGGGAAGTTGAACAATGAGAGGATCCCTGCCGTAATGGAAGAATAAGGGAAATAGAGAAGACAAAAACGTCTCTGCCCTCATGAAGGCATCCTGATGCACCTCAGCAATTTGGGAAAAGTTGAGCTCTTCTGGGGAAGTTGGGAATGATCTCAATATTTGCGCATTTAAAGCGCCAGGCACTAAGGTTAAATTTTGTGATTGTAAGGCTACGTCTTGTGTCGTTACAAAGAGCTCGCAAAGTTGTGATAGATAGAATAAAGATTCCTCTGTATCCATATTAAAGAACCAAGTTTCGCGAATAGCGTCTATATGGGGGAGCTGATAAAAGAAGCTACGAGGGAAAGTTTTGATTGTATTAAGGCCCTTTCTATCTATGTTAAGTCCAAACTTTCTGGCCATTTTCCCCATCTCTTCCTCTGAGAAGGTGGGTCGCTGACCATAAAGGTGCTGGAGGAAGCCTTCATCAGTAATGGCGTACCTTTTTCCAAGATACTCCGTAAAGGCAGGCAAATTCCTCCAAGCTCGGAGGGGCAAGTGATCAAAGAACGCTTCAAACGTAAGGCCATCGCCAAGGCTAGAATGGTCAAGGATACGTTGGAAAGTGTCAGGTGAGCAGGCGCTACTACTTCCTTGATTTTGAGAGTTACAATATTGCTGATAAAAGTAATGCAAAGCAAAGTGGGTGAGTAGCGATTGCTGAAGAGACTCGTCTACATAAGCGACCATGCTGGGCAACGAGGGCAAGAAGCTAGACGAGGAGCCGGCTGAAGAGGAAGGTTCTATGTCCTCTTGGCTATCAACATTATAAGCGACCATGCTGGGCAACGAGGGCAAGAAGCTAGACGAGGAGCTTGCTGAAGAGGAAGGTTCTATGTCCTCTTGTCCTGAATAAGAGTGCTCTTGGTTCTCATCATTCGTCCCTCTCTCTAGAAAGGCTGGGAGAAAAGAGAATAGAGTGCTGATGATCCGCTCACCCATATTTTGGAGCCGCTCGGTGATTCTGCCCACATCCATAAAGGTTTCTCCTATAATAAGTAGGCGCTGGAAGGTAGGAAGAGTGAGAGAAGGCAAGTGTCCTTGAGACGTCCATCCCCTTGGTGAGGATGAGGAGCTTGCCTCGTGGTTATTGTCCGAGTCATTGTCATCATCATCGTCTGCATTAATGTAGGAACTTGGGTGACCAGGAGAGTCTTTCTCGTCCCCTTCGCCCCAAAAGGCCATACCATCTTGACTCACCATACTGGTGAGGAGACTAAGAGTCAAAATTACATAGAAAGGGTGTTTTGCCATTTTCTTATTCTTTTACTATTTATTATAAACACTACCCTTGTGGGTAAGTAGTTATGTCTTGTTATGCAATATATATATAAGAATACAATTAAATATTTTATTTAGGCGGGTATTATTATGTTATTTATTCTGCGTTCTAGTTTCTTTCTTAGTTCTGTTTATGTTCTCTCAGGGCCTATCTAAGTATTATAAATATTTTAGAGAGACTGGAGGAGAATTTTTATCCTTACGGTGGGTGAATTATTTGGTAACCAGAACGGAACATTCTTTGGGGCTTTTCTTCTTTTTTCTTTGGTCGCACCCTACTGCGAGGTTGCTAAAGAACTCTTGTCAGCGGTAGTTCGGGCTCTGCCTTTATGGGCATCGTCCTCTTTATTCGCGAAGAAGAGGAGGAAAGCCCTCCTCTTTCCCCTAGTTTTTAAGAATATTAGTCTTCAGGTGCTCTTTCCTTGCCTTTGCCTTCTTCTAGCTCTGCTTCTTCTAGCTCTCCTTCTTCTTTCCTTTTGGCCTCTTCCTCGGCAAGTGCCTCTAAGTGTGCACGAAATTCAGGGGTTAGAGTATAATAAGGATGGGGAGAGGTTTCTTCAGTAGGTAATGGCAAGAGACGTAGAACTTCAGCCGTGGAAAGGCGTGGTTGATCTGTTGCAGGAAGGTCAAGCCGAGGCTCAAGGAAATTTACGCCAAGGTGGTATGTTACGCTTGTTCCATAAGGGTGGGGAACTCGGGGCAAAGTTTGAGCCCGAAAGTGAACCATGAGAGGACCCTGGCCGTAATGGAAGAATAAGGAAAATAGAGAAGGCAAAACCCTTTCTGGCCTGAGGAAGGCATTAGGATCCACTTCAGCAATGCTGCGATACATCACTTCGCCTGCGGAAAGTGGGAATGCTCTCCATATTTGGGCCATTAAAACGTCACGGTTTAAGGTTTCTCCTCTTACTCGTAAGGCGTCGGCTTGTGTTGTTATAAAGAGCTCGTAAAGTTGTGATAGATAGAATAAAGATTCCTCTGTATCCATGCCAGAGAAATAAATGTCGCGAATAGAGAGCGCAAGGGGGAGCTGGTAAAAGAAGCTGCAAGAAGGGAAAGTTTTGATTTTAGGAAGGTCCTTATCATTTATATTAATTCCCTTGTCTCCCGTCATTTCCTTTATCTCTTTCTCTAAGAAGGTGGGTCGCTGATTATAAAGGTGCTCGAGGAAGTCTTGGTCAGTAATGGCGTACCTTTTTCCAAAATACTCCGTAAAGGTAGGCAAATTCCTCCAAGCTCGGAGGGGCAAGTGATCAAAGAACGCTTCAAACGTAAGGCCATCGCCAAGGCTAGAATGGTTAAGGATATGTTGGAAATGGTCAGGTGAGCAGGCGCTATTACTTCCTTGATTTTGAGGATTATAATATTGCTGATAAAAGTAATGCAAAGCAAAGTGGGTGAGTAGCGATTGCTGAAGAGACTCGTCTGCATAAGCGACTATGCCGGGCAAGAAGCTAGGCGAGGAGCTTGCTGAGGAGGAAGGTTCTATGTCCTCTTGGCTATCAACATTATAAGCGCGCATGCTGGGCAACGAGGGCAAGAAGCTAGACGAGGAGCCTGCTGAAGAGGAAGGTTCTATGTCCTCTTGTTCTGAATAAGAGTGCTCTTGATTCTCATCATTCGTCCCTCTCTCTGGAAAGGCTGGGAGAAAAGACAATAGAGTGCTGATGAGCTGCGCACCCATATTTTGGAACTCCTCGGTGATTATGCCTATGCCCGTAAAGGTGTCTTCTATGATAGGTAGGCGCTGTAAGGTAGGAAGAGTGAGAGAAGGCAAGTGTCCTTGTCCCCTTGGTGAGGATGAGGAGCTTGCCTCGTCGTTATTGCCTGGGTTATTGTCATCATCCTCGTCCTCGTCTGTATTATTGTAGGAGCTTGGGTGACCAGGAGAGTGGTTCTCGTCCCCTTCGCCAAAAAAGGCCATTCCATCTTGGCTCACCGTACTGGTGAGGAGACTGAGAGTCAAAATTACATAGAAAGGTTGTTTTGCCATTTTCTTATTCCTTTATTGTTTATTAGAAATACTACCATTATGGATAGGTAGTTCTATATTATTAGATAATGAATAAGTATGAAAGTAAACATTTTATTTAGGTGGGTATTATTATATTATTTATTCTGCGTTTTAGCTTCTTTCTTAGTTCTGTTTATGTTCTTTCAGGGCCTATCTAAGTATTATAAATATTTTAGAGAGACGGGAGGGGAAGTTTTATCCTTACGGTGGGTGAACCATTTGGTAGCCAGAACGGAACATTCTTTGGGGCTTTTCTTCTTTTTTCTTTGGCGGCGCCCTACTGCGAGGTTGCTAAAGAACTCTTGTCAGCAGTTACTTCATGCTCTACCTCTATGGGCATCGTCCTCTTTATTTGCAAAGAAGAGCGCCTATATTAATACGTATCATGATATAAAATAAGGGGAAAAAAGGCCTAAGGGCGTCTGTAGTGCATGGGGTAAAGCCAGAAAGCAACTGAAGGTTAAATATTTTAATAGTAAGTTCATAGGCCCTGAGGGGTGAAGCCAAAGAAGTGGTAAGAAAGAGCCGTCTAAAGGGAGGGGCCTTACGTGCCCAAGAAAGGATATGCGGTATATAAGACATTTTGGCTTATTATTTTTGCGCTTTTATAGTTTCAAAAAGGCAAAACCGCTCTTCACCCTCTTCGCATTCATAGGGGCACAGATGAGGAGATACAAAGGGCCAACTCCCCCTTTCTCCTTTTAAGGTATGTAAAGGGAGCAAATTACCATAGGCTTCCTATGGCCTTCCGCCTTATCCTCTTAACAAGGAATTAGACAGTGTTGCTTCTTACTAAATGCACATAGGAAGCCTTATAGAGTAAAGATCTTCAATCTTTCGTATAAGACGCCTTCGTAGCTAATAATACAAGGCCGGATAACCCAACAAGCACATAGATAGCTTTTGCAATTATCGCATTAGGACCAAAGAGATACGCGACAAGATCGAAGTTAAAAGCTCCGACCAAGCCCCAATTTAACGCTCCAATAATCACGAAAACAAAAGTAACTAACCTTACTATATCCATACCATTCATATGAAACCTCATATACTTTGATCTCTTTTACTTTTTTATATTAAAATTATAGGATAAAATAAAAAAACAATCAAATTATTTAGATAAACTTTATTTATCTGCTCTTACAGCTTGCCCAGCCATGGGTCTTAACTTTCCAGGTCCTGCCGGGGGGAGATATTTTCTTGATGTTCCTAGCCTATGCTTATGTATCTATTGCTCTTTAAAGGAGACATAGATTTAACGATAACGGGCCTAAATAGGAGAATTATAATTGGGGATGCTTTTATAGACTCGAGCATTTCCAGAAGGTAATGCTTCGATAAGTAATCTGGTTCATCAGGCCTTGTTTTCGGCTCTTCAGATAAGGGTGAAAGCCTCAAGGTGGGACGTTTTCTTTTAGCTGGTTACGTATCCTTCCAAAGCTTTGGAGGTTGCTATTTTTATCGTGTTAAAAGCCCTACGATGCAGGCAGGCCAAAGTTATAGGTTGCGCCTCTAAGGATGGTGGCAGCGCCCATCTACGCTCCTGATGGTCAAGGCGATTCGGCTATTTTATATCCTTTGACGTCCTTCGCCCTCCTGTGCAATTACCCTATTAGAAAAGCTGATATTCATATTTTTAAAATAATGGATTGAAAATAAAAAATACGTTCCTATATAATAAACACAATACTTTTATTTTAAAACTATAGGAAAAGTTAGGAAGCACATATGGATAATAACACAACTACACTCATGGATGCCCAAGGGGGCCTTTTCTCGGGGTCCTTTAATATTGAACGACTTAAGACCTTTTACACGGTGATGCAGATGGGGAGCATTTATCAAGCCTCTCGGCGTTTGGGTCTGTCCCAGCCCGCGGTGAGCCGCCAGATCACCACCCTCGAGCAATCTCTTGGGGTCTTACTCTTTCATCGAGGTCTTGGGGGTGTAACGCCCACCCGGTATGGGGAGATTCTTTTTGAGACAGCTAGAAAAATTCTGGAAGAAGCAACACTAGGTAAAAGCAAGATTGAAGCTGAGAAGAAACAAATTGAAGGTAATATTAGGATTGCTACTACTGTGACTTTAAGTACCTTGTGGTTTCCGGAAATATTGGCTGAGTTTGCTTTGCAATATCCCCAGGTAAAAATTGCGATGCAGGGCAGCAACCAGGCCCCAAGCTTGACAGTAGGAGAAACGGATATCCTTATTTGGACTGAGATAGAAAAGCACCCTTCGCTTATTCAGGAGCATCTTCTCACCTTAAAAAGTGGATTATATGCTAGTAAAGACTATATCAAGAAATATGGATGCCCTCAGAAGCCTCGAGATTTATCCCAACATAAGCTTCTGTCCTATAGTGGGCAAAATATTGATGCTAGCTATGATGTTAATTGGGCTTTGAAAGTAGGCGCTGAGAAGGGTAAGCAACATATGCCTTTCATGTGCCTAAACAATGCAAAAGGTCTTATTTCGATTGCGGAAAAGGGCTACGGGATAGCTATGATTAGTGAGCCCCTGTATAATGTGAAAAATAGTAACTTAGTAAGAGTACTGCCTGATTATGCAGAAAAAAAGATAGATTTATTCTTTACTTGTACCAAGAATACAAGAACAGTGGCAAGAACTGAGCTTCTTCTACAATACTTAAAACAACATATCTCCAAATTGACATAAACTAGCTATACGTACTGCCCTTTACTCTAGTGATGAAGGGCAGTCGCTATTACGGCTGTTATTTAATGAGGATTGTCATTCCTTTCCCCTCCACTTTAAGTCGTACTTTAAATATTTTTATATTATGATAAAGAACGTATAAAAATAAAATAAAAAATTATATGGCTAGCTGGAGGGAAGGTAAAGTCACACATGGTTAAGGTGAGGCTTAGGGCTCCCTAGGAGAGATACTCCCAGATATCTACGACGATACAACGACCTTATATTTCTACACGACTAAAGAAGGCAGTAAGGTGAGGAGGCTATTGAAAGGAAGGGAATCCAAAAGCTAGAAAGGCAAGGCAGGTGGATGAATTGAAGCGCCGGTTCCTCAGAGCTTTTAAATTTATTCCTCAATCTTATTGGCTCCTAGCATGAGTCATTGAAACTTAGAGTGTGGGGCCAGTAAGATTTATTAATATCCATAAAAATGCTTTATTTAAAATATATCTGTTTGCCTAGGCAAGGTAGATAAGGAATATGACTTAGTGCTGATGCTCCCCTACGCTAACAGTGTAGACGTGAGGAGATTGACTTCTCCTCTACAGGATCGTGGGAGCTTTCTCTCGTTATCGAGCGCTTGCTGTTACGGCTATCTCATGATCTGGGCTGCTTGTATGATGCTCTTAGATAAAAGAAGCCGTGTTTGCCTTGAGGTTCCTTGCGTAATGGTTGAAGGGAGGAGGGAGGATGCTCCCCTACGCTAACAGTGTGGACGTGAGGAGATTGACTTCTCCTCTACAGGATCGGGAGCTTTCTCTCGTTATCTAGCGCTTGCTGCTACGGCTGTCTCATGACTTGGGCTGCTTGTATACGCCCTTAAGTAAAGCAATGTTTGCCTCCCGGTTCCTTGCGTAATGGTGAATGGGCCCGAGAGGGGGCAGGCGATTTTGCCATTCTCGACTCATTTCTCTTCCCGCCCAGGCCAGCTAAGGTTACGAAGATGTCTCCCCTAAGACGCCGTTCTGCAGAGTAAGCGATTAAGAAGCTCTTAAATAGGCGATGTATAATATCTTCGGTCATTTATATCCGAGCAGGGAATATCTAGCCAAGCATGGAACGCCTCAAAAGCCAGAGGATTTAACCCCTCATCGGTTACTCGCCTATGGGCCATCGAGCGCTGATAAGAATTATGGGCAGGATAAGTCGTTTGGCCTCTCCTTGGATCACTCTATTTTCTGGTTTGCTCATTCCTCCTTTTTTCCTTGGCAGGGGGAAAAGAGCGTGTGGGGATGAAGAGGTCCTCTGCCGAGAGCCTTTTATGTTTTAGCTTGCCATGTTGTGATATCAATGACTCGGTCATGGAAATCTTTTAAGCTTTCTGAGTGGCTAATCGTTAAAATAAGGCTCTTGGGGAAATGTTGGTGCAGCAAGGTAAACATTTCTTTTTCCATCGAAGGGTCAAGGGAAGCGGTTGGCTCATCCATAACAAGAATATCAGGGCGTAAAAGGTGGATGCGAGCAAAAGCCAAGCGTTGCTGCTCGCCAAGGGAGAGGGTCGTTCCCCAATCTTGCTTTTTTTCTAACTGTTGAGATAAGTGGGGTAAATGGCACCTAGTTAAGATCTCCTGAATGTGTTCATCTTTATAAGACGTTGAAAGGGAAGGATAGGCGACATTCTCCTTTAAAGTGCCGATAAGTAAATAAGGTTTTTGAGGAATAAAAAGGATACGTCTGTCCCTTGGCAGCTTTATTACACCTTGTCCGTACGGCCAGATGCCAGCTAAAGCCCGCAGTAAGGTAGTCTTGCCACTGCCGCTCGCTCCCTTAATAAGTACTTTCTCTCCTAAGTTGATATCTAAGTTAATGGAATCCAAGATGGCTTTTTCCCTTGTTTTTAAGGTAAGCTGGGATATGTGGATTCCAAGGAAGTCATCTTTGAGAAAGGTCAGGTTTATAGAAGCGTCTTTTTTCTCCTTTTGACTTTCAACTTCTTTCATATCCTGGGCAAAGGTGCTTAACCTTTGTGTGATAGCTCGCCAAAAAGCAATATCCTCAAAGTAGTTAATAATGACTGAAAAAGACCCCTCGACTTTGTTATAGGCGTTTTGTACTTGCATTAAAACACCTAAGGTAAGAGCGCCAGAGAAAAACATAGGAGCGCAAACAATAAGGGGAAAAATCATCGATAAGTTGGCATAAAAATTTTGCGTGGCGTGCAGGTAAACTTGGCGTTTTAAAATCTTATAATAATTGATAGTAATATCGTGGAATTCCTTTAAAAAATTCGTGTGCTCGACTTCTTCTCCCTTGTAAATAGCGATTTCTTCCCGGCGCTCTCGGGTACGGGCTAAACTGAAACGAAAATCGGCTTCTACTTTTTCTTGCTCAAAATCAAGCTTAATAAGTGGTTTTCCAATACGATACGTAATAAGCGTTCCAATAAGTGAATAAATGAGAGCAATCCATACAAGATAGCCTGGGATGTAAAATTTCTCTCCCGAGGGTAAAGGAAGATAGAGATTCCCTGAGATACTCCACAAGATTACAATAAAACTCAAGAGATTGACCGTCTCTCGGATAAGGGTAATAAAAAGGCTCAAGGTTTTATAAGTAAAGTCATATATATCCTGGGAGATGCGTTGATCAGGGTTATCAGTCTTTTTCTTTTGAAGGTAAAGTTGATAATAAATGCTATCAGCAAGCCACCGCTTTAAAAAAGAATCGGTGAGCCATTGACGCCATCGATAGGAAAGATAATTTACCAAAAATTGGCGCAGGATAAAGAGAGTGATAATAAAAAAGACCAGCCATAAAAATTGAAAAAGGCAAGAGACAAAAGCATTATAATCTTTATTTTGAAAGGAATCAAAAAAGTCAGCGTACCATTTATTCAAAATAACCACGCCATACACAAACGCCAGGTTCGTAAAAATCGTCGCTATCAAAAGGGAAAGGGCCGATTTCTTTTCTGATGAAACCCAATAAGGTTTGACGAAAGTCCACAGGTTATTGTCTTTTTCTTTAAGAAATAGAACGTCTCTATCCATAGCTTTAACTTAAATATGCCTAATTTAGATACCAATTTTTTCCCCATTAAACCCTTTATATATCAACTTGACAACAAGAAAGTAGAGTTCAATAATGCAACTATAAATTGAAAATTTTTTTATATTAAACTAAAAAGCGAAGGAATGTAAGAAACCAAATGCCTCACTTGTTTCCTAATATGTTTGGATCCGAAGATCCCACTCTGAAAATTCATCTTGCAGAACAAAGAGAGTTGCATCGCTTTAAAACAGAACCTAGTCAAGCAGCCCATGCGGGGACGTTCCTTATTATGGCTCCTGAGGTTTGTCAAGTGTTAGGAAAAGGAGACGAGGAGCAAGATCAACAGAAAGCTGAGTCTCTCCTAAAATATTACATTACCATTTCAAACCCTGCTTATACTATTTTTTATGTTGATTCTAATTTTTATTTAACTCCGGTTTGTATCATTGGGGTTGTGCCGTTTCCTAATTTTGAAGAAGCTGGAATGTTCTGGTTTGTTTCCTTGAAAAACTTAGAAGCCAAGCATAATTATTGTTTTGAAGTTTTGCTGGCTTTAAAGAAACTTCACCAGCGCTACCCAATCCTAACCTCATTTTGTAAAACTGAATGGCAAGGAACCTTGGACTGGCTCCAATTATTTGGATTTAAGAAAGTTGCTTACTTTAAATATTGCCAGCAGTACAATGGTCCTGCTTATCAAGTTATGTCCTTTAACCATTCTTTCTTAAGGATGGTATAAAGTTTTCTTGAAGGCACCATCAAAAAATAGCCTCTCCATTGATTGCTTTCCTCTTACTATTTCGGCCTCTGTTTAGAATGAAATAGTTTTAAGAGATTCTCTTTTAAGGGCCATTTTATATCCTCTCTTGTTCATGGGAGCTTAAGGAAGAGAAGAACCGAGCTGGAGCTTGTGGCAAGCTAAGATAGAGGGTCTGTGGCAGTGATCTTATTAATGAGGCAACCAATCAGCTGAGGGCAGTGACGGTCAAAGAAGGGAAAGAGTTGATGGCCAGGGCGAGCTGAATATGCAAGGCGGGTGATCAGAAAAAAGTTGTGCGGCTGCAGGCATATGGCCATCGAACCGGAGGCTCTACCATAGACGAGTCCTCCAAATGACCATAGAGACGCCAGCGCACTCCTTATTGCGGTGCCCTGGGATGGTTCAAGGAATCTTTATCTTCACCACCTTCTTTGATCCTGAAGCAAACTACCGGTAGGGCAAAAGAGGTAGAGGCGGAGAAGGTCGCGTAACCAAGGCGATATTAATAAAGCACTAACATGAAAGGATAGCATAATATAATAAGAAAAACACGCAGATGAGGAGCTTAAAAAACCCCTTTTGTCTTATTACTATTAATAAAGACTAGGCTTGGCTACTTCGTATATTTCTTATCTATTCTTATCTATAAAATCATCATACTGTTCCTAGAAATCATCATATTTTCCCTTTTTCCTATCCAGGGAGTTATCATACCTTTCTGGCCCAAAAGCATGACAACAAGGAGAACAACGAGGCTCTAATACAACGAAAAGGCACAGAACCGATAAAAGACTCTGTGCCCTTTATAAAATTTTTGTTGAGAAGCGAAGTTAATAGCCTTCTCGTTCCAAGCGTTTACGCAACATCTTTCGATGTCTTCTAATAGCCTCAGCCTTCTCACGTGCGCGCTTTTCTGAAGGCTTTTCATACGCACGTCGCAGCTTCATTTCCCGAAAGACACCTTCGCGTTGCATCTTCTTTTTTAAGACGCGTAACGCTTGGTTGACATTATTGTCAAAAACGTCAACTTCCACTTTTTATCACCCTCGCTTTCTAATATAGATATATTTTTTCCTTTATAAGGGATATTTTATAAAAAATAAATAAGAAATGAGCTTATAATGGCTTAAAGCCCTTATTTTTTTAAGTGTAATCTTTACTATCTTAGCTAGCAAGAGGAGAAAGAGAGAAATATGTCAGCACCCCTTGATGTAAAAATTCAAGATATTTGCTCTACCCTTTTAACGTATGTGGGCCGCTATGGATGGACGCTGCGGGCCTTAGAAGAAACCCAGAAGGAGTGGTGCTTGCCCCCCGATCATTTTTCTAGGCTTTTCCCAAAGGGGATTGATTCGGCGATTGAAATCACAAGCTATCAAGCCGATGAGCAAATGTTAGAGAACCTCGAAAAAGCTCAAGAGAAAAAAGAGAAAATTCGCGCACGTATTGCTACTGCGGTGCGCGAGAGGTTGATGGTGGTGGCTGACCACCGCGATGTAGTAACAAAGACATTGTCTTATCTCAGTTTACCTCAGCATCTTCTTCTTGGTTGTCGTTGTCTTTATCATACCGTTGACACGATATGGTATTGGGCAGGGGACGAGGCGACCGATTTTAATTTTTATACCAAGAGGATTCTCTTAGCTGGAATCTATAGTGCTACGATGCTTTATTGGTTAAGTGATGGGAGCCCCTCCTATGAAAAAACCTGGGCCTTTCTTGAGCGTCGCCTAGAGAATGTCCTTGCTTTGCCGAAAGCTCTTCCTCTTTTAAAAGAGACGAGGAATAAAGCCCTCTCTCTCCTCAAGAAGGTAGAGCGGTTTCTTTCACTTTAATTGCGTGCTTGTTACCTACAAACTAATAAGAAAAGTAAGCCTCAGTAAGCTCTCTTAGTCTATGTTTGTGCAGCTCTTCCTTCGCCTTCTCTATAGCTTTTTCTTAATATTTTAAAAAAAAATTAATTAAAGTTCTTTATTCTTTGGCTAAAACCTTAAGAAACTCCTACCCTTAAAGGCAGCGAGAAATGATAAGCAAGCCTCACCCAACACTTGCGGGAAAACTGAAAAAGTCTTCCCTCAAGAAAGTCTTATTGTTAGGGGCAGCGCTAGAGATCAGCACCGGCCTATATTCTCTTCAAGCGGCTGTGACCTTTGATAATACTTATTCAGGGTCTATCACCGATGCCAACCCCATTTTTACTCTCACTGATGATCTTATTATTAATGCTAATGGAGATGTGACTATTTTCACGGCCAACAGTGATGGAGATCAACTTACCTTCAATGTAAACGACGGAAAGCAACTTACTCTTGGTGGTGGGTTTGCGGGTACTGGTACGAAGAACCTCTTTTCCGCGAATGGTAAAAGTGATCTGGATCTAACCATTCATGGGGAGGGGGATGGAGGCACTATCTTATTGACGGATGCCCAGGGTCACCGAATAATTGCTAATACGGCAGGTAGCTTTCAAGCCGTTACCTTATCAGGTAATCTGCTGATAGAGCGTACAGGCAGCGGTAGTGCCAACCCTTTTAATATCCCGGGGAGCGGTACCATCACCGTAGCAGTAGGGGCGAATGTAGTCCTTCAAACAGCAGCCGCGGGCTACGCTCTCGACATTAGTACGTCCTATGATGCGGCTTCAAAACTAACGGTAGATGGGCGGATTAGCTCTACTTATGTTGGAGGCTCAACACATAGCGCTCTGCGAACAAGTATAGCTACAGATGTCACAGGTACTATAGAGGCTGCGGACTCCCCAGCACTTGTAATAGGGGGCGGCCAAGGTAATGCTATCACTTTAAAGAATGGAGCTACAATAACTGGAGCAATTCGATTTAGCAATACTCAGGATCACTCAGTAACGGTTGAGGCGGGCGCTACAGTAAATGGGAATATCAGATTTAGCACAGCAACTCAAAAGGTAACCTTAGGCCTGGCGAGCTATGCGGGGGACCTGGTCGCCACTGCGAATGGACAGGGCCAATTGGTGGTGAATGCGGACTCTTTAGAGATGACGGGTATTATTGGGGCGAACAACCAGTTAGGGTTGGTGACGGTGACGAGTGGCAAGGAACTTATTGCCAAGGGGGAGTTAAATGTGCAAGGCAGCGTGACGGTGGAGGATAATGCGCGCCTTGAGGTGCATGATTACCAGAGTGGGAACTTTGTGCTGGGAGATGGGGCGCGGGTGGAGTTGCTGGATGCGGCGGCTAACCTGACCGGGACGGTGAATGGGGCAGTGGATGACCAAGGCACCTTTGTCTTTGCCCATGATTTTACCTTAAATCAAGCAATCGGAGCGAGTAAGCGGGTAGAGGCGGTGGAGATTGCCGATACGAAGACGTTGACGCTGAATGCCTCGATTTATGGGGGGGTGGTATTTGGGGGGCCGGATGCGGTGGTGAGCCTCACTCAAGATGATTTAACGATTGCCAAGGCGGTGAGTGGGACAGGGACGTTGGTGACCAATGATCGTCCGCTCACCGCGCTAACTCTTGGGGCGAATGCGGATGTGACGGTGAGTGGGGCGTTGGATACCCCCACGGTGAGTGTGGGTGCGGACGCGGTGCTGACGACGCAGGGGTCGGTGAGTGGGACGAGCCTGACGCTGGGGGATGGAGCGCGTTTAGAGGCGTATGGGGCGTTGGATATTGTGATTGATGGGGCAGCAGATGATCAAGGGACAGTAGTGATGGGGGAGGATGTGACGTTAAATCAAGCGATAGGGGGGACGAAGCGTATAGAGGCGGTGGAGATTGCCGATACGAAGACCTTGACGCTGAATGCCTCGATCCATGGAGGGGTGGTATTTGGGGGACCGGATGCGGTGGTGAGCCTCACTCAAGATGATTTGACGATAGAGAAGGCGGTGAGTGGGACAGGGACGTTGGTGACCAATGATCATCCGCTCACCGCGCTGACTCTTGGGGCGAATGCGGATGTGACGGTGAGTGGGGTGCTGGATGCCCCCACGGTGAGTGTAGAGGCGGACGCGACGTTAACGACGCAGGGGTTGGTAAGTGGGACGAACTTAACGTTGGCGGGTGGTGCGACGCTGCAAGCGTTGGGTTCCCTTGACGTGCCGATTGATGGTGTGGGGGCTGATCAAGGAGCGGTGGTGATAGCTGGGGCGGTGACGGCCTCTGAAGCGCTGGGAGGGACGACATCTCTTAACCAGGTAACGGTGAAGGAGAATCAGTCGTTGGTGGCGGAGAAAGCCTTAAAGGCCGTGACGGTGGTGGTGGAAGACGATGCGACGTTGACGGCGGAAAGCTCGGTGAGCGGGACGAGCCTGACGCTGGGGGATGGAGCGCGTTTAGAGGCGTATGGGGCGTTGGATATTGCCATTGATGGGGCGGGGGATGATCAAGGGACAGTAGTGATGGGGGAGGATGTGACGTTAACGCAGGCGATCGGAGCGAGTAAGCGGGTAGAGGCGGTAGAGATCGCGGATGGGAAGACGTTGACGCTGAATGCTTCGATTTATGGGGGGGTGGTATTTGGGGGGCCGGATGCGGTGGTGAGCCTCACTCAAGATGATTTAACGATCGCCAAGGCGGTGAGTGGGACAGGGACGTTAGTGACCAATGACCATTCGCTCACCGCGCTGACTCTTGGGGCGAATGCGGATGTGACGGTGAGTGGAGTTTTGGAGGCGGCCACGGTAAGTGTAGGGACGGATGCGACGTTGACAGCGCAAGGGGAGGTGAGCGGGACGAGTCTGACGTTGGAGGACGGAGCGACGTTGAAGGCGTTGAGTTCCCTTGACGTGCCGATTGATGGTGTTGGGGCTGATCAAGGAGCGGTGGAGATTACGGGAGCGGTGACGGCCTCTGAAGCGCTGGGTGGGACGACATCTCTTAACCAGGTAACGGTGAAAGAGAATCAGTCGTTAGTGGCGGAGAAAGCCTTAAAGGCCGTGACGGTGAGTGTAGAGGCGGATGCGACGTTAACGACGCAGGGGTTGGTAAGTGGGACGAACTTAACGTTGGCGGGTGGTGCGACGCTGCAAGCGTTGGGTTCCCTTGACGTGCCGATTGATGGTGTGGGGGCTGATCAAGGAGCGGTGGTGATAGCTGGGGCGGTGACGGCCTCTGAAGCGCTGGGAGGGACGACATCTCTTAACCAGGTAACGGTGAAGGAGAATCAGTCGTTGGTGGCGGAGAAAGCCTTAAAGGCCGTGACGGTGGTGGTGGAAGACGATGCGACGTTGACGGCGGAAAGCTCGGTGAGCGGGACGAGCCTGACGCTGGGGGATGGAGCGCGTTTAGAGGCGTATGGGGCGTTGGATATTGTGATTGATGGGGCGGGGGATGATCAAGGGACAGTAGTGATGGGGGAGGATGTGACGTTAACGCAGGCGATCGGGGCGAGTAAGCGGGTAGAGGCGGTGGAGGTGGTGGATGGGAAGACGTTGACCTTAGGGGCATCAATTCATGGGGATGTGCGTTTGCAGGGGGTGGACGCGGAGGTGGTGTTAGGAACGGATGGGGTGGTGGTGGATGGGGGGATTGGGCCGTTGGCGGTGGGGATGGGACGGGTTGAGATAGCGGGGGATGTGGTGACGGGAGGCGATATTGGGGTGAGTGGTGCGGTAGGGTTGGTGCGTGTGGGGTCTGGGAAGGTGTGGGAGGTGCGTCATGAGGTGGGGGCGCAGGAGGTGGTGTTAGGAGGGGTTGGAGCGCGTGTGGAGGTGTTGGGAGGTGGATCGTTTGAGGGGGTGGATGTGGTGCGTGGGGAGGTGTTAGGGGAAGGAGAGCTCTTTATTGGTGGGGTGGTGGATATGCGTGGGGTGGAGGTTGAAGGTTTAGGGTTGGTGCATGTGGGGACGGGAGGCGAGGCGATATTTGGGAAGTCGCTGGGATCACGGGAGGTGATGGTGGCGACGGGGGCTCGTTTTGGGTTGGGGTCGGATGTGACGTTGGTACCGGTGGGGGGGGCTGGTGAGATGCGCGTGTCGTCTGGAGGGGTGTTAGATCTTGGGGTGCATGGTTTGACGGTGGGTCATGAGGTATTGGTGGTGGAGGGTGAGGTGCGAGTGGTGGTGGATGGGACGAGTGGCGAGGGGGGGCGTTTGACGCACACGGGGGGTGTTGGAGCGCAGTTGAGTGGGTCGACGTTAGCGGTGACGGTGTTGGGGAGTTTGGTTGAGGGGAAGGAGGTGGTGTTGGTGGAGGGGGTGCAAGCGTTGGTGGGGGGAGCGGGTTGGACGGGAGTGATGGGTGAGTTAGAGGTGGTGATGAGCGGGGATCAAAAGCGTGTGGTGTTGCGTCGAGTGGCGAGTAGTGGTGGGGGGAATGGTGGAGGGAATGGTGGAGGGAGTGGTAGTGGAGGTAATGGAGGAGGGAGTGGAGGTAGTGGAGGAGGTAGTGGAGGGAGTGGGAGTGGTCCGCCGTGGCAGGGGGGTGGTGCGTTACCGTCGGGGCCGTCGTCGTCGTTGAGTGGGGTGTTGAGTTCGCCGCAGGGGGTGAGTGAGGGGGAGGTTGTGGGTCGTCGCAGTGCGCTGGGGTCGGTGTTAGCGCATTATTATAGTTTACCGTTGGAGCGGGTGGGGCAAGCGTTGCGGGAGGAGGTGTTACCGTCGGTGGAGGGGGCGGAGGTTGAGGTTGGGAAGGGTTTGTTTGAGACGTTGTGCCGGGATATTACGTTTCGGTTGCATGCGGGACGCTTGCAGGGTTTTGGTGAGGGTGATGTAGGAGGGGGAGGTGAGTTAGGAGGAGGGAGTGGAGTGGCGTCGGGGGATGGAGAGGGGCGTGGTGATGGGAGAGGAGGAGAGAGAGGAGGAGATAGGAGAGGGGTTGGAGGGGAGAAGCGGTATGGTTTTTGGTTTCGTGGAGTGGGAGAGATGGGTCGTCGTCGAGGGGATGAGGAGGGGTCTGGGTATCGTTTGCGTCGTGAGGGGTGGACGGTGGGGAGTGAGTGGTTATGGGGTGAGGATGGGTTGAGTGTGTTGGGTGCGTCGGTGATGGTGAGTCGCACGCGTGTGGAACAGGGGGATGGTCGAGTGGGAGTGGGAGTTGGGAGTGTGTTGGGGAGTGTCTATGGTGAGTGGCGAGGATTTGGGGATGGAGAGACGTTTGTGGAGGGGGTGGTGACGTATGGTGTGCATACGGTGAGTCAGCGTCGGAAGGCGTATGTGGATGGACGCGTTGGAGGGTCGTTGTATGAGATGCGTCAGTGGGGGGCGCAGGTGATGGTGGGCCGTGATGTGCGAGGGGTTGGAGGTCGGTGGGTGGTGACGCCATCGTTGCGTGTGTTGGGGGGAGTCTTGGCGAGTGAGGGGTATCGTGAGCGAGGAGCGGGCGTGTTGAATGTGACGTTGGCGCCGCAGCGGTGGAGGTTTGGGATGGTGTCTCCGGAGGTGAAGGTTGGGTGGTTACAAGGTTATGTCGGGGAGTGGCATGTGTGGCCGCAGGGGATGGTGCGGATGAATGTGGATGTGGGTCGGCGGGATCATCGGGGAGAGGCGCGTTTAGAGGGGTTGCCGTGGCAGACGTTTGAGGTGCCGAGCCGGGCATTGAAGCGAGTGTCGTTGGAGGGGAGTATTTCGGTGCGCTGGAGCCACCCGCTGGGAGTATCGCTGACCACACAATATACCACCCACTACCGCCGACACCACCACCACCACGCCCTCACCCTCGAAGCCAAATACAGGTTTTAATGGTTTCAAGCTTTCCCTCATGAAGAACGGAGGTGTGCTTTCTATTATATAATAAGGAGAGGATTCCCTAAAATTTAAAGATAAGTTAACTTAAATATAATAACGTCGGCGTAACGGGTGGTGAAAAAACCCTTTATTTCTAATCCTCTTAAGGACGACGTGCGTTTATGGAGAGTTTTTCAGCAACATTAACATCTAAGCAGAAGAAAGTTTTTTTAAAAAAGGCCTTACTCTGGGGAGTCTCGCTTTTGGCATGTTCATCTCCCTTGCCTCTTCAAGCAGCTATTACGTTCAATGATGGGAACCCTGCTGGTCAGATTATCGATGCTAATCCCACCTTTACCTTAACGGGGGATACCTCGGTCGCTACAGGGCGCATGTTCCACCCAGGGGCGAATGGAGATGAGCTCATCTTCATTATGCAACAAGGGACAACTCTGACGATGCCTGATGTAGGCTCTAATCGAAACTTTTATAATACGAACCAGAAAACCAGTTTAGAATGTACTATCGAAGCGCAAGGGACAGGAGCAACGATTCTCTTAGAAGGGCCGTCCGCAGGCTTTCTTCACGGCAATAACCAAGGGCGATTTACATTGTTGCAGCTATCTGGGAACCTTACCGTGCGCCGCACGAGCGGAAACAACCGTGAAATAGTTGCTTTGTCAAGCTCTTACACTGTCGTATCCCCTAATCCTCTCAGTGTCTATATAGATCCCGGGGTGGTATTGGAAAATCAGGTGGCCAACCAGCAATGCTTTTATGTTTCAACCAATCAATATGGATCCACGTCTTTTCTCAATATGGATGGTACCCTTCAAGGAACTCATGGGATCTCTATAGAAAATGGTAATACGATAGCGATCAATGTCGGCGGAACGATTACAGCGACCGGCAATGCGATTCAACTAGCGAATGGTAAGTCGGTCATTACCTTGAAAGCTGGTTCGGCGGTGAGCGGGAATATTATCCTGGGGAGCAATAGCGGGACAAGCTTAACGGTGGACGCCACAGCGAGCGTAGATGGGAATATTACGACCCAGCATGCCAATCAGGTGATCACGCTCGAGCAAGCCACCTATGCGGGCGATATTGCGGCCAATGCGAATGGGCGGGGCCAATTAGTGGTGAATGCGGATTCGCTGGAGATGACGGGTATTATTGGGGCGACCAACCAGTTAGGGTCGGTGACGGTCAAGGAGGGGAAAGAGCTCATTGCCAAGGGAGAGCTGAATGTGCAAGGCAGCGTGACGGTGGAGGATAATGCGCGCCTTGAGGTGCATGATTACCAGAGTGGGAATTTTGTGTTGGGGGATGGGGCGCGGGTGGAGTTGCTGGATGCGGCGGCTAACCTGACCGGGACGGTGAATGGGGCAGTGGATGACCAAGGCACCTTTGTCTTTGCCCATGATTTTACCTTAAATCAAGCAATCGGAGCGAGTAAGCGGGTAGAGGCGGTGGAGATTGCCGATACGAAGACGTTGACGCTGAATGCCTCGATTTATGGGGGGGTGGTATTTGGGGGGCCGGATGCGGTGGTGAGCCTCACTCAAGATGATTTAACGATTGCCAAGGCGGTGAGTGGGACAGGGACGTTGGTGACGAATGATCATCCGCTCACCGCGCTGACTCTTGGGGCGAATGCGGATGTGACGGTGAGTGGGGTGTTGGATACCCCCACGGTGAGTGTGGGTGCAGACGCGACCTTAACGGCGCAAGGGGACGTGAGTGGGACGAGCCTGACTTTAGGGGCTGGGGCACGGTTGGTGGCCAAGGGGGCGTTGGATATCGTGATTGATGGGGCAGCAGATGATCAAGGGACGGTGGAGGTTGCGGAGGATGTGACCTTAAATCAAGCGATAGGGGGGACGAAGCGGGTAGAGGCGGTGGAGATTGCCGATACGAAGACCTTGACGCTGAATGCCTCGATTTATGGGGGGGTGGTATTTGGGGGGCCGGATGCGGTGGTGAGCCTGGGTCAAGATGATTTGACGATAGAGAAGGCGGTGAGTGGGACAGGGACGTTGGTGACTAATGATCATCCGCTCACCGCGCTGACTCTTGGGGCGAATGCGGATGTGACGGTGAGTGGGGCGTTGGATACCCCCACGGTGAGTGTGGGTGCAGACGCGGTGCTGACGGCGGAAAGCTCGGTGAGTGGGACGAGTTTGACCTTAGGGGCTGGGGCACGGTTGGTGGCCAAGGGGGCGTTGGATATTGTGATTGATGGGGCAGCAGATGATCAAGGGACGGTGGAGATTGGGGAGGACGTGACCTTAAATCAAGCGATGGGGGCGAGTAAGCGGGTAGAGGCGGTGGAGGTGGTGGATGGGAAGACGTTGACCTTAGGGGCGGTGGTGCATGGGGATGTGCGTTTGCAGGGGGTGGACGCGGAGGTGGTGTTAGGAACGGATGGGTTGAGTGTGTTGGGTGCGTCGGTGATGGTGAGTCGCACGCGTGTGGAACAGGGGGATGGTCGAGTGGGAGTGGGAGTTGGGAGTGTGTTGGGGAGTGTCTATGGTGAGTGGCGAGGATTTGGGGATGGAGAGACGTTTGTGGAGGGGGTGGTGACGTATGGTGTGCATACGGTGAGTCAGCGTCGGAAGGCGTATGTGGATGGACGCGTTGGAGGGTCGTTGTATGAGATGCGTCAGTGGGGGGCGCAGGTGATGGTGGGCCGTGATGTGCGAGGGGTTGGAGGTCGGTGGGTGGTGACGCCATCGTTGCGTGTGTTGGGGGGAGTCTTGGCGAGTGAGGGGTATCGTGAGCGAGGAGCGGGCGTGTTGAATGTGACGTTAGCGCCGCAGCGGTGGGGATTTGGGATGGTGTCTCCGGAGGTGAAGGTTGGGTGGTTACAAGGTTATGTCGGGGAGTGGCATGTGTGGCCGCAGGGGATGGTGCGGATGAATGTGGATGTGGGTCGGCGGGATCATCGGGGAGAGGCGCGTTTAGAGGGGTTGCCGTGGCAGACATTTGAGGTGCCGAGCCGGGCATTGAAGCGGGTGTCATTGGAGGGGAGTATTTCGGTGCGCTGGAGCCACCCGCTAGGAGTATCGCTGACCACACAATATACCACCCACTACCGCCGACACCACCACCACCACGCCCTCACCCTCGAAGCCAAATACAGGTTTTAAATTCTTAATGGAAGGTTGTTTTTTAGAAATATATTTTCCTACTTACATAAAGAGCTAAATTTAAAAATATTTTTATTTTTATAATTGGATAAAATAGGTATTTTGTTAGTTAAGTAATTTTTTGGATAGAAAAAAACTTGGAATTTTCCTCGAAAAGCCTTAATGGTGGTTAAGTTTTATATTAAAGAGTAGAGAGGAAATGGCAAATTTTATCCTAAGGGCGTTATCGGCTCTCGTACTTATTCCATTGGTTGTCTTTATTTTTTATATCGGGCGCCCTTTTACGGATGTAATGATAGGTCTCTTAACAATAGGTCTTGTTTATGAATGGGTAAACATCGCTCATTCTAGTCCTTTGCTTCTCTTTTTTAGAGTGCTTATTTATGGGGGTGTATCTTTTAAAATTGCCACATTTTTTTCTATTTCTCCTATTTGGTTGATTGTCTTATTTATTCCTTTCTCCGTGCTATTCGAACAGATTGCTTTAAAAAAATTTCCTTTTTTTGGGCAAGTACCTTCTCATCCATCCATATTTGTCTTAGGCCTTATGTATATTCTCGCAGGCTGTGCTGCTTTTTGGGAGAATTGCGTTCATCTACCTCTGTATACTATTTATATAGTTCTTTCTCTTGTATGGCTGGTTGATATCTCGGCTTATATAGCGGGGTCTCTGGTCAAGGGGCCCAAACTCGCTCCCTCCATAAGTCCTAATAAAACATGGAGTGGCTTCATAGGGGCTTTAATTTCAAGTCTTGTCGTTATATTTCTTTGGTCTTTCTGCCTTAAAAAGGATTACACTATCTCTCATTATGTGCTTGCCCTTACCATGAGTTTGGTAGCGCAGATGGGGGATTTAGCACAATCTTACCTCAAAAGACTATTTTCTGTAAAAGATTCAGGTAATCTTATTCCGGGCCATGGTGGGCTCTTTGACCGGTTAGACAGTACTCTCGCGGTTTCGATTTACCTTTTTATTATATCCAGCTATACTGACGTAAAATTATTTTAAGCTCTTAGGAATCGATTCTATTTAATGGCTTTTGACAACTTCAATTTATGCAAGGGATTGGTTCCTCCTTCTCCTGATTATCCGCGTCAGGTATCTATCCTTGGATCAACAGGATCGATAGGTTGCCATACACTTGAAGTGATAAGAAGACACCGCTCTTGCTTTAAAGTTGTTGCCCTTACCGGTGGTCATAATATTGATCTTCTTGCCAAGCAAGCTATTGAGATGGAAGCTCAGGTGGTTGTTACTATATATCCGCATTTGTTTCCTTTGTTAAAGGAGCATCTTGAGGGGACAGGTATTCAAGTCGCCGCAGGAGAAGAGGCGGTGATAGAGGCAGCGTCCTATCCTTGCGATTGGGTAATGGCGAGTATCTGTGGTATGGCGGGATTAAAGCCAAGCCTCGCCGCTGTCAAACAAGCGAAGGTTGTGGCTTTAGCTAATAAAGAGAGTGTTGTGAGTGCAGGCAAATATATTTTCGAAGAGGCCAAAAAAAACGGTACATGTCTTTTGCCAGTGGATTCAGAACATAATGCGCTTTTTCAAATTCTTCAAGGTACCACCTTACGAGGCCTTGAGCGTCTTACTATTACGGCATCCGGCGGTCCTTTTCGTTGTTTTACCAAAGAAGCAATGGCTACTGTTACCGTTGAGCAAGCGATGGCTCACCCTAATTGGAAGATGGGGCCCAAGAATTCTATTGATTCAGCAACCCTTGTTAATAAGGGATTAGAGTTGATTGAAGCTCATTATTTTTTTGATATTCCCTCTGCGTGTATTGATATCTTGGTACATCCTCAATCGGTTATTCATGCGATAGCCCAGTTTTATGATGGATCGATGTTAGCTCAAATGAGCCTTCCTAACATGCAAACAGCCATATCCTTTACACTAGGGTGGCCAGAGCGTCTTTCTACCAGTGTAGATCCTATTGATTTAAAAAAAATTGGAGCGTTAACTTTTGAGGAGGTTGACGAAGCACGCTTTTCTGGTATTAAACTTGCAAGACAAGCTCTGCAATTAGGTGAAGGGGCAACGATTGTATTCAATGCAGCTAATGAAGTTGCGGTAGAGCATTTTATGGAGAAGCGAATAGGGTTTAACCAAATTTGTGAAGCTATCGAGGTGACTCTATCAACATATGAAGGAGCATCTATTGTTAATATAGAGGATGTTTTTGCCATTGATAATGAAGCAAGACAGGTAGCTAGAACAGTGTGTAAACAAGTTTAAAGTAGAAGGGTAAGAGTAAATGGACTTTCTTTCAAGCTTTTTGGATTATATTCTCCCATTTTTAATTGTTTTGACGATCTTAGTGTTTATCCATGAATTAGGACACTATTTAGTAGCAAGATATAATGGTGTGCGTGTTGAGGTTTTCTCCATAGGTTTTGGCCCAGAGCTTTTCGGATTTCATGATCGCCATAAAACCCGATGGAAGTTTAGCCTTATTCCTTTAGGTGGCTATGTGAAAATGTATGGGGATGAAAACCCAGCAAGCCAACCAAGTGGAAAAATCACGAAGATGAGTAAAGAGGACAAAGCTCTCACGTTGCATCATAAAACGGTGGGCCAACGCATAGCAATTTCTTTTGCAGGGCCTTTAGCTAATTATCTTTTTGCTATTTTAGTGTTTACTGGCTTATTTGCAACCTATGGGAAACCGATCCTTTTACCTAAAATTGGAAAAATTGTTGAAAATAGTCCTGCAGCTCAAGCAAACCTTAAAGAAAACGATCTTATTCTCAAAGTAGACGATAAAGATGTGAGAAGTTTTGAAGGGCTCGTATCCATCATTAAGGCAAAGCCAGAAGCAGATCTTGTAATCCGTATACGGCGTGACCAAGAAGAAATAGATCTAGTAGTTCGGCCTGAGGCCCAGACGTATCAGAATATATTTGGGACCCATAAAACAGGCTATATAGGTATAGGCTCCAGTGGGGATGTTGAGAAGGTCGTTTATGGCGTTTTCAAATCCTTATGGGTAGCAAGCTGTGAGTCATTAGCGATGTCCTGGGCTATGTTAAAAGGAATTGGTGAAATTATTACGGGCCAAAGGTCTACTAAAGAACTAGGCGGAATTTTGAAGATAGCTAAGTTTTCTGGTGACTCAAAGAAAAAAGGCGGGTACTTAAATTTGTTATGGTTTATGGCCTTTTTGTCTATTAATTTAGGGCTTATTAATTTGCTTCCTATTCCTGTTTTTGATGGGGGGCATATCCTTATGTATACGATTGAAGGAATTATAGGTCGGCCTTTGAATGAAAAGATGGTTGATTATGCCTTCCGAATCGGTTTTATATTTATTATTGGCTTGTTGTTACTAACAACGATTAATGACATTATAGATTTGGAATTTTTTAAGGGCTTACCAACGTTATTTAAGAAATAGCGATACAGTTGAGGGAATATGCGTAAGATATTGTTATTAGCTGCCTTTCTAGCAAGTACTTTTATAGCAACCGCCGAATCCGCTCTTGTTAAAAAAGTAGCTATTGTTGGCAACCAAAGAATAGAGAATCAAACAATAGTTTCTTATTTAAAATTAAAAGAAGGGGAGCCTTTTAATGATACTTTGCTTGACCTATCCTTAAAATCCCTTTATGCCACGGATTTTTTTGACGATGTTCATTTGCGTTTTGATGCGCAAACAGGCGTATTAAAAGTCAGCGTTGTAGAAAATCCAATTATTAACCAGCTTGTGTTTGAAGGGAATAAGCGTATAAAGGATAACTCCCTTAAGGAAGTAATTTTCTTACGTCCGCGCCAAATATATAATCGCAGTCGTGTGCAAAGGGATTTACAATCGCTCCTCGAGCTGTATCGCCGCATGGGGCGGTATGCTGCGGTCATAAGGCCTAAAATCATTAAGCTGCCAGAAAATCGCGTGGACCTTGTATTTGAGATTGACGAAGGGAAGCAAACAGCCATGCGCCGTATTAACTTCCTGGGGAATAAGTACTTTGGCAATGGTCACTTGGGTTCGGTTATCCAAACCAAAGAAAGCAGATGGTATAATTTCTTTACAACCACCGATCGGTATGATCCGGAAATTGTAGCCTATGACAAAGAGAAACTCCGTCAAGAGTATTATGAGCATGGGTTTTTAGATTTTAAGGTAATTTCAGCGGTAGCCGAGTATAGAGAAGAAACCAACGATTTCTTTCTAACATTTAATATTGAGGAAGGGGAGCGTTATAAAATAAACACTGTCGAGTTGGTGAATGAGTTGCCTCACCTTAAGATAGAATCTTTAAAAGCTTTGATAAATTTAAAGCCTAATAGTTGGTATTCTCAAACACGTGTAGAGCAGTTGATTGATAAATTGGAAGAGGCCATAGGCAATTTAGGGTATGGTTTCGTAGAAGTGGATCCATCAATTAAGCGTTATCCCGATAAACCCAATGTCATCGATCTTGTTATAAATATTAAGGAAGGCCCGCGCGTTTATATCGGGGAAATTAATATAGAAGGCAATATAGCTACGCGTGATGAAGTAATTCGTCGGGAATTTAAACTTGCGGAAGGGGATGTGTTTAATGCAAGCAAGATCAAACGGTCTGAAAGGCAGGTCCGTGAGCTTGGTTTCTTTAAAAAGGTAGAAATCAACCAGGAGCATAGTCATCAGCTAGATAAAGTGGATTTAAAAGTAAAAGTGGAAGATATACCTACTGGGGAATTCAGCATCGGGGGTGGCGTCTCATCTTATGAGGGGATGCTTGGTCGTGTGCGAATCCTTGAGCGTAACTTATTGGGGCGTGGTCAGGAGTTGTCTGCTTCTTTTAGCTTATCAAAGCGCGTTAGTGAATTTGAAGTTGGTTTTATTGAGCCTTATTTCCTTGGACGTAATTTATCCGCTGGGATAGACGTTTTCCGTACAACTTCTAATAGTTCACGCGAAAGTTCTTATAAGCATCATACCTTAGGGGGACGTATTACCTTTGGTTATAATATCATAGAAGATTTACTTCATCAGGTTCATTATACTCTCCTTACGGACCGGATAGGGAGCATTAAAGAGGATGCTTCGCTCGCTATCCACGAGCAAAAAGGTAAAGCAGTTAAATCGGAAATCGGACATAAGCTTATTTATAATCGTCTTGATAGCAGTATCGAACCGCGAAGGGGATATATTTTAACTTTATCGAATGCTATGGCTGGTATAGGGGGCAGTGTCCACTATCTCAGGCATAAAGCAACCGCTGCCCAGTATTTTCCTCTTACTCAGAAGATGACCCTTATGATCGGCGTCGAGGGAGGAATGATGAATAAAACGAAGAAAAAAATTCGGATCACGGATCGCTTTTTTATTGGCGGCGATAGTCTAAGGGGTTTTGATTTTGCTGGTATTGGACCGCGGGATAAGGATAAAGAAGAAGCCTTAGGTGGTGCGTGTTACTATGTTGTGAGGGGAGAGGTGTCATTTCCTCTTGGATTGCCCAATGAGCTTGGCGTTAAGGGTGTAGCTTTCTTTGACGCTGGGTCATTATGGAAATCAAGTGAAAAAACCTCCAATTCCGAGGATAAGGCAAGTTTAAGGGCCTCTGTTGGTGTGGGAATAAGATGGCGCTCGCCTTTTGGTCCTCTTAATTTATTCTTCGCAAGACCGCTTCGGAAAGAAAAATTCGATCATACTCGCCGATTCTTATTTTCGGTCAGTACGTCAAATTTCTGGTAAGAGGGAAGGGGTTTACGCATGCGAAAGATCCTAAAATTCATCCTAGTGTGGCTTACTCTAGGGGGAAAATATGGCATGGCTGGGGAAGACTTGCCTTTAGTAAAACAGGATGACGTCAAGAGCCACGAAGCTATCGTGATAGGAAAAATCGCTCTATTTGATGATAACCAAGTATGGAATTCTCTTGATATTGTGCAATTTTTTCGCACCTCTTCCGAAGAAAGAGCCAGGGAATATCGAGAGAAGATGTCTCATACAGAATTGCATTTAAGACAAGTTAATCAAGCATTTACGGCAAAAAAAGCAGAAATTGCTAAGAGTAACTTACCGCGAGAAAAAAAAATTCCCTTAATAGAGAGATTAAATACTATTAAGGAGGAATTTGATCGGCGTATTGCGGAACTACAAGATTTTATCGACCAATATAAAGAAAAACTTGATAAAGTTATTAGTAGTAAAAGGTCTTCTATCGAAAGCCAAATATTAAAGCAAATCCAGCTTATTCGAAAGAAACAAGGGATTGTGCTTGTGATTGTAAGGGGCGCTGTTTATGATCATGATCAGCACCAAATCAAGGATATTACCCAAGATATCATTACCGCCTGTAATGAGAAAATTAAAGCTGTTAATGTGAATTTTCCTAAAATTGATACTAAGTTTCTCACTCAATTCAATATGAAAGTAAATAACCTAATGGAAGACCTTAACAAAATGGAGCTAAGGCAATAGATGGCGTCGGGGCT
Source organism: uncultured Alphaproteobacteria bacterium (assembly GCA_963782975.1). Taxonomy (GTDB): domain Bacteria; phylum Pseudomonadota; class Alphaproteobacteria; order 43-37; family CAWALT01; genus CAWALT01. Next base: position 542,263 of record CAWALT010000003.1, read on the forward strand.
GTTTTTTAAAAAATTAGGTCCTTTGGCGCTGGAGCAAGTGGCAAGGATAGCTAGTGTTGAGCTCATACCTTCCGCTAATAGCAAAAAACTTATTTATGATGTTAAGCCTCTTGATGAAGCCACTCAAGACGATATAAGCGTCTTACATAATTCTACTTATCTAGATGCTTTTATAAAATCCTCAGCGGGAGCCATTATTCTTGAAGAAAAATACGTTGATAGAGCACCGAAAACCGCTGAACTTTTGCTCTCCAAGGCACCTTACCTTGCTTATGGGAAGGTCGCGGGGGCTTTTTATACAGAACGGACTTATGCTCCCTCACTTACTCCAATTCACCCGGAGGCACAGGTTGCCGAAGGTTGCCAAATTCACCCCATGGCTGTCATTGAGTCCCATGCACAGATAGGTAAAAAGTGCGTTATTGGAGCGAATAGTTATATAGGCCCAGGGGTAATTATTGGGGAAAATTCTTTTATAGGGGCTAACGTCACGATTAGCCATGCGTTTATTGGAAAAAATGTGAGGATTCATCCAGGGGCTTCCATAGGCCAACCTGGTTTTGGCGCTTACCTTGATTATCACAATGGGCATCTTCCTATTCCTCAACTTGGGAGTGTTATTATTCAAGATAATGTACGTATCGGGGCTAATACCACTATTGACCGGGGGAGCAGCAAAGATACAATCATCGGTGAAGGAACCTATATAGATAACTTGGTGCAGATTGCCCATAATGTAGAAATGGGCAAGAATTGTGTTATTCTTGCGCAGGTAGGTATATCTGGGAGTACGAAGATTGGCAATGCGGTTACTATCGCTGGCCAAGCAGGTATTATCGGCCATCTACAGATAGGGGATGGAGCGGTTATTGCTGCACAAAGTGGGGTGATGAAGAATATAGCGTCGGGAGAACGAGTGGGTGGTTCTCCAGCGGTACCTGTCTACCAATGGCATAAACAAACAATAGCGATTTCTAAGCTCATTAAGAAAGTAAAATAATGTTAGGTGGAGAAAGGTAAAGATATGTCCTCGATCAGTCTTCAATATAATTTTGAGCAACCGGGAGAGATCGATATTAAAGAAATTAAAACGTTAATTCCTCATCGTTACCCTATGCTTCTTATTGATAAGTTGACAAAAGTGGTTCTTGGCGAGAGTGCGATCGGGATTAAAAACGTCACCGTTAATGAATGGTTTTTTGAGGGACATTTTCCTAATAACCCCATCATGCCCGGCGTATTGGTGGTGGAGGCAATGGCTCAAACAGCTGGCGCCCTTGTGGTAAAAACACTCCAAGAAGGACAAGGGATCAAAAAACTGGGTGAGGTAAAAAACGTTTACTTTATGTCCATTGAAGAAGCAAAATTTCGAAAGCCGGTTGTCCCAGGCGATACTTTATATATTAATGTGCAACGCCAGCGAAACCGGAAAAATATCTGGCGCTTTAAAGGCGAAGCGTTTGTTGAAAAAGAACTTGTGGCTGAATCTATTTTTACTGCAATGATTGTTGATGCCCATGAAAATTAACCCAACAGCCATAATCGCACCTGGTGCTATGATTGGGGAAGATGTTGAAATCGGCCCTTATTCCCATATTGGCGCACAAGTTGTCCTAGGCGATGGTGTAAAAGTTTACTCGCACGTGGTGATAGGTGGTAGGACGACCATAGGGAAAGGATGTGAGATTTTTCCTTTTGCTTGTTTGGGATTAAAGCCGCAGGATAAGAAATATGCTGGGGAAGAGTCAATCCTTGAAATTGGGGATCGCACGGTTATTCGTGAGTATGTTACCATGCATCCGGGAACAAAAGGCGGTGGCTTAAAAACTCTTATAGGTAATGACTGCTTATTTATGATTGGTGTTCATATTGCCCATGATTGTAGAGTTGGTAATAACGTTATTATGGCAAATAATGCCACGCTTGCCGGGCATGTGACGGTAGGAGACCATGCCATTATTGGGGGGTTATCAGCGGTTCATCAATTTGTACGTATTGGGAAACATGCTATGATTGGTGGCATGTCAGGGGTAGAATCTGATGTGATCCCTTATGGTTCTGTTTTGGGCGATCGTGCGCGCTTGTGTGGTTTAAACATTGTTGGCTTGAAGAGACATGGTGTTCCCAGAGAACATATTCATGCTTTAAGAAATGCGTATCGGTTGCTTTTTGCAAATGAAGGGGCGATGGCCGAACGATTGGAAGATGTCGTGGAATTATTTGAAAAGCATCCTTACGTACATGATATTATTGAGTTTGTAGACTACCAAAGCTCACGTGGCTTATGCTTGCCACAAAAGGAAAGCGTTAGGTGAAAAAATTAGGGGTTATTGCAGGTAATGGCGATTTACCGCGCCTACTCATTAATCATTGCCAACGTATTGAACGGCCTTATTTTATTCTAGCTATAGAAGGGTATACTCCTCCTGAGCTTACCTTAGGGTCAGGGCATAAGTGGGTTAAGATGGGAGCTATTGGTAAAGCAATTGATATCCTAAAGCAAGAGAGTATTGAAGAAGTAACTCTTATTGGTAGCATGAAGCGTCCTTCTCTTTCTCAAATACGCCCTGACTTTAGAGGGCTTCAGCTGCTCGCAAAAATGGGCGCAAAAGCAGGGGGCGATGATACGCTTTTGTCTCTTATTGTGGAAGAGCTGATAAAGGAAGGATTTAAAGTCGTTGGTATTCATCATCTCTTAAAGTCACTTCTTAGTGGACCTCAAGGTGTGCTTACAAACAATAAGCCGACAAGACAAGCCCTTAAGGATATAGAAAGAGGGAGACAAGTTACAAAGCTCCTTGGACAGGCTGATGTTGGGCAAGCGGTCATTGTTCAAGAGGGAATCGTTTTAGGCGTTGAGGCCGTGGAAGGGACAGATGAACTGATGGCTCGTTGCAATAAATTGCGGGCATCTATTAAAGGTCTTGCAAAAAAAGGAGGAGTGCTTATAAAAACAGCAAAGCCTCAACAAGATCAGCGAGTTGACTTGCCGACTATTGGTTTAAAGACGGTCAAAAATGCTTTTGCTTGTCACTTAGAAGGCATTGCTGTGGAAAGCGATTCTACATTAATGGTCGAAAAAGAAGCAATGGTTGACTTTTGTGATAGTCATGGTCTTTTCTTAATAGTGGTGGGAGAAAGAAAATGAAGGCTCCTGTGATATTTATTGTTGCTGGGGAAGCCTCAGGTGATTTTCTAGGTTCTCGGCTTATGTACGCCTTAAAAGAACAATTTAAGGATGTGGTGTTTCATGGTATTGGGGGAACTCAAATGGAAAAGGTTGGTGGTTTTACTTCCTTTTTTCCTATGCATCTCCTGAGTGTTATGGGAATTTTAGAAATTATCCCTCGTTTATTTCGGCTTGTTCGCCTTTTTCGGCAAGTTTTTTGCGCCATTAAAACTATTCAACCGGATATCGTGATAACAATTGATAGTCCAGGTTTTAATTATCGCCTTGCTAAGAAGGTGAAATCCACTCGTGAGACGCATCATATACCTATTATTCATTATGTTGCACCGACTGTTTGGGCTTGGCGTCCTAAGCGGGCTAAAAAATTTGCGCGTTATTTTGACCATATGCTATGTCTTTTCCCGTTTGAACCTCGTTATTTTAAGGAAGTTCATCTTCTCGCGACTTTTATCGGCCATGCCGTGACGGAAGTTGAAAATAATACCGGAGGGGATGCAACGGCGTTTAAGATAAAATATAAGATAAGAGAAGAGGAAAAAGTCTTGTGCCTTCTTCCTGGAAGTCGTAAGTCAGAGGTAAAGAAGTTAATGCCTATTTTTAAAAAGACAGTCGAGAAGCTTCAGAAAAATATACCTCATTTGCGTGTTGTGTTGCCAACGACCGCGGCTATGCATCCGATTATCCATGTTGCGATGAAAGGGGCAAGTTTTAAGGCAACGATCGTAGAAGGTAAGGAGGAAAAAGAAGCAGCTTTTAAAGTGGCCCATGCTGCTTTGGCAGCTTCTGGCACCGTGTCGATGGAATTGGCATGCGCGCGAGTCCCGATGATTATTGTTTATAAAGTTACAGCGCTTACCTATATGATTCTTAAGTACTTAGTGAAGGTTCCTTACATTTGTCTTGTCAATATACTCTTAAATCGTCCAGCTGTGCCAGAGTTTATACAGTATAATTGTCGCCCAGATCGGTTAACAGAAATGGTAGGGTTATTGCTCAATGATACCTGTGCTCGACGCGCCCAAATTAAGGACCTAAAGGAAGCGGTAAAGAAGGTTAAACTTCCTCATCCTCAACCAAGTTATCGAGCTGCTGCGATTATAGCACGCTATATTATGCACAAAGAACCGCGTTCTCAGAAAGAAAAATTAGGGGTTGGAGGACTATAGAACGAAGCTTGTTCTTAAGAGAAAATGGAAAGAGGGAATTTTCTGGCTAGCTTTCATTAAGAAAATATATTAAAAAAGGAATAAAAATAAAGGGGTTATGTATGACAACGTTTTTGCTTATCGTCCACATGTTGGTGACCATTACGATGGTAGCTGTTATCTTACTTCAGCGTGATAGTGGTGGCTTAGGTGGCTTAGGTGGCGGCAGTGGTTTAGGGAGTCTCTTTTCTGTACGTGGCTCTGCAAATTTTCTAACACGTCTTACGGCTATCCTTGCGACAGCTTTTATTGTTCTTAGTTTATTGCTTGCTATTATTGCTTCCCACACTCATACAGAAAAATCAATATTGGAAGGGCTGACGGAACCTTCGACCGTTTCACCCATTGAGCAGCCTGTAAAACAAGAAGAAAAAAGCGTTTTATCTCCCGAACCTGGGCCCGCAAGTATATCATCACAAGAGAACAAGGACAATAAGCCTGAATCCTCAACAGGAAGATAGGTTGCTTCGTAGAGAGGGAACGTATCTCATGTTAAAATAGGAGTAGGGACAAAAAAATCCTGCAATAATGCAAATAATTTTGCTTGGCAGAGAGTGGATACGAATAAATTAAGGAAATACAGTGACACGCTTTATATTTGTAACAGGTGGTGTTTTATCTTCATTAGGCAAGGGGCTCGCTTCAGCCGCTCTTGGTTCTCTTCTTCAGAAGCGGGGTTTTAAAGTTCGTTTACGTAAGTTTGATCCTTATTTAAATGTTGACCCTGGGACCATGAGTCCTTATCAACATGGGGAGGTGTATGTAACGGATGATGGGGCAGAAACCGACCTTGACCTGGGGCATTATGAGCGTTTTACGGGTGTTACCTCGACTTCTAACGATGCTTTTACAACGGGTAAAATTTATTCGGAGGTAATTGCAAAGGAGCGGCGAGGGGATTACTTAGGCGCGACAGTACAGGTTATTCCTCATATTACCGATGCTATCAAAGAAAAAATGTTAGGTAATCTAGAGGATGAAGATTTCCTTATTTGCGAAATAGGGGGCACGGTTGGTGATATTGAGAGTCTACCGTTTATTGAAGCTGTTCGACAACTTCGGCAAGAGCTTGGCCAGGAAAGGGTGTTGTTTTTACATTTAACCTTGGTTCCTTTTATCGAATCGGCTGGGGAGCTTAAAACAAAGCCAAGTCAACATAGTGTAAAAGAGTTGCAACGGATGGGTGTGCAGCCGGATATTTTACTTTGTCGGTGTGCCCAAGCCATCCCTGAGGAAACGAAGCGCAAGTTAGCCTTATTTTGTAATATGAAGCCTGAGCGTGTCATTACAGCATTGGATGTGGATTTAATTTACCAGGTTCCTCTTCGCTACCATGAAGAAGGGCTTGATGCTCAGGTGTGTCAATTTTTTCATATTGAAAGCAGTACGCCTCCCGATCTTAGTTCTTGGCGTCATATTGTGCATGTGGCACAGCATGCCGAAGGAAAGATATCTATCCATATTATTGGGAAATATACGCAGCATAAGGATGCGTATAAATCTCTTAACGAAGCCTTGATTCATGGGAGCCTTGCCAATAAAGTCATGGTTGATCTTCATTGGATTGAATCGGAAGAACTCGAAGAAAACACCGATGAGTACTTAGAAAGATTCGTTACATCACATGGGATCCTTGTTCCTGGAGGGTTTGGTTTTCGTGGGACGCAAGGTAAGATAAAGGCAATTCAATTTGCGCGCGAAAAGAAAATCCCTTTCCTTGGAATTTGCTTTGGTATGCAAATGGCTGTCATTGAATATGCCCGTAATGTGTTGGGTCTTTCCCAGGCAAGTTCTACAGAGTTTGGAGAGTGCGCTGAGCCGGTTGTGGGATTGCTGAAAGAGTGGATGTCAAAAGGCGTAACGCAGTATAGAAGTCAAGAGAGCGGATTAGGGGGCACCATGCGTCTTGGTGCGTATCCTTGTGTTATACAGCCAGGAACACGTGCTTTTCAAATTTATCAGCAGGGGAAAATTAGTGAGCGGCATCGGCATCGGTACGAGGTAAATGTTCATTATAGGAAACAGTTCGAGGAAAAAGGGATGATTATTTCGGGTTTGTCGCCCGACGGGCTATTGCCTGAAATTGTAGAGATCAGTGATCACCCTTGGTTTGTTGGGGTTCAATATCATCCTGAGCTTAAATCCCGGCCTTTTCAACCTCATCCGCTCTTTACATCTTTTGTTGAAGCGGCTATTCGGCAAGCAAGGTTTGTATAACTGATCTTCCCTTATAGGTTGGAAATTGTTTGTAAGGTAAAGTTTTGCTTTGGCTTTTACCCTTTTTCCAGATTCTTTCTGGTGAGCCTATGATTTTGGCACTTACTGGTGGGGGCGTGGGTTAAATAGGAAAGAGTCTCGGACTACAACCCCCTTTTCCGCCACCACTCATCCGTTTTAAATTCTTCCGGCAGGCGGGGATCTCTAAAGTCATCCAGTTTCAGCTCCTCAAACACGATATGGGCGAGCTCATCCGTTAATTTTCTCGGAAGTTTCGTCCCACACCAGGGGCAGTAAGTAATGCCCTGCGTTACACTCTCATCTACTTTAATACCGTACCTTCGAAACTTAGGATTATAGCTAATAATTTTTTCCATCTCATGTATATGGAATTTCATCTGTTTACAGCAATGTTCCATTATAGGTCATCCTCAATATCTCTATCCTCAACCTTGTCTTTATAAATTTCTCCACTAACAGGATCCATAGATCCTAAATGTACTCCTTTGCCATTATATACCTCAATATCATTGTGGGTGTAATCCCATTGATAATACCTTTCTTTATTTCCTGACAGTCCATTTGTTTTAATATCTTTCCTATAGGGCTTCAACTCTTTGCAAATGGGGCTTTCGGCTTTCGGCGGATTCATCTTCCTTCCCTCTTCAGAAGTTCCCTTAAACAGCCGCGAGGTATCGGGGGCTTCTATATCTGCCGGGTAGGTTTCCGTAGGGCCCATGGGTGCGGGTGAGGCCGCGGGAAAGCTTTCGCGTGCGGTGGGACCATCCTCGGCCACGGGGGTGGCAAGTGTGCTTGGCGCCGCGTCGGCCTGGTCAAATCCTTCCTGGGTCTCGCAAGGGGAGGGCTCATGCGCCGGGGTGGTCAGTTTCTCCACCGTTTTCTTGAGGACTGCCCCCGCCATCGTACCCACGCCGGCCCCAACCACCGCTTCCGTCACCGCCTTCGCCCCCGCGGCCGCCGCGGGTCCTAACAAACCCACCATCGGCCCCGCATAAGCCAGCATCACTCGCTCCGGCTTTTCAGCGGCATGCACCTCCGGCTCCTCCTTGGAAGAGGCAACGCCAGCCCCGTGGTCAGGCCACACGCCCAGCTCCTTCTCTCCCCGCTCCGCATACCACAGACGCTCGCCGTCCAGCGTCACGGCTAACGATTCAAGACCATCGCCCAGCGTGGCACCCAATAACCCTAAACCATAGGACGCATGCTCCTTCGACAGCCACGGCCTGTCTGAAAGAGGCTCGCCCTTATAGGCCTTCAATAAAGCCAAGGGCGAGGACGCGGTGGCGGGTTGCGGAACATCATCAAAGCTCGGAGCATTGTTTTTGTCGGCCGGTGGCTCCTTGATCGAGGCATACGCCGCACTCTTGGCTTGGCGCAAGGCTTCATGAAAATCAGGGTCAGCCCCGGGCACAAAGAGATGTGGATCCGGCGCCCGATACCCCGCGGGACAGGGCAAAGGAGAAAAAGTGACCGCTGCACATATAAGTGCTAAGGTTAATAAGGACCTTCGTGGTGCCATACCTTCATCCTCCTTTACCCCCAAGCCCTTTGTACTTAGGATTCCTGCGAGGTCTCCTCGTCTTCGTCCGAGGGGTCGGCATCGGCGCGCTCGAGATCGGCTTGGAAGTCATAGAGCTCATCGTTCTTCTTGAAGGCCTCATAGGCCTCCCCGGCCGTGCGCACCACCTCGTCCCATAAAGGTGAAGTGATATATGCCTCGTCGGGTTGGTTCTCATCAATCTCGTCCATTACCTGGTTCAAGGCCGCTATCAACGGCTTGATAACCTGCACCTCTTCCTCATTGTAAAGACTATAGCCAATTTGACCTTCAGGATCTTCTTCAAGAGGAATATCATCAAACAGAGTATGGATGGAAAACATAAGCGTATCCCAGAACGCATGCGCATACTTAGGATCGACCCATTCTTTCAATTGGTCTTCCCTGTTAGATAGCTCTTTTAATGTCTCGGTAATTTCGAGCCTCATATAAGGGTATTTAATCTTCATGGTTTGTTCCACTCCTTCCATTTGACCCAGTCGTTTAAGGGTATATGAGCATCCGGGTGTTTTGCTGGCTTGGGAAATTCTTCAGAAGGCTTAATTTCTTGCCCATCCCGACCAATGACTTTCCCACCTGAGTTAACTCGTACATGATCCGCCCTTCCTGACTCATATTTTGCTTCCGGATTCCCTTTATCGATCCGGACACCATCGCTGCCTTTCTCGCCAACCCACCGCATGCCAATCCCTTTTTTATTAAGTTTTACCTCCTCTTGCACATGCGGGGGGATTTTATTTAAAGCCTCTTTGGGAATCTCCCAACCTGTGGCGGCACGCAGCTCTTTCAATTTAGCCTCTTGCGTGGTTTTGCTCAAGAGGCGCGTGGTATCGGGGGCTTCTATATCCGCCGGGTAGGTTTCCGTAGGGCCCATGGGTGCGGGTGAGGCGGCGGGAAAGCTTTCGCGCGCGGTGGAAAGGTCCTCGGCCCCGGGGGTGGCAAGTGTGCTTGGCGCCGCGGCGGCCTGGTCAAATCCTTCCTGGGTCTCGCAAGGGGAGGGCTCATGCGCCGGGGTGGTCAGTTTCTCCACCGTTTCCTTGAGGACCGCGCCCGCCATCGTACCCACGCCGGCCCCAACCACCGCCTCGGTCACCGCCTTCGCCCCCGCGGCCACCGCCTTCGCCCCCGCGGCCGCCGCTGGCCCTAACAAACCCACCATCGGCCCCGCATAAGCCAGCATCACTCGCTCCGGCTTTTCAGCGGCATGTACCGCAGGCACCTCCGGCTCCTCCTTGGAAGAGGCAGCGCTAGACCCCTGGTCAGGCAACACGCCCAGCTCCTTCTCGCCCCGCTCCGCATACCAGAGACGATTCCCTTGCGTCACAGGCGCCTTTATCTGCCCCTCCAGCGTCACGGCTAACGATTCAAGACCATCGCCCAGCGTGGTACCCAACGATCCCAGATCAACCACCGCCTCGGTGACCCCCTTTCCTCCGGCAGCCGCCGTGGAGCCCAACAAACCCACCACCGGCCCCGCATAGGCCAGCGTAATCTGCCCTTGCTCCGCCGGTAACAAGCGATAATGACCCAGCCTTTCCTCCCTCAAGACCCGATCCACCACCCGAACATCCGCCTCGTTGCGCGAAGCCCCCGCCGCCCGCTCCTCTCGATACAATCGATCCACGTACGCCATCATCCGCTCAGGACTCACCCATCTCTCGACCGCCCCACCTAGCACCGCGCCCATGGGATAGCCCCGTGGGTGTTCCATCACAACGCCCGTTCCTAACGTGGTGCCCACCACCATGGGCGAGGCAAGAGATCCCTCCATCTCATACCCATCCGTAAACTCCTTTGGAGGCCGCGGCGCCAAAAGCACCGAAAGCTCCCGCGGCAACCCTTGCATCGCTGCAAACATAAACTCAAAGGAAGGTGCCGACGCCGTCGACACGGGTCGAAAGGCCGCAAGGCCAGAGCGGGCCCTTATCTCATCGAACTCCCGCAACATCGCCTCTCGCTTTGCTTGCCACATACGACTTTCTTCTTCCCACGTCGTCCGACGCGCCTCCATTAGAAGGATTGGCTTAAACTCAAGCTTCTGCTCCTCCACCTTGGGAATCTCTTTCCACGTCGATCCCTCCTGGGTCCACACCTCCTTGGGGACCATGGCGGTAATCGATGTTTCCATTTTTTGGAGCTGTTGCTCCACCTGGCCCAACGTATAGGGCTCCTTCTCTTGAGGACGGCGAGCGTTAAGGAACGCTTGATGGTAAAGTGAGACGGCCTGGCTCACCCTCTCGCTATGCGCCTTCACCTCTTCAAAGGTGCGCGCCATCGGCTCTTTCATCACCCTCTCAAGGATTGCGCTACTTACGCCCGCCTCATTCCGCTGAGAAGGAGGAAGAGAGTCCATCCCATAACGCGTTAAATACTCCTCCACCATGTGCTGACGCCCTGCACTTGCTGAAAGAGAGGACCACAAGGGCGCTTCTTGCCCCTCGAAGAACTCTTTCCCCGGTTCGTGACGATCTCTATCACTTAAGGAGTCCTTGAACCACTCGGAGTTTTGAGAAGAAATCCCCCTCGGCCTCGCGTTCCATACTTGGTCACCATACCACTCCCCAAACTCAGAGAATTTCTGAGGGATAGAGTCCCCTCGTTGATAAGCGTCCAACACATAAGAAGGAGTATACATCGTACTAAGCATGGAGTAGTACCGCGTGGTGGAAGAAAGCAAATTATCACTCGAGGAGGGGGCACCTAAGCTATGCAAGGACCTGTGATCGACTGGGTACGAAGACGAAGAGGAAGAGGAAGACGAGAAGGAAGCCACGGAGGCCGGCGAAGGCACCGGGCACTTAGCCGCCTTCTCAAGCCGATAGAGAAACTCTCCCTCTTTTCTGGAAAGGGGGAGGCTACACCCTTGAGACAGGCTTTGCCGATCGTCTTTCATCGCTCCTCTGTCTTGGATGAGCACAGAGGCCGATGGCTCCCTCCCCCAGAACGACCCGGCCGCCTCCCCAGGCTTGTCGGGTAAGTTTTTAAAAACCTTGGCGAACCAGGAACGAAGAGCCGGTACGTAAAGGAAGGAGCTTTCTTTGTCGAGGTCGTGCATGTCAATCAGTGCGCTGAAGCCCTGCGGCTCTTTATCGAAGTTCCTGAAAGTTTGTTGACCGCGAGAAAGGAGGGGATCGCCCCCAACGCGAAGCCTTTCAAGGAGGAAAGCGCGCGCTTTACTTTTTACATATACGCCTATTACTTTCTTCTTTCCCTCCTGCTCAATAAAACCCGGCGCGCCCGAATCGCCGTCCATCGGCAAGCCCCGCAGGAGAGAGGGGGGAGAGAGTACCTCGCTTGTAAAGTCGATTAGGAGGAAGGCCGACTCGCTCTCCCCGTGCGGAAGACGAAGGGGATTTTCCATAAGGCGTTTTTGGCCATCTTCATAAAGAAGGGAGCAATTGGATTGACCGGTCAGACCCAGGCCAATGGTAGAGAGGATCTTACCCTCAAAAGCCGCCCGGGGCGTTGGCTCGAGATAAAGCTCGGCGGGTGACACGGAAGAAATCTTATAAGCAAGGTAAGCAAGGGCCATATCCCCTTGGGACCTTTCTAAGTTTTGGGTAAGGAAGTCCCCTCGAGGACGTTGAGCGCCCAGAGGAGAAAAGATCGCGTGTGCCCCAAGAGCGATCGTCTGACAGTCGTCGCCCAGACAAAAAACAGCCCCACCTTTCCCTTGCTCTGTTGCCGCCTTGGAGACGAGAGCATCCTGTAAACAGTGAGCAGCCGTTAAAATAATCGAGCCATCCAGCTCCGGCCGGCCCGGCACCTTAATCAAGGTCGCGGTACAATAACCCCCTGAAGTGTGGAGGATCCCCACCGCGGGATACGCCTCGGCGCCCTTTAAGTAACGCGCATCATCCAGGTGATGATGACGCACAATGGCTGAGCAAGGGATTGCCGTCAGGAGATTGCTCCAGATGAGAGAGAAAATAACCAAAGAAAGAAGAGAAGAACGAAACTTAGACCCTGGGCGAGAAAGCATAGACGGTGCGCTCCATTTAATAAATAATTTATAGATGACGTTAAATTATATATTTACCTAAATCAACCATAAATTAATCTATAATTTTATTTGATGCTCCCTATCATTATCTTTGAGGGGTATAAAAATACCCATAAAAGTGTGACGTATTGAGAGTCTCTTTCTGTTGAAATGAATAGAACCATTTCTACCTAATGGTTTGGAAGGCCTGAAGGAAAAGGAGAAGCCTTCAGAAAACTGTTCTCCTAATATATGGGCCCGCGGCCGACGATGATGGCGCGGGGAAGGCCATATGGCTCCTGTTTGAGCTTGCACCGGGTAAAGCGTTCCAGGTAAAAAAGCGCGCTCTCCTACCATTCATTTTTACCCTGCCTTAATGGTGCTCTCTTTTGTGTGGTACTCCTCTTAGGGATACTTTCGTTGGAGGTTGCCTGGTTTATTGGCGTCCTCTTGCCCAAAAGGTAAGTTGTCTTTAGCGGGTTTTCCTAAAGGCTCTTAAGAGGCGTAGATGGTCTAATGTTTCCAGCGAGGCAATCCCCAAGGGATGCTGGGGCATATAATGGCGATGGAAAGCGGTTAACGCCGCCTGTGATGCTGGATCCCACGTACCCGTCAGTGAACACTCATAGCCAAAGTCAGCCAATGCTTCTTGCAATTCGAAAGCCCCACAAGGCTGAGGGTGCGTCACCAGAGGAGGTGTAGCCCATAAGCCTAAGCCATGTCGGTGCAAAAGATCCCAGGGAAACAACTCCCCTGGATCTTGTTTGCGCGCAGGCGCCACATCACTATGACCTAACAATAAATCAGAGCGAATCTTATAACGAGTGATCAGATCATGCAAAAGGGCAATTAACGTCATCATTTGCGGGGGGGGAAAGGGGACGTATCCATGTTCATGGCCGGGGTTGGCTAGCTCAATTCCGATCGAGGCGCTATTAATATCTCGCTCGCCTTGCCAGTAACTTACCCCCGCATGCCAGGCTCGGTACTTATCGTCAACAAGTTGGTAGAGGATACCATTGGTGGCAATAAGATAATGGGCACTTACCTTGTTTTTCGGTGAACACAGATGCTCCAGCGCTCCCATTTCACTGGGCATTCCCGTATAATGTATAATCACCATACGAACCTCTTGACCACGTTCATCATAATTCGGGGAAGGGTGCCATACCGGCGTTAATATATCAGATAGCACTGTCAATCGTTCCTTCTATTTTTTTATGAAGAGAGTAGAAAGGAGAGTGTCGTTAATCTTTTCTTGGCCGCACCAGTCTTGTTCGCGCAGATTTTGACAGGTACCGGCGTCTAAACGTTACTTGCAAGCGATGCGTGCCCTTCCTTACCTCGAAATAATCCCTATACTTACGCTACTTATATTATTTTTTCTTAATGTATTAAAGGACGATTGAATAAAATTTACCTAATTTTAATGGTAATCCTTTAGCTTATATCTATAAAGAGTAACTCCGGTATTGCTTTTGCAAGAGAGAGAAGGGTTTTTAGATGTCAGAAAGCACACAACACAAGCTGGATCGCGTTCGCAAGCCGCGAGTGCAGCTAACCTATGATGTGGAAATTGGTGATGCTACCCAGATAAGGGAGCTTCCTTTTGTCATGGGCATTATTGCTAATTTGTCAGGAAAATCAGAGGTAGAACATAAACCTCTTAAAGACAGAAAATTTATCGAGATTGATCGAGACAACTATAACGATGTAATGGCTTCTATTGCCCCTCGTGTTGCTTATACGTTGCCAGATACGCTATCAGGCGGAGGAGCAACATTAGGCGTGGATATTACTTTTAAGAGCCTTGATAGTTTTAATCCTGTCTCGATTGTAAAAAATATCCCGAAATTAAGCAAAATTTATAAAATGCGCACGCAATTAAACGACTTGCTTGCTAAATTGGACGGAAATGACAATCTTTACCAGTTGTTAAGTGCCATTATGACCGATAAAGCGAAGGCGGCCGATCTTAAAAAACAAATAGATGCGGCGATGCAGGGTAAGTAAGAAAAAAGGGGTGAGCCATGGCTGACAACAATAACATAAGTCTTGATCAATTAATCCAGGAAGGAAAGCTTGCGCGGTCCGAAAACCAAAGGGCCTCAGCTATAGACCTTTTAAATACTTTCCTTGCTGTAGTAGGAGAAGCTGGCGAAAATAGTGGAAGTGATCCGACGACCTTTATCGTAAAAAAAATGGATGAAATGGATGGCCAGCTTTCAACCCACTTAACGCAAGTGCTCCAGCACCCGGATCTCAAAGCCCTTGAGGCTTCTTGGCGTGGTTTGCACTACCTTGTCTATAATACAGAAACAGGAAGTCGGTTAAAATTACGCTTATTAAATACGACAAAAGAAGAAATCTCTAAAGACCTTGAGCGTGCTGTTGAATTTGACCAAAGTCACTTATTTAAAAAGGTTTATGAAGAAGAATACGGCACCTTTGGCGGCTATCCTTATTCTTGCCTTATTGGCGATTTCTATTTCGGACGCGACCCTATGGATATTGAGCTCCTTGAAAATATATCCCATGTAGCTGCCGCGGCCCATGCTCCATTTATCGCTGCCGCAAGTCCCGAATTGTTTGATTTAGATAGTTTTGGCCATCTAAGCAAACCCCGTGACTTAACTAAAATTTTTGAGAGCACGGAATTAGTTAAGTGGCGCTCATTTAGGGAAACAGAAGATTCACGTTATGTTGCCTTAACTTTACCGCATGTACTCGTTCGTTTACCTTATGGATCGCACACTGTGCCTGTCGAAGGATTTAGGTTTGAAGAACAAGTCGATGGCGTCGATAACACTAACTTTTGTTGGGGTAATCCTGCTTATGCGTTAGGTCAACGGATTACGAATGCGTTCTCCCTGTATGGTTGGACAGCCGCTATCCGAGGCGTTGAGGGGGGTGGGTTAGTTGAAGACTTGCCTACATATACCTTCAAATCACAAGAAGGAGATGTCCTCCTTAAATGCCCAACGGAAGTGGCTATTACTGACCGGCGGGAAAAAGAATTGAGCGACCTTGGACTTATTGCTCTTTGCCATTGTAAGGGCACCGATTATGCAGCCTTCTTTGGGGGACAGACAACACAAAAAGCAAAGATCTATGACAGTGATGAGGCCAATGCGAATGCGGCTCTTTCAACTCGCTTACCTTATATCTTAGCGGCGTCTCGTTTTGCCCATTACATTAAGGTCATGATGCGAGATAAAATTGGTTCTTTTGTGTCGCGTAGTGAAGTGTCTTTGTATCTTAATAATTGGATCGCTAATTATGTTTTATTAAACGACGATGCTTCCCAAGATATTAAGGCAAAATATCCTTTGAGAGAGGCCCGCGTCGATGTCATAGACATTCCTGGAAAACCAGGCTCTTACAGAGCTACCATCTTCTTGAGGCCACATTTCCAAATGGAAGAACTCACCGCTTCTATTCGTTTGGTTGCGACATTACCAACGCCGGCTGGGTCTTAATAAATATAAGAGAGAAATGTAAAAGGGGCAAAAAATGGCAGAAAATTCAAACAAGCAAATGGAGTATAAAGTCAAAGAAGCTCTCTTGGGTATGTTGGGGCGTAGCCAAGATCAAGAAGGCCTTGAGACAACACGATATATGCTCTCCATTGAGAATGCAAAGTTCACCTCAGATGTCGATGGATATCAACAATTCGGCCAGGTTTACCACTGGGGTTGGTCGTTTGAATGCCCTTCCACTTATCAAACGGCAGGCCCAGCTACGGGGCGTGAAGCGCCTAAGGCCTCTCTTTTCTATGTGCGTATGCCATTTAATTTACAACTTCCTGTATTGCTAAATGCATTAGCTAAAAAAACGAATGTGGGTACTGCGCGATTCGTTATTTTAATTAGCGCTGGGGATACCAGGCAAGAAATCTTACAAATTAATTTTACAGGCGTTACCATCGATCATATAAAATTATCAGACCATCATGAAGATTCTTTTGAAATGTGGTTTCGGTATGAAACGATTGAGATTAAATCAACGAAATTTAAGCAACAAGATATGAGCAAAGAAGGAAGCGTTGCCTTCAAGTTTGATACTCACAAAAATACTGTTACCTAATATAACGGATAGCTCATGGTTGGTCGTAAAATTATTGGGGCAAGCGCCCCTCTCTTTGATCGTTTACAAATATGTGAAGATAAAGAGGCTTCATCCCGGCTTAATTTATTTGGTATTTTAACTTTTGAAGAGTTAAAGCGATCCATCATTAATGAATTGGCTTTAATGCTCAATACCCGCTGCGTCCTCAGAAAAGAGCTTTATGAAGATTTAGAGGAAGAGGGAAAAAGAGAGCTAAAAGTACCTGAGCTCTATGGCCTCCGAGATTTCTCTTTCTTCGACCCCGCCTCTCAAAAAAATTGGCCTTCTATCGCTCAAGCTATTGAAAATAAAATTCGTATTTTTGAGCCACGCCTTGAAAATCCCCTTGTGACGGTAGAGGAATTTGACCGCTATCATCAAAGTTTGAGCGTCGATATCCAGGGAACAATTATCATTAATCAAATTTCTGAGCGGGTTTTTTTCCCCATGTCAATTTCCCTTTAAGGTTTCCTTAGAAAAGTTGTCTCAAGTTTTGGCCTATATAAAATTTATCTTAAAAAATTTCAGGAAGGAGAGACAAAAAGAATAGGAGAAGGATAGTATAAAGCAAGCAATATATAAACTCTTCCTATGCCATGTGTTTTAAGAAAGCCTAAAGCGTATAGCTAAGGTCCTCTCTCTCTAACAGCTTCTTTTAACTTTGTTGAAATAAAATGAAAAATTTCCTATTTTAAATAGGTATTTCAAGAAGGAAAGGTAGCAGGAGAGGATGGTCCTTATTTCTCGTACAGATACCAGCCTATTAGGTCAGTGGTGGTGGAGTATTGATCGATGGATGCTCCTTTACCTTACCATCTTACTTTTTGTGGGAGTAATGGTTTCCATGACTGCAAGTCCGATTGTGGCAAGCAACCTTGGTATGGAAGATTTTTATTTCGTTAAAAGACATGTAATGTACCTTCCTTGTTGTGTTGCTTTAATGATTGGCCTCTCTTTTTTATCGCCGCGAATGATTCGCTTGGTTGCATTTAGTATCTTTGCTATAGGAGTTATCGGCCTTATTGTGACTCCTTTTATAGGAGCGCCTGTTAAGGGAGCACGACGTTGGCTTTATATTTATGGCCAGTCTCTCCAAGTCTCGGAATTTGTAAAACCTACTTTTATTATTATCAGTGCTTGGTTATTTTACCGACACCGCTATTTTGCCATGAGCAAGGGCCTCCTTATTTCTATTATTCTTTTGTTGTTGCTTGTGTTGCTTTTGAGCTTGCAACCTGATTTTGGGATGATTGTTATGGTTGTTGGTGTATGGCTCACCCAATTTTTTCTCACAGGGCTTTCTTTAAAATGGTTTTTTTTCTCGGGCACCCTAGGGATACTTGGTTTATCCTTATCTTATTTTATTTTCCCTCATGTTGCCCGACGTGTGGATCGGTTCTTTGATCCTTCTTCAGGGGACGTTTACGGCGATTATTATCAAGTGAGCCAAGCCATGGATGCTTTTATGAGTGGGGGATTTTTTGGTGTAGGCCCTGGAGAAGGGATTATCAAAAGAAAAATCCCCGATGTTCATGCTGATTTTGTTTTTGCGGTTATCGGAGAAGAATTCGGGCTCATCGCATGCCTCTTACTCATCTCTTTGTTCGCTGCCATTGTTGTACGTAGTTTGAAACGGGCGATGAAACAAACTCACCTTTTTATCTTGCTGAGTGTTTCTGGGTTAACGATCCAATTTGGCTTGCAAGTTGTCATTAATTTGGCCTCTACAATGAATCTTATTCCAACCAAGGGAATGACCCTTCCTTTTATTAGCTATGGAGGGTCTTCTATGCTAGCCATCTCATTTGCTATGGGTATGTTGCTTGGCTTATCACGAGCCTATCAAAATGAATAAGGAAAATAAGGGCGTGGGTAACCAAGTAAATTCTAAAACCATTGTATTGGTAGCTGGTGGTACAGGTGGCCATGTTTTTCCTGCTCTTGCCCTTATGGAGGAGTTGCGGAAAAGAGGGCATAAAATAAGTTTGATTGTTGATGACCGGGGTCTGAAATATCTCCCTGAGTCGCACGAAGGTCTTTCTGTTCATAAACTCTCGATCCGGCATACAAAAGGGCGTACCTATGGCCTTGCTCTGAAAATTATTGATTTATTGCGCGGTTTGTTTAGCTCCTATACCTATTTAAAAAGTATACGGCCTCATATAGTTATAGGTTTTGGTGGTTATCCTTCGGTAGCCCCGATACTGGCCGCTTTTTTGTGTAGGGCTCCTACGATGATTCACGAGCAAAATGCTTTAATGGGGCGGATTAATCGTCTCCTTGTTCCCTTTGTGTCGCATGTTGCCCTATCCTTTGAGAAAACCAAGAAGTTTTCGTCTTATCAACGAGCAACTTGGACGGGTAATCCGGTCAGGGCATCAATCCTGCAATACGTTGGGGCGCCCTTGGTCCAAGGGACAAAAAAAGTCCTCTTTATAAGTGGAGGAAGTCAAGGTGCCCATTTCTTAAATGACATCGTCCCTTTAGCGTTGCAGGAGCTTGATAAGCGTTATTTGGAGGAAATAGAGGTTATCCATCAATGTAGCGCTGATCTTATTAATTCCACACAACGCTTCTATCAAAATCTGGGTATTGAGGCTCTTTTAAAACCTTTTTTCCATGACATCCCCCAAATATTGGCGCAATGCCACCTTGTTATATGCCGAGCAGGAGCGTCGACATTGACAGAATTAATGGTTGTCGGGCGTCCAGCGATAATGATACCTTACCCACATGCGCGTGACGACCATCAGTATTACAATGCAAAAATGGTTGAGAGAGGGGGAGGAGTTTGCTTACGGCAAGAACACGTAACTCCTAAGTCTTTAAGTCAACAAATCAAAATGATTTTGTTTGATAGGGAGCGCTTGGAGAATATAGCAACATTGACGCATAAGCTTGCAAAGTCAGATGCGCATATAAAATTTGCGGACTGTATTGAGAATCAACTTTCCCTAAAGAATATTATCAAGAAATAGAGAAAAGAACGAGAAAAGAGAGATGCGCCAGCGATTTTTAACATCAGGAACCATTCATTTTATCGGCATTGGCGGTATAGGTATGAGTGGTATTGCCGAGGTTCTCCATCGCCTTGACTATCGGGTATCCGGGAGTGACATTACCACCAACGCTTATATACGACGATTGAAGGAAATGGGTATTCATATCTTTCAAGGGCATGAGGAAGGAAACATTCAAGGTGCGGCGGTTGTTGTGGCTTCTTCCGCTATTGGGCCTGATAATGTTGAATTAAAAGCAGCTATGGATCAGGGGATTCCTATCGTCCACCGCGCGGAGATGCTGGCCGAGTTGATGCGTTATAAATCGTCGATTGCCGTTGCAGGGACTCATGGAAAAACCACAACTACGTCTTTATGCGCCACTATTTTGGATGGTGCGGGATGTGACCCCACCGTCGTTAATGGCGGAGTTATTAACGCTTATGGGGCGAATGCGCGATTAGGCCAAGGTGAGTGGATGGTTGTCGAAGCCGATGAATCGGATGGAAGTTTCGTAAAATTACGGCCCACTATCGCCATCATTACCAACATTGATCCAGAGCATATGGAACATTATAAAAGTTTTGAGCAGCTCAAAAGCGCCTTTAAAGATTTTATTCGCTCGATTCCCTTTTATGGGGTAGCGATCGTTTGTCTTGATCATCCTGTGGTTGCTGAGATCATTAAAGAGATTAAAGACCGTTATATTATAACCTATGGTCAAAGTAAGGAGGCAGATATAAAAGCAGAAAATATTCGTGTGACCTCTGACGGTATGGTTTTTGATTGCGTGGTTAATAACGAGAGCCATTATTTTAAACATGCGGCTCAATTTAAGGGAATATCTGCCGTCGAGCGTTTAGAAAATATCTTGCTTCCTATGCATGGGTACCACAATGTCACCAATGCTTTAGCTGCTATGGCGGTATCACGTGTACTCCACCTTCCTTTCGTGGCCGTAAAAGAAGCTTTAAAACAATTCGGTGGTGTAAAACGTCGTTTTACAAAAGTCGGTATTATTAAAGGCGCGGAGGTGATCGATGATTATGCCCATCACCCTGTCGAGATCTCTGCCGTTATTTCCACAGCGCGCCTACGTTGTCGTGGAAAAATTATTGCGCTCGTCCAACCTCATCGGTATTCTCGTTTGAAAGATTTTTTTCCTGATTTTAGTACCTCTTTAATGGCGGCAGATCATGTACTTCTTGCGCCGGTTTATGCGGCTGGGGAGCAGGCTATCCCTAATATTAATACGACTCATTTGGTCGAATATATGCAAAAAGCGGGGCACCCGTCCATAAGTGAGGTAGGTGAGTCTCCCTCAGAGATAGTAAAAGCACTCGATCCTCTGGTAGAGGAGGGGGACATAATTTTATGCATGGGAGCTGGTTCTATTACCTATTGGGCGCAGGAATTGTCACAAGCTTGGCAAAAACATAGGGAGGAAAAAGGAGAGGGGCATCAAGCGGCGTGATCATGGAAAGAAGACTTTTCTTGGATGAGGGGAAGCGCAAGGTGAAGGCTCAGCAGGGGTTTACATGATGGGGAAAGAGGTGCTGGAAAGTGATTTGCCAAAGGTAGTGGGAAGTTACCGTTTTAATGTTTCACTAGCGCCGTTTTCTTGGTTTCGAGTTGGGGGCTGTGCGGAAGTATTATATCGCCCTCACTCGCTTGAAGATTTGCTTTTCTTTATGGAGAATAAGCCTTCTTCTCTTGCCTTAACGTGTCTTGGTGTTGGCTCCAATGTCCTTATTCGTGACGCAGGCGTGCCAGGTGTGACGGTCCGTACCATTGGGCCCGCCTTCTCCGGTCTTTCTATAGAGAATGAATTTATTTATGCTGGCGCTGGTGTCCTTGATCGAACAATTGCTTTGGCCTGCTTGGAAAAAGGGGTCGCAGGACTTGAGTTCTTGGTGGGTATCCCTGGCACTTTGGGGGGTGCTTTGCGAATGAATGCTGGAGCTTATGGCCGAGAAATTAAAGATGTATTAGTGGAAGCGAAAGCTATTGATACTCACGGGAAGCTCGTTACGTTACGCCCTGAGGACTTTGGTTTTTCTTACCGCCGCACTCTTGTCCCTAAAGAGTGGATTTTTGTCTCGGCTATGCTGAAAGGCCAAAAGGGGGACGGGTCTTGCATTCGCGAAAAGACAATGAATATTTTACAGCAGCGGGAGGCTACTCAACCGATACGAGCTCGTACAGGCGGAAGTACTTTTAAGAATCCCGAAGGATATAAAGCTTGGGAACTTATTGAAGCAGCTGGTTGCCGTGGGTTGACTATAGGTGGGGCTCAAGTTTCTGAAAAGCACTGTAATTTCCTGGTAAATTTAGGGCATGCGACGGCACATGAGTTGGAAATGTTAGGAGAAGAAGTACGAGCGCGTGTTCTAACAGCGACGGGCATAACGTTAGAATGGGAAGTTCATAAGATGGGTCTTGCCAAAAAAAGGAATTGAGAGCATAAATAATGAAGAATACAAGGGACTTATAAAGTGACCACATATAAAAAGTATAAGAATATTGCCGTCTTAATGGGCGGATGGTCAAATGAGCGTGAAGTTTCTTTAGCGACGGGCAAGGCAGTATGTGACGAGCTAGGTCATCTTGGTTATAACGTGTGTCCGGTGGATTTGACACCAGATATTCCCGCTCTCTGTCACCTACTTGCTCAGCAGAAAGTTGACGTGGTTTTTAATGCCCTCCACGGCGCTATTGGGGAAGACGGGCGGATCCAATCACTCTTGGATATATTGAAGATTCCCTATACGCATTCAGGTTTGTTAGCTTCTTCCCTAGCCCTAAATAAGGTGATGGCAAAGCGAATATTCCAGCAGTCTAATATTCCCACGCCTGATTATGCTGTTGTGCCTTGGAGAAAGGTGCATAGTCAAGCGTTGTTTGAGTACCCCTATGTCGTAAAACCTATTAATAGCGGGTCGAGTGTTGGGGTTTATATCATTCACTCAAAAGTTGATATAGAGATGATGAAAGAAACCTGGCACGATGATTATGAGCTTTTAATAGAGCCCTATATTGCAGGCTTAGAAGTACAAGCCGCCGTGATGGGCGATCAAGCTCTAGGAGCAATCGAGATTCGCCCTAAGAAAAAATTTTATGATTACGTGGCCAAATATACGGATGGCTTTGCTGAGCATATTATGCCGGCCTCGATCCCGGAAGAAGATTATCAAAAGGTCCTTGATTACGCCTTGCGTGCTCATAAGGCCATTGGTTGTCGGGGTGTTTCGCGTTCAGATTTTCGTTATCAACCTCCTTCACAGGGTCAAAAAGGAAAGATATATATTCTAGAAATTAATACTCAGCCTGGACTTACATCACTTTCTTTGGTGCCAGAAATTGCCGCTTATGCAGGCATTCCTTTTCGACAACTTGTGAACTGGATGGTGGAAGAGGCAACTTGGGATGAATAGACGACGTTGAAGGGAGGAGATGAGTACTTTAAGACCCAGAAAAAAGTCGGTTAGGCGGGTAAGGCTGAATAAAAAAAAGCTTCCTCTTACCCTTCGTATTTTTATCCTTATAGGTAAGCTTATTGTTTTGTGGCCTTTGTGGAAATCTCTTTTTTCCAGGCTTAGAAGTCTCTATATTCAACGGAAAGATTTTCGTTTAGGGGTTCGGCGCAGACCTCGATGGTTGCTTTCTTTATTTTCAGGGCTTTTTTTTATTGGGATCCTTGCAGGGGGGTATTTTTATAAGGGCCCAGAAACACTTTATCGCGCTCAGCTTGCCTTGCAAAAGCGTATTCAATGGTGGACCGAGAAGGTTGGGTTTTCTGTTGAGAGGATTACAATCGAGGGGGCTTATCGGACTAAAAATGAAGAATTATTAAAAGCTCTCCCTCTTAAAATCAATCATCCGATCTTGTATACGGGGCTAAAGAAAGTTAAAGAAAAAGTAGAAGATTTACCCTGGGTAGCCTCGGCTGTGGTACAAAGGAGATTGCCATCGACCTTATATATTAAAGTTATTGAGCGTGATCCTATGGCTATTTGGTTGAAGCCAAGTGAAAATATTCTCGTGGACCGATATGGGCATGAGATTATTGCGGTATCTTTGAATGAATATAAAAACTTGCTTTATATTAGTGGGGTTGATGCTCCCAAAGGGCTCCCGAAATTTTTATCTTGGCTCGAGCAACATCCTTCCGTATTAAGTCAGATAAAGTATGCGAGCTTCATTGGACAGAGACGGTGGAATATCAAGCTTAAAAATGGTATGTTAATAAAATTGCCGGAAGAGAGAGTTTGCGAGGCTTTAAAAGAGTTAAACGACCTCTTTAAGAAGTTTGACTTACTGGGTAACGTGATTTCTGTGGATATGCGTTTAAAGCAGCAGTTTATTATTAAACTCTCTTCAGGTGCTACGTTACGTTTACGCTCACGAGGGCACAGCAGCAATATTTGATTTTTTATAAGGATGTAAATCAAGGCAAGAACCTCACCCATGAGACGCAAGAAAAATAGAAATCGCGTAGAAATTATAGCAGGCCTTGATATCGGGACGACAAAGGTAAGCTGTTGTATTGCGCGCATTGA
Organism: uncultured Alphaproteobacteria bacterium; assembly: GCA_963782975.1. Taxonomy (GTDB): domain Bacteria; phylum Pseudomonadota; class Alphaproteobacteria; order 43-37; family CAWALT01; genus CAWALT01. Next base: position 566,101 of record CAWALT010000003.1, read on the forward strand.
TGAACAGAACCGTATTGAAGTCATTGGCGTTGGTCATCAGCAAGCGAATGGCTTAAGGCAAGGTGTGATTATCGATATCGAGTCCTTGAGAAATTCTATCTTGAATGCGGTTAACAGCGCCGAACAAATGGCTAATCAGACCATTGAAGGTGTGTTGGTGAATGTTCCAAGTTCGCAACATACGTCTCAGCGTGTTCGCTCAGAAATTAATATAGCGGGCCAGGGAATAACGGATCATGATGTCCAGCGTGTCCTTACGATGGCTCAAAATGCTTTAGTTCAAAAAGATCGGGAAATTATCCATAGTATTCCGTTAGGTTTTTCTCTTGATAATAACTTTGGCATTAAGGACCCTATCGGTATGTTTGGTCATATTCTCGGCGTAGATTCTCATGTAATTTCAGCGCCTTATAATTTTGTCCGTAACATTGTCGCTTGTATCAATAGGTGCCATCTTGAAGTGTTAAATTTTGTTGCGGCGCCTATAGCAACAGCCCTGGCTACTTTAGTGGAGGATGAAAAAGAGCTTGGGGTTATTCTTATCGATATAGGGGGTGGAACAACTACCTTAGCGGGTTATCAGAATGGAGATCCTATCTTTAGCGAATATGTTCCTATTGGTGGGCTTCATATTACGCATGATATCGCACGCGGCCTTTCAACGCCTATTGCGCATGCCGAGCGCTTGAAGACGCTTTATGGAAGCGCCCTTACATCGACGATGGATGATAGGGAGACATTAAAGGTACTGCCGATTGGGGAAATGGATGAAAATAATTTTACCCGTATCCCCAAATCTTATCTTATTAATATTATTCGGGCCCGAGTTGAAGAGATTTTTGAATGTATCTCCCGTCGTTTGAATCAACTTGGACGTCGAGAGACTTTGGGAAAGAGGATTGTCTTAACAGGGGGCGGAAGTCAATTAGCTGGTATCCGCGAATATGCAAGTACAGCCCTTAATCGTCAAGTGCGTTTAGGGCGGCCTTATGCTTTTCAAGGAGACCCGAAGCTTTTAACAGATTCCTCTTTTACAACTTGCTTAGGTTTGTTACGCTTTGCTTACGAGCAACGGTTTTCAGAGCACACTCGCTTTGATAAGCTTTCTTTCATGGGAGGTTTCTTCTCACGGTTAAGTGGGTGGATTCGAGAGAACGTCTAATATCTTTCTTCCTTTCAGGATTTTTTAGCGGAACAGGGTTGGTTATTTTTATTTTTTTGTTAAGATGATGCTAACGTTTTAAGGGTTAAAAATTTTCATAGGTAGGACAAAGCGAGGTAAGGAGAAGCTCAAGATGTCATCAAGTTCAAATATTGTGAGCCAAAATATAGAGTTAAAGCCCCGCATTACCGTTATAGGTGTTGGTGGCGCTGGCGGAAATGCTGTTAATAATATGATTGATGCCAAATTAGAAGGGGTTGATTTTATTGTTGCTAATACAGATGCTCAAGCTTTAGCTCAATCTCTCGCTGCGGTTCGCTTACAACTTGGGCTAAATATCACGCAAGGATTAGGTGCGGGCTCACGGCCTGATGTAGGGCGTGCTGCAGCGGAAGAGAGTATGGATGAGGCGATCGCCAAGATTAAGGGAAGTAATATGGTCTTTATTACCGCCGGCATGGGTGGCGGTACGGGAACGGGCGCTGCACCTGTGTTGGCTCGCGCTGCGCGTGAGCAAGGAATTTTAACAGTCGGCGTTGTGACAAAACCATTTAACTTTGAAGGAGCTAATCGCATGCGATTAGCTGAGAAGGGAATAGAAGAGTTACAGCAATATGTGGATACTCTTATTATTATTCCGAACCAGAACCTTTTCCGCCTTGCTAATGAAAAAACGACCTTCATGGAAGCCTTTAAAATGGCGGATCAAGTTTTACATTCAGGTGTGCGTGGTATTACCGATTTGATGGTGATGCCAGGGCTTATCAATTTGGATTTTGCGGATATTCGAGCCGTTATGAACGAGATGGGTAAAGCCATGATGGGCACCGGTGAAGCCGATGGGGAAGGCCGAGCTATAAAAGCTGCAGAATCAGCTATTTCCAATCCTCTCTTGGATGATGTATCAATGAAAGGAGCCAAAGGCGTCCTTATTAATATAACGGGCGGCTTTGATATGACGTTGTATGAAGTTGACGAGGCTGCCAATCGTATCCGTGAAGAAGTCGACGAAGATGCCAACATCATTTTTGGCTCTACTTTTGATGAGGCGTTAGCTGGCAGAATGCGTGTTTCAGTTGTAGCGACAGGTATTGGTGGTAGTTCTTTATCAGCCCAGCTTAATAATCACTTGGCTAAGATGAAGGAGAGTTTTTACACATCTCCCTTAGCGAATGATTCTTTTATTCCGCCAGAAGCAGAGGAAGTTACTTTTACTCATGACGAAGCCTTTTCCAAGAATTCGATAGAAAATGAGAAGAAGGCTTCAGCAAAAAAAGAATCGAATTTTATGGCTTCTGAAGTAAGGGAAGAGAAAGAAGAACACGCTCATTCCCAAGATACGCCCCCATTTTCTCTAAGGGCTCAGCCTTCTTTGGAGCAAGAAAAAGGTCGTGAAAAACGCCCAGGATTCTTTGAACGCCTATGGTCCTCCCGTCCTGTGCAAGGAGAAATGTCAGGATCAAATGAGGGGGAGGAGACTGTTTCCTTACAAAAGGAGAAAGATTCTTTCGCGACAGCTTTAGATAATGATACGACCAAGGAAAATCCATCCTTACCTTCGAATGATGATAATGATGCGGAGATGCTGGATATTCCAGCTTTCTTAAGGCGTCCAAACAAATCATAGCTTTTGTAACAAATTGTAATGCAGAGTTATTTGCTGTTTTACCCTATATATTGTACATTCCAATTGTAGCTTTGGGAAACAATTGAAAGTGCAAGGGTCAAATGCCAGGTATGCTAGCAAAAATTCACCAACAGACGGTTGGCAAAGAAAAGAGTTGTCAGGGAACTGCTCTTCATTCAGGGCTTCCTGTACGTATGTGGATTAAGCCGGCTCCAGAAGGAACAGGCATTGTTTTTCGGCGTGTTGATGAAGAGGCTTATGGTTGGGAAGTTCGGGCTGTATGGCAGAATTTAGTCACATCGGTTTTGTGTACGCGCATTGGTGAAGAGGGGGGATTTACCCTTAGCACGATTGAACATGTGATGGCGGCTCTTTCAGCCTGTGGTATTGACAATGCTTTCATTGAAGTTTCTGGACCAGAAGTTCCTATTATGGATGGGTCGTCTGATTTTTTTGTCCAGCTTATTGAGTCGGCTGGTATTCGGCAGCAGAAAGCGCTCTGCAAATACATCGAAGTATTAAAACCAGTAGAAATCCGACACAAAGATCAAAGAGTTTCTATTCATCCTGCTTCTAAGTTTACGGTTGAAGTAGAGATGGATTTTGGTGAAAAAAGTTCTTTACTTCACCGTCAATGTTTTTCCCATATATTCAATTATCAAAGCTTTAAGGAGGATATAGCTCCGGCCCGGACATTTACCCTTTTGGAAGAAGTGCAAAAGCTAAGGGCTGCTGGCCTCGGGTTAGGGGGGTCTCTTGAAAATGCGGTGATCATTGATAAAGATCGTGTTCTCAATGAAGATGGCTTACGTTACCATAATGAATGCGTCCGCCACAAAGTGTTGGATGCGATAGGCGATCTTTATCTAGCTGGGGCTCCTATATTAGGATATTTTTATGGTTATCGATCAGGTCATAAATTAAATCAAGATTTACTTGTCTCCTTGCTATCCGACGAAACCGCTTGGCGTTATGTAACGGTTGGGCGGAAGTTAGATGCTTGCCAACCTTTTAAGAAGGAAAGCTTCGTTGCTGCTTCAGCCGTCGCTGTTGCTTGAAATAGAAGATAAGATAACGACGCCTTGAGCGTTACCGAGATGTCTTAGCAAAGGGCAAGGATCCAAATTCCCCTGGATAAAAATATCAGAAGTTAATTATGAATATTAAATCATTAAAAACCTATGGCGAAGTAATACAATCATTTGATGCATTTTTCGAATTACGACCACATTTGACAAATAAAGAAATCTTTGTCACTCAAGTTATACAACAACAAAAAGAGGGTTATGGAATTACTGCCGTCATTGAAAGTGATGAGGTGGTCGCATGTATTGGCTTTCGCATGATAACAATGCTTGCTTGGGGCAAAATCCTATATATCGATGATTTGATTACAAAGGAGAAATGCCGAGGCAAAGGATATGGAAAAATTTTGTTAGATCATGCTATCAAGGTTGCAAAGGAGAATGAATGCCACCAGGTACATCTTGATACTGGCTATGCAAGGCACGCTGCGCATCGTGTCTACCTTAACCACGGATTCGAATTGCATTGTCATCACTTAGTGCTGAAATTAAGATAACCATCTGTAATTTGGTAATAGCCGTTCACCCCCATCTCTTCTAGGAAATCAACATGGTGGGATATGACAATCATCACTCGGGGATAATTTTTTAGGATTTCAATAACGTACCCTCTGGTTTCAAGATCGAGATTGTTATTGAGAAAGCCTTTAAGATTCGGTATACAATAAAAGACACTTTTATAAAGCAACGAGTATTTTATCTATGACTATGAAGATATCTAAAAGCTTAACCAAGTTTACCCTTATAAGCATTTTAGGCATTTTACTTGCTGGATGTGCTAATAATGATAAGCTGTATACGGATAAGAAGGCTGAGGAAATATATAAAGAAGCTTGGGAATCTTACCAAAAAGGTGAGTATAAAAAGGCTGGCCTTACTTTTGATGAAGTAGAACGACAGCATCCTTATTCGCAGCTAGCGCCGAAATCAATGATGTTATCGGCCTATTCTTACTACTTGTCCCGTGAATATAGTAAGGCTCTAAGTGCTCTAGAAAATTTTATCCAGCTTCATCCAGGGCATCCCGAAGTAGATTATGCTTACTACCTAATGGGTCTTACGTACTATGACCAAATCTCGATGATTTACCTTGACCAAACGATGACACAGGAAGCAGCTAAGGCTTTTGAAACTTTTATGCAAAGGTTTCCTAATAGTAAGTATATGAGTGATGTGCGCTTGAAGCTTGACTTGGTAAGGGACCATTTAGCCGGTAAACATGTAGATATAGGGCGTTATTATTTAAACTCAGGGCATTATGCAGCGGCCATTCATCGTTTTCAAAAGGTTTTAGAGAACTATAAAACGGCTTCTTTTGTTCCTGAAGCTCTGTACCGTATGGTGGAAGGATATTTAGCATTGGGGATTCATGACCAGGCTAAAAAAGTAGCGGCTGTATTGGGGCATAATTATGCATCGAGCCATTGGTATCGCCATGCTTATTCCTTGCTTGCCAGCTATGGGCTTGTAGAGGGGCTTAAGGAAGTTGGTGAAAAGCTAATTAGCTTGCCAGAAGGCGATTCTTCACCAAGACAGACGAAGTCATAGAACGTCGTATGAAAGCACGCTAACAGAGATGTAGGAAGACATTTTTTTGAGATGTTAACAAGCCTCTTTATCAAGGATGTCGTTTTAATAGATCAAGTAGAGCTTCATTTTAATAAAGGCTTAAACATCTTTACCGGGGAGACAGGCGCGGGAAAATCACTTCTGCTCGATTCGTTGACCTTTGTTCTCGGTGCCCGCAGTGATGCCCAAATGATCCGTCAAGGAGCGCAAGAAGCTGTCGTCACAGTTACTTTTGACCTTGAGACTTTTCCTGAAGCTCAGGAGGTTTTATCTTCTCTCTCTTTACCTTTTGAGAAAACCCTTATTATTCGTCGGCATCTTCATAAGGAGAGGGGAAGTCGTGCGTTCGTGAATGATCAACCGGTTACTATTAATGTGTTAAAGCAGTTGGCTCCTATCTTCGTCGATTTTCATGGGCAATTTGATTCGTTAAGGGATCCTCAGTCGCACCTTGAAAACCTGGATGTTTTTGCAGGGACGGTTGATTTACGGTTTAAAGTAGGGGCAGCGTATCGTGCTATGAAAGAGAGCGAGAAGCGCCTTACTTCTCTTAAAGCAAAAGCAGAAGAGGTTCAAACGCAAGAAGCTTACCTCACAAAAAGCTTGCAAGAGATAGAAAATTTACATCTCCACCCCCGTGAAGAGGAAACGTTAAGCACTGAAAGAAAAAAATTCGTTCATGCAGCACTGATTGAAAAGACGCTTAAACAGGTGGGTTCTCTTATCCATGGGCAGGATGGCATAAGCGAAAAATATAACCAAATCTATCGATTTATGCGACGGTTAGAAGAGCCTGTCCTTGACTCTCTCCGCGACATTACCAATGCTTTTGAACGAGCGGAACAATCATTGAGCCTTTTAGGGGAAATTACCGAGGATTTTATCCATCAAATGGAAGGGGGTGCTGAAAAGCTTGAGGAGATAGATGTGCGATTGATGCAGATCCGATCGGTAGCTAGGAAATATGGTTGTGATGGTGATGGGTTATTGGACAAACTAAGTGACCTTCAGCAAGAAATTAACGATCTAAGGATGCTTGGTGAGACATTACGTCACGAAGAAGAGCTTTTTCGCCAGCATAAACATCACTATTATCTTCAAGCTCAAAAGTTGAGCTCTCTGCGCGAGGAAGCTGCAAAAAAATTAACGCATTTCATTAATGATGAGCTTCCCTTGCTGAGATTGCCTAATGCCCGTTTTCAAGCACGTATTAAAGAGTTGTCAGAAAATTTGTGGGGAGAAAAGGGACTCAATGAGGTCGTCTTTTATGTAGCGATGAATCGCGAGAGTGATCTTTATCCTCTTCATCAAGTAGCCTCGGGGGGTGAGCAGTCAAGAATTAAGCTGGCTTTAAAAATGGCGCTTGCTCAAGCCGGTCCTTCGCCAACGATGGTGTTTGATGAAATAGACCAGGGCGTTGGTGGCGCTGTGGCTTCCTCCATTGGGGAGCGGCTTGCGCATTTGAGCCGCACAACTCAAACTATTGTTATTACTCATTCACCTCAAGTGGCAAGTTATGGCCATATGCACTGGCGTGTGTTAAAGGAAGACGAACATCACGCGTTTGTTACTTATTTAATACCTTTATCGGCGAGAGAGCGCGTTGATGAAATTGCGCGCATGCTATCGGGGCATCATATAACGGAAGCTGCTCGTGCAGCAGCCATACAGTTATTGAATACAGCGCAAGGCGATAGCTTTGAAGAGGTTGTTCGTGGCGGATAAGCACATTGTTGAAGAGCTGCGGCGGTTAGAGGACCTTATTCGCTATCATGATCACCTTTATTATAATAAAGATGCGCCTGAAATAAGCGATGCGGAATATGATGCCTTACGCCAAAGATTAGCTCAGCTCGAAGCCCAATACCCCCATTTAGTCCAGCCGGAATCTCCGTCAAAAAAGGTAGGAGCAAATATCAGCCAGAGTATCTTTCCTAAAGTTACTCATCTAACTCCTATGTTATCTTTAGAGAATGCCTTTACGACAGAAGACGTCGAAGAATTTATAAAGCGCGTTCGTCGTTTTTTAGGACTGTTGCCTTCTCAGACCATTGAACTTATTGCTGAGCCTAAGATTGATGGTCTTTCCGCTTCTTTAAGATATAAAAATAATAAGCTTATTCTTGCGGCAACGCGTGGCGATGGGTTGGTTGGGGAAAATATTACCCCTAATATGCGGACCGTTCGAGGCGTTCCCGACTATTTAGAGGCCAGCGATACACCTGAAGAGTTTGAAGTCCGGGGTGAAGTGTATATGACGCGCGCTGAGTTTATGCAACTGAATGAAGAACAGTCACGTAAAAATGGGCCCCAATTTGCTAACCCGCGCAATGCAGCGGCGGGGTCTTTACGTCAATTGGACCCTGAGGTGACGCGTTCTCGCAACCTTTCTTTCTTAGCCTATGGGGCGGATAGTTATGAAAAGTTTCACGTAAAGTCTCATCTTGATTTACTAAAATGTTTAAAAAAATATGGTTTCAGAGTGAACGATTATATGCTTTGTCCCACCTTGGAAGAGGCGGAGCAATATTTTTATTCTCTCTATGAAAGGCGGCCTGATTTAGAGTTCGATATTGATGGTATTGTTTATAAAATTAACTCTATCGAGTGGCAACATCGTTTAGGCTATGTGGCGCGTGCTCCCAGGTTCGCTATTGCCCGTAAGTTTCCTGCACAACAGGCTCAAACAAGACTTAAAGATATTACAATTCAAGTGGGACGCACGGGCGTGTTAACACCGGTAGCTATTTTAGAGCCCATTACCGTTGGCGGTGTTATTGTCTCGCGCGCGACACTGCATAATGAAGATGAAATTTGTCGAAAGGATGTGCGTGTAGGCGATACCGTCATTGTCCAACGAGCGGGTGACGTGATTCCTCAAGTATTAGCTGTGCTCCCTGAAAAACGGCCGAAAGATTCCGTCCTTTTTACTTTTCCAAGCACTTGTCCTGTGTGCGGTAGTATCGTGCTGCGCAATCCAGGCGAGGTGGCTTATCGCTGTCAAGGTGGCTTGGTATGTTGCGCTCAGGCAGCGCAGCGGTTAACCCATTTTGTCTCTAAGGATGCTTTTGACATTGTAGGGCTTGGCCCTTCCCATATAGAAGAATTTTATCGAGAAGGGATTATTGTAACGCCGGTAGATATTTTTACTTTTGAGACGAGAAATGAGACTCTACTGCCGCCTCTCCATAAGCGCCCTGGTTGGGGAAAAGTGTCGGAAGCAAACCTTTTTAATGCGATTAATAGTCGCAGGCGAATCCGGCTTGATCGCTTTATTTATGCTCTAGGAATTTTCCAAATAGGTGTGATTCTTGCACGGAGCTTAGCTTCCCATTACCGCTCTTACCAACATTGGTTAGAAGCACTTATAAAGCTTGCTCACAATGATCAGGATGTGGAACAAGATTTAGCAGCCTTAGATGGTATTGGGCCCTCCATTATTAAAGATATTAAGGCTTTTGCCTCCTCTAAACGACTTATGGAGATTATGACCGCTTTGGCGGGACAGGGAGATCAAGGAGGACACGTTACTGTTGAAGATTATGTTAATAACGTAAAGGCTCAATCACCTTTAACTGGCAAGTCATTAGTATTTACAGGAACCCTTCACTCTTTAACCCGCCAAGAAGGAAAAGCCAAGGTGGAAGCAATGGGAGCAAAGGTCATGAGCTCTCTGTCGGCTAAAACAGATTTTCTCATAGTGGGGGAAAACCCTGGTTCGAAAGTCAAAAAAGCCCAAGAATTAAACGTTACTTTACTCACAGAAGCCGAATTTTTATCTTTTATAAAAACTTAAGGATTACGTTCGCCAGGCCATTAAAGAATAAGTGGCAAGTGTCCGGTATTTTATGCTTTGGTCTTTTTATCTTTAGGTGTGGGTTTCCTTTTGATCTTAGGAGAAGAAACAGGGGAGGGGGAGGAAACGGTGATTTTCTTGCTTTCAGGAGCTGACTGTTCTTGGCGAATCTTGGTAAGCATGGACTTGACTACCTCAAATTCTTCGCGCGTTACTAGGTTTTGTTCTCTTAAGGCTCTATTTAACCTTGCATCTTTGACATCTTTTATATGTTCTCCTACCCCTCGTACAATCTTAAAAAAAGACATCGAAAGGCGTGCTAAAGAATCAAAAATGGGGTTGTATTCCTTCATTACCGATGTAACCTACTTTATGGGGGCTTGATTATAACTTCTTCTCCTCTTATGATGATCAAACATTTAAATTAATACAAGTTTAAAATGGTTCTTTCTCTTGGTATTTTTTACTCGATCTCTTTACTTAACCTCGACCCGGTCATCGTGGAGTTATGGGGGCCCTTTGCTATACGCTGGTATGGTGTGGCGTATGCCTTAGGCGTTGTCCTTGGTTGGGTTGTTGTGCGACAAATTATAAAAGAATCGAGGTTTCCCTCTCTTAAGGTACGGGATATAGATGATTTTATTTCATGGGCTGTCGTTGGTATTATCGTTGGGGGTCGCCTTGGCTATGTTCTGTTTTATCATTGGGCACAATATATAGCCCATCCTCTCAAGATTTTTTATGTGTGGGAAGGCGGCATGTCTTTTCATGGAGGGCTCATTGGTTTGATCTTAGCCGCTTATTTGTTTACACGTCGCGGACGCCTACCTTTTCTCACCTTTATGGATGCCTTAAGTGTCGTTGCGCCCATTGGACTTTTTTTTGGTCGTATTGCCAATTTTATTAATGGAGAGCTTTATGGGCGTGTTACAGATGTGCGTTGGGGGATGATTTTTCCAGGCGCGGGTCCTTATCCAAGACACCCAAGCCAGCTGTATGAGGCTTTTGGAGAAGGCCTTTTACTCTTTATTATCTTGCTGAGCTTAGCTCGGAGAACGTCTATTACAAGACGCTCAGGGTGCCTTTCCGGTATTTTTTTAATAGGCTATAGCCTGATTCGTTTTGTCGTGGAATACTTTCGAGAGCCTGATTATCACATAGGGTATCTCTGGCACTACTTTACGATGGGGCAGCTACTTTCTCTTCCTTTATTAATTACCGGGATTATTGTATTAAAAATGGGGAAGAGTGAGCACTAACGATCCCATCAAAGCGCTTATCGCCTCTCGAGGGTGCGTTACAGTTGAAGAATATATGCGCTTGTGCCTGAGTGATCAGGCGCTTGGATATTATGCGACGCAACAGCCAATCGGACAAGAAGGGGATTTTATTACAGCGCCGGAAATCTCCCAAATGTTTGGTGAGCTGATTGGCTTGTGGTTTTTTGATATATATTGTCAGCAAGGTCGCTCTTATCCTTTTTCTCTGGTAGAGCTTGGTCCTGGGCGTGGTACGTTAGCTGATGATATGGTGCGCACTGTGTTATCACTTCGTTATCCTCCAGACCACCTAAAGCTTTATCTTCTTGAGATTAATCCCTTTTTTAAAAAAATGCAGGCTGACAGATTGCTTAAATATGCTCGCAAAGGGAACGTGCATATTGAGTGGATAAGTGACCTTACAGAATTGCCTGATCAGCCTTGCTTTTTCCTGGCTAATGAGTTTTTTGATGCCCTCCCCATTCGCCAATTTATTAAAGATAAAGATCAATGGTTCGAGCGAGCGGTTAGGATGAGGGAAGAGGGCGAACTTGCGTTTACTAAGCTCGCTACTCCTTCTTCTGCTTCGGCTACCTTCAACCAGCAATTTCCGGATGCCCAACCTGGTCAGATTGTTGAAACGTGCCCTGGACTACCAATAATAGTCAAAGACATAAGTAAGCATATTAATTTGCTGGGAGGCGCTGCTCTTATTATTGATTATGGCTATGTGCAGCATAGAGTTGGTGATACATTTCAAGCTCTTTCGCGTCACCGTTTTGCGGATGTTTTGGTAAATCCAGGGAAACAAGATTTAACGGCCCATGTGAATTTTGGAGCTTTGCAATCTCTTTTCCAAGAGCTCTCCATTCCAATTTTTGGTCCCGTTGAGCAAGGAATTTTCTTAAAGGAATTGGGCATCGAGAAACGAGCTGAAAAATTGATGACGTCCCATCCTCAAAAGGGCAAGGCTCTCACCTTAGAGGTCTTGCGCCTGACTCATCCCTCTTACATGGGAGCCTTGTTCAAAGTGCTTGGGGCGGTAAAAAAAGGAACCCCTGCCGGATTTTTAAGCCAAATGAGGGAAAGCCCCAATTAAGAAGCTGATACCTATTTAGACATTAAACTTGAAGTGAAAAACATCCCCATCATGGACAATATAGTCTTTTCCTTCTTGCCTTAATTTTCCAGCTGTTTGAGCACCTTGCTCCCCTTTATAGGTGATGAAATCCTCGTATGCGATGGTTTCCGCTCTTATAAAGCCTCGCTCAAAATCGCTATGAATGACACCAGCCGCTTGAGGAGCAGTGGCTCCTTTTTGAACGGTCCACGCCCGCGCTTCTTTTGGGCCAGCCGTAAAGAAAGTTAGCAAATTGAGAAGATGATGGCCTTTGCGGATAATCTTGGCTAAGCCTGGCTCTTGTAGACCAAAAGATTGTAAGAATTCTTGCCTTTCACTTTCTTGGTCAAAGGCTGCTGTTTCCGATTCAAGAGCTGCCGAAGCAATGACCGTCTCAGCGCCTTGCCTTTGGGCATATTCTTCGACTTTTTTGGTAAAAGAATTTCCCAAAGTTGCTTCGCTTTCACTTACATTGCAGACATACAGGATAGGTTTGGAGGTTAAAAGCTGAAGGCCTTGAAAGGCTTTTTCTTCTTCTATCTTAAGGTCAATGGTACGAGCAGGCTGGCCTTCTCTCAAACATTCGACACATCGCTTGATAAGCTCATATTGAAGAAGAAGATCCGTATCTTTTTGCCCCTTTAACCTTTTCTCTACGGCCGGCATTCTTTTCTCTAGACTTTCCAAGTCAGCTAGCATCAACTCTGTTTCAATAATTTCGATATCACGGGTAGGGTTAACTGTACCTTCTACATGAGTTATATCTTCATCTTCAAAACATCGAACAACATGAATAAGAGCATCGACCGCGCGGATATGGCCGAGAAATTGGTTACCAAGTCCCTCTCCTTTATTAGCGCCACGGACAAGACCTGCAATATCTACAATCTCCAAAAAAGTTGGAATAACCTCTCGTGAGCCAGCAATAGCCGCAATCTTACTTAGACGTTCGTCCGGTACAGCTACCCGCCCGCTGTTTGGTTCAATTGTACAAAAAGGATAGTTAGCGGCTTGGGCCGCAATTGTTGCTGTTAATGCATTAAAGAGTGTTGATTTACCAACATTAGGAAGACCAACGATACCGCAATTAAATCCCATTTCTTACTCTCTTTTACCTTCTATTTCGTAAGCTATTTTAGACATATAATGATCGTTTTTTTCCTCAAGGAGCAATCCAATATGGCTAACCATTAGGTTTATAAGAGGCTGTATCTTATCTGAAAGTTCATCTTTTAAGAAGTTCGATAATACATATGTAGAGGCCATATGCTGGTCAGCCGGTCGTCCGATTCCTACACGCACCCGCCGATAATTTACACCTATGTGGCGATCAAGACTTCTAAGGCCATTATGGCCACCATGACCTCCTCCTATTTTTACCCGGATTCGCCCTGGGAGCAAGTCTAGGTCATCATGAAAGACGGTAATATTCTCGACAGGTATTTTATAAAAATGGGCTACTTTTTGAACAACCTCTCCTGATAAATTCATAAAGGAAAGAGGTTTTACTAACAATACTTTTTTTCCATGAATGTCTCCTTGAGAAATTTCTGCTTTATCTTTCAAATGGAATGCTGGGAAACGATAGTGCTGGGCGATTTCGTCTATGACCATGAAGCCGATGTTATGGCGGGTTTGGCTATAACCTACTCCCGGGTTTCCTAAGCCAACAAGCATTAAAACGGAGCTTATAATTCCATGTGCCATCGTTGCTTCCTTTTCTTATTAGGAATTTACTATTACATATCCGTCCTCAGGGTGCAATCTTTCGCATAAAGGGCTGGTGGGGGCTAATAGAGCTTGGAGAGCAAGCTTGTAGGAGTCTTTTAGAGGCTTTATTTTAAGGGAGCTTCTTGATATAAGAAAAAGAAATCCTAAGAAAAGAGAGAAATAATTGGTAGAGATTCAGGTTGTAACAACCCCCCTCGAGAGACGAGCAGTGATGGTAAAGTGCGGTGTGCCTGAAATTTTTTGTCATGAACTTCTTTTTTCTTCCTTTCCCCATATTGGATCCATTTTTGCTGCCCGTGTTGTCGCTGTCTCTAAGGGTGAGCGTTCCCTTTTTGTCGAGCTTAATGAAAAATTATTCGGATATGTTAACTGGCGTCAATCGGCTCCGCTTCCTTCTAAGGGAAGCCTTATTTATGTACAAGTGGTAAAGCTTCCTTATCTTGAGCCTCAAAAACACCTAAAAGTAACAACCTATATTTCTTTTGCCACTCCTCATCTTATTTATTATCCTTCTGGTTCTGGGCTCACATATTCGCACCGCGGTGAAGCTTACCGTTTAAGGGAGGCGAATTGGATAAAGGATGCGCAAGCACTCGTACAAGTAGGAGGAGGGGTTAAACTCCGTACAAGCCTTATTTTTCAAGAAAATCCCTTAGACGTCATAGAAAAAGATATACGCTATGTAAGACAGCTGTGGTCGTATATTCAAGCTCAAGCCCCTACAAAGCCACAATGCCTCTATAAGGCACCCAGTGATATTGCCCGCTTTCTTTTTCAGTGGGGGGAGGAAGCGGGGATGGTCACCTTTGATGACCCAAAGACAATGAGCCAGGTAAAAGAGGAAACACATCCCTTGACCCCCTCACTGTCGGAAAGAATGCGTTTCCAGTCGTCAAAAATTCCAGGAAGATTTTCAGAGGAAATAGAAGGAGTGTGGGACGACCTTCTCTCACCAAATATTTCTAACTCACAAGGAATAATGCTCTCTTTTGAAGGAACAAAGATAGGAACTTTTATTGATGTTAATCGCGGTAGCTACCAATTTGTAGCAAGTCGTCATACAGCGCATTTAGATGTCAACCTGGCGGCTATTCCTTTTATTGCCCGCCAAATCAAGCTCCGTCAATTAGAAGGCGTGTTATTTATTGATTTTATTAACTGTTATGAAGACAAGTGGCGTCATACTGTAAAGAAAGCCTTAATGGATGCTCTTAACCTTTATCATCTTAGTATAACGGGTGTTCAGTGGTTGCCCTCCGGCATCCTTACGTTCATAATCGAAGCTGGTCGTTGTATAGGCTTTCCTTTATATGCGCATTTACGTTCACAAGTTTCTTTAGAAGAGCGAAGCCTTTTTTGTCAATTTATTCGCCACATTCATGGTAGCCTAATTAAGATAACCCAGCGCAATGTTATTGTTTTTATATCAAGGGAGTTGTCTGAGGCTTCAAGAGACGTTCCCGAAGTTTTAGACACTTTACAGTGTGCCTATGGAGTTTCTCTTTTGTTAAGAGAAGATCCAAATTTAACCGGAGAGGAATTTATCCTCTCGTCCGAATAGGTTAATAGTTTTCAAGGAGTATCCATTCTTATGTCCCGCGGAAAAATATCAAAATGTCAAATTTGTCAACAACCTGTTGAGCCAATGTATCGTCCTTTTTGTTCGAAACGGTGCCAATTAGTGGATCTTAAAAGGTGGCTTAATGAAGAATATATGGTTATCTCAACGAAAGATGGTCAAGAAGAAAGCCTCGAAGAATTAGAGGAAGGCGATCATGGGGAAGAGGAGTAGGGCACTATAGATAGGCCCTTTTCATAGTCCTTCAGTACATGAAGTGAGAGATTAGCGTCATCGCCTTCTCTTATAAGGTTCTTGCCTTGCTATGGGGGAAGTAAGTTGTCAATTACGTTGGAAGATTTGCGCTCTTTTAAAGATATTTTTTATGTTACCTACTAGACAAGGTAGGGATTTTTCTTTATAGATCGGTGTGGGACTGTTTGTTATTCCTGCCCGGATAGCTCAGTTGGTAGAGCAGAGGACTGAAAATCCTCGTGTCGGTGGTTCGATTCCGCCTCCGGGCACCATTTTTTCCTGACTAACTTCTTATTTTTATTTGAGGCTATCTACCCTCCTTTCTCTTAAAGCTTTTAAAAAGATTTTAATATAAAAGCTTGATTGCCAAGGTGATGTTCTGAAGCTAGAATGAGTGAACAGTAATAGCAATAGAGGAAAGGATAGAGATGCCTAAACCCTCCTATGGTTGGTTGTTGAAAAGGCCAGGGATTTTATTCTACTTAACCACAGAGTTTCTGGGTGTTCTTAACGATAATATTTTTAGGATGATTCTTATATTATTCGCCAAGAACATAAAAACCAGCATAGGAATATTCGGAATTAGCAGTTATGTGTCGCTTGTCGGCATCGTCTTTATTCTTCCTTTTCTTCTTTTTTCAGGTTTTGGCGGGTATTTAAGTGACGCTTACAATAAAAAGCGTGTTCTTATCCTCACTAAAAGCTTAGAAGTTATTTCGATGTTTATGGCTGTATGGTCTTTGCCGTCAGGTAACCTTTTGTATATGTTGCCGATTTTATTTTTAATGGCTACTCAGTCTTCGCTTTTCGGCCCTGCTAAATACAGTATTATTCCTGAGCTTGTCGGTGAGACTTATCTTACGCGACTTAATGGCCTTGTGGAAATGACGACTGTCATTGGTATTGTCCTTGGGACGGTGATAGGCGCTGTCTTATATGCTGCATGGGCAGAAGATTTGCGCGTTGCGGGCTATTATATGTTAATCATTGCTATAGTTGGTTGGGGTTCCTCATTTTTTATTGCAAGGGTGGACAGCATTTGCGTAGCAAAGAAGTTATCTCTCAATCCTTGGCGTGAAATTTGGGAAGGAGTCCAAAAACTAAGGAAAGCATCTTCGCTCATGGGAGTGGTCCTAGGCATTCTCTTTTTTTGGTTTTTAGGAAGCTTCGTTCAAGCTTTACTTGTGGTTTATGGAACAGAGGTTTTACAAGTCTCTGATTTTTTAGTAGGGCTTTTGAATGCCTATATTGCTGCAGGGATAGGCATAGGAGCTCTCGTAGCGGGGAGAGTGTCGCATGGGCATAGTGACTTAGGTCTTGTCCCTATTGCTATGTTTGGAATGGGAATCTTTTTGTGGTCCTTGTCCAGTACTTCCCTGTATGTAACCGCATGTTGTTTTCTTGTGCCTCTAGGTTTTTTTGGAGGGCTTTATATTGTGCCTCTCAATGCTTACCTTCAAAAAAATGCACCTATAGATTCAAGAGGCCAACTTATCGCAACAAGTAATTTTTTAAGTTTTTTTGGTATATTTGGCTCTTTTGTTCTTCTTCCTTTATTGCATGATTGGCTTCATTTTACGGCGGTTCGTATTTTCTTTGTTTTAAGTCTTGTTACTTTTGGAGCAGCTATTTGGGTGAAGTTTCAACTTCCCAAGGTTTGTTTTCGTTTTTTCTTTTGGGTTTTAACTCATACTCTTTACCGAATTAAAATAGTAGGTAATCAGCATGTGCCTAGCGAAGGCCCTGCTCTTATTGTATGCAATCACTTATCTTACGTGGATGGCTTTTTAATTGGTGCTTCTTTGGACCGGCACGTTCACTTTATGCTTTGGGAGAAATTTTACCATATTCCGTGGTTGAATTGGTTTTTTCAGTGCATGAGGGTTATTCCTGTTTACTCAGGCAGGAAGGTCGTTAAGACGGTAGAAATGGCACGTAGGATGCTTGAGGAAGGCCATGTTGTCTGCGTCTTCCCCGAAGGAGCGATTACTCGAACAGGAAATATCTTACCATTTAAGAAAGGCATTACACGATTGGTATCGGGGCTTGATTGCCCAGTGATCCCGGCTCATCTTGATCGTGTCTGGGGAAGCATTTTTAGTTTTTCTCAAGGATGTTTTTTTCTTAAAAGGCCGACTTTCTCATCGATTCCTGTTACGGTTTCTTTTGGGGAACCCATGGTAAGAAAAGAAGATGCAACTTATATGCGCGCCCGGGTCATGGAGCTTGGTTATGAAGCAGTAAGGTATCGCCAAAAGCAAAAAGAGGGGATTCTCCCAAGGCTTTATTTTCGGGTAGCAAAAAAACGATGGGCCAACTTTTGTATGGCCGATTCTCTTGGAAAAAAAGTAACATATGGACAATCTTTGATTGCAAGCTTACTTTTAACGCGTCTATTAGATCCCTTATTGAAGCTTGAGCCTATTATAGGATTGGCGTTACCGTCGAGTGTGGGGGCCGCTTTAGCCAATGTATCTTTAAGCATACTTGGTAAAGTTGTTGTCAATTTAAATTTTACGGTAGGACAAGAGGCATTTGAATCGACAATCAAACAATGTGACATAAAAACTATCATTACTTCGCGCGTTTTTTTAGAACGTATAAGCCTTAACCTTGAAAATACACAAGTTATTTATCTAGAAGATCTAATTCAACAGATTAAGCCCTCTGATAAAATATTGATGGCCCTCTTTGTGAGGCTCACTCCCTATAAGTTACTATGGCGTTTGTATGGGGATAGTTCGCTTTCTTCGAGAGATTTAGCGACCTTAATGTTTTCAAGTGGATCAACGGGTTTACCAAAAGGCATCATGCTCTCTCACCATGCCATTATTGCTAATATCCAAAGCTCACTTCAGGTGCTACCCCATACAATGAAAGAACGTATTATGGGTGTTTTACCTTTTTTCCATTCTTTTGGGTATACGGCCACTCTTTGGTTGCCCTTGTTGTCAGGGAAAAGTGTTGTGTATCATCCAAATCATATGGATGCAAAGACTATCGGGCAGCTTATTAAGAAATATCAAGTAGCTATTATGGTGAGTGCGCCAACTTTTTATCAGCTTTATCTGCGCCAATGTGATAAGGAGGATTTTGCTTCTCTTAAATATGCCGTGGTTGGATCTGAGAAATTGCGTACCCAGTTGGCTGTGGATTTTAAAAAGAAATTTGGGAAAGAATTGTATGAAGGATATGGATGTACAGAGCTTGGCCCCGTAGTATCTGTTAATCGCCCAAACGTAGAGAATGGGGTAAGCCAAATCGGGATGAAGGAAAATTCGGTTGGTCAAACCCTTCCCGGTGTTCTTGCAAAAGTAATTGATATTGAAACAAAAAAAGAGCTTCCCATTGGTTCTCAAGGATTGCTATGCATAAAGAGCCCTTCCATGATGTTGGGATATTGGAAACAACCATGTGATAAATTTCTTGAAGATGATTGGTATAATACGGGTGATATTGCTCGTCTTGATGAAGATAGCTTTATCTATATTATTGATCGCGTCGATCGTTTCAGCAAAATTGGGGCTGAAATGGTTCCGCATATCCGCATTGAAGAGGAAATTAGTTCGGTCATTGGAAGTCAAGATTGCCTTATTATTTCCGTGGTAGACGATCTAAAAGGGGAACGTATGGTAGTGCTTTATGTTCATCCTGAGCTTACCCCTGAGACCCTTTATCAAGCGCTGCGGGATACTGGGCTGCCGAATCTTTGGTTGCCAAAGCAAAGCGCTATTTTCCGAGTAGAAGAAATCCCTCTCCTCCCCAATGGGAAGCGAAATTACTTAAAAGCGAAAGAGATAGCGATTAGTAAACTTAGTCCCGGAAGGAATGTGAAACAATAATTTTTCTGGCAAGACAGGCAATGGAGCAGGACTTCTTTATCTTAAGAAGAAATTTCTCGTGGCCAATTTTTTCTATTCTACGTGCCTACAAAGCAATAGAAGAAATATAAGGATGCAAATATCTAAGTCATCGTTGTCCAGAAAAAATATTTTTGTCTTGTTGTTACGCTTGCTTGGCTTTTAAGAGTCATATATAAAAGCGAAGAGGAAGGTGGTTTTTAGAGCAAGTTAAAGGTTTTTTTATGAATTTTTCTCATCTTGTCTATCTGTTTCTTACGGCCTTATTCAGTGTTTGCCTCGTAACGGGAAATATAATCTTCCAAAAATTTTTTTTCTTTTCTTTTTTTTCTCTGTACACTTTTGAAATCTCTGTTGGGTTGATTGTCTTTCCACTTACCTTTGTAATAACTGATGTGATTTCGGAAATTTTTGGTTACCAATGGGCAAAGAGAACGATATGGGTTGGTCTTTTAAATAGCCTTTTTATAATGGGGATTATTTACATAGCGGATCTAGTGCCTGCAACTGCTTGGTCGCCTGTATCTCACCAGCTTTTCCATAAAGTTTTTGGTCTGTATGATGTGGCTATTATAAGCTCTCTTATTGCGACCTCTGTCTCACAATTTCTGGATGCGTACCTCTTTTCTTTTATACGAAGGGTCACACGAGAACGACACCTATGGTTACGCAATAACTTAAGCACTATTATTGCCCAATTTGTTGATACTTTTATTGTATTATTTCTCCTTATGGGGAGTGGCGTTCTTACTTATGAGACTTTTAAAATCGTGTTTTGGAATAGCTTTCTGTTTAAAATTTTGATGGCTCTAGCAGATACCCCCTTTGTTTATCTAGGTGTTTTTTTCCTTAAAAAAATTCGCCGTTCGGAGTCTCTTTAACTTTTTGAAGGAAATCAGGAGTGAGTACAAATCGCCAATGCTTGTCTGTACCAACCTTTATCCCAATGCGAGGCGTTGCTATATAAGGGGGCCTGGCCTTGGCAGAAGATAGGTAAAAATCCTTATGGGTTATGATATCCATTTTATTATGCTCAAGAGTCATATTAAGATGCCGACAAAGCTTGCCAGGGCCATCTAAATGCTGGGGGGAGGGGGTGACAAGCCATAAGCCCCTGATAAGCACAGCGGCCGGAAATCCTTCTTGCTCTGTTACAAAATTCAAACAATGATACATGCCATAAATTAAATAGACGTAGGTGTAGCCTGGGGGGCCGAATAAAATATTGGTTCGTTTAGTACGGCCTTTCGCAGCATGGCAAGCAGGATCATCTTGCCCAATGTATGCCTCTGTTTCTGTAATAATCCCTTGGTAATGTCCAAAAGTTATCGAAGCTCCAAGAAGATCCTGGGCAACCTCCAAAGTAGGCCGGGCAAAAAAAGGACGCTCAAGTTTTGCTATCATTTTGTCATCCCCTTCGTGTTTATGGTTACGGTGTTTGGTATTTAGTCAGGTTTTTCAAAAGAAAAATTTTAACTTAACCTAAGGTAATACATTAAATTTATAATTTATCTTCTTTATTTTTTTGCTCTTAATTGTTTTTGTAGAAAATTTTTGTGAATTAGGGATGACCTTATTATTTATTTTAAAAGATTATCTAAGGGGCGTCGATAATTTTTTAAAAAACAAAGGATAAAAGTTCATGTTGGGATGATAACCGAAACACGCAACCCATTTTGAGGCGAAGTATTGAGAAGAACTTCCCCCCCATGGCTGCGGATAATATCGCGGGCAATTGTGAGACCCAGCCCACTACCTCCGGCATCTTTATTGCGAGCCTTGTCTAACCTAGTAAAAGGCTTGAAAACTTCTTCCCGTTTTTCTTTGGGAATACCCGGCCCATTATCGTCAATAATAATTTCGAGCGAATAGGGATGTTCGACATATGAAATAGATATTTCTTGCGCATATTTACAGGCATTCCCTACTAGGTTGGTAATAGCCCGGCGGAATGAATTAGGGCGTACCATGAGGTTTAAGGTTTTTGGTAATTTTATAACGCATGTTTTTGTTTTAGCGAGTGTGTCCGTGATTTCTCTGATTATTTTAGAGATATTGAGCTCTTTAGGAGCTTCGAGTCCTTCATCGCGCGCAAAAGCCAAGTAATCCTCTACCATGCGTTCCATATCAAGCACGTCTCTTTTCAGGTCTTCGATTTCCTGGCTTTTAGGAATCATGGCAAGTTGAAGCTTTAGACGGGTGAGAGGGGTGCGAAGGTCATGGGATACACCTGCTAACATTTCCGTGCGTTGTGCTAACTGCCTCTTGATACGCTGCTGCATAACAATGAAGGCCGTTGAAGCCTTGCGCACCTCCAAAGCTCCTTCCGGCCTAAAATTAGGGGCATCGCGCCCTTTTCCAAAATTTTCTGCGGCCTTAGCTAAACGTCTAAGTGGACGGATTTGATTGCGCATGAAAGCCAAAGCGATGGTGAGGAATAAAATAGTGGTGCCAAGCGACCACATCAGGAAAATGAATGTGGTGCGATTAAAAATGCGTTTTCTTGAGGTTTCAAAATGAAATATGCCATCTCTTACCTGGACGTCTACGTAAATAGTTGTATGGTCCATTACAACTTTGAAAGGTTGAATAAGTCGTTGGGCAAGCGAGGTAATTAAAAAGTTTTCCCAGAAGTTTTCCTTAAAGAAATTTCTTAGTACAAATTTTCTTAAAGTTTCATTCGTTGGTTTTGGATCTTCCTTTTCGATTTTTCCTTCGCTTTCGAAGGTAACAAAGAGAGAGAAGTGCTCGCCAGCAAAATTACGAACGGCTACGGGATCAAGAGTTGGATATTTTTCATCATAAAGGCTTATGAGAGCGCTAATCTTACTAGCAAGCTCTGAGGATAGCTGGCGCGTAATAGAATCCCAGTGACGCTCAAAGAAAATATAGCCCGAAATCGTCTGTACAAGAATGATAGGGGCAATAATGATAATGAGAGCACGACCATATAAAGTGCTTGGAAAAAAGCTTTTAATAAAGCGGGCGAGCTTGTTTTGTTTAAACAATCGTATCTTCATGCATCGGGTCTTAAAACGTAACCTTCATTGCGAATCGTTAATAGGTAATGAGGATTTTTTGGGTCGCGCTCAATTTTTCGTCTTAATCGGGTGATTTGTACGTCAACGCTTCTTGGGTTAATAACCACAGATAAGCGATCGATAAGATCTTCCCGTTGGATAGGTTGACCCTCTTGGTCTAAAAGAATTTTTAGTAACGACAGTTCGGTTGATGTGAGATTGATCAATTCTCCATTTTTTGTAAGGATTTCTCGTTCTCTATTAAAAAGGCAGTCCCCGAGCACATATTCTTTTTTTATGTGTTTGCGCTCGATGCGCCTTAAAATAGATTGGATTCGAAGCAAGAGCTCCTTTGGCTCGAATGGCTTGCTTAAGTAATCGTCGGCTCCTTTTTCAAGTCCTTCAATGCGGTCTTCGGTTTCCCATTTAGCTGAAAGAAATAGCGTGGGTATTTTACTTTTTCCTCGAAGCTTCTCGAGAAACTGGAGTCCATTTTCCCCAGGCATCATGACATCTAAGATAATGAGATCAAATAGGAAAAATTCTAATTTTTTCCATGCCTCTTGAGCATCTTGTGCAGTGGAGATGAGAAAATCATTTTCGCGTAAGAACCTTTTAAGCAGGTCTCTAAGGCGTCTATCATCATCTATAACCAATAAGTGGTACTTATTCTGTCTCATAGGGAGTACTTCGACTTAAGCTCATTGATTTATTAATAAAGGACAATAAGGTAGGTGGCAAGATCATTTCCTCCCTTTCAGAGATTAACACATTTTCAAACTACTGAAATTATGTTAAAAGACCTTAAACGAAAACCACTGAGAAGACGGCGAGGGAGAAATGTCTCATAATTTTGATATCATTATTATTGGTGGTGGTCCTGGCGGATATGTTGCAGCTATTCGTGCAGCGCAGCTTGGTCGAAAAGTTGCTCTTGTAGAGAAGGAGAGTCTTGGCGGCACCTGTCTTAATTGGGGATGCATCCCTACGAAAGCTCTGCTGCGTAGCGCGGAAGTGTACCGTCTTTTACACCATTTAGGTGATTATGGCCTATCTGTTCAGAAAATTGAGGTCAATTTCGATCAAATCATCCAGCGTTCCCGTTCCATTGCCCAGAAGCTTTCTTCGGGGGTCCAACATTTGATGAAGAAAAATAAAATTGCCGTGTTTCAAGGTGAAGGAAGTTTCGAAAAACTCGAAGGAGATGTTAAGTTTATTAAGGTTGATGGGGTGTCCTCGACTCTTCTTAATGCTCCTCATGTGGTGATCGCAACAGGTGCTTATCCCCGTACTTTGCCAGGCTTAGAACCGGATGGAGAGATTGTTTGGACATCACGAGAGGCTATGACACCTAAGAGCTTGCCAAAAACACTTCTTATTATTGGTTCAGGAGCGATAGGTATTGAATTTGCAAGTTTCTACCAGACTCTTGGCTCAAGCGTTACGGTGGTTGAATTGCAGGATACTATTTTACCTCAAGAAGACCCTGAAATCTCCTCTTTAGCACGCCAAGCCTTTGAGAAGCAAAAAATTAAGTTTATGACGGGGGCGCAGGTTACAAAAATTGAGAAAGATACCCAAAAAGCGTTGGTCACCATTAAAACGCCCCAAGGCGAACAAAAACAATCCTTTGACCGCGTCATCTCGGCGGTAGGAATTGTAGGGAACATAAATGGGTTAAACCTTGAAAAGGTTGGGGTGAAAGTTGATAAAAACCAAATTCTTACCAACGATTATTGCGAAACAAACGTAAAAGGCATTTACGCGATAGGTGATGTTGCTGGGGCCCCTTGGTTAGCTCACAAAGCTAGCCATGAAGGGGTGTTATGTATTGATTTTATTTTTGGTCAGCTAGGGGCACACAAACTGAAGCGTTCTCACATACCTGGTTGTACGTATAGCCATCCACAGATAGCTAGTATTGGGTTAACAGAAGAGAAGGCGAAGGCCATGGGATATGAGCTGCGTATTGGGAGATTCCCTTTTTTGGCTAATGGTAAAGCAATGGCATTAGGGGAAACAGAGGGTTTAGTAAAAACCATTTTTGATAAAAAAACGGGGGAATTACTTGGAGCCCATATGATTGGCGCGGAGGTCACAGAGCTTATTCAAGGATACGCTATTGCTAAGACGCTAGAAGCAACGGAAGTTGAGCTTATGCAAACTATTTTTCCTCATCCTACTCTTTCAGAGATGATGCATGAGTCGGTGCTAAGCGCCTATGATCGGGCTTTGCATTTTTAGCGTGCCTTCGATAAGATGGAAGTAAAGAAAAAGTGAGCTGGTAGAAGGAAGCGGATGACAAAACACGACGTCGCAAAGAGCGTTCCTCTTTCCAAGCCTGAATGGATTAAGGTGAAGGCACCTGTGTCCGCGGGCTATCAAGAGACGTATAAACTAATTCGCGAGTTAAAATTAAACACTGTCTGTGAAGAAGCCGCTTGCCCTAACATTGGAGAGTGTTGGACAAAAAAACATGCCACCGTTATGATCTTAGGGAGTGTCTGCACGCGGGCCTGTGCTTTTTGTAATGTAGAAACAGGTTTGCCTGATAAGCTTGATCCTCATGAACCAGAACGGGTAGCAATGGCGGTAGGCCGCTTAGGCTTAGATCATGTGGTGGTTACATCGGTTGACCGCGATGATTTGGAAGATGGGGGGTCTTATCATTTTGTTCGCACAATTCAGGCTATTCGTGCGTTTGCTCCTACCACAACTATTGAGGTTTTGACCCCTGATTTTTTGCGCAAGGAAGGCGCTTTGGAAGCGGTCGTTAAAGCAAAACCCGATGTATATAACCATAACTTGGAAACAGTTCCTCGCCTTTATAAGACGGTTCGACCTGGTGCGCGTTATTATCATTCTCTCTCTCTTCTACACCGAGTCAAACAGCAGGATCTAAGTATGTTTACGAAATCAGGTCTGATGGTAGGCTTGGGGGAGGGACCAGAGGAGATTTACCAGGTGATGGATGATCTACGCGCCGCTGAGGTTGATTTTCTTACTATTGGCCAATACATGCAACCAACTCCTCGTCATCATCCTGTCATGGAATACATTACACCTAAAAAATTTGCTGAGTATGCAGCGGTTGCGCGTAGTAAAGGTTTTTTGATGGTTTCATCTTCTCCTCTCACTCGGTCTTCTTATCATGCGGGCGATGACTTTAAAAAGCTTAAG
This sequence comes from uncultured Alphaproteobacteria bacterium, assembly GCA_963782975.1. Taxonomy (GTDB): domain Bacteria; phylum Pseudomonadota; class Alphaproteobacteria; order 43-37; family CAWALT01; genus CAWALT01. The sequence continues at coordinate 591,323 of CAWALT010000003.1, forward strand.
GAAGCACGCGAACAGTACCTTAAGGCACAAGCGAAAAATTAATAGAATGCCAAAACATAGAGAAAGTAAGATACTTCCTTTCGCAGCGGAAATTATCTACGATATTGTCCAGGGGGTGGAAGAATATCCTGATTTCTTACCTTGGTGTTCAGATCTTAAAATTATCGAAAAAAGTAAAGAAGTCATTATTGCGGACATGTTTATTGGTTACCAATTGCTCAATGAGCGTTTCCGTTCGATCGTAAAGTTGACTCCTAAGACGCGGATTGATGTAGAATATCACAGCGGCCCTTTTAAATACTTAGAAAACCATTGGACTTTTACCCCTGTCGGAGAAAAAATTACACGAGTAGATTTTTTCGTCGATTTCGAATTTAAATCGTTGGGGCTTAATTTTCTCATGAGCTCACTTTTTGATAAAATCGTCCATCGTATGGTTCTAGCTTTTGAAAAACGCGCGTCCAAATTCTCATTGGAGAAAGTCAAAGGAGAAAGCTAGAGTTCGCCAAGTTGAGCAAGAGTGAGGCGAGGGTGAGGCAAAAGCTTAACCGGCTTACCTTTATAATATATGGTTACGTCGAAGCTTGTCCTTGCTAATGATTACGCTGTTTCATGATGAATGGTAAAGAGCGCATCAATACTACGTACCAGACCCTTAAGATGGACAGGCTTAGACACTACGGACATCGCTCGACCATTGCGAAGCCTGTTATGCAAAGAGAAAACAGCAAAGCCATTAATAATCATAATACGCAAATTTTTATATTTCTTCTGGACGCTATCGGCTACCTGGAGGCCAATTTTATCGGGTAAGTCCAAATTAATGAGAAGAAGATCAAAAGGCGAGGTAGCCAAATAATCTTCTGCTTCGGCGGCTGTATGGCAAGTGGTTACCACATGCCCTGCACGTACCAAGCATTTTTTTATAAAATAGCTCAGGGCTTTATTGCTTTCAGCTAATAAGACTTTTGCCACGTTTATCTCCTTACCTAGAAATGTTTTAGGTGATTTTTAACTTTTTTGCAACTTTTAGATCATTAATGTGGTGATAAGGGGAGAAAATTTCAACCCTTTACCAAACATTTTCTTGTATGAATAGAAGAGGAAGAGCGATGAAACGAGCAGAAAGAGGCGAAAAAATAATTATTACCATTATAATTTTTTTCGTTTTAGCCTGCGCCCCTCTTTCTCCTCTTTGTGCAGATCCAAGCGTCCAATGTTGTCAAGCGGCTCGTAAAATTGAGCGGAAACTTTTTCTCCCAAAAGGAATTTTACAAGCTATCGCTAATATTGAATCAGGTAAACCTGCTCAAAATGGTGATCGGATGCCTTGGCCATGGGCTGCTAACGTTGAAGGCACAGGGCATTACTTTAAGACAAAGCAAGAAGCTATTGATGCCGTGAAACAATGGCAAAGTAAGGGGATTCAAAATATTGATGTTGGGTGTATGCAGGTAAACCTAAAGTACCACCCAAAAGCATTTAATTGCTTAGAGGACGCATTTGATCCGGAAAAAAACATAACGTATGGTGCCCAATACCTTAAAACGCTTAAGAAAGAAGCTATAACATGGCGAAAGGCCATTGGCCATTTCCATTCCAAAGACGAAGGGAAAGCACAAGCTTATAGAAGCAAAGTCTTAACTTTGTGGAACAAACGCTCACATAATGACAAAGTATTCTTAGCCAATGTTTATCCTGCTTCTTCCTTGAAGAAAAAATCATTATTCAAATCTCAGCTTCGTGGCTTTTCTAAATCTCCTTCGAAGCGCAAATTTTCTTCATTGTCGTCTTTTCGTGGCCCGAGAAAAAGATTAAAAGGTATGGCGCTAAGGTATCTTAGCCAAAAATAAGAAAAGTGGAGCCTAAAAAACTTCCTTTTTGTTAAAATCTACTTTCTTATGTTAACTTTGTTTGAAATCAGGTTCATCCCCGATACTCTTACCTCATAACATTTGAGTGATATCCTCTGTATCTTATAGAATTTTTTCTCTATTTAGGTGCCATCTTTTCATGGTAATAATTTTCAAGGGACTGTCTTGCTATCTTGAGAATTTTTTATTTTTATTAGAAAGCGGCAGGCAACAGTTGACGATTCCTACTAAAGTACGTTAGTGGTGAAACTGTAATATCAATGATAGGGTATTGGAGGCAGATGAAACATTTCTCATTTCTTCAAACAATACGGGCTATTCCCAAGCAAATATGGATCCTGGGAATATCTACTTTTTTAGTTAATATTTCCTCAGTGATTACGTTTAGCTTTTCTCCCCTTTATTTAACGGTTGTTTTTGGGGTTACAGCTATGGGGATCGGTTCTTTGGAGGGAATTGTCGAATCGCTCTCCTATTTTATGCGTATCTTTTCAGGAATACTAAGTGATTGGCTAAGGAAAAGAAAACTTTTAATCGTTTTAGGATATTTCTTTGTTGCACTAAGCCGGTTGATTTATCCGCTTGCCCAAGCAGCTACTTGGATATTTGCTGGACGTATTGTAGAACGCCTTAGTTATGGACTTCAAGTAGCCCCTAGAGAAGCATTCGTGGCGGATGTTGCACCGGCCCATTTGCGTGGTGCATGTTATGGCTTAAGGCAAGCATTCGGTATGGTTGGGTCAGTTGTTGGGGGCGTCCTTGGTATCTGGGTTATGGAAATGAGTCATACTAATTATCGTCTTCTTTTTACTCTTGCTATTATACCAAGTTTTCTTGCTCTTTTTCTTCTTATTTTTCTTTTAAAAGAGCCAAAAGAACTTGCTAAGGAAAAAAAAGATGTAACTACACACTTGAGCTTGGCAAGCTTTTCTTCGTTCTCCCCATCTTTTTGGATATTTATGGGCGTAATAGCTATTTTTATGTTAGGGCGTTACAGTGAAGTCTTTATGATTTTATGGGTCAAAGACCTTGGGCTTTCAGAAAAATATGCTCCAGTAGTACTTGTTCTTATTAATGTAGCAAGTAGTATCTCTTCCTATCCTATCGGGGCGCTTTCTGATCGGCTTGATCGTCGTTTTCTCCTTGCTGCAGGATTAGTGTTGTTATTGATGGCGGATATATTCCTCGCTTTAGCTAATAGTTATATCGTGGCTTTATGGGGAATTGTTTTTTGGGGCCTGCATTATGGTGTTTCTTATGGTTTGGTTTTAGCTATGGTAAGTGATCGTTGTCCCAAGGAATTACGAGGAACAACCTTTGGAATTTTATTTGTGGTAATGGGCATTATGCTTTTATTAGCCAACCATCTTTCGGGGTGGTTAACCATAGCGTTTGGTGCGCCTGCTGCTTTCTGGTTAAGTGCTGTTTTAATGATTCTCGCATTGGGGTCTATGTGGTTTCTTAAGCCCTATCGTGTACCAGGTCGTCCTCTTGCCAATCCTTAAAATTGCCAAAGGCACACAATTATACGATAGTAGTATAGCCGTGTTTGGGCCCTGGGGATCTAATAATAGTTCTTGCCCTATATCCCCCGGGCTCTTGCGAGCCAGGCATCATGAGATGTCGTCAGTTTGCTCTCTAGAAAGTTGTATAGGCTAAAAGTCTTCTATTGGGCCATCAAAGAAGTTTTTGCTGTCGATCTCTATGGCCTGTTCCTTACTGTAAGGTAGGTGCCTTCGGCAATATACGTGGATAAAGCAAGTTAAAGAGCTGACATCTAAATATATTTACCAAGCGTTATGCCTTTATTTGAGGTGTTTAGTAAGTTAAAGAGATGACTCGGTGATTGAAAGGTACGCATAAGTGTCGTATAATTTAAAACTTGTATTCCGTGAATAAATGCAGCATTGGTGTTGAAGTGAATGTCGATTGAAATAATTTGCCGTGAAGTTGTGGGTTTAATAGAGGTAGCAGACAGCGTAGAATCTCTCGAAAAGATTCGTATCCAGGAACTAGGTAAGTCGGGGCGATTTACAGCAATGATGAAAGAGCTTGCTGGCTTAAATACGGAAGAAAAGAAAGCTCGCGGCCAATCCCTCAATAAAGCTAAGCAAGAGATACTAAAGGCAATTGAAGCAAAGAAAAATAATCTTGAAGAAAACTGGCTCAACCAACGCCTACACAGGGAAGAGTTGGACCTTTCTCTCCCCATCCTTTTGCCTGAGCAAACAGGGCTTCATCCCATTACCCAAGCGATAAGCGAGATTAGTAGCATTTTTAGCCAAATGGGATTTTCAATCGAACGGGGCCCAGAAATTGAGGATGATCATCATAATTTTACGGCACTTAATGTCGATCCTCTTCACCCTGCGCGTCAATTAATGGATACTTTCTACTTACCGGGTACAAGGGATGGACATGCTCTCCTTTTGCGGACGCAAACTTCTCCCGTGCAGATTCGCGCTATGCGGAGCGGCAAGCCGCCTTTTCGTTTGTTGGCTCCTGGTCGTGTTTTTCGCTCGGATTATGATGCAACTCATACCCCTGTTTTCCACCAGGTTGAAGGGCTAGTCATTGATGAGGGTATCCATATGGGGCATTTGAAAGCGTGTATCCTTGAATTTTGCCACCGTTTTTTTGAAGTAGAGGATATGCCTCTTCGTTTCCGTCCTTCTTACTTCCCTTTTACCGAGCCTTCGGCAGAGGTGGATATAGGCTGTTCCTTTGAGGGAGGAAAACTCCATATAAGCCATAATAAAAATTGGCTCGAGATTTTAGGGTGTGGGATGGTTCATCCGAATGTTCTAAGGGCTTGTGGCTTGGATCCTGAGCATCACCAAGGGTTTGCCTTTGGGATTGGAGTGGAACGCGTAGCTATCCTTAAATATGGAATCCCCGATTTGAGGTTAATGTATGAGTCCGATGTTCGTTGGCTTCAACATTTTAATTTCGATATATTAGGACGGTAAGCCTGCGGTATTGCGGAGAATAAGATGAAATTCACATTATCTTGGTTAAAAGAGTATTTAGATACCACAGCATCTGTGGAGCAACTTACTGATGCTCTCATTCAGTTGGGCTTAGAAGTGGAAAATATAGAAAATCCCTCTCAGAGCTTAGCAGAGTTTAAAGTGGCTTACGTTAAGGATGTGAGAGTGCACCCTAATGCCGACCGTTTACGTATTTGTCAAGTGGAGACGAAAGAGGGGGAGGTAAAGGTTGTTTGTGGTGCTGCCAATGTAGCAGCTGGGCAGAAAATTATTTTTGCTCCTGTTGGGGCAACTATTCCTTCAACAGGGGTTGTATTAAAGAAAGCTGCTATTCGTGGTGAAGAAAGCTGCGGAATGATTTGTTCCTTTCAGGAATTGAAGATGAATGAGGAAGGGAGCAGCCAGGGTATTGCCGTTTTATCAGAGGATGCGCCGATAGGCATGCCAATCGCTGAATATTTAGAGATGGATGATCCTATTTTTGAAATTTTTGTTACCCCCAATCGTGCCGATTGCTTTGGTATTTACTATATTGCTCGTGATTTGGCAGCTAAAGGAATGGGCGAGTTAAAACCTTTACCAGATCTCTCTCTAGGAGAAGTAACTGGTCGAAGCCCCATTCATCTATCGTTGGATCTTTCTGAGTCTGACAAGATGGCTTGCTCCCATTTTGCCGGGCGATATATCCAAGGGGTCAGAAATGGTCCGAGCCCTGCTTGGTTAAAGAAGCGCCTCAAAGCTGTAGGGGTCCGCTCTATCTCAGCAATCGTGGATATTACCAATTATGTTATGTTTTCGCTTAACCGGCCTCTTCATGCCTTTGATGCGGATCGAATTTCTGGGCAGGATGTACGTGTCCATACGGCAGAGAAAGGTCAAAAGTTCTTTGCCTTAGATCAAAAAGAATATGAGCTTGACGCTATGATGACTCTTGTGTCCGATAGAGAAAAGCCTTTGGCGCTTGCGGGCATTATTGGTGGTCAATCGAGTGAGTGCTGCCCAAGTACGGTAAACGTTTTCCTGGAATCAGCTTTTTTCGACCCTGAGCGAACGACTTTAACAGGTCGAAAGCTTGGCATACTAACGGAATCACGTACCCGTTTTGAACGTGGGGTTGATCCTAACATGGTGCGGTATGGTCTTGATTTTGCCACAAAACTTATCCTCGATATATGTGGTGGTAAGGCCAGCGAAGTGATCGAAGTAAGGAAACAAGAGGAAAAAAAGGAAAAAATTCTAGTATTGAGACGCCAGCGCCTTATTCAAGTTATAGGCAAAGATATCCCACAAGCCAAAAATTATCTTAATAAACTTGGTTTTAAGATAGATGAAAAAGCTTCCTCCTGGCAATCAGGTGTTCAATCGCTCACAAAAGATATTCTTACTCTGATCGTGCCCTCATGGCGTGTCGACATACATCAGGAAGTGGATATTATTGAAGAAGTCATCCGTCTTGAGGGCTATGACGGTCTACCTCTCGAGCCTTTACCTCTCCAAGAAGATGTCTTAAGAAGACAAGCGTTAAGCAAAGAAAAATCGTTTGCAACCTCTGAGCTTCAAATAAAGAAGATTCTATGTACCCAAGGGTTAACAGAGGCTTATACCTGGTCCTTCATCAGCCCAGAGATGGCGGAATTATTCTCTAGCAAGCGGGACGACTTAACATTGGTTAATCCTATAAGCCAGGATTTATCGGTAATGCGTCCTTCCATTATTCCAGGGCTGCTGTTGGCAGCCAAGAAAAATCATGCGCGAGGCCAATCAAATGTGAACCTATTTGAATTGGGCACCGTTTTCTTTGGCACGAGCCTGGAGGAGCAACCCAGAGTCGTCACAGCTTTGCGAGCGGGGGTAAAGCATGACCCTCATTGGTCATCCAAACCTTCGGCAGTGACAGTCTTTGATATAAAGACGGACTTAGGCGCTGTTCTTAAGCGATATGGGCTGGATATTAATCGGATGACGCTTAGTAAAGAAGGAGTACCGAAATGGTATCATCCTGGGCGTTCTGTAACTGTGAAGCTTGGGAAAAATATATTAGGGTATTTTGGAGAGATTCACCCAAAAGTATTAAAAGGGTATGATTTTGAGAAAACCGTTGTGGCGTTTGAGCTTTTTATTGAGAGGTTGCCCCAAAAAAAACAGAGCTTATCGAAAGGGCCTTTTGTTGCGACGAATTTAATGATGGTAACGCGTGATTTTTCTTTTATTGTGGACCGCGCTGTTCCAGCTCAGACGGTGCTTCAAACAGCTGAAAATGTTGATAAAGCATTGATTGTTAAAGCCGTTATTTTTGATATATTTGAGGACGGGGCTCTTGGTTCTCAGAGGAAATCTTTAACGCTTCGTCTTTGGTTGCAACCGAAGGTAAAGAGCTTTACACATGAGGAAATTGATCTTATAGCCAACAAAATTATATCATCTGTGATAACCAAGACGGGGGGAGAATTAAGAGCGTGACCAAAATTGACCAATCTCTTATCCGCAATTTTGCCATTATTGCTCATATTGATCATGGAAAATCAACCTTAGCAGACCGGTTGATCCAATTATGCGGCGGGGTAGAAGAGAGAGAAATGCAAGACCAGCTTCTTGACTCAATGGATATTGAGCGTGAGCGTGGCATCACTATAAAGGCCCAAACCGTTCGTCTTATGTATAAAGGGCAAGATGGCAAAACTTATCAGCTCAACTTGATGGATACGCCAGGGCATGTAGATTTTGCGTATGAAGTTAGCCGATCGCTTGCCGCTTGTGAAGGTTCTTTGTTGGTAGTGGATGCTAGTCAAGGAGTAGAAGCACAGACATTAGCTAATGCTTATCAGGCCATTGAGAATGACCATGAAATGATCCCAGTCTTAAACAAAGTCGATTTACCCGCAGCGGATGTGGAAAAGGTTAAAACTCAGATTGAAGAGGTTATTGGCTTAGATGCTAAGGATGCTGTATTGATTTCTGCAAAAACGGGTGTGGGAGTTAACGAGGTATTAGAGGCCATTATTCATCGGCTTCCGCCCCCTAGAGGAAATGAAACAAAGCCCCTACGCGCGCTTTTGGTTGATAGTTGGTATGACACGTATCTGGGAGTTGTGATCTTAGTTCGGGTTATAGATGGCGTGCTATCGCGTGGGATGAAAGTTAAGCTCATTGCGTCAAAAGCAGTATATCAGATCGATAAGGTTGGCTTTTTTAGCCCTAAGAAGCAATTTACGGATAAGCTTTATCCGGGGGAAGTTGGTTTTTTTACGGCGAATATAAAGCATGTGGCTGATACCCAAATTGGGGATACCATCACCGAGGAGAAAAATCCTACGACTGAGCCTTTAGGTGGCTTTAAGCCGAGCATACCCGTTGTTTTTTGTAGTTTATTTCCCTCCGAGAGTAGCGACTTTGAAGTCTTACGAGAAAGCTTAGCGAAACTGCGGCTTAATGATGCTAGTTTTGTCTTTGAGCCCGATACATCCCCAGCGTTGGGGTTTGGTTTTCGCTGTGGGTTTTTAGGGCTCTTGCACTTAGAGATTATTGAGGAGCGCCTAGAGCGCGAATTTAACTTAGATTTGGTGACAACGGCTCCTAGTGTGGTTTATCGGGTTCATAGAACAAATCGGACAATGAGTGAGGTGCACAACCCCTCGGATATGCCGGACCCGGTCCAAATTGACTATATTGAGGAGCCATGGATAAAAGCTACTATTTTGGTCCCTGATGAGTATTTAGGATCTATCCTTATGTTATGTACAGAGCGACGCGGAGAGCAACTAAACCTTACTTATATTGGAAGCCGCGCTATGTTGGTTTATCGTCTCCCTCTTAATGAGGTAGTTTTTGATTTTTATGATCGATTAAAATCGGTGAGTCGGGGCTATGCAAGTTTTGATTACGAAATGGATGGCTACAATCGAGGTGATCTTGTTAAATTGTCTATTTTAGTCAATAATGAAACGGTTGATGCGTTATCCATGATTGTGCACCGCTCCCAAGCCCAGGGGCGTGGTCGAACTCTATGCGAGCGTTTAAAAGATCTCATCCCTCGGCAACTTTATAAAGTAGCCATTCAGGCAGCTATTGGTGGCAAGGTTATTGCGCGTGAGACAATCTCAGCGCTCAGGAAAGATGTATTATCTAAATGTTATGGGGGTGATATATCCCGCAAACGGAAGCTACTTGAAAAGCAAAAGGCAGGAAAAAAGAAGATGCGGCAAGTTGGTAATGTGGAAATCCCTCAAAAAGCATTTTTGGAAGTATTAAAGATGGATGATAAAAAGTGAGGGTTGAATTTTTTATGAAGATAGGGTTATAAGAAGAAGACGCTTTTTTATTAAGGAGGGATGGCCGAGTGGCTGAAGGCGCACGCCTGGAAAGTGTGTATACGTCTCAAAGCGTATCGAGGGTTCGAATCCCTCTCCCTCCGCCATTATTCTATGAGCTTCTTAAAAGAGGCTCATAGAATAATGATAGATGGCTCGAGGACGAGAACCCGACAGAGGGTTCGGCGAGCCCTGGTGAGCGACGCCGTAGGCGGCCCCAAAGGGGTGAGCGTTAGCGAACAATCCCTCTCCCTCCGCCACCCTACGTTCTTCGAACTTCGGGCGGCACGCCAGAAGTGAGGTAGAACTAGGAGCGTCTCACGAAGCTTTAGCGTCGGTAGGGCGTAAAATTATGCGTTATGTTTATTTCCTAGAATTATCAAATAGCAATTATTTACGTTGGCTTTAGTAGCAATCTGAAACAACGAATTAAGGCTCATAATGACGGTAAAGTACCCGCAAAGCTAAAAAGGTTATGTTGCTGTTGAAACCAAAGAAAAAGCTATGGGCTTTAGAGAAATATTTTAAAACTGGATCAGGCAAGGCGGTGGCATTAAAGCGATTTCTTTAAGCCTTAGCCATATCATCCATACGTACGTAGCCTACCAACCGAAGCTTTAGCTTAGGGGGGAGAATCACAAAATCACCAAGTTCGCCCCACGATTTCCTATCTTGCTCTCCGTTTCTCCGTTACATGCGGACATTCGACCCGAAGGTACGCATGTCCAGAGCTCTTGATTTTACTGGGTTTTTCGAAAATGGGTCTTGAGGTTCGCTATTGGGGCTTCGAGCGGCGCATGTACCAGCAGAGTGAGAATTTTACGGTGAAACCCCAGGTTTCTATTGCTTAACGCTTGACTATTTAGTATATAAGCATACAATATGTATGGATACTAAAGAGGCGTATATGTGGACAAGAACCTATAGCAAGACCTTTGAGGGCATTAGCTCGGAGGATATCTGGCGCATTTGGACAGACGTAAATAGTTGGCCAACTTGGCATGGTGATTTGGATTACTGCAAGCTTGAGGGTGACTTCGTGGTTGGTAACCATTTCATATTAAAGCCCAAAGGCGTGAAGCCCGTGAAAATCTTACTGACAGAAATTAATGAAGGGCACCATTTTACCGACTGCACTTCGTTCTTCGGTGCCAAGATGTATGATACTCACTCTATGGAGAATACAGCAGAGGGACTAATCCTAACGAATAAACTGGTTGTGACCGGCCCGCTAAAATGGCTCTGGATCAAACTTGTGGCACAAAACGTAGCTGACACCGTGCCAGAGGAAATGGAAAATCTAGTAAAGCTTGCAAGAGGCAGAAATGTCTAACTTACCCTTTGGCTTTGACACACCAGAAGACAGCCCAGGGTTTCTACTCTGGCAAACGACCATGATCTGGCAGCGGCAAATTAAAAAGTCTTTGGAGCCTTATGATATATCTCATGCCCAGTTTGTCATTATGGCGACTTTAATGTGGTTTGAAGCTCATCACTATGACACGACCCAAATCCTCATCGTGAACTGGTCCAAGCTTGATAAGATGACTGTTTCAAAGTCGCTCAGGAAACTTGTGGCACTTGGATGCGTGAATCGCATTGAACATGAAACAGATACACGTGCTAAGAGCGTCTCGCTTACAGAGAAAGGTAAAGAGATGGTGCGCATGCTCGTTCCCATTGTCGAAGGAATTGATAGTACCTTTTTTAGTAAAGCATCTCATAAGGAACAAAAAAGTCTTGTGCATATTTTAGCGAAATTAACCGCAGGTACCCCAGATGAATAAGACAGCAAAATTCTGGATTGGCGTTGCTTGCAAAGAGCATGTAGAAAACGGTATTAAGCTTGGTATTTGCCAATTCTGTCACGGCAAATCTGCGCCTGCTAAACGATTATCCCGTGGTGATTTCGTGATTTATTACTCGTCTAAAGTAACTATGGAAGGATCTGAGCTCTATCAAAAATTTACTGCAATTGGCAAGGTAATTGATGATATGCCTTACCAAGTAGATATGGGAGATGGACTCAAACCATTTAGGCGCAATATCAGTTATTTTGACGCAAAGCACATTGATATCAAATCGCTTGTATCGTTGCTAGACTTTATTAAAAATAAAGCTTCCTGGGGCTATGTTTTTCGCTATGGTTTTTTAGAAATTGATCAAAGATCGTTCGAAATAATCGCAACACATATGCTTGGAAGAAATCCCATCAGAGAGGTAGATGCTTGATGACGCTAAAGTTTTAGAGCATAGATGATTTTTGCACATGCATTTTTTAGAGAACAGAAACCGGAGTAGGGGTTGGGAATTCGAAACGGAGAAAGTAAGGCAAATCAAGGGTTGGCAAGCAGATCCCACTAACTTTCCAAAAAGGAATATTATATATATAATTTATGCGTAGTTAAAACTGAATTTGATGAGTATTAAGGATGACTGTCTTGAGCTTTAAAATTATCAATCATGGTTCGCGTGAATACGAGGCAGCCGTAAAATTACGTGAAGGTATTCTACGTAAACCTTTAGGGCTTATCTTTTTGCCAGAAGAACTTGTAGCAGAAAAAGACCATATCCAAATTGCAGGGTTTCAAGGTGATGAAATTATTAGCACAGCAGTGCTCGTACCGGAAGGCAACGATTATAAGATGCAGAGGGTTGTCGTGAAACAAGGGCTGCAAGATTCAGGCATTGGCTCGAAGATGTTAGAGTTTTGTGAAGCTTACGCAAAACATCAAGGCATTCGTTTCATTTACTGTCATGCAAGATATTCAGCCGTCAATTTTTATCTAAAGAATGGTTGGGTTGCTGAAGGGGATTATTTTGAGGAAGATACCATCCCGCACCTTAAAATGGGGAAGGTGCTATGACTTTTAATCATGTTATAGGAATGATAACACCCTCTAGCCCAGCGCCTGATGCCTTGGTCGAACAATCTGTCACATTTTTCGAAGCATTAGGGTTTAAAGTAAAAACAGGAAAGCATCTTGATAAAAATGAATTATTTGCAGCTGGTACTGATGAAGAAAGAGCCACAGATATCATGGATTTTTTCAAAGACCCAGAAATTTCAGTCATCATAACAACCAATGGAGGCGCTTGTTCAATTAGGACCTTGCCTCTTTTAGATTATGGTCTGATTCAACAAAATCCAAAGATTATTGTAGGCTATTCAGACACAACAGCTTTACAGTTAGGTATTTATGCAAAAACTGGTGTATTATCTGTAACAGGCTTTAATTGCAGCGATATTAAAAATGGAGTTGTGGCCGATAACACATGGGCCTCTCTTTTAAATTGCTTAAATCAAAAAAGCTATTCTGTAAGCGGTGGTTATGCGGTCCACCATGGTAGTGTAACAGCCCCCTTAATTGGTGGAAACTTAACTTGCCTGCTCAATCTAATGGGAACGCCATATCAACCAGATTTTTCAGGTAAAATTCTTTTAATAGAAGATGTTGGGATTGAGCCATACCTCGTTGAAGGTATGTTTTCTCAATTATACGTCGCAGGAATACTAGATAACGTGGCCGGTATTATTATTGGCCATTTTACGGAATGTACGGCCAAGCATTTTGACTCCAAAGGCGTAACGACAGAAGATGTGATCGATTTCTGGTGTAAACGAATTAAGGTCCCATGCATTAAGAATTTTCCCTATGGTCATATTGAGAATGGGTACGTATTACCTCTTGGGCAGATTGTCACCTTAGATGCTTCAAATTGTAGTCTGGATATTAATTTTACGGAGCAAATATGAGCAAGTTATACTTCATAGGTGGCGCCAGTGGTAGCGGTAAAACGGCCGTTATGCCTTATTTAAAAGAGCTCTTGAGAGATACTATCGCCGTTTATGATTTTGATGACATCGGTGTACCCGATGGCGCTGACAAAAAATGGCGTCAGGAGTCTACCGAGAAGTGGCTACAGAAATTATTCAAGGGTGACAAAGACGCCTGCTTGCTTGGTCAAGTTGTTTTAGGTGAAATACTTAGCTGTCCTTCCGCTAAACAGATAGGAAAAATCAAATTTTGTCTTTTAGATGTTAGTGATTTTGAACGTATTGGGCGCCTCAAAAAGCGTAATACCTATGGCGTTGATCAAAACATGCTGAACTGGTCAGCATGGCTTCGTATGCATCATCAGGATCCTCAATGGGCGCCACACGTTATCCAGGAAGACGCTGCCAGTATCATGGATTTTAGCCGACTATCTACTCTCAGAAGCTATGAAGAAGTTGCGAATATAAAAATCCTTGATACAACCAACCTTGCATTGCATGAAGTTGCGGGGGAGTTGGCAGATTGGGTAAATCACACAGAAAATACTGACTACAATCTACCTATACCAAACACCAGTTATAGGCTGGAACTGAATGCCCCAAATGTATACAACACTATAGATCAAAAGTTATTTGAGTTTAACAAGTCATGCGTTCCTGCGACACAGAAACCAGAAGTGATTCATCTAAATCTCACGATCAAGAACGGTGACGAAGTGATTGCAGGCATTTGCGCGGATGTGTACATATGGAAGATCCTTTACATCAGCGTATTTTTTGTTGAGGAAAATTACCGTCATCAAGGGTTAGGCACAATCCTATTGAATAAGGTCGAAGAAAAAGCAAAACAATTAGGCGCTACTTTATCTCACCTCGATACCTTTGATTTCCAAGCGAAAGATTTTTACCTCAAGCATGGTTATGAAGTGTTTGGCGTTTTAGACGACTGCCCCAAAGGCCATAAGCGATATTATATGAAGAAGGTTTTGAGGTAATGATATGCTAACAAAACCAAATCTTACAGACGAACAAATCATTGCCTGTTTACACGAGGAGTACGGATTGAATGTGGAGACGATAACATTTCTTCCCATTGGGGCTGATTTTAACACGGCTGTCTATCGTGTTGTGACAAATAAAGGATGGGAATATTTTCTCAAATTAAGGAGTAGTGAATTTTTGGAGGCCTCAGTGTCAGTTCCAAACTACTTGGCTGAGCTGGGTATCAAACAAGTAATCCCGCCTCTTGCAACCAAGACAGGACAACTTTGGGCAGACCTGGCATCCTTCAAGACGATTCTCTACCCTTATGTGGAGGGGCATAATGGCGTAGAAGCCAAACTATCAGAAGATCAGTGGGGTCAATTTGGAGCGGCCATTAAAAAGCTTCATAGCACCGATATTCCAAACGCCCTAACAAGTGGCACACCACGGGAAATGTTCTCTTCCAAATGGCGAGAAACCGTCAAAGCCTTTCTAATACGCATTGAAAATGAAGTTTTTGAGGAGCCTGTTGCTGTAAGAATGGCACTGTTCCTGAAATCCAAAAGTACTGAGATTCTTAAAATCGTTGAGCGAACTGAAGAACTTGCCATCACACTTCAAAAACAGATACTCGAATATATTTTATGCCACGCAGATATTCATGGCTGGAACTTGATTGTTGATAAAGATGGTGCGCTGTATATCGTTGATTGGGATACCATCATTTTGGCCCCGAAAGAGCGAGATCTTATGTTTATTGGTGCCGGTATTTGGGATAGCGGTCGTTCACCGATTGAAGAGGAGAATCTTTTTTATCAGGGCTATGACCAAACAGAAATAAACCAAGATGCAATTTGCTACTATCGCTACGAACGTATTATTCAGGACATCGGTGAATACTGCGAGCACATCTTTTTATCTGATGAAGGTGGTGATGATAGGATGCAATCATTTGAATATTTGCAATCCTTTTTTCTGCCGAATGGTGCCATAGAGAGAGCATATCAGTCCGACAAAGCATTGACAGCTATTTAATGTGCAGTTGAAGGGGCTGGAGACTTTGATAAGGAGTTAAGAAAGTGGGTGGCAATATGACAAAAGACATTCAAAAACTTGAGCGAAATCTACTTTTAGAAAGCTCAAAACTTCTGAAGGAATGCTTTAAGAGACCTATTCGAATTAAAGATATGTATTTTTTAAGCGAGCCTGATAGACGCAATATTTTAGCGCGTTTAATTTTAGAGGACCCTCAGAAAAGTATCAACTCTGTCATACTAAAACAATCGCTTTCTCATAGAAGCCACGATAGCAGAGAGGATGTTTTGGAAAGGTTTGCACGTGAGTATGCAGGGCTCAAGTTATTAAGTGAATCAGATACCAACTATAGCGTCCCAAGGTTTTTTGGCGGAAACCAATCTTTATATTTTATCTTGTTAGAAGACTTAGGAAGCGAACATATAAGTTTAGTCGATAGCCTAACAAAATCAGACGCGGATAAAGCTTCTCTTGCTCTTAAACGCTTTACTAAATCACTGGCGCATTTTCATATGGCGAGTATCGGCCGACTAAAAATTTATGACCAAATACTAAACCAAATATATCCTGGCAGGAAGACGATTCAAAGCGAGATAAAATGGAAACAAAATGATTTATTGCCCAAATTAGAACGAGCATGCAGGATCTTTGAATTACCTTTTACTGACACCATAAAACGAGAAGCCATTTCAGTAATTGAGGAAGTATTTATGCCTGGGCCTTTCCATGTATTAACCCATGGTGATATTTGCCCAGATAATGTATTTGACCACGAAGATAAGGATGAGTTGCAGCTGATCGATTTTGAATGGGCAAAGCCGGGGAGCAGTTTATTAGATGCCACTTATTTTAAGATGAATTTTCCAACCTGTTGGTGTGCGAAAGCATTGCCGGAAAAGGTTATTATAGAGCTAGACCAACTTTATCGAGATATGATGGCACACAAAATTCCTGAAAGCTTGGATGATCATAAATACTATCATGCCTATACACACGCCTGCGGGTTCTGGTTGCTTAGAGCTATGCCCTTTGTTAAAAGAATAATGGAAAAAAATTATTCCTGGTCATCGGGCCCTGTCCCATCCGAATCTTTGTGGAAGCCAGAGCAAAATTTGGTTAGGCCACGCTTTATCTCGCGGCTCGAAGCATTCATTCAGGTTTCAGAAACACATAATCTTCTGCCACACTTGCGGCTCGTGGCCAAGCAGATGTTAGAGAAGGCATACCAGAAATGGTATGATGCTTGCCCACTTGATATGTATCCTGCGTTCAGCGCTAACCTATGACACCTTCCTCGGCTTAAGATAGGAGAGGGTGCCCCCATTAAAGAGAATAAAGCAATAGTGGACAAGACGAGAATATGAATTTTTAAGAGCTATAGGCACTCAATCGCCATTAAAGACCATGCAAGATCTAAATATATTATGGCGAGAGATTATCCTTATTACTCAGGCTATTATCATCAAAGGTCCTTTGAGGAGTGCGTGATGTATTTAGATGAGGCGGATAATTATCAAGATAGTAGAATAGATCGCCTCATTATAGGTAAGTTTTACTCCATCGCAATATGATGGGAGGCACCCAAGGACATAGACATAATTGAATAGCAGCTTATCCGCTAGATTCCCTTGATAACGACTTTGATGGATACGCTTCTATTCCGCCTAAAGCTTATAAGCTTAAAGGGAATACTGTGATAGGAAATAATGTTTGGATTGGAGCCGATAGCATGTTTTGCCAGGCATCCAAATTGGCGATGGAGCGAAGGTCGGAGTAAGAAGTTTAGCAACTAAAAATATTGGCCCTTATGAAATCTGGGTCGGCAGTCTAGCTCGTTTAATTAAGAAACGCGATATCCAAAAACTTTTAAAAATTAAATGGCGGGATTTAGATCTAATAACGTCGTAGGGTTATGGAATAGGTTTCAAGAAGGTAAGTTATAGTTAGTAAACTTTCTTATGTTTACCGCTCATTCTGCTTACTAAGCAAGATGTTTTCTGGAGGAGCTTGAATTGTCAAGGTAGGTAACAAAGGAGTATTAATAGAAAAAACTGCATAATAAAAATAACTTTTATTTGCCAAGAAAAAATAGTTATATTTAATATAAATTTATCATATAAAATAAATTTATTGATTGTTTTGTCTGATTGTATTATTAATTTTCTTAAAAAATTAAACTTAGTGAGTCAGTAACATTAGGGTACCTGGTTTTAAGTATTTCTTATATTTTTTGGGTTTTACTTTTTTGATAAGCATGGTTTATCAAAAATATTACCCTACCTATGCATTGAGCCATATCTTAGATGAATATGGGTTTGTAGATGTGGAGCAAAAGCAAAGCTTGCAAGACTTATTCAAGCAAGCCTCTATTATCCCCCCTGATAAGTCATGGGAGGATATTTTTCCCAAACGAGCTGCTCAAGATGAATTGCTTTTAGACTTGGTGAAGATAATTGAGGAAACTCAGGAAAAATTTACTATTAGGAGTGGTACACAGGAGCGATGGGAGGTTCAACCGCTTGAATGGATGCAGCGCAATGAGGAAAGGCTTCTTCATAATTTAAAGGTACTAGGCTTTGTTGAGGCTGTATCTCCTAAAGTTAAAAAGGTTGATGCTATTTGTATCTTAGGCGCACGGAAAAAGATTATGGCTGAGCGCATTAAATATGTGGAGTTTTTGCAAAAAACTGACTCTCTACAAGCTAAAGCCATTATTTTACTTGCTGGCGAGCGTTATGTAACGGAAGGTGTCGACGGTACGGAGGAAGAACTTTCGCACATTGCCAAGATATTTAAGCTGGATGATTGGCGAAAGCTAACGGAAACACACCTTATTCAATACTTATATAATAGGTCTGAGTTATATAAAAGCTCGTTGCCTGTTTATGTTATCGATACGCCGGCGCGGGAGTTGCCAAGGCCTACAACTCAGACAACGATCCTTGAACTTATTTCCTGGTTGCAAAATCATGACGGCATACAAAGTATATTATTTATCTCTAACCAACCTTATGTGAAGTATCAGGGGATTATCATTAGTTTGACTTTTAAGGAGAAAAGAAACGATATTGTCTACGAGATCGTAGGGCCCTCTGTTGCGCAACCAAGTAACATACCATCGATTATTGAAGGGCTAGGGTCTTATATATGGGCGGCTTCACCCACTGTGCTAGCGAGATTAAATGTCGATCTTATCAATCCTGGTATAAAGGCAGCCCTGAAGAAATTGTATCTTAAGCATCCTCTTATTTATCACTCTTTGCCAAAGTCTGTTAGGCATTAGCATGCTAATTGTTAACCCTCATTGGCATCCATTATTTCCGTAGGAATAAACTAAAAGAAAGATAATGTTATATGAACCTTGTTGTATATCAACGAAAGGCTACTTATTGCGTTTTTTTAATTTCCGTAGCGCTCCTCGCGAATTGCTCTGTATACAAAGCTTCTTCACATGAAGGAATAGCTGTTTCGGACATCAAAAAATGTTCGATGAAAGGTTGCTTCCTATCTCATGGGATGAAAATAATAGATCACCATCAGGAAAAAGACGGAAAATATGTAGAAATATATAGAGCCATAGCAAGGAAATCAGGGCTCAATTATGTGAGGGCTATGGGACATGGAGTATTGGATGTTTGTACTCTTGGCATTTGGGAGGTCGCTGGTACCCCCGTAGAGGGGGCCTTCTCAAATAATCGAGGGGTATATTACGGTGAAGGCTACCTATCCTTATAAAGGGGCTGATAAGGCAGAATCAGTAGAGGTTTATGACGCTAATGGAAATAAAGTCACATAATTATAGCGCCTAGAGTTCGTGATATATTAAGGGAACGAGAAAGGTTATAAAGTCTCTTTCTTTACACTCATTTAAGCAATATTAATTATAGTCTCCTTTATTATTAAGGGAAATAAATAATTTTTGCGTTGGGAAGAAAGGCACTCTTATGGGTCAATGGTTGATTGCTTTTTTACCTCCCTGCGATTAGGAGCTATGTCCTTTGGTTGCCCATTTAGCTTATTTTGAGCAGACCTATGTCAGGCAAAAACGCTGGATAAGTCATCGTGACTTTTCTCATCTTGTTGCCTTGTGTCAACTTTTGCCTGGACCAACCAGTAGCCAATTAAACTTTCTTGTTGGGCTAAGGCAAGCTGGATGGCTTGGAGCTATACTTTCATGGGTCGGATTTACGTTACCTTCGGCACTTCTTATGTACAGCTTTGCCATTTTTGCTCCAAGAATCAATGGTTTTTTTATGGAAGCTGCTTTACATGGGTTAAAGTTAGTGGCTGTCTCTATTGTTGCGCATGCTGTATGGACTATGGCGCCGCGCCTTTGCCCAGATCATCCCCGAATAACTATCGCTTTAACTGCGATGATCATGGTGTTTCTTATAGAAGGAGCCTTTGGACAAGTGGCAGCCATTAGCTTAGGGGCTGTTATTGGCTTGTTTTTTTGCCGCAACATGTCTTCCTGCAAAGGTAGCCAGATACCTTCTATAAGTTCTAAAAAGGGCTGGACTGCTTTGACATTCTTTTTTATCCTTCTGGTGGCTCTTCCTTTACTAGCTGTTTTTCTTCCGGCCGGGTGGGTGTCACTCATGGATATCTCATATCGCTCTGGAGCTCTTGTTTTTGGTGGTGGTCATGTGGTATTACCCTTATTACGGGACGCTATGGTGCCAACTGGTATGGTGACTGATGACCTCTTTCTTGCTGGTTATGGGCTTGCTCAGGGTATCCCGGGCCCTCTTTTCTCTTTAGTCGCTTATCTTGGAGTCGTAGCGGCTCCTGGAGGAGGGGCTACTATTCTTTGGAGTACGACAGCTCTTATTTTTATATTTTTGCCTGGGCTACTCGCGGCTATTGCAGGTGTTTCTTTTTGGCAGTGGTTGGTTAAGCACCCTGCACTACAAGGTGCGCTCAGTGGCATTAATGCTTCGGTTGTAGGCATTTTAGGAGCTGCTCTATATGATCCGGTATGGCTAGCAGCTGTTTTTAATAAAATAGATTTTATCATTATCGTAACGAGCTTTTTCTTCCTTGAACGTTGGAAAATTTCACCGCTGCTTATAGTTATCTTTTGTCTGTTTGCGTCTACTTTTTCTAGGCTGTATCTACACCTTAAGGAGGTAGTGGACAGGTAGAGAATAGAACGAAAAGAGACCTAGAAAGGAAAAATAATTGATTTTTCCCTAAAAAAGTTTAAGTTAATAATGTTTAACTTAATTAATGAAAAATTTTTAAACCTAAACGGAGCAATGTCTATGACTTATTATGCTTATTATTATGAAAGCTCAAAAATATCCCGATTATGTAACTTCACAACATCTCATAGGTTTAAGCCATGGTTCATTCATTCACACAAACTATCCATTTCCTAAGTTTTAATTTTTCTCTGGTTGTTAAGGTCTTTACCTCTTCTTGCACCCTCCCTTTACCTTTCTTAATTTCTTCTTTTTACCGATATTACTCTCCAATTTCTCCTAGCTATCGATATTAGTCCTTATTAATTACGTCTTTAATTATCTAAAATACTTGGAGAGAAAATTATGTCATTTTTATCATCTCACCCTATGGTGATTTGTGAACAATGGGAAAAGTTCACTGAAAAAGAGCATCAAACTTGGTGCTTACTCTTTCAAAGACAAGCAAAATTGTTAAAAAAACGAGCGGCACATGAAGTTATCAAAGGGATGGAGAAGCTTAATATCTGCCATGAACACATCCCCAGGCTGGCGGATCTAAATACTGTCCTAGAAAAGGAAACGGGCTTTTCAATTATACCCGTTAGCGGATTAATCCCTGAGGACCTCTTTTTTCAATTTTTATCTGAGCGGAAATTTCCTTCTTCCTGTTTCATTAGGCCTCCTCACCAGCTCGATTATTTAGAAGAGCCAGATATCTTCCATGATGTTTTCGGACATGTTCCCTTATTAGTAAATCCTATCTTTGCTGATTTTATGCAGGCGTTTGGGGTAAAGGGTTTAGAAGCTATTAAACTTGGAATGGCCAAATTTGCAGCGGCTTTTTATTGGTTTACAGTGGAATTTGGCTTGATTCAAACGAAGGAAGGGCTAAAAATTTATGGAGCAGGGATTACTTCTTCTAGCGCGGAATCTGTGTATTGTTTAGATTCCCAGGAACCGAAGAGGATGAAATTTAATGTGCACCATGTAATGGCAACCAAATACCGCACAGATACCTTTCAAAAGACTTATTTCGTTATTGAAAGTTTTGAGGAATTATTTGAATCGTTGCGTCGCTTAAAGTGGCAGAAGGTAAAAGATATCTGCTTACTTTCTCCTGACGTTGAGCAGGAAATTATTATAAATTCGAAACAGAAAATGCAATTTTAAGGAGGAATAGCATGACCAATCCAACTTCATTAGCGAATAAAAAATGTATACCCTGCCAAGGCGACGTGCCACCGCTACCTTCGCAGGAAGTAGAGCGTTTACTTGCGCAATTGCACAGCGGGTGGCAAGTGGATGAGGCAGGCCATCTTTATAAAACATATACGTTTCAAGATTTTATGAGCGCTCTGAAATTTGCTAACGAAATAGCGCTCATTGCTGAGCAAGAGGCGCATCATCCAGACTTAACGATTTCTTGGGGCGCGTGCAAGGTAGAAATATGGACCCATAAAATTAATGGTCTCACGGAAAGTGATTTTATACTTGCCGCTAAAATTGAGGCTATAAAATAAAAAAGCTGCTGAAAAATTTACTTTAAAAATCGAAGAAAAAAGGGCAGGGATAAGGAGGAAATCTTTCCTCCATAATCTCTTCCGATAGGGAAAATCCTCTCGCTAGATAGGCCGCGTGGCGTGCATGAGCCAGGCTCGCACATCTCCATCAAGAAAAGGACCGATCGCTTGCTGAACAGATATATGATACGCATTCAGCCATTGGCGCTCTTGGGAGGATAACATAGAGATATCTATAAGCCTTAGATCATAGGGCGCAAGCGTCAAATTCTCAAATGCCATCATTGGTAATGTAAAGCCTAGCTTATTGTGATCTTTTGTATATAGAAGGTTCTCAATCCGGATCCCATAGGCGCCTTCTTTATAATATCCTGGTTCGTTTGAAAGGATCATGCCAGGGGAAAACTCATGCGCGCTCCGGCGGCTCACGCTAATAGGCCCTTCATGGACGCAAAGAACACTGCCCACACCATGGCTTGTGGCATGGGTATAGTCACGCCCAACTTCCCATAAGAATTGACGCGCCATGCTATCTAGTTGAGCTCCTGTCGTGCCGTAGGGGAAAATCGCGCGTGCTAAGCTAATATGTCCTTTTAACACACGGGTAAAGTTTTCGATATGTTCTTGTGTAGGCGTCCCCACAATAACAGTTCTTGTAACATCGGTTGTTCCCTCATGATATTGCGACCCTGAATCGATCAAAAGAAGATTATTCATTAAGATAGGACTGTGGTAGGCGCGCGTTGGTTGATGGTGA
Organism: uncultured Alphaproteobacteria bacterium; assembly: GCA_963782975.1. Classification (GTDB taxonomy): domain Bacteria; phylum Pseudomonadota; class Alphaproteobacteria; order 43-37; family CAWALT01; genus CAWALT01. The sequence goes on from CAWALT010000003.1 coordinate 613,754, forward strand.
AGAGAGGCACTATTTGGCCCTGACCCTACAATTGTCATGAAACTCAAACTAATAAAATTTGGTTGAGCGCTTCTAAGCTCATACATTTTTTCTGCGACATCCCATTCAGTTAGATTTCCTTTGGAGGCGACTTGTTCTACCCAATGTAAGAGATGAGTGAGCACAACCCCATCTTTTTGATGAGCTATGTGTGCTCCTTCTATTTCTTGAGCATTTTTAATGCATTTCTCCTTATAGCAAAGGTCGCGATCAAATACTTGATATGTGTGGACTAAGCTTTGGAGAATCTTATAGTTGCAACGTTCTTGGTCAAGGAGAACGCGGCCATGGACAGAATCTTGAAGATAAGGGAGGAACGCGGGTAATTCATGAAGCGTAACCTCATTGTTCCTAAGGTAAGATCTTACGTCTTCGGTAATGGATACAGGCGGTAAAAATAAATCTAGAGAAGCATCTTTATGAAGAATGGCATAACAGTTACATACGGGGGTAAAAGGAACATCATTTCCTCGAATATTTAACAACCACATCGTACTATCAGGGTTCGTTATAATGAAGTGATCGATATTTCTCTGCCTTAATCGCTCGCTTATCTCTTTCCTTTTTTCTTTGCTTAATTTGCCGGCATATTTTATGGGGTGGACCCACAATAGGCGCTCTTTTTCTTCACAGAGGACATCTTTTATATCATCAATAAGATTGTCATCGACCATAACAAGGTCGCTTGAAATGTCTGTAAGTGCTTCTTGTAAGGCTTCAATATGCTTTAAGGTGTGAAGCTTAGGGTCAATCCCAATTTTCTTGTGAGAAGGAACGTTTTCCACGAGCCAAGTCGTGGGTCGATGGCTCAAAGAATCCTTAATCTCAAAAATATCCGTATTAACTTCTCGATAAGCTTGAGGGAGAAAAGCCCTATAAACAAACAACACAGATTTATCCAGGGTAATGATGGCGAATCCATCATTTTCGGTAAAACCTGTTAACCAATTAATGCGCTCAGCTTGTTTTTCAATATGAAAGGTGTTTTGAAATTCATCGGCGTAGGGAAGAATAAAACCATAAAGCCCTTTTTCCTTTATTTTTTCTTTTAGAGCTAGGTAGCGCGTTTTTAGTATTTCTTTATCTGTCATGGCAGCCCTTAAGCAGATATCCTTAGTCAGTTTTCTTATATTAAATATGATGCTTGTAAAAGGTCCTTAAAGATAACATTAAAGAACGCTTTTTTCTAGGCTGGTTTTATGAAATCGAGGAGGATGGTTTTCTTGCCAGAAAATTCAAAGTCAATGGTAACATGATTGGCGCTAATGGCTTTAACGATGCCATAGCCAAACTTCTCATGAAAAATCCGCATCCCTGGCAAAAAAGCGTCTTCCGATTGGAGCAAGGATTTTTCAGAGGCCTTTCCCGCGGCCGGGGAAAATAAGCTATTCCTGTGAAGATTGTTCCCCTTCATAGAATGATGGTTTTGGGTGACGTATTCTTGGTCTATCTCTTCAATAAACCTTGAAGGAGGATACGATTGCCAAAGGTTATAAACACGGCGATTGAAAGCATGAGTAATGATAGCTTTCTTTCTTGCGCGTGTAAGACCCACGTAGGCAAGTCGCCTTTCCTCTTCTAACCCTTCCATTCCTTTTTCGTCTAAAGCTCGTTGATGGGGGAAGAGCCCTTCTTCCCAGCCACATAAAAAGACATAATCAAATTCAAGCCCCTTGGCACTATGAAGCGTCATAATACTGGCCATGGACTCGTTGCGTTGAGTGATATTGTCCATCACTAAGCTAACATGCTCTAAAAATGTCTGCAAATCAGAGAATTTTGCCATAACGGAGACAAGCTCTTTTAAGTTTTCCATGCGGCCAGCTGCATCCAACGTCGATTGAGAACGCCAAAAGTCGATATATCCTCCTTCTTCCAGGATTGTTTGCGCAAGCTCATGATGAGGTAGAGTAGCTTTCATGCTGATCCAGCGGCGCATTGAGTGGGTAAATTGGCTAAGACTCTTGTGTGTTTTTCCTTTTATCAGATTCTGCTCGAGCGCTTGCTCGACAGCCTCAAAGAGAGAACAGCATGTGTTGCGTGCTATCTCATGGAATAAGTGCAACGTTGAGGTGCCAACCCCTCTTTTTGGGACATTGATAATCCGCTCAAAAGCAAGATTGTCTGATAATTGATGGAGGAGGCGCAGATAAGCAAGGGCATCACGAATTTCCAGCCGTTCATAGAATCTTGGGCCACCAACAACCTTGTAAGGAACACGATAGGCAAGAAGCTTTTCCTCAAATTCACGCGTTTGAAAGCTCGCGCGCACTAAGATGGCTATTTTAGAAAGAGGGACTTCTTTCTCGTCAAGTTCCTTAATGGTCTGAGCTACCCACTCAGCTTCTTCGCTTCCATCCCATAAGCTATGGACCTCGACTTTGTCCCCTTCCGATTGCTGGGTCCAAAGTTTTTTTCCCATACGCCCCTTATTATAAGTAATAAGCGAAGAAGCGGCTCCTAAAATTGCTGGAGTCGAGCGATAGTTCTGCTCAAGGCGTATAACGCGTGCCTGAGAGAAATCCGATTCAAAGCGAAGGATATTTTCTACTTCGGCACCTCGCCAACCATAAATGGATTGGTCGTCATCCCCCACACAACAGATGTGCGCGCCACCTTGGGCTAAGAGTCTTAACCATAGATATTGTGCCACATTCGTATCTTGATATTCGTCTACCAGGATGTGATGGAATTGGCGATGATAATAGTCGAGTGTCTCAGGCGATGTCTTAAAGAGGGTTAAGCATTGAAGCAACAAGTCACCAAAGTCCACGGCATTATAAGTTTTAAGACGCTCTTGATATTGGTGGTAGATTTTCAAGATGATCTCGCTATATCCGCTTTCAAGAGGGGTCACATCGGTTGGCATGAGTCCGCGATCTTTCCAGCGGTTAATAATAGCCGTGACCATGCGAGGCGCCCATCGCTTCTCATCAATGTTATTATCTTTAATAAGTTGTTTGACTAGACGTAATTGGTCATCCTCAGGCCCTAATATATTAAAATTAGGAGCTAAGCCAATTTTTTCTCCATGATGGCGCAAGATCCGCACGCCAATAGAATGAAAGGTACCGATCCAAAGGCCCTTGCTTGGGAGGCCTAGGATACTTTCAACCCGTTCATTCATCTCATGAGCAGCTTTATTCGTGAAAGTAACCGCTAATATTCGATTAGGAAAAATATTTTGAGAATGGATGAGATGAGCGATACGCGTGGTAAGGACGCGTGTTTTCCCGGTACCTGCGCCTGATAAAATTAATAGAGCTTTATCAAGAGCTTCAACGGCTTGGCGCTGCTCTTCATTTAACTGCGTTAAATAAGAAGAGTCATCTAGCCAAGAGGGGGTTGCCATAGGGCGCGACATGAAAAAGGCGCCTCACATATCTTTTGGATTTTTCAATATAAATTTATGGTTGCAGTAAGGACACATAACTTGATTGTTCTCGTCTAACTTTAAGTAAACAACAGGGTGTCCGAGCGCTCCATTTCCCCCGTCACAGCGCGCATAATTCTCGGTTATATAGATGGCTTGAGCTGCTTCTGCCTGCTTAGACATGATCCTACCAATGAACTATGAATAATTCACTGTAACATCCTTCGCTAGGTTATACCATTGTTTTTTCGGTTTCTTTTTTAATTATTCTTCTTTATAAATAAGGATCAAGACGTAAAGGTACCCGTAGCTCAGCTGGATAGAGCGTTGCCCTCCGAAGGCAAAGGTCGTGGGTTCGAATCCCGCCGGGTACACCATATCTTATGCTTCTTGCGTTCCCTAAGGATGAGCTTACCTCATTTAGGATAAAAATTTTCTTAAATTTTCTATTAACCTTCCTGCGCTACTCTTGGCATAAGATTAGTAATGCTAAGAGAGAACCATTAATGAGCTATCTATCGTCTAACGTTTCTAAGCTTTTCCGATTGATTGATCATAAATTATTCCATGTAATCATAACGAAGGTTGTTATCCTTAATACCATCGTTTTTGTATTGCAAACATATGAACATTTTAACCAAACTTTTGGTGTGTATCTTTCTTTTTTGGATAAGGCAATTATTACCTTTTTCCTCGTCGAAATGGGAGTAAAACTTAGTATCTTAAAGGCCAATTTTTTTAAAGATCGCTGGAATATCTTTGACCTAGTGGTTGTAGTGCTATCTATTGTACCCGTTGGTATTACTGGGCTTGCTGCTTTAAGAATCCTGCGGCTCTTTAGAATATTTGTTGTACTATCGCTTGTGCCTCGCATTAATATTATTATTACGACGATAATACGATCTTTGTCAGGCGTCACAAGTGCAGTGATTTTAACTTTCCTTTTTTGCTCATTTTTTGCTCTTTTAGGGGTTGATCTTTTTAAAGAAAAGTTCCCTAATTTTTTTGGTGACTTTGGCAAGTCTCTTTTTACTCTCTTTCAAGTAGCAACGTTTGAAGGTTGGGCTATGGAAGTTGCTCGCCCGGTGATGGCCCAATATCCAAGTGCTTGGCTATTCTTTATTGTCTTTATTATTGTAATTTCCTTTACATTATTGAACGTATTTGTAGGTGTAATCGTTGATGCCATTGAGCAGGCGAGTTTTACTCATCATCATAAATTACACAATAAAGATAACGCTCCACGCCTTAGTAATGTCATTTTAGAAGAAATTCACGCTTTACAGGGAGATGTTCAGCAGATGTTGGAGAAAACGGCATACCTCAATTCGCTCTTAGAGGAACAAGGCAATAATCCAAAAAAAGTTTTAAAAAAGTCGCCAAATAAAGTGAATAAAAAATAGGGAAGATATCTAACAAAGACAATGAGGCAAAATTTAAGGGAGCTTTTGCTATTAGTTAATTTTTTCTTTTAAATAGACATAACCTTTTTATTTTTGATAAATTCTTAAAAAAGACTCCCAAAGAGCAAAATTAGCTTTAAGGACATATCATACATAAAGAAGAACAAAACTCCATGGTAGCATGTAGACAAACAACATAATATAATGTCTAGTAAAAGGAAAAATAGAGGAAGAAAGTATGGAGGAAGGCAAGCCCTCGATTGAGACAAGGCAAGATAAAGCTGGCATTACTTTTATCCTTAAAGGACCATGGCTAGCCTTAAAACTTGATTTCTTCCATTATGATCTTCTTATCAATCAATTTCAAAGCCATCAACATGTTCTTATTGATTGCTCGGGTATCACAGAATGTGACACAACCGGCGCATGGGCCATTCAAAATTTACGACAGCGTTTTAAAGAAAGAGGAGCAAGTTCTCGTTTAATTAATCCATCCTCTCTCTTGCAAGAAATTCTTTCTAAGATAGGGGAGGCCTCTTCTTTTCCTGACCTTAGCAGAGAGCATCCGCATTTTTTAACCCGCCTTCTTCAGTATTTAGGCGAGTTCGGATATGAAAAATTTAATTCAGCTAAGCATATGTTGGCTTTTTTAGGGGAAGTATGTCTTCATGTGAAAGAGCTTATCTTTTCTATAAAGTTGTTTCGTTATCAAGCTTTTTTGGTGCATTTTGAAAATTCTGTTATTGGGGCCATTCCTATTGTAGGTCTCCTATCGTTTCTTATCGGTGTGGTGTTAACTTATCAAAGCGCTCATCAATTAACCCGCTTTGGAGCAGAAATCTATACGGTAGATCTGGTAGGTATCTCCGTCTTTCGAGAAATTGGCGTTCTTTTAACCGCCATTATTGTTGCTGGGCGCTCCGGGAGTGCCTTTACCGCTCAAATTGGTTCTATGAAACTTAACCAAGAATTGGATGCGTTGAATACCTTCGGATTGAGCTCTATGCGAGTTTTAGTCATCCCGCGTATTATAGCATTAATGCTTGGCCTTCCTCTTTTAACCTTTTATGCTAATATTATGGGTTCCCTTGGTGGAATGATTATGTCCAAGGTTTTATTAAGTATTCCCTTCCAACAATTTATCAAACAACTTCATAGCGCTCTGGATTTGTGGGCATTTTGGCTTGGGCTTATTAAAGCACCCGTCTTCGCTTTTATTATTGCTTATGTAGGATGCTATGAAGGGTTCCAAGTAAAAAATAGTGCGGAAAGTGTGGGAAAGATGACAACAAAATCAGTAGTTACTGCTATCTTTTTGGTCATTATATCTGATGCATTGTTCTCTATCTTCTTTTCCTATATAGGGATTTGATCGTATGGGTCGCATGCCACTTATACAGGTGAAAGGACTGGTAACACGATATGGCCAGAACGTTATCCATGATCATCTTGATTTTGATATTTATCCGCGTGAAATCGTTGGAGTCGTTGGAGGATCAGGATCAGGAAAATCAGTATTGATGCGCATACTGCTTGGTCTTACTCAGCCTGAGGCAGGTAAAATCAAAATTTTTGGATATAATTTGTTCGAATCGCCAGAAGCTTCGCGGACAATCAAAAATAAGTCAGGTGTTTTGTTCCAAAATGGGGCTCTTTTTTCTTCTCTTACCGTATTAGAGAATATCATGGTACCGATGAAAGAGCAGGCACGATTAGAAGATAAGTTTGCCCGAGATGTTGGGTTCTTGCGTTTAAAAATGGTTGGGCTTTCCCCTGATACGGCAGATAAGTATCCTTCTCAGCTTTCAGGTGGTATGGTAAAAAGAGTAGCCCTCGCCCGTGCTTTAGCTATTGATCCAGAAATCCTTTTTCTTGATGAGCCGACCGCTGGGTTAGATCCTATCGCTGCCGCTTCTTTTGACGAACTTATCTGCACATTAAGAAAAAATCTAAATTTAACTGTCATGCTCATTACACATGACCTTGATACACTAAAAAATACATGTGACCGTATTGCTATGATTGTTGATAAGCGAATCATTGAGGGAACACAGGCGGCATTAGCCAAAGTTAAACATCCTTGGATCCAATCCTATTTTAATGCCAGGCGAGTAAAGAAGGTGATTTAAACATGGAAACGAAAGCAAACAAAACTCTCATTGGCGTATTTGTTCTAATAGCCATAGCCGCTCTTCTTGTAAGCCTTATATGGTTATCGCGGTATCAAGGCGAGCGAATAAAGAAATATGAGATTCTTTTTTCTGGGTCCATTAGCGGGTTAAAAGAGGGGAGCGAAGTGGAATATCGTGGTGTACCTGTAGGGTCTGTTGAAGCCATTTCCATTGATAAAGATAATATCGAGAATATTCGGGTACGTGTGTCTATCAAAGAATCCATTCCTATAAGGGAAGGAGTGATAGCTTCTATTGAAATGAAAGGAATTACAGGTCTTGCCAATATCCAAATTAAAGGCGGAACGAATGAGGGGAAAGAATTGCGAGCCTATAAGGGAAAAGATTATCCTCTTATTCCTTCAATTCCTTCACGGCTTGAAACAATATTTGAGTCTATTCCCCATATATTAGATCGTATGACAAACATAACGGAACGACTTAGTCATATTCTAAATTCAGATAATCAAACTAGGTTGGAGAATATACTTGGAAATATGGATAATATCATGGCCCAAATAAGCAACAAAGCTCACCATATTGGTCCAACTCTCGTTCACCTTGAGGAGGCGATTAAGTTGTTTGGCGAAGCCTCTTTGCAGGTACGTGATCTTCTCACGGACAATCGAGCACCGTTAAAAAATTTTACTCAGGTAGGGCTTGGACAATTTATTCAGTTAATCGGAGAAGTGCGCTCTACAATCATGACGTTAAATCGAATTGCTGATAAGTTTGAGCGCAGTCCCTCTCGATTTTTATTAGAGGATACAAATTATGCAAATTAAAAAAAATCACATGCTTTCCATAAAAATGATCTTAAGCGGGCTGTTCCTTTGTCTGTCTTTGACAGCTTGTACCTCTTTCCTGCCTCGTTTAAAGGAGCCTCCAAGCCTACATATGCTCACACCAGTCACGAAGTTTGATCCTTCCTTACCAAAAGTTAAATGGGATCTAGCAGTAGAGCGCCCATATGGTGGAGGCTTGTATGATACGGCGCGCCTTGCCGTGACCACAGATTACTGTGCGGTAAGTTACTTAAAAGGCATTAAGTGGGTTGATCGTCTGCCTATTATGCTCCAGGATCTCTTAGTAAAATCTTTCGAAAATACCCATTCTATTGTAGGGGTAAGCAGCTCCGTAACAGGCATAGCAGCAGATTATAGCCTTTTAATAGATATCCGCCGTTTCTTAATTGATGAGCAAAAAGACCCTAGTGTCGCAGTTGTCCATGTGTTTGCTAAGCTGCTTGATATGAAGACACGGCGTATTGTGCGTAGTATCAACATCAAGGAAAAAGCTCCTATCGCTAATCTTACCTCGTCTTGTGTAGTCCCAAGCTTTAAGAAAGCTACTCATGCGATGATTAATAGACTGACACAATGGTTACTTAAAGGACAGTAGATCAGGAAAATTCTTTATTCGCCAATGAGGAAAAAAGCTCCCAAACTCTTTTTCTTATGAGGTTTCATCCTCTATTAGGTCTTCCTCACAAGTTACATACCCCGAGGAAAAAGCGCTTTCTTCGAATTCTTCCTCTTCGAATTCTTCCTCTTCAAAATCTAAAGATACAAAGGGAAGTGGTGGCACAAAATTTCTTTCGAAAAGAAAAGTGTCGAGAACCGTGACATCATACTGAGGAAGCCAAGGAAAATCTGAAGTATAAGCCACCTTTGAACACGTGAGGAGAGAGAGAAAGATAAATATCCGATGAGATATCCAATTATGCATCCTCGTAGTAGATCAATTTTTTACTTTAAAGCGTGCTTCAGCGATTTTATCCGCCGCTTTATTCGTGGCTATCTTTTGAGCGCTTGCGGAATCAAATACTTCTATTAACGTCTCATAGATCCGAGAAATGTGCTGAAGTGCTGCCTCTTTATCAAACTGTGGTCTTTCATAGGTCACTTTAATAAGCCCTCCAGCATTAATAACATAGTCAGGCGCATACAGGATATCATGTTTCTTTAGGAGGTCGCCGTGATGGTTATGTTCCAGTTGATTATTAGCGGAACCAGCAACAATCTTAGCTTTAAGAGCAGGAATCATCTTATCATTCAAAATACCACCAAGCGCACAGGGAGCAAGAATATCTGCAGGAGCTTGGAGGATCATTTCGGGAGAGGTAACCTGCGCGTTGAACTCTTTTACAGCGCGTTCTACGGCCTTTGGGTTTAGGTCTGCAACGATCAGTTTTACTTTATCTTTATGAAGCAATTTACATAGCTGATAGCCTACACTTCCAAGCCCCTGAATAGCCACGGTTAATCCATCGAGGCTGGTAGCCTTATATCGATGAGACAAGGTTGCATAAATTCCGCGATAGACCCCATAAGCTGTATAAATGGCTGGGTCGGCATCTTGAAAATTATTATTACAAGGTAATCCAACAACATGCTCTGTTGATTCACGCACCACCTGCATATCCGCAACAGTAGTTCCTACGTCCTCACCTGTAATATAACGGCCATTAAGCTTGTCAATCGCTTGACCAAAGGATAATAGTAATTCTCGTGTTTTTTTTCCTTGAGGGGAGCCTAGGATAACCGATTTGCCTCCACCGACAGGCAAGTTAGCCATTGCGGCTTTATATGTCATGCCTTTTGCAAGCCTTAAAGCATCTCGTATAGCCTCTTCTTCATTTAGGTAACACCAAATACGGCAACCACCCAAGGCTGGGCCACGGTGAGTATTATGAATAGCAACAATCAATTTTAAGCCGCTCTTTTCGTTGCAAAAATACGTAACTTGCTCATGATGATCAAAATCAGACGAATGAAATACAGCCATGATGTCCCCTAAGCCCTTATTGAACCTTTTGTCCTAGATTTTTATGTTTTGTTCCTGTGTATTTTTTGGTATGAATTCCTGTAACTTTCTCTCTCTCCCAAAGAGCTGTAATTAAAGTCTGGGATAAAAATATTAATTTTTTATAAATGAACGTCCCTTCACAAACAAGGAAGAATGTTATGAAAAGAACGCCTATTATAATTGATTGTGACCCTGGAACGGATGATGCTGTCGCTTTATTAATGATGATGGCCGCGCGAGATCAGCTTAATGTCCTTGGAATTACGACGGTGTTTGGGAATGTTCCTCTTCCTCATATTACGCGCAATGCTTTGCAGATCTGTGAACTAGCGTGCTGCGAGGATATTCCCGTATATGAAGGGTGTTCTCACCCTATGGTAAATATCCACAGTTGTACCTTCGAAGAAATCCACGGAAAAACGGGAATAGATGGCGCAGACCTTCCGCCTCCTCGCCTTAAAAAGCAAGAAAAGCATGCTATTGATTTTATCATCGAAACGCTTCTCTCTTCTCCAGAAAAGATTACTCTGGCTTGCACCGCTCCCATGACGAACTTAGCAATAGCGCTCGTTAAAGAACCACGTATTAAGGAAAAGATTGAAAAAGTCGTATTTATGGGCGGTTCTGTTAATTTAGGAAATATTACGCCGTGTGCTGAGTTTAATATTTTTTGCGATCCTCATGCCGCTCACGTCGTCTTTAAATCAGGCGTAAAGATGGTTATGGCCGGCTTGGACGTCACTCATCAACTCATTTTAAGTCCCCAACGTAAACAACGCCTTAAAGAAATAAATAATAAAGCATCTAAGATGATCATAGGTATGTATGATTTATCGGAAAAATTTGACATGAAGCGTTATGATTTTGATGGAGGGGTCATTCACGATGGGGCTGTTATTGCTTATTTACTTAAACCTGACTTGTTTTCCGGCCGGGATTGTCCTGGCGATGTCGAGATCCATAGCACCGTTGCCATAGGCCGAACCATTATTGACTGGTGGAACATGGATAAAAAGCCCGCTAATATTCATGTTTTGGAAAAGGTGGATACAGAAGCATTTTTTGAGCATCTTTTCTCTCTGATTGCTTCGTATCGTTAAGGTTTGTACCCATAAGAAGATGTTGTAACATCTTTTATAGTTATCAAATAGTCGCTGTTATTATTGCGAATGTTATATAGTAAGAGCTATTGAAATCAGAAAGCCCAAAGAAGGCTATCGTCAAGGCAGGGGAGGGAAGTAGGTTGCTGCAAAAGAGGAATATATCAAGGATCCAAAAGTTTTTATCCCTTTTCTTTCTTGTATCCATGTCGTTTTCTGGCCTTGCTCGGGCATCGCTTGAGTAGCTTCTTGGGTCATTTTCTCCTTTAGGTCTAGGAAGAAGATCCCTATTCTCCCTTACATCTCCTGCCCTGGTCCCGGTCCCCATCGTTAGCGAACAGAAGAAGGGAGAGTCAAGGCGAACTTTTAATATAAATTAATGATCCTTACTTAGTGAGCTCATCGATAATCAGTCAGAGACTGTATTACTCTCAAACTTATTCAAAATTTTTGATAAAGTATGACGAACCCAGAGAGCCGATAATTTCTCCTGAAGGCTATTTTGCTTAAGCCGTTCGCTTAAAGAGTAGAAATCCACCTGTTCCAGGTCTTGGTCTTGATTGACACATGAAAAGACAACTTTTTCTTTCCCTGTCACAGGATCGACATGGCGTTGTAGACATTGTCCACAAATCTCCTTCATCATACATTGCATAGGTGAGTTAATGCTTGCTACCGTTGTTAAAGCTTGGGGTAAATAGGGCTTCCATATTGTTTGCCTTGCTTTAGCAACAGCGGCCATCATGCGATCAGAGCCAATCACAATCATGTGGTCAAGCTTATTACCTAGATCTCCCCAATGGTTTTCCCATAAATGGGTGATAACCTCCACAACGTTTCCTTGATAAGAGAGATCCTGCAATCGGCGGGCCTGAATGAGAGGTGCGTTATCTGAGCACCATATAGCCACATCCGAAGCTATTTCAATGTCTTGTTGTTTAAAGAGATCATTGGCACTCTTGTAACCAGCAACGTAGATAACCTTATTTCCCTGGAGTTTAAGAGCCTTCCCAATAGAGAAAAGCACAGCATTACCCAGCCCGCCACCTATTAACAATACGGTCTTTCCGCTCGGGATCTCTGTGGGAGTGCCTGTTGGCCCCATCAAGACCACAGGTTCCCCTGGCTTGAGGTATTGGCAAAGGGTTGATGAGCCCCCCGTGCCAAGCACAATGATTGAAACAAGCCCTGCGACAGGGTCAGCATAGGCCCCAGTCATGGCTAGTGTCTCCATACTTAATACGGTATCATCCGTCCGTAAAGCGTAAGTCTCATAATTTTGCAGCCGGAAAAATTGACCAGGGCGAAACGCTTTAGCTGCCCTTGGCGCTTTAATCACCACTTCAAAAATATTCGATGTTAAGCGACGAACGTTATGAACAACAGCTTTATATTCTTTATAGTACTGAGCAGTCAACTCATCTCCTGTAATAGAGGTAGGTGCTCGCTGGGCTAAAGCTTGAGTGACAAGCGGATAGCCTTGCTTAGCACTCGCCATAGCTTTAACGACATTCCCCGCAAAAGAAGGATGTAAATCACCAAAGAAACTTACGACTCGTCCATCTTTCCTTATATGACCATAATTAGCAAGCTCCTTAGGTTTTGCTATGGAAGCAGGAGTAATATGCTTCCCGTCAAGGTTAAGAGGAGAGAAATAAGCTCCTTGAAATTTAAAAGAAAGAGGGCTTTCAGCAGCAATCACAGTATTTGGTTGTGTCCCGGTAGCAAATAAGATCGTGCGAGCGGGTATGGTAAAGCTCTTTTTAGTTAAAGTATGATAGCCTTGTAACGCTTGAGTGTGATGATACTTATCAATATCAATGCATGTAGGCGTGAAATGCTCTAAAAAGTGGATCCCTTCCTCAAAGGCCTTATCGAGTTCTTCATGGTTTAGCCGATAACTTGGCGCTTCCTGCAGGCTGCGCCGATAAGCAACCGTAACGCCTCCCCAAGATTGGAGGAGCTTTGCAAAGCATACTGAACGCTTTTCTTTGATAGCATTTTGTCGTTCTACGTTTATCGCTTGCGCATGAGATAAATACTCGTAGGCAATTTCCTTTTCCTCTTCTGTCCACTCTTTCTCAACGTGAAAAATACCATAATGAGCACACAAGACTTCATAGCGTCTTTTAAACTTTTCAACTTGCCTCACATAATAAGCAGCTGCTTCCGTAGCTGTATCAATAGCAGTGAGACCGCCGCCAATTACCACAAGAGGGAGACGGATTTGTAAGTTCGCTACTGAATCGTTGCGAGCCGCTCCGGTGAGTTGGAGACTCATAAGAAAGTCAGACGCATGACGCACACCACGCGCTAAATTATTAGGAATCGAGACAAGCGATGGCCTTCCGGACCCAAGGCATAAAGCAATATGGTCAAACCCATCCTCAAAGGCTTGGTCAAGGGTTAAGGAACTGCCAAGACGAACGCCATCAAAAAGAGCAAAGCTTTGTCGACGTTCGAGAAGAAGACGCACGACTTTAAGGAGATTCTTATCCCAGCGCACAGTAACTCCATACTCCATAACGCCCCCAAAACCCCATAAAATACGCTGGTCAAGCGACTCATAAAGAGCGTCAATATCATAAATAGGGTGGAGAGGAGCAAAAGATCCGTCAAGGTTTCGACTGGCCCACTCTTTAGGAAGAGGCTCAATCTTTAAGCCATCTACAGCCACAACCGTATGACCTTCATTCAACAAATGATGAGCTAAAGTAAATCCAGCTGGGCCCATTCCTGCGACTAATACTTTGTAACCTGAGGGAGGCTTTGGTAAGGGGCGCGCAAAATTAAGAGGGTTCCAACGCGTAAGCAAGCTATAAATCTCAAACCCCCAAGGCAGAGACAACACTTCCTTAAGGATTTGCGTTTCGACCGCCGGTATATTCACAGGATCTTGCTTTTGGTAAATGCACGCTTTCATACAATCATTACAAATGCGATGACCCGTAGCAGCTACCATAGGATTATCAACCGTAATCAACGCTAAAGCCGCAATATTGAAGCCTTTTATTTTGACCGAATGCATTTCAGATATCTTTTCCTCGAGAGGGCACCCGGTTAAAGTATGGTTAAAAGGATCTAAAGCAAACTCATCTGTCTTTTTATCTCGATACCCCCGGGAGCACGAATCCTTCTCTTGGTTATGACAGTAGATACAATAATAGGCCTCGCTTAGAGCCTTAACCCGGGAAAAGCCAGGATCTGTTAGATGAAAGCCGTCCCTCTTATAGGTGTCCTCGAAAGGAGTAAGAACCTCTCCATAAGGCATTGTTTCTGTCTTTACATTAACTAAATGGCTAAAGTTTCGCTTTTTTGGGAGCTTAAATAACACTCCATCTCTATGACGTCTCTTCCCTTCTTTTGAATGAAGCGCCCATGCAGCATATTGAAGCGCTGCTTCGATTTCTTGTTGATAACAAGCGGGCCCTTCTAACCAGATTTTTATATGACCAGCAAGAATTTTTTCATCAAAGGGATGACCCATTTGGCGCATTAAAAAGTTTTCAATTTCCCTTATAGGGAGGTTTTCTGTTTCCTCGGGCTTGCAATAGGTAGAGGCTCTTTTTTGGATAAACTGTCGCTTTATGTCAAAGACATGTTCCCATTCCTGATGGCCCTGGCGTATAATGTCTATTTCGTCGTGAAGATTAAAAAAATCCACTAAGAATTCTTCTAGAAAGATAGAAAGTCTCACGAGAGCTTGAGACGTATCTTTTTTCGAAAAGCTCTCTGGATCTTGCCTTAATTTTTTAAGCTGCTCGGCTTCTTCTTCATTATGCTCTTGAAGAGATAACAAGAAGAATTGGTCAAGAGAGTGAAGCCAGCCATGGTCATAGAGATCGGCAATTTTCAAATTATTGGGTAACGACTTTAAGGTCATGATATAAAGATGACATTCACTGCATTATAATGATAGAGAAAGAAATCCACAAACCTCACTATAACTAGGAGGAGGTGGCAGTACAATCATTTTTATTTCTTGCCTGAAGAGAAATTATAGAGCAATGGCTTATAATTATGATATAGCAGGCTTCTGCGAGGCTACGCAAGTATTTTAGTGAAGGTGAGCCTGTTTCCCCTAAAACTTGTTTTCTTCTTATCCTGGCTTTCATCTTGCCCTTTGTTATGGTTCGTGCTCTGAATTAGGAGCCCTCTTTTTCCCTGTTCTTGTCCTCCTTTAACAAGTAAACAAACAACAATATAAAAGCCCGTAAATAAAAGCGAAATTTTTACTTTTTGATTAAAGAGTGCTATCCATGATGTATTTCGCATCGTAGTAGAAGGAGAGAGAATATGAAGGAAGGTATCCTTGAGTTATTATTAATGGCCTGGTCGTCGGTAAGTACCCTATATGCCCCTAGCTATGTCTTTGATGCCCAACTTAATACCGAGGTGTTGACAACAAAAGTGACGCGTACCTGTGAGCCAAGGCACCTTCATCCGAAGGACCTTGACCGCTACTTTGCTACGCCTTGGGAAGAGAGAAAGAACTTCCCTCTCTATTATGCGAGTGAAGCGTTAGGGATTAAGCCAGGGGAGCAGCCCCCCTATGAGGCGTTTAAAAATCCGGAAGCTCACCAGAAAGAGGTAGAGCGCCTATTAAGGATTATGGTGTCCTTTAGTGATGATAAGGATACCTGTGACAAGGAAGGAATTAAGTATATTGCCCGATTGTATCACTATTTTTGTCCCGGGTCAGGACCATTTGAGCAATTAAGCGCGGAGGCCCAGGAAGCTTTAACAAAGTTTTACTTCAAGTTCCGTGGGCCGGTGTTTGACTTAGCGCGTGACGTGGCCAACTGTCCTTATATTACAGAGAATATTATCCATAAGAAGAAGGATTGAGACTTGTCTAAGCCCCTTTAAAAAGGTTTCCAAGAAAGTAACAAAAAAAAGACAAGGACGGAAGAATGCGGCTTCTTTATTATGTAGGGCTGGGTGTCATGCTGTTATTACAGCCAGCTCGAGGCTTTGAGACGGTTACCCCCTCGACCCACCATCTGATCGCTACCTATACGGATGATCGACCTTACAGCCAGGTCGCTTGGCTCACGACGCATAATGCCTATGCCAACGTGCGGGATGGATGGCGTTATACGCAACAGACGGGGGTTCTCTCTCGATAGCTGATTCCGTAGCAAGCACCCTCCCTAGGCTAAACCCAGGGCCTTCACGCCTGGCCATGGTAAGCTCCGCCACGCTGTACTAACGCTACCGCGGCTGCAGGTAGCTAGGGCGTGCTCTCAGGGTAGCGTCCTCGTTCTCTCCTTTATACGATAAAGACTCTTATTGTTTATAATATTTACTCCCCCTCCTGTAGATCTTTTTATTAATTTGTTGCAAGACTTAATTAGCGCACAAGCAGCAAGATGAAGGGCAGTAAATAAAAGCGAAAGTTTTACTTTTTGATTAAAAGGTGCTATCCATGATGTATTTCGAATCGTAGTGGTAGGAGAGAGACTATGAAGGAAGGTATCCTTGAGTTGTTATTAGCCGCTTGGTCGTCGGTAAGTGCCTTATATGCCCCTAGCTATGTCTTTGATGCCCAACTGAACACCCAAGCATTGCCTGAGTGTGCTCCAAAGCACATTCATCCGAATGATTGGGAGCGCGCCTTTTATGCAACGCCAGAAGAAGAAGAGGCCTATCCTCGCTATTATGCTAGTGAGCTTCTAGGGATTAAACCCGGGGATCAACCGCCTTATGAGGCGTTTAAAAATCCGGAAGCTCATCAGAAAGACCTAGAACGCCTATTAAGGATTACTATATCCTTTAGTGATGATAAGGATACGTGTGACAAAGAAGGGATCAAGTATATGGCCCGATTGTATCACTATTTTTGTCCCGGGTCAGGACCATTTGAGCAATTAAGCGCGGATGCCCAGGAAGCTTTAACAAAATTTTACTTCAAGTTCCGTGGGCCGGTGTTTGACTTAGCGCGTGACGTGGCCAATTGTCCTTATATTACAGAGACTATTATCAATAAAAAGAAGGATTGAGACTCGCCTAAGCCTCTTTAAAAATTATCCAAGAAAGTAACAAAAGGACGACAAGGACGGAAGAATGCGGCTTCTTTATTATATAGGGCTGAGTGTGATGGTATTATTATTGCCGGCTCAGGCCTTTGAGACGGTTACCCCCTCGGCCCACCATTTGATCGCTACCTATACGGATGAGCGACCTTATAGCCAGGTGGCTTGGCTCACCAGTCACAATGCCTATGCCAATGCGCGCGATGGCTGGTTTTATACCCAACAGACGGGGGGAATTAAGGAACAGTTTGATTATGGCGTGCGCAGCTTCATGATTGATGTGCACCCTTATTATCCTGGCACCGGCGAGCCCC
Source organism: uncultured Alphaproteobacteria bacterium (assembly GCA_963782975.1). GTDB lineage: Bacteria > Pseudomonadota > Alphaproteobacteria > 43-37 > CAWALT01 > CAWALT01. Next base: position 630,997 of record CAWALT010000003.1, read on the forward strand.
CGTACCTGGCCCTTTGTCATGGAGAATGCCCGGAAATGGGCCGTCCTGCTTGGTTTGCACCCACAGGTCTGGTCTCTAAACTCCCTCCTACTCCTTTTAATGTCTTGTTGATAGACATCTATGAGCTCCTAGAGGAGTTTCCTCGAGATATCCTTACCCTCCATATTGAAAGCGGTACGCCGGATAATACGACGCAGGCCGCGCTTCAGCTGGGCCCTTACCTTACCAAAGCCGGTCTGAATCCCTATCTGCTGCATTTGGCACCGGGAGATATCGATCCCAATGATCCAACCTTAACTCTCGGTAAAATGCGGGAATGGAACCGGCGCCTGGTGGTGTTCAGTGACAAGCAGCATGATCATGTCTTTTCCACCAAGCTTTACCGCGAAACGCAGTACTCGTTAGGAGAGTATAGAAGGTGTGAGATGCGTGAGGATGAGCGGGATACGAACCGTTCAACCCAGCTTTTTGTGTTTAACCACTTTTATACGTTCTCTTATGAGTCACTTCCCGAGGGATTTGATGAGACGAATTCTTTTTGGAAGATCCAAAAACGCCTGGAGCAATGCCGCCAGCAAGAAGGGATTTATCCAACCTTTGTGGCGGTGGACTTTGTGGAAAAAGGCGACCATGGCGGCGCGCGGGAGGCCGTCTTAGGTCTTAACTATAATGCCACTAATAAGGCTTTGACCAAGAGGGCCGCCTTTAAAGGGGAGCCCCTTGTTCGCTCCGGGGAGCAACAAGGAGAAGAACGTCTTTCCCATCATGAGGGGGGCATTAATTGGGGGAGAGCCTCAGCGGCTGCTACGGCTTTGTCTATTTGTGGGTATGTGGCCCCGAGAGTCAAAGGCCCAGCCGCCATTGCCGGAAGTGCGATTTCCGCCACCACGATTGTCGGTTCCCCTCTTAATCGCTATATCCCTGTCACTCTTAGTCAGTACGCTTTGCCCTTTGGCGTGAGCTTCCTGTTTTTTTATTACGTCTCTCCCTATCTCCTAGGTAAGGTTGCAGGAGCCGTACCCGTAGTGGTGGGTAGTTTAAGGCCTTATATTCTTCCTCTCCTGCGGCCTTTAGCCATGATTGTGCGTGCGTTGCGAAACTACAACCCAGGCTTATTTCTGCACTATCCTTTATGGTTCTCTCTAGAGTAGGGATCGTTTATTAGAAAAGAAAAAAGGAAAGTAGAAGAATGAACAAGCTTGCCAAAGATAAAAGCAGTAGGCATGGTCTATTTTTTTCTTGATAGGAGAGGAAATTAAGCTTCGCCCCATAAGAGGAATGAGAATTTGTGCTCGATACCTTTTAGCCTTGATCTTAGAGAAAGAACATTTATATTATATTTACCATTTTATCACTTTATCACTTAAAGGAAAAGTAAGAGGGTGACCTTCCTTTTCGTTGTTGCCGCAGCCATTATTAATAGTAGAAACCAACTTCTTATGGCAAAAAGACCAAAAGGAAAGCCTATGGCAGGATGTTGGGAATTTCCGGGTGGAAAGCTGGAAGCAGGAGAAAATCCAGAAAAAGCATTGGTGCGCGAGTTAAAAGAAGAACTCGATATAACGGTCGATCCTAATCACCTTCAGCCAGCAACCTTTGCTTCCCATCACTATAATGATTTTCACTTATTTATGCCTGTGTTCATTGTTCGTTGTTGGCAAGGGAAGGCGAGGGGAAAAGAAGGTCAAGATATCCGATGGTTTTCTTTTCACGAGTTACAGACAAAGAAAATGCCTCCCCCGGATAGCCAATTAGTGCACAATATTGAGTGCCTCTTAAAAGTTATTCCTTAAAAGTACCAGAAACTGCATGAACAAAAAGCATCGCCTCAAGCTTTCATTTTTCATCATCTGCCTGAAAGAAGTATTTTATAAGGAGAGAAAGGTTAAAGCTGATCCCAAGAAGAGGCATAGCTTGTACCAACTACAAGAGGAACCTTTAAGGAAACGACCGATTCCATAATCGGCTTGACTATCTTAAGGAGCGTTGGCACTTGTTCAGCAGGAGCTTCAAAAATCAATTCGTCATGAACTTGCAGCAGCATCTTAGCGGCTAGATGATGAGCTTTTAAAACGGATGGTATCTTATCCATAGCTTTTTTAATAATGTCAGCAGCACTTCCCTGTAGCGGCGCATTAATAGCCTGTCGTTCAGCAAAGTGACGCTCACCGACATTGCGGCTTGTAAGGCCGGTTAAATAACATTTCCGTCCCATGATTGTTGTGATATACCCTTGCGAGAGCCCTTCTTGCTTCATACGATCCATATACCTACGTATACCCGGGTATTGCTTATGATAAATATCCATGTACTGGCTTGCCAAGCTTCGATCGATCCCTATTTGGCGGGATAACCCCACAACACTAATACCATAAATAATGCCAAAATTGATGGCTTTGGCACGGCGACGGTGCTCTTTATCCACCTTCTCAAGAGGAAGGCCAAATACTTGAGACGCGGTAAGGGAATGCACATCTTTACCCTCATGAAAAGCCTGAACGAGAGTATCGATATCAGCAACATGCGCGAGCAACCTTAGCTCAATTTGGGAATAATCAAAGGATACAAGTTGATAGCCAGGCGCTGCAATAAAGGCTGAACGAATACGCCGACCATCTTCGGAGCGCACAGGGATGTTTTGTAAGTTAGGATCTGAAGACGATAAACGTCCGGTAAACGCACCAGCCATGGAGTAATTGGTATGGACACGTCCTGTTTTCTTATTAATGGCTTGAATCAAACTATCGGTGTACGTGCTTTTAAGCTTTGCTAAGGCTCGCCATTCCAGGACTTTCTCTGGAAGTTTATGTCCTTGTGCTGCTAAAGCTTCTAAAATAGCAAAAGGCGTTCCATAAGCTCCTGATTTTCCTTTCTTCCCCTGAGAAAGTTTTAATTCCTCAAATAAAATCTCTCCAAGCTGCTTAGGGGAACCTATATTGAAAGGACGCCCAGCAAGCACATGAATTTCTTTTTCGAGATGATGTAATTGATGGGAGAAAAGCTCTGAAGTTTCTTTTAAAATAGCAGGGTTTACAAGGATGCCTGTCTTTTCCATATCGACCAATACATAGACTAACGGACGCTCAACCCTTTCATACAAGGCGGTTAAGCTCTCCATAACAAGACGAGGCTTAAAAATTTCATAAAGGCGCATGGTTACAAAGGCATCTTCCGCACTGTACTGGCCGGCTGTCTTTATATCGACATAATCAAAGGTTTTCTGCTGGCGTCCTGTTCCCACAATATCCTTATACTTTGTAGTTTCATACTCAAGATGTAAACGAGCCAATTCATCAAGCCCATGATTGTGGCGGTTGTTATCCAAGAGGTAGGACAAAAGCATGGTATCTTCAATAGGGAAAGCATCCACACCATATTGGCTGAGGACAAGCAAGTCATATTTTATGTTGTGGCCTATCTTCAAAATAGCGTCATCTTTTAATAAAGGTTTGAGCTTAGAGAGAACTTGATCAAGTTCTAATTGGCCTTTTACCAGCAGCCCAAAATCATCTTTATGCTGTAAAGGAATATAGCCTGCCCGATTATTGATGCTTAGAGCAATACCTACAAGTTCAGCTTGCATAGGATCTAAAGAAGTGGTCTCAGTATCGATAGCTACTTTCCCCTCGTGCTTTGCAAGGGCGATCCATTTTTCTAGCTCTTCTTCTTGCATTATGAGCTCGCAGGTGAAGGAAGTAATGGAAGCCGTCCCAACGTTGCTTGAGCTGCAACTTGCTATCTTCATAAGTTGGCCTTTTTTTTCAAGGCGCGCTACCATAGAGCGAAATTCTTGCTCTTTTAAAAATTTAAATAAGGTGTCTTTATTATAATCTTGGCGCTTTAAAGTTTCTAAAGGTTGTTCTAAAGGAACGCTGCGATCAAGTTCAACAAGACGCCGTGAGAGAATAGCTGAATCCTTGTGTTCCATAAGTACCTGGCGTCGTTTCGGCTGTTTAATATGGTCAATGTGTTCAAAGAGTTCCCTAAGGCCACCAAATTCTTGAATTAAAAGAGCCGCCGTTTTTATTCCGATACTTGGTACGCCGGGAATATTATCGATGCTATCGCCAGTCAGTGCTTGCAAATCACAGACTTTTTCGGGGGGCACGCCAAATTTCTCTATCACGCCCTGCGTATCAATGATCCGATTTTTGATAGGATCAAGCATCGTGACACTTGGTCGGATGAGCTGCATAAGGTCTTTATCGGACGAGACAATAGTCACCTCTAAATCATCGGCAAGCGCTTTTTCTACATAGGTGGCAATAATATCATCAGCTTCATATCCTTCCTTTTCTAAAGAAGGAATGTTAAAAGCTTCACACGCTTGACGGATAAGAGGAAATTGAGGAATAAGCTCCTCAGGAGGCTCACGCCGGTTAGCCTTGTAATTTGGGAAAATATCATGGCGGAATGTTTTCCGCTTAGCATCAAAAATAACCGCCAAGTAATCAACGTGGGTCTCGTCCAAGAGACGAAGCATCATATTACAAAAGCCTAAAACCGCATTAATAGGGACCCCGTCGGAACGCGTTAAGGGTGGCAAGGCATGAAAGGCCCGAAAGATAAAACCTGATCCATCTATTAAATAAACATGCCCAGTGGATGTTTTTTCCATCTCATCTCCTAGTGAGGTATTATGTATTATGCTATTTTATCCTTGTTCTCGAATACATAGAGTCTCGGAAACGATTATGGGACAATTTCTTGGAAAAGGGAAAGTGAAAAATTTCTGCATCGAAGGATTCAACCACAGGTAAAAGTATTTATTTTACCCCTTTATACCTTATTTAACCTGTGGCTTTTTATAATAGGATGATTTACCCTAACGCATTGCGTACAATTTTCAAAAAGGAGGAGCGGATGAAAGCTGGGGAGATTTTAAAGCACTCAAAAAGACAACTTAAAGTTAAGAATAAAATTTATAGTTATTATAGCCTTAAAGCTGTTCAAGAGCTTGAACTGGGTGATATCTCTCGCTTGCCTTATAGTTTAAAAATCCTTCTAGAAAACCTCTTAAGAAACTTGGGAGCACAGCATGTCGCAAAAGAGGATATAAGCGAGCTGGGGCATTGGACCACCAAGCGTACATCCTGCAAGGAAATAGCTTATCACCCGGCGCGTGTCCTTATGCAAGATTTTACCGGTGTTCCCGCAATCGTCGATTTAGCGGCCATGCGTGATGCTCTTCGCCGTCGTGGAGAGGATCCGCAAAAAATTAACCCCCTTTCTCCTGTCGACTTAGTGATTGACCATTCAGTCATGGTGGATAAATTTGCGTCTCCTGACGCATTTAAAGCCAACGTTGACCTAGAAATGAAGCGGAATTTAGAAAGGTATACCTTTTTGCGTTGGGGCCAGAAAGCGTTTCAAAATTTTCGAGTTGTCCCTCCCGGTACTGGCATCTGTCACCAAGTGAACCTCGAGTATTTAGGTCAAGTGGTGTGGACGAAGCAGGAAAATGGGGAGACGTTGGCCTATCCTGATACCTTAGTGGGGACGGATAGTCATACAACCATGGTAAATGGCTTGGCTATCTTAGGTTGGGGCGTTGGTGGCATTGAAGCGGAAGCTGCTATGCTTGGACAGCCTATCTCGATGGTTATTCCTGAAGTGGTGGGTGTCCACTTAACAGGACAATTAAAAGAAGGTACAACCGCCACAGACTTAGTTCTAACAATTACCCAATTACTCCGTGAAAAAGGTGTGGTTGGCAAGTTTGTCGAATTCTATGGTGATGGCCTCGATGAACTTTCCATTGCCGACCGAGCCACGATTGCTAACATGGCACCAGAATACGGCGCCACCTGCGGCTATTTTCCAATTGATGAAGCCGTATTGTCTTATCTATCTTTTACTAATCGTTCGCCAGACATCGTGGAATTGGTAGAAGCTTATGCTAAGGAACAAGGACTTTGGCGAAGCAAAGAAAACCACCCAATTTTCACGGAGACTGTTGCTCTGGATATTAGCATTGTTGAACCAAGCCTGTCAGGGCCCAAGAGGCCCCAGGATCGGGTCGTACTTACGCAGGTAGTCGATGCTTTCCAAAACTCCTTGCAGGAGGATGAAAGAAAGGGAGACAATGCTGCAGAGATACCTGTTAAGGGAAAAAAGTTTTGCCTCTCTCATGGGGACGTGGTGATTGCGGCAATCACCAGCTGTACCAATACCTCTAACCCAGCTGTTATGATGGCAGCAGGTCTTCTAGCGCGTAATGCAAATGTGCGCGGTTTAAAGGTTAAACCTTGGGTTAAGACGTCGCTGGCGCCAGGATCGAAGGTTGTCACAGATTACTTAGAACAAGCGGGCCTTCAAAAGCATCTTAATGATCTTGGATTTCACCTTGTTGGTTATGGGTGCACCACCTGTATTGGAAACTCAGGCCCTCTTCTAGGCGAAATTAGTGAGGCAGTTGACCAAGGAAAATTAAATGTTTGTTCCGTCCTATCAGGAAACCGAAATTTTGAAGGGCGCATCAACCCGCATGTTAAATCGAGCTTCTTAGCTTCTCCCCCTCTTGTTGTGGCTTATGCGCTTGCAGGGACTGTCCGCCGTAATTTACTTACGGAGCCTCTCGGATATGATAAGGAGGAAAAACCCGTTTTCCTAAAAGATGTATGGCCCACAAATGAAGAGGTTCATGAGCTTATCCATCGAGTTATCACACCGCAGATGTTTAGTAAGCGCTATGAGAACGTCTTTGAGGGAGACGAGAAGTGGAAGAAAATAAAAGCCAAAGATTCCATCACTTTCCCATGGAATCAGGACAGCACTTATGTGCAAGAACCCCCGTTTTTTCAAGAGAATGTCACGCAAGAGGTGGGCGATATATTTGGAGCTCGGCCTCTTGCCATTCTTGGTGATAGTGTCACAACGGATCATATCTCACCGGCAGGTGCCATTAAAGCCGATAGCCCAGCAGGAAAGTACCTTAGCGAGCATAATGTTCCGGTTCATGAATTCAATTCTTATGGATCACGACGCGGTAATCACCATATTATGATGCGTGGTACTTTTGCTAATATCCGAATCCGTAATGAAATGGTCGACAAAGTAGGGGGTTACACAAAATTAATGCCCGAGGGAGAAGAGATGTCTATTTATGAGGCTGCTATGGCTTATAAAGAACGGCGGATTTCCCTTGTCGTTATTGGAGGAAAAGAATATGGCACTGGTTCCTCCCGTGACTGGGCAGCTAAAGGGACAAGGCTTCTTGGCGTTAAGGCAGTCATAGCAGAGAGCTTCGAACGCATTCACCGCTCTAATCTTATCGGAATGGGGGTCTTGCCACTTATGTTTCCGAGCGGGACCTCGCGCCTTACATTAAAATTGAGTGGCGAAGAAACATTCGATATTTGTCTTCCTAAAACTCTTGAGCCTGGCATGGAGGTTCAATGTGTGATCAAAAAAGGGGATAATGTCGCTCACACGCTCCCTCTTCTGTGTCGGATTGATACGGAAGTTGAAATGGATTACTACAGAAATGGTGGTATTTTACAATACGTACTAAAAAAATTATAGTTTAATGAAAAATCTAACTCTCCAAGTATTTTAAAAATTACCTTTTAGAGAGTAGCTGGAAGACAAGCACTTAAGAAGCAGATAGTGTATGCGCAAATATTGATCTTCGAAAGGAAACATGATACAAAAGGTAAAAGTCATGGAAGAATCGTGACTATCAATTAACGTTAACCTAAGGGGCGTTGTAGTGCTTTTTAGGATATGTGTCTGCCGCGTTTCAAACTTAATGAAACAGAGGCCATGCAAGAGCGAAAGTAAAACATAGAGGTCACCTTAAGTGCCGTTAAGCTCACGCAGGGTAACTTTGTCAAGTAGAAGTGAAATGGGCATACCTATTCAAATGGCTACAATGGCTTGCTTATAGAAAGGGAAGACATATGAGTAAAGTAATTGGTATTGATCTTGGAACCACAAATTCATGCGTAGCAGTGATGGAGGGGAAAGAAGCCCGTGTCATTGAAAACTCCGAAGGCTTTAGAACAACACCTTCCATGGTTGCCTTTGCGGACGAAGGCGAATGCTTGGTTGGCCAGGCCGCAAAGCGCCAAGCCGTTACAAACTATCAAAATACTCTTTTTGCTATCAAGCGTTTAATTGGTCGTCGTTTTGACGATCCTATAACCCAAAAAGATAAAGAAATGGTCCCCTATAATATTGTTAAAGGTGACAATGGTGATGCGTGGGTTGAGGTCAAAGGAAAAAAATATAGCCCAAGTCAGATAAGTGCTTTTATTCTTGGTAAGATGAAAGAAACAGCCGAGAGGTATCTAGGGGAGAATGTAACGCAAGCCGTTATTACTGTTCCGGCATATTTTAATGATGCTCAACGACAAGCTACAAAAGATGCGGGAAAGATTGCAGGCCTTGAAGTACTTCGTATTATTAACGAACCAACGGCCGCGGCGCTTGCCTATGGGTTGGATAAAAAGAAATCAGGTCTTGTTGCCGTCTATGACTTAGGGGGCGGTACTTTTGATGTGTCGATCTTAGAGATTGGCGATGGGGTCTTCGAAGTCAAATCCACGAATGGAGATACGTTCTTAGGCGGAGAGGATTTTGATAATTATATTATCAATTATCTAGTCGAAGAATTTAAAAAAGAAACAGGAATTGATTTAAAGCAAGATCGTTTGGCTCTGCAACGTTTGAAAGAAGCCGCTGAGAAAGCTAAAATAGAGCTCTCCAGCTCCACTCAAACAGAAGTAAACCTTCCTTTTGTCACGGCGGATGCGAGTGGTCCAAAGCATATGAATTTGAAGCTTACTCGGGCAAAGCTTGAATCGTTGGTCGAGCCTCTCATTCAACGCACGTTAGCACCATGTAAGGCTGCTTTAAAGGACGCCGGGGTTTCAGCAGGAGAAATTAACGAAGTTATCCTAGTAGGCGGGATGACGCGTATGCCGCGCATCATCGAGGAAGTAAAAAATTTCTTTGGGCGTGATCCTCATCGGGGGGTTAACCCTGATGAAGTCGTAGCAATTGGTGCGTCAATTCAAGGTGGTGTTTTAAAGGGTGACGTAAAGGATGTCTTGCTCTTAGACGTTACACCATTATCCTTGGGTATTGAAACGCTTGGTGGTATCTTTACTCGGCTGATTGAGCGAAATACGACGATCCCCACGAAGAAGAGCCAAGTGTTTTCTACAGCCGAAGATAATCAAACAGCTGTGACCATTCGTGTATTCCAAGGTGAGCGAGAAATGGCTGCTGATAATAAGTTATTAGGACAATTTGATCTGGTCGGGATCCCACCCGCTCCTCGTGGCATGCCCCAAATTGAGGTGGCGTTTGATATTGATGCCAATGGTATCGTCAATGTTTCCGCTAAGGATAAAGCAACAGGCAAGGAACAACAGATCCGCATTCAAGCTTCCGGTGGTTTATCGGAGGCTGATATAGAGCGAATGGTGAAAGAGGCGGAGTCAAACGCTGAGAAAGATAAAATGCTCCGTGAGAAGGTAGATCTTGTTAACCATGCGGACGCGGCGATCCATTCGGCTGAGAAACTCCTCAAGGAACAAAAAGATCAGGTCGATGAAGCAACGAAAAAATCTATCGAAGAAGCAATAAACGACCTAAAGACGGTAAAAGAGAGCGATGATCTCGATACAATCCGCCAAAAAATTCAAGCTTTAAGTGAAGCTTCCATGAAGCTTGGAGAGAAGATGTATCGCGAGCAGCAAGCAAAGGCACAAGAGGACGTACAAGATTCGTCAAAAACGGGTGGCAGTGAGAATGAGCCAGCAGTTGATGCAGATTATGAAGAAGTCAGTCAGGACAAAGGTAATAAGTCCGCCTAACCTTTTGGCTTGAAAAGATCACCACATGGTATACATAAATTTGAAGAGAGCGCTCAAAGTCGAGCGCTCTGTTTTAAAGGTATTATGGAACGTGAGTAAGAAAAGAATTTAACATAGCTGTCACAAGGAATAGCATGGCAAAAGATTACTATAGTTTACTTGGGGTCTCCCGTGGCGCTTCTTCCGATGAAATTAAAAAGAGCTTTCGAAAGCTGGCTCTTAAATATCATCCAGATCGAAACCCTGATGATAAAGAAGCAGAAAAAAAATTTAAAGAAATTAATGAGGCCTACGAGGTCTTAAAAGACGAACAAAAGCGCGCGGCTTATGATCGATATGGGCATGACGCCTTTAAGCAAGGAGCTGGCGGCGGCGGCTTTCAAGGCTCCCATCAAGCGGGAGGTTTTCACGCCGATTTTACTGATATTTTTAGTGAAATGTTTGGCGATTTTATGGCGCGGGGTGCCCAAACACAATCTGCGTCTTTACGTGGCGCTGATCTTCGTTATGAGTTTACTACCACATTAGAAAAGGCTTTTTCTGGCGAACAAGCTGATATCAAGATATACGCCAACGCTTCTTGCCAGGTCTGTTCAGGAACAGGGTCGAAAGATGGTAAACTACCGGTTAAATGCTCCATGTGTCATGGCCAAGGCGTCGTTCGTTCTCAGCAAGGCTTCTTTACGGTAGAGCGCACCTGTCCCTCCTGCCAGGGAGCGGGTCAGTCAATTGAACATCCGTGTCCCTCATGCCGGGGAGAGGGAAGAGTACGTCGAGAAAAAGTGCTCTCTGTTAAGATTCCTGCTGGCGTGGAAGATGGTATGCGTATTCGCGTCGCCGGAGAGGGCGAGTCTGGCATTCGTGGAGGACCAGCTGGCGATCTTTATCTCTTTGTCCATATAACCCCACATCGGTTATTCCAAAGGGAAGGAGCCGATTTGTATTGTGATGTGCCTATTAGCATGGCTGATGCCGCCCTTGGTGCGACCATTGAAGTACCGACGATTGAGGGATCACTGGCTAAGGTTACTATTCCTGAAGGAGTACAAACCGGCAAAAAACTTCGCCTAAAAGGAAAAGGGATGCCGGTTATTAACCGCGGCGTACGGGGTGATATGTATATCCGCATTCGGGTCGAAACGCCGGTTAATCTGACATCACGCCAAAAAGAACTCTTAAAAGAATTTACAGAAGAAAAAAATTCAAAAAGTACGAGTCCAGAATCGGAGGGATTTTTTAAAAAAATTCGGGACTTTTTTACGTGACTAACGCCGAGAAGCCATCTATTAAGCAAAAGCAAGATAAATAAATTTCGCTCTTCTCTTAGCACAAAAAGCCCATGGGCTAAGGGGCTTTTTGTATTGATGGGACTTGCTGCTTTTTTCCTCTTAGCATGCTTGGCTTTTACCATCTACCTTCTAAGGAAGTTTTTTGGTTTTCTTCTTTCTTTTAACGTACCAAAAAATGGGAAAGTATAAGAATCCCTAGAGCATTTTCTTATCTTCTTTTTCTGCCCTTTCCCTTTTAACACCCTGCAGCGGCTAACATCCAACACCTACGAGAAAGCCGCCCATCTAGAAACCTAATGGACCTTTGCCATTTTTTAATTTTTACTTATTCGGTCGAGAAAGATTTTTTGCTCATGCAGGAACATAGATAAAGAAAGATTAAGGTTTCCTCGGTGGTAAAGGGGGGAGGGTGTACTCCTCCCCAAAATAATTTTACATGCCGAGTAACATCCGCTCAGGATCTTCGATCATTTCTTTAATACGCACTAAGAACGTAACAGCTTCCTTACCATCAATAACGCGGTGATCATAAGAAAGCGCGAGATACATCATTGAACGAATTTTTATCTCATCGCCTATCACCATGGGACGCTTTTGAATCTTGTGCATACCCAATATCCCTGATTGAGGAGGGTTTAAGATGGGGGTGGACATTAAAGACCCGTAAGTGCCCCCATTTGAAATCGTAAAGGTACCTCCTGACATATCAGCAAGAGAGAGTTTTCCATCACGTGCTTTAAGAGCAAGATTCAAAATTTCTGCTTCTATTTCCGCAAAAGACATCTGATCAGCATTGCGAACGATAGGCACCACTAAACCTTGAGGCGTTCCAACAGCAACTCCAATATCACAAAAATGGTGGTAAACGATGTCGCTGCCTTCAATACGCGCATTAACGGCCGGGATTTCTTTAAGAGCGACACAACAAGCCTTAACAAAGAAAGACATAAAACCGAGCTTAATGTCATATTTTTTTGCGAAATCATCCTTAAGACGCTGACGCAAGTTCATTACCTGTGTCATATCTACTTCATTAAAAGTTGTAAGAATGGCGGCGGTATTCTGAGCATCTTTAAGACGCTCTGCAATACGCTGACGCAGGCGTGACATCCGGACACGCTCTTCGCTCCGTTGACCTCTACCACCTGTCGGAAAAGGGGACACCTCAGCAGCCTTAGGCGAAGCAGGGGAACTGGCCGGCGCTTGCGCATGAGGCATAGGATTCTTCAAAAAGCTAAGAACATCTTCTTTCGTAATACGGCCATTTTTGCCTGTGCCTTTAATAAGATCGGGTGAGATATTATTCTCAGCAACCAGTTTCCTTACAGCTGGCGAGAGAACGTCACTTGATTCGCCAATTTCTTCTGTTTCTTGGCTCTCAAAAGAAGGTTGCGGGCTTTTAGGTGCGAGTGTTTCTGTTTTTTCTTTCTTGGGTGCAGAAGCTATGGCTCCTTCTTCTATTAAACCAAGCAGAGCCCCGACTTCCACCGTTGCCTCTTCTTGAAAATTGATTTCCTTTAATACACCGCTGGCTGGTGCGGCAACTTCTAATGTTACCTTGTCGGTCTCCAGCTCAACAAGTGGCTCATCAACATTCACCGCCTCACCCACTTTTTTGATCCACCGAGCTATTGTTGCCTCTGTAACGGATTCTCCCATAGCGGGAACTCGAATTTCTATCGCCATAATTTATTCCTTGTCCTACATTAGTTTAAAATTATCCCCTGGGGGAGCATCAGAACCATCAAATCCTACCCTTGTTATACTTAATCTCAATCAAGTTGTCACCGTTGAACTTGCCATTTTATTAAGTTTTTTGACGAGGATTTTCTTGCAGCCCCGGGGAAAGGATCGGCTCTTCTTTTAAAAGGCGAATGCCTCTTTTCTTCTCTTGAAAGATTTGGTCAGCATATGGAGCTGTCAGTTTCACAAAAAGAATAATGCGCGTTTCCTCATCGTGGCGGTTGACAATAGCTCCATGACGATATAGCCAGGCAAGAGATTCGCCATCATGTATATCTACTTCAATCCATAGCGCCTGTTCCTGTTGGCCGAATATTTCATCGATTTTTCGGTAAAGCTCCTCACATCCATCGCCTTTAAGAGCCGAAATAATGACCGAGGAAGGATGAGAAGCTGCATAGCGTCTTACCTGGACTTGCCGTGCGACGTCCTCTATCGCATCCGACTTATTTAATACCTCAATATAACGATCCATTAAAGAGAGCTCGACCCCTAAATCTTTCAAGATAGCCTGAACGCTTTCATTATGTTCTTGATAGCATGGATGCGTCATATCACGTACATTTAAGATCATATCGGCCTCGATCACTTCTTCCAGTGTCGCACGGAAAGCCGCGACCAAATGGGTAGGCAAGTGACTAATAAAGCCCACTGTATCAGAGAGTATGACTTGACGCCCTGAAGGGAGAGTAATAAGCCGCATGGTAGGATCAAGCGTGGCAAACAGTAAATCTTTTGCCAAGACCTCAGCTCCTGTGAGACGATTAAAGAGTGTTGATTTTCCCGAATTAGTATAACCTACTAAGGCCACAATAGGGTAAGGAATACGTTTTCGTGCTTTACGATGAAGCTCACGCGTCTTAATGGCTTGTTGTAACTGTTTCTTTAGCCGAATAATTTGTTGATCGATAAGCCGACGATCTATTTCAAGCTGGGCCTCTCCCGGACCGCTCATCGCCCCACTTGCACCTCTCTGTCGTTCAAGGTGTGTCCAGGTACGAACCAAGCGACTGCGCTGATATGTTAAGGCGGCCAGCTTTACTTGTAAGCGGCCTTCGGCTGTGCGCGCACGTTTATTAAAGATTTCGAGAATAAGACCTGTACGATCAATTACTTTAACTTCAAGAAATTTTTCCAGGTTACGTTGTTGAGAAGGAGTAATATCGGTGTCAATATAAAGAAGATGACATTCTGTGTGGGCCATAAAATTTTTGGTCTCTTCCAACACTCCTGAACCAAGCAATGTGCCACTGTGGTATTTGACAAGAGGAATAGCACGCGCCTGTTCTACCTTTAAATCCATGGCTTGGGCAAGCCCAATCGCTTCCTCTAAGCGCCATGTTTCCATATCACTTGAAGGACGCTCAACTTTTAAAAAAGGATGAAGGATAAAAACTGTTTCTTCTTTAACTTTCGTATCTTTCAAATAAAACTCCTTTGCTACTCCATAGTTTACCGCTTACTGATAAGAGAGTTTAAGCCACTGCGCTATTATTTCCTTAAACTTTTTATGGTCCTTGGTACAACGTATGCGTTCATGCGCAAAACCTCCCTTGCTTAAGGAAATAGATCAAGAAGGGCACAGAGGAGGGTAGGGCAACAATAAAATGAGATGACGCTAACAACACTACTACGAGCAATACAGGGGTAAAGATATTTTCTAGCACAATTAAGAGCGCTCTTCGCCTATCCAAGAGGATAATTTATACTACGAAAGCTTATAAAATACAAGGCTCATAAAATTTCTTGTTCTAACCTTTCAGGGGCCTTATCTGCTTTTAGCCTATCAAAAAAAGATGCCAATAATTTTACTTTTTTATATAAACTTAATTTTTTAATGTTAACAAAAGGAAGAGCTGTGTTAAAATTTTTTAGATGCTTAAAATAAGGGAACCTTTGATGGCTAGCGTAAAAGATTTCAATAAATCCCAAGTTGTATTTGGAGTAATCTTAGGGATATCCATTATTATTTCAGCTTTTCTTATCTCAAATGCACTGGTAAAAATAAAGAATTCTCAGCAACGCTTTAGCGTGAAAGGGTATGCAGAACAACCTGTTACCTCGGATTATGCTATATTAGACGGCTCTTTTTCTCGAACATCCCTTGACCTAAAGGAAGCTTTCAAGCAGCTTCACGAAGATAGAGAAAAGATAAAAAATTTTCTTCTTAGGAATGGAATTACGGAGAAACAAATCACTTTCCGGCCACCTAGCTTTTATGCCCTCTACAAAACGGTTTCAGGAGCAGGCGGCTATTATGAAAAGACAAATGAGGTCGAAAGTTATAAGGCAACTCAAGAGTTCCAATGTGAATCAGACGATGTCTCACTCATAAGCAAGCTCTCTCAGTTAGTATTCGATCTAACAGAAGAGGGAGTTATTGCTCAGATGAACGCTCCCAAATACCTTATCACTCACCTCGACCAATTTAAATTGGACATCATTGGTACGGCTACGCAAAATGCCCAAAAACGTGCTGAGCAATTTGCGGCTCATACAGGAAAAAAGGTTGGATCGATCGTAAACGCCTCGCAAGGGATCTTTCAAATCACACAACCGATGTCAACTTCTACCGCTGACTACGGCATTTATGACACTTCTACTATTGAGAAGGTTATGAAGATAGTGGTAAGAGTTGAGTTCGCCATTGAAGATTAGTCGTTATTGCCCTTAAATTTATCAACGAAACTTAGGTTTATATGCTCTCCCACGTCCCTAGATTTATTAAGGATATTGCAAGCTCTATTATAAAAGCTGGGGGACGCCCCTTGTTGGTGGGAGGGTGCGTTCGTGATATACTACTTGGCTTGGAGCCAAAGGATTGGGACCTCGAAGTGTATCATCTAGAGCCCCATGATCTTCTTTCTGTTTTAAGTCACTTTGGGGAAATCCTTAGTGTAGGGCAAGCCTTCGGTATTTGGAAGCTCAAAGGATATAACCTCGATATATCCTTGCCCCGCAAAGATAATAAGTCTGGGCGTGGGCATAGGGGATTTAGTGTGACCACATATCCCCACATGTCTTTTGAAGAAGCGTTTCGACGACGTGATGTAACAATTAACAGTATGGGTCTTGATCTTAAGACAGAGACGCTTATAGATCCATATAATGGTAAGCGTGATCTTGAGCAAAAAGTGTTACGAGCGACAGATCCTAAGCATTTTTCGGAAGATCCTTTGAGGGGACTGCGAGTTGCGCAGCTGGCAGCGCGTTTTAGGATGACTGTCGATCCCTTCCTCGTCAATATATGTTCAACGCTTAACCTTGCTGAACTTCCCGGAGAAAGGCTGCTTGGGGAAATTTCAAAGCTTTTACTTAAAGGCGTTAAGCCCTCTCTAGGCTTTGATTTCCTTAAAAATTCGCAGCTAATCCTTTTTTTCCCTAGCCTTGATTCCGTTATAAAACAGGGAGCTTGGGACGTTTTCTTAGATAGAATTGACCAAGCTGCACAAAAGCGTAAAGAGGCTGGGCCGGAGCCATTCGTATACATGCTAAGTATAGTAGGGCATTATATGCCAACGCCTGAGGCAACAGGCGTCCAAGGAATACGATCCTTTCTAACGCAAATAAAAGTTAGCCAGCAGGTTTATGCGAAAGTCTCAAAACTTGTCTCATTTCTTAAAGAAGGAGTGCCTTTCCCCTCGTTACCTATGCGCCCGCATCTTAATCAACAAGCACGTTCCTTATCAAAGAACTCTCTTACTTTGAAACTTTATTTTTTGGCTCTGTCTACGCTTTTCCCTGATAAAAAAAGCGACATTGATAAATGGCGACATGAAGCAGAAAAGCTTAATATAGTGACAAACCCACCCGTTGATAAGGTCACGGGCGAGCATCTATTAGCCAGGAATATCCCCCCTGGGAAAAGTTATGGAGTTATCCTTGAAAAATGCCGAAAACTGCAAGACATGAGTGATCTCACTCATCCTGAAGAGATTTTGGAAGAAGTCTTAGTGCACCAGGGAAAGGAAGTAGATTAAAGAGATAACTAAGGGCAAACTTTTATTTTCCTCAAAAAAGATAAATAATAGAATACTCTTTATATATTTCTCCCATCTTCCCTTAAACATTAGAATAACCCTATCGAGGAACGCATAGAGGCTAAGAACGATTTATGTGCCCTTGTATACGGTTCATAAAGAAGCGCAGACTTAAAAGGAGTTTGCCGAAAAGGAAAATCTTTATAAGAAGAAAAATAAAAATAAAAAAATAGCCTGATATGGATAATTTTCCTTGATCCTATAATCTAAATTGTTTAGCTTTGGAAAATAGATCAGCGCCCGTAGCTCAATTGGATAGAGCGTCAGACTACGGATCTGAAGGTTAGGGGTTCGACTCCTCTCGGGCGCGCCACGATTCTATGTGTGTCTTAGTTTTATAGGTATGTTCCTGACCCTGGAAGGCGGTTCTCCCCTTCCAGGGTTTTTTTTACATTCTAACACTTGCTCGTTTATGGGTTTTTTCGCCTAACACCTATAAAGGTTTGGTATCTTCTGTTTCTTCGCCACTCAATTTTAATGGAAGGCGCGAGGTCCTGCTCGGAAACATAAGTGGCAAGACCCCCGTTCCGATAAGATTAGAGCGGTGAATGTGTTCGAAGCTCTCTGCCATGACTGCCAAGAAGCCTTGTCCCTTTAGCTGTCCAGTCGCGGGAGGAACCTGTGCCATATTCTTTTCCTTCAATAACGACAAGGGAAATCTGCCGTTCTTTATAAGCCATAGCAGCCCCTAACGAGTCCGATATGTTCTTAAATGTACGTGATATGACGCATCCATGCTATCAAGAACATAATGAAAGCGTTCAGGCTATCTTGAAAGATTTAGGGGTCGAGCTCTCTTTAATGGATCGTTATATTGAGGTATTAAATAAGTCGGATGCGATAGAGGACGTCGCACGGCAAGTCCAGGTAAGACGCTATGCAGCTTCTCATCCTTCCTCGGTCATTATTCGGCTCTTAAAGGGGATAGACATCTCTTCTCCCTATTAACCTGGAGGTTATCTTTGCCCGAGGAAACTTCGTAGCAAGAGATACATCCTCCCTTTAGCAGCCAATGAAGGACTCCGCTTAGCTCATTATTTTCCGAGCATCAAACGTGATTCTTACCTGTCACATTGGTATCGGCGAGAAGGGGGCCAACGACCAAACCGCCACCTTAAGTCAAAAACATTTTGCCAGCTTGTCTATTCTTTTGAATCTGCCAAGTAGCTCCTTCATCTTTATGAGTGTTGCTTTCTTTTTCTCTGCCAAGTTTTTATCCAGCGAACCAACGTCTCAACGAAAGGTTCTTCATCATTTAGGCAAGGGATAAGTGTATACTCTTGACCACCCGCATTAAGAAAAATCTCCTTACCCCGTAAGCCCATCTCCTCAAGCGTTTCCAAACAATCGGCGACGAAGGCAGGGCAAATAACCCGCAGGCGTTTTACACCCTTTCGAGGAAGTTCACGAAGGACGTGGTCCGTATAAGGTGTCAGCCACTTAGCCCGCCCTAAGCGTGATTGGAAAGCTAAGGAATATTTATGAGAGGGAAGGTCCAGAATTCTTGCGAGTTCAAACGTTGTACGCCTAATATGAAAACGATAACACGTTTTATGAGCAAGATTTGGCTGAGCACAACAGTGCTCCTTTAAAAGACAATGCGCGCGCGTAGGATCCGCTTTTTTAAGGTGATGTTCGGGCAGCCCATGATAACTAAATAATAAGTGATCAAAATCATCCTCCAAGAAGGGCCGAGCTACTTGAGCAAGAGCCTTAATATAAGCTTGGTCGTCATAAAAAGGAGAGTGAAAATCCACCTTTACCTTTAGACGTCGGGAAGCAATAATCCTTTTGACTTCTTCAACCGTAGTGGTGACGGTCGACATCGCATAATGAGGGTAGAGAGGTATAACATACAGAGAATCAATGTGATAAGTATTTACTAATGCCAAGATACTCGCTTCAATCGACGGTTGACCGTAACGCATTCCTAATTCGATAGGGATGGAAAGCCGCTGGCTAACCTTATGTAAAAGATTCTGGCTGTTGATTAAGAGAGGGGAACCAGCCTCCTGCCAGATAGCCTGATAGGCCTTCGATGTACTCTTGGGCCGAAAAGGTATAATAACCCCATAGACAAAAAATGCACGAAGTAACCAAGGCAGGTCTATTACATAAGGGTCCATTAAAAATTGCTTAAGATAAGCCCGAATATCTTTGACGTCAGGCGATGCAGGGGAGCCTAAATTGGTTAAAAGTACCCCAAATTTTTTACCCATTCGTTGTGTGGCCCCCCTCATTTCTAGCGCCTAGTCAATAATCGTTAATTCCCTTAAAGGGATCTTATCAAGAAATAATAAGATTAAAGTAATTATTAAAGAAAACACAACCACAAATGTAAGATATGAACGCAAGGTAGTAAACCAATCAGGAGTTCCTAAATTCTGCGTTATGTACATATCAATAACCCATTGGAGGAAGAAAGCCATAGCCATTAAGGCCACCCAGTACGTGGGAGTATAGATAAAAAAGAGTCCCCAACAGGTTAAAGCAATAATATTGCCAAAAATAAAGAGATTTGCACTCAAGCGGTTTGCCATTAGGGAAGGCTTATGCATCATAGAAATTCCCCATTGGACACCACTCGTAAAGCTTAAAGTAACAATTCCAAATATCTTCAAAATGAGCATCCACCTAAGTGTTTGAGGCATAAGAATCGATCCGATAGGGCAGACAACAAATGGAATAAGCCCTAATGTGCCGAGAATAAAAGGTAACATAGGGATAGGTATATCTTGTTTTTTCGTCACTTTAACACCTCTTTTGTTTCCTATATCTTATAAGGTGCATTATACACAAACAGCATTTTAAAATAAAGAGCAGAAAATTTTATATAAAAATTTTATTAGATATTTAAAAAATGGTAATCGAATATTTATATAAGCAGGCATTCTTAGTGCATAGTTTTTTTGTTAGAGAATAAGGGTATAGGGTATAATTTATTAGAAGATGGAGCGCTTGATTAGAGGTAGGCGCTAGAGAAATTATTGATGATGAGCTACCTAATAGAGTGAGGGAGTGGAGTAATGAAAATGAGACTCAAATGACCTCTGTTAAGCTTATAGTATACGAGCATCAGACAAGAAAGTCTTAATTAGAGCAGGGGTGCCAGGTACTTATACATCTTGCTTAATTTGCCCGCATTTTTTTAGTATATTTGCCATAAATTCTTTTATTTCCTCGATATTCCATCATAGTATCTCTTTAGCATTTTATCGATTTCTCCATAAAAACATTTGCTAAAGCCCTCCGGCCCTTCAGAATGAAGCCCAATATATTCTTTCTCTACAGCCAATCTTGCCATCTCAGACCTATAATCCTTATTGACAGGCTCTTTCGCAAGATCCATTTCATAAACTATAAAAATGCCCGAATAAAAATTGGGAGAATAAGATTGGCTAACGGAGTGACCATAAAGCTTTATCATTATATCATCGGGATTAAACATTTGCTTGTAACGCACTTTTCCATTGCGAAATGACTCAATCTCAATAACACCTCCATAACCACGATCGCCCGGTGGCAATCTCTCCTTCATTGAAGATCATATCCACCTTGGCGTTTTAAGACACCAAGATAGTGGATACAATATCTTCTTTCATACACGTTGAAAGATAGATAGGCATAATGTGAACCACCTCCAAAAAATAGTGCTAACACATCGGGGGTGAAGAGGTTTGTCCTTATATTTGTCATTATAGATGAGCTCCCTCGGAAAGGGTGACTTATTACCTTTCCTATGCACAGCTTCATGACCTTCCTTTTTTGCGGTGCTTTCTAAGGATTTTTTTACTTGTGAGGCTTGAGCTAAGTAAGAAAAAAAAGCGCTAAATAACATTAACAATAACGACCTAACCCTATAAGGTTGGTAAAATTCATTCTATGAGTCATTCGAGAAATCCTGTCTTTGCTTAGCACCCTCGAGATTTATTCTTTTTTTAATACGACAACGCTCAAAATCTTCCTTCCAGAAACTCTTGCTCTTTTTAGGCTCATTTATTAAGCCAATCTCGAATTGCCCATCCACAGCCAAATGGCCAACCTTGAAGCTTTTCCTGGCCAAAAGGCCAATCTTTTAATTCTTCCTTGGAAAATAATTTTACCGAATGCAATTCCTCATTTACTCTTATGTCTCCTGTAGCCTTCACATGATACACGATGACAATTTGATTTTTCTCTGGAAAGGGGTAAACTCCCACAAGCATAATATTTACGGCTCTAAGCCCTAGCTCTTCTTTTCATTCTCTTGAAATCGCGTCCATGGGGGATTCTTGTGGTTCAATAAAACCCGTAATAATAGAATAAATATTTTCTTTCCAGCCTCTATTACGTGCTAATACAATTCCATCTTCTGTTTCAATAATTCCGCCAACCACTGGTATAGGATTATTCCAAAAAATATAGCCGCAGGAATCGCTCGAGCATCGTCGGCGGTTACACCCATCAATTATCTTGTTGGTAAGGTGCGATTTGCATACCGGACAATAATTAAGAGGATCTTCAATAGGCATACAATATTTTCCTTTAAAGCTTAGAGGCGGGAGGAGTTGGATGCACAAGCTCTAGAGCTGTTATTGTCGCAATCCTCTCTTATTCTTTCAACCCGATATAAATATCCAGCACCGCATGATTTAAGTTAATAGCTCGTTCGTCATACACTTCAAAATCCGTGGTATATTTTCGCTCGCCTCCTAGTTCATTTGGAGGTAGGGCCCAAATTTTTTGCCACATTTCAATACATACCTGTGGCATGGGCCCTGGTTTATTTGTAAACTTTGCATAAGTTTGGGCGGGAATAATAAGAGAAGTAAAACCTTCGGGAATATGATCAACAGAGGTCACTTCCTCGCCAATGAAATAGGTATAATAGTCCGTAAAATCACTTTCATAGGCCGTATACGCACAGTAAGTCACCCCTGACCTCTTGCGGTGAGGGATTTTTTGTCCTAAGGCGCCTTGAATATACCTTTGCACGGTAGGACCTATTTTCGCTGTGGCCGGGTTCATCTCAAGGACATTCTTTGTGCGGGCTGTTATACCCATAAGCGCCAATTCAGGTAACGTTATTAATGCTTTCTCCATAAAGGATGCTCCTTCTCTCTTGCTCAGGCTTCTAACTTCCTCTCCACGATATACCCCCATCTATGGTAAAGCAAGCACCCGTAACATATGCAGAGGCCTTCGAAGAAGCAAGATACAAGAGGAGGCCGTCCATATCACTCGTAGAAGCAACAAAGTGAAGAGGAATAAGCTTTTCCATTTTTTGGCGAGCGGCTTGAGTATTTAGTTGATAATCGGTTAAGGGCGTGTGAAATAAGCCGGGAGAGATACAATTGATCCGGATCTTATAGGGCGATAATTCTCCCACCAACATCTTGGTTAAGTGGATGATAGCCGCCTTTGATATGGAATAGGCGGCTGCTTCCTTTTTGGGGAACAAATCGCCATTGACACTCGCGATGTTAATAATTGAGCCAGGCATGGTATGGTCTTTCATATGCCGTGCCACGGCCTTTGTCACATACCAAACCCCCATGACATTCGTTTGCATGATCGCTTCGAAGTCACTTTGGGGATCTGGGTCAAAAATAGGGGTAAGTTTAGCGATGCCAGCATTGTTAAGAGCGATATCGATACGCTCTCCTTGTTGCTCGAGCAAGGTAAAGGCCTTATGAACGGATTCCTTCTTAGCCACGTCCATCTCAACCGCCAAAGCATTTGGAAGGCTTTCAGCTAAGGCTTTTAACTTATCAAATTGGCGAGCGGCTAAGAGAACTCGCGCCCCAGCTTTGGAGAGGGTATGGGCAAACTGCTCTCCCAATCCGCTTGAAGCGCCAGTAATGAGGGCTGTCTTTCCTGTTAGGTCAAAAAGATTTCTCATTGCTTCCTGCTATAAAGTTATTCAAGCTTGCTACGTTCTTATCTATTTTTTGAATTTTTTATTTCTAATATGCTAGTCTTTCTGGATGAGGTAAAGAAGAATTAAGAGAGGAGGGGGGTCTTTCCTGTCAACCATTCATAGTAAATCTAATCTCCCTAACAAGATTATGATTTTTGGGCGCCCTGGAAGCGGAAAGTCAACCTTTGCACTTAAGCTTCATGAGCTAACAGGCTTGCCTCTCTATCATCTGGACAAATACTTTTTTACATCTCACTGGGTCGAGCGTGTGCCAGAGGAATTTTTAGATATCCAATGCTCCCTGGTGGCGCAAGATAGCTGGATCATTGATGGCAATAGCACAAAAACCCTAGAGATACGCTACGCACGTGCCGATCTTGTCCTTTATTTTAATTATCCTAAGTGGATTTGTTTATACCGGATTCTGAAAAGGCGCTTTATAAAAGATAAGAGGATAGACGATCGCGCTGACAAATTTCCCGAAATCATCCGGCCTAATTTTATTACTTATATGTGGCAATTTGAAAAGCGTGTCGCAAACCAGCTTAAGTACCTGAAAGATAAATACCCCACCACACATTTCTGCGAAATAAAGTTGGGCGAAGATCTCAATAAATTAGAGAAGCGCCTAGCAGGATATTTCTAAGAATAAGAGAAAATTATGGCACTATAAGGAAGGGGCTTTCTCTTTTTCTTATTTAAGGAGCTCGTAAAGGCTCCCCCCTATTCACGAGCCTTCTTTTACAGTATCTCCGAATAATTTCGGGAGAATGATGGCATGAAGGAGATAGTCAAGCATAGCTTTGAAATTAGGGTCGCTCTCTATTGTCTCATAAGCTATTTCTTTATATCTTTCCATATTAGTATAAAGATCCATCTTTGAAGCAGCATAGTCAGGAAGCTCCGCGTTAACGCGATAATAACGGCTTCCTGTATGGGCAGACACATAGGACTTTAAGGTATCATGCGTCAATTGATCTTGAATTTCAAATAAATTGGCAATAAGAGGGTTTACACTTGGCAAAGTTCCGTACCAGCCAGATTTTCCTCGTGCAATGTAATGGCCTGTACCAAGAGACACAACCACAATATTGCATTTTTTATACCCTTCCTCTTTAGCCTTTCTACATTTTAACATCCCTTCTTGTAACCCAATAAGCCCAGGGTTGTTAATACCGACCCCCCCATCAATTAATTGATGGGAAGTCCCGTGTACCGTCTTAAAGTCAACCGGGTTAAAATAAGTTGGAGCTGCACTGGTAGCACGTGCGGCATCTTTAAAATAAATATCCAGCCATTTTACTTCCCTTGCTCGACGGGAAGAAAGGTTAAATATCATTTTTTGTTCATTATCAATCGTGGTTACGACAACATCCTTGATAGCCTGCGAAATGGTTTTTTCCTTGTAAATTTCTTCGAGAAAGGATTCCAATTTTTGTTCGGAATAATAGGCATTCTGTAGCAATCCCCAGCCCCTACCTAGGCGCTCGGTAAAGGAAGTGGAGAAAATATCTTTCCCAAGAGTATGATAGAACTCAGGGAGATCCGCCGCTAAAAACTTTGGCTCTCCTTGAAGAAAGTGATCATCTTGAGGCAAATTTAACAAGAGACAAATAAGCCCGCCAGTCGATGTACCCACAAAAATATCAAACACATCAGTTAAATAAACAGGGGTAGGGGAAGTTGCATATTGAGCGACCACTTCATTAAAATATTTTTCCATATGGGCTAACAAAGCTGCTGGGTACATACCACGTAGTCCACCTCCATCAATGGAAAGAACAACCACTGTTTTTGTATGGGCTTTTCCCGGAAGAGTGAGAGAGAATAAGCATATACATAAAAATGTGCAAAGATAAATAAATTGCTTTATTGTTTTATAAATTTTACTCATTTCTGCTTACCGATATATACTACCAATACTTACATACTATAAAATTAAAAAATTAATTTTTAACTAACTTAAATTAATGAGAGGCGAGGGTAAGAAAGGAGATAGTTAATCTAAGAAAGAAGCTAGATAACGTGTAAGCCGGGTTCTGTCCAAAACATATGTTTCTGAATGACCATTTATCTTGCCTGTCCGTTACCGGACAAGTCTAGCAATCTACCCGAGCGATGGTCCGGAAAATGACCTGGCACAATGGCCGTATCGCTCCTATTTGATCTTGCTCCGGGTGGGGTTTGCCATGCCATCCTTGTTACCAAGAATGCGGGGCGCTCTTACCGCTCCATTTCACCCTTACCTTAACGGCGGTATCTTTTCTGTGGCACTTTCCCTAAAGTTGCCCTCGCCGGGGGTTACCCGGCACCCTTTTTCCGTGGAGCCCGGACTTTCCTCTTAGCCCTTGGCTAAGCGGTCATTAGGTCATCTAGCTATGGTAAATATAGCCTAACTCTTCCCTCACGTCAAATAAGCCTTAAGAGGAGGAAGAGGGTGCGTAAGCCGTGTAACGAGAGACAGTACGGGAAGAGTCCGCAAGGGTTCCATTAAGCGCCATTAAAAGGCGTAGATGGTCCAATGTTTCCAGCGAGGCAACGCCTAAAGGATGCTGGGGCATATAATGGCGATGGAAAGCGATTAATGCCGCCTGTGACGTTGGATCCCACGTGCCCACCGACGAACATTCATAGCCAAAGTTAGCCAACGCTTCTTGTAATACCAAGGCCTCACAAGGCTGAGGGTGCGTCACTAGAGGAGGTGCAGCCCATAAGCCTAAGCCATGCCAGTACAAAAGATCCCAAGGAAACAGCTCCCCTGGATCTTGTTTACGCGCAGGCGCCACATCACTATGGCCTAGTAATAAATCAGGGCGAATCTCATAACGGGCACTTAGATCATGCAAAAGGGCAATCAACATCCCCATTTGCGGAGAGGAAAAAGGTTTACCGCCAGGGTTATCTAACTCAATCCCAAGGGAAGCGCTGTTAATATCTCGCTCGCCTTGCCAGTAACTTACCCCCGCATGCCACGCCCGATACTTATCGTCGACAAGTTGATACAGGGTGCCATTGTCTGCAATAAGGTAGTGAGCACTTACCCTACCATATACAATAGAGCCATTAATCTCTTGCTGTTGATCAGGGGAGCATAAACGCTTCAGTGCCTCGTCCGCATTCCTCATCGCTGTATAATGCACAATCACCATGCTTATTTCTTTCTTACGCTCATTATAATTGGGAGAAAGATGCTGGATCGGCACAACATCTGGCAGCCCAAGTACATTTAAGACATCATTGGCCTGGGGCAATAATGCCCCATTTCCTAAGCACGGCAGGAATGGGATCGGGGCAAGCGAAGCAGAGGGAGATCCAGAGGCATCCTCTTCAGAAGTAATATCAGATAAGGGATTCCCCCAACTTGGAGAAGATAAAAAAAGAGCAACCATGGAAAAAAGTAATGATAACCGAGCAAAATTACGTAACACAGAATAATACTCCAATCTACCATCGACTACAACTAACCACTATAATTTATTCAGTCCAATAGTAAGCACTACTGCCATAAGGTCCTCTATAATGAGTCCAACAATAAGATTGACACTGCGAAATACTAGCAAAATTACCTACATAATGCTGGCGTCCCCCTCCGTCTAGGCAGTAACAATGGATACCACCATATACTAAATTGATTTCGTTTGTTATCAGTTCTTTCATGAATATCTCCTATTAAATCATTATCAAAATCTCAATAAATACTGTTTTTAAGTTATAATATATTTTACCGAAAATCAACGACTAAAAAAGAAAGAGGAAAAAACGCAAAAACGCCATTTCAAATTTCGCCAAAACTTCTTAAAGGTTATGGCCCGTTATTTAGGATAATAGTGTTGTTTTATAAACCTTCTTCTCTTAATCATTATAATATATATTATGTTAAATGGCGATAAGATCGCTGATGATAGTAAGGGTGAGTATGATACTTTTAAAGCTGCGACGATTCGACGACCAAGCGGCTAATAACAACTCAAGGATACCTTCCTTCATAGGAGGATTATAATAATAATCTAGCAAATAAGAAGGCTGACTTCATGATTACTAAGCTCTCTTCTCGTAAGAAGAAGATAAAAAAATCTCCACTATATGGCAAAGATGCGTTCTCAGATCCCGCATCGGGGGATACGGTTGGACTAGTTTCGGCGGCTCTCTACTATAAGCAAGCTTTAGATAAAGCTAAAACAATGAAAAGCCATTACCAGAAACAACACCACTTCATTGGCAAGATCTTAAGCGATTGGGGAAAATCCTCTTGGAAAGCCAACCTCGGGCAAAAAGATCAGCCTCCTTCAGAAGTACAGCAACTTCAAACTATCTATACTTCTATAGAACGTGCTCAAATTGACCATATATAGAGAGTATTCTATTTCCTTCCCCTGGTGGGCTAAGGCTTCTTGGCTTCTTCCAATTCCGGCATTTTTCAAGGATAACTCCATAACTTTTCCCAGGGGGGATATTCCTGGCTAATAGATGCTCGCCCGTGACCTTATCAACGGGTGGGTTTGTCACTATATTAAGCTTTTCTGCTTCATGTCGCCATTTATCAATGTCGCTTTTTTTATCAGGGAAAAGCGTAGACAGGGCCAAAAAATAAAGTTTCAAAGTAAGAGAGTTCTTTGATAAGGAATTTCATTTAAGTCTTTCTCATTCGCTTTTGGAATAAGAACACGCTTAATTCCACCGTGGTGGAATGCTTGACCATATGATCGCTAACAAAAAACAACAGTGTTACTCCTCAGGCATTCCAAGTCATGGATAGCCAAGAAGCAAGGCTGACTGAACGTATTTAACTGAAGCTAAGCCTCAGAAACCAAGCTTTTAATCTAGATTTGGTGAAAAAGCCCCTGTACATTTTCCCCTACAGGTGGTGGCGGATCAGAATTTAGGAAAAATTCGAAGGAATTTCATTTAAGTCTTTCTCATTCGCTTTTGGAATAAGAACACGCTTAATTCCACCGTGGTGGAATGCTTGACCATATGATCGCTAACAAAAAACAACAGTGTTACTCCTCAGGCATTCCAAGTCATGGATAGCCAAGAAGCAAGGCTGACTGAACGTATTTAACTGAAGCTAAGCCTCAGAAACCAAGCTTTTAATCTAGATTTGGTGAAAAAGCCCCTGTACATTTTCCCCTACAGGTGGTGGCGGATCAGAATTTAGGAAAAATTCGAAAGCTCTTGTAAGCAACGTCCCTCTCTTGCAGATCATCATCAAATGTATAAGAGCTCTTGCTGTCATCTTTTAGGACGTACTATATATCCTGTATTTTGTTCAAAATTTATGTAAAAAGCTTCCCTCAAGGAGGTGCAGCATGAAATACGATAAAATTAAATTGTTAGACGAAGAGAAATTCCAAAGATTAACTGGTGTAAAGCGATCAACTTTCAATAAGATGCCGGAAATTTTAAGAGAAGCAGGTATTATCACGAAAGCCAGAGGTGGTCGTAAAAACAAGCTATGCCTTGAAGATCCGCTGTTAATAGCATGAGAGTATGTGCGAGAATATCGCCCCTATTTCCATATAGGAAAAAGCTATGGACTGAGTGAAAGTTCGTCTTATAAGGCTGTCCGTTTTGTTGAAGACACACTGATAAAATATCCAGACTTTGCTCTGCCTGGCCGTAAAGCTCTTTTAAAAATTGATCGAAGTTATCTTGACTGACGCGCCGGAACCTCCAATGGCAAGAGGCATGACTTTAAATTATTTAAAGAATCAAAAACTAGAATTCATGCTAATATTAAAGCTGTAACAGACACAGGATATCAGGGGTTACAAAAGATTCATGCTAATAGCGAATTGCCAAAGAAGAAAACTAAGAAAAACCCACTAACTAAGGAAGATAAAAAAATAATTACAACTTGGCTAGTGAACGAGTTCTTAATGAGAACGTGATTGGTATGATTAAGCGTTTTAAGATTATCTCAGATCGTTATCGTAATCGACGAAAAAGATTCCGTCTTAGGGTCAATGTAATTTCAGGAATTTACAATTTGGAGCTTAATTCATGAGTTTCGAAAAAGGTCTATTGATTGCATTCACGTTTGATGGTTTCTTTCGGGAACTTCAACTGATCGCCAAGAGGTAACCAAAGCTAAGCTTTTTTGTGGATCCCCACGAAGGATTTTTCTACTCTCGTCAAGACGAGATGTTTGCCAGGTACATCAGGTTATTACTCTGTTACTATAAAAACCAACCTACAATAGCAGCGTTGAGCAAGGAAAAGAACATTCCGTGAGGAGGTCTATAATAGTCCTTAACTCCTCGAAGAGTCAGTCACAAGCATCCAGGAAGCAAAGCCGAACTAAACTCACCAAAGCATGTCCTAAATATAACACCATACCATGAGCATCCACGACGATTTAGCTTTGTGTGGAGCCCCCCTTTGCTCTGAGCATTCTCCCTATTCTTCTTGATTCCCGTAACCATTTTCATCGCTTGTCGGTACGAAAAAGCTCTTGGGAAAGAGGGAGCCTTTATCAGCATAAAGGAGCCCCGTAAGACCTGGCCTCCTTTGACCGACAACCTTGCGATCATCTACATACCTGGAGTTAGTTAAGGTACCTTTGCTATTTACCTAGTCTGTTGATGAAGAAAAAATCAACGACTACCGGCTAAAGAAAGCCGGTGGTATGCTAAGAGCCTAACGCGAGCCTTCTGGAGATAAATCCTGTTCATCCCCTACCTTAAAGCTTTTCTCTGGTTCGTCTGATTGATCTTCAATATATTTCTTAACCATTTCTTCAGTTTACAGCTCCTACCGTACTACAAAAATATCCCCTTCCCCACAAATGACCTCCCCAATACCGCTTCTTTAAAGCCGGAAATTCCTGCATAAGACGAAACGAGCTCTTACCTATCTTACCTCTGTTGAAGCCATACCTTAGATAAGAAGAAGCTTATAGAGTCGAAGCAAAAGCAAAGCTTGAGAGGTTTATTCAAGCAAGCGTCTATTATTCCCTGCAAGAAGGGCGTTATTCTAAACCTGATTGATAAGGCAGGGATAACACGGGGAGAATCTCTCATGGCCCGGGGAAGCGGTGCGTCTTGAAGCTGATATTTCTCTAAGCTCACATCGTCTTCGTGTATTCGCATGGGGGAAGTACTCTCAAGGACAAGCGATGAGAGCGTTTTGGGTTGTTGTGTGGGCTCACGCGACCTATTTATTTTCCGCTCCCCCGGGTCAAGAGATAAGTTTTTAAGTCTTCTCCTTGGCCCGTCGTATGGCTTTGATTGTGTGAGATATTTTGTGCCATCTTTGCTGGCGATAGATGGCTGGGGGCACTGACTAAAACGTGAATATGGTTAGCCCGTACCTTTCCTCTCACAACAGCCATTCCTTTTTTTGAACATATTTTCTTGATGAGCTCTCGTGTCCAAGCCTATGTCCCCTTGAAGGACTGGATAACTATCTTTTGTTTTCCACACAAAGCGATACTGTTACTGTATGCGCTCCGCGTTTATATCTGTCTTTTCACATTCCCTTATCATAAAGACTCTATGACGCTAAAGCAATTCCACCTAAAGGCGAAGGTTTATACCCTGCCCATGGAAAATTAAGGTTGATGGGGTGTCCTCGAGCCTTTTTAATGCTCCTCATGGGGTGATCCGCGCTTAAGGCGACTTCCCAGGAGCGCTGAGCCCATCTTCCCTCCATTCCGTGGGAGAAGGACCACTTCCTCCTCTATTCTTAAAAATCAAGCAATTTCTTGCTTGCAACTAGGCACTACCATACCAAAGCGTCGTTCTCTCTTTTGATAAGCTTGCAAGGCCTCTTTAAAATGAGACTGCGTAAAGTCAGGCCACAAGGTATCGATAAAGTACAGTTCAGCATAGGCTGATTGCCATAAGAGAAAATTACTCATCCGAAGCTCTCCACTCGTGCGGATAAACAAATCCACACATGGTAAGTCACACGTGTATAAGTGCTGGTTAAAAATTTCCTCGGTAACCTCATGCGCCGAAAGGAGGTGATCTTTAATTTTTTCCGCTATCGCCTGGCAAGCTGAAATAATTTCCCCTCTCCCACCGTAACTAATAGCAAGCGTTAAATGAAGCTGGTCGAAATATCTTGTTTCTTCTTCCGCTCGGTTAATGAGAAATATAATATCTTTACTTAAACGATGGCGGTCACCAATTATCCGCAGCCTTATTTCTTTTTTCTGAAGATGGGCTAGCTCTTTTTTGAGATAATGGCGTAGCAAGTTCATTAAGGCATTTACCTCACCTTGAGGACGATGCCAGTTTTCCGAAGAAAAAGCATACGCGGTTAAATACTTAACACCTTGCTTGGCCGCCGCCTCTACGATATCTTTCAAGACCTCTGCCCCTTGGCGATGACCAGAGATCGGAGGCTTTCCCTGCTTACGAGCCCAACGGGAATTACCATCCATAATAATGGCTACATGCTGAGGAACAGAAGTCTCTGCCATCCCTCTATACCGTCATAATATCTTTTTCTTTCTGCGCCAGAGCTTCATCAATCTTATGAATATATTCGTCCGTAATTTTTTGAGTCTCGTCGCTTAAGCGCCTTCCTTCATCTTCGGATATTTCCCCATCTTTTTGGGAGCGTTTAATAAGATCCATTCGATCACGACGCGAATTTCGCACCGCTATACGCGCATGCTCAGCCTGCTGACTTGCAACCTTTGTTAATTCCCGGCGTCGCTCCTCATTAAGGTCCGGAATACGTAGCCTTATGAGCGTACCCTCAACAGCAGGATTTAACCCTAAATCCGAGTCTAAAATAGCTTTTTCAACCGCTTTTACAAGCCCGCCATCCCATACTTGAATGGAAAGCATCCGCGCTTCTGGCGCATTAACCGTACCCACTTGTGCAATGGGCATGGGTGAGCCATAAGCATTCACTTTTAGATGGTCAAGTAAAGATGGGCTAGCACGGCCCGTTCTTAAAGCAGAAAAATCCTTTCTAAGCCCCTCAACGATATTATTCATCTTTGTGTGAAGTACTTTGGCACTTAAATTGTCTTCCATGAGAAGATTCCTTCTTTTATACTTTTATTTATCTTTATGAACTAATGTAAACTTCCCCTTACCAAGCAAAACCTTACCCAATTCACCAGGCTTACGGATAGAAAACACAACTATAGGTATATTATTATCCCGAGCTAAAGAAATAGCTGAGGCGTCCATCACAGCCAGATTATCGACAAGCACTTCTTGGTAAGTTAATGTATCATAGTGAAGCGCATCTCCAAATTTAAAGGGATCTTTATCATAGATGCCATCTGTTTTCGTCCCTTTCATAATAAGGTCACATTCCATCTCAGAAGCCCGAACAGCCGCCGGTGTATCGGTTGTAAAAAAAGGAGAACCAATACCTGCAGCAAAGATAACAATGCGCCCCTTCTCCATATGGCGAATCGCTCGACGGCGTATATACGGCTCACACACCGAGGCCATAGGTATAGCTGACACTACCCGTGTTGGCACGCCATGTTTTTCTAATACATTCTGCATAGCGAGCGAGTTAATGACGGTTGCCAACATCCCCATGAAATCACCGGTGGTACGATCAATCCCTTGAGTAGCACCAGAGATGCCACGAAATATATTGCCGCCTCCTATGACGAGACAGACTTGGATCCCTCTTTGGTGCACCTCTTTTATATCTTCGGCGACTTGAGCAATCGTCTCAGCAGAAAGCCCATATTCTCGATCACCCATTAAAGCCTCTCCTGAAATTTTGATAAGGACACGCTTACAATCGGTTAATGCGCTTTTCACGGGACGACCTCTTCTTCCTTTTTATTTAACCTACTCTCCTCTCACTCTTATTTAAGTTGAGAAGCTACCTCATCGGCAAAATTTGTCTGCTCTTTCTCAATGCCTTCACCAAGATTATAGCGAACAAACGATGTTAATTTAATATCAGCCCCTATGGCCTTCGCTTCTTGTTGAATAGCCTCCCCCACGGTCATCGAGGTATCTAAAATAAAGGCTTGCTCAAGCAGGACATTTTCCTGATAAAACTTACGTAAGCGGCCCTCAACCATTTTCTGGATAATATCTTCAGGGCGGCCAGCTTCACGGGCTTGTTCAGAAAGAACCTTACGTTCCCGCTCCACCGCATCAATGCTTATATCATCACGGGAGACAGAAAGGGGCGCCATAGCAACAATATGCATAGCAACCTTTTTGCCAAGCTCAAGTAATTTTTCTTTCGGCCCATTCGACTCCAGCGCAACAAGTGCCCCCATACGTCCAAGGCCTGGACTTATTTGATTATGAATGTATCCAGCGACAGCACCTTGAGAAACTGTCATGTACTTTGCGCGGCGGAATTGGATATTTTCTCCAATCACTCCCACCATCTCTTTCGCTTCATCTTGGATAGTGCGTCCAGTGGGCAATGATACCTTTGCAGCTTCGTCCCCATCTTTTCCGCTTGCCAAAATAGCCTCAACCACCTGCTGCACGAACACTTGGAACTTCTCATTGCGTGAGACGAAGTCGGTCTCAGCATTTACCTCAACAATGGCTCCTTTTCCATTATCAAGCTTCAAACCAATAAGACCTTCAGCGGCAACACGTTGGGCTTTCTTTTCCGCTGCGGCTATCCCCTTTTTACGCAACCAATCAACAGCATCCGAGATATTGCCCCCCGTCTCTTGAAGGGCTTTTTTGCAATCCATCATGCCAGCGCCTGTCTTTTCGCGCAGCTCCTTCACCAACGCTGGTGTAATCTGTGTCATTTTATCTTTCTCCGCACTTCATCTAATTTTTTATATTTTCTTCTTTTTCTTCCAATGTCATCTCGCCGCCTACTTCTGAGGTCGCGTTTTCCACATGGGCCCCCTCTTCCCCTTTATAGCTTTCGTCTTCGTTTTGGACATTCGAAGATACAGGAGCTGAGGCTTTATCATTCTTTGCCGCCGAGGCATGGTTATTTCCTACATCAATACCGGAGGATATGGCTTCAGCCTGCAACCCCTCCAACACCGCTTTGGCGACTAAATCACAGTACAACTGAATTGCACGGCCTGCATCATCATTACCAGGAACAGGATACATAATACCCTCTGGGTCGCAATTTGTATCAACAATAGCAATAATAGGTATATTAAGCTTTTTCGCTTCCTTAATAGCTGTTATTTCTTTATTCGCATCAATGACAAAAACAAGATCAGGCAACCCACCCATTTCACGGATACCGCCTAAGGCTTTATCCAATTTCTCCTTCTTACGGGTTAAGCTCAAAAGCTCCTTTTTGGTAAGACGAGCATGGCTCTCCGCCTCAATGGACTCTAATTGCTTTTCAAGCTCTATCAGGGCCTGGATAGAATGGGAAATCGTTTTCCAGTTGGTAAGTGTCCCGCCGAGCCAGCGGTGATTGACATAGTATTGACCGCATGATGTAGCGGCCGTTGCAATCGCTTCCGATGCTTGCCTTTTTGTCCCGACAAATAAAATACGTCCCCCACTTGCCGCGATATCACGCACCGCTTTTAAAGCTCTATCAAGCATAGGAACGGTGCTTTCTAAGTTAATAATGTGAATAGAATTGCGCACCCCATATATATAACTGGCCATTTTGGGGTTCCAGCGACGCTTGTGGTGACCAAAGTGAACGCCAGCTTCTAATAACTGACGCATTGTAAAAGATGCCATTTCCATTAAATTTCTCCTTATTTACGGTTAAACCCTCCGTAAGATATTAAGACACCCTTTAGAGTGCACCGAAAGCTAAGAAGCTTTATCTTACGTGTGTTGTTGCAATACTTATCTGATTGCCAAGATGAGTATTAACGAACATCATGCCATTTTTCAAGGCCTTTTTCTACCAAAACTTTCAGGTATCTGCCGCTTTTTAAAGAGAGGGGATCGATGTGGAGCAAGAACTATATCAAGAAAGAAACATTTTAAGAAAACAAGAAGAGGAATTTTTATTAAAGAGAAGAAAGACGAGGAGATTTTAAAAGGAGCGCGTCCGGCTTTTTCATTAAGGCAGGAAAATATAAAAAAACACCCCTTTGACGCCTGCAAAGGGGTGGGGTGTACAGAATAAAAAGTTAGATTTAGGGTTTAAGTATGATGCGTATCGTGGTGCGTCTTTACAGCAGCTTTATGTTCGTCAAAATGCTTTCTCAACTCCTCCACATGGGTCTTCATGTGCTGGACCACAGGGTGATCAGCGCCATGATGCGCCGTGAGAGTAGTTAAATGCTTCTCAACATTTTCTAAATGGGTGTGAATATCATGCTCTTGATATTCTTCATGATGAATTTGGTTATGAAGCTCGGTAAGGGAATGCATGAACGTGGCATGATCCGCATGTTTTACACCAGGCTTGCTTGTATTTGTATAGAACTTATCCAATGCTTGGCCCGCCGCATGCACATGGTCGCCGAGGTTCCTCATCTTAGTGTGGCTCTCAACGAGTTTTTTAGCGCTTTCATGCATCTTCTCAAGAGCTTTATAGTGATCGCTAGCACGGATCTCGCCATTACCCCACAACCTCCCCGTGGTGTCTTTATTATATTGAGAATTCTTCCCATGCTCTAGGATCGTGTCTAAGGTCTTTTCTAGGACGCGGTAGTCCTTGGGAGCAGACTTTTTAAGCTCGCCAAGAACATGCTCATAAAATTTTATATTCGATACTTGGCCATAGATGGGTTTGCCATCCAAACCTGTCTTATCTGCATACGAATGATGGTCAAATTTACCAGCATGGCTCGTTTGAGCCGCACCGACTTTTTCCTCCGGTGTCAGTGCGGTCGATAAGCCCACACCAGTTTTAAAGTCATCTTTAAAGCCCTCATGGTCTGTCTGAGCCTTTAATTGATGGGCCGGTGAATGGTCAACACGGGTGAGGGCGATATGGCTTACTAAAGCATCGTGATCCGTAACGGTGAGCTGCTCATGAGCGTTTTTCTTTACCTTATCCATCTCCTTTAGACTATCGTGATTGTCAAGTGCATCTATGGCTTCCTGAATCCTAAACGCAAACTGTTCCTGTACCTTTTTTCTCTTGACTTTGCCTCCCTTAATCCTGGTTTCGGTAAGTACTTGATCAGTATCTACACTCGTACCATCGGCCTTTTTCCCTGGGAGGGTAATACCAGCTGAGCTGAGAATGGTATTATATTGATCCCTAAGAGCTTCAAATTCTGATGCGGTCTTATGGGAATTAATTGATTTATTCACTTCCTCTTGTAGATTTTTTAATTGCTCCATAACGCTGTAGACCTTTTTCTCATCGCCTTTTACTTTATCAAAATCCGCTTTATGGGCTCCACCTATATGCTCAATAAACTCTTCAATATGTGGCTTTTCACTCCACGCACCTGTATGGACAACTGAAGGGCTGCTTGTCTTTTTACTAGCATCGAAAGCTTGGAAGTCGTCTTCCGCTTTCTTATATCTTGTTTTCAAAGAGTCTGCTGCTGCGTCTCCATACTTAGTCTTAAAATCATCTAGCCGAGTCTGGACATTTATGAGGAAGGACTCAACGTCAGAATCGGTTTCAGTCCCATGGCCAAAGCCGGTTACCTTACTCTCTGCATTGGTTAACAAGGTTAGAAGAAGATTATACTCAGCGGTTTTTTCCGATGATTTTTTGTGAGCATCGAAGGTCGTAGTGAATCGACTTTTTAAGGTGTTAAGAGCCGTCTCGATCGACTCAATATTCTTCTTATCTAAAGTCTTTGCGGCTTTTAAGCCTATAAGCTTACTTTCAAGATCTGTAAGGAGTGTTCGGGCATCCGACTCTCCGCTTGGATCAGTCGCATAGCCTTTTACAGTAGAATCTACCAGTGTGGAGAGCTTATTTGCCTCCTCTAAGAGAGCTTGCTCGTGTGGATCCACCGAAACTACTTTCTTTATTTCCTTCTTTATTTCTTTCTCTGTTTCCTTCTTTGTTTCCTGCTTTATTTGTTCAGGACTGGGTTTTTGTGGTGCCGCCTTCTTCTCGTGGCTTACGTCTTTGTCAGCCTCAAGTAAGGAACGTTGAATAAAGTTTGGAGAGCTTTCTTCCTGCGGTTTTTGTTGAATCTTAAGGCTTTCTTTCGCGGTACGTTCTGCTCCAATTCGTTCCTTGGCCGCACGTTGCGCTTCAAGTCGTGCCGCTTGTTCAGGTCGCTGTATTCTTATTGGCGCTTGTTCTCTGTGAACCGGTGCCGCCGAGCGGGTAAAATCCACGGAGGTACCCCCGACTGGGCTAGGAGTCATCTGCACTGGAGAACCGCTTTTCCCGTCCGCGCTCCTTGATGTCACACCCACTTCCCCACTATGGCTGGGAGGTAAAATCTTGGGTACGATTGACGCACTTGGCGTACTTTGATCCACCGTCCCAAAAATAACGGACTTGCTCCCTTCCTCGGGCTTTGTTGCGGCGCGCTTAGAGGTCCCTAACTCCGGTGAGAGTGTCGAGCGAAG
This sequence comes from uncultured Alphaproteobacteria bacterium, assembly GCA_963782975.1. Taxonomy (GTDB): domain Bacteria; phylum Pseudomonadota; class Alphaproteobacteria; order 43-37; family CAWALT01; genus CAWALT01. The sequence goes on from CAWALT010000003.1 coordinate 668,188, forward strand.
AATCACCTTCTCTTCCCCTTCTCCTCCAGTCGTTTCACTGTCTTGTACTTCTACAAACTGAGAGGACTCTTCCTGACTTTCATCGTCGGCTATCACCGGCTCAGCTAACCAGCAGCTTGCAAAGACTAAAAATGAAGTGGAAGTTAAAACACTTAAACGAAGAAGAGATTTGGTCATGATTTTTTCCCTCTATACTATAGAACTAAATTTAATACTTAGGTTAGCAAAAAAAGGTTAGAATTTTATTAATGTGAGAGATTTAAAGAGCAAAGCTTCCTAAAAGTTTGCTCTTCCTTCTGGCACACTTTAATGGGAGCCTAGATGGGCAGTGTGCAAATTCTCATGTGAAGTGGCAGCATGGCTAATTGCCGTATGATAAGTTTTCAGCGATTTAACATGAATATTCGCAGACCCATGCGCAGCTTCAAGGGCCTGGATATGGGCTTCCAGCTCAGCAAGATGGCTATTAATTTGCGAGTGCTCTAACCGATCATTAAGGAGATATCCATGAAGGTTTCGGAGAGTGTGCAAAACTTGCTGGTGAGTCACATCGCCGTGTGTGCTTTTATCTAACTTTCCGAACGTTGTACGGACATTTTCCAGGTTTTTATGAAGATTTCGACGCTCTGTGACAAGGTTGTCAGCAGAAGTATAGATAGTTTGAAGTGTCTGTACTTCTAAAGGAGGCTGATCTTTTTTCCCGAGGTTGGCTTTCCAAGAGGATTTTTCCCAATCGCTTAAGACCTTGCCAATGAACTGGTGTTGTTTCTGGTAATGGCTTTTCATGGTTTTAGCTTTATCTAAAGCTTGCTTATAGTAGAGAGCCGCCGAAACCAGGCCAACCTTATCCTTCTCGCTTGGATCGGAGAACTGATCCTTAGCATATGTTGGAGTTGTTGTTGTTTTTTTCGCCTTTGGCTTCTTACCTTTGATTTTTCGAGGAGAGGCCTTAGAAGAAGAAGAATCCGCAGGAGCAATCGTGAAGTCAGCCTTCTTATCTACTAGACTAGTATTATAATTTTTCATTACATTAGCTTTTAAAGTATCATAATCCCTATCACTATCTTCAGCGATCTTAAGGTTATTTTTGGTATAATCTGGCTCAAATGAATCTAACTTTGAGGCCCCACCTGCCGAGGAAGATGCTGGAGGCGGTGTCGTTGAGCTTGGCTTTGGCGTTGAGCTTGTCGTTGAGCTCGGCGTTGGTGAAGAAGATGATCCTCCACCTGCCAAGGAAGATGCTGGAGGCGGTGTCGTTGAGCTCGGCGTTGGTGAAGAAGATGATCCTCCACCTGCCGAGGAAGATACTGGAGGCGGTGTCGTTGAGCCCGGCTTTGGCGTTGAGCTCGAGCCTCTGCTGGTTGATGCGGCTGCCGGCTGGGGAGTATGACTTGGCTGTACCAAAGGAGCCGGAGTAATTTTTTTGCCCATTTCTTTTTGATGACCTTGACCATCAGAAGAACTCTGCGGCAAAACCAAAGATTGTCTACTTACTTCTTTTCCCGCTTTCTCAAGGGCCCTTTTAATAATAGATTGCTCTTTTTGCTTTTCCTGTTGAGCTTTAAGCCTTTCTTTAGGGGCGCGCTGTGCTTCAATACGAGCTGCTTGCTCAGGCCGCACATGTCTTGTTGTTGCTTGCTCTCGTTGAGGTGAAGGTAAAAAATCTACGTGTACACCCTCTTGATTGCGAAGAAGATTGCTTTGCACCGACACGCCACTTCCCTCCCCTCTAATGGTTGGAGAAAGACCTACTTCTGTACTATTGCTAGGAGGTAAGATTTTTGGCAAAATTTTGGCGTCAGGCTTACTTTGATCTAAGGTCCCAAAAATAACAGACTTGTCCCCTCCATCGGTCTTTATTGCGGCGCGCTTAGACGTCCCTAACTCTGGGGAGAGTGTCGAGCGAAGAATCACTTTTTTTCCGCTCTCTTTATCACCTGCCCTGTCTTCCTCCTGGCTCATCAGACTCATTTCTTCTTCAAGTTCTTGCTCAGCTACTACCCCTTCGGGGGCCCAAAAGGCCGCAAACAACAACAAAGAGGCGGAGGTTAAAAGACTTAAATGATAAAAGGTTTTTTTCATTATTCTTAGCCTTATCTTAGATATTTATAGGACAGTTTGTTCCTTTATATTTTATAAAATTTACAATTTTATTAATTCTGAGAGAAATCAGAAACATAAAAATAACAAAGAGCCAAAGGCATATTAAGGTTATTAAAAAAATTTAATTGTTAACTTCTTGTTATTCTTTATAAAATTTGTCACGCCATGCTTGAGCCACGTGACGATCTTTTTCTTTACTGCCACGTGACGAGCCAAATTCAAAAGCGAAAGAATCTTTTAAGCATGACCCGAAGATCCCCGCGATGGTAGAGATAATACCTACCGCTTCCCCAGGTAAGTTATTTTCATACACAATTAATGTGGCAAGACAAGTGATAAGCCCTAACGCAGCCGCAATAATCATAATATTAGCCCGTACATTGGGGTGGCCATCTGAAAATAGGGCTAGGTCCCGTTCACGGGCATGTTGCCGGTCCTTTACAAATGCTTTTTCTAGCTCTATATCAAGCTGGGCTAAAGCAATTTTAAATTCAAAAGCTTTCGAATCATTATTTTTTAATAGAGTCGCCAGTTTAGAGATATCATCTTCCCCTGTAATGGTTGTGGCAATATCAATAACTTTTTGAGCAACGATAGTTCCTTCTTCCCCTTTAAACCATTTCTTTATGAAAGGAGCAAAAGTGGAAAGTCCAAGAGCAATAGGAAATAATAAAGACATGAGTACACCTATAAACGATAAAATTTATGTTGACCTATTTGAATAGTGGCTTGAGCGCCCAGTGCCCAAGAAGGCGGTTTGATCCAGGTAGCATAGTAATGAGTGCTTCCTTTAGTAAGATCTGGCCATGCCTGGGAAACCACCTTTTCAGCGACCTCTTTGCATAAAGAGAAAAGAGGATCAGAGAGAGTATGAGCACTATTTAAAAGGGGATAATTTTTATCTTGTTTATCCCAACAAGAAAATTGTCTAGGATAAAGGCAGGCTTCTGTAATAGTTTTCCCATACCACGCTTGAGCTTTCACCCGGTTCACAACTACATTGGCAACAGCTATTAAAGAAGGAAGGCCTCCCGTTGGGTGGTTATACTCTCCTCTTGCTTCCCCATAAATAGTACGGGCAAGGATCTCATTTTCATCGCATTTCATTTTTTTCTCCTACTGATGGTGAAGGTCAAGAAGCATTTGCCAATAACCTTGCTCTTTGTCACGTTCAAAATGCGTAGAAACATGCGGAACTATGCAATAATAAAGGGCCACATTTAAATGGGTAGGCTCAGGATGTTCGATAAGATCAATATGTGGCAAAGAAGGATTCTGGACCACATCTCCCACTTTATATTCGTCCTTCTCTTTCCATTGCCCTTTTGGCGCAAACGGTGGCATAGGCCACTCCAACTGAGCAAGCTGGGCGCCATTATTTCCCACTATAGTAATGTGCGTGCCGTCTTGCTCTATTTTCGCAATTCCTTGGGGCGTCCCGAATAAGGACTCAAGTTGAGCCATACGGCTATCAAGGTCAGCAAAGTTTTGGTCAACTTCAGCTGCGCTTAAAGGCGCTCCTTTGACATGGCGATAAATAATTGTCATTTTCTTTCTCCTCTATTAAATTTTTCGACGAAAATGGATTTCAACCTCACTTTTCCCTATGGGTGTAAAATCGTAGGCTTGATAGCGATAGAAGATAGCCTTCCCTTCAAAATTGACACCAAACTGTAAGTAGACTTCAAGAGAGCCACTTTTAAGATATGTTGCCAAATTGGGGTAAGGAGGAGAAACCCTGGGGTCAAATCGTATGCGCTGATCATTATAAATGCCTTCTTCTGGCGGGCTAATCTCATGAGCAAACCAAAAAGAAGTCGTGGTTAATTTTTTCAAGGTCCCTTTATCATTCCCAGTAATAGAAAAATAAACCTGTTCTATTTTATCGAGGGGTAAGCCAGGCTTAAAATATCCCCCATAAGGCCTTTGAATAAGAGTATTTTCGAAAGCTCCTTCACTTACAGTCCAGCAACCTGTTTGCGTAAAGGTAATATTCTGGATAAGGCTATCATCGTCTGTACAATAAAATGGATATTCCCCCAGCAGCGTCTTATGAGGAAAATGTAACTTAAAACCCGTAAACTCTTTTCCTTCAATGCCTTGAGGCTGCGCATGCCACCAAGAAATATAAGATCCTTTTTCAAGATAAACGAGCTCGATAGCCTCATACATACTTTCTTTGGCTAATTCATAGCCTTTAGAGTCCTCAATACCTTCAGTTCCATACAAATGAACAGGCTCTAAGGAAGTATCATTAACAATCTGATAAAGCCTCGTCCGCGGATCTTTAACATATCTACCGTTCAGCTTTACCTCTAGGGAGATCACCTTTGGCATCACTTTTCGCCAATCATCATCTAAAGTGATATCCTTAATTACCCTTGTATCTATAAGAGGAGCACGATTATTCTCTCCTGCGGTGGATCTAGCACTATAGCCAGAATCATAAGGTCGCCACATACGGCGACGAATCTCTCGATCAATCATCTCTCTATCTTTCCTTCAATTTATTAAGTTAAGTTAAAGCGAGGTGGTTAGGACCCGACCAGGAGGTCAACGTTGTGAGATTGATGGAATGTTCCAGCACTTCATAAGCGCGAAGGTCTTTTAGCTTAAGGCGTATATTGGTGTGATGCTGATTAAGCAACTTTGCTGGTGTTTGGTCCGTGTCAAAAATTTTGTCTTTTACCACTTCATTTTGCACATGGCCATCATTATGGATGTCCAATTCTTCAACAAATTGACTGATATTCAATTGATAAGGGTAGGTAACTCCATGGATTGGAGCTTGATCATCGTAATTTTGAATGATTATCCCTGGCAATATTTCAACAGGATTTGGGGAAGAATAATCATCCGCAATAATCCCTTTATCCGCATAAATAAGCAGAGGGCCGCTAGGTTGATCTCCTGTTGCATCTTTCCCAATGCAGCACGCTAAGGTCACCTCGCCTCCCCGTCGTCCCGTTTCGCCGTCAATATAAAGTCGGTACTTAATTACCTTGCCTTTTATATCGGCCCCCGGTGAGGTTGGGTTTTTTAGGTGAACCATATGATCCAAGGAAAGATCCAAAAGATCTTCGAACTTAGCCTCAAACTTTACATTTACGGCGCGTAAACTAGCAGCCAGGTGAGCCTTAGCAATAAGGTAAGCATGCTTTATAGCGCGTTTCCCTCGCTGGGTAAGAAAGAAACTTGCATTGGCTGGGGACCCGATAGCATTAAGCTGGTCAAGAAAGGAAGAACCTATTTCTCGATCTTCAACCAAGCGCCAATAGGGCTCATCAGCTGAGAAATGGGGGGAAGATATATGCTCTTTCTGACAAATATAAAAACGCTCATCATAGGTGACAAGTTGATTGACATCATACGTTTCTCCCCATCTCCAAGGCTTAATATGGTAATTTGTGCAGATATTTTGCAACCCCAGCTCTATATGCCGTTTGGCTGCCACCACCTCAAAGCATTTTGGCAGGCTATTTTTAAGAGAAAAGCAAATAAATTCCCTTCTCTTTTGACGATAGAGCCAGTAAAGGACTATTTCTCCCTTAAACCAATGACGTTTTATATAGGAGGCTTTAGGATTCCCCTCTGTCGTTTTGATAAAAAAAGGGTCAGAAGCTGTAGAATAATAATTTATAACATCTGCATATCCAGGGTAAATTTCCTCAAGCTCAGCTTTCTTCAGAGTATAGCCGCTCCCTTGTAACTGATAAGCCATCCCTTTCCACTTCTTGGCGAAAGATTGAGGGGTAAGTGTGTTTAACACGCCTCTTGAAAAGTGCCGAGCTATCATCGGAGCAAGGTTAACCATGCCATCCGCTTCCTGAACCCATTCGGCTTTTAAGGATACATGGATTTCTTTTAAAGGTATTTGTTGAACAGTTAGGGAAAAGGAATCTTTGAAAAAATTATCTCCCAGATCTAGCGTCTCCTTCCCTTCTAAAATGCTCGATAAAGAGAGTTTATTCGTGCGACGGTCCCAATGAAATAATTGCGTGCGAGCATCTAATACGTCGCTAATTTGGGAGCTATTAGACGGATAGAATAAGGGATCCCAGCTCTCTTCTTTTTTCAATGATTCCGCAAGGTCCCTCAATTGCTGTTCGAAATTATCCGGACGAGCCGTAAGCTCAAATTCCATAACATCTTGTGAAACAAATTTAGGCAGGCCCACAAGCCAACCGGAAAAGAGAGGACGGGCTGCTTCTTTATCGGACGGTTGAAATGATAAAATCCCGTAAGCTTCATGAGAAGAAGGCAGGGCACTTGACGCCGGTACTTGGAGAATCACTGTAGCAAATTCATTTTCCTGCTGCTCAATGCTTAATTTTAGGATATCTATATCATGACGACAGTGGGTCATATTAAAGGTTGTCTCTCCTTTCTCCCACGCAAAAAATATTGTCATCGTGTAACTCCTTATATAAAGTTAGAAAGTAACGAGAAGCTACATGCTAGCTTCCAAATAGCCGCCAGGAACCTTGCATCAGGGCTTAAACGCTTCTTATTAGATATTTGCGTCTTTCCTATCGACAAAAAAAATTTTTTAATGTAAAGCTAAATTAAAAATCCTTGCAAAGAATGATGAACGATGGCCACCATTAAGACACTTGAATTAGATAAAAGTATCAAAATACATAATTACGCCCGTGGTGTGTCATGGGCCATGCTTTCTTATGTAGTAAGCAACTTTAATGATATTTTGATGAAGTTCCTTGGGTCTCATCTTAGCAGTTTAGAAGTAAGCTTTTTCCGCTTCTTTTTTGGAGTTTTAGTCTTGTTACCTCTTATGTTGCGGTCAGGACATACATCTTTTAAGACCTCTCGTTTGAACCTCCACCTTATCCGGGCGCTTCTTGGCTTTGGCGCTATATCACTTTGGTGTTATGCAGCGGCAGAAGTTCCCATTACTCTTATAACCACGGTTAGCTTCACCGTACCGCTTTTCGTTTTACCTTTTTCTATTTTTTTCTTAAGGGAAAAAGTCAGACGTTCGCATTGGATAGCAACATTTATTGGGTTCCTTGGTATTGTGATAGCAACCCAACCTCAAACAGACGGTTCATTATTTATCTTCTGTGCTCTCATTCTATCGGCTTCCATGTTTGCCCTGCTTGATATTATTGCCAAACGCATGGTGGCGTATGAATCTATGTTGGCTATGTTATTTTATTTTTCCCTTGGTTGTTCCATTGTCAGTTTTATTCCGGCCCTCTATGTGTGGAAGACCCCTACTCTATTTGAGCTCGGTTTACTCCTCCTGTTAGGCATTGGCGCTAACCTTATTCAATATTGTTTACTTAAAGCTTTTTCTGCTATAGAGGTTTCCGCGTTAGCGCCTTATCGCTATAGTGAGCTTCTCATATCTGGTTTCTTAGGATGGCTTATCTTTGCAGAAGTGCCAACCATCAGCACTATCTTAGGTGCTTGTATTATTATTCCAAGCTCTCTCTATGTCATCTATTCAGAGGTAAAATATTATAAGAAGGCTTAAACTTCATCCGCCACGAGATGCCAAGAGTTCTTGGTCTCCCACTCCTCCGTCTCCCAAGTAAAGTCAATTACCCGCGTGATAAGTAAGGGACGATAGACAAGCCAACAATCGACAGGAAGCGATTGAGAAAAAAGAAGATTTTCCCCCTCAATCTCGTAAGGGATATTACAAGGCCCCTCAGCGCCTAAGAAGTCGACTTTCCCTCCAATAGGTTTTCTTGCCAAGGTTGCTTTTTTGGTTAGCGCTTTTATAGGTTGAGCAATAGCTTGGATACATTGGATCTTGACAAGGCTACCAACCCAACAAGCATCAAAAGGAGGCGGTAACTGGTCCTCGCATATAATAATGGAACGGTACTTTTGCATTGTCACCCGCCCACAATTAATAAGTTGGCCATTTACCGTTCGCCTCAAGAAAGATTGGGGAATAGGTTTTAAAATCTGCCGACACATACTGTGGGAGAGAGGCATATCATCTTGGTTAAAAATGGTAATGGTATCTTCTTTTTGATGGATGGTTTCTGATAGAGTCATAGCGCCCACCTTGGTAATGGTATGATTTGTCGACGACTTTTTTGTTCGAGTGATTCGGCAACCACTTCAATGGGTGACTCATGGAAATTTATTTCTTTAGAGCGACCACGACTATATCTGATATTATGTTCGTCAGCTTCTATAGCTTGTACCATAATTTTTTGGTTAAGCTGATTCATCTTTTACCTCTTCAGTACTTGTATAAGGAGCAAGGATTTCAAAAAACAAATTACCGGCTCGACGCGGAGAGTCCGTAATTTTTTCTATCTGGACTCTTTTTAAGCGTATCCTTAAAGGATCTGGTTTTGTCACTTGGCTCCTTAAAGTTCCCCTTAAGAGAGCTTCTTTTGTTGCGTTGATCATGTCCATAAGTTCACGGATACCATGATAGTGACTCCAGCATCTCACCATAAAGCCAATTTTCATCTTCGCATAAGGCGATCGACATATGCGCGGATGAGTATGAGAGGCAATCTCCTCTATCTCTAAGGTTATATAAGGCTTGTGAGCTGTTACGGGAGGTTCAAAATAGACACCGCAACAATAATCTTTAATCCATGCATGGCTCTCCAGGCACTTCACAATTGGCATGAGAACGGTTGCAGGCTCCATTACTTATCTCCTTTTTTGCAATAACCTCTACCCACGTTCGTGTCGTATCTATATGAGGAAAGGATAGGGGCAGAAGAATACATCCTTTCCACCTAAGGCGGTCCCCGGGACAAAGAGCTATGCCACAACGCACCCGAACTTTGTATAAAGGGGCTGGGGGTATCCTATTTTCTTTTTGTGAAACACGCGGATAATAGGGCTCGACTTTTGCCCAATATTGGCCGCGCTCTTTCCATTTGCTCGAGTATCCGCCTAACTGGTCAGACAGGCGTTCCTCGCCTTCTATGATTATCCGCTCATTAAGGCGTCCCATTCTTAACCCTCCAATTTTAATTAAGTAGATAAGTTTTGTAAGGGTCTAGCAAAGTCCAAATACCCTTAAAGTCATTTGCTATTAGGCCTTGACCAGGGTTTTCATAAAGACCTTGGATAAGCATCAAGATAGCTTGACGTATCATGCAAGGCACGTTACTTGGCTCCTCACCAAAGCCCACATTAAACAAACACTCTAGGTTCTTGACTTGATACTCTTTGTTAAAAGTTATCAAGGCGCCGCGATAATTTTTGCTTATATGATAAGTGCTGGACTCAAGCGTTTCTCCATTAAGGACAAGCTTTTCCATGGCAAGAAATGGGCGTTTTTCGAGATAAAAGCACTCCATATTTCTATATTTTGTGCTCAGACTCCGGTATTGCCAGGTTTGCAAGATCAACCCTTTACCAATGTGAAGCTCGACTAACTGGCGAACGGAAGCTATAAGATCTAAAAGCATGGCATCGTCATGGGAATGATCGAGTCGTAAATAGTGTTTGACTTCCTCAAGACCAACAGGTTCCTTGCTAGGGTGTCGTATAAGTGCATACATAATTGTTTCTCCTTTTTCCAATCAGGCACCCTATTTAGGGTGCCTATTGTTATGGTTAAGTGGAGCTTTAGGCTGAAAGAGTAAGAAACTTAATGGCATCAAAGTTCGTCACGTCGCCGCCAACGCGCTTAGTCGTATAGAACTCAACAAAGGGCTTCGAACTATACGGATCACGCATGACGCGAATTCCTGCTCGATCAACAATATGGTACCCTGCTTTAAAGTTCCCAAAGGCAATGGGTGTTGATTTAGTGCCTGCTGTAAAATCAGGCATATCGTCAATTACCGTTACAGGATAGCCAAGAAGCGTTGAGGGCGTTTTAGCACTTAAAGATGGTTGCCATAAATAAGTCCCTAAATTAGGGGTTTTAAGTTTCCTTATGGCCGCTAAAGCCGGACGGGATAAAACCCACGTTGCCTGGGAAAGGTAACGTTCTTTAAGCGAATGCATGACATCCAACAGAAGATCAGCAGCCTTTCTATCTCCCTCTTGATCTTTATCACTCACCAGAGCCCCATCAAAACCCGATTTGATTTCTTCAAAGACACCCCATTTTCGATGTGCACCTACCGCACGTGGGTGGCTTAAAAAGCCTTTAGGTTCTCCCTTACCCGAACCACGGATAAAAGATTTATTTTCTAATACGGCCATTTGGGAAACGATCTTATTAAGAAGCCATTGCTCGACATTGATCCGTGCATCGTCCAAGAGCTTTTGAGTGGCACGTGGCTTTGCATAAAGTTCATGAACCGGTATGCGAATCTTTTTCAGCTCTCCCATACTTGTTTCCTCGCGTGGATCTTTTTCTCCAACCCAACCAGCTTCTGCATCCTCTGTATCAACGAGAATCTCAAGAGTATCGGTGGAAATAACGCTATGGCTAGCCAGTTGTCTTAAAGGGCACTCAAATTGGATAGTTGAGAGGATGTTATTGCTCAAGAAGTCAGGAACTAAATACCCTCCATTGGGATCACTGTCTGTCGAAAGAGACTTATGAGTCATTTCCATTTCAATAAGAGGTTCTTCGCCGCCCTTACGTAAATAGTTTAAGAAGGCCTTCTTATACGTTCCTTCGATAGGATGGCTCCCTTCGATACTTTCGATATAAGGACGATATTGCTTATGTTCAAGGTCAACTAAGCGCCTTTCAGCTTGATCAATGGAATGATGAATGGCAGAGATTTTCTGATCTAAAAGCGGATCAATATCCTGGCCTTTTGTTATCATTGCCAGACGTTCTTCGTTATTTTGCTTAAAAGTTTCAAAGGCATAACCTAATTCGTCAACCGTGGTTTTAATTTCTTGAATATTCATAATTCTTTCTCCATAATTAGTTATTGGTAAAAAATTGCCAGAAAAACTGGCGACACCCTGAGACAGGGAATGAGAAAATACAAGGGGGCTCATGAAAAAGCGCTTTATCCAAGGTTTAACTTTTCAAAATGGTGTGAAATTATTGCGATCTCTCACTATTTCTATAGCTATCCTAAGTTTGCTGAGCTCATGCCATATTTTACGAAAAATGAGAAGCTCTTCCCAACCTGAGTGGGAAAAAACATGCCATGATGCCATTACGCGCGTTGCTAAGCACCTCAAACAAGACCCAAATTGCGTGAACAAGTGTAAGCAATATGTGAGCACCTTCTGCGAAGAACGGTGTACGCGTCATAAACTGGAAGAAACAAAAAATTGGCGCGAAGCTAGGCGGCAATGTATCTCGGAGCTTTCTCTCTACTTGAATGAGGATTGCATTAATGCCTGCTCAAGTGCTCCGGATGAGATGCCTGAAGGGGGTCTGTACCCTTACAAGAGAGGGTGCGTATGTCCTCCTGCATCGCAGGTAAGCCCTGGAAGCGGCCTTCCACCCTTAGCTGAAGATGACCTAACCATTGATGATAGCCACTTTAATTTCTAACCTTTCTTCTTAAGAGGGTAAAATTTTTCCTCCTTGCTTCAAGCAAAGGGAAAGAAGGCTCATTTTTATTCTTAACGACAGAAACACAAGCCTTTTGGTTAGAAGCAAAGGTGACAAAAGACACCTCAAAGACCTCAGCCTCAGCGATATACCTTACTTTGCGCTGCGGTTGAAGATAAGTTTTTTTAGGATAAAAGCCGATCGAAAAGCCATCAATAGCTTTGGATTTTATTAAAGTATAGGCGGTAACCGCTTGAGGGATATCTAATAATAAACATCCTTTCACACGCAAACCATAAGAGTCTTCTTCTATTCCACTTAAAAAACCTATCGGTAAGTTAGCGCAATGATTCCATAATAACTTTGGTTTTTTGCCAATGGAGCCCCATCTCTTAAGGCTCTTTGCATAAGCACCTTTTAAAATGCAATCGCCATCCATATCTACGACGTCAAATACACTTGCATATCCTTCAAAATAACCTTGAGCATCAATTAAAACATGTTCTTGATTCATTATTCTTCCTTTTCCTTAACGTGGATTGCCTCTGAGAGGCAAGGTAAGACATCGCCTCCTGGGACCGGTTGGTAACCTGCAACTTGACGTTTTTCATTAATGGTGAGAAAGTCAGCCGATCTTAAGCGAGCCCATTCCATTTCTCGCTTAGCCGCCAGTGCGGGAATAGCCTCTTTCCTATAAGCTAAGCGCAGGCCCTTATCAAACCAGGGAATAAGCCACCGATTGAGTTCTGACACAATAAAATCCATTAAGGGCAAGATGGTATCTTCCCATAAATGAAAACGTGCTTCTTTATAGTTAGCAAAGGTGGCATCACCGCGGACTCCGACCAACATAGGAGGTACGCCAAAAGCTTGGGCGATTTCCCGTGCCGTAAGGCTTTTTCCTTCTAGAAAATCAAGGTCTTTGGGGCTTAAACCCATTTCCTTCCACTCAAATTCTCCTTCAAGCACCATGATCTTTCCGGCATGGCGCGCGCCTTCATAAATAGCCTTAATATCATCGCGAAGATTTTCTTTTTGCTCATGGGTGAGCTGAGATGATTTCACGATTAACGCGCCTGAAGGCCGTCCGCCATTTTGTAACAGAGCAAGATTATGCCCGCCTACTGTATTATGCTGGTCAATGGCACGAGCAGCTACTTCAATAGGACTCATCCCGTACCAATCATCAAGAGGATGAAAATATTTAAGGTGAATAAGTGGCGGTCTTATCAGCTGATTTATAAGGCGACGCTTTTTCCCATCTACCGTATATTCCCATCCCAAGGGATGACCGCTCGTGCCGGGCAAGACAGCTACTCGATCAGGCCTTAAAGGACATAAACCTAATATACCTTTGGTATTAGAAATAATCTCCGTATAACTGTTACCCGAAAGTAATAAATAAGACACCATCGTCTCTAATAACGACGCACCCGATTGGCCAAGGCTTGGATTTTTTAATAGGTTGATAAGAGGATGCTCTCCTATTTCCCGAGATTTCGCTATTAAGACGAGGGGGATACTGGCAATACCACGCGCAATAAGGGTAACCGCTCGGTAAACAATAACATTCGATTGATAACCCTCCCGTGCAAGGTGATTATAAGAACGGGTTGTCCAGTTAGGTTTTGTTAATAAATCATAATGGATAATAGATTCTTGACATCGCGTCTCAATAGGCGCACGTTTTTTTAACAAATCAAACATAGCACATTCCTAAATTATAGTATTTATTTTTAATAGAACAGATATTATTAAGAAAACTAGGCTTAATACAATGAAGAATATATATTTTTATTTGATTATATACTTTTTCTACCTTAAATTTTCGTAAGGGTCAAATTATTCGAGTGCCCATAATTTTTTCTTTTTCTACTGTCCAATATCTCTTAAGTTAATCATTGCAAAACAATTATGTAGTACACTAGTATATAGTAAAGGGCATCGATGGCTCTCAAACCGGTGTAAAATGAAGAGGGATTAGCAATTAATGCAGAAGACATGTTCTACTTACCTCCTTATCTTCTTGACAGCTTTATTGCTTTCTGTAAGCGCTATGGCTCAAAAGGACCCTGTTATAGAAGAACACCGCCACCAGGCACCAAGGCATGTCACATTTCTCTTCTTACGCAGCAGTCATGAGGCGCCTTCCACTACTCCGCTTTCAATGCCCAGAGGATTTTCTTTCTCCTTCTTTCGCTCTTTAAAGACAGGTAAAGCAGATAAAGACCTATTAATAAAGGCGGGGTATGAGCCTGCCATTACGCTAATGCAAACAAACGAGGAAGAAGAGTTTACGATTGCCCCTAACCATACGCACCCCAACAGCAATAAGGCTGTTCCTCGATTGACTTTTTTTGAACATCTGTACTTAAATACAGGCTTTATCTTTTGGACGTTGATTACCTTAACCATCATGTTGTCAAGCACTCTTCTTCTGGCTCGTCAGTGGCATCGAAAATAAGCTTCTAAATTTTATCTTCTTGCAGCATTCTAAAAATTTTTACTAAATTATCCATACCTTAGGAGACGTTTTATTGTCTTCAAGAAAGAGAGCCGTTAGCCCCCATACAAGAGCGTCCATACGATCAGGGGACTCTTTTGAAATGCCTGGTATATAGTTAAATAATTGTTCTTCAAGCTTTTTAAATCTTTTAAAATGGATAATGCGTTTTTGGTCATAAAGAGCTGTGATAGGCTCAGCCCTTATAGCCTTTCCCCGTGTTGCCCGAACACTTCGATAAGAAAGGGAAGGATTTACAGCCCTTAAAACTCTTTCTACGAGATCTCCTCCATTATTTACTTCAGCCACCACTGTATCGGCTTGGAACTCTTTAAACGCCTGCACAACTTTTTCCGCCCAAACACTAGGGGTACTTTTCATGCTTAAGTCTTCAATAATATAACCTTTTCCTTGGTGATCTTTCCCGACTACTATAATACCCGTTTCATCACTCCTTTCTCCGTGACTTACCGCAGGATCGATCGCGATAAGAATGCGGTTCATGCTATTTAAAAGTGTTTCCTGGGCTAGCTCAATAGGGGCATATTGGATCATCTCAGGCGTCCATAAGGCTCCTTCTTGCGTATCGAGCACTTGGGCTAGGAGCTCTTGTTGTCCTAAGCGGGTTCTTTCATAGCGCTGACGCATATTTTCGAGAAAAGCAGGCGATAAATTTTCGGCATTATCGTAAGTAGATCCTCGCGTAACCACCACATCCTCTCTCTTTAAAAGTTTCTTAATTAAATCAATAGGTTTAGGGGTGGTTGTAATAATAACGCGAGGTTTTTTCCCTAAACGCAAGCCAAACATAAGCTGATCCCATGTTTGCTCAGCAAAACGAAATTTGGCTAATTCATCAATCCAAGCGGCGTCAAATTGAGGGCCACGCAACTTTTCATAATTATGCGCGCTAAACAGAAAGGCTTTAGCACCTTTTGGCCAAGATACAAGCCCTTTTGATGGTTCAAAAATTATTTTTTCCTTGAGCGGCGAGATAGATAAGAGACCACTTTCCCCTTCCACCATAATTTTGCGGGCTTCGTCGATGGTATCGCCAATAAGCGCGATACGTCGATAACGGTTTTGATTTACCCAAGAGCGAATTGTTTCAGCGCCTGTTCGTGTCTTACCAAAACCCCGACCAGCCAGGATTAACCAAATCCTCCAATCACCTGGTGGTTCAAGTTGCTCGTGGCGCGCTATATTTGCCCACTCATATCTTTCTTGTTGCTTGGTCCTTATCGTTAGCTCCTGCATAGCTAGGCTTGCTGCTTTGGTATAAAGAACCTCATCGAGCCAGGAATTTTCGGTATCTAAAGAACAAGATTCATGCAGGGAAGAAAATTGAGGTACCTGTGCTTTGTTGCCTTCTGAAGCGTAAACAGATTTATCTTTAGGAAATAAGAGCATTATAAACCTCCTTATATCTTCGAGAGAGAATTTTTTTAATTCCTTTACAACCGCTAAAGGTAACTTGAAGGACTTCCGCGGATATCGCTGGAGCCTAAGATTCTTTATTAATTTGTAACGCGGGGAAACCTACCAGCATTTATATGGCCCTCTCCTTTTTCTCGCGACATACCTAACTTTCGTTGAAAACAAGAGAAGAGAGGAGGAAATTTTTAACAAAAAGGATAGTGCGGTCAATAATAAAAAAAAAGTGGCACATTAAGTGCCACTTCTAGTTTGGACGGAATTAAGGTGGATACTACCTTTGCATAATGTAAATATATTTATCTTTTTACCCCCTGTCTAGCTTTTTTTTAGACCTTATAAAAGTTTTTTTGATATAGATTTCTTTTCCAATTTTTTAATATTAATAATATGCATATAGGCCTTCTTTGGCTAAGGCATATCAAGCGGAATGAAGGAATAATTTGCTTGTATATAACCCGCTTTCATCCTAAATTAGACGCTAAACACTTAAAGAAAATCTCTTTCTATCACCCATAAGGCCCTAAAAAATGAATATTCAATTATATGAAAATGACTTACCTCACACCTTTGATGACTGCACCTCGGTTGCTATTGATACAGAAACCTTAGGCTTAAGGACTTATCGCGATCGCTTATGCCTCGTCCAATTGAGTTTTGGGGATGGCATTGCTCACCTCGTGCACTTTAAAGATGGCCAGTATGAGGCTCCAAATTTAAAAAAATTATTAGGACGGAAAGAGCTCGAAAAAATCTTTCATTTTGCTCGCTTTGACATTGCCGCTCTTTTCTTTTACCTCGGCGTTTTGTGCGAGAATGTCTTTTGTACTAAGATTGCCTCTAAATTAGCGAGAACCTTTACAGCCCGCCATGGCTTAAAGGATTTATGTAGAGACCTTCTTAATGTGGACATCTCAAAAGAAGAACAACAAAGTGATTGGGGCGCACCTGTGCTTACTCAACATCAACTTACCTATGCCGCTACGGATGTATTATACCTGCACGAGCTAAAACAAAGTTTAGCAACATTACTTGAGCGTGAAGGACGCTATAATATAGCTCTTCATTGCTTTGACTTTATTCCTTATCGATCTGTTTTAGATTGCATGGGGTGGAATGATGAGGATATTTTTTCTCATTAAAGGCAAGTGAATGTTTTGATTTTTTCTAATCTAGCATATATTACTTGTAATTTTTACGAGAAATGCAATATGAGTGAGCCTAATGAGCACCCAAAAAGAGTATCATTCTTATGATTCAAAGACACAACAAGAGCTAGATATTGCACGCACAGCCATTTTAGATGAGGTAGCTGGCCTTACCTCTTTATCCCAGAAGCTAGACATGGCTTATCTCAAGGCGGTTGATTATTTAAATAACTGTAAGGGTCGTATCATTGTAAGTGGTATCGGTAAAAGTGGTCATATTGCACGCAAGATTGCTGCTACTTTTACATCGACCGGAACACCGGCTTATTTTCTTCACCCTTCGGAAGCAAGTCACGGAGATTTAGGTATCGTTCAAGAAGAAGATGCTATTCTCATCTTATCAAATTCGGGAGAGACGCCAGAATTATCTGATCTTATTACCCATACGCGACGATTTAATGCTCCGCTTATTGCCATAACGCAAAAAAAAGAAAGCGCGCTTGCCAAAGCTGCAACTGTCATCTTAGAAATCCCTACTGTTAAAGAAGCATGTCCTATGGGTCTGGCGCCAACAACCTCGACGGTCATGATGCTAGCGTTGGGTGATGCGCTTGCCGTATCGCTCTTACACCGCAAGGGTTTTGGTGCCTCCGATTTCAAGATATTGCATCCCGGTGGTCAGCTTGGGCGTAAGCTTCTCTATGTACGTGAGCTTATGCGTACGGGTCCGAAAATCCCTCTTAGTCACACAGGCACATTAATGAGCGAAGCGCTAATTATTATGACGCAGCAGGCTATGGGTTGTATTGGGATTATTGATAGCGCACATAAGCTGCAAGGAGTCATTACCGATGGTGACTTAAGGCGCCATATGGGGGACCAACTTTTGATATCTAAAGTTGAAGAGATAATGACCACAAACCCTAAAACTATTCAACCTAATGCATTGATTGCCGAAGCGATCAACATTATGAATGCTGCACGGGTGACAAATTTATTTGTCGTAGAGAATAATTCTATGAAACCCTTAGGGATACTTCATATTCATGATTGTCTAAAAATGAAGGTTGCTTAAGGCATGTCGTATGAAATAAATGAAGCTATATTAAAGGATATGCTTAAGTATAGTAAATTAGCCCGACAGATGAAACTCATCTTACCAGCCATTATTTTCTCTCTCCTTCTGCTTATATTTGCTTGGCCATCCCTAAAGTTTCTTTTATCGGCGAGTGCCCCTGAACATTTAACATCACCTGTTAGTGAAGATATTATTCTTTCCCCTAATTTTACTGGCTGCACTAAAAAAGGAGAACCTTACCATATCCAAGCGAATAGAGCTTTCTTATCTGAAAACAAGCTCGCTCATCTTGAACAACCTAAAGCTCAATTAGAACAAAAAAATGGCAAGGTATTTTCTCTCAAGGCTAATGAGGGGATATTTAACCAGCAAGAAAACAATTTGCTTCTTTTAAAAAATGTCGTCCTTATTTACAAAGAAGGTTATGAATTTTACACAAATACCACAAATATTGATTTTAAAAAAGGCCGGGTTGCTGGTAACCAACCAATTGAAGGGTCAAGCTCTTTGGGAAATATAAAGGCAAAGACCTATTCTATTGATGAAGATGGCGAAATAATTACTTTTACTGGCAACGTCCATCTAAGTATCGATCCTACCGGTGTAAAAAGGGATGCATTAAGTAGGAAAGATTAATAATGAATAAGTCATATTTTGTGAAAGTACCACGAAGTTTAGCTTTTTTATTGTGGCTCTTTGCCTTTCCTTTTACTACACCAAGCTCGGCAAATATCGTAGCTGAGGCAGAAAAACCTATCTTCCTTGGGCGTCAAGGAAAACGTATTGATATTCATGCGGAAAAACTTACGTGCGATATCAAGAAAAAAAATGTTATGCAACCGGAAACCCGATAGCATCTCAAGAAGGGTTCACGATTAAAGCGGAAGAATTTGAACTTCATTACAAAGCACATAATGGAAGTAATAGAATAGAAAAGCTTGTTGCGCATCTTAATGTACGTGCTTACTCCCCCGATCTCGTTGGGGGAGGTGAAAAATTGGTGTATGATGTTGATAACCATTGCCTTAAATTATCAGGGCTCCAGTCTTATATCCAAATGGCAACCGTGAAGATACAAGCTGATCAAGACATAGAAGCTTGGCTTAACAAGGATGTAGCGATAGCTCGCGGCAAAGTACAGGTTAATTTTACTCAAAAAGATTATTCATTGCACGGAGAATATGTCGAAGCTACCTTTGTACCTAAAGGCCAGGATAAAAAAGAACTTGAAACAATTGTGGCGAAAGATAAGGTAAAAATTCAACAGTTAGATTATATTGTTTTGAGTGATCATGTCTTCTTTGATAATGTAGCTGGCATAGCTTTCGTCAGGCATAATGTTAAGCTTGTTAAAAATGGGCACCATACGTTAGGCCAATTCGGTGTCGTTAATCTTGTAAGTAAGGTCGGGCGTCTCTATAAGACGGACTATTTATGCCAGGATCAAAAACAAACAAAACAACAAAGAGTAAGATCAACTATTTATCCCAAAGCTTTTAAACGGAAAAATGACAAAAACACCTCAACAAAATAAAAAAGAACCTTCGCTTGGACTGCGAGCGACAAACTTAACAAAAAGCTATAGTAAAAGGCCCATTCTCCGCAAGGTGAGCATAGCCGTTAAGCGGGGTGAATGTGTTGGTTTGCTTGGCCCTAATGGTGCTGGAAAAACCACTTGTTTCTCTATTATTACGGGGCTTATTAAAGCGGATGGAGGGAAGATTCTGCTGGATAATGCCGATATTACCCATTTTCCTATGTATAGACGAGCGCACCTTGGAATTGGCTATTTACCTCAAGAACCGTCTGTCTTTCGTGGCCTGAATGTTGAAGAAAATATCTTAGCGGTCTTAGAGATCACTGAAAAAGACCTTAACCAGCGAAAAACAAAACTTGAAAATTTATTAGATGAGTTTTCGATCGAACATCTCCGACATACTCCTTCAACCTCTTTATCGGGGGGAGAGCGGCGACGCCTTGAAATTGCAAGAGCCTTAGCCGCCAACCCCAGCTTTATGCTTCTTGATGAGCCATTTTCAGGTATTGACCCCGTCTCTATTGGGGATATTCGGGTATTAATTTCTCACCTTAAAGATCGAGGAATCGGCGTTTTAATTACGGATCATAATGTCCGGGAAACTCTCGGAATTGTTGATCATGCGTATATTATCAATGAAGGCAAAGTGCTGATGGAAGGGGCACCGGAATTAGTCATCGAACACAAAGATGTTCGTCGTGTTTACCTGGGAGAAAGTTTTACCCTGTAAAAAGGGTATATGGATACTAAAAATGTTATTACTTTACAGCACCAGCAAAGCTTTCATCTAACGCATGATATGCAGTTAGCTATAAGGCTTCTGCAATTTTCCACGCAAGAACTCGAGACGTTTGTTACCCACGAAATGCAGGAAAATCCCTTGCTAGTCGCCCCTGATGACCAAACCTTTGAACAACAAGAACCATCTCGCGAGGCTCTATTGGAGGAAGATAATATTTACCCCGGGGGATCCGCTTCTTTAAAGAATGGGCAGGAATTTTTTCTTGAAAATTACCCCGCTCCTAAGACTCTAAGAGATTACCTCTATCAACAGCTTAATATGACCTCCTTTGACCAGCCGGAGAAGAAAATAGCTAATTTTTGTATAAACAGCCTAGATGAGAATGGCTACCTCCCTATACCACCAACAGAAATTGCTAAAAAACTTGGAGTAACGGTGGCTCAGGTTACAGAGGTTATAATTGCCCTCCAGCAATTTGAGCCAACCGGTTTATTTGCAAGTAATTTGAAGGAGTGCTTCATCTTACAATTAAAGGATATGGACCTCTACACAAGAGACGTTCAAACCTTCATGGAGTATTGGCCCTTATTTTTACGTCAGAAATTTGCGGACTTAAAGAAGCTTTGTGGTTTATCTGATGAGCGTTTTCAGGAAATCCTAGCGCTTATTAAGCGTCTTGATGCAAAACCAGCCACTCGATTTGAGGATCAGTTCGCTCAAACGGTTGTTCCTGAAGTGATTATCTCTCCTACTCCAGCGCAGGGGTGGCAAGTAGAGTTAAACCCCGATACACTACCTAAAGTTTTAATAAATAAAAGATATTATCATTCTGTTTGTGCTCATACTCGTCATAAAAAGGACGTAGAGTATATTAACGAGCGGTATCATAAGGCGAATTGGCTTGTAAAAGCTTTAGATCAACGGGCACGGACTATTTTAAAAGTGGCTATTGCCATTACCGAGTCTCAAGATAGATTTCTACGTTACGGGGTAAAAGAATTAGTGCCCTTAACTTTAAGGGAAATAGCGCAACAAATAAGTATGAATGAAAGCACCGTAAGTCGCGTAACAAGCAATAAATATATGGCAACTCCTCAAGGAATTTATCCCCTCAAGTTCTTTTTCACCTCTAAGATTCGCTGTGTCGGGCATACAAGCTCCATTTCGGCTTCAAGTGTAAAGCAAAGAATTAAAGAGCTTATCCAATCCGAAGACTCCTTCAAGCCTCTTTCAGATGATGAAATAGTGCATACTTTGACAAATGACGGTATTAAAATAGCACGGAGAACTGTTACCAAATATCGGGAATTGATGGCGATCCCCCCTTCTCATCGTCGCCGAGGCCATCATCTTCTTTTAAAGAAATACTGACCTCATCCCATAGGGTAGGAAGCAAGGAAGTTCTCCTCCCTTTTAAGGACCCCCTGCCCTGTTAGATAAATAAAGAGAATCGCTCTGGCGTTGTTTTCGGAGCAAGGCACGGCGATCATATTCCTCCCCATCTAACAACTGTTGATGTTTCTCAATAAGAAACTGAGTAAATCGGATCAAGTTTATAAGGTCTTCTTTGAAGAGAGGGCTTGGATGAGAACTTCTCTTTAGTTCAAAAGCTATGTAACGCACTAGAAGAGGCTTAGAGGGCTCTAATACATGGCCTTCAAGGAGCTTCCCTTGGAACTTTTGATACATATCAGGTTCAAACATCCGCATTACCTGATCAAGACACAGATAGGCAGCCTTCATAAAGTGCTGATAACGCTCACGGCGTAAAAAGCGTTTTAAAAGTAAAACACCTTGGGAGCTAAATTTTTTTACCAGGTCAATACGCACCTCATCATCTTCTGCCAAATGAGTAAGGTTCCTCAACAGACCATCTTCATAAAAGTGCGTAATCACATAGCGAGCCAATTGGCTCCTTAACTCGGGATCCTCATACTCCATTAAAATTTGGGAGGCCAAATTATCATAAAAAAAAGGGCTTGCTAACCAACCATATTTCCCACACCGAAAAAAGGAACAATATTGGCTTGAATGATAGCAAGAACCCAGGCGACAACTTACAGCCTCATCATAGCGATATCGAGCTTTATGGACGAGACGATCAATTTCCCTTTGAGATACCCGTCGTGTGAGAGAATCTTTCTTTGATAAGGCGCCATCAGAAAAGGAACCTTGCTTCCCTGTTCCCTCTAAAGTGATAGGACCAAAAAAAGCTTCTATGAGCTTTTTCGTTGGCTTATCCAAAATGATGCCTTGCTCTTTCAAAGCATTTGTTAGAGTTTCAACTATTTGCCCAGGCTGATAAAGAGAGACCCTTAAAATACTCTCGCATATTTCTTGTTCCTGTTGCTCCATCTTTTTAAGCTGGGTAAGGTAGAAAAGAAGAGCGTATTTTAAATCTCGCCCTCCTTTTCTATGGCCATGATGGTATACTTCCTGCTGAAAAGAGACCACTTTCTGAAAAAGAAGCTCGGTTGTCGGCCCACTCAGTTTAAAGGGGAGCTCCTTAACAAAAGTGTCAAGTGCCCGCTGGAACGCTAAGGCCTCCAAAGAACTTTCTTCATAATTATTAAAAGGTCCCTCGGGAGTAGCAAGGAATAAATTGGCTTCCTTACTAAAATTTTCCTCGGGGAAAACGTTAAACGGCTGGCTACCTACTCTCTCTTCCGCCATAGGAAGATTTTTTGCTTTCTTTATAGAGCCCTCAAGAGTCTTCGGAAGAGCTGATGAGACATGGGGCGATGATGCCAAGACTTTCTCTTGCCCTCTCATTTCCTCATGGACGTTCGCTTTTTGTGATGTAGATTTTTCCTCTTTCTTTCTGGTCACGATCTTTAGAGAGGATCCCGCCGGGAGAGAAGATGGCAGATCTCTACCTTCCAAAGCAACAGAAGGCAAATAACAAAGAAATGAAAAGAAAAAAAGCGCTAGGGACAGACAAGAAAACCGAAACAGAACCATATTGCCTCCACTTTTTAACCATCTTAACGCCTTTTTAGAAAGAATGAAATGATAAAAGGTTATGTTAAGATGTCCAAACCGCACGAGCGCATAAAGGAAGTAACCAAGAGCTGGAAGGAGGATAATATCTTTAGCTTTAAGTCATTCTTCTTTTGCCAACCTCCCATCATGTGGCAAAGTCTTGAAGTTAATGGCCTTTCATGCTTTGCACGTTTATTCTCCCCCGCTCAGCAACCTTTTTTACTTCTGCTTGACAATATCGCTAGCCCGAGAGAAATCTAAGCTTTCCTCTTGCAACGCATAACGGCACACCCTTTCTCAATGACCCAAGGGAAAAAGCCCGTAAGAATAAATCCAATGCTTGTATAGGAGGCGCTATTAACCATCATCCTTAGGACCATAGCAACATCCCATTGTTCAATAAAAGGACGCACCTGAGAGGCAAAATTTTGGGTTAAGATCCATAAAGCAGCCGAACCCATTACCCCTATCATCAAGGTAAAAATCATACCTTTAAAAGTCCATACCGGTTGATACCCAAGTCGCTCACACGCAAAAAAGATACCAAGATTTATACCGAACCATATCCAAAAGACTTCACGCACATCGGCGGGAAGGTAAGGATGGAAGACGACTTCACTCAAAAAAATCCCAAGGGCAATAAGGGAAAAAGTCAAAACGCGAGAAGAAGAGGCTACCTTATATTTCGCCTGCCATACATAACAAATCCTCTCTAGGATAACAAGCAAGATACCAACACCAACACCAGCCATCACATCTTCTGGCTGATGATATCCTGCCGCTACTAAAGCCCAGGCTTCACCAACAATAATGGCTAAGAAAGGAATAGCCCATTTGTCTTTATAAGCAGGCCAGTTGAACGGTAAGTTTTTAAGAGAAAAACGCCACTCAAGAAGCAACCATAAATAAACAACCGTAGCAGTTTGTGCATGCCCACTTGGAAAACTCCACCCAGGACCAACAGTAGGCAGCAAAGGTACCTGAAAATAACCTTTTAGAACCTTATTGACAATGATTGAAAAAACCACAAGTTGAATGAGACGGCCAAAACGCACCGGATCATAGAGGAAGTAGCCAAGAGCTATGAGAAAGGTGACAACTTTAGCGCTCCCAAAAAATAAGAAAAAATTAGCCACGCCTTTCTCCTTTCCCCTGCCCTACATAACTTGCAGAACAACCATCCCTAAAGCTGTTACAATAAAAGTAAGATAAACCGACCAATTTATATATTTAATAGAATAAATTTTATGAATTATATTGAGCAAAGTCAATACGATAAGCCCTGGATATAACGCTGTTAAAATAGGCCCAATGAAGGCACTGATGCCTTCAAATTTAAAGATTGAAATAAAATAAGAGATAATAAGAGTTATTATCAGGCATATTGTATAAGGCAATCTCCGTTGCAAGATATCTTTATGCAAGAAGCTTGCAAATAAAGACGCTAATACAACAGCAGTTGTCAAGCATGCCATAACAACGGCAACACAAACAATAGGACCGGCAAAATCGCCAAGCATCTGGGTTGCAATAACTCCTAGAGATTGCTCAACATCTTTTTCTCCTAAGAAAGGGGCATAAGCCGAGCCAAGGTAGACAAAACAAACATAAATTATCCCAAGCAGTATAGCCCCCACCACACTGGAGCTTATCATCATACCCATCACTTTCTTGCGAGGTGTGTCAGGTCCTAAACGGTCACTTAAATGCTTAATAACAAACGTAGAAAAAAAGAAAGCCGCCAATAGATCCATTAATTGGTACCCTTTAAGCGCCCCAATTTTAAAAGCTTCTGACTTTGTCATAGGGAAATGAGGAGCGCCAGGACTTTCTAAAAGCCCATAAAAGATAATAAAACAGAGAGAAATCAATAAAAAAGGTGTAAGAATAGAGCCAAGAAGAGGAACGATTTTCCGCTTATCAATAACCAGAAAAAAAATAACAACACACGCAGCAATACTGAAATAAGAAAGATCCACCTCCGGCCATACTAATCGGAAACTCCCATGCGCTACTGTGATACAACGGGGAAGAACCCCAAAAGGTCCCATGATACTTAACATTAAGAGTGGTAATAGAAAAGGAGCATATTTTCCAAGGCGAGCGAAGAATTCTTCGTATTTTCCATTATATAAGATAATGGCAATAAGTCCAAGGAAAGGAACAACCACCCCTGTAAGGGTTAAACCCATAGCGGCGATACCTGAAAGATCACCAACACTCTTGCCTATAATGAGAGGAAAAACAAGATTGCCAGAGCCGAAGAACATAGAGAACATGGCAAAACCAGTTGATAAAACAATATAAGCGTATGTTAAAGCTTTTCGCACTTAACTCTTCCTTTTTATATATTTGTGATTAGTAAGACTTTAACGTAAAGTTAACATAAGTCAAGATTACACAAAAATATTCCTAACAACACTTAGCAAAAAACTGTACGCAGTAATAGACTTTTTCGCAGCTCTCATCGGTTTATCCCTGACGCTTTTGTTTAGCCAACCCAGCCTCAAAAGAAATCGAGAGAGAAAAGGTTAACCAACAAAGACTCTACAAATAGGCGTACTTCCCTTTTGTTCTTTCCCTTACTCCATGAGCTATTCATCAAGAAAAAGAGCTAAGGCTTAATGCACTCTTTTTATCCTAGCGCCACATTTGGACAATTTTTCCTCAATATTTTCATACCCGCGGTCAAGGTGATAGACACGGTTAACAACAGTTTCCCCGCGCGCCGCAAGGCCAGCTAGCACTAAGGAAACGGAGGCCCTTAAATCGGTTGCCATGACAGGGGCACCATTGAGAGCATTTACCCCCCGAATTAAAGCTGAGCGGCCCTGAATTTTAATATCAGCCCCCATGCGCTGAAGTTCAGGAACATGCATAAAGCGGTTTTCAAAAATTGTCTCTGTTATCATCGAAGCTCCCTTCACCATCGTCATAAGAGCCATGAACTGAGCTTGCAAATCGGTCGCAAAGCCGGGGAATGGTTCGGTGATCATGTCTGTAGCCATTAACTCACCATGGGTCGCATCAATTTTAACAGCCTCTCCAAGAGGATCAAATCGCACCCCCACTGAGGCTAAAGTTTCTTTAAAAGTTGGCAGCGCTTGAAGAGAAGCCTTATGCAACGTAAGGCAACCGCGTGTGATAGCTGCCGCGCATATGTAGGTACCGGTCTCAATACGGTCAGCCATAACCTGATGGCAAGCCCCGGCAAGCTTGGCTACACCTTGTATTTTTAAAGTATCCGTGCCAAGCCCCTCTATTTTTGCTCCCATCTTTAACAGCATTGTACCAAGATCAATGATTTCTGGCTCCCGTGCGGCATTCGTGATAATCGTCTCTCCCTTTGCTAAGGTTGCCGCCATCAATACATTGGCTGTTCCCGTCACCGTGACTGTGGGAAAAGAGATTGCTGCGCCTTGTAAACCTTTAGGAGCCTGCGCTATAATATAGCCTTCTTCTATAGAAATGACCGCCCCGAACTTTTGCAGAGCTTCAATATGTAAATTAACGGGACGCGCCCCAATGGCACACCCGCCTGGCAAGGATACTTTTGCATGCCCGAGACGCGCTAAGAGCGGTCCGAGGACCACAATAGAAGCCCGCATTTTTCTTACGATATCGTATGGCGCCTCTTCGCCTAGTAGGTTTGATGCACCAATCGTAAGCTCTTTTTCCTCTTTATTAAAATCACAGAAACACCCTAACGTTTCCAGCAACAAGCACATTGATAAAATATCTTGAAGGCAAGGAATGTTAGAAAGTGTAATAGGCTGATCCGTTAAAAGGCTCGCCGCCATAAGCGGTAAAGTAGCATTTTTTGATCCACTGATAGTTACATCGCCAAAAAGGGGGGCTCCCCCTTGAATCCATATTTTATCCATAAAAGTATGTGTCCTGATTCGCCAAAATTATAGTTTAGGGAGAGTAACCCCTCTTTGCCCCATATATTTCCCCTTACGATCTTTATAAGAAACCTCGCAGGGCTCATTGCCACGAAAGAAGAGAAACTGGCAAACACCTTCATTGGCATATATTTTTGCCGGTAAAGGGGTGGTATTTGAAAACTCCAAGGTGACATGGCCTTCCCATTCTGGCTCAAGAGGCGTCACATTAATAATAATGCCGCACCGAGCATAGGTCGACTTGCCAAGACATACAACAAGGATATCGCGGGGAATGCGAAAATATTCAACGGTTCTACCAAGAGCAAAGCTATTAGGCGGAATAATGCATTCATCGCCTTCTTTCTCTACAAAACTGTTGGAAGAGAAGTTCTTCGGGTCCACCATGGCATTATTTACGTTGGTAAAAATTTTGAACTCATTCGCCACCCGCGCATCATAACCATAAGAGGACAATCCATAAGAGATAATATTAATCCTTTGTTGCTGCTCTATAAAAGGCTCGATCATATTATACTGATGGGCCGCTGAGCGAATCCAGCGATCGGATAAAATAGACATAGATTCGTTAACTTTCTCTCATCTTATATACTGTGTAGTAGGCACATAATTTTTTATTCAAAAAATCTCTTAAAAAATTTATTGTGAGTTCTTTTTATCGGACACAGAAGGTGCATCTTCTTGCCTTTGAGGAAGCTTGTCCCGCTCTCTCTTTTGTTGTTTACGTTTATATAAATTTTCCCGCAGGGCTAACGCAAGCCTTTCCTCTTTCTCCCCTATCTTACTAGTAGGATAAACTTTTTCGCTCATGAGTAATCTTTCAACGTGATGAAATTTTCCTTAAATAAAAAAGTATCGTAAATACCCATGTTGTCAATGTAAAACGTAGCCAACCTCATCTTTATTGCCAGGCAGCAAGGGGCGGCAGTGACATTAAAATACCCTCCACATTCCCGCCAGTCATTAATCCAAAGCGAGTGCCTCTATCCTGCAAGAGGTTAAATTCCACGTAACGTCCTCGTTTCAATAGCTGGCATTCACGTTCTTGAGCAGTCCACTCCTTCTTAAAATGGCGTCGGACGATACGGGGGTAAACGTCTCGAAACGCCTTCCCGACTGATTGGGTAAACGCAAAATCATGCTGAAAGTCACCAGAGTGGTGATTATCATAAAAAATGCCGCCAATGCCCCGCGGTTCCTTACGATGTTGCAAGAAAAAATAACGATCGCACCATTCTTTATATCTCGGGTAATACTCCTTATTGAATGGATCACACGCCTCTTTCATCGCTGTGTGGAACAAGACCTCATCGTCCTTATTAACAAGACAAGGGGTCAAGTCGCTCCCGCCCCCAAACCACGCTTTTTGAGTCACAAGGTAGCGCGTGTTCATATGAACCGCCGGGACATGAGGGGAGCGCGGATGCGCCACAAGCGAAATACCGCTGGCCCAGAACGTAGGATCTTCTTCACACCCAGGTATAGCCTTGGCAAATTCTTCTGAAAATTTTCCATAAACGGTGGAAACATTAACGCCTATCTTCTCAAAAACACGCCCTTTAAGAATAGCCATTGTTCCCCCTCCGCCATCCTCGTCATCACAAGCGCGTTTCCAGGGTTTATAGTCGAAAGTACCGGGCGCAAGGTCGCTAGGATAAACCGCGAAACGGCTACTTTCTTGTTCGATTGCTTCAACATCAGAAATAATAAGGGCTTGCAGCTCCTTAAACCAGCGTGAGGTTACCTCCTTTGCTTGGTTAGAAAAGTACATGGACTGATATCTCCTTGTCATGCATCATGGTATTTATTTAATTGCCGCAGCGCCTCTGAGAGTACCACTGCCCCACACAGAGCCACATTTAAGGAGCGCCTCCCTTCCGCCATTGGGATTTTGACTTGATGGGCCACCTCCCGGCGAATAGCCTCAGGAAAACCTGTGCTTTCTCTCCCCAAAACAAGAATATCGCCCTCTTGAAAGGTAAAGTCTAAAAAAGAGCAAGGTGCATCCGGCGTAATCAATACGATCCGCCCGTTTTTCCTTTGTGCCTCTTGATAAAACGCCTCCCAATCCAGATAACGTTTAATCATCGCTTCTTCTACGTAATCCATCCCGGCGCGCTTAAGCTTTTTATGGTCAAACACAAAGCCACAGGGCTCAATCAATAGGAAATCGGCCCCTAAGCAAGAACATAGTCTTATTAAAGTGCCGGTATTTTGAGGAATTTCAGGTTGAAAAAAAGCTAAACAAACCATCCGTGCTTTTCGATACTTTTTTGAGGAGAATAAACATCCCACCCCAAAAAAGCAAGTATCTTAGAAAGAAGAAATAAACAATTTCCTTAAAAGTAAAAAGAAAATAGTGCCCCTATTAAAACGCTCCTCCTCTCCCCAGCGCTGGAAAAAGTTAAACAGTAAGATATTCAAGAATAATCATTCCTAACATTATAAAATAATAAATATATAAAAAACTGATAAGGTGGCGCCTTTGCCCTTAGTTTCCTTATTGGTTATAGCTATCCTCCTTGCGTATCCTTTATTTTTAGATCTCCCTTGCGCAATTTTTATTTCTATTTATACCCATGAAAAGAAGTTATATTCCATATTGACAATTTATAT
Organism: uncultured Alphaproteobacteria bacterium; assembly: GCA_963782975.1. Lineage (GTDB taxonomy): Bacteria > Pseudomonadota > Alphaproteobacteria > 43-37 > CAWALT01 > CAWALT01. The sequence goes on from CAWALT010000003.1 coordinate 697,660, forward strand.
TTGCCAGCACTAAATAAAGTCGCTAAATAGAAGAAAGCGCAAGAGTTCACAAGGAGCGGTTGTGAAGCTGGAGATTGGGTCATTCGTTTCCCTTCCGCTCCTGGGCTTTTTATTAGGGAATATAGGACACACCTCCTATTGGCCCGTTGAGCTCTTGTGCACGAGTCATTTAATACAAGGAAGGAATCCTCATATGCCTTTCTGTCTCACCGGTTTTGTGAAGCGCTTTGTGGTGTATAGTCTTATTGCTCTTCACGTTATCCATGGCTTGCTTCCTCTTACCCCTGCCTGTGCAGCGGATGAGCTCCGCAGTACTTGGCATTTGTCCATCGAGGAGCGCGAGCCATCCCTCATGCCATCTTGGGCGAGCCAGCTTCAAGGAACCACCTATTATCATCACTTGCGGCTTGATGAGGAAAGGGAGGGCGTGAAAGATACCTACTTTAATCGTGACCTCGCCTGTAATCTCACCGCCTGCGCCTGGGATGCCGAAGACCTGGATGAGACGGTGCAGTTTAGCCACGCTTATAATAAGTTCTACCTTCTCTTTGATGACCAGCGCGCCACCTTTTTCAACCTTACCTTCGACCCGATTTACCCGCGCTTCCTCCTTAATGATCTTCTCACCCCTGACGCGGTGAATATCCAGGTGATCACGCCGAAGAGCTCCTTGACAATTGGTGATCCCCGCCGCAAACAGGAGGAGGCAGCCAATATCAGAAGCTATTCTTTTGCTGTCAACGCCACTAGCAAGGGTTTAGCACTAGAGCAACCCTTTGGCTCCCTTCATACACAAGGGGATATTTCTTTAATAGCAAGCAAAGTTTTATCGACTCATACCAGCCTTTTTAGCCATGGGAATATTTATCTTTCCTCTCCCTATATTGGGCTCTCGAGGGGAAGCAACGGTTACTTCCGTGCGCTTGGAAATATTGAAATAGTGAGCTACCCAGGAATTCCCGGGCGATATTTTAATTTTAGCGGTCCTCTCCAAGCACGCGGCAATATAACCATTATCAATAAAGAACCAGGACAAGGTATTTCAACTAGTTGGCCTATTGAAGCCGAAGGAAGCATTAACATAAGTAGCCAGGGAAGTTTAGACACAAATGGTCTCTCAGCTCATAAGGATATTCATTTAACAGGACAGAGAATTGAGGTTAAAAAAGGCCTTGAGGCCGGGGGCAACTGTTTTATCGAGGCTACTGAGAGGGGTTATTTCCCTAATCACACTCGCAACCATGTGAACATCAATGGAAATCTAGAAGCAAAATGCGGTGATCTTTCGATCGAAGCCCCCGTAAATATTGGAGGGAATTTTTCTTCCCAGGGTCCAAGGAGTGTACGTCTCACTGGGGATACAGTTATCGGTGGGGATTTTATCGTCAATTCTTCTCATGTAAACCTCGAATCAGGCACCTCGATCGGAGGGGATTGCGCCATAAATGCTACGAGTGTTACCCTTCCTAACCTCACCACGGGTGGATCACTCAACCTTTTTCTAGAGGGGGAAAGATTTCAAAATAGCGAAAAATGGCGTTGGCATATTGGCCGGTCCTTACTGCTGCACGCGCCTTTGTATAAGTATTCTGATGTCTCTCCTCATATAGAGGTAGGCAGTAATGCAGATATGACAGTTGAAAGCTTTACAGCCAAGCCAGGAATGAAGCTTACCTGTGGAGGAACCCTTACACTAAACCTCTCTCATTTCCTTAACCCTGGAACGCTTGTAGCTCAGGGTGGCCTAATCTTCAATGGCCTCTATTTTACGCATGGAAAATATAACGATGACAATCCATCTGCTGAGCTCCTCGTTCAAGGTCCGTTTCAGACGAATGCCACTGTATCATTGAACGCTCCGGCTCACTTTGGAAGCTTAGAAGTACACGGAAGAGAGTTCCATATATATGAACAAGGCTCCGTCACCGTTGATGGGGCGCTGACTTATCGTGGCCTATGGCATGACGTCAACGGGCGCCCAAAAAAGGGGAGCATGAAAGTAGAGAAAACCAATGTGTATGCCAAAGGACCGATCGTCATCGAAAATGCTGATCTTCTTCTCGAGGGAACAACGGAAAAACCGGCCAAGCTGATAAGTGAAAGCGGTTTTGATATGATCTGTGCTGGCCAAGAACCTTATCAATCTTGCCACGCAGAACTCAACTCCGCTAACCTGTATGCAAAAGACCATCTTTCCATCCATCTTCCTCTATCTGATTCCCGTATAAGCCTTAAAGGCTGCAAACCCATCTCAGAATTTCTTTATCAACCTCTCTGCGTAGAAAGAACTGTCCAATCTCGCCAGAAGCCAGAAAAAGTAAGGGTCGAGTCAACCTGTGCTGATATTCGCTCTCTTAATCCGGTGATGCAGTGTAGCAAGCAACGCCAAGCGGTGTTGATGAGCGGGGGGCCCCTCTTTATCCAGGGGAGAAGAATCAGTAATTATGGAGGGGAAATAAGAACTCAGCAGGACCTCAAAATTATCGCCGAGTACGTTAGCAATGAAGGCGGCCTTATCTATGCTGCCGGCAATACATATATTCAAGCAAATAGATATTATAATTATTATGCTGATCCCTCTTATTTTCCTGAGTTTAAAGATCAGAAGCTCTCCTTCCCATTTAATAATAATTTTGGTGATGGAAATGAATGGATGGAGTCTAAAAAACAAACCCTCTCCAAAATTTTGGTCCATCACCACTACCCCTCCGGCAAAGAAAAAGATACGACGGTAACATACCGTGACGCCTCGCTCAATTACCTAGAGCGCTTAGACTTTGAGGGAAAAGCTCCTTATTATCAAGTTGCGCACGGAATGCGTTGGCACCTCAAAAAAGGGCATAGCTATACTAAATACGGAACTATTCCTCCCTCTCCTCCTACCCTCACCTACAGCGGCCGGGATTGGATCTGCGAATGCCAGAGCATTGAGAATTACGCAAGCCACCTTGCAAGCGGCGGCGCATTAATCCAAAAGCGGGGCGGGAAAACGGAACACTTAAGTGCCCGAGGCTCCAGCACCTTCACCAATCAAGGCGTAAACTCCTATTTTTATGACGAAGGCGCGGCCACCATCTCGGCCGGCAAGACTCTTCAGGTGGACACGAAGGAAATCACCAACAGCTTGCAAGCGGTGATGACGGCGCCCCAGAGCACCTATCAATTTCACTCGCTCAATAATGGGCGCGGCGCCAAATTTTCCTCTCCCACCGCCGCCCCCAAACCTTTTGTAGCGCTCCATAACCTAATCGACTATATTCCCCCCTCGCCTTTTCACGACGATACGGTGAAAGGCACGCATGAATCAGTCTTAGCGCCTATTTACCCGCTCCCTTCAACGGCCTTAACCCTGGCCACGCCTATGCGGGTGGTGATTACTCCTCAAGGCTATCGCCCGGCTGATCCCTCGGTGCGCTTCTTGTACCCACCTGAGTTGGAGCAAGAAGGCCTCTTACAGCTCTTTTTATCGCAGTTGCATCGCGGTTATTTAGACGCGGCCCATCCAGATCTCCCCAGCGCGTATCGAGCGCTCTTGGCTAATATGGCGGCCCTCGCGCAGGAGAAAAATCCTCATTTTTATGAGAGCACCTCCGCTTCAGCTTCAGCGCTGGTACCAATGGCAACCAGCACAGCGCTCGCCACTTTGAGTGATACCTCTTATTCGCGTCCTCTTCTCGCCTATTATCTTCAAGAATATAAAGGGGAGCCCGTCTATCTCCCTATTGTCTACCTTTCTTCCGCGTATGAGGTGGGCAGCCGTGAAGCACGGGGCCACGAAGGGGTGCTCCTGGGCGATCGCACGCATGTTCTTATGCACCGAGCCCATCCCCAGGATGCCCACTACCAGGACGCTTTATCCCGGCCAGGCACCGTCACCTTTCAAGGCCAGCGCCTCGATAACACCGGCACCATAGCGGGCAGCCATCTTCAAGGCGCTATCGAGGCGGGCACGGCGACAAAACCGCAATATTCTCATTACCGACGCGTCGAGGACGTCTACCAAAAACGTAGCTTCTGGCGTCGCAAAACAGTAACCGAAGTGCGATGGCTCGAAGAGCTGACGTCGCAAGTAGGCGGACGCTATCTTGGTTACGAGGATATTTCTCTCAGTTTCAAGGATTTAACATGCCAAGGGTGTGAATTTCTCAGTGAACATGGCTCAATTAGCCTTGGGGTGCGAGACCAATTCCGTGCTCTCCCCAATGTTGACACCCACATTACTCACAGCTTTTCCAGCGGCAGTAGCCTTTTGCGCTCCAGGAAATCCTGGACACATCAATTAGAGCCAACCATTGTGCCCCCTACCTTTGCCTCCGGTACCCATTTACTTGCCAAGAGCGAAGATACGTTAAGCGCCAAGGCCACACACTTTGTCGGCAGGGAAGATGTAACCTTATGGGCACGTATCTTAGCCCTTGATCCCTTTATTATCACTCATGAGAAAGGGCCTGAATACGACAGTGAAGATGGTTGGACTCTTTCAACCACACACCGCACCATCCAACAGGCAGAACCGACGATTGTGGCCAGTGAGCAAGGAACGATTATCGCCCAAGGAACAGAGTATATAAGCGGTCAAGGTACTCAATTTCTTGCGCCCCAGGGCTCTATTAAGCTTGAAGGCGGATCTATCACTCTTCAGCCGGCTGTTTTGACGCATACCACCCATCGGGACACATCTGGCTTGGTAGGCTTTAGCTACATCTCGCAAGAGGAATATAGCACACAGCAAGAGGCGATCTGCCCTGTATTGGCCGCTCCTAACGGTGCGGTGCAGGCTCTGGCTAGTACAGGTAATCTTACACTAATTGGGCCGCACATTCGCAGCGACCGCCTCCTTTTAGAGGCGCGCCTTGGCAGCGTCGCGATTTTACCAGGGCTCTTGGCCCACTCCTATGAGGCCCAGGGAGAAAAAATTGGTCTTTCCTTCTTTGGCTCGGAGGCTCTCACAGGCCTTTTGCAAGGGGATGCACGTCAAGCCGCGTTTGGGTTAGCGCGCCCCTTTACCGGTGTCTTTGATGCCTTGAGGACGTGGGGTCACAGCGCCGATACAGCGGATCAGATTGGTAATTCCCTTCATCTCTTGTACGAGATGTACCAAACCTTTAATGACCTCGCGACTCATCCAGGGGGGTTTATGGGCTTTGTACAAGGTAAGATTAACCCCAGCATAGGTATCCAATGGAATTGGTTTGAGCAGGAACGTCACTGGACGCAAGCCGTCCTCCCCTGGCTCATGGCACGTCACGTTCAAATGTTAGCGGACAAGGGTCAGTTACTGCTGGAGGGCGTGCAAGGCCAGGGTGAGACCCTTTCGTTAAAAGCGCAAGATATCCTCATTCAGGCCGCTAAAGAAACGGCTAGTAGCTCGTCATCGCAAGAAGGCGTCAGCATGGGTGTCCAGATAGGGGGAGGCTCTGTAGGTGGTATAAATTTAGGTGTACATTGGAGTGAAGCCGACAGCATCGCTGAGCGCTTCCTCAATGCTCACCTACAATACAAGGAGCAAGTTATCTTCGATAGCACAGGATCCTTACACCTAAAAGGAACTGTCATCGAGACGATGAAAGCCTTAATCGATGCGCAGGTATTCACCCTTGAAAGCCTCCAAGATATCCACGAAAGTACCGCTAATCATGGGAGCTTTGGGGCTACAATAACGCCAAGCGGGATTTTTCCCTCTTTTTCATATGGGGACGAAGAGCGAAGCGAAGCTTGGGTCAAAGAAGTCAGCCGCATAAGTACACATCAGCTATGGGCGCATATCCGCAAAGCTTCACACCTTTTAGGCAGCGTCTTAGAAGCCGATAAAGGTGAATTCGTCACGCCGGTTCTTATCTTTACTGATACGATGGACCAGCGCCATGCGGTGGCAAGTTCCGTGTGGTTGACAGATACGCTCTTTTCAGGCAGGAGCGCTATTTACGGGCTGCTCGACATCGATTATCGCCATGATCATGCCAAGCAAATTAGCCGCGCAAGTATCAGCCCAACCCTTCACATCGAATCTACCTCAGATCTTACCCATCTTAATCGAGATGCAGCCCAAGCACAGGCATTAGTGAAAGACAAGCACACTCATGTTCGCCTTACGTGGCCGCTTGGAGATGTGCTAAAGGCATGGGAAGAGATCAAAGCATTTGGTAAAACGCCAACGGATACTGATCCAAAGACGGAGGCTGCATTTTTAGAAGAAGCCCAAAAATTCTTTGATAAAACCGGACAAGAGGAGGAAAAAGAAAAAGCAGCAGCTCCCTCTCCTCAGCCCCAAGCTTCCAAAGGGCCAAAATCACAAGAAGAAAAGTCCAAAACCTCTGAACCGTCGTTGGCTGAGCCTGCCAGCGACCCTCTTCTTGCGTATTTCGAAGCGGTGGGAGAAACAGCACCTGAGATGGCACAGACAGGGGCCTTGGCTTTAGAGGCGTTGGCCTGGAGGCTAGCAATGACCAACCTCCCAGAGGCAGAGCGCTGGCGCATTCTAACCGACCCAACCATTTCTCGCCTTATCCAAGAAACGGCATTCCTCCAGGAAGAAATCGCCTCTTACCTCACGACCGCTGAGGTACAGCAGAACCTTGCTGGGGAAGAGGGCATCACTTCTAAGAAAGTGGGTTATCTTTTTGAAGCTTTTAGGGACGATCAAGCCCCTCTTCCTATGGGATTATTTGACCCTACGCTGGTTGGCCTTAATGAAGCAGCCCTTATTTTCGAGGCCACCCAACAACGCACCCTTGCCCAGCGCAGCCTGGATCTGTTGGTGCGGGCGCAGGAGATAGTGGCCCGTTGGGGCAGTGAGCATCCCATTGGCCGCACCCTGATAAGCCAGTTGTTTGAGGGCGTGGCACCAGCCCTGGAAGCTGGCGATTATACCGCCGCTTGCCTGACCGGCGCCATGCGCGGCTCCATGGCCGGCCCCTGGGGCAGTCTTGGGTGGTGTATCGCTTGCATGCTCGCTCTAAAGGCCACCGGCCAGCTCATGGGCAAGACCGTAGGAGCGGCACAAGAAGCCGCTACCCAATGGGCCGCCTCCAACGCCCCAGCACCTGATCAGGCCAACATCTACGCTGAGGCCGTAAACAATTTTATTAGCGATGCGACGTTATTTGCTGGTCTTGGCAGTAAAAGAAAAATTCCCCAAAAAATCAAACATGGACCTGAGTTTCCTGATCTAAAAGAACATGCAAAAAATCATGGCAATCTTCATCCTAATGCCTATTATAATAGGGCCATTAAACATATGGAAACAGGCAAAAAATTCCTTGTTAGACACAATGGCGAGAATAAGTATGTGTATTTGACAAGGGCAGGAAAAGATACGAAAGGCAACCCCCTCTACCAATTTACTTCCACTTCATTAAATGGACGGGTAATCTTTACTCATATAGAAAAAGTCTCATTTACTTACCTTGCTAATAAGGGAATTACACTTCCAAAAGGATTCTAAAATGGAGATGTTAATCAAAAGAATTAAAGAAAAATATAGCAGCATAATAGAACGAAAAAAAGAAGGGTTTATACTAGATTATATTGATCTGGCATCAATATATCATACCATCAAATATTTCTGTGTTTCTCCTCAAATCCGACAAGAATGGCTGGAAAAAATTTATTCCCTTCTATTCACAGGGTCAGATTTAAGGGACGCTTTTAGCGTACTTACCAAAAATTATAATGATATCAAAAGGATCCTCTCCATATGGAAGAGTTTAAATGATGATATGTGGGTGTTAATATTGTTATTACGTCTCGAATTGGAGATGGTGAAGGAGCTTTTTCTCTTCAAAAATCTTCCCTTTCCTGAAATGGACCTTCATACCTTATGTAAGGAGATGAAAGATTTCTCTCAAATAAAGGAAAACCAAAAAGCTTTTGCTTTTTCGGTAAGCCAAATGCAAAAAAACTCCCCTCTTCCTTTTAAAGATATATGGTTTGAGGCGGAGGTAGAACAGAGGGTAACTCTTAGTTAAGAAAAAGCCACAAAATAGGAATAGGATCATCACAGGATAAGCTCTTTCTCTTTAAATAAAAATTTTAAGGATGAACTTAGGAGTAAAAACAGATTAGGTTAACTAATTTAAATATTAAATAGAATTAAATTGACTTAGGCAGGTAAGACATCTAATTTATAATTAATTCCACGGCATGTAGGTAAGGAATTAAGACAATGTTGTTTGATAGCAAGAAATTACTCTACGCCCTCAGCCTTATTATTTTTTTCCTTATTCCCTCTCCATCCACGGAAGCAATGAGCTCGGATGAAGAGTTGTCTTCTGATGGAGGAGGCGGAGATAAACGGTTTCCTTCCTCTACGCCACGCCCGAAGAAAGGAGACACACCGTGTTCTTCAAAGTCTTCTATTTCTACCTCCTCCGCCTCTTCTTCCCGAGCGCCTAGCCTCGTGACTCCCCCTGAGCAGAATCCCTTTCTCTGGCAAATAGAACAACAATATGCGGACATAATTGCCACCTTCAATTCCCTTGCTGAGAAGGAGTTAGGCGATCTTGCCGAGGTGTTAACCGGAAATAGGAAATTCTTTAAGTTAATTTCTTCAACAACAGAGCTGCAATCTATAAGAGTACCTCTTAGAAAGATTCTTACAAATTTTATGAAAGAAGATATAAAAAAAAGCCGAACCAAAAAAGAAAATATAAGAAAAAAAATAAGCAAATTATCTACTCCGCAACTTATAACCAGAATTAAACTCAATTTAGGACTTAAGGCCCTGGACATCCTAGAAAATAAAGAACAAAAGGCAAAAATATATGCGCTTGATACTCTCTCTTTTCTTCAGAAATTTTTCGATAAACTGTCTGCTGAATATTACAATAGAAAAGGGCAGAACATATCAAACAAAGATATAAAAGATTTTTTTCTCATTGATTTAAAAGAAAAAACTTCAAAATTACAGGAAGAAAAAAGAATCATTCAGCATAAGCTTGCTCCAGATGATGAATTAAGAAATATATGGCAAGAATATAATCAGGCTTTTACAAACAATGATGTCCTTAAGATGCAAAGGACGTGGGCGCTTTATTCCTATTATTATCGCAAGGCTACGGAATCAAGCGAGGTTAAGAAGCTTTCTCAAAAGTTATCAAATGCTAAACAGCATATCGAGACGCACTATACAAAGGTTTATCCCCATCCCGATACGTCTCTTTTGATGTATGGCTCAAAAAATCCCAACAAAGTTGCTGTTCTAGATTTAGCCTATCACCTGGGTATTTTGGAATATTTAGGAAGGAAATGGCTTGAGCCTAAAAGACCGATAAATCGACGCTACGGATACCAAACAGCCAACATTTTAATACCGCGGCTATGTTTTATTATAAGCGATAGGCCGCATCAAAAGAATGGGGATCATCGACGTATTATCCTTCCTATTAATCGTGAGTGGAACTTTCCAAGTTATGACAGCCCTAGACAACACAGTGAAAGCAGACTCTTGACTACGCTGAACGATGAAGATGAGGTAGACTATATCGTTGATTTATTTATTGAGGCCTTAAAGCAGCGGCTTAATTTAGATGACAGCAAGGAAATAGGGCCCTTCAAAGTTTACTCTGTTGCTCTCTTACTATATTCGACCTGGGCTATCTGTGATAATTGCGTTCCTCGCTTGATCAGGCTACAGGACTCTTATGAGGAAGATAAATTCTTAGGCCTTTTGATCAATAAGCTAATAAATCCAGGCCAGGAATGTAACATCACATTTAAAATACGTGGGCAAGGTAATGAAGACAAAATAAATATCAAAAAAATCAAACAAAAATTCAAATTACATACTATCGTTTCATCAGGACAAAATTATGGCCAGCAATCGATAGACTTAAGCGATCAGAAGAATAATCTTCAAAAAGATTATAGCAACCCCAAAGCAAAGTTAATACTCGAACGCAATACCATTAACCTTCATTACCGGCAACCTTCAAAGGATGGAGAAGAAAGGAAGATCGATAAAGAACTTGAAGGCTCTACAAAAAATACAAAAAGCCAAGCAAAGAGCGAAAAAGGTAAGAAGAATGGAAAAAGTAAAAAAGATAAAGAGGAAAATGTAAAGAGAAAAGATAAAATTGGAGAAGATAAGGAAGTTGGTAAAGTTATAGCCTCCCCTTACTTTTATGAATTTAATGCTGCTAACTTTGACCGACAGTTATTGCCCACTGACAAGGTTGCGCTATTCGCTTCTCAGGATAATTTTCCAGCCTCCTTCTTCATAAGTGGATATCAATGTATTAGTAATCACACCTTAGAGACCTCGTGGAAAGGTCTTAGTGAAAGCCTTCCAAGCACTACAAATGTCACCTCTTCAGCTAGAGATCGGTTTGAGAGAGTAGCGTCAGAATTAGAGGAAAAAAATAAGGAAGCCAAAAAGGGCAAGGGCTCAAAAAAATCTCCTTCTTCTGAGGAGGAAGAGAAGAAAGAGACTCATACAGAAGGACAGAGATTCTCCAAGGCTGGGTTCATCCCTGGGGATGGTAGCTGTATGTACAGGGCCGCCTTAAGAGGAGCGAGAAAATCAAAAGAAAAGCGCAAATTATCAAAAAAAGAAGAGAATGCCACGATAGCCAAACTCAGAAATGACGTTGCGAAGCAATTAAAGAAGAATTTTCAGCCCTTATTGCCCCAGATTATTAATCTCATTGGTGACGGGGACTTACGCGGCTTAGGGGAGAGTGAATTACATTTCAGGATAGCTCACCTTGCAAGAGAAAGAAAGAAAAGAATCAGAAACGGCAAAAACCCAGACACTGTAGATACAGATATACAAAATTCCTTGACGAGCAGAGTCGAAGGCGAAGCCACCGTGTTCGAGCTTTACATTGAAGGTGTGCGTAATGGCGATGTATGGGGTGGTAATGCAGAGCTTGAAATTTTACGCCGGCTTCTGGATGTGGAGATCATCGTTCATATGGCCGATGGGAGCGGTAACACAATTACAATCAATGAGTCTAATGACAATGTAGTACATCTCTCTTATGATGGCGCACATTATGAACTACTCGTGCCCCTCCCTGATGAAGCAGGACCCTCTCTTATACCTTCCTCCCCTGCCCCTCCATCGAGAAATTTAAGACAGCAAGCAATCTCAGACATAGCAAGTAGTTCATCTCGATCACTATCTTCTACTTTTAAGCGATCGAAGGGATAGAGTAATGCACCATATCACCAAATCGCACATGGCATAATAAAAGTAAAGGGGCTGCACCAGATAACTAGAATAAACAGCCTTTAACCCATTAATTTAACTGGGTTAATTGGCCTTTTGGATTAGGGTTATTAAAACGCCCTTCACACTCTTTAAGAAATAACTCTCTTTTGGTACACCATTAAATTTCCTTAAGTGCCTTTTACCTTGATTCCACAAGTTCTCAATTCCATTAAGGTGGTTGTGTTTATCAGCCAAAAGCTTTGAATGGTTAAGGCGATAATGTTTGACTTCAGAAACATCAAAGAGTTATATCCTCGCCAGTAATCGCTATAGACAATGCTATCCGGTACTACTTTTTCACAAATGATGGGTACCAAGGTTTCAGCACTGGCGTCAAGTATAACCTTTGTGTATGCCTTCGCACCACGCTTTAATAGCCCACACACAGGAACCTTTCCGCCAGCGCCTCGCCCTCGTTTACCCTTACGTGTGCCACCAAAATAGGTCTCATCAACTTCCATCTCACCTCCCACTATCTCTTGGCTTTCTAACTCTAATTGGTGATAGATGATCTGCCTGAGGCGATGGAAATAATAGGCTGCTGTCTGTGGATTAATACCTATTAAACTAGCAACACATCGTGCAGTACTTCCTGCTACAAAGTGCTCTCGTAGCCTTTCTTGCTTCTTTTTACTTAATCGGCTCTTCTTCAGGCCATACCTTATAACACTTTAGTGGGTTATCGGGTACAGCCCCAAAGTAAATAATTCTTCTGCTTGCTTTGCTCATTAAGGAAGCCTTATTAATTAATGGTCTCCCAAACAAGAAACCTTGGCCGATTTAGAAAGGATGATTCCTGCTATCGGCAGCATGTCTTTCTTTTACTTGCCTTGAAGGGCCTCTTTAAGGCAGTCATTAACTGATAGTGATAGCCTTTTGGGATAGAAACATCTCTACGCCTTGGTGGAGAGATGAATGAGGCTGCTGGGTCACCAAGGAGTGAGTGGAGAGGAACGCTGGCAGGTACTGCAAGGCCGGGAATTCACCCAATTAGTCCAGGATGTGCACACCCTCATTCACGAGGTTCCCACTACCGTCCAGGACGCCAAAGGCCGAGCAAATTGCCGAGGGGGATGAGGGCATTGACTCCAAGGCCCTTGCCTATCTCCTCAAGGCTTTCCCAAAGAGCCCCAAGGAATTTTCCTAACGACACCTACCAAGCCTAGCTCATACATAGGCATTGCCCCTTAAGTTATTTTCATTTCCTGCCAATGTCCAAAAAAAAGCCCAGAGGTATATCCCTCTGGGCCCATGTAATTACTCTTTGAGCTTAAACTTAAGAGGATTCTTCCTCACTCTTTTCCGAAGCGGCGGTCTTTTTCTTTGGTGATTTCTTTACCTCAGCTTCTTCCCCTTCGTCTTGCTCAGCCGTACTTGCTTTCTTAGGCTTTGCTTTTGTCGCAGCTTTCTTAGGCTCTTTTTTCTCCTCTTTACCAACCTCTTTCTCTTCCTGTTTAGATTGAGCTTGGCTAATTGCGGCGCCTAAGATATCCCCAAGGCTTGCCCCGCTATCAGAAGAGCCATAAGCGGCGATTGCTTGCTTATCCTCATCAATTTCACGATGCTTAATAGAAAGAAGGATACGCCTCTCAGCTTTATCAACACTGACAACCTTCGCATCTACCTTTTCTCCAACAGCGAACCGATCAAGACGTTGCTCCGCTCTCTCCCGTGATAGATCCCCTCTCTTAATAAAGCCAATCGATCTGTCATTTATCTTCACCTGGATACCGCCATCAAGCAACTGATCCACAATACAAGTAACGACATCGCCCTTCTTTACTCCAGTTACCACTTGTTCAAAAGGATCTTGTGATTGCTGTTTAAGACCGAGCAGAATTTGTGCTTTATTAACGTCTACTTCTAAAATAACCGCTTTAAGAGGATCACCTTTTTTATAATCCCTTAAGGCCTCGTCTGGGTCCTTCTCCCACGAAAGATCGCCCTTGCGAATCATTCCATCCAAGTCATAAGGCAAAGCAACAAATATACCAAATTCGGTTATATTCTTAACAAGTCCTTCGATCGCATCGCCCACCTTATAGTGCTCAGAAAATAGATCCCAAGGGTTTTCATGACACTGCTTAAGGCCAAGACTAATACGGCGCTTCTCAGGCTCAATGTCCAACACCATCACCTCAACTTCTTCACTGGTTGAAATAAGCTTACCTGGATGAACATTTTTTCGCGTCCACGACATCTCCGTTACGTGAATAAGCCCCTCAATTCCTGGCTCAAGCTCCACAAAAGCGCCATATTCTGTAATATTGGTCACGCGGCCTTTTGTCTTTTTGCCTTTTGGATACTTTTCTCCAACCTGTTTCCAAGGATCTTCTTCAAGCTGTTTCATCCCTAACGAGATACGGCATGTCTCTTTATTATAACGGATAACCTGAACCTCGATCGTTTGACCAAGAGATAGAATCTCTGTCGGATGATTAATACGGCGCCACGTAATGTCGGTCAAATGCAAAAGACCATCCACGCCCCCTAAATCCACAAAGGCCCCATAATCCGTAATATTCTTCACGACGCCCTGCAATTTTTGGCCTTCATGAAGGTTAGAGACAAGCTCGTCAATTGTATCCGCACGTGATTCTTCTAACACAGCACGGCGGGAGACAATAATGTTACCCCGTTTTTTATCCATCTTAAGAATAATAAACGGTTGAGGTACACCAATAAGGGCATTGGTATCCTTAATAGGCCGAATGTCAACCTGGCTACCTGGCAAAAACGCCACAGCTCCGTCAAGGTCTACAGTAAACCCACCTTTAACGCGAGCAAAAATAACCCCTTTGACTTTCTCTTTCTTTGCATGAAGACCTTCTAATTTATCCCATGTAGCTTCGCGTTTAGCTTTTTCGTGGCTTAAAGATACTTCCCCGTTTTTGTCTTCCATACGCTCAACATAAACGTCTACTTCATCGCCCACTTTAATGGATGGTTCGCTTTCCCCGAGCGGGATAAACTCTCGCACCGGTAGGCGGCCACTTGATTTCAAGCCCACATCAATTGTCACAAAACCATTCTCAATATTAGCGACAGTTCCTTTTAAAACACTTCCTTCAACATCATCCTTACTGCCAACAGACTGCTCAAACAGAGCAGCAAAACTTTCTTTTAAGGTAGACTTTTGGAGTTCAGTTTCATTCTTTATATCAACCATGTTAAATATTTTTCCTTCATTAAATTTGATTATTCAAGCCCCCAAATCCATCCATCTACAAGTATATAGGGCACCCAGAGTATAATGGTTTTTTGGCTAAATTTCTAGACCTTGTTTATCTTCAAGTCGAAAGACTATAAATAATCCTTTAGGCTAAGGAAGAACTTCAAGAATGGACCGTAAAAAGTATGGTGATGGTGCCGCCGGAGAGAATTGAACTCTCGACCTCACCCTTACCAAGGGTGCGCTCTGCCACTGAGCTACGGCGGCTTTGATGAACCAAACATGCCACAAGAAACGCCATAAGGCAAGGAAGGATTCGCCCCCCTTAAAGTTTTTATGACACCCTTTTATGGAAAGAGAAAAGAGGGCCTCTCCACTATTTATACCTCTACGCACATTCCATCATAGGCTGGTTGAATATAGCTAGGCAAAATGGATTGCAAAAAATCATAATCCATATTTTTTCCAAGATGCGTCAAGATAACTTGAGTAGGGCTTAAATCTTTTATCCACCCCAGCACCTTATCTAAATGGTCATGAGTAGGTCTTGGGTGCTTATCAAGGCAACTTACAACCCACACATCAAGGTTATAAAGCGCCGAAAGCGATTCTTCAGGTAAGGCAATAAAATCAGTCGAATAAGCAAAACCCTCACAACGATACCCCGCTGTTAAACAAATCTTATGATCTTGCTTAATAGGCAAAAATACCTTGCTACCTATTTGGAAAGGGTGAAAAAAATCGATTGAATAATGGGAGAGAATTGCTTCCTGATTTTTATGGGGTCCCTGAGCAAATAAATAATCAAACTTAATCGCTAATTCTTGATAGGTTTCTTCGAGCGCATAAGTAGGCAGAGGCACCCTTCCTTGCTTAAAATAATAATATTTTAACTCATCCATCCCCATCACATGATCGGCATGAGCGTGCGTATATATAACCGCGTCAATGGATTTAACCTTTGCGTTCAATAACTGGCTTCGAAAATCAGGGCTCGTATCAAAAACAATGGTTTTATCAGGTGTTTGAAGTAACAAAGAAGAGCGCGAACGAAAATTTTTTATATTGCGAGGGTCACATTCTCCCCACTCACCTAACACCGTGGGCACGCCCCCTGAAGGTCCACATCCTAAAATGTGAATCTTCATTGGTGCCCCACTTTCGTAAATAAATCATGAAAATTTTGCGTGGTAATGAAACCAACCTCTTCATAAGATATGTTTTTTATCTGAGCGAGTACTTTGGCCGTTTCTGTTACATAGGAAGGTTCATTACGCTTGCCACGATAAGGATGCGGAGCCAAGTAAGGCGCATCCGTTTCGATCAACAAGCGATCAAGAGGCAGTGTCCGAGCAATATCACGCAAAGCCTGTGAGTTCTTAAACGTAAGAATCCCTGATAGAGAAATGTACAATCCAAGCTCTAAAGAAGCTTTTGCAAGCCAAGCCGTTCCTGTAAAGCAATGGATAACTCCTCTTACTTTATCTCTTCCAAGCTCTGTAAGCATACGGATAGTATCTTCTTCAGCGTCACGCGTATGAATAATTAAAGGAAGATCCGTATCAAGAGCCGCTTCTATATGCTCCTTAAAGATCTCTTGTTGATCTTGGCGATCACTATGCTGGTAATAATAATCCAGGCCTGTCTCACCAATCCCAACAACTTTTTTTTCTTTCGCCCACTCTACAAGCCGAGCTTTAACGTTCAACGATTCTTCTTTATGAGCCGTTTTATGAGCTGTAGCTTCATGAGGGTGAACTCCAACGGTGCAAAAGATGTTCTCATATTGACAGGCTATTTTCCGTATATCTTCTACTTCCGATAGGCGCGTACAAATACTCACCATCTTTCCAACGCCTTTATCATGGGCGCGCTTTATCACCTCATCTAAATCTTCGGAAAATTCTGGGTAATTTAGATGACAATGACTATCAACAAACATTTTCCTTGTCTCCTTTATTTTCCAACCGCGGAAAGATACCCTTAGGCTCATTGATCGATAAGCCGGATTTTAAGGAATGAGTAAGTGAAGCAAAGGATCTTTCACTTTCACCAATGCCAAGCAGGCTTAAAATACGATGAGCGGCCTCCGGAACCATAGGTTGCAAGAAAATCGTCAAGATACGAATCACCTCTGCCAGTGTATAAAGGACGGTATCCATTCGCGCGGGGTCAAGTTTGCGCAGAGCCCATGGTTTCTCATTTTCAATATACTGGTTCGCAAGGCTTATCACGCGCCAAACCACCTCTCCATATTTATGCACCTCAAGCTGATCAACACATTCATATAACTGAGGCAACAAATTTTTCGCTTCATTTAGAAGCTCCTCATCTTGGGTTAAAAATCCATTGGGCCCTGGGATAACTTGGTCTCTATTCTTATAAATAAACGACAGGACACGCTGTACAAGATTGCCATAATCATTAGCAAGATCACTATTAATGCGCCGGACAACAGCGTCATGGGAAAAATCACCATCTGAGCCCACAGGCTTTTCCCGAAGCAAGAAATAGCGCAATTGATCACGGCCATATTTTTCAGCCACACACAAAGGGTCAATCGTATTTCCAACAGATTTTGAGATTTTCTGCCCCTCAATCGTCCACCACCCGTGGGCATAAATCTGTTTAGGGAGAGGAAGACCCACCGCCATCAGGAAAGCTGGCCAATATACCGCATGAAATCTTAAAATATCTTTTCCAACGATATGCCAATCAGCTGGCCAGAATTTTTGGTAAAGATCAGCTCGCTCATCCGGATAGCTTACGCCAGCCAAGTAATTTGCCAATGCATCAAGCCATACATACATCACATGCGCCTCATCGCCTGGCACCGGCGCTCCCCACGTAAAACTGGTGCGCGAGATAGAAAGATCACGTAACCCTGATTGGACAAAGCTTACCACCTCATTTTGGCGCATCCGTGGCATAATAAAGGTTGGGTTTTCTTGATAATGCTTGAGCAACGGCTCTTGCCACTTTGATAAATTGAAAAAATAGCTCTCTTCTTCGACCCATTCGACAGGAGACCCCGTAGGTGCCTTGCCATCAATAAGTTCCTCATTTGAAAAATAAGCCTCATCGCGAACACTATACCACCCGCTGTATTTTCCTAAATAAATATGGCCATTCTCTTTCATTTTTTGCCATAAGGCTTGAGCTGCCCTTACATTTCTTTCTTGGGTTGTTCGGATAAAATCTGTATTAGTAATATGAAATTCCTCATTTAATCGCCTAAAATTCATGGAAAGTTGATCTACAAAGGCTTGAGGAGACATTCCCTTGGCTTGGGCTGTTTTAGCATTTTTTTGACCATGTTCGTCCGTGCCTGTCAAAAAGTATACGTCATACCCATCAAGCCGTTTAAAGCGTGCTAAAAAGTCACATAAAAAGGTCGTGTAAGCATGCCCTACATGAGGAATATCATTTACATAGTAAATAGGCGTCGTAACATAGAAGGTCTTGTTGTTCTTGCTCATAAATACCTTATAATATTTTAAATTGATATAATAGGTCCGACTGGGGATTGATAATAATCTTGCTAACCCCTTCAAGGAGATAAGGCAAGCCAATATTATATGTTTGTGCTTTTATCATATAATCCAAAGCATATTCAAACGTTTTTGTCCACTCGAGTAGAGAACGAGCCTTTATCATTGTCTTGTTAAGAGAGACTTCCCCCTCTACAATTTCCTTAAAAATCTTAGGTGAGTGGATAAAAGAAAAAAAACGCTCAAACCGCAGGGAAAAAAGCTTTTGAAAGTCTTCTTTATCGTCGTTTAGATTTTTAAAATCTTTTATCCCTTTTAAGTGACGTGCAAGCAGATCAAAGCGATGCAGGGTCGCATAAGAAATCATTTTACAGATACTATCATATAGCCAAAGCCCTTTATGGGCCTCATAATGAAGGGCTGATCCCACCGAAAAGTTTGATAAACAACCTAATTTTTCAATGATTTCGTCTTCCCTTTTGGGCAAATAATGTTTCACAATGCGTGTAAAATCCTCTTTTTTAAGGCAAGAAAATTTTAATACCTGGCATCGTGACCGAATAGTCTCAGGAACAAGATAAGGGCGATGGGCGATAAGGAATAAGAGACATTGCTCAGGTGGTTCCTCAAGCAGCTTCAAAAGAGCATTCGCTCCATTTTTATTCATGGCACACGCTCCATCCACAAACACAATCCGCCATGTCCCTTCAACCGGCTTCTTGTGAGCCCATTTTAAAATCTGCCGTACATCTTCTACCGTAATAAGAGATACTCTTTTACCTTTAGAAGATATCTTTTCACTCTCCACATACATAAAGTCAGCATGAGAACCAACTTGCATACGACGAAAACATGGATCTTGAGGAACGAGCACAAGATCTCCTATGTTGGCAGGAAATTGGGTTGTTTGATGCTTTAAAAGGAGATATGCAAAGATCATGGCTAACTTTGATTTTCCGACACCCTGAGGCCCCATAAACAACCATCCATGCGCCAGCCGCTGGGAGCTAAAAAGCTTTAAAGCCTTCTCTTGAAGATCCTGATGACCAACCACAGAGGTTAAAGGAGAGGAAATATTATACGGCTCGTTCATTTTTTGACTTTTCTCTCAAAAACCGCTTAGTAATCGTTTCTATAACCGTCTGCTTTAACGTTTCAATATCTTCTTCACCATCAAGGAGAAAGCAACGTTCCGGGTAGCGCGAGGCAATCTCAATAAACCCCTCAAAGACGCGCTCATGAAATGATAAAGGATTCTTCTCAAAGCGATCTTCTTTACTTAAGGTTTCCATCATTCTTCGCTGTGCTCTTTCAAGGCCTTTCCTTGGCGACAAGCTTAACACAAAGGTTAAATCCGGATAAACTTGCCCCATAAGGTGAGCATATAATTGATCGATAAACTCTAACTCAACGCCATGCCCATAGCCCTGATAAGCCGTGGTGGAATCGGCAAAACGATCTGAGATAACCCATATGCCTTTTTGCAAGCTTGGGAGGATGAGTTTCTTAAAATGCTCCCACCGGGCTGCATACATTAACAAAACTTCCGTCTTAGGGTCCCATTGGTCTGGTTCGCCCGTTACAAGCAATTGGCGGATCTTCTCGCTCCCCTCGACTCCCCCAGGCTCCCGAGTCGCTATATAAGGTATTCCTTTTTCTTTTAAAAAATGGGTCAAATGTTTTATAAGGGTGGATTTTCCAGCACCTTCTCCCCCTTCAAGTGTGATAAATCGTGCTCTTGTCATTTCCTTGCCTTCTGTTAAAGAGGAAAATACCTACCGTTAGGTATTTGAGGATGGGAATTTGCCCATGATATAATAAATAAAATTTTTAATTCGCCCGAAAAAACCAGCTTCATTAATAGCATCTCTAGCCAAAAGAGGAAAAGCTGTTTCAGGTAGTTGCCCAAGGGCAACTTTTAAATATCCCACGACGTCCCCCTTTTTTATAGGCGCTTTAAGAGGTTGCTGATATTCATAATATAGCTCGATTTGATCGTTAAATTTTTCTCTATCTTTCGGAAGGGTCACAACAATATCTTGGGGAGAATACGCCTCGACAAAAGCCTGGTCTCCCATCCATACCGGAAATTTCTTAACCGGGGTATCCTTGGCAAAAAGGCGCTTATTTTCAAAGAAACGGAATCCCCACTCGAGGAGTCGACTTGATTCATTCACACGTTCTTGCTTTGAGTCCAGCCCATTAATGACCAATATAAGACGCCGGTCCCCTTGCTCAGCCGTTGCCGCAATACCAAACCCCCCTTGCGAAGACGAACCCGTTTTAAGGCCATCTACCCCCAGCCCACGTTCAAGAAGCTGGTTGGTGTTAGGCTGCGTGATTTTATTGTGAGTAAAGAATGGTAACAAGAAAAGATCGCGGAACGCAGGAAAATCAAAAAAATCTTTAATGAGCCTTGAAGAAATAATGGCAATATCCCGCGCAGTGGAAAAATGTCCTGGAGCTGGTAATCCTGAAGAGTTCACAAAATGCGTATGAAGAGCGCCAAAGCTATGAGCGTATTTCGTCATCTCCGCGGCACATGCCTCTTCACTACCACATATAGCCTCTGCAAGCGCTACACAAGCATCATTTCCTGAAAGAACCACAACCCCTTTAAGCAAATCCTCAAATGATACACAGCTCCTTTCTTCCAAAAACATCCGTGAACCTTCCATTTGCCGAGCTCTACGGCTTACAATAAATTGATCTTTAAAACTCACCTTGCCATATTTTAATGTTTCAAAAGCTAAATAAGCAACCATAAGCTTCGTCATGGAAGATGGATGCATAGGCGCCTCTCCCTGAGCGGTAAGGAGAACCTGACCCGTCGTATAATCCATCAAGAATACCTGTTTAGCTTTAAAAAGAGGCGTAAGAGACGATAAGCTATAAGCTGTTCCACTCAAGCTTGTAAGGGAGAAAAAAAAGAGCAATAAAGACTTTTCCCTAGCTTCCGAATACTATTACCCTGTAACAATTTTTGCATCGCGATGGCCCGAACTAATTACCGTTTCAAGGAGTTTATCAGCTTGGTGAAAGTTTTCAATAGGCCCGATCCTTACTCGATACATCTTCTTTGCTCCTGATACCGTTGGCATGATACTTGTCTCAGCGATTGATTGCAGTTTAAGCGCCACACGGGAAGCATTTCCTTGATTAGAAAAAGCTCCGGCTTGAATATAAATATTGCCGCTCTTCATGGCTCCCTTTTTTATTGCTAAGACCGAGGTAGGCTTTATAGGCGGCAAGCCAGGTGAAGGGGGGGGAGACACAGAAGAACCAGGATGATACGCTAAGGCTACAGGAGGCTTTATCTCAGGCGCTATAGGAGCTAAAGGCTTTAAATAATGCGCTAAAAGCGTCTTAGATAAAGGGTTGGTTCGGCGATAACTCTTCGCTGCCATTAAGCTCTCATCAACCAAGACATCAATACGAACTTTAGCCAAGCCTTTTTGATATGTCCCGAGCAATTGAGCCGCGCGCATTGACAAATCAATGACACGACCCGAGATAAAGGGCCCCCGGTCATTGATTAGCACTTTTATCTGTCGGCCATTTTCAAGGTTGGTCACACGAACAATACTTGGAAGCGGTAACGTTTTATGTGCAGCCGTCAAGCCATAAGCATTAAAGCGATCCCCAAGAGATGTAAGCTTGCCATGAAAACCTGGCCCATACCAAGACGCTAGTCCTATTTCATGATGATGGTAGTGACATTGAGGATAATACCACTTCTCTTTAATTTGATAAGGCTTGCTCGTTGCCTTGACAGGAGCATTGTTACAGGTCACCTGACGCATAGGCGAAGAACAAGAAGATATCAACAATACACAACAGATCGCTAGAAGATACTTACTCTTTATTCTTATCATCCCTTTACATCTCACCATCCTGACAATATTTTCTTCTTTATCTCCTTAAGAAAGTAACCACTTTTCTTTTTATATACATAGCTTCAATCAGCTAATGTCATCTTTTCAACCGATCAGCCAGAGACCCAACAGCAATCGCAAAAAGATAAGAGCGGTTCCACTTCAAAAGGACCTCAAAATTTTGTGAGACAAGATAAGCATCCTCTCTTTGATCCGCGGGTACAATTAAAGAGAGTTTAAGATTATCTTTAGGAGGAGGATAAGAAGGGTCAATCAAAACGCCAATCTTTTCCCATTCTTTCATGGTCTTTTTAACCGAAAACCCTTCCAATTGCTTTACATCAAGATTACCGGGAAGGATCACTTTAACCCCCCAGGGCTCCCGGGCTTGCCAACCAGAAGAAGAGAGATAATTCGCTATCGACGCAAAAACGTCTTCTGTTGAGTGCCAGATATCCCTATACCCATCTTGGTCAGCATCAACCGCAAATTTCAAGTAACTCGAGGGCATAAATTGACACTGCCCCATCGCCCCGGCCCAAGAACTTTTCATCTGTCTCATTTTCTCATACGGCATATACCCTTTATCAAGAATCAAGAGAGCAGCTAACAGTTCTTCTTTAAAAAAGCTTGAACGCCGAGAGTCAAAACTTAAGGTGCACAGGCAATCAAAAAGGTTAAAGCCACCTTGATTCTTCCCAAAATTTGATTCAATCCCCCACAAGGCAACAATATACTCTGGGGGAAGTTTATATCTTTCAGAAATTTTTTTAAGCTCTTTGCTATATTTACGAAGAAGTTGGCAACCTTGATTGACACGTGGGAGAACGGCTGAGTCAAGATACTCCCTTAACGTCAGTTTAAACTCAGGTTGCTTACGATCACGCTCAATAATTTCAGGCACATATTGGGCCTTTTTTAACAGGTTCAATACTCGCGACTGGATCTTTAATTTTTGTGCTTCTTGATATATTTTTAAGCACCACTCGTCAAAATTCTTATCACCAGCCTGCGGGGTATCCATTCTTACTATCCAACCGATCATTATTGCTAAGACAAAACAAGACCAACCCTTAAAAGAGATACCATAACACCAAGAGAAGATTTCTCTACAACAGCCCATATTTTCCATTGACGAAAAGCGATTAATCTGGCTATTTAAGTAGATTAATTAATATAGCTGCAATAATCAAATACTTTTTATAATACGGATGGGTGACCGAGCGGTTGAAGGTACCGGTCTTGAAAACCGGCAAGGGCGAAAGCTCTTCGTGGGTTCGAATCCCACCCCATCCGCCACCCACATTTTCCTTGTCCTCATCACAAGGATCATTTCTTGCCTCTCAGGAGTTGAAAAAGAGAGAAACCATCCGACTTATTATTTTAATGGGTGAATAATTTAACGAATCTTCTTGATAAGTGTCCTAGGATCTTCTAGTAAAATAGGGTCAAGAGTTATATTATTTATACATGTAGAAAGAAAGGTATAGTTCTACTCAACAATAAAAGGTAGAAAGGACCTCCCCTGATGAAAAGGTTATTCGCTTCCTTCTATCTCCCCAAACCTATTTTAATGACAATGCTTGGGACGGGATTCGAATATTTTGATTTAAGCCTTTATGGGTTTATGGCCCTAACGCTTGCAAAAGTTTTTCTACCTGCGCTTGACCCTTTTTACAGTATGATGCTGGTCTTTATTTTATACCCTCTTGAGCTTCTATCCCGCCCCTTAGGGGCACTTCTGATTGGTCACATAGGCGATAAGCTTGGACGGCGAGTGGCCTTAAGAATTGCTATAGGCGGCATGAGTTTACCGACGCTAATGATTGCGTGTCTCCCAACTTATGATCAGATCGGCCTTATAGCCCCTATTCTCTTTGCATTTTTACGTATTATACAAAACTTCTTCATCGCCGGCGAGTTTAACGGCGGCGCTATTTATATCCTAGAACAGACCCCGCGCTCCCAACATGGACATATGAGCGGAATATACTGTTGCTTTACTGTCCTTGGTATTGTCTGTGCATCTTTGTTTGCCCTTCTTGTAAGTCATTTTCCCTCTCTCTGGCGGCTTCCTTTTGTTGTAGGCGCTCTTATTGGTCTTCTAAGTTTTTATTACCGACACCAATTACGGGAATCTCCGGAATTTATAAAAGCTCAGCAACATCCCAAGCAGCAATCGCCTCAGCCTCTCTTAGGGCTTATAAACAAAAATAGAAGAAAAATCCTTCAAGTAATATTAGTCTCTTTCTTATTTGGTGGGATTTATAGTACTTCCACCCTTTATATTAATAACTTCGTTCCTCTTGTTACTCCCATCCCTCATACAAGCATGATGTATGTAAATGTATTAGGCCTTATCATTTACTTTAGCTCCCTGCCTCTCTTCGGCAAGGTCGCTGATCGGGTCAGCAGCCAAAAATCAATGGCTTATGCTGCTTTATGTATTAGTGTGATAATCGTCCCCATCTTCTTATTACTTCCTAGCATCACCGTCCCTAAACTCATTGCTCTCAAAACCCTATTAGCCCTATCCTGCGCGTGGTACATTGCCCCTTTCCATGCGTTGGTCTACAACATATTCCCTGTTAAGGAACGTTATCGTATGACGTCCCTTAGTTACTCCTTGGGCTCTCGTATAGGAAATGCTCTTCCCTTTATTAATCTATGGCTCTGGCATAAGACCCAGACGAATTTAGCGGCGGCTTTTCTCCTATCAGCAAGCTCTCTCATAGTGGTAGCTATTATCTGGCGAATTCAAAGCCCGTCTCTTAAAAGAGAGCTGCCGACTATATAAAAATAAAAGGACTAAGGAAAAAGAGTACCAAGAATCCGTCTATTTCGTCTTCCTTCCCTTCGCTTGTTGTACAAAGGAGCTTCTCCTCACATCAAAAAAACGAACCCCCTATTATAGCTTGATCTTGGGGGTAACTTTACTCAAACCACCATCAACACTTATTACCTGTCCTGTAATCCAATCATTTTGGGGATCAACAAGCCAAGAGACTATAGAGGCAATATCCCGCGGCCTTCCAATGCGTCCTAAGGGATGCATGCGCAGGGAAGCATGGAAATTAACCGTATTATGGATGAGCGACTGGGTTAAAGCCGTATCGACAAGCCCAGGAGCCACAACATTAAAGCGTATATTGGAAGAAGCATACGTAGCAGCCGCCGAGCGCGCTAAGCCAATAACCCCCGCTTTAGCGGCAGCAATCGCCTCATGATCCGCCAGCCCATGCACCGCTGCCGCAGAGGCTATTAATACGACGGAAGCGCCTCCCTGAGCCGCTAATAGATGTCCCGCAGCTTTAGTAATAGCAAAGGAGGTGGTTAGATTGCTCTGAACAGCTCCCTGATACTCGGCCATTGTTGTAAGGTGAGCTGGTTTTATTAATAAAGACCCAGCAAAATTAATGACTCCCTCAAGGGAGCCCATGGTTTCCTGAGCCCGCTGCATTACTTCCTTGACACGATCGAACTCGACGAGATCACAAGTAACATACGGAGCATCAAGAGATTGAGCGAGAGGAGCAACACGACGCTCATCACGCCCTGTCAAAAATAACTTATAGCCTTTTTGATATAAAAGCCGAGCCGTCTCTTGCCCCATTGTGCTTGTACCAGCAAAAATTAAAATATTTCCTGACATTAGCTACCTCTTTATTTTATCTAATTAAAATAAATAAGATATCTCATATTTATTAGGATAAAATATTTACTGTATGGTAACAACATAAGATATCCAAAAACGCAAAAAAAATTATTTAAAGCAACTTTTTTAAAGAGAGAGTTATGATAAAAAAGCCCAGAAGCCTAAAAAATAGTCAAGTCTGGGTACCTACGCAGCTTAGTATTAAAGGCATGCACGGCAGAAACCAGAGGAAAGACGCTATATATTAGAAAAAAACCTATTTAGAACACGGCTGAGCTTACGGGCAAGGCTCTAGTTTTAAGTTATCCTTTGAGCGCGTAAAAGAACCTTTAAAGAGCTCTCTATGCCTCAATATATTTGAGAGCAAGTCGCTTAAAGGCCTCCCCCCGATCCATATAATCTTTGAATTGATCGAAACTGGCCCCTGCCGGCGATAAGAGAATCACACTTTTTCCTTTATTGCGCCTTGCTTTCACCCATGCATTATCGAGAGCTTTTTCCAACGTACCTGCACAATCAAACGGAATATCTTTCAACTGCTCTTTCCAAACGAGCATCGAGTCACCAAATCCAAACGCCTCTTTAATATTAGGTAAGTAAGGTTTAATTTGATGAAATGTTGTTTCTTTGAGCTGTCCCCCTACAAGCCAATAAATCTCCTCAAAGGTACTCAAAGCCTTGATTGCCGAGCTAATATTGGTGGCCTTACTATCATTGATGAAGACAACCCCTTCCTTCTCGCCTACATATTCTTGGCGATGAGGCAACCCCTTAAAAGAAGCAACAGCTTGGGCAATCGTCTCACTTGACAAGCCAAAACGCCGACAAACAGCATACGCTGCCAGAAGATTATAATAATTATGCTCGCCCCTCAAAGATAAGTTGAAAGGCATAGGAGCTTTTTTCCCATTGGGCTCAATGAAACTATCCTTAATCAAAGAGTAATAATTAGGACCACTTTCCTGAAGGGAAAAACCAAAGATATGTTTCATGTCATTGACAAGTTTATAACAACCTTGACACACCTCGTCATCCGTATTCAGGAGTCCAATACCTTCTTTCCCCAGAAAATCAAAAAGGGAAAGCTTAATATTGGTATAATGGTCCATACTTCCATGTCGATCAAGATGGTCTGGCGTAATATTTAAGACCACCGCATAATCAAGAGCAAAATATTTAAGAGCCTCGAGTTGAAAAGAGGAAATTTCAAGTACATAGACCCCGTCCTCTTCCAAGGGGAACAAATCTAACACAGGGATGCCAATATTTCCCCCCAGCTGTGTTGGAATTTTATTTTCTCTTAAAATATGATGGATAAGGCTAACGGTCGTTGATTTCCCATTTGTACCTGTGACGCCAATAATTTTAGGCTGTTTTTTCCATTGCTTTACAATAGTGTAAAAAAGCTCCAAATCATTGATAATCTCTTTCTCATATTCACGCGCCTTTTGAACAACAGGATGGATGCGTGGGGGTGAAATAGGAATGCCCGGGCTAACAACCACATAATCAACAAGAGCCCAGTAAGATACTTCCTCGGGAGCAATGATGTGGGCCCCAGCATTGTAAGCCTCTTCTCTGGCTTTCTCACGATCATCCCACGCAAAAACCTGCTGCCCACTTGAGATTAAAGAGCGAATAGCCGCTAAGCCTGTGCGAGCACATCCTAAGACCAACCACCCTTTCTGTGATGTAAGGTTAAGTGTTAACATCTCACCTAATTTTTAAAGTTGCTAATCCAATAAGAGCCAATAAAGCCGCGATAATCCAAAACCTTATAACAACGGTTGATTCAGCCCATCCCTTCTTCTCAAAATGATGATGAATAGGAGCCATTAAGAAAACACGCCTACCCGTAAGTTTAAAATAAGCTACTTGGATAATAACAGAAACCGCTTCCAGAACGAAAATGCCACCTATAAAAGCAAAAACAATCTCATGCTTTGTGATAAGGCTTACCGTACTAAGGCCCGCTCCTATTGACAAAGAACCTGTATCTCCCATAAATACCATGGCAGGGGGTGCATTATACCAAAGAAAACTAAGGCCAGCTCCAATCAAGGCACCACAGAAAATTGTTAGCTCTCCTGCTCCGGGTATAAAAGGGTATTGGAGGTAATGAGCAAAGACATGATTTCCCACAATATAAGCAATCACGCAAAAGCAACCTGCAGCAAACATAATAGGGACGATAGCCAGACCATCCAATCCATCTGTTAAATTCACCGCATTTGAGGAACCTACAATCACGAATACCGAGAATAATACGTAAAACCAACCTAAATCTAACAAAAATGTTTTAAAGAAAGGAAACGTCAACACAGTCGCTAGAGGAGAGTTAAATACATGCATAATAGCCGCTATCGTCACAATACTAAAAAGGGATTGAAAAAGAAGTTTTAATTTTCCTGGCAGCCCCTTACTATTGCCGCGCGAGAGCTTTAAATAATCATCGCTGCCGCCAATCAAACCAAAACTAAGCATAACAGAAAGGACAATCCAAACATACTTACTCGTTAAATCAGCCCAGAGCAATACACTCGTAAAGAGTGAAAACAAGATTAAGAGGCCACCCATCGTCGGGGTCCCACTTTTTGTTAAATGCGTTACAGGCCCATCAGAACGAATTGGCTGCCCGAGAGCTTGATGTTTTTTTAACCATCGAATAAATCGAGGACCTAGAAAAAAACCAATACAGAATGCTGTAAAAGTGGCTGCTCCTGCACGAAAAGTAATATATTTAAATATATTAAAAAAATGAATATCACTCGAGAGAGAATATAACCAATAATACAACATTCTAAGGGGAACCCTGTTTTAAGGTTGGAAGGTCAAGAAAAGAATTTAAGACTTTATCAAGCTGCATAACACGGGATCCCTTGAACATAAAAATACTCTCAGGCTGCACAACTTCTTGAAGCGCAGGCAATAAATCCGTAGGATTGTCCGCATGATAATATCGTATTGCTGGCGGCAAAACCTTAAATAAATGGCGCATTTCCTCACCACATGTTAAAACCAGATCAACATTATTTTCCTCTATCCCATTTAAAAGCTCGGCATGATACCTTGAACTTTGAGGACCAAGCTCCCCCATTTCCCCTAGAACCACAACAAGGCGCCTTTTCTCGCGCTTTTTAAAAGCTCCTGCTGCTCTTAAAGCGGCTAACATCGACGCAGGATTTGCATTGTAGGTCTCGTCGATGATGGCGATGGACATATGAGGCAATTCTTGGACACGACCGCGTCCTTCAATCGGTTGAAGAGTGGATAAGGCTTCTAACGCTTGCTCAAAATTGGCTCCTAAGGCTTTGACGCCTCCAAGGATGGCAAGGGAATTAAATACCCAATGCTGGCCATTAAGTGAAAGGAAATAATGATAGGTTTTCCCCTCTACCTCGATCGTTACTTTATTGCCTAGGGCTTGCTCCTCTATATCCACTAAACGAATCGAAGACTCGCGGGATTGCCCGAAAGAAATAATATGGTGAAACTGATAAGAAAGCGCCTTCTTCTCAAATAATTTATAAAACTCATCATCGCGGTTGATAATGGCAATACCTTCACCCGTATGAAAAGAAAATATTTCGGATTTTTCTTCTGCAATCCCCTTTAAAGAAAAAAAAGGCGCTAAATGACAGGGAACAATTCGTGTTATAAGGGCTACATGAGGGTAGATCATCTCAGTTAAGGGACGAATTTCCCCCGGGTGGTTCATGCCAACTTCGAGAATCGCATATTGCGCCTGTGACGATAACCGAGCCAAGGTAAGAGGAACCCCAACATGGTTGTTATAGCTTTTAGCGCTACCGCACGTTATACCTTGGCCCCCCAGAAGGGAAAGCAAAGCTTCCTTTGTGCTTGTTTTTCCAACACTTCCTGTGATAGCCATGATCTTTGCTTGGCTACGCTTGCGTTGAGCTTTCGCCATTTCTGTCAAAAAATTTTGCGGACTCTCAACGCAAACATGAGGAAGACCCTCAACAGGATGACGTACCACTACTGCTGCGGCTCCTTTCATCACAGCGTCTTTCACATAAAGGTGACCATCAGTTTTATCACCTTCAAGGGCCACAAATAAATCACCAGGTTTTAAGGTCCGTGTATCAATCGAAACACCTGTGGCGCTCGATAAATTAAAGCTTGAGCAAAATCCCGGGAGCCTCTCTAGGTCCTCCTTTATCCACAATGCTTCTAGTTTGCCCATTGCTTTTCTACAACTTCTTTGACAACTTCCACATCATCATAAGGCAAAACATTATTATTAATGATCTGGCCTTTCTCGTGCCCCTTTCCAGCTATGACCACAATATCGTTCTCTTTCGCATTCGCCAGAGCTTTTTCAATCGCCTCCCGGCGATCGCTAATTTCCTCAAAATTGTCTGAAATAGGCTCAAAGCCTTTGACAATGGCCCGACGAATATGGCTAGGCTCTTCATTACGTGGGTTATCATCTGTAATATAAGAAAAGTCGCTTAATTTCGCTGCGATAGCTCCCATAATAGGACGCTTTTCAAGATCCCGATTTCCCCCGCATCCAAATACCGTAATGATTCTTCCTTGCGCCTCTCTCCTCAGATCTGTGAGCACTTGTTCCAGCGCATGAGGTGTATGAGCATAGTCTATATAAACACGTATGCCCCTTGGATGCACCACTTCTTGCAGGCGACCTTTTACCGGGGTAAGAGATTCTAATCCTAAAACCATTTCATCTTGGCGATAACGGTTCTCCGACAACACCAAAGCCAACGCCAACAAAGCATTTTTTACCTGGAAATGTCCAACAAGAGGGAATTTTAATTCGTAAACCTCCCCAAAAATTTGCAATTTTAGATAGTGGGTTAAAGGGTCATACCGCATTATTTTTATGTCATCCGCTTCGTATCCCACCGTTAGAATATGATGATTGCGACGTTTACATATATCCAATAATACAGGAAATTCAGGCTCATCAGCATTCAAGACGGCCGTTTCATTTTCAGGTAGTAGCTCTGAGAAAAGGCGTTTCTTCGCATTAAAATAATTTTCCATCGAGAAATGGTAATCGAGATGATCATGGGATAAATTCGTAAAAGCTGCAGCTTTTAGTTTCAGTCCATCAAGGCGAAATTGGCTTAGTCCATGGGAAGACGCCTCAATGGATAAATGGGTAATACCCATTTTCACCAGGTTGTTTAAACAAGCGTGAAGTTGAGCACTATCAGGCGTGGTTAAATCAATCGACGGCTGAGGAAAATTCTTAAGCGGACACTCGAGTCCTAAGGTGCCCCAACTCGCCGCTAATTTCCCTTGCTGCATCCACAGTTGGCGGGCAAAGGAAACCGTAGAACTCTTCCCGTTCGTACCTGTGACTGCCACACTATACCTCGGCTGGAGAGGACATAAAATAGCCGCCAACATAGCAAGAGCTTGGCGCCCATTATCCGTTGATAGGAACAAAATATTCTCGCACGACGAGGCAATCATTTTTAAACGCTCAAGTGCCGGGTATTTGGCATTCGCTACTATCGCAATGGCCCCCTTTTTGATAGCCTCCTCAATAAAATCATGCCCATCAAATCGAAAGCCTTTGATAGCCACAAACACATATCCAGGCTTTACCTCTCGCGAATCGGACGTGACACCTTTTACTTCTAAGTCTTGGTTAAAAACGGTCAAAAGACGCAGATGAGTATTATTAATGATGTCAGAAAGATACACGCTCAAACCTCTTAACTACTGCTTCTGTTTTAAGTAACTTCACCCCGCCATCGACCCCTCTTCCATTATCTATAGAGCGATCAAAAACTGGGACACCTAGAATAGGACCTATACGTGCTATGATTTTCCCGGCCACCGGCGCAGCTGTACGGCCTCCCGTTGCTACGCCTCGCTTCTTTTGGAAAGCATTGGGGGCGTCAAACATAACAAGAATCACATAACTGGGCTCCTTTTCTGGAAATGCACAAACAAAGGACGAGATATTTTCGTATTGCTTGTACCCTCCCCTCGTAGGCTTTTCGCCAGTTCCCGTCTTTCCAAGGACGCCATACCCTTCCACTTGAGCACTTCGGCCTGAGCCTCTCAGAACCACTTCCCTCATAAGTGTCGTCATATAGTAGGACGTTTTCTGTGAAAAGACCCTACGGGCCGGGATCATCTCATGCGCTTTTCGCTTTATGAGCGTCATATCATGATATAAACCACCATTGACTATGGTAGCAACCGCATTGGTAAATTGCAAGGGGGAAACAGCAATACCATGTCCATAGGAAATAGTCATAACATTTACATCTTTCCATTTCTTTGGAGTGATAGGAGTCGCCACTTCTGGAAGCTCAAATTTTAAAGGACTTAATAGCTGTAATTTTGTTAAATATTTTCGTTGTTCCTCGCCCCCTACCTCTAATGCCATTTGCGCTGTTGCTATGTTAGAAGAATAAATAAAGACTTCTGGGACGCTTAAAGATCGGTTTTTACTATAATAATCATGAATGGTATGACGACCGACCCGAATAGGTTTTGTGGTATCATACATGGTCTCTAAGGTTATCTTACCTGTCTCAAAGGCCATGGCAGCTGTCAACACCTTAAAAATGGACCCAAGCTCATAAACACCAAGACTAGCCTGATTGAAACGATCTCCCTCTTTTGCCTGCTCAGGGTGATTAGGGTCAAAATCAGGTAAAGAAACCATCGCAAGCACTTCACCAGTGTGGGCATTTAATATGACTCCCACAGCTCCTTCGGCTTGGTATTCTTTTTTAGCGCAGGCAAGTTCCTCTCTTAAAACATATTGAAGGCGAGCATCACAAGATATGTTTAACGATTGCTCGGGATTAGCTAATTGCTCATCAAAATATTTCTCTATCCCGGCAAGCCCTCGATTGTCAGTATTTGTGTAGCCTACAATATGGCTAAACAGATGCCCGTGAGGATACACACGGCTTTCTTCTTTACGAAAATAAAGACCAGGGAGACCTAAACGATGCACAGCGATTTGCTCGCGAGGGGTAAGATTGCGCTTAAGCCACACAAAGCGACGGTTGGCGGAAATTTTTTTCAAGATATCTAGATAAGATAAACTTGAAATAACCTCACTTAACTTTCTTGCTATTTCTTCCTTCTTAGGAATAATCATTGGGTCGGCATACAGAGATTGTGTAATGAGGTTCGTTGCAATCAATGTCCCATTTCGATCATAGATATTGCCTCGCGATAAGACGACAGGCGTGCCGTGAGTATCCATGGCGGTCATCTCGGGGCAAAAAATCATCATGCTTGTCAAACGCCACGTAAAACAAAGGAACATTGCCATAAAAGCCAACATAACACTTGCTAAACGCGCCGAGATATTCGTCAACACTCTCGGAGAAGTACGCGAAGCTACTGATTGGTAAAGACCTTCCTTGGTTCTTACATATACCTTATTATTCACCTTTGATGCTCGCTCTTATTAACTGCTATAGACTCATGTGCTTTTCTACGTGGGACAGGCCTTCGTTCATCGCCAAAAACCTCATCAAACAGAAAGACCTGTTGAGGTTTGAGGGACTTATATCCTTTTAAAAACTTGGTTGCTAAGGTTTGAAGGCGCTTAGGTTCAGTTAAATACGCCCATTCCGCTTTAAGAATATGCGTTGCTTCTTGGCTATCAATAATCTTCTTTTGGAGACACTGGTACTCCTTCTCCAAGGCAATAACTTTATGTTTTGTCTGAAACAGCAAGACACCAACAACGGCTAGCAGAAGGATAAAAATCACGGAATAGATATTCATCCCTTTATACTTTCCTTTCCTGATCAGGGCCTGAACGCTCGGCAATGCGCAACTTCGCTGAACGAGCGCGAACATTCTTTTCTTTTTCTTGTTCGCTTGGTTTTAAGGCTTTCGCCTGAATTAAATGGAAAGTCGGCTTAGACTCTTGGGCTTCAACAAATGGCATATAACGCGAAGGACGCGCCACCCTTCCCGAACGAGCATTCATAAAGTTCTTTACCAAGCGATCTTCCAAAGAATGAAAAGCTACAACCACCAAACGCCCACCTGGGCTTAACAGTAATTCGCTCGCTTCAAGGGCCTGTTCAATCTCCCCAAGCTCATCATTAACCACAATCCTCAAAGCCTGAAAACATCGCGTAGCCGGATCAATACGCGCATAAGCTGTTTTCTGCACAGAATGAATGAGTGAGACAAGCTCTTGGGTTGTCTCAAAGGGCTTTTTCTGGCGCTCCCTCACAATCGCTCGCGCAATCCGTGAAGCATTCTTCTCTCCCCCGTATGTCCAAAAGATAAAGCGCAATTGCTCTTCGGGAAATCCATTCACGACATCGGCAGCGGTCATCTCAGACTCGCCCATGCGCATGTCTAAAGGCCCATCTTTTTTAAAGGAAAAGCCCCGCTCTGCTTCCTCAATTTGAAAGCTGGACATACCCAGGTCAAACACAATCCCATCAACGTGCTCAACGTTATAAGGACGTAATAAATCGACCATAGAACTAAATTTGCCTTGAAGAAGATGAAGGCGATCTGGGAAAAGATGGGCTATTTTTTTGCCCCGCTCGATGGCTTTTGGATCACGATCAATGGCATAGACAATAGGCCTTTGCGCAGGTGGAAAAGCCTTTAGGATGGCTTCGCTGTATCCTCCTCCCCCAAAAGTCGCATCAATATATCGGCCTCCTGGTTTTAGAGCGAGCGCAACCATAGCTTCGTCCCGCAAGACAGGAATATGCTTGATTGTCTTTTCAGTTGAACCCCTCACCATTTAAGAGTCTCCCTCGTTGTAAGGAGGCGCCTTTTTTTTACCCGTAAGCAAGAAAGAAAGGTTCTTTTCTTTCAAACGTTTCCTCGCCTCTTCCTGATGGCGCGCGAAACCTTCATGATCCCACATTTGAAAACTCGCTCCACAACCTACAAAAGCCACCTGGCTTTGGATGTGGGCATGATCAACGAGAATCTCAGGCAAAATCACACGACCATCTTGATCGAACGGCAATTGCACTGCATCAGCAAAAATAGTGGCCATTAAATCCTGTTGATCATCAGAAAAAACCGCCAGCTCATCCACACTTTGGGATAATTGGAGCATACGCTCATATGGAAATGCCTCAATAGCCGGGGATTTATAGGAACGAAAAGCAATAAACCCATTAAAACCTTCGTGTCCCAAGGCTTTTCGAAATTGCACAGGGACAGATACGCGACCCTTTTTATCGAGCTTATTGACAAATGTTGATAAGAAAATTGCCATCGCCTACGCATCCACTTGTCAGAAGAGACCTTCTCCTACTTCTCGCCCTAATCGACCAATAGTAACGGGATACCATGGGATTTAATGGGCGTCAATGGGATATTATGATCACAAAGAATTAAATTTTTCTTTAAAATATGTGCAAATACCATACATTTATTTGAAGGAAATTGAGGGAGCTGCTTCTAATAAAATTTAAGTAAATTTTTATTTCGAAAAAGAAAGGGGATCGCTAAATTTTAAATGTATTTTTATGAATTCTTCTAAGCCGTAGCAAGCAAGGAAAGTCTCTACTTAACAAGCCTAAGTCAGGGTACCGCACAAGGGATTTATCGGCGCATCCTTCCTATTAAGCAATTGTCTTGGACGTTTCGTTAAGTAAAAAGCAGCTCTTTATAAAGTGAGTTTTTAAAGGCTATTAATTAAAAGGCTCGACATCGCCAAGACGAAATATCTCCAGATCGCAAGAAAGAACCCAATAGAAAACACCAAGCAAAATAGCCGCTATTAAGGAGGTAATAATGAGCCGTAAAGCAATGCGGGGGTTTTCAGGTGCGCTTCGCGCAAAGCCAGGAGGAACCTGATCCTGAGAGGGAATCCGTATTTTTATGGGTAGAATAACCATAAGTACAATAATCCAAATGCTCATATAGAGAGCGATACCTGACATAATGTTCATCTCTTCCTCCTTCTATATCTCCATAGTCTATTGTATGGTTTATTTTTTAAGGCATCTCTTCCCTTAACGCAAATAATAAGCGCGTCCTCCTCCCTTAATTAAGCAAAAACCAATCTTTCACAACGCGGAAAAGAGCGTGTTATTTTATGCCCTCTACTGGCATATTAAGCAAGGAAATAGGAATTCTCCCTCAAAAAGCATGATAGGTGATACTTCAGAAAATGGATGCCTGAATTTCGGTCGCCGATTCTTGAAGAATAATTATAATGAGTGAAAGATAAAATAAAAGTAGTATAGAGGAAATTATCAACCGTGAAAGAATGGACAGCGGCTGTGAAGCAAGAATTCTATCAAGCCTTAATAGACAAAAACGTAACTTATGAAGGAAGATTTTATGTTGGGGTTAAAACAACGGGCGTTTTTTGTCGCCCGACATGTCCGGCAAGAAAGCCTCGGTTCGAAAATTGTGAGTTTTTTCGCACGGCTCAAGAAGCGCTTCTGGCCTCTTTCCGTCCTTGTCAACGTTGCCGGCCTCTTTCCTATCCTAATCACGCTTCTGACTTAGTGCGTACCCTTGTAGAAGCGATTGAAGAATCTCCTGAACGACGGTGGAAACAACGGGATGTTGAAGCTTTCTCCATTGATACCTCTACGGCGCGGCGTCAATTTAAAAAACGTTTCGGCATGACTTTTATCGAATATGCCAGAGCGCGACGCATGGGAATTGCCATGAAGAATATTCGAGAAGGCGAAACCGTCATTGATACGCAGCTTACCGTAGGATACGAATCTA
Organism: uncultured Alphaproteobacteria bacterium; assembly: GCA_963782975.1. Taxonomy (GTDB): domain Bacteria; phylum Pseudomonadota; class Alphaproteobacteria; order 43-37; family CAWALT01; genus CAWALT01. Next base: position 733,769 of record CAWALT010000003.1, read on the forward strand.
GCAGCGGCTTTCGAGATGCTTTTTCTAAAATCATGGGCGCCGCGCCAACTCAATTTAATAAGCATCACTTAATCCTTAAGGCTGCTTGGTTGGATACGCCTCTTGGCCCCATGCTGGCGATCAGTGACGAACATTGCCTATATCTCCTGGAGTTTGTCGATCGGCGAGGCTTAGAAAAAGAAATTGAGCGCCTGCGCTTTAAAACCAAAGCCGCGATCATACCAGGAAGCACAGCCCCCTTACGCTTTATTGACACCGAGCTTACCGCTTATTTCAACGGTAAGTTGAAAAAATTTGAAACGCCTGTTCATCTTCTAGGCAGTCCTTTCCAAGCACAGGCCTGGAACATGTTAATGGAGATCCCGTATGGGGAAACGCGCAGCTACCTTGACCAAGCCCATGCGATTGGCAACCCTTCCGCTTGCCGCGCCGTAGCACGCGCCAATGGAACAAATCAACTTGCCATTATCATTCCCTGCCATCGTATTATTAATAATGATGGGCGCCTTGGCGGATATGGTGGTGGTATTCATCGGAAGAAATGGCTTATTGATCATGAAAGGAGCCACGCATGACATCTTTGCTCACTCTTAAAAAGCACCTTGCCCAAGCTGCCGAAATCCCGACAGAAGAGCGCATGAAATTCTATAAAACAGGTAAGGGAGAATACGCAGAGCATGACCAATTTATAGGGGTAAATGTTCCAACATTACGTAAATTTGCTAAGGCTTTTTCCCATCTTACAAGGCAAGAAATCGCCCACCTTATGACGTCTTCCATTAACGAGGAAAGATTGCTGGCTCTCTTTCTTTTAATCGACCAATATCGAAAAGCGGACACTCCCACCAAAGAAGAAATCTATGCGTTCTACATGAATCATTTAAAACATGTTAACAATTGGAACCTTGTTGATGCGTCAGCTCACTTGATTGTAGGGGCTCATCTTCAAACAAGTAATCGGGACATCTTATCGACCTTAGCGCGCTCCCCGACCCTATGGGAGAGGCGTATTGCTATTGTCGCGACGTGGTATTTTATTCGCTACGGTGACCTTGTGTGGACTTTTAAAATTGCTGAAATATTACTTAAGGATAAAGAAGATCTTATTCATAAGGCCGTTGGCTGGATGTTAAGGGAAAGTGGAAAAAAGGATGTAGAGGCCTTGATTTCCTTCTTAAATCAACACGTCCCTCATATGCCCAGGACTATGCTTCGCTATGCCATTGAAAAATTTCCAACGCATCAAAGAAAAGTATATCTAGCCCGGCCCTTCCATTTATCAACTGAGGCAACAGAAGAAGAAAAATAAAGCAAGCAAAAGCGCCTATCTTTCCTTGAAGACAGGGAATTTATCTCCAGCTCACCGTTCCTTAAAAATTATTTCGTTTTCTTGATAACAGCATGGCCTGTTATACTCTTTTAGGGGGTAAGAAAGGGATACTGCACAAAAAAGTTATTCTCTGGTTCCGCCAGGATTTACGACTTTCGGGTAATCCTGGGCTTTATGAAACAGCTCGCAACGGGCCTGTTATGTCTATCTACACTCTGGATGAGGAAACCCCAGGAAATCAATAAGCCGTGGGTGGTTCCATCATTCTTTAGAGCACCTGGGTCAACGGCTGGGTAACAAGCTCAACCTATATAAAGGAAAAGCAAAGTTGACCTTGGCACAGCTCACCCAAGACACATCGATTAAAATCGTTTACTGGATCGCTGCTATGAGCCTTGGCGCCTTCAAGACCAGGATCCCTGATTCCTAAAGTCTCCCCCCTCGAGGTTTTCTGTACAGGCTTTTTCCCCCGCAAGAGAGAGAAAAAATACCCCGGCAAGAAGTCGCCAAGAGGGCTCGTTCCGCCCTTCTTAATAGACCAAGGCGCTTACATAAATTAATGTCATACACCGTATCAGCATTATGTTAGCAAATAATGGCATTTCACTCTTGAAATATATCTAAGGCTATCCTATATCTATATTATTATTTAGTAATTACTTAATACAGGAGAACGCTCTATAACCAACTGCCCACTTACCACCCATGGCCTAAGCCATATAACGACAGTGCCCCAAAGGCACCCACCACATGATCAACAAAAACTAGGATAACAAGGAGTACGATCCATGACCCGTTTCAAACGAGAGCCCTTCCCCCTCATCTATCTCGGGGATAAAGAGCAAGGTAAAACGCTCGCTCAAGAAGAACAAGACATCTTAAAAGAATGGCAAAAAGAAAGCGGCCATCACAAAGAGGGTGAGTCCACCATTAAGATCGAGGAATATCTTACCTCAGACCGGCTTAACCTCAATCAGCTGCGCACATTTTATCACCTCGCCAAATACGGCCAGCTCACCAAGGCATCAAAGAAGTTGCGGATTACGCAGCCAGCGCTAAGTCGTCAGCTGTCCCTTCTGGAGGATTCGTTAGGGGAGCGATTGTTTTTCCGCACCAGTGAGGGATTGTATATGACCCAACAAGGCGGGATCCTGTTTCGTGCGGCTAGCCGGATACTGGCGGAAGTCACTGAGATGCGCCATATGCTCAAGAAAAGCTCCAACAAAGGCCTGCGCCAGTTGCGGGTCGGAGCTACCTCTATTTTCAGCACGATGGTCCTTCCGGATATTATGGGAGGATTCTTAAAAAAGCACCTTGATACAAAGTTTAATTTGGTGGGATCCAATGAACTTTTTGATTTAAAAACGGGTGAAGTGGATATCCTCATTTGGCCCATCAACTTAAAAGAAAAAAACCTCGTTACTCGGCCACTAAAGACTTACCATTACGGGCTTTTTGCCAGCGCTGAGTATTTAAGAGAATGTGGCAAGCCCCAGACGGTGGAGGACTTAAAGAACCATCGGTTGTTAGCATTAAATACTGAATCGCCTAAAATAGGGATTGATCATAATTGGCACTTAAAGCTTGGGTTACCTGAGGGTGAGTACCATGAGCCTTCTTTGTATACTAGTATTACTCATGCCCTTACAACTTTATCAGCAGAAGGGTTGGGGATCATTTCAGCTCCTATAGAATCTATTAAAGCTTTTAAACCTGAGTTAGTGCAAATTCTGCCTTCTATTCAAGGGCCTGTTAGTACCTTAAATTTTATTCATTTAAAAAGCTTGCAAGAATTTCCTTTAATCAATGATTTATATGAGTGGCTAATGTGCCAATTAAATAAATAAGTATTTTAATATTTAATATGCCTTGGAGCGTTATTATCCTCCAAAGCATATTAAATAGATTTATTTAGCTAGGATACTCCATCTTTTCCTCCTTTGCATGTTTGGTAAGAGCCCATAAAAACACCTCAACACGGCTTTTTCTCGATAGGTTATAAGGAGAGAGAAAGAGAAAATAAGCGCGCGCAAGGTAATGATTTACTTTTTATAGAGCCCATCATTCGGCCCGGGTGAAAGTTCATAGCTTTCCTCCTCTTACCTTTAACGCCCCGATATTAATTCTTGTTAAGGGCATTATTTATTTTTATGACCTGTATGCCTATACTAAACAAGGGTACAGAAAATTTCAAGAAGAACAAAGGAAGAGCAGGTGAGTTTGGCAGATGTTTGGGGTAAAAGGCCATCATCACACAAAGGGCTGCTTAAGAACTAACCAGCCAGCCTGACTTTCCTAACGTATAAGCCTTCTCGGCAAAGAGCTCTTGAAGCTTTTGCCTCTCTTTCAAAAAACCCCTAAATATTTGCGCTCTTAATAAGACACACGTAAACAAGACATAAGAAAAAAAGCCTTAGCTCTATCTTGCATAGGCTTAAGCAAAAACACAATTTGTTTTTATTGGCAATTCATAATGATCGTCTTCGTTTCCGTAAAGTGCTCTAACATCGCCTCTAACGACGCCTCTTTACCAAGGCCAGAATTTTTTATTCCTCCGTAGGATAAATTTGCTTGAACCACCAAATTCTGATTCACTTGTACAAAGCCGGCTTCAATCTCTAAGCAAAACTGGAGTGCCTTTTGGAGGTGATTGGTCCAAATAGTAGCAGCCAAGCCATAAGATGTAGCATTCGCGAGCGCTAAGGCCTCGTCAAAGCTTTCCCAAGGCACTACACACACCACCGGGCCAAAGATTTCTTCTTGCATGACCGGATGATCCGGTGAAACATCGGTGACAATCACAGGCTGAAGGAAGAGGCCTTTTTCCAACGCTGCCTCTTGAGGCAAGGAGCTGCATTGATGAAGCGTCGTCCCATGTGCGCAAGCAGCCAATTTAAGGTAATGCTTCACCTTGTCAAGTTGAGCCTGAGAAATAATCGCCCCCACATCCGTTTCTTCACGAAAGGGATCGCCTATTTTTAGCTGATCGAGTCTCTCTTTTAGCTTTTTTACAAAAATAGGATAGATCGTACGATGCACCAAGATACGGCTTGCGGCGCTACAACTTTGCCCTTGGCGCGTAAAGCGCATACTAACAAAAGCCCCCTCCACAGCACGCGTAAGGTCCGCATCTTCACAAACGATCATAGGGCTTTTTCCACCAAGCTCTAACGTAACAGGAATAAGCTTTTTAGCCGCATTTTGATAAACAAGTCGCCCTGTCTCTACCGAGCCGGTAAATGTCACCTTCTTAACATCACGATGCGCAACTAAGGAGGCACCGCACGTCTCTCCATAACCGGAAAGAAGATTCAGCACACCCGGGGGCAAAACTTGATTTATCAGCTCCGCAGCTCGCAAAACGGCTAAGGGGGCTTCCTCGGCTGACTTAATGACAATGCTATTCCCAGCTACAATCGCAGGAGCTATCTTCAAAGCCATTAGCATAAGAGGCACATTCCAAGGAATGATCCCAGCAACGACTCCAACAGGTTGGCGCAGGGTGAAGGTAAGCATGTTCGGGTGAAAAGGAATAGTCTCCCCTTTCAGCTCGGATCCAAGGCCTGCGTAAAATTTTAAAATGTCCGTAAAAGCTTGTGTTTCCACCCGGCTTTCCGTACGTATCGCTTTTCCCGTCTCAAAGGTAATCAGGTGCGCGAGTTCCTCTTTATGTTCATCGAGTAACTGGGCAGCTTGATGGAGTAAGGCACCTCGCTCACGGGCGGGAACTTTTTTCCACTTGGCTTGTGCTTTTTGAGCCGAGATGACAGCATTATCCACATCCTCGTCTTGACAATCAGGCATAGAGGCAAATACCTTCCCTTGAGCTGGGTTAAGGACAGGAAAAGAAGCGGAAGATCGCGCAAGCTGTAACTTACCATCCACACAAATCTTCCCTTGAAGATGCTCAATTATTTTATCCAGATCCATCTTACGCCTCCTCTCTCAGCCCGATCTCTCTATCTATACCCTTATAAATTTATACAGATTTAGAAGAAATTATAAGGCTTTCTCCCTTCGAAGTACAGGCCTCGTAAGCTAGATCAGCTCCCCTATTCTCCCTCACTCCCTGAATAGAGTAATGCAATAAATAATTTAAAATATATATCCATTTAATTTATTATAGCGTGCTTATTAAGAACAATAAAATACGCCTTCTTTTTTAAACATAGGGCCCGACCTTTTTATCTAAATAGGACTGTGCTAGAATATAAATAGTATCAATGAGAGAAAAATTAGGCAGGAGGCTCCACGTAAAAGGAAATAACTGTAGTCGGAAGGAGGGAACCTATGCCTTATGCTCATAATAAAGACTTACCCGACAACGTTCGTCGCCACCTACCTCAGCACGCCCAGGATATTTACTGCGAGGCTTTTAACAATGCGTGGGAAGAATATCGCTCCCCTGAAAACCGCCGTGACGATGCCAGCCGTGAAGAAGTCGCTCACCGTGTCGCCTGGGCTGCTGTAAAAAATAAATATACTAAAAACGATAAAGGACAATGGGTTGAGAAGTAATATTAGCCCCCTAATCGCTGGCGCTATACGTACTCTAATTAAAAGATGAGAAACACTCGCGACAATAGAGCAAAAGAAATACAAATGACATGTAAGGTGAGAAAATGGAACCGCACCATAATCGCTTGTTTCGTATAGTGGTCGCAGGCGCTGGATTTGGCGGGCTGTGTGCTGCCCATGCGTTAAAAGGACATAAGAATGTTCATATCACTCTTATCGATCGCAATAATTACCATATATTTCAGCCCTTTCTCTATCAAGTTGCTTCGGCTGATCTTGCCCCATCTGACATAGCCATTCCCATTCGCTCCCAGTTTAAAGGATACCAGAACGTCCAAGTTATGATGGATAAAGTGGTCTCTATTGCCAAAGATACGAAGTTTGTTTCTACCGACAGTGGAATCACCGTCCCTTATGATTTTCTTGTCTTAGCTACAGGAAGCGAGAGTAACTTTTTCGGTCACTCAGATTGGGAAGCGCATACCATAAGCCTTAAGAGCTTAACGGATGCCTTGAAGATTCGGGCACACATATTAAAAGCTTTTGAACAAGCTGAGCTCAACGATCACCCCCCTTGTCTCTCGTTTACCATTATCGGCGGTGGCCCAACGGGCGTAGAGATGGCCGGAGCCCTTCAAGAGCTGATCAAGCAAAGCTTGAAAGCAGAGTTTCGTCATATTGATGTGGCGAAAGTTAACATTATTGTCGTGGAAGCGGCATCACGCTTATTGCCGACATTCTCTGAGTCGATTGGTGATTTTACTTATCAAGCATTGGTAAAAAGAGGTATCGACGTAAAACTTAACTCGAAAGTCCAAAATATCCAACCGCAAGAAGTGATTCTTGAGAGTGGGGAAAGGATCCCCTCCACTCTTATCATATGGGCAGCTGGCGTTAAAGCAGCACCCACAAAAGATATGTTAGGAGGCCAAATAAACGCCGCAAAAAGTGGCAAGATATATGTAGAACGTGACTTAAGCTTGCCAGGTTATCCTGACATTTTTGTCATAGGCGATGCTAGCCATTCTATTGACGAGACAGGCCACCCTCTCCCAGGATTAGCCGCTGTAGCAACGCAGCAAGGCAAGTTCGTTGGCAAGCTTATCCAGCAAAAAATCCAAGGAAAAGAAGGAAAAGAGGCCTTTACTTACAAGAATCGGGGTAACTTAGCCATCATCGGCCGTTATCGTGCCGTTGCTGAGTTTAAGCGAATCAAGCTGCGCGGTTGGTTAGCGTGGGTTATATGGGATATTGTCCACATTTACTTCCTCATCGGCTTTCGAAATCGCTTATCGGTGTTTATGAAATGGTTATGGAATTACGTCACGCGCAATCGAAGCGAACGTATCATTATCGACGTCAAAGATTAGCTGATAGATGAGCTAACTTAAGAAAAAAGGCCAGCAAAAAATTTTAAGGCTTTCGCGCCCAAGAAGAAGCCTCCTATACTCCCACTGACACTAACGACCGTATAGAAGAGGCCCCAACCATACAGGTTTTTGTCAAACAGCAAGCTAAATTCTAAAGCAAACGCTGAGAAAGTGGTAAAACTTCCTAAAAAACCAGTCACAAGAAGGCTCCGCACGAAGGGCGAGGAGCCGGCTATAAGCTCGCTTAAGACCCCCATACCAAAACACCCAAGTACATTAATTATCAATATAGCTATAGGAAAACCAGTCAAGAGAGTGGTTGGAAGCACATAGCTCATCCATGCTCGAGCAAGAGCGCCAAGCGCACCACCAACACCAATGGCTATAGAATGAGACAGCACCATCGCCCCTTTTTCTTACATGTAAAAATCTTACCAACGTGATCTTTATACTCCATTCTCTAATTCCTAAGGTCTCCCTCTTGAGGTTTTCTGTACGGCCTTTTTCTTTTGCCGTTGGAAGAAAAGATATTCGGGGAGGAAGTTGTCAAGAGTGGCTCGTTCCGCCCTTCTTAATAGACCAAGGCGCTTATATAAATTAATGTCATACACCGTATCAGCATTATGTTAGCAAATAATGGCATTTCACTCTTGAAATATATCTAAGGCTATCCTATATCTATATTATTATTTAGTAATTACTTAATACAGGAGAACGCTCTATAACCAACTGCCCACTTACCACCCATGGCCTAAGCCATATAACGACAGTGCCCCAAAGGCACCCACCACATGATCAACAAAAACTAGGATAACAAGGAGTACGATCCATGACCCGTTTCAAACGAGAGCCCTTCCCCCTCATCTATCTCGGGGATAAAGAGCAAGGTAAAACGCTCGCTCAAGAAGAACAAGACATCTTAAAAGAATGGCAAAAAGAAAGCGGCCATCACAAAGAGGGTGAGTCCACCATTAAGATCGAGGAATATCTTACCTCAGACCGGCTTAACCTCAATCAGCTGCGCACATTTTATCACCTCGCCAAATACGGCCAGCTCACCAAGGCATCAAAGAAGTTGCGGATTACGCAGCCAGCCCTAAGTCGCCAGCTGTCCCTTCTGGAGGATTCGTTAGGGAGCGGTTGTTTTTCCGCACCAGTGAGGGATTGTATATGACCCAACAAGGCGGGATCCTGTTTCGTGCGGCTAGCCGGATACTGGCGGAAGTGACTGAGATGCGCCATATGCTCAAGAAAAGCTCCAACAAAGGCCTGCGCCAGTTGCGGGTCGGAGCTACCTCTATTTTCAGCACGATGGTCCTTCCGGATATTATGGGAGGATTCTTAAAAAAGCACCTTGATACAAAGTTTAATTTGGTGGGATCCAATGAACTTTTTGATTTAAAAACGGGTGAAGTGGATATCCTCATTTGGCCCATCAACTTAAAAGAAAAAAACCTCGTTACTCGGCCACTAAAGACTTACCATTACGGGCTTTTTGCCAGCGCTGAGTATTTGAAAGAATTTGGCAAGCCCCAGAGTGTAGAGGATTTAAAGAACCATCGGTTATTGGGGTACAGCCCTGAATCTGTCCAAATAGGATTAGATCATAATTGGCACTTAAAGCTTGGGTTACCTGATGGTAAGAGGCATGAAGTATATAATTACGCAAGCAATTCTCATGCTTTAGCTACTTTAGCCGAAAAAGCAGGAGGTATCGCTAGTATTGCTCAAGAAGCGGCCGAGGTACTTAAGCCTCACCTTGTTCGCGTTTTACCGGACGTTGGAGGACCCTCAATCGACCTTAATTTTATTCATTTAGAAAGCTTAGGAAACTTTCCTTTAATTGAGGAGCTTTATGAATCCCTTAAGCAACAATTGAACGACGCTTCCAAAGAAAGAGGTTAAGAACTTGTTTTCTCGAGGTTGGTGCCCTCTGGCATCAACCTCACCCCTCCTCAAAAGAGAGAAGCTTTTGATGCTTATGCAGAATATCAAGGTAAGGAGGATACTCCATCTTTTCCTCCTTTGCATGTTTGGTAAGAGCCCATAAAAACACCTCAACACGGCTTTTTCTCGATAGGTGATAAAGAGAGAGAAAATGAGCGCGCGCAAGGTAATGATTTACTTTTTATAGAGCCCATCATTCGGCACGGGTGAAAGTTCATAGCTTTCCTCCTCTTACCTTTAACGCCCCGATATTAATTCTTGTTAAGTGCATTATTTCTTTTTATGACCTGTATGCCTATACTAAACAAGGGCACAGAAAATTTCAAGAAGAACAAAGGAAGAGCGGGTGAGCTTGGCAGATGTTTGGGCTAAACGTTCCTAATTGAGAGACGTTTTTCCCCTCGCCCTATCGGAGAGAGGGCTATGGTAAAAAACTTAAGTTAACAAAGAAAGTCCTTATTTAGGTGAGAAATAACCGCAGCCGATCAATACCTGCATAACTTCATAGAGAGGAAGACCAACCACATTGGTGTAGGACCCGTTGATCTGTTTAATAAACGCTGCGGCTTTTCCTTGAATCGCATAAGAACCCGCTACGCCAGCCCATTGGCCCGAATTAAGGTACCATTTAAGCTCTTCCCGACTTAAGCGCTTAAAGGTAACCGTCGTCAATACCGTGCGGATAATGCGCTTTTGGGCCGGTGTGCACAAACAAAAGCTCGTATAAACCCGATGGCGGCGTCCCGATAAAAGGGTTAGGTTTCGCTCGGCCTCTTCCCTACACGCTGTCTTCCCCAAAATCTGCCGCCCGCGTACAACAATCGTATCAGCACCTAGCACAAAATGATCTGGGTGCACCTGGTGAACAGCTTCAGCTTTTGCCTGAGCAAAACGCTCGGCCAGCTGATGCGACTTTTCTCCTTTCAACAACCCCCCTTCTTCGGCAAAAGAAGAGGGCACCACAGCCACCTCTAAGCCAAGCTGGCCCAAGAGCTCTTGTCGCCGCGGCGATGCGGACGCTAAAATTAAGGAAGGCTCTTCTAAAAAGATCATGAAAATTATTTATGGCGGAAAGTAATACGGCCTTTGGTAAGGTCATAGGGTGTCATTTCCACATTCACCTTATCGCCGACAAGAACACGGATGCGATTTTTGCGCATCTTCCCCGAGGTATGAGCAAATATTAAGTGACCGTTATCAAGTTCGACACGAAACGTGGCATTCGGTAATAGCTCTTTTACCGTACCTGTAAATTCAAGCGGCTCTTCCTTTGCCATTGCACCTCCAATTATGATCGCGGCTGCGAAACTACCTTATTTCCAGAAAGAAATGCTTTCTTCCTTAAAGTAATGGATTCTAGTATGGTTCTTAGGATTCTCCAAACGAAAAATTCTTCGCAGGTATATATCTTTAAGTTCCAGAACTTTTTTCTTCCGTTCCAAGCTTTCAGAAGTATCTCTCTCAAGTTTGACCCATGTTCTCATTTATCCTTTCTTTTAAGTAAGGAAAAAGGCAAACAAGCTGAAAGTAAGAAAACAATAAATAAAATTAAAATTAAAAATAAAACGATTTTTTTCTTTATTACCTACAATTGTCAAGTAGAATCATATAAGGAGGTAAAACGATCAAACAAGCTAAGATCAATGCTTATTAAATCTTTGGATGAGCAGCAAGGAGGCCATCATGAATTATCATGGAGAATTTACACAAGCACATAAGAATATGGTCGAAAGCATGAGGCGTGACATTCACGATCAAGCTATTTTAAAGGCAATGATGTCCGTGCCACGGCATCTTTTTGTTCCAAGACCTTATAAGGATATGTCTTATGAAGACAGAGCCCTACCAATCGGACAGGGGCAAACCATCTCTCAACCCTCCCTTGTTGCCTATATGGCACAAGCGGCAAGACTCACGGAAGATGCGCGCGTCCTTGATTTAGGCACCGGGTGCGGATACCAAGTGGCTGTTCTCAGCCATCTTTGCAAGGAAGTTTTCGGTATAGAGATTAAAAGCGATTTGGGAAAACAAGCAAAGAAAGTACTTCAGGAGCTTGGCTATACCAATATCCATATTCGCTTAGGTGACGGCAACGAGGGCTGGCCAGAAAAAGCCCCCTTTGACGCGATTATTATAGCGGCGGCCTGTGTTCAAACCCCGCCCCCTGCTCTATTTGATCAACTTGCTCTTAACGGCACTCTCATTGCCCCCATTGGGAAAGACCACTCTTTTCAATATCTCACGCGTTATACAAAAACAAAGCAAGGGATAGAGCAAGAAACACTTATGCCGGTGAAGTTCGTCCCTTTAATACACAAAAGCGACCAATAAGCATCTCTTTATGTAATCTCTCCCTAGCCTCTCTTATCTTACACAACTATTACTTTTTCCCCAATTCTGCCCTTGCCGTAAGAAGAAGAATCTCATGCTCCCCTCTTTCCTCTGTTGAGAAGAAAGCAACTTGAACTCCTTTAATACCCCAAAACGCTCTCACCGCTTGTCCTTGAAACTGCTCCCCCATGCGAACACACGAAGACGATGTGAGCTTAGAGAAATATCAGCTTCAAGACGCACCGCTTCCCCGGGCCATGAGAGATTCTCCCCGCGTTATCCCTGCCTTATCAATCAGGTCATGACTAAGATTTGCTCACTCCCCAGGTATAACGGAGCTATTTAGAATAACGCCCTTCTTGCAGGGAATAATAGACGCTTGCTTGAATAAACCTCTCAAGCTTTGCTTTTGCTTCGACTCTATAAGCTTCTTCTTATCTAAGGTATGGCTCAAAGATAATATTTTCAACCCTAGGGTCACAAGAATAATACAGGCTAAAAAAGATAAAAAATACTTACAATGAAAAATGGTTGTTAGTGGAGATACTTATTTAATTTTTCCCATAGTATATAAGAAAATTAGCGCTTATACTATCCTGCTATTTTATTTCTCTTCTTTGTAAACCCAAGATACTTTAAGAAACGGCAAATTCTCTAACTTTGAACAGGTAAAAAAGTACTCCATGCCACCTTCATTCCCTATCCTCGCTGTAGCTCCTTCATTCTTAAAATTTAATCGTTCAGCGACCGCTCTACTCCTAACATTATTAACCTTCATCTTGACAAGAACAGTCTTAGCATCCAATTCCTTAAGAGCATGTTGCGTCAGGGCGTTTACATATTCCGTCACGTATCCTTGTCCTTGATAATCAACATCACACCAGTAGCCGATTTCATATAATCCTTGTTTAGGATCGCTTTGTTCATTATATCCGCTTGAGCTAATGATTTTCTGATCTTTCCTGTGAATGACTACCATAGGTAAATTAGACGTGCGAGCAGACTCCCATGCACATACCCCAGACTGCATAAACGCTCTTGTCGCCTCTATACTTGGATCTTTGGCCCATGGCATCCATTTTTGCAAAAGCTCGAGAGAATTATTAACAGCCTCGTTGAGAGGGATTTCATCACCTAATGCTATGGGGCGTATAATAAGCCTAGGAGTTTCTATTTTTTCGAGGGCAAAGATTTTCATCTGATCTTCATCGCGTGAAGGTGATTCCGGTATCCTATGCCAGACTATAATCCAAAACTATCACCCAACTACCCACCCATACGAGAGATAGACCTTACCTACGGGACGCGTTTATTGACTAGGTAGCTGAGGAGGCCCATAAAGCGGATTTCGATAAAGTAAAAGGCCATGAACAAAACATCTCCCAGGCTATCACAGAACTTCAAGATCTAAGGACACAAATACAGGCTCAGGAAAGCTTACGGCGCGAGTCAAAAGCTCAGCGCTCTCCCTATCACGCGAGGAGGGAACAAATTTATTCCTGCCCCTGCACTCTCCCCCTGCGATAAAAAAGCCACGGCCTTGAACGAAAGAAAGCAAAAACAATGCGATACGTCTGCCTAACAGGCCCCTGACATCAAAAGGAAAAGAGAGATTAGCTACTCGCCTCCGATTCTTCGGAGCTCCCCCCCTCTGCCTGTCCACCGGCCTTCTCGACCTTTGGAGCAACGATCGTTGCAATCGTATCCTCTTCATTAAGGTGATAAAAAGCAGCCCCTTCGGGAAGCTTTATATCACGCACGTGGACACTATCATGAATATTAAAGCCGCTAAGGTCGATCGTAATATGATCAGGAACTTTATCAGGTGTTGAAATCACTTCGATTGTATGCATCACGAGGTTCACAATGCCCCCCATCTTAACACCAGGAGACTTATCCTCATTAATAACCACGACGGGAATACTGACTGTAATTTTTGTATCCTTGGAAATCTTTAAGAAATCGATATGAAGCGGTTGATCGGTGACCGGATGAAGCTGTACTTCCCTCGCCATCGCACGATACGTTGCTTTCTCCACATTAATATCATAAATACGCGTATAAAATCCTGGGGTTTCAAGCTGTTTATTTACATCCCGTATATCAAACGAGCATAGAACAGGAGCCTCTGCCCCTCCATAAATTATTCCTGGGATACGACCGGACTTGCGTAAAGATTTTACTATCTTCTTTGCCTCTTTTGCCCGAGGGTTCCCCACAAGTTGTACTTGCGATGTCATTTTAGGATCTCCTTTAATAATACCTTGAAGATGTCATAGCGCGAATTTGAAAAATCATCAATTAAAATCTCAAAAAATCTTACCTCTTTTAGAGCCTTCGACTCTAGTCTTTTTTCCAACTGATGTAAACACTTTATGTATGGAGCTTTTTAATCAAGCTCACCCTTAGGATGGGTAGGCTGGAAATGGAAAAGGCTTGAGACGGATCGCTCCTTTGAAATCCGCTTAATCGCCTCCGCCATAAGGGGAGCGAGTGAAAGCTGACGAATATTAGAAGTATTTTTCATCTTCTCTGAAGCTTGAATCGTATCACTTACCACCACTGTTTCTAAACAAGATGCCTCGACCAATTCGACCGCACTATTAGAAAACACTCCATGAGTTACATAGGCATTGACACGCCTTGCCCCTGTCTTCACAAGCGCCTCAGCCGCATTACAAAGCGTCACAGCAGAATCCACAATATCATCAATTAAAATACAATTCTTTCCTTGCACTTCCCCGATCACATTCATCACTTGTGATTTCCCAGGTCCATCCCGGCGTTTATCAATGATAGCCAAACCAACACCTAAGGCCTCCGCCATAATACGTGCCCGTGCAACACCCCCAACATCCGGAGAGACAATGATTAAATTATCAAGAGGATAATTTTTTAAAATATCTTCCTGAAACACAGGAGCAACGTACAAGTTATCCGTAGGTATATCAAAGAAACCTTGAATCTGATTGGCATGCAGATCAAAGGTTAGCACTTTATTTGCCCCCGCCACCGTAATCAAATTAGCCATGAGCTTAGCGGAAATAGGAGAACGCGGACTCGACTTGCGATCTTGGCGCGCATAGCCAAAATACGGAATCACCGCCGTAATGCGCCTGGCTGACCCACGCTTTAACGCGTCTAAGGTGACCAACAGTTCCATCACATGGTCATTGGCAGGGCACGAAGTTGATTGAATGACAAAAATATCCTCTCCCCGCACGTTTTCTTGAATCTCCACGAATACCTCGTGATCACTAAAACGGCGGATAGAAGCTTTGGCTAAGGTAAGGTTTAGCTGAGTAGCCACAGCCTCCGCCAAAGGGACATTGCTATTACAGGACAATATCTTCATGTAGGGCTCTTTAATCTTGTAAATGCTTGAAATATTACTTTGCTTACTTATTTATTACAAATTTAAAGATATGACAAGCCTGCAATTAGCCTATACATCCCCAAAAGAAATGAGAGAAATCTGATTTCCATGTGCCTTCTCACCTTTGTGAAAAGCGCGCCGGTGGCTGAAAAAAAGATCAGGTGCCGAGTAAGTATCCTGATCGACCCCCTCTACATCATTAATGCCTGCTTCTTTTAAACAACCCTTCACATAACCAGGCAGGTCGAATAAAGCATAGCCAGCCTTCTGAGACGGTTTAAAATACATTTTACTGTTAGGAGATTGAGCGATAAATTGTTTGACAACTTCAGGGCCTACTTCGTAGTTTTCCTGATGGATAGACGGGCCAATGGCTGCAACGACATTTTTTAACTCAGCCCCATAGGCAGTCATCGTCGCAAGCGTGCACTCAACAATTCCTTGTAACGCACTTCTCCAGCCTGCATGCGCTGCACCTATCACCTCCCTCACCGGGTCAACGAGAAGGATAGGAACACAATCAGCCGTCAAGATACTCAATGTGATAGGCAAGCCGCGCATTGTCGCCCGACTTGTGACGAGCCCGTCCCCCTCCATCACCTCTGATAGATCGCTATCCCGATCAATGCTAACCACGTGAGCACCATGGGTTTGATTGAGGCTTACCGTGCGATGAAGCGCCAGATCCAAGAATTTCTCTACCAAAGCGCGGTTCTGTTGGACATTTTCATCCTCATCCCCTATTCCGTAACCGCAATTAAGTTCACTGTAAGGGCCTTGGCTTACCCCTCCTTGCCGGGTGAAAAAACCATGCTTGATTTTAGGAAACGCCTGAAGGTTTGTTGCGTAAAATGCAAAAATTTGTTTTTTCATGAAGATTGATGCCACCATATTTAATTTTATACATTTATTTAACGGTGATTGTTTCCGAAAGTAAAGGAAAAAATAGAAAAGAGTTTATAAACCAGGAGAGAACCTGATTTCTTAAATTTTTTGACTTTACCCTTATCACTTTTTAAGAAAGTAGAGCTCAAAGGTAAAAATCGACAACTCTATTCTTATATGTTAGCTTCTTCAGCAAGAGGAGGGCTTTATACAATGAACCACAATCATTTAAAAAAAACATCTACCTCAAGGATAAAATCAATTAAAGAGGACAGCTTAACCGCTTCGGATAACTTTAGCATCTCTCAAGCCCCTTCAGCTCAAAAAGATAACAGAGAAAAACCAGCCACATCTTATACGGCCAAGACAGCTCGGCAAGGTATCTTTTATATTCTCGGGGCTATTTTTCTTTTTTCAGTTGCCAATACCATTATTAAAGAGTGTGCTGGACGGTACCCTATTAATGAGATTACTTTTTACCGTTTTCTTTTCTCCTTATTGCCAGCTGCTTATTTTGTCGTGCGGGAAGCCGGATGGCAAGGTTTTAAGACAACCCACGTAAGGCTTCAAATTATACGTGGTATTCAGGGAACCATTGGTCTGGGTTTAATTTTTTATTCCTTTGGCGCTGAACATTTTGTGGATGCTGTGGCTATTAATTTTTCTTTTGTGTTTTTCACCGCTATCTTAGGTATCGTGATTTTAAAAGAACGTATCCACTGGTCAAGTTGGCTTGCCATTATTGGCGGATTTTGCGGCGTTGCGCTTATCGCCAAGCCTACGGGCGATATTATACGTTTTGCAGCGCTTACTATGCTTATCGGTTCAGCTATGGATGCCTTAACGATGGTACTTGGGCGCTTTCTAACCCGAAAGATCCCCTGTAGCACCTGTGCTTTTTATTTTAATGTTGTTGCGGTGATTATCTCTGGCCTCTCCCTGTTCTTTTGGAGCCGAGGACCTACTCTTCCCGACCTCTTTTTATTGTTTTTAGCGGGCCTTTTGGGAGGTCTTGCCCAATATTGGATCACCCGAGGGTTCCATTTAACACCTGCTTTTATGGCTGGCCTTATGAGTTATTCCGCTATTATTTGGTCATCTTTATTTGGCTTTTTATTTTGGCATGAAGTCCCGACGTTAGCCACGGTACTAGGCGTAGCTGTCATCATCGCCAGCGGAGTGTACATCATTTACCAAACGCCAAATTATAAAGCTTAAAGAAGATTAGCCTTCCTTGAAAAGACGGCCTTTTAGAGAGAAGTGAAACACCTAAACGGCTTTGGGTCTTTAGGGGACTTTATCCTCTAAAGTGTAAGGTGAATCAATTTACGAGAGCCCGCCAAATTTCCGCGGCTAAATTTCCGCCTGTTACTTTCTTCATAGGAGAATTATCATCATTGCCCAACCACACTCCTCCAATAGCCGACGCGGTTGCGCCCATAAACCAGGCATCTCGGTAATCTTGGCTTGTGCCTGACTTTCCCCCTAAAATAGCAGGGCACCAAGCTTTGGTTCCTGTCCCGTAAGTAATGGAAGCTTTTAAAAGTTTCTTCATTACCTGAGCCGTTTCTCGCTCAATCACCCGCTTATCGAAGGGAGTGTGGAGATAAAGGACTTTGCCATCACGATTTTTCACAGAAATAATGCCATAGGGCTGAATCTGACGGCCATCGGCAAATACGGTTCCAAAAGCTTGCATAAGATCGATCAGCCTCAAACTACATGTCCCAAGGCAAAGAGTGAGATCATCCGCCATAGGCCCCTTTAATCCTATATGTGTCGCCATCTGTTTTAACTTAGGAACTCCTATCTTTTGCGCTAACCTTACCGTTGGAACATTTTTTGATAAAGCAAAGGCGCGCTCAAGGCTTATAGGTCCTTCATAAACTTTTGGATAATTCTTTGGCTTCCATCCATTAATATTAAGCGGCTGGTCTAAAAGAAGGGCATTAGGTTGCCAGCCGGAATCAAGCGCGGCCAAATACACGCACAACTTGAATAACGAACCAACTTGACGATAGGCTTGATAGGCACGATTAAAAGGACTCGCGGCATATTCCCGCCCCCCAATCATCGCCCGGACAGCTCCGGTGGGACTCATAATAATAGTGGCAACCTGAGATACATTCTTTTGCACACCTTCTTTCCCCAAAAACTTTTGTATAACTTCATAAGATTTTTTCTGGGCGCCCAGGTCGAGGGTGGTTTCAACAACAACATCTTGTGAGAGACTGCCGAGAAGTTTTAAAAGCTCCTCATAGACCCAATCAGCAAAGTAGCGTGCGCCGTAAGCTTGGTCTTTTTCCCCTATTTGTCGCTGTCTTGCCAAAACGTCTTTGACTTGCTTGGGGGTGACGAACCCCTCTTCTATCATAGCCTGGAGAACGATATGGCTACGACTGTGGGCCTTTAAGGGGTGATTAAGAGGGGAAAAACCTGACGGCGCTTTTAAAAGCCCTGCTAACAACGCTGATTCATACAAATTAAGGTTTTTGGCTGATTTGTTAAAATAACGCCGTGCGGCGCCATCAACACCGTACGTGCTGGCCCCAAAATACATCCGATTAAGATAAATAGTGAGAATTTGCTTTTTTGTTAATTTTTTCTCTAGCCATAAAGCCATAAAAAGTTCTTGCACCTTTCTTCGCAAGGAACGATCACTTGGTTGATAAAGCTTTTTGGTCACGAGAAAATTCTTGGCTAGCTGTTGTGTAATAGTGCTGCCGCCTTGTTTTACACTTTGGGAGCGCATATTATGCCACAGTGCACGGGCAATTCCCTTTATATCCACCCCACTATGATCGTAAAATCGCCTATCTTCAATAGCCACAACTGCATTTAAAACACTTGCAGGAAGGTCTTGGTAATTCATAAAATGCCCGTATAAATCCCCATAAGTCGCTATCACTTCCCCTCTCCGGTCAACCACTGTCACACTTGGATGACGAGGAGTCGTCATAATCTCATCAATCTTTGGAAGGTCATAGACAAACCAGGCCATAAAAAGACCTAGGCCGACACTCAACCAAATAAGGCTAAGCGTTAATAGTTTAATTTTAGCGATAAACGTCTTCTTTTTTGGCGAACGAGCAGCACGACGAGGCAAACGCTGAGACGCAGGCGTAATTTTCTTTTTTTTGGGCCTTGTTTTTTTTCTCATTTACCTAAGAGGGTATTACTGACTTCCTCATTTTTATGTTATTTCTTGAGCAGACTCAATAAGAAACTTAAGTTCCTCTTCATTCATCTCTTTAAGAGGTTTTATAGGAGAAGTCAGCGATTTCTTAGCTCCCATAAGGCCATAAATTTTTGCTTGCAATTCTAAAGCACGTAAAGCGACACTAAAATTTGCCTCTGTGAGGGCTTTATCAAAAATAAGTTGAGTATTATTTAGGATATTCTTTTTCATTTGATTATTCATCTTTTTCTCCTCTTAAAAAACTTTACAAATAAATACCCAGAAAAAAAAGACTTCTACATTGCCCATTTTGATAAAAAAAGGCTGGGGCCTACCTGGCTCACCCAGCCTATATGTGAATACTGTCTAAACGCTATTTATTTAGAAAGCGTTAATATCTCCCAGGACCAGGATACGGGAAAGGTATGCCGGGGCCATCACCCTGTTGGGGAGCTCCATATGCTCCTTGAGGCGCACCATAAGGACCTGGATGGTCACGGTGGTGGCCTGAGCGACTGTGACCTCTAAGTTGCCTGCGCTCTTTCCTTTGACCCTTTTTGCGTGGTTGGACTCTCTTTCTCTCAGTCTTCATTAATATCGTGTCATAGTGTTCTTTTTTGCCATGGAGATTGTGCAAAACATCCATGCAGTAGCTATCAAAATCATGAATAGCCTCGGGCGCAGGGTTGCTTAAAAGGCCTTCGATATAAGTAAGTAAAGTTGCTGGATATTCCGTAAAGTAAGTATCTTTCTTCCATAACTTCTTTACTTTACGCTCAGCCTGTGATGTCCCAAGCTCTTCGATCCAATGCCTTATCTTGCCCTCTTCCGTTAAGCACCTTGAAATAGCCTCAACGACGGGCGTATGACCTGAAGAACCAGCGGGTGCATGATAGGCATGGTCCTCATGATCTTCAGAGTCTTCTTCTCCTTCAGGATCCGCATCTTCGTGATGCTCTTCACCCCTGTCATGTAGATCATGAGAGTCTCCCTCTTCATCTTCATCCTCATCTTCTTCCTCATGAGCCTGCCCTTGGGGAGCAAGAGTCGCATGAAAATCTCGGCATTTTTTCATTCCCTTTAAGGTCTCTTCATTTAATCCCTTCGATGCATCCCCTTCAAGCCATATGGGGTCATAATGATCCTTGCACCATTTCTGGAATTCAGGGGACGTTGAACCTTCATTTGTTTGACCCCCCTCTCGTGCAGCAGCAGCTTTAGACATCGATAATATTCCCAAACCCATAAGGCTAGACACAAGAAGAAGCCTTGTAATTTTATAGTGACTCATTTAAGTTACCCTATTGTTAATTGGACCTAACCCTTAATGTAAAAGAGAGTCCTTAACATCTTCTTAACGAAAAAACCCTCTAAAAACAAAAAAGCATTGCCAGGAAAAGGCAATGCTTAAGGACTTTGTTATTGGCTATTGCTAATTATATTATTTTTATAGTTATACCAGAGCCTCCCTCTTACGGTCTATTTTTTAGCTTCCGGAAATATTTTGAGTACTTAGTGGAGAGCCCTTGGACAATATTATTACACATTATGCCTAATGAGCCTGCAACATCACTTCTTGATGCTTTTAAATAAGTATCGTTTACAAGGTCAAGACCATACTGCAACGCTTGAGCTAAATCCTTTTTATATTGGGTGGACTTATGGAAAGGAATCTTACGCCGCCCTTCATAGAGGAAGTTCATTCCCCCAAAACACTTTTTTGCGGCAGCTTGGAAGAAAGGAACGTTACTTTCAAAGTTAGCGAACGCTTCTTCTTTTTTATCCTCTTCTTCATTTTCTAATTTTTTAAACAACTGATCGGATTGGGTAGCTAATGTTTCTTCTAGTTGCCCTACAGTCTGGTTTAACCAAGAATATAATTTCCATTTTTTGCCCATATATTCAAGAGGACCTCGGCAAGCAAAATCATAATTCTTAGCTCCTGGTTTTCCAATTCTAAAGCTATTCGCTATAATCTCGTAAGACTGTTTAAGGGTTTCAAACTGTACTGCGATTAAGTCGCTTAAGTATCTGTTTCTTTTAAAGCGGCTTATTTTACCGGTAAGACCATACAAACCTCTAACAAGCCCATGACATTTATAGGACCCAACCCGGGCATCGGAAAACAAGGAATATAGTGCTGTGGCTGATTGAGTGGATGGCAGGTTGCCTTGCGGTGAAGAAGAAAAATGGGAGAAGCCCCCATCAGACGGCGAATTTGCAGGCGCTCTTCCTGGGGTGAACGTTGAGAAAGATTCCCTGCCACTTAATAATATTATAAGGAAGACAAAAATAATGGTAATTTTTTTCATAAGAATTTCCTCTTTATCAAATAAATTTATAAGGGAAGATTAATGCAAGAATTTTAATAAAGGATTAACTTCTTAAAAAGTAAGACGTAAAAAATGATAAAGCTCAACCCGCTTACCGTTCAAGGCAATGAAAAAATATATCGCAAGAAAGATAGATAGAGATCTTCCCCCTGCAAGAACGAACGAGCTCTAAGGACGGGGCACAAAAATGCATGAGCGAGCGAATATAAACTTGGGACTCTAACGAGAAGAAGAGCGCCAATAATCCTTAGCGCTATAGCCGCTGAGTATAGAATCTAGCATACTGGATAACAACAATGCCCCAAGGGCAAATAGCTCGCACCCTTCCGTCATCCGCGACTAAACGCCACCAGAGGAGAGAGTATTCGTTAAAAAATAGCTCCACTGACGCTGCCGACGTTCAAATAATTACCATTTCCTATAGCTTAATATTCGGGTCGACCCAACCAATATTTCCATCTACGCGGCGATAAACCATATTTATCCCCCCATGCGCGCGATTGACAAATAACATCGCTGGGAGTTCCTCAAAATCTAATTTGAGAATCGCTTCACTGACACTCAGCGTAGCAATCTCGGTCGCAATTTCCGCAATAACTGCTGGCTCTTTCCCCGTATCGTCCTCACGTGCCCCCTCTTCTGGACCTTCCTCCGAAGAAATCACGTATTGTTGGGCTAAGAACTTTACAAATTCTTCACTTACCTTAGGCGCATGATGGTAACGCAACCTATTTTTCTGGCGGCGCAGGCGCTTACTGAGTTTATCGACCGCAATATCAACACTTCGATAAGGATCCTGATCCTCACCACTCGAATGAAGAAAAAGACCACGACCAATGTGAACGGAAAGGTGAGTCTGAAATTCAAATGTTTCTTTCGAAATAACGACTCTTGCCTCAACCGCATTATCAAAATATTTTGAAATTACATTGCTCAGCTCTTTCTCAATATGAACCTTAAGAGCGTCACCAACCTCGACATGCTTTCCTGAAATAGTTAAGTTCATCGTTCTTCCTTCTTCCTTAAAGATCTTGTGTATATCTCATATGCAATTAAAAAAGTAATAGGTGGTTTTGTATATAATTATATACCAAACCGCCTAGAGAAAAAAGAACTTTTTAAGAGCGCGAAGAAAATCATGCAAAGGTTATAAAAAAGGCGCCACAAAAATAGATTGGCGCCTTAAGATAGAATTTATTTTATTTATCTTTACTTCGTCACATTTTCGCTTACAAAACGGTGGATACGTGACCCCATATGGGCTTTCTTTGCCTCTGTCCATGGGCTCTTATCAATGGCGCGTCTTGTGTCAATATAGCCATGCTCAGCACGGTCGATAATTGACGTGCGGGAAAATTCGCAATCCTTTGTGGAGATTTCATAGGCTGGCGGATTGTAAATAACATGCACAATGTCAAAGTTAGTTTGGTCCGCTAGTTCTTTAATTTCCTTGATGGCCGCATCCTGAGCAAGAGAATCAGGGACTTTACTCAATAGGTGATTCAATGCTTTTCTCAAGTTATGCTTATCGCATACATGTTGGATATGGTGCGTCGTACGGCTTGCAAATTGGATATCTTTTTGTCTTGCCGCTACGTCATCCATGGTTTTTGGTTCTTCTCCAGGACCGTTAAAGAGGTCAACCATAAAACACAATGTATGAAGACTCGGCTTAATTTGGAAGATACCCTCAAGAGGTGTGTTAGAAACACAGCCACCATCCCAATAAAGCTCGCCATCTATTTTCATTGGCGGGAAGCCAGGAGGCATTGAACCACTCGCCATCACATGTTCAGGCCCCAATTTTTGTTTCGCGCTATCAAAGAAAACGAGCTCGCCAGTTTTAATTTTTACCGCACCGAGAAGCAACTGTGTCTTTCCCTTATTGATACGATCAAAATCGACAAACTCAAGCAGCGTATCACGAAGCGGGGAGGTATCATAATAACTCAGAGCCTCCAGGGAGCCAGGTGATTGGAACTGAGGCGGAGGTGTCCGTGGTTCAAAGAAATTGGGCTGGCCAAAAATAAACCCTTGGAGAGAGCTAAATTTGTTATGCTTACGACGTAGATCATCCGTCATCTTGATGCCTTCCCCAAAATCAGGGTACGAGATCTTCTTCCAGAAATTTGTTAAAGCGCTTATCCGATTTTCTGGCTCATTTCCTGCAATAAGAGCTGCTGTGAAAGAACCGATAGAAATACCACTAACGACATCAGGGAAATATCCATTTTCATGCATCGCACGATAGGCGCCAATATGATACGCCCCTAGAGATCCGCCCCCTTGGCACGATAAGGCAATCCTCTCGTATCCATGTGAACTTGCTTTTTTAGCCATTCCATTCTCCTTACTAAGATTTACTAATTTTTAGGTTCCTCTCACCCTCTGACTAAGGATGTGTATAAAAAAACGCGCAAATGGCATAGGGTAAAAGGCTACAATATGGTTATTATTAAGGACACAATCTTAATAAGTTATTAATTATGGCTTGGGATGCTATCTATTTCTTATTTTTATCTATTTTTCTGTATTTTTGCCCTTATTAGAATATACTATTTTTTGATGAATATTTTTCTTTTGGCTGTTGGCTTAAAAAAGGTTTACTGTTATAATGGCGTGGTTAATAGCATTAATGGCGTTAGGTTAAGTAAAATCAAAGATGACATCTTTATTATCTCTTCTGGAAAAAGAACTCCCGATTCACTCTCAACTTATTCAGGTATCAAGAAAAGCGGGTCTCATTATTATTGATGAGGTTAATGGCTTTGCCACGGTGGGGTGCGGGCCTTTGGCACCGCGCACTGAAAATCCTCAAGTAACCACTATGATTAAGGAAACAGATAGGTTAGCCCGCACTTTTGTCCAACACTCTATGCCCATCCTTGTTTTTTTGGATACTCATGACGAGGCAACACCAGAGGACCCCTACCCCTTACACTGTCTCAAAGGGTCTGGCGACGAGGAACTCGTAGCTGCTCTTAAGTGGCTCGAGGGATGTTCGCAGGCGACGTTGATGCAAAAAAACTGTATTAATGGTTTTGTCGGAGGAATTGATCTTGAGAGCGGGCGCAATAGAGTAATTAACTGGATTACTTCTCATCACCTTGACCAGCTTATCTTGGTTGGGATCTGTACTGACATCTGCGTGATGGATTTTGCGCTTACCATGTTATCGGCGCGAAATCATGGCATGACACCTACCCTTAAAGACATTGTGATTTTTACGAGAGCCTTAGCTACGTATCACATGTCCCATGAAGAAGCGGCGCGCCTCAATCTCTCGAAGACAGCTATTCACCCTCAAGATCTTACCCACCATTTGGGACAATACTTTATGCAACAACGAGGTGCTCTCCTTGCTGATCGCCTTGGGTGGGAAGCATTTTCTTAAGGTAAATCCAAATGGATTCCTACCCTTATCACCTTATCTTTTTTACACAAGGTCTATGTCACTCATCCTTCATCCCTTAAAATGGAAAGGGTCTGCTCACCTTGCAATGACTTTTTTACTTAGGAAGATAGCTTCCTTCTTGCTCAAAGATAAGGTTTAGAGCTATATAAGTTTTAAGAAACTAGAGAAAGAAACTATAGATAGGGTCATTTTTAGAAGGTTATACAAAGATAATTTGAGTTGCCTAACGAAGAAATTCTTTTCTGCGAGCTGTTTTTAACTCATAAAAAACGGGCGCCCCAAGCACGTATAGCATGCAAGAAAGGTATGGCTATACACTTGCCTTAAAAAGGATAAAGAGGATAAAGGCTTGGCATTTACCCTCTCTTATCTTTTAAAAAATTTTTTAAGCCTTAAGAGAAGTTTTTAAACTTCCCCGAAAAACGTATAGGAAACGGGAAACTTACTCCGTCTCGCTATCTGCATCTTCGTCTTCGTCGTCCTCTTCCTCGTCTTCTTCGGGACCAACACCTGGTTCAATCGTTACGGCCTCGTCTTGAGCAAGGATAATTCTTTCTTTCACAGAATTGACGTCGGAAAGAGTCCTTTCTCCATTGCCTATAAAAGCGGCATACGCTTCAAAGGCAACAAAGAGGACAGATGTCGATAAAAAAGCTATTTTCTTAACCATTATACCCTCCTAATAAAAAGATTTAGGCTATACAGACACAGATAAAATTCTATACCTGCATCCGTCGCATCCGACTTGATATAATAAATTGGAGAATTTGACAATGGGTTTCTAAAAAGGTAATAATTTTTCATATATTTATTAGCAAATTTGCAACAGATAGCATAAAAAAACGATAGAAAGCTATTGCATCCAACGGAAAAATGGCTCAAATTAAAAAGCAAATTGTTAAGTTGTGAAACAAAAGTAGGTTCGATGTCCAGCAATCAGGATAATAAAAATAAAACGCCCTCTCGGCGTGATTTTCTTTTTCTAACCGCCGGTGCTGTGGGAGCAGTCGGTGTTGCCTCGGCTATGTGGCCTTTCATTCATAGCATGAACCCCGCAAAAGATGTATTAGCCTTGGCTTCGATTGATGTTGATATAAGTTCAGTTGCTGAAGGGCAAGCTATCACGATCATGTGGCTCGGAAAACCCATCTTTATTCGGCACCGAACAACAGAAGAAATTGAGCGGGCCCGCCAAGTGGATTTAGCCCATCTTATTGACCCTGCTTCTGACGAGGAGCGCTTTCCGGAAAAACCTGAATGGCTGGTCGTCGTGGGGATATGTACTCACCTTGGATGCGTTCCAACTGGCCAGAAGCCAACCGACAATAAAGGAACGTATCAGGGGTATTTTTGCCCTTGTCATGGATCTGAATACGATATTTCAGGCCGGGTTCGACGGGGGCCTGCTCCAAAAAACTTAGATGTTCCGCCTTATAAATTTATCAATGACACTACGATTAGAATCGGGTAAGAAGAAAAATAGGCTGGAGCGAATGAATAATTCATTAAGATAGGTAAACAAGAATGGCTAATAAAAAGTCAAACTCTTTGATTGATTGGATTGATTATCGTCTTCCGGTAATCTCTTTTGTCCGGAAAGAATTACGGGATTATCCTACGCCTAAAAATTTAAACTATGCATGGAATATGGGGTCCTTATCAGGGGTTGCCCTCGTCATCATGATTTTAACGGGTGTCTTTCTCGCAATGCACTATACTCCTCACGTGGACCATGCGTTTGAGAGTGTTGAGCATATTATGCGTGACGTCAATTATGGTTGGCTTATCCGTTATATCCATATGAATGGCGCTTCTATGTTCTTTATTGTCGTGTATATTCATATTTTTCGTGGTCTTTACTATGGCTCTTATAAAGCTCCGCGTGAGCTTTTATGGATTTTAGGTGTTGTTATCTTCTTGCTTATGATGGCTACAGCTTTCATGGGATATGTGTTGCCGTGGGGCCAGATGAGTTTTTGGGGAGCCACCGTCATCACCAACTTATTTTCTGTCATACCTCTTATTGGTGACTCGATTGTAACCTGGCTTTGGGGTGGCTTTAGTGTCAGTAACCCCACTTTAAATCGTTTTTTTGCGTTGCATTATTTATTACCTTTTCTAATTGTGGGCATGGTCATGTTGCACCTTGTGGCCCTGCATCAGCACAAATCAAACAACCCACTTGGTATTGATCTGGAGGCCAAGGGTGATTTTCTGCCTTTCCATCCTTATTATACCTATAAGGACCTCTTTGGCTTAGGGATCTTCTTATTATGTTGGTTAGGGCTTGTGTTCTTTGCTCCTAATTTCTTTAATGAGCCTGATAATTATATTCCGGCTAACCCTCTTGTTACACCGCCTCATATTGTTCCTGAATGGTACTTTTTACCTTTCTATGCCATTTTAAGGTCAGTGCCTGACAAACTGGGGGGCGTTTTATTGATGTTTGGAGCGATTGCTATCCTCTTCTTCCTCCCTTGGATTGACAAATCTCCGGTAAGAAGCGCGCGGTTCCGTCCTGCGTTTCGTATGGCGTTTTGGGTCTTTTTAATAAATTGCCTTCTCTTAGGGTGGATGGGAGCCAAGCCAGCAGAAGGCCTCTATGTTTTAATTGCGCGCGTGGCGACCATTTATTACTTTTTCCATTTTCTCGTCCTTATTCCTCTTATTGTGAAATTTGAAAAACCAAAGCGTTTGCCAACAAGCATTTCTGATTATGCGTTGGATCCTTCAAAAAAATAAAGAGCTGCACATCATGAAAATAATTGGAAAAAACCGCGTGTTAAAAAGATCTTTATCGCTCACTTTCCTGAGTGTTTTGATGGGGCTTACTCTCCCTATTATTTCTTCTTCGGTAATTAAAGCAACGGAGGAGGTCCTTATACCACCAAAGCAAAATTGGTCTTTCCAAGGACCTTTTGGTACCTACAAACGGGATCAGCTCCAGCGTGGCTTGCAAGTGTATCGTGAAGTATGTTCAACCTGTCATGGGCTAAATTTACTTTCCTACCGAAGTTTAGAAGCTCTTGGATACACAAAAGAACAAGTAAAAGCTCTTGCCGCTGAGTATAAAGTCTCGATCATCGATGATGAAGGGGAAAAAAGTGAACGCCGAGCTTTGCCATCGGATCGCTTTGTGGCTCCTTATGCCAATGAACAAATGGCTCGCGCGGCGAATAATGGCGCCCTGCCGCCCGATCTATCGGTCATAGTGAAGGCACGCCAATATGGTCCTGATTATATTTACGCTCTCCTTACAGGGTATAAACCAGCTCCTTCCACGTTTAAACTTATGGAAGGAATGTATTATAACGAATACTTCCCTGGGCACCAAATTGTCATGGCTCCTCCCCTTAAAGAAGGACTTGTCACCTACCAGGATGGGACACAAGCTACGGTAGCGCAAATGGCCAAGGATATTGTCACGTTCCTTAGTTGGGCTGGTGAGCCAGAGCTTGAGCAAAGGAAACAAATAGGCGTTATAGCTATGCTTTTCCTTGCTTTTTTCACCCTTCTTATGTTCCTCGTCATGAGGAAAGTTTGGCGTGGGATTAAATAGAGCTGAGGTCGAGGTCGACTCTCTTTAGGAGCCCCTACCTATCTCTTGGAATTATTTTTAAGAATACGCCATCAAGGTTATCAGCTCTCTTCTCATACCGAAGCGGTGTTAGTTTCGCTTTCTTAGCAACCTGGAGTTTCTTAAACCTAGAGAGGAAAGCATGCTGAACTCTTTGAGTGCAGACACCTTGACCAAGAGGACTTCTTTTTTAATTTTTTCTTACTTTTCTTGGATAAAATGAACCTATTAAGATATAAAATACCTTAATAAAGTACTATTTATCAGATAATGAAAGTGTTTAAAATGTTCAAGATGCCAAGGCAGCCCATTTTTTCCCTCCTTCTTATCGGCATAGCTCTTTTCTTTATTATTCGCCTTTTACTTTATTATTACCCGGATGCGCTTCAATCAGCGGATGACAAAGCTTATTTTATTTACACCTTGCTGCTAGTGACTCTTAGCGCCTCTTTATGGCCCCGCCTTCGGCAAAACCTTCCTCAATTTTTTAAGTATGCGCTCATATGGTTATGTCTTGGGTTGGCATTTTTAATAATTTATAGCTTCCGGTATGAGATAATCCGCCTGAAAGATCGTCTGATAGCCGAAGTGTTTCCTTCTTCCGTGGTGGACGTAGATGAAAGGAGCGCTCAAGTCACGCGTGCGCTCGATGGACATTTCTATATCCAAGCTCATGTAAATGGACGTCCATTAAGATTTCTTGTTGATACGGGGGCATCTCGTGTGGTTTTAACCAAAAACACGGCTGAAAAGATGGGCATCAATATCCAGGAATTAAGATATACTGACCGCTCTTACACAGCTAACGGGGTGGTAGCAACGGCGCCTATTACTATTGAAAGCTTGCGCGTTGGCCCGATTGTCCTCAATGATGTCCGTGCCTCTGTATCCCGCGGGGAGCTCCACCAATCGCTCTTAGGAATGAGTTTCTTTGAGCGATTAAGTCGTTATGTCTTTGAGGGCAATAAACTTACCTTGTGGAAATAAAAATCTTCTTTGATGCCTTTAAATTCAGGTTTATATTAGGGAAAATTAGTTAATTAGGTAAGGTAACCATATGGCAGATTATTTATCCCTTTATTTAAATGAGTTTCTTATGCTTTATAGCGCTAACCTTATTAACCTTACCAGCCCTGGAGCGGGCTTTACTGTCACGGCCCACAACAGCTTAAGCCATTCCCGGAAGGCTGGCATTTTAACAGGCCTTGGCATCGTCACCAGTTCTCTTATTCATAAGACCTATACTTTCATCGGGTTTGGGTACTTTGTTGCCAAGACACCTTGGCTGTTTACAACCATTAAAATCCTTGGGGGTACTTTTCTTATTTATCTTGGCACAAAAGCCTTCTTGTCTTTAAGGAACCTTGCCACCAAAAACCCCCGTAATACCTTTACACAATCAGAAGCTCAGAAGTCCCTTTCTCCGTTTGCCGCCTATCGTATCGGATTTTTAACCGATTTTCTTAACCCTCAAGCATCCATATGTTTTATAGGGATTGTGACCGCCACGGTAAGCCCCTCTACTCCTATGAATGTACAATGGCTTTATTGTTCTACCTTACTTTTAACATCTTTGGTGTGGTACACAGTCGTCGCTTTATTCTTTTCCAATAAATTTTTGCAACAACGGCTGAACAATTTCAAAATTTTTATTGAATCGTTAGCAGGCGTAGTGTTAATCGCGCTTGGCGCCAAACTCTTGATATTAACGCCTTCTCTATCTTAATATGAACGTCTTCTCTCCAGGAATAATAACATAGAGGAAGGGACCCAGACTTTGATGCTTCGAGATGGCTTTTTCTTATTATACCAGGCCACCTCAGTTCTCTCCTACACATACGACAGCTTAGTAAGAGATTCTCATAGGTGCTCGCTTCTATTTATTATTACTGATTGCCTAGGAAAAAAGGAACTATATGCCTTCTTCTTTCTCACATTTAGTCATAAGAAACTTAAGCAAGAGTCTACCAGAAGGGATATCTTTTCTACCTAGCAGCCTTTATGGAGCTTTATCTTCTTCTCACCAGCCCCATTAAAACCCCCCAAAAAACTCCTCGGAGAATGCTCCCTCACGAGAATTTATATTGCTTAGGTTCTTTGAGTAAGTTATAATCCTTAACTTGTAAAATTATAAAAACGATATAAATAAGAAAGAAATATAACGAAAATAATTACAGGAAGAAAAAAATGCTTAGATACCTTATAGTCTGTTTTACCTATCTCCTCTTTTCCTTAATGCCTCTCTCGGCCTCGATGGAGGATGAGGTATGTTCGTTAAACGAGGGTTCCTCTTTCCACCGCCTGGCAAGCCAGGAGGTCTATGGAAACGACACCTGCGCCGTGAAGGAAAGCGAAATCTATAACGTATTGCCCCTAGAGTGCCATACTCCTGAGGTTAAAGATCTCCCATCGACTATGGGCCATAAGACGTATTATTCACTTTATAAAGAATACATAGAGCTTCCTCTCTTCGTAGCAAGCGTAGGAAGGGCTATCCTCTCAGAGCCACATAATATAGAACAGGCCTTGTGCAAGAACTTTGGAGTTTTCTTCGATGTATCGTGTCTTCTTCACACTGCCTTACTCTTGGAAGAGTACAAGAAACAGCCTTTAGAGGTTTCCTTAGGTCTTACCCCGACCGACTCTTGGAGGACATGGGGCAACAAGGTACGCGGTTATTTCACAGACCCTTTTTATGGCTTTGCTTATTTAACCCATGCATTAGCTAGCCGCTTAGGTAGCTCAAGCGAGAATGTAGCTATAGTAACCGGCGGTATTCTTGACTATCTTTATCCTGTTGCCCATATATTAGAAGCAGGATCTGCTATAGTTGACTTTGTAGGTCTGGACAGCTCAAAAATGAAACTGGCAACTGCTGCAACTCATATTTTTAATACTTCTTTTTCCCTAATAAAAGGTTTCCTTGGTTCAGCCTTACTCTATAAGACCTTTATTAAGAGAGAAACGGGAGAGGCGTTAGCAAACTTCAAGAAGATGCGTATTATCCTCCTGACCACAGGGTTCCTTGCGAAGGGTCTTATGGTTCTGCCGTCTCTTTATAGATAGTATATTCGAAGAGGGCATGCTTACATGCCTTCTTCTTTCTAAGCCTATCTTAGCTTTCTTAGCCCTTGTATAAGTGAGACTCTTATCTCCTCCTCTCAAGACATTCCTCAACAAGCAGAAGACAGAGGCATTATCCAAGATAGCTCTAGCCTTGCCTCAGCTCTACACTTAGCTCTCCCTATATAAATGTTATAGAAATGACGTTAAGATCACGTCCCATTTTATCTAAAGCTTTTTTAAGTGAGCCGCTAGAGTTTAAAGAAGAGGTAACCTCCTCTCTCCGGCAAGAAGACGTAGCGCTAGCTCAAGCTTTTGTAAGGCTGTCGAAAGCATGGCTAAGCTTGCGAACTGAAAAGATCCATCCCGCTCCTAAGAGGAAGACAATTATTGCCACCGGGCCTACGATATCTGCTTGCACGCCACCTGTAATGAGCAAGAGAGCTTGCTGGATGACGCCCCCTATAGACTTACCAAAACGCGAACCGACACCGTCCACTGCGGCTTTAGCGGTTGATTGAACCTCACGTTCAAGGGGAATAAAAGCGATTTCTTTAGTGGTGTCAAAAACCGAGTATTTCATCCCCTTACTTAGGATAAGACCTAAAGCTCCAATAAAGACACAGCAAGAGAGGAAAGATAAATTAAAATAGTTGATAAGAGGCTGGAAAGTATCTTCAAACAGCACAAGCATAAAGAACAAACCACCCGTTATTAGCACCACAAGAGGGGTGATAATAGCTCCTGAAAACCATCCGTAGCGACGTACAATATGTCTCGTACACAATGTTACGATGCTTATGATAATGCCTGAAACTAACGTATACTTATTCAAATAAGCGAAATAAGCTTCCGTGGAAGGATGGAGCTTCAAAAGCTTATCCTTCCACGTAATTTCAATCAAATTAATAATCACATTATAAGCAAAAACAATGAGGGCAATATTACGTATGTAAGAAGAAGCAACCACTTCTTTGAGGCTCTTCAGCAAAGACAGTCTCTTTTTCTTTCCCTTTACAATCTTTTTATCCCCCTCGGCCTCTACATTCGAAGGCTCATTTAAACCATAGCGACTAATCCAAAAAAGAAGAAAAATGATAAGTACTGCCCCTAAAATGATCACAATACTCGTAAAATCTACAAGGTGTTTTATATTACGTGCATGTGCCGCTTCAGCAAGCTCTTTCCCCAAGACAATATTAATAAAAAGCGCTAAGAGAATGGGAGCAATATTTCCAGAAAAAGCAAAAACAGGGTAAAACCGTTTCGCTTCTTCAGGCAACGTATAATAATTGGCAAATTGCCAAAAAAGGATAGAAATGGCCAATACACTCCATAATTCAGACACCATATAATATAAGCCATAGGTCCACGCTCCCCACACAGCAAACAACCACTGAAAGTTTGGATAAACGTGCTTTAAGTGCTTTACGAACATAGGGTCAGGTAAGAGCACATCATGATGGGGATAAATGCAGAGAGGGAAAGCAGCATAGAATACAATAAAAAATAAGATAATAATGCAATAGCACCACTTAAATCCTACCCATTGACGAATCTTAGCGTATAGCAGAGAAAAAAGAACTGCTGAAGGCAGAACTCCCCAGAATTTTAAGAAAGGAATAACTTCCGCACCTGACTCAGGAGCCGTAATAATCAGGGCATCCTTCATATTCCTCAAAAGGGTATAATTAAACACAGTAATAAAATTAATTAACGCAAAAGGGATAAACTTTCGATACTCATAAGAATAGATGGGAAGAAAAGGAAACTTCTTTCTTGCTGAACGTTCTTCCGTCATATACTTTTTCCCATATTTATCTCAAAAATTTACGCAGTGCTAGTCCTAAACGCTCATAAGTCATCAACGTTTTAGCCTACTACTCGCTTGCCTATCTTAAGGGCACCATATTGATATAAACAATAATATAATTTGCCCATTTATTCACTTTATTATTTGAAGTTTACAAAATTAGAGTAAGCTATCTATGAGCTGCGATTATGTCATAAACATATTAAATACTACGCAAGCGCGCGGAAAACATCCTTTCTACTTTCCGGATTTGTTCAGGGATAGCCGCAAGAATCACCCGATCATTGGCTTGAATAACTAACTTCGGGTCGGCAATAAGGACCGATCCATCCCGCACGACAGCACCAAACAAGAGAGCCTTCTTTTCCTCAAGCATACGCACAGAACGCCCCACCATATCTGAAGAACCTAACACCTCAATATCAATAATCTCGCCCAAATGGTCTTTAAGAGGGAGCACGGACTTTACCCGGCCCTTACGAATATGCTGCAGGATCGTTGAAACGGTAACAGCCCTAGGGCTTACAATGGAGTCAATCTTTAAAGGGGTGACAAGAGAATTATATTCAGATTTATTCACAAGAGCAAAGGTTCGTTTTGCCCCACTTTCCTTGGCGAGCAAAGAAGCCAAAATATTTACCTTATCATCATTGGTAACGGTAATAACAGTATCAGCATCCTTGATCGAGGCCTCATTTAAAATATCTTGATCTAACGCATTACCGTTCAACACAATGACCTCAGGTAGTTGCCGGGCAATGAAGCTTGCACGCGCTTTATCGTTTTCAATCACGCGTAAGTCAACTTCAATAGGAGAAGCAATCAAACGCTCAATAAGGGATAAGGCTATATTGCCCCCGCCTATAACCACAATATGGCTTGATTGGTCTTGGACAAAACCAAATGCTGTCATCGCATCATGAGCATGTTGACACGATACAATAAAGTAAACTTCATCTCCTTCTAACAAAACATCTTCGGCACTGGGAATAATAAGTTCATCCCCGCGGATAATAGCCGCGATAGATACGTCAAGAGCTGGAAAAATAGTGTGAAGATGCTTCAACGGAGTATTTAATATAGGGCACTTCGGCAAACAACGAACACCAATTATCTGAACAAGTCCATTCGCTACAGACATAACGGTAAAAGCGCCAGGATATTTTAAATTTCTCTCAATAGAAACGGCCACTTCGACTTCAGGGGAAATTTTAACATCAATAGGAAGATGTTGTGTATGATAGAGACCTGCCCACCGGGGGTCTAAATAGCTCTTATTGCGAATGCGGGCAATTTTCATTGGAACATTAAAATTGGAATGAGCAACTTGACAAGCAAGCATGTTCACTTCATCACTACGGGTTACAGCGATGATCATATCTGCTTCTTGAGCACCGGCTTGATGTAATATATCAGGGTAGGAAGCGAAGCCTACGATGCCCTGCACATCCAACGAATCAGAGATTTTAGAAATAAGCTCGAGGTCAATATCGATGATTGTTACGTCATTATCTTCAGTAGCAAGATATCTTGCGAGATTTCCACCAACCTGTCCTGCTCCACAAATAATTATTTTCATAAAAACTTACAACTTTTTAGTTTAAAACTACTGCTAAATACCCGATTCTAAAATAACCCTCCTTTCCATCTCTTTAAGATAACGAATAAGAAGACTTACCGGCGTTTAAGGTTTATTTTAAGCCACCTTAATTTTCGGTGCAATGCTGAACGTTCCATCCCAATAAAGCTTGCAGTTTGCGAGACATTACCAGAAAAGCGTGAAATCTGTGAAAGAAGATATTCTCTCTCAAACAACTCCCTTGCTTCTTTTAAAGGCAAATCAACAAACCCAGTCGCACTTTCCATTTTTAAAATAGAGGAAGAAGACTCTTTCAACTCACTCGGCAATGAATCCGCGGTAATATGTTCTTTGCCATTCCCATGGTCCATAATTAAGACCCACTCAACAACATTACGTAATTGGCGCATATCACCAGGCCAAGAATATCTTTGCATAATAGCAAGCGCTTCCGCACTAAACTTCTTTGGAGGAAGACCATTAGCCTTAGCTGATTTAAGGGTGTAATGTTCAATTAAAAAAGAAATATCTTCCTTGCGGTCCCTTAGAGGCGGAACATGAATAGGAACGACACTTAAACGATAATAAAAATCTTCGCGGATTCTGCCCTCAGCCATCGCTTTTTCACAATTGGCGCTTGTGGCCGCGATGACTCTTACATCAACTTGAATCTTCCTTTTTCCATTAATCCTTTTAAAGGCTCCTTCTTGTAAGAAGCGCGTAATCTTTCCTTGAAGGTCAATGGGTAAATCACTAATTTCATCAAGAAAGAGGGTCCCATTATGACACTGCTCAAGTATCCCAACTTTTTCAACTTGATGCTGGCCAGCAACCACGTTCTCTAATCCAAAAAACTCTCGCTCAAGACGATCTGGATTAATCGTAGCACAATTAATGACCATAAAAGGTGCTTCTCGCCTCTTGGAATTACTATGAATTTCATAGGCAATGGCCTCTTTATCAGCGCCAGACGGGCCCAAAATAAGAATACGGCTACCTGCAGGAGCAACTTTATTAATTGTTTGTCGGATTTGATTGATAACCTGCGATTTACCGAGGAATTCATTGTCATTCCCCGCTTTCAATTTTAAACTAGAAACTTCATACTTAAGACGCGCCGTTTCAATGGCACGTTTGACTAATACCAATAATTTTTCCATTTTAAAGGGCTTTTCGATAAAGTCATACGCACCCTTTTTAATAGCTAATACGGCCGTTTCAATAGTCCCATGTCCGCTAATCATCAATACAGGTACATTGGGAAAATCCCGCCGTATAATCTCCAACACCTTGAGGCCATCGTAACGGCTATCGCCAAGCCATATATCCAAAATAACAAGAGTCGGTTGCCGCGTTTTCATAGCTTCAATTGCGTCTAACCCATCAATGGCCTGGCGGGTATTATACCCTTCATCCTCCAGTATCCCAGCAATAAGAGTCCGAATATCAGCCTCATCATCTACAATTAGGATATCATGGGCCATTCTCAACCTCACGACAAAGCGACATTGTTTGCATCTTTAAACCTTAAGATAACTTCCGTGCCTCCCCTCTTCCGCCGCAAAAGCGAAAGATCACCCTTATGATCTTCCATGATTTTTTTTACGATAGCAAGACCTAATCCTGTACCTTTTGCTTTTGTAGTAACATAGGGCTCCGTTAGTCGATACATGTTTTCTTTCGGAAGCCCGCGACCATTGTCAAGCACATGCACAAGAAGATCATTGCCCTGGGTCATCACCTTTACAATAATTTCTCCCCTTCCATTCTGCGAAGTTCGCTCATAGATAGCATCAATAGAATTTAAGAGCAGATTGGCAAGAGCTTGCTCAATTAAGCGCCGATCGCACAGCATCATAAAAGGCGTTACGATAGAAGAAGTATCGACCAGAAAACTAATCTCAGGATTAGCATTTTGCTGCAAGAAGACTGTTTTTTTACAAATTTCTGCAATATTTTCATTTTTCATCACAGGCGCTGGCATCCGCGCAAAAGACGAAAATTCATTGACCATTTGTCCAATAATGCCGACATGACGAATGATTGTCTCGATACATTCTTGAAAAATATGGTTTCCCTCTTTTATCTGGTCAAAGTATTTTCTTTTTAAGCGATCTGCTGAAAGCTGGATAGGAGTTAAGGGATTTTTAATCTCGTGTGCAATTCGTCGCGCAATATCCGACCAAGCAGCCTTACGCTGGGCGGCCAAAAGCTCGGTAATATCATCAAAGGTAAGGACAACTCCTTTTATTTCCTCTCCTGACCGTTCAACAACGATACGTAATAATAAAGTAAGCGCCTGATCCCATCTTTTGAATTCAATCTGAACTTCTGAAAATTTCCTTCTGCACTTGAGTGAATTTTGAATATCCTCATACACTTCTGGAAAGATATCATTAATACTTTGTCCAATATTAAATTCATTCTTAATCCCTAAAAGTTTCACAGCTGATGGATTTATATGAGTAATTTTTAGCTCTTTGTCTAATCCAATAATACCTGCTGTCACACCATCGAGAACTGCTTCCATAAATTGCCGTCGTTGATCAATTTGATAATTTGCCTCAATCAATTCGTGGCGCTGAGAAGATAATTGGTCGGTCATACGATTAAACGCACGGCACAAAGAGAGTAACTCTTGTTCATCAACCTCCTCTTCCACGCGGGTAGAAAGGTCGCCACGACGAACCATTTCAGAAGCAATAATAAGGCGCCGGATAGGGCGAGATAAATTTGTGGCAAATGTCAAACCTATCCATATAGATACCATCAAAAGCAACAAGCAAATAACAATAAAAATCAGGGCAAATTTTATTTCCAACCCTGACCTCTGCCCTTCCAAGTGTTTGTATTGGGACACGGCCGAACGAGTGTTCTCCTGATGGTGCAAAACCATTGGATCAACGGAACGACCAATATACAGGAACAGGTCGTAATCTTGGAGTTTAATAAGCGCTCGAACTCGGCTACTATCTTGACTATCAATCACGACCACATTTAAGCTACGAGCTTTCTCAAGAGCCCAAGTAGGGATCATCTCGAACTCAAGCATAAAGGTAAATTGTGAACGGCCTAAAACTTGATTCCGATGGTCAAATACAATTGCTTCGTGAAGTGAGCGCTCTTCTGTAAGTTGTGTTAAACGTTGATTGAATTTTTCTTGATCCTTCGTTAATAAGCTCTCAATCTCTTGATTAAGCTGGATGGCCATAGAAATTGCGTTTGCTTTGATGAGCTTCTTATGTTCATTAACATACGCTTGAGAAACCGCAAGTGAATTATCAAGAGCCGTTCGAACACGCTCACTAAACCAAGCTTGCAAGCCAATATTAAAAAAGAGAACTGAGAAAATAGCTACCAAGATAGCCGGAAGCACCGTCAAAAGACCAAAAAACATTACAAACCGGACATGAAGCTTCGAGCCGGCCAACCCCTTTCGACGCGCTACCCACAAAGCAACAAGTTTTTTAGCAATTAAGATAGCAAGCGCTAATAATAAAATGAGATCGATATTAATAAGGATAAGGGCATATTTTGGGTTAACGTTCAGTGAAACAGAACGAGTTAACACCCCATAGGTTAAGACACCACAAACAACCGATGCAGCTATAAGAAAATACGCAAACAATTTGTCAAAGCCAAAACGACGTAGAAAAACGAAAAGGTCCTTAAGCCACCGTGGTATATAACGTGAATATTTTTCTTTTAAGCTATTAATATCCCAGCGCCCTGCAAACGGAAACATATTTATTTTAACGGTCTATCTTAATTTTAAGAGCATTTAACTTCTTACGTAGTGTATTACGGTTAATGCCAAGAAGCTCGGCTGCCTTTACCTGATTATACCCCACAAAATGCATGACATGTTCTAATAAAGGTTTTTCTACCTCTCGCAATACTCTATCGTATAAACCCGTTGCTGGCTTTTCATTTTTGTGCGCCTCAAAATAGGTTTTGAGAGAATAAGATACAACTTGAGCTAAGCCTACGGTCTTCATAGCCTTTTTCTTCTCAGCCGCCCACTTTTCCGTATCCACTGTTTTTTTATTAAGCAAAGCATTCTCTACCATATATGAATCCTAATTTATTTTATACTACTGTCCCATAAAATTCTTTAAGGAGGCCTTTTACCTCCCTTGAAGAATCGAGTTGATTGACTTTTGTGCGGAAATCACTTGAACTTTTTAAACCTTTACTATAGTAACCCAGATGTTTCCTCGCCATGCGGACACCTCCCTCCTCCCCATAAAGGGATAGCATGCTTTCATAATGCTCCAGGATGATGTTATATTGGTCTTCCAGGCAGGGATCAGGCTTGGCTTGCCCTGTATCTAGATAATCAATCACTTGAGATAAAAACCAAGGACGCCCATAGGTAGCACGTCCAATCATTATTCCATCGGCTTGGGACATCTCCAACGCTTTTTCCACATCCTCAAAGGTACGAATATCGCCATTAGCAATAACAGGAATATTAACGGCCTCTTTCACACGGCGGATAAATAACCAGTCAGCAGTGCCCTGGTAAAACTGACACCGTGTGCGCCCATGCACCGTAATCATTTTAACGCCTGCCTCTTCAGCAATTTTCGCTAATTTAGGAGCATTCCGCGATTGGTCATCCCACCCTGTACGCATTTTTAAAGTCACGGGAATCTTAACGGCTTTAACCGTGGCCTCAATAATCTTAGTAGCTGTAAGCTCATCTTTCATAAGGGCTGAGCCGGCATACCCGTTCACAACTTTTTTGGCAGGACATCCCATATTGATATCAATAATCTCCGCCCCAAGGTCCTCATTTAAAC
The DNA here is from genome assembly GCA_963782975.1 of uncultured Alphaproteobacteria bacterium. GTDB lineage: Bacteria > Pseudomonadota > Alphaproteobacteria > 43-37 > CAWALT01 > CAWALT01. Next base: position 773,289 of record CAWALT010000003.1, read on the forward strand.
GAGCAGCCTCAGCCATAGCTTCAGGGTCACAACCAGCAAGTTGTACAGCAAAGATACCTTCTTCCTCCGACCTCGTAGCCTTTTGCATTGATTGGCGTGTTTGTCGAATCATTGCTTGACTAGCAATCATCTCAGAGACAACCAACCCCGCCCCCAACTTCTTCACCAGACGCCGAAAAGGCATATCCGAAATACCTGACATAGGAGCCAAAATAACAGGCTTTGATATTCCAATATACCCAATATTCAAAGATTTCATTGTATTATCTTAACGGTTTTATTCGAATCTTGGAAGCTTCTTGCTTAGGAATGACCCTTACCTTATCATCTTGCTAAAATATCTAGCCCAAATAAACTTTATGATTTATAAAAATTATAACATACCAAGTCTTTTTTATTAGTCAATAGGAATCGCTTATGAAGTGTATCGCACTGATTGTAGCCGGCGGAAGTGGCCAACGGTTCTCCTCTTCTCTGCCGAAACAATATTACCCTATACTCAACCGCTCGATATTAGATTGGACTTTATCAATTTTGGCAACTCACCCCCGCGTAACACATGTCCAAGTTGTCATTCGAAAAGAAGACGTAAACCATTATGAAAAAGCAACACAAAATTATTCCTTACTTCCCCCCGTGTATGGGGGTGCCTCAAGACAAGAATCGGTCTTTAACGGGCTTCAAGCTTTACAGGAGCTCGCGCCTTCTTTTGTTTTAGTCCATGACGCGGTTCGTCCTCTTATAACACATAGCCTCATTGATAACTTACTGCATTCCCTTAATGACCATAAGGGAGCTTATCCTACCCTTCCTGTGGTCGATATGGTTAAAGATCTTAAAGGCAACCTTATGGATCGCCAAAATTTGCTTCTTGTACAAACCCCTCAAGCCTTTCATTTCCCCCTCTTATTCACTGCACACCAGAAAGCCCAAAAAGGTCAAAGATACTTTAACGACGATACGAGCTTAATGGAGTATTATAATTATAAAGTGGAATCTATTCAGGGCTCTCGACTTAATATCAAAATAACGACAGAGGAAGATTTCTTTTTTATAAGAGATGTTTTAAAGTATAAGCACCAGGTTAAGGAGTAGATAAATGAAAGATTTTCGTGTAGGTCAGGGGATAGATGTCCATGCAATTGGCACAGGTGATTTTGTTACCTTATGCGGCGTAAGGATTGACTGTGGCTTTTCTCTTATCGGTCATTCGGATGCCGATGTGGCTTACCACGCTTTAACGGATGCCTTGCTAGGCGCCATCGCAGCTGGAGATATTGGAACCCATTTCCCCCCTACAGACCCTCAATGGAAAGGAGCCGCGTCTCATATTTTTGTTGAAAGAGCTTACCAACTGGTCAGGGAAGGTCAATGGGATATTTTGAATATGGATGTAACTATTATATGTGAGCGTCCCAAAATTTTACCTCACCGCCCCGCAATGATTAAAAAACTAGCGCAGATCTTTAACTTAGAAGCTGAACGCATTAGCGTAAAAGCTACCACAACAGAAAAATTAGGATTTACAGGGAGAGGAGAAGGAATTGCTTCTCTCGCCATAGTGACCTTAGGAAAAGACAGGTGACGCCCTATTTAAGCGGATTAGTTTCAACTGTTTTTGGGCTCGGAAAAATTCCTGTAATGCCTGGAACAATAAGTTCTTTATGCGCAGTAATTATAGGATTTCCTATACTGAGCTCTCAACGTTTTCTTCTCCTATTTCTCGTCCTTTTCTTATTTCTTTTAGGTTGGCAAGCCTCTCATATCGCCATCCAAAATAGAAAAAATAAGGACCCACAAGACATCGTCATTGATGAATGGGCAGGACAATGGTTTGCTCTTACCTTTATTCAACCTTCCTGGGCGTATGCAGTTCTTTGCTTTATACTATTTCGCTTCTTTGATATCCTAAAGCCTTGGCCTATCTCCGCTATCGAGGCACATTTAAAAAGCTCCCGCTCTTTACAAGCTTTTGGAATCATGGCTGATGATCTTCTTGCCGGTTTATTTGCAGGCCTTGCAACTTTTGGGATAGAAAAAATTATATTTATAACTATCCCATAAAATTATAAAAAATTTATAAAGAAAAATTTTTATCCCGTCTCTTAAATAAAATAGAGGAATATATAATTAAAAAAATTGTTCTTACTTTGTTCTTCTTTCAGACTCTCTAATCTATGGAATATGATTATTATGACGAGGCAGAAAAAGAGATATCGTATTCTACTCCTTTGGAAGGAACCTTCATAGAATCACTTAACGACAGACCAAGAAATGCCAATGGCGTCACATCCTCCCAACATACTCATGAAAGTCCTAGGCTGCTTAAAAATACCGAAAATCTTTCCGCTAAAGAAGTCAAAGAAGAAATACGAGAAAAATTGCTACACTTGCTATTTTGTTTCCCTCATTAATTAATGAATCGAACTTTTTAGCTACCGCAAGCGTTACGGATGAATTAAAAGGAGAGTGCGGCTTTACTTCTAAAGTTTCTCAGCCGGCCACTACTGTAAATAGCCAGATAAAGTTGACGCCAACAGAGGCATCGTATGACATAGCTGGGCTCTCACGATTCCTACTAAGTCTTATACCACCCTTTATTGGGGGCGTCTTAACGTGGAAATTTCTTCCAACTGTTTTCCCAAGAGGGCCGATTGTGCTGCCCGGCGGCTTCGGTGCCGCAGCTTCTCATTATTTCACCTCCCTAACATGGGAAGACGGTGCATACCCCAGGAACATTAGATAAACTATCCAAAGAGGAAGGTGACGTCCTCTTTACCGATATGCTAGAGTTCCTTCCTTCGTTGAGCGCCCCTCCAGCATCTGGACCTTTCCCCCCTCTTATCGGAAATTCATGATATAGCGGATGATCTCTGCCACAGCCTTATAATGCTCCGGTGGGATTTCCTCATCAATTTCGACGATATTATAGAGAGCTTGAGCTAAAGGAGGGTTTTGAAAGATAGGAACATTATGAGAAGTAGCAATCTCTCGAATACGCAGAGCCAGAAAATCGATCCCCTTGGCCGTCACGACAGGTGCTTCCATCTCTCCGTGTATATATTTTAAGGCAATGGCATAATGGGTCGGGTTGGTAATAATAACGGTGGCTTCCGGAACGGTAATTGTAATTCGTTGCCGTGCCATTTCTCGACGAAGTTGCCTAAGGCGACTGCGAATAAGAGGATCGCCTTCCGTCTCCTTTGCTTCTTGCTTGACTTCCTCTCTTGTCATGCGCATGTTTTTGAAATATTCATACCGTTGGTAAAAATAATCAAGGAGAGCTATGAAACCAAGAACCACCACCAGAATAGAAAGCAAGCTGACAAGAAGACGATAAAGCTTATCTATATTGTCGGCCATAGGAATGGATATGTAAAGCCCTGCCTGTTCAATAAACGGGGATAAAACTACGACAGCTATAGTACATACCACCCCAATTTTAAAAACCCCCTTGACGAGTTCAACAAGAGACTTAAAAGAAAAAAGACGCTTTAAGCCTTTCTTCAAAGAAATACGCTCAAGCTTAGGCAATAAAAGGTTTCGCGCAAACAAAAAATTGGTCTGCAGCCCTCCCCCAACAAGGACAAAAACAAGAAGAAACAATAATACAGGAACAATTACGATGCCAAGCTCCATTATTAACTCATTTAATTTTTTGCCCAAGGAAATCTCATCAAGGGAAAAAGCGTCTGGGTAGGCAATAAAGGGCATAATAATGTTAACAATTTTTTCTGAGGCCTTAGGTGACATAAAAGTAAAGGCAATAACGCCTGCTACAAGCACAAACCATGTATTAACTTCTCTTGAGAGGACAATTTGCCCCTTTTTTCTGGCCTCCCTTAAACGTCGTTCTGTAGGTTCTTGTGTTTGTTGGGAAGGATCTTTTTCTTGATCTTGGGCCACGTCCTGCTCCCTTTATAACAAGTGCTCAAAGAAATTAAGATAAGTGTCCTCAAGCTGATGGGAAAAGATACGCAAACTCGCGGCAATAGAGGATGCCAAAATCAATAAACCAAGAGCTATCTGTACGGGGTAAGCGATAAATAAAATATGCATCTGGGGCATCAAACGACTGACAAACCCCATTACCACAAAGAAAATAACGCCTATCATAACGAAAGGCGCGGCAATATTTAATCCAAGTGCAAAGCTCATGGCCGTTAGCTTCACAATTGCCTCACTATAATTATCTAAGGGAAAAGAAAGATCTTTCGAAAAAAAATGATAACTTTCAACAATTCCCCTAAAAATTGAGCAGTAAAACCCCCCGACAAAAATAATTAATATGCCTAGCAAATTATAAAGGATCCCCGGTAATGTTCCTTGAGAGCGAAAAGCCGGATCAAAAATAAGAGCATTTGAAAAACCAATCATCTGAGCAATAAGCGAACCGGCAAGAGCTAAAGCACTTAAAAGGAATTTAGCAATTAAAGCAATGAAGGCTCCTATCAAAATTTCTTTAAAAAGGTAGGCGGCTAAGGTAAAAACATCGTCTGGTAAGGGGGGAAGAGCTTCTTGCACCACAGGCGTTATAATGACGGACACTAAAAGAGCTATTACCATACGCACTTTTGGTGAGACATATACCTCTCCAAAGCCTGGCAACAGAAAAAATAAGGTTAATAGACGAGCAGAAACAAAAAAATAATTTTGAGGTTGTGTTCCAAAAAACCACTCAATCATAAAGCAAGCCTCCCTTTATTTTATTGCAGGGTCGCAATATAGCTGAATAAGTTAAGCGCAAACTTCATGAAAGCTTGTCCACCCATTGGCAGAAAAACAAGAAGAGCAAAGAAAATCGCAAGGATCTTTGGCACAAACGACAAAGTTACTTCTTGTATTTGTGTCAGAGCTTGAAAAAGAGAAATAGTCAACCCCACCACGAGAGAAACAAGCATTATCGGGCCACCAACCTTTATAGCCGTCATAATCGCTTCCTTCGATATCTCCAGCACGAATGTCTCGTTCATTATCTCCTTCCTTTTAATAAATATATATCATATTTAATTTTTATGTATATTAAATTATTTTAAGGGCCCTAAAACAATAAAAAGCCTTGCAGCATTTGAGAGAATTACTATAATAGCGTAAGCAATTTTTAAGGGTGGGGTTCATAAAATACCCTTGACAAGGAAGTAACAATATTTAGTGTATCTGTCGAATGAGCTTATCGACAGGGGCGTCCTTAATTTACTAAGGTAAATAAAGCATTCCCCCAGCAAAGGAGAGAAAAGGAAAAAAAATGTACGCTGTACTTAAAACTGGTGGCAAGCAATATCGAGTGGCAGAAAAACAAATCTTAGCCATTGAAAAAATTGAAGGTGATGCCGGACATCTTCACCATTTTGAAGAAGTTTTAATGATTGAAGAAGAAAGCAATGCTTTATTGGGGTACCCCATAATTCCAGGGGCAAAAATCATAGCATCGATTCTTGCACAAAAGCGCGATGAAAAAATCATTGTGTTTAAAAAGAAACGTCGTCAGAATTATCGTCGAAAGAATGGGCATCGCCAGGAAATCACTCTAATTCACATTGAACAAATTGCGCGCCCAGGGGATAAGATCACGGTTACGAGCCCTACGCGAATTCTCCGAAAAGAGGAAGAAACACAGGCGCAAGTCGGAGAGAAAACAATAGCTTCTCCTAAGGAGACCTCTGCTCCTCAAAAGGCAACGGCTAGCACGGTAAGAAAAGAAGAAGATAAAAAGACAACAAAAACAGCAAGCACTCCCTCCTTAAAACAAGGAGAGAAGGCACCAAAAAATAAAGAAGCTTCAAAGGGAAAGAATATACAAACAAAGACGTCTTCTCCAACAAAAAATAGTGTTAAAGGAAAGGCTTCTAATAAAAGCACTCCTTCAAAAGCAGCACATAAGAAAAAAATAGAAGCAAAGAGACCCCATCAACTAAATCGTGATAAATCTTAAAAAAAACCTTTTAAGAAGGAGGAAGATAGAACATGGCACATAAGAAAGCAGGTGGTAGTTCGCGAAATGGCCGCGATTCCCCAGGTCAACGACTCGGAGTAAAAAAATTCGGTAATGAAGCGGTTATTGCCGGTAACATTATTGTCCGTCAACGTGGTACAAAATTTACGGCTGGCTTAAATGTTGGCATGGGACGGGACCATACCCTCTTTGCCTTAACTAACGGACAAGTTGAATTTAAAAAATTACGGAAAGGTCGAAATGTCGTCTCTGTCGTGTAATTAGGCAGAAGCGACTTCTGGGTCTTAAAGGATTGGTAAAAGAAATAACGGTTTTCTCTTCTAAGTTAGCTAACAACGGATCAAGAGTTTAAGAGCCTCCGTTATTTTTATTTGGCCATCCAACCCTTGTCCTTTCCTCAAGCTACTTATTTTACTTATTTTGATTGAATAGTAAGACCGTTCTAGGGGATCGCGAATGCTCCCCTAAGATTCTTTGATGGGTTATTCAATGCGCAAGTTGCCTTCAATTTGCTGGTTATCTTCTCACTTCTACAGAGATAAAACGAGCCTCCTGTTATAGCTCATTAAGGCTCATTGGACAGACACTGTCATATCTATGTATCGAGGGCTGCTTCATATTTTCTATTCAATATGAGATGTTGGACAGGTTTAAAGAGATTGAGGAAGCTATCTTAGAGCCAGATTCAAGGGTAGCGGTTGATAGGGCCCCCATAAGGCTTTGACGGGTTATTCAATGCGCAAGTTGCCTTCATTTGCTGGTTGTCTTCTCACTTCTACAGAGATAAAACAAGCCTCCTGTTATAGCTCATTAAGGCTCATTGGACAGACACTGTCATATCTATGTATCGAGGGCTGCTTCATATTTTCTATTCAATATGAGATGTTGGACAGGTTTAAAGAGATTGAGGAAGCTATCTTAGAGCCAGATTCAAGGGTAGCGGTTGATAGGGCTCCCCTAAGATTCTTTGACGGGTTATTCAATGCGCAAGTTGCCTTCATTTGCTGGTTGTCTTCTCACTTCTACAGAGATAAAACAAGCCTCCTGTTATAGTTCATTAAGGCTCATTGCACAGACACTGTCATATCTATGTATCGAGGGCTGCTTCATATTTTCTATTCAATATGAGATGTTGGACAGGTTTAAAGAGATTGAGGAAGCTATCTTAGAGCCAGATTCAAGGGTAGCGGTTGATAGGGCTCCCCTAAGATTCTTTGACGGGTTATTCAATGCGCAAGTTGCCTTCAATTTGCTGGTTGTCTTCTCACTTCTACAGAGATAAAACAAGCCTCCTGTTATAGGTCATTAAGGCTCATGGGTCTGCATTCCTCAAGAATCTCTTGCCCAAGGACAGCTTTGATACTCCAGGCTTTTATTTGGAGCAATAGAAGGTGCCCAAGGACCACTCATTGTGGATGAGAAAGGCAATCTCATGAGCCTTAAGTAATGCCAGGTATGTCCAGGTATGTAGATGATCGCAAGGTTGTCGATCAATGGATATGTGGCGGCGTCTATCTTCCCCTCGAGAATTGATAAACTTGGCTTAGAAGAGATCCATAAATATAATATCCTCCTCTTGTGGTTACATGCCAATCAAAAAGGATATAATCCTCTCATACATTTCTAAAAGAGTAAATTGCGCTCCTTCTTAAACTACTTCATAGCGCTGCATAAATATGCGGGGATATAACGAGGAGATAATATAAGCCGTATATACCACGCCCTATAATAACTTTGAAGATATTGGCTTCTCTTAGCAAGAAGGTATGGCTATCCTATAAAGAAGCAAGAGAGAAAAAATATTCTCTTCCCTAAAGCAAGATAAATTCTCTTTATTTCCTTGAATTAACTTCCTTTAATAAAGAAGAAACAATATGGGAGCAATGCTAAGAAATATAAGCTTCTGCTTACACGTAAAGCTCACATACACGACTGGTTCTATCCTTAGGAAAAACTATAAAATCCTACCTACTAAGAAAGCAAAGCAATAATTAACTCAGATCAAGGCAAGGATCCTTTTTCCTGTTGGTATCTTAGGAAAAGTCCCAAAATATAGAGCAGCCAAAAAGGTGCATCCTTTAAAGGCACGCTTCATCAACGTAAGAGCTTTAAATATGGCTTATCATCAACTTCCCTTCTTTCGGGGCACTTAAGCTCAGGCCTTATAATCTTTGGAGATAATTGAAGGAGAAGTTACTAAAATTCTATATTTGCCCCTCGCAACCTTTTCTTACTTCGTCTCGTTTCGCGTAGGTAAGAGCTCTTGGCGCTTCTTAACTAAGTAGTCATATAATGTATCTTTTCTCTCTAGCTCCTCTTTAGAAGGGTAAGCTATTTCCACTAGCCTGAAAAGGTTATCGAATATTTGGCATCCATCATCCCATTTTTTCATCTTATCAAGTTGCTTTATAAAAGCTTTTTTAAAGGAATGAAGCACCTTTCTATCCAACAGAACTCCTGTGTGAAGGAGCAACATCTCGACCAAGGAAATAAAAGGAGTTTCCTCTTCATAGGATAACATATGAATAATAGTATCCCGCTTTGTCTTATAAAGCTGCGTAATATTCCCCAGATAATATTCTAGCTCACCTAAAAAAAATTTTTTATCCGCTTGTGAAAGAAATGTGGGTTCTAGAAAAGCATTAAAGCTCGATAGAGAAATTGGTACCGACTCAGACAGGGTCATAACCGACTTTATATTTTGGCACCACGTTTCCCATTGGTGCGCCTCTACAGAGGCATTAGACGGCGCTAATTTATGCAACTTCTCCTGGTTGTCACATAAGTAATTTATTATTTCTCTTGTTTTATAGGATGGCTGACCTTTATTGATATTATAAAGGGCCGGTGTAGCATCACAAAAAGGACTTACGACCATCCCCCAGCTTATGTTGAGAGGCATGCTCATCAACAATATAGTCATCCTTATGACTGATTTTATGCAAATTTTCATCTTTTCACCTTTATTACATTAGATTCCATTCCAAAAGAAAATTGTTGAGCTTAATAAGCACTTAAAAACCCTGCGTGTCAAGGCGCAAAATCTTATTTTAAATAGGAAAAAAATGTATATAAATTTCTTTAATTATTTTTTATGCAAAATTTAAAAATTATTTTAACTAAAATTTTAGTTAAAAATTATGCTTATTTGGTGCAACAAGTGGCTTATGTCTTAGAGCTTATCGTTTTGCGCCCCCGAATACTTTGATTCTGAAAAATCTTCAGGCTTTTCCTTCCTTTAGACACAAGGTATCATTAGAAAGAACTATTGAAAAGCAAGACGTAGTGTAGAGTTTCATAGGAACTCTACACTACGTTTATAAAAAGTCTTACTATTTTTTTGAGCAACCAAGTATGAGATTACTTAAAGTCTTCTCATTCTTTAGCAATCTTATTGATACCGGGGAGCTGTTGATGGATATATCCCTTGAGGAAGCGGAGCTCTAGGATAGCCACCTTGGTCAGAAGAGGGTTGAGGATGCCCTTGAGAACCATATGGCCCCTGCCTGAAACCAGATGAGTCTTCTCTCGTTCCATATCCTACGGTACTTTGATCCTCACGTCCTTTGGGGTAACGGTAGTTGTCATATATATCAGTAACAGCCCCAAGCTCTCTTTGGAAGTCGTCTTGTTGCCTACGTGATGAGGGAGATACATTGTCATGACCTGAGGAGGGGGTATGGAAAGAACCACATAACCGCTCATGATAAGCAATCATTTTTTCAGCCTCAGTCATGGCATTTAAGGTTCCTTGGGGGTAAGACTTCGCTAAGGCTCCTACCACAAAATCCTTATGTCCACAGTTTTTTTGGCACTTATCTCTTAATTCGACTGTCTTGTTATTGGGCCCACAAACTAACTGTGGAGCCGCACAGTGCTTTGTACATGACCAAAAACCTCGTGATATAAATTTGCCACTTATTGCTGCTACAGGACCTAGCCCACTTACAAGCAATAAACCACATATTGGAAATATCCATAATTTTTTGTAAGACATTCTCATCCTCTTAAATTTTCCTCATACTCTCTACTTAACGCAAAAATACTAAACAAATCCTTTACAAAGGATAAGTTTGTACTAATTTCCTTAGTATGTCTGACTTATAAAGTAGATTTTTCTTAAAGAAGAAGAACATTCACAGAGGGTAAACTTATCCCAAAGCATCCCCTGTAAAGAATGAGTGATTGCGTGAGGTTAGTCACTACGCCATGGAATTTAGAGGAGACAAATTCCTACAATGTTAATCTTTATAGCGAGGAAGAAGAAAAAATAAGCTACTACTCCTGCTTATTAGCCTATTTCTTTAGTTACTTCCCCCTTTCCGCTAGAACCGCGATTCTTACGAACACCCAAGTACCTAGTGTGAGCCAAAAAGGAATCTTCCCTACAATAGCCTCCCCTACTATAACCACCTTGAAAAACCCTGTTAAAAAAATGATTGTTTTAACAAAGGCGGAACTTATGTGTACCCTATTAAACAGGTAATCGAGTGCCAAGATAGGGCCCAACCCTAAAAAGAGAAAAGACAGGGGCGTAAACTCATTTTGCACAGCATATAAGAAGGCAAGGTATTCCTTCCTATAAGCCTCTCCATCAGAGGACTGAAATGGCTTGGAAGCAGCTTTTCCTTCCAGTAGCATATCTTGCAAAAGAGTGCTGGCCTTTGTATAAAAAGGATCTTTTGAAATTGCTTGCTTTAAGTATACCTTGGCTTTTTCTTCATCTTTTTCAACGAGTTTTCCCTCATAATATAGTTGGCCAAGCTTTGTAGCTGCCTCAGGGCTGCACTTGCTGTTATCCTTTATTTCTTCTTCCAAAATATAGATAATATTTTTGATGGTCTCATCACTCACCACCTGGCTTTGCTCTTCTACCTGTAGAGATAGAGGAGAGAAACTATAACCGGGTTCAGATAGGAAAAAGTTTATAATAAGTAGAGAAATTAGTGTTTTTGAATTCATCTTACTCATTCCTGTTTTTCTATACCTTCTTAGCTAAAATTAATCTCTCTTCCAGTGATATAAGTACTGAGCGCACGACTTGGCATACCGTATTATATCGAAAATTAGATATACAAACGCCACAATTGGAAGGCCGTAATATTCGAAGGCCCACTTAACAAATAAATCGTAAGTACTTGATTCTACTGAATAATATGCATAGGCTGACGCTATGTTAAAAATATCAAGCGAAGGCGGCCAAGAGGAGGAATTTGCTAAGGAGAAATTTTCTGAGGAGAAATTTGCGTTTCTATATCGGTAAGTGAGGGCTAAGCCCTCATCCTGCATGAAAAAAGCCTCAGTTAACGTCCCATTCAAACCTATTTTATTATAAAGTTTTTGAGAAAAATCAACACAATTAGAGCCCACTAATGAATACCTTACCTCATAGCAGGCGGGATCCTTTTCATAAACCTTGGTAAAATTTTTAAAAGCACTTTGAGAAGCCGTATTGATGGATCTGGAAAGCTCTAAGCATGCGATCGTTTGTTGTTGGTAAAACCTTACAAAGTCCCTTAACGCCGTAACGTTGATATTTTCCAAACCATAGGTAATAGAAGAACATCGATGAATAGACTCCTCTGTCCAACCTCGTGTAAGCTCATCGACCACAATTCCAAGCACAGGCTTATGACGAAAATTTAGGAAATCTCTTCCTGTCTTGCCTATCGTCTCAGCTGGATAAAAACCGAAATAAGACTTGTGTTGTATAATCTTTCCCTGCCGATCATTTGAGTCTGTGAAGGAGGGGCTTACATGATTAATAGCCTGCCCCTCACACATATAGATCTGAAAAATCCCCTCTTCCTTATTGTGAGCTATGGCACTCGTAGTAAAGAAGATATATAAGAGAGGAAAGATCACATACAAATTCATCATTCTTCTTTTCCTTAAGGTTTTACCTTTTTTCTTTTATAAGTCCTTGGATTATATATTAATTAGCATAAAGCTAAATCTTATATTTTATGCTTTTATTTAATAAAATTTATTTAAAAATTTAAGAGATTTGGTAAGTTCATCATAGAAAAGGTATATAGCAAGCTAAGATTATTTCTGCTTTTTTTAATTTTAACTATTTTTTTAGTTCTTGCTAGGGTCTGTCGTCATGAGATAGTGGATGTATGATGATATAAATGTTTTTATGCCTGCTATGAGCCCTAGAAAGGGTGTAGGTGATTTCTTACATAAACTCGCTGACCCATTATACAAAAGGTACGCCGTCACATCTTGACGATGCTCCGACTGCTTGTAAGCATTGGGTTTCAGAATCTTTTTCACTCCCCTCAACGGGGTTCTTTTCACCTTTCCCTCACGGTACTCGTTCACTATCGGTCACTAAGGAGTACTTAGGCTTGGAGGGTGGTCCCCCCTTCTTCAGACAGGATTTCACGTGTCCCGCCCTACTCATGATCTTATCTGTCCGCTCCCCCTACAGGGCTATCACCTTCTTTAGCAGAGCTTTCCAACTCTCTTCAGGTTGCACACACATAAAACACTGGCCTGATCCGCTTTCGCTCGCCACTACTCACGGAGTCTCGGTTGATTTCCTTTCCTCTGGCTAATGAGATGTTTCAGTTCGCCAGGTTCGCCTTACTTGCCTATGAATTCAGCAAGCAATGCCACCCAAAGGTAGCGGGTTTCCCCATTCGGACATCTACGGATCAACGGTTGTTCGCACCTCCCCGCAGCTTTTCGCAGCGTACCACGTCCTTCATCGCCTCTTAGTGCCAAGGCATCCTCCCAATGCTCTTGTCTTCTTGATACACCTGCCGTGTATCAAATCACTCGGTCAACACATTCGCTCAACGCTCTCACGCTCGCCTCGTCCACTACCGCTTCCATAGGGTTCAAGCGTATAGGAGGCATGATATTAGCGATAAGGTTTGGCCAAAGTTAGAGAGTCATTTACCTGGCAAGCGAGGTAGGTGGGGCGGTGTTGCTAGGGATAACAGAGATTTTATAAAGGCGGTATGAGGGATAGTAAGGACGGGGGCGCCGTGGAGGGATTTCCTAGCAAATTAGGGTGAGGGGAAGAACCCGCATAGAAGGTGTTGGCGAGGGCGAGATAAAGGTGTATGGGAGAGTTTATGAGAGGTGCGGATATGTGAGCCTGACTTTGAGTAGCTAAGGATAGATTCGACGTTGACCAAAGCGCCTACATTGGCATCAGGAGCTAAAATCAGACGATACGCCGTACAAAAGGGGGCTCAACACCACGGTATCTAGGGCCGTGGATGCGCAGGGTCTGCCGGTCAGACTTATTGTTACGCAGGCCTCCAAAAATGACGGCCCTCAAGCGGATAAATTAACGGAAGATATATAGGCTGAAAACCTTATAGCAGATAAGGCATAGGAGACACATAAGAGAGTTGAAGCGGCGGAAAAACCAAGCATAAATCTAGAATTCCCTCTCAAAGAAACAGAAAGATTCCAAGAGACATTGATAGCTATCTATAGGCTTTAAGGCCTATCCTAGAAAATACCTGTCAGAAATTTAAAGAAGGGCGGGGAATAGCCACGAGGTACGCTAAAAACACACCCTCCTTCATAGCAACACTACACATTAGGACCATCATTAGGGGGCAGAAACCTCATAACGACTGGCCCTAGCTATCTATAGTTTTGGGCAAGAAAATAATGTCATAAATGATGCCCCTTACCTAAGCGTTGCGGAGAGGGTTCAAAAAGCTTCATGAGCTTGGCCAAAAAACCTGACAAATTATTTAAAAAGCTGTTTAAGAGAAGGAGCATCGTTTTGTAGGCGGAGTTTCTAGAGAAGGCACAACAAAGACAATAAAAGTGGCGCCGCACCTCCCCCTTCCCTCTCCAACACTCAACCAATCTCGTGTTAGAAAGTTTTTCGAAGGGAAGAAAAAAATTAGAAGGAAGATGATCCTATTAAAACGAAGGTTATCCGTTCTTTCAACAAGCGAGAGAAAATATCAAAGGAGCGCTCGCCCCTGCTCGTCTGCTCAATCACCATCGGCACTAATGTGCTACTGTAAAGCTCTGCCAAATTTGTCGCCATGTTTGTTGTCTCCTAATCCTTTATATTTTAATCCTAAAATATAAACATTAATAGAGCTTTATAAACCCACAAAAAATACCCAAAATAACCCCACGCACCTTAAACAAGAAATAAACTAACCCCTACTCTTCCTCAATCAAGTTCCTTAGCAGAAACTTCCTTCTCTGTAAGCAGAGACTTACTCAACATAAAATCAACCACCTTCTCTTCAAAAAGCGGCGCCCTCAACTGCTGCAACAGATGAATATCAGAACGAAGACGCTGAAGATATTCTTTCTCTTTACCAGGAAATTGCTGAGCCCTCATATAAGCTGCCTTAGCAAGCTCCTCATTCGTCACATCAATCTTATGATAACGTCCAATCTCAGCAAGAAGAAGACCTAACCTCACACGCCTTTCCGCAATACTACGATACTCTTGGCGCGTCTCTTCATTCAACACCTCCTCCTTATCTTGCAAAAACTCTCGATTATGGGCAAGCTCATGCTCAAGCTGATGCCAAATATTGCGAAACTCTAACTCCACCATCTCTTTTCCTTATTCTTAAGACGTTCGTTGAAGGAATTTTTGCCTTAATGGGGCTGGGCATGAAAAAACCGCTTCAACCTTTCAAGGCTAGAAAACGGGCCGCGACAAAAGCGCGAGCTAAAATTAAGAAAGCACGTTTCAAGAGAAAAGAATGGGTGCGTCGTTCAATGCCTGTCACTCGTTAAAGATCTTGCCCCAAGAGAAGCAGTCACAGGGAGGTGAAAGGAAAATTCTCTAAGAAATTTTTTATCTTCAACGCCTCTCACGAAGGTTATTTTTTATAAAAGGGGCTCCTTCCCTCTCTGGAGTGGTCGGGAGGGAGAAGTTATTCTCCTGGTTATGTGTGTGTATTTTAGGAGAGTGTGAGGAGGTGGGATGTTTTTTGTTTTTGTGATGTTGGGTGACCTTGAATCCACGTAACGGGAGGAGGAGGAAGTTTGGTGGGGGGTTTCTTTAAGGTGTTGGAGCCGCAGGGTTTGAGGAAGGGTGTTTTTTCTTCGAACGAGTTAGAGGTGGGGTTTAGTTTTGGCAAGGTCTTAGGAGAGCTTTAGGGAGAGCTAAGGATGTTAGGGCTGGCTTGATCAACGGGTGTGATCTTCTCTCCGGCTCTCTGGGAGAGAATTTGTTGGGCGGAAAGTTTCCTGCTTTGAGGCGGGGAGCGCGTCCTTACCGCAAGGTTGTAGGGCGTCTCTTTCTTCGAGGTGGTGTGGGTAAGAAGAGAGGTGGGCGGAGAGTTTTTTTGGTTATCTCCTCCTTGGGTGGATGCTTTAAAAGTTATGGGGGTGCCTCCCCTTCCCAAAGGTTGGGCGTGGTATTCGTTGGGGCGGGCAAAGGTTTTTTTGGCGTGTCCTGCCTGTTTTACTGCGCAAGCTTAAGCTTAAGGAAGGGGCGGCGGGGATGATCGATACACCGGGGATCTCAAGAAGCCGGCTGAGAGGTATCTTGGGCCGTTTGTCTCTGCCGAACGGTTCGTGAGGATAAGGAAGAAAGAGAAGAAGAAAGAAGGAGAAAGGAGAGAAGAGATGGGGGGAAGGAAGAAGAGAAATTATGGGGTTGGAAGACCTGGCAGCGACCGACTCTTCCACAGCTTAAGCTGCAGTACCATAGGCGTTGAAGGTTTTCACGGCCGAGTTCGAGATGGGATCGGGTGCTTAGCCCTTCACTATGGCCACCAGGTCATCAAACCCCACATATGTGGCGCCCCCTCCGTAAGGAGATGGAGACAACCCCCGTCAAGAGACAACCCAGGGCATTAGCCAACTTGGCAAAAAGCCTCGCTATGTCTTGAACCTTTCCGTCGAAAGGGGGTCTGAAAGAAAAGGATATTGTTTATAGGTTTAGGTGTTAACCTTGATGACTTGATACCCGACAGGGATCAAGACAATCGAGCGATTAGTACTCGTTAGCTTCACACGTTACCGCGCTTTCACACCGAGCCTATCAACGTGGTGGTCTACCACGGCTCTCATGGAGAGAATTTGTTTTGAGGAGAGTTTCCCGCTTAGATGCTTTCAGCGGTTATCTCGTCCGTACTTAGCTACCCGGCGCTGCATCAGGCGACACAACCGGTACACCAGAGGTACGTCCATCCCGGTCCTCTCGTACTAGGGACAGCTCCTCTCAATTCTCTTACACCCACGGCAGATAGGAACCGAACTGTCTCGCGACGTTCTGAACCCAACTCACGTACCACTTTAATTGGCGAACAGCCAAACCCTTGGGACCGACTACAGCCCCAGGATGTGATGAGTCGACATCGAGGTGCCAAACCTCCCCGTCGATATGATCTCTTGGGGGAGATCAGCCTGTTATCCCCGGCGTACCTTTTATCCGTTGAGCGATGGCCCTTCCACACAGTGCCACCGGATCACTATGACCGACTTTCGTCTCTGCTCGACATGTCCGTCTCGCAGTCAGGCTTGCTTATGCCATTGCACTCGTCAACTGATGTCCGACCAGTTTGAGCAAACCTTCGCACGCCTCCGTTATTCTTTAGGAGGCGACCGCCCCAGTCAAACTACCCACCATGCAGGGTCCCGGACCCGGATCACGGGCCTCGGTTAGATGTCAAAGATAACCAGGGTGGTATTTCAAGGACGCCTCCCCTCAAGCTGGCGCTCAAGGTTCATCGGCTCCCACCTATCCTACACAGGTTATCCCTAACACCACTGCAAAGCTATAGTAAAGGTGCACGGGGTCTTTCCGTCTAACCGCGGGTACTCCGCATCTTCACGGAGAATTCAATTTCGCTGAGGTGATGTTGGAGACAGTGGGGAAGTCGTTACGCCATTCGTGCAGGTCGGAACTTACCCGACAAGGAATTTCGCTACCTTAGGACCGTTAGAGTTACGGCCGCCGTTTACCGGGGCTTCAATTCAGTGCTTGCACACCTCCTCTTAACCTTCCGGCACCGGGCAGGCGTCAGACCCTATACTTCGTCTTGCGACTTCGCAGAGTCCTGTGTTTTTGATAAACAGTCGCTACCCCCTCTTTTGTGCCACCTCCCAATGGTTGCCCACCAAGAGGTACCCCTTCTCCCGAAGTTACGGGGTCAATTTGCCGAGTTCCTTCAACATCATTCGCTCATTCGCCTTGGTATTCTCTACCTGTCCACCTGTGTCGGTTTCGGGTACGGTCTATCATGCGGGGGTTATTTCCTGGACATGGTAAGCTGCTCAATCAATCCAATCAGATCAAACAACCGTTCCATGCCGTCACCTTCCCGCAGGCGGCGGAATATTAACCGCCTTCCCATCGACTACGGCTTTCGCCCTCGCCTTAGGGGCCGGCTCACCCTGCGCGGATTATCCGTGCGCAGGAACCCTTGGACTTCCGGCGAGTGTGTTTCTCACACACTTTCTGGCTACTCATGTCAGCATTCGCACTTCCGATACCTCCAGCACTTCTCACAAAGTACCTTCAACGGCCTACGGAACGCTCCGCTACCACTTTAAAGATCCTAAAATCTCTAAAGTCCACAGCTTCGGTGTATGGCTTGAGCCCCGTTACATTTTCGGCGCCGGACGGCTTAACTAGACTAGTGAGCTGTTACGCTTTCTTTAAAGGGTGGCTGCTTCTAAGCCAACCTCCTAGCTGTCTTGGCCTTCCAACTTCCTTTCCCACTTAGCCATAACTTGGGGACCTTAGCTGGCGGTCAGGGCTGTTTCCCTTTCGACGATGGACCTTAGCACCCACCGTCTGTCTGCCTGGCATCGCTCATCCGTATTCGGAGTTTGGTTGGGTTTGGTAAGGATTGCTCCCCCCTAGCCCATCCAGTGCTCTACCCCAGATGGCGTTCACCAAACGCTCTACCTAAATAGATTTCGCGGAGAACCAGCTATATCCGAGTTTGATTGGTCTTTCACCCCTAGCCACAGGTCATCCCCTCCTTTTGCAACAGGAGTGGGTTCGGCCCTCCAGTACGTGTTACCGTACCTTCAGCCTGCCCATGGCTAGATCACTCGGTTTCGGGTCTTATGCAAGAAACTTATTCGCCCTCTTCAGACTCGCTTTCGCTCCGCCTACACCTCACGGCTTAAGCTTGCTTCTTACATAAACTCGCTGACCCATTATACAAAAGGTACG
Source organism: uncultured Alphaproteobacteria bacterium (assembly GCA_963782975.1). Taxonomy (GTDB): domain Bacteria; phylum Pseudomonadota; class Alphaproteobacteria; order 43-37; family CAWALT01; genus CAWALT01. Next base: position 791,384 of record CAWALT010000003.1, read on the forward strand.
CCGTCACATCTTGACGATGCTCCGACTGCTTGTAAGCATTGGGTTTCAGAATCTTTTTCACTCCCCTCAACGGGGTTCTTTTCACCTTTCCCTCACGGTACTCGTTCACTATCGGTCACTAAGGAGTACTTAGGCTTGGAGGGTGGTCCCCCCTTCTTCAGACAGGATTTCACGTGTCCCGCCCTACTCATGATCTTATCTGTCCGCTCCCCCTACAGGGCTATCACCTTCTTTAGCAGAGCTTTCCAACTCTCTTCAGGTTGCACACACATAAAACACTGGCCTGATCCGCTTTCGCTCGCCACTACTCACGGAGTCTCGGTTGATTTCCTTTCCTCTGGCTAATGAGATGTTTCAGTTCGCCAGGTTCGCCTTACTTGCCTATGAATTCAGCAAGCAATGCCACCCAAAGGTAGCGGGTTTCCCCATTCGGACATCTACGGATCAACGGTTGTTCGCACCTCCCCGCAGCTTTTCGCAGCGTACCACGTCCTTCATCGCCTCTTAGTGCCAAGGCATCCTCCCAATGCTCTTGTCTTCTTGATACACCTGCCGTGTATCAAATCACTCGGTCAACACATTCGCTCAACGCTCTCACGCTCGCCTCGTCCACTACCGCTTCCGTCAGGACTTCCCCCTCCAAAAACATCTAGCCTCTCAACCAACATGCTCCACGTTAAGCTCATCACCTACAAACAATTGATACCCAATTCTTTCTAGGTTTAAAATCTTCTTCCTTCACGCCCTTAAACATCTCAAGGCCCCTTATCAGGTACCTCCTCCGCGAGCTCGCCTTCCAGCTATCCGCCCGCTTCAACGCCCAACCTCAGTCGCAGCGCATCTCGTCGCCTTACATTAACAAAACCTTTCCGCTCCCACAAGCCTTTTATCAACCTGAACACGCCGCCTATAAGATCATCCCACTCCTCTCTCACAGCAGTTGGTGGAGGTGAACGGGATCGAACCGATGACCTCCTGCGTGCAAAGCAGGCGCTCTCCCAGCTGAGCTACACCCCCGTCCCCTTGCAAAAACGCCACCACCATCTTGGTGGGCCAGGAAGGACTTGAACCTTCGACCTCACGCTTATCAAGCGTGCGCTCTAACCAGCTGAGCTACTAGCCCGCTTGGCCATGCGTGGCCTCAAAACGTCCAACGTCTCTCAACCACCCCTCGCGGCGCTCCTTCTAAGAACCGATCTCCCCTCGCTCATCCCCTTGGTCACTTACAACCAAAACGTCTCAACAAGGGCGAAAGATTTTGAAAGGCTTTTGTCGGTAGAGTGGGCCTCGCCGCCCCCTTCAACAGAGAACAAACGAGATTTTTTCCTTAGAAAGGAGGTGATCCAGCCACAGGTTCCCCTACGGCTACCTTGTTACGACTTCACCCCAGTCGCTAATCCTACCGTGGTCAGCTGCCCCCTAAAAGGTTAGCTCACTGCCTTCAGGTAAAACCAACTCCCATGGTGTGACGGGCGGTGTGTACAAGGCCCGAGAACGTATTCACCGCGGCATGCTGATCCGCGATTACTAGCGATTCCAACTTCATGCTCTCGAGTTGCAGAGAGCAATCCGAACTGAGACGGCTTTTGTGGGATCCGCTCCAGGTCACCCCTTCGCTTCCCTCTGTCACCGCCATTGTAGCACGTGTGTAGCCCAGCCCATAAGGGCCATGAGGACTTGACGTCATCCCCACCTTCCTCCGGCTTGTCACCGGCTGTCTCTCTAGAGTGCTCAGCCCAACCTGGTAGCAACTAAAGATAGGGGTTGCGCTCGTTGCGGGACTTAACCCAACATCTCACAACACGAGCTGACGACAGCCATGCAGCACCTGTGTGGGATCCAGCCGAACTGATGATGTCCATCTCTGAACATCGAGATCCCCATGTCAAGGGCTGGTAAGGTTTTTCGCGTTGCATCGAATTAAACCACATGCTCCACCGCTTGTGCGGGCCCCCGTCAATTCCTTTGAGTTTTAATCTTGCGACCGTACTCCCCAGGCGGAGTGCTTAATGCGTTAGCTTCGATACTGATCACCTGCGTGACCAACATCTAGCACTCATCGTTTACAGCGTGGACTACAAGGGTCTCTAATCCTTTTCGCTCCCCACGCTCTCGCGCCTCAGCGTCAGTATCAAGCCAGGAAGCCGACTTCTCCACGGATGTTCTTCCCAATATCTACGAATTTCACCTCTACACTGGGAATTCCGCTTCCCTCTCTTGACCTCTAGTTCCCCAGTATCAAGCGCCGTTCCTAGGTTAAGCCCAGGGCTTTCACGCCTGACTTGGAAAACCGCCTACACGCCCTTTACGCCCAGTAATTCCGAACAACGCTTGCCCCCTCCGTATTACCGCGGCTGCTGGCACGGAGTTAGCCGGGACTTATTCAAATGGTACCGTCATCATCTTCCCATTTAAAAGAGCTTTACAACCCGAAGGCCTTCTTCACTCACGCGGCATCGCTGGATCAGGGTTTCCCCCATTGTCCAAGATTCCCCACTGCTGCCTCCCGTAGGAGTCTGGGCCGTGTCTCAGTCCCAGTGTGGCTGGTCGTCCTCTCAAACCAGCTACAGATCATCGGCTTGGTAGGCCTTTACCCCACCAACTACCTAATCTGACGCGGGCCCATCCCACGGCGACTTGCGCCTTTCCCCCGTAAAGGGCGTATGCTGTATTAGCTGAAGTTTCCCTCAGTTATCCACCACCATAGGGTAGGTTCCCACGCGTTACTCACCCGTCCGCCACTCAAAGCTCCCCGAAAGAAACCTCGCGTCCGACTTGCATGTGTTAAGCGTGCCGCCAGCGTTCGTTCTGAGCCAGGATCAAACTCTCATGTTAATCGACACGATAATCTACCCTCCGGTAAACTACCGTCCCACTCCTACTCATACAACGTATTATAACGTCTGACTATCTAGTCTTCGTAGGTGTAAATGTCTCCCATCTCTACCTACAAAAACCTTCCAAATATTTCCTCTTCACACCCTCAAACATCACCGCAGCTTCAGCAAACCACCTCAACTACCCCTCCTTTCTACCCTTTCACAAAACTTTGTCAACCCTTTTTTCACAAAATAAAAAAATAACACAAACGCTTAACGAAATAATACAAAACGCCGCATAAAAAATGAGGCAAACCATACCCTTGCTTCATACCAATCAACCGAAGCATTGAGTAGGCCTGAAAGGAGAACCATGCCGCATGCTAACCCTAATTCAAGGTTGAAGCTAGCAAGTTTAAAAAGACACAAAAGAAGTAACGAAACCACAGGTTTAAAATAGGAAGACAAAGTCAATAAAACTGCTTTCCCTTTCTGGATAGCTTTTGACCACAGACAAAAGGCAATAAACGATATGAAAATTCCATAATACAGCAAAATCAAAACTTGGGACAAATTCGGTAAAATAAAAGCCTCATACTTAAGATGAAGGGTTAATGAAAAGAAGGCCCCTACTCCATAACTAATACCAATAATATTCATATTAATGGGAGATACCTTGCGAATTAAAACCGTATATAAACCCCATAAAAAAGCACAAACTAAGGCGAAAATATGGCCTATATTAAAATGAAACGATGACTGAGAAAGCTTATTTAAAGATAGAAACACAACCGCTAACAATCCCAACATAAGGGACAACCCATTCTTTGTACTAAGCTTCTTTCCTAATAACAATAACGATAACAAAATCGCAAACGCCGGCCATAAATAGACAAGAATATCAATCTCCACCGGGGGCGCAAAACGATAAGCTAAGACATAAGCCACTTGCTGCACACACGTACCAACCAGCACGACGATCCACGTCTGCCAGGATACGCGCAACGATTCCCAATCTCGCGTTACCATCACCTTCCCGGTTGTTAAAAGAAATACTGAAAAAAACGAGAAAGTAAGGATCTGAAAAGGCGGTAAATCTTTTATATAACTAATGGCCGTTGCCGCCGTCGCCCATATTAAGAGGGCCAAAAAACCTTGGAACGTCACGTTTTTATTTAGATATCTAATAATATTTTTCTCCACATAATTCAAAAATTCTGAGGAAAATAAGATATTTTCCCACGAGAAATTTGGTTTGTTTTTTTAAATTATTTAGTATTCTAACAAATATATTTATTCTGTCAACTTTCTTAGATTGACCATCCCTTTCCAACAAATTACCATCCCATTACTATGTAAGAGGAGAAGCGGATAAAATGCAGGATCTACTTATTGAAGAAGAAGTTCTTCTTGCTCTAAGGAAAATTAATCGGGCTATTGATCTCCATTCAAAAAATAATTTTAAGAAATTTGGGTTAACGACTCCCCAGCTGGTCATCTTGAAAGAAATTGATAAATTACCCCAAACTTCCCTTAAAATTATCGCAGATAATGTCAATTTAAGCGCCGCTACCGTTTCTACCATCCTTGACCGAATGTTTAGCCGCGGGTTTATTACACGGGATAAAAACGAAATTGATAAACGTAAATCTAAGATACAAATCACGGAAGAAGGAAAGAAGATACTGGCGTATGCACCCAGCCTCTTGCAAGAACAGTTTTTGGCGAAATTCCGGAAATTAGCTCCTTGGGAAAAAAGCCTGATCCTTTCTTCCCTTCAGCGCATTGCTGCTATGATGAACATCGACGCAATGGACATTGAGTTTTTTTAAAGCATCACTTGCTATAAAAAATCCATCAAGCTTTTTTATGTTAAGAAGGACGCCTTCCTCGTCAACGAGCGCGGCTTTTAAACTTTTTTAAAAAGATTGGAAGGCTACTTCTGGAGAAGCAATTTGTTCCTCAGCCTTTACTTTATCGCTTTGTTTGGTGCCCTTTTAACAATCAAAAAATAAGCTTATTAAAGCGTCTCTTGCATAATGTCACTCGGCCCTTTATAGGAAGCGCCACGAGGCGAAGAGTGAAGATCGGTGGAAGAAGGCGAAACATCAATAATAACGTGAGCACCAGCAATAAACTGAGATTTGATTTGCACATTTGCTATCCGGTTGCCCTTTTGAAAGATTAAGTGACTCACCTTAGACTGCACAACTGAAATTAGCTGCCAGTTGAACTTCACCATTTCATTTTTTATGTAATTTACCATGTCATGTTCTTTCGTCGAGACCTGGTAAGAAAGACGGCCAATCCAAGACTCAGGACGTCCCAGAATAAGAGTGGCATCTTTATTAATTTGGGCTTGGCCCGGTATAGGAACGTCGCTTGCCATTTGATGAACAGTTTCCACTCGTTCAAGAGGCGCTGACATTTCCTCTTCCCCTTTTTTCTCAAATAGTTCCCAAGAACAGCCTGACAATCCTAAAACTAATAAATAAATAGCTAGAAATAAGGTACGACCCATCCTTCAATCCTTCTTATGTTGACTTATTCATGATTAAACCCAATCAACCAAAAAGTCAAACAACAACTTGGGAGGTAAAAAATGGTATCCTCTTGGGACGTAAAAATGTTATCTTCCCAAAAATAAAATATAAGAAACGAAATGTTAACAAAAAAAATTTAGCTTATAAAGAGGCGGGTCCTTACCTGAAGATTAAGAAAATAGAATAAGGATCCCCTTTAACTTTAATTAAATTGTACTATAAGGGTAGAATGGAATGCTCCTTATTCAAATAGTTTGCTTGATAATTTTCTTTCAAAGTCAGGCAGTAGCAAGTCCTTATTTAAGCGAAGAACTAAATACCTTATCTTCTCTTCAAGGCACCTTCACTTCAGCTTCACAGATCGCCCAAGATGAATTTAATGAGCAAGAACCCATCCAGAAACCTAATCACAACGCTTTGGTCCTAAGGGGGGTGCGAGATGTATTTTTAATGACTGGAGCCTTATTTGCTATAGGCTACCCCAATAATCTGAAATATGTGGAGCATCCAGATGGATATGGCGGCACCCTTAGGACTCCTGGGTTTTTCTTACTTAATGGTCTTTTAACCTACCCTCTCACCGCCCTAGAGTTTTTCGTATCCTCCTTCGAAGAAGAGCTGTGGGAGCATTGCCTAGGGCGCACACTGATGTTTCTCATGGCACGTCAGGTAACTCTTTATAGTCTTTTATATATGACGAACACACGCGGTCATTGGAGACCGGCAGGGGGTCACCGAAGGTTTAATTAACAATTTAATTAACAAGTAGGTATCTTAAGAAAAACTCCTTTAAATTTCTCCAGCCATAAAATGGCTCCTTTAAGGATTTTTTCCTTACCTGCGTAGAAAGAAACCATACCGAAACTTTGGTTTTTTCTCCCTCCAGGAAGGCTCCTTCTCCCCTAAAAATAAAGTTAAGCGAGGCTTTCGTCTCTCTTAAAAAGAAGGTAAACTTATCAACGAGATAACAAGGATATTGCTAGGCTTTTATCTTTAAACCAGGATAGTATTTTTATATCCCTCTTCATTTATTTGACCATGCTCAGAAGGTAGTAGGAAAATATGTCAAAAAAGCCCCAGCTTATGAAAGAAGGAAATAATGTGCTCCTGCGGATGGCTCTACCTTCTGACGTTCCGGCTCTTTTACCATTGTTAGATCAACTTGGATACCCTACCCTTCAAGAAACTCTAGAAAAAAGATTCAAAAAATTTATAGAAAATGACGGTTATGGCGTTGCCTTAGCTCTCCTTCCCAACGATAGATGCGTTGGATGCGTCGCCTGGTCTAAAACTCCTCTTTTTGTTTCTGAGATGACGCGCATTCATATTGAAGGCTTGGTGGTTGAAGAATCCTATCGCAGCCAAGGTGTTGGGAAGAAGCTGATGACTTTTGTCGAGGCCTTCGCTCATCAATTTAAGCCTGTGATAATTGACCTTACATCTGGTCTACGCCGTGCGCCAGAGGGTACTCATGATTTTTATCAGGCCCTTGGATATCACAATAACGGCCCCATGGCCAAAGTCTATTTAAGAAAAGAATTATGACCATTCATTTCGAAAAAGCACGTGAGCCTCATGAAGACCTTATCTTTAGCTAGCTTGATGAGCCACATAGGAAAGAGTTTTGGGATAATAGCCAAGAGCACAAAGAGGATATCGTCAATTTCATTCACGGGAAAAAGCAACATTATTTTGAGGGAGACACCGTATATTGGGTAGGATCCTTTCATCGCGAACCCTATTGCTTTCTTCTTTCGCATTGCTTGCAGGTCGATCCGTCTTTACCAGCGCTTTACCGAACACATTGGTCATCCTCAGGCCATACAATTTGTCTTGATTTTGGGATAGGCAACTTAAAATACCTAGGCAAAGGTCTTGGAGCTATCACTTTAAAGGAAGTTGTCACCTTTTATCATAACCAAATTGACAAGAAAGCTGACACCTTTATGATTGACCCTGATGAAAACAACCCTCGTGCCAGGCATGTCTGTCTCACCGCCGGATTTGTGCCCGTGGGAAAGTATCAGGTTAAAGCACGTTACTTTAAAGGAGCTACCAGTTGCTTGATAGTAAAGAAAATATAAAAGATAACGTTCACCTCCTCCCGGCTACTCTGGCGGACTATCCTACCATCCAGAATATGGCACGTTTCTATGTATATGACATGTCACGTGAATGTGGCTTTATTTCTGCTGACTGGGCGATCCCAACTGACGGTTTATATGAAAGTTTCAATTTCAAGAATTATTTTGGGGATCCGACAAGAAAGGCATTTCTCGTAAAAGTCGGTGAAGAACTTGCCGGGTTCGTCTTGCTCAACCAAATCGGAACAGAGCCCAAAACGAATTGGAACATGGGGGAGTTTTTTATCCTGGCAAAATTCCAGCATAAGGGAATTGGCAAACAAGTAGCTCATGAAATATGGGACATGCACCCCGGAAATTGGGAGGTTTCTGTACTTCCCGAGAATAAATCAGCTCTCAGTTTTTGGCGAAGAACCATTGGAGCTTATACAGATGGCCATTACATGTGCGCAACCAAGCAGATCACCTTTGATGGCCAGCAACCGCAGCGTACCATCTTTGCTTTTGATACCTATTCTCGCGTCTTTATACGAGAGGCAAAAGAAGAGGACCAGCCAGCAATCGTCGACCTCTCCATCAAAGTATGGAAGCAGGCTTATCAAGGAATCATCGACAATGATTTCCTTAATGCCCTGTGCTTTGAGAAGCGCTTAAGAGGACGCGTTGAAAAGGCTACTGAGCCAGGACATTATTCCATTGTTGCATGCTGTAAGCAAAAGATCGTGGGATTTTGCGACTTTGGTGTATCAAGACACCCCGCCTATGGCAAGGGTGAGATACGTGCAATATATATGTTGCCTGAGTATCAACAACAAGGTATTGGCGAAAAGCTTATCCGCCAAGCCATGCATCGACTGGAGCAAGAACATTTAACCCCCGTTATCGTCCTTACCTTAGCACAAAATTTCCCTGCACATAATTTTTACCAAAAACTAGGATTCCGCTTACAAGGCACGACGACCACCCAGGTAGGCCCGTCCACTTACCTAGAAAATGTCTATGTGTATAGGAAGACGATAACAGTTCACTCTACCGAGTTAGTGGATATTTCTTCATTTGTCGCTCTTTCTTATCAAAAGCGCCGCGCCTACGAACAAGTACAACCACAATTTTGGCGATATGCCGGCCCTCAAGCTGAGGTCAGCCAGACACGCTGGTTCGAAAGCCTCCTCCGCGACAAAGATCATATAATGCTAACAGCCAAAAGAAAAGAGAAGGTGGTCGGCTTTATGATCGGTAAGCTTATAAAGGCACCTGAAGTCTATAACCCAGGCGGCTTAACCTTAATGATCGATGATTTTTGTGTCGAGTCAGACTTAAGCTGGACTCTTATCGGCGAGGAATTATTAAAAGAAATTAAAGAGCTCGCAAGAAGGAAGGGAGCTGTTCAACTTCTGGTCGTTTGTGGAGCTCACGATAAGCAAAAGGGTGCTTTTCTTACCCAACGAGGCTTAAGGGTGGCTTCGAATTGGTATGTAGGAGACATAGCCTAGGCAAGCTTCTCTTAGACAATAGCTGCATTTAAAACTAAGCTTTCCTAAAGAGAATGCTCATTTCCTCTATCGCACGCCTAAAAAACGAAAAAGAGATCTAATAAGGCAAGACAGTTTAATCCTAACCAAAAAAATTATCTTAGACATTTACATTATAAATATCATATGTAAAATGAATTTGATACCTATGTTGGTTAGGAGAAAAGATGTCTTTCCTTACACAAGCTGTAATCATGGTGTGCTTTCACATATTTGTCTTGCAGGCTAAGGCACAAGCCTCATCCTCTCTCTATAACTACACCCGGGAAGAAATGCTCTTTATCTCTAACTCTTCAATCCCTTCCCCGTCTCTCTTCTCTCTCCCAAGCAAGACAGAATCCTCGGAAGAAAGAGTGTTCTGGGCCAAAGAAAGCTTATCATGTGTAAGTCGAAGAGGCATAGAAGACGGTTTATACATGGCAAAAGTTTCTCTCTTTTTTGATATTGCTCTAAAGTACCTTTTTAATCTTTCCATCCCTATGAATTATCTCTTTTGGCCCCTAGAGATTGTTTATATTGCTCTAGAAGAAGAAACACCTCTAAACTTTGCAATGCGTCTTTGTACTTTCTGGGCCACGCAATGGGCAATTGATAGATTGGCACATATAGGAGAGTATCTTTTCTATCGTCATCGTCTCTAAGGCTCTGTTTAAGAGAATTCCCCTTATCCTATAAAAAAGATTTTAAAGGGGACTTCAATGCTTTAGCGGTAGTTTGATAGGCTCAACTTGCAAGTTTATTCCTTTAACGCCTACTACCTGAACTTCCGTTCCGGTCTCGATATCTTCTCCTTCAATCACCCATAAGGTATCGCCTATTTTCAAGTGACCTTGCCCATTGCGAATAGGGTCATGAAGCGTAAAAGTACGCCCGATAAGCTGGTGAGCACGACGGTTAAGAGCTGGCTGCTCACTCACTGGACTATATTTGGTAACTAACTTTCTTCCTAAGAAAGCACTTATGCAGCTAAGCAAAGCGAAAAGTACAAGACAAACGATAAAAGATAAAGAAGGAAAGAGATACAGTACGCCCCCTACCATCGCTGCGGCAAGAGCAAGCCAGATGAGAAACGAGCCAGGGATAAAGAGCTCCCCAATCATGAGCAAAAGGCTAAAAATAAGCCAATGCCAAAATGTTATGGGATCAAAACTCATACCTTTTCCTCACTCTATTAAATGATATTATTTTTTTTGTTTTTCTGAGAACGTTGACTTCGCAAGCTCCGCAATGCCCCCGATAGTGCCAATGAGGCTGCTCGCCTCTAAAGGCATAAAAATAACTTTTTGATTTTCAGCGGAAGCCATTGACTCAAGAGCCTTTACATAATTTTGTGCGACAAAGTAATTGATGGCCTGAATATTCCCGTTGGCAATTGCTTGCGATACTACACGTGTCGCCTCTGCCTCTGCCTGCGCAAGTCGCTCGCGCGCCTCGGCATCGCGATACATAGATTCTTTTCGTCCTTCCGCCTCAAGGATCATGGCTTTCTTTTCTCCCTCAGCTTTCAAGATTTCCGACTGTCTTTGCCCTTCCGCCTCCAGAACCACCGCCCGTTTCTCCCGCTCTGCTTTCATTTGTCGCGCCATTGAATCAATAAGATCTTGGGGAGGTATAATATCCTTTATCTCGATACGGGTTACTTTAATCCCCCAAGGGTTTGTTGCCTCGTCAATGACTTTTAGTAATTGGGCATTAATCATCTCCCTCTGAGAGAGCAAATCATCAAGGTCCATGGAACCCATAACCGTGCGGACATTCGTCATTGTCAAATTAGTAACCGCCCGGGAAAGATTGACAACTTCATAAGCGGCTTTTGCGACATCCAACACTTGATAAAATACGACGCCATCCACCGTGACCATAGCATTATCGCGGGTAATAACTGACTGGGATGGAACATCTAACACGCTCTCCATGACACACACTTTCGCGCCAATACGGTCGATTAAAGGGATAATCGTTTGCAAACCAGGAGGCAGGGTACGAATATAGCGACCAAAACGCTCAACAGTATATTCATATCCTTGGGGTACTGCTTTCACACTAAGAGCCACAAAGAGAATGGCAAGAATAGCCAGACTTATCACAAAGACCATGTCACCACTGATACCGATCATTTTCTTTCTCCCACTTTATCCAGGTGTAAGTAACGCCATCTTACCTCCACCCCATATTTAATCATAAAACTTTACATATGGTTATTTTAGAAGGAATTTGTTCCTCGATCCTTGTAGCATTTAAAAGTTTTTTTATGTGGAACGCCAAGACGGAAGCGTCTTCGTTAAGAATGCTTCAACGCCTTCCTTACCTTCTTTACTTATCCGAACCTCTGCACTATTTTTAGCGATCTTATCCAAGAGAGCATTATCAAGAGGAGCTCCTTCTATTTCCCGAACGAGAGATTTAATAGCACGATGAGAGGCAGGCGCTCCATCAAAAAGAGCCCGAATAGTATGATCCGCTACAGGCTCAAGCTCCGCTGGGGAAACAACCTCATGCACAAGCCCAATACGCTGAGCCTCATAAGCCCCAAACCGCTCAGCCGTTAAAAAATAACGAAGAGCATTTCGCTCCCCTATTACCCGCATAACGAAAGGTGAGATAATGGCAGGGATAAGCCCAAATTTTGCTTCAGAAAAACAAAAGCTTGACGTATCAGTTGCAATAACCACGTCAGCACAAGCGGCAAGGCCAATACCGCTTCCATAGACAGCCCCCTTTAATAATGCTATCGTTGGTTTCTTTAAGTGGTAGAGAGCCTGAAGCATTTGACCAAATTGACGGGCATCTTCCTTATTTTCTTTTAAAGAGCTCTGCGACATACGGTGCATCCATTCTCGATCTGCCCCGGCACAAAAATTCTTTCCCACAGCCGCCAATACTACCGTTCTTATTGTTTCGTCTTTGTCAGCAAAGACGAACTGGTGATGTAAATTTTGGATGAGCTCTTCATCAATAGCATTACTTGCTCCCTCGCGATTGAGCGTTAAAGTCATAATGCCATTTTCGGAAATTTCTCTTAAGACTCGATCAACCATTCTCTATCCTTTATTTTCTTTTCGTCCATCCTACGTCGAACAATTTCACCCATATCTTAAAGGGAAGATAATACCCGCTTTCAATTATCTCTTATATTTTCAAATGAGCCTCAACACAAATCAAAAGCAATCCCCTGGATGTAACTTTTAAGACGAACAATCATTCTTTACCCCCTGTAGCTATAGAATGAAGCAAGGAAAACAATGTATTTAAATAATATTGTCTCTATCTTATTCTCATTACCCTAACCCAGCAAACTTTTAGTATATGCTTTTACCATTAAGCATCCTTAACGGCATCTCGGCCATCTCTTCCCTCAATCAGATCAAAACCTCCCTTTACTTGGGTTTTAAGGGCTTTCCCATGCGCAAGCTACATTATGATAAGCAAATTTACTATAGCAGTACATTTAAGGCACTGCAGGGTTTTCTTCAGATAAAAATTCTTTTAAAAGAAGCGTATTCTTTTGAGCTTTATTATTAAGTGAAACGCGTTTGTGGTCAAGGAAAACGCTTTATTACCTTCTCATTCTACCAGCCTTAAAATAACTTTTTTGCTCCCCCCTTTCTTCAAAGCAAACCGTAGCGCACCTAATAGTGTCCCAAAAAATGTATATATCTTACTTAACATTAAAAGTTTAAAAATTTTTTATTCCATTTTTGAAAAATGTACACTATTCTAATAAAGAGAAAAACAGTTAACAGTGGAAACAACAAGCAGTAAAAGGCATGGGAAGAGGAGGAAAAAGACCAGGCGCCGGACGTCCCAGAGGTCGCGGAAAGTTCGGGGAAGCCACGCAAGCTATTCGTGTCCCTATCAGTCAGGTTGAGCAAGTGCGCCGCTTTTTAGATGAAGAGCAAGATAGCTTATTGCCTCTTTACAGTTCAAGAGTCTCGGCGGGCTCCCCTTCCCCTGTGAATGATGATAATGAGGAAAAACTCAACCTTCACTCCTACCTCATCAAGCGCCCATCCACCACCTTTTTCGTAAGTGTCTCTGGGGATTCCATGATTAAAGCGGGAATTCATCCAGGCGATATCCTTGTAGTTGATCGAAGCTTAGAACCCCAAGATGGCAAAATCGTGATTATTGCAGTTGATGGCTGTCTCACGGTCAAGCGTCTTTCCTTAGTTAATAATCGCCCATTCCTTGTACCTGAAAATGACGCTTATTCGCCTATTGCTTTAACAGAAGATAATAATATTCATATTTGGGGCATTGTAACCAATGTCATTCATACCTTTTAAGTAGCCTCTCTCTTTTATTTCTTTCTTTAAAGAACGCTCTTGCTTTCTCTTAACTTTTTCCTAGTGCATGCTTTTAAGGGTCCTTGGTTTTCCTTCTAGAAGAATCTTTTAAATACCAAGAAGGTGATAATCTATTGCGAACTCCTTATTTTTCCCATTACATCCTAACCCCACCCTCCCTTAACTTAACCATATATAAATGATGTTCTGATTAAATATTAGATCAGTAATTCGGGATATTTGAATGATAAATCGTAAGATTGCAGGGGCAATTTTATTCACCTTCCTCGGCATGGGGGGTTATTGGTATTTCTTTTTCTCGACTCATCGGAACAAGAACCCCATGCAAGCTACGCCCGTTGTTGTCATGAGCACCCATCTCAAGACATTCCATGATAAATTTGAAGCGTTAGGAAGCCTTTACGCGAATGAATCAACAGAACTTACAGCTAACGTCACAGAAATTATAAAAGAAATTTTATTTTCCGACGGGCAATATGTGCACAAAGGTGAGATCATCGCGCTTTTAGACCAAGATGAAGAGAGGGCTCAATTAAAAGCAGCTGTTGTTCAATTAGAGGAGCATAAACGCGAACAAAAAAGATTATCTCACCTTCTTACTGCTAACACCGCGTCCAAACGCGAATATGACGAACGAACTACTTTAGTAAAGACCGCGGAATACCAAATAGAAGGCATAAAAGCACGCATAGCTGATCGCACTATAAGGGCCCCATTTTCTGGTTTACTAGGTATAAGAAGGATAAGTGCTGGCACGCTTATCCAACCCGGACAAGCTATCACGACTCTGGACGATACAAGCCAAGTAAAAATCGACTTTCATCTTCCTGCACATTGCCTCACATTTCTAAAACTACACATGGATATCGAGGCGAAAAGTAAAACCTTCCCTGGAAAAATCTTTAAGGGTAAGGTTCATGCCATTCATCCGCGTATCCATCCTGAAACAAGAACTGTATTGGCGCGCGCCATTATTCCAAACCCTCATCAGCTTTTAAAGCCAGGTCTCCTCATGCAGGTGATGTTGTTATATAACCAGAGAAAAGCGCTTACCATCCCGGAAGAGGCCATCTACCAAAAGAAAAATAAGCATTTTGTCTATGTGGTTGACCCTCATACGTCCACCTCTGTTGAGCGAGAAGTTGTTATTGGCTTGCGAGAGGAAGGTGAAATAGAAATCATTGACGGAGTCAGTGAAAGTGAACTCGTCATTGTGCGAGGAACGCATATCGTCTCAAACGGACGAAAAGTCACGATCACCGACGTTTGGGATAAGGCAAGGCCACCACACACAGGAAATTTCAAGGTAAAGACGTAACATGCTTCTTTCCGACATTTCCATTAAGCGACCAACGGTAGCCATTGTCACCAACCTCCTATTCTTTATTTTTGGTTGTGTTGCCTTTATCAAGCTTCCCCTAAGGGAGTACCCAGACATTGACCCACCTGTTATTTCCATTACTACTACTTATAAAGGGGCTGCTGCTCGCGTTGTTGAAACTAAAATTACCAAACCTATTGAGGATCGTATTGCAGGCATTGAAGGAATTAAAACAATTTCCTCTCAAAGCGAAGATGGTCGTTCTCAAATTACCATTACCTTTGATAGCGCACGTACGATTGACCACGCAGCAAATGACCTACGCGATCGCATTGCCGGCTTGTTAAAAGACCTCCCGGAAGAAGCGGACCCTTCGGAAATTCGCAAAGCAGACTCAAACGATGATGTGATTATCTGGCTTAACCTCGCCGGGAAAGGCATGAATATTATGGAACTCACCGACTATGCCTCCCGCTACATTGAAGATCACTTTACCGTCCTGGATGGCGTAGCCCGTGTGCGTATAGGTGGCGCTCAGGATATGTCTATACGCGTCTGGCTCGATCGAGATGCTCTTGCTGCTCGTCGTCTAACGCCTCTTGATATAGAAAATGCTCTTCGCGCGGAAAATGTGGAACTCCCTGCAGGCTCTATCGAAACAAGAACAAAGAACTTCAGCGTACGTATCAAGCGTAATTACACTTCCCTTGAAGATTTCCGCCAACTTGTCATAGGACGCAACGAAGAAGGATATATCATTCGCTTACAAGATGTGGCGTTGGTCGAAAATGCCCCTGTCGAAGACCGCGCGCTCCTCAGGGGAAATGGCGTCCCGATGGTCGGGATAGGGATTGTGAAGCAATCACAGGCTAACACTCTTGAAGTAGCAACCCGGGTAAAAGAAAAAATGGGCCAGCTTAATAAAGAGCTTCCGCCCCATATTTCTCTTGAACAGAGCTATGATAGCAGCATTTTTATCGAGGAAGCCATCAAAGAAGTTTATAGAACCCTCGGCATCACCATCCTCCTTGTTATTTTCGTTATTTATGTATTTTTAGGCGACGTACGTACCATCCTTCTCCCCGCGGTGACGGTCCCTTTATCCTTAATGAGTTCTTTTATTGTCTTGTACCTTACAGGGGCAACGATTAATCTTTTGAGCCTTCTGGCCCTCTTACTCGCCATTGGTCTCTTAGTAGATGATGTGATCCTTATCATAGAAAATATTTACCGTCGCTTTGAAAGAGGAGAGCCTCCTCTTATTGCGGCTTATCGCGGTGTTCGTCAAGTAGGATTTGCGGTTATTACCACTACCATTGTGCTTATTTCTGTTTTTCTCCCTATCACCTTCTTAGAAGGAGATATTGGCCGTGTCTTTAAAGAATTTACTTTAACTATTTCTACCGCCATCCTATTCTCTAGCTTTATCGCCTTGACACTTGCTCCTGCCCTTTCGTCTAAGATCCTTATAAAGCCTATGAAAGATCGTCCTCCTTTAGCTCAGTTGATTGACAAGTATTTTGAGGAAGTGAAAAGGTACTATCTTTTCTTTTTAAAGAGATTTTTATCTAAGCCCATTCTTGCCGTCTTAGGCCTTATCACAATGGCAGGCGCCATCCTTATTTTTATAAGGCTTGTACCCAGTGAATTTACCCCTCGCGAAGATCGCGGAGCTTTCTTTTTATTTATGCGAGGCCCAGAAGGCGCCTCATATGATTATGTTCTCGAATATTTAGCCCAAGTTGAAGAAAGGCTTATGCCGTTTGTGGAGACCGGAGAATTTCAAAGGCTTCTCCTTCGTGCCCCCGGAAGTTTTGGCACTACCGCTTCCTTCCATGATGCCAGGGGCATTATCGTATTAAGCCCATGGGGAAGCGGACGCCAACCCATTTGGTATTATCTCGATGAAGTACGCAAGCGCATTGCTGGTTTGCCAGGCATGTCCTTTTTCCCCATTGTACGCCAAGGATTGGGAAGAAGAGTTAGCAAGCCCGTTCAATTTGTTCTTCAAGGCCCAACATATGAAGAACTTACAAAATGGCGCGATCTCTTATTAGCAAAAGCTCAAGAAAATAAGAATCTTTTAGGACTTGATCATGATTATCACGAAACAAAGCCTCAGCTTGATGTTGTCGTGGACCAATCCTATGCCGCTGACTTAGGGATCCCTATTGCCACCATTAATGCCACCTTGGAAACAATGCTCGGGTCGCGGCGCGTTACAACTTTTATTAATCAGGGAGAAGAATATGATGTAATTGTCGAAAGCCATAAACATCAAAAACATACCCCTCAAGATATCCAGAATATTTATGTGCGCTCGCTAAGGACAGGGGAACTTATCCAACTATCGGCTTTAATCTCTTTAACAGAGCTTGCTGATGCTGCCCGACTTAACCGCTATAACCGTTTACGAAGTATTACCATTGAAGCAAACTTAGCCAATGGCTATTCTCTTGGCGAGGCCCTTGAGTACCTTGAAAATATAGCAAGAACAAATTTCCCTCCAGAAATAGCTGTTGATTATAGAGGTGAATCCCTTGATTATAAAGAATCAAGTAGCTCGCTTTATCTTCTCTTTATCTTATCTCTGATTGTAGTTTTCTTGGTGCTCGCCGGCCAATTTGAGAATTTTACCCATCCTTTTATTATTATGCTCACCGTTCCTTTTGCTATAACGGGGGCTCTTTTTGCTCTCTGGGTAACAGGTAAGTCACTTAATATATATAGTCAGATAGGGCTTATTATTTTAATCGGCTTATCCGCTAAAAATGGTATCTTAATTGTAGAATTTATCAATCAAATACGCGATATGGGTACCGCTCTTTACGAAGCTATCCTTGAAGCTTGTGAAAAACGTTTTCGCCCGATTATCATGACTGGCATCACTACGGCAATCGGCGCCGTTCCTTTAATGCTTGCACGTGGTGCGGGAGCCGAGATGCTCAGTGTCATCGGTGTCGTTATTTTTACAGGGGTAATTTTTTCCTTAATCCTTACTCTCTTCATTGTCCCCATCATGTACGCTTTGCTGGCCAAAAATACGCAACCGCCTGAAGCAACGGCTCGAGAGCTTCATAAGCTTTTAATAGAATACAAGGACATTAACCATGTTTAACAACGTCGCCCAAAGAAACCTGCCTTATCTCTTACTTCCTTAAAGAGGCGCACAACTACCTTCAACAATACTAGACAAACCTCTTCCTGAATGCATTCCTCGCCCTGCCTTTCTTGTGACCTACTTAAAAGGCTAACTTGCTTCCTTAGGAGCTTGAATAGGATTTTTCTTACTTTGAGAAATTGAAAGAGGAATTTTTGTTATCAAGCAATAAGCCAACGACTGGGTCAATTTTGTCTTCGAGTCCAAGGTATTGGCAAGTGTATGATAAGTTTGTTTATTTGATATATTATAGCTTCGTGCAGCTTCGCATCTTCCCTCTTGATGATAGGAAGGATCCAAACGATCTTTTATCTTGAAGTGTGCTATTACCTTAATCTCTTTGCGTACAGCGGTAAAATCTCTGGCAAGTGCTGTGTCCCTTTCATCGATATTTAACGTCACATACACATCATATTGGTAAGTTGTTTCCCCCACCTCTGTAAACCGAGAAAGAAAATTATTAAGAAGCAATCCTTCCCGTTCAGCAATAGGATGAATTTTTATTGTACGAAGTGCCTCAGCCGAAGGTGAAACAAAAGAAAATTGTGGTCTAAAACCACAGCTACTCACAAAGATGCTTGAAAAACCAATAATAATTAATGGAAGGTTTCTTATCATGATACCACAATGTTAATGATACGGTTGGGAACCACAATAAACTTATTTATTTTTTTGCCTTCAATATAGGGCTTAATTACTTCCGACTGCATCACCTTATCTTTAGCCAACTCCTCTGTAAATCCTTGTGGTAAAGAAAGACGATCGCGTAATTTCCCGTTTACCTGAATAGGAATAAGAACTTCTTCTACTTGCAACATCTCTTCATCGGCTCGCGGCCAGGTAAGCTGCGACTCTTTGTTTTTTAAGACCTCCACCCATATCTCATAAGCAATATGAGGTGTAAACGGCATGATAAGCTTGATAAATGTCTCGACGCCCAAGCGGAGGACCACTTTATTCTCTAGTTGAGTTGCATACTCAAATAACGCATTTGCTAAGGTCCGCAGTAAAGCAATAGCCACATTAAAGGCTTTCGCTTCAATATGATGGGTGACATCCCGGATCATCCTATGGAGAAGCTTTACAAAATCCTGACCTTTTTTATCAAGCTCATCAAAAGAGAAATTCTGATTGATACTTAGCTCTTCTGCATGCTCGCTTACAAAACGCCAAACTTTATTTAAGAAACGCCACGTACCTTCAATGCCTTCTTCACACCAGGGCAAATCCCTTTCAGGCGGTGAATCAGATAGCATGAAAAGACGCGTCGCATCAATTCCATAAGTTTCACTAATATACGTTGGCTCCACCACATTTTTCTTAGATTTGCTCATCTTTTCCGAGCGCCCGGCGGTGACAGGAGTGCCATCTTCTTTCTTAATATAATGGCCACTTGCATCTTTTTCGACCTCTAAAGGGGTAAGCCATTTTCCTTTTTGATCTTTATAGGTTTCATGACAAACCATACCTTGGGTCAATAAGCTCTTAAAGGGTTCATCAAAAGAAACAAGCCCACAATGCTTCAAAGCTTTTGTAAAAAATCGAGCGTAAAGAAGATGTAAGACAGCATGCTCAATTCCGCCTATATACTGATCAACAGGCATCCAATAATCAACGTCTTCTTGAGAAATGATATCTTCACTCCCTGGATTACAAAAACGAAGATAGTACCAGGAGGAATCAAAAAAAGTATCAAGCGTATCCGTCTCTCGCCTGGCTTCTTTCCCACATTTAGGGCAATCTACGTACTTCCAAGTAGGATGATGATCTAAAGGATTTCCAGGCCGATCAAAGGAAACATCTTCTGGCAATGTCACAGGAAGAGACTCAAGGGCTACGGGAATAGCTCCGCAATGATCACAATGAATAATTGGGATAGGACACCCCCAATACCGCTGCCGAGACATACCCCAATCACGCAAATGGTAGGATACTTCGGCATGACCAACCTTTTCTTTTTCTAAGTAGGCAATAGCTTTTTCTTTCGCTTCCTTTACCGAAAGACCGTCGAGAAAATCCGAATGGATAAGGATCCCATCCCCTTCGTAAGCTGAACCTTGGGCTATTTCCCTACCCTCGTTCACGCTGTCTTCTAAGCGCATAACCGAGTGAATAGGCAAGCTATACTTTTTAGCAAAAAGAAAATCTCTTTCATCATGTGCCGGACACCCATAAACAGCCCCAAGACCATAATCAATGAGGACATAATTAGCAATATAAACCGGCAGAGTTCTCTCTTTTTCAAAAGGATGGTTAACCCGAAACCCTGTATCAACTCCTTCTTTCTCCATCTTGTCAAAAGCCTCTTGAGAAGTAGAAGCTTGTTCACATTTCTTTATAAATTGAGCAATTTTCTCATCAAATTGAGCTGCCTCCAGAGCTAGTGGGTGCTGAGGAGAAATAGCACAAAACGAAGCTCCAAAGACCATTTCAGGGCGTGCCGTAAAAACATCTAATGTTTGCTGGCGCCCCACAATCGGAAAGTGTATAACGGCACCCTTCGAGCGCCCGATCCACTTTCTCTGCATCGTCGCCACCCTCTCAGGCCAGTCGACCAAGGTGTCAAGCTCTTGTAACAATTCCTCGGCAAAGGCTGTAATACGGATAAACCACTGGGTTAGCTTTCGCTTCTCCACCAATGCTCCTGAACGCCATCCCCGTCCTTCCACAACCTGCTCATTTGCAAGCACTGTCTGTTCGAGGGGATCCCAATTTACATAAGATTCTTTTTGATAAACGAGCCCCGCCTCATAAAATTTAAGAAAAATCGCTTGTTGGTGACGATAATAAGAAGGCTCACAGGTACATATTTCCCGGCTCCAATCATAGGATAAGCCAACCAGCTTTAATTGCTCCCGCATAGCCTTAATATTGCTTAAGGTCCAATCGCGAGGGTTCTCCCCATGTTCGAAAGCGGCATTTTCCGCCGGTAACCCAAAAGCATCCCACCCCATAGGATGCAGTACATTATAGCCACAACTCCTTTTATAACGAGCAAGAACATCCCCTAAGGCATAATTTCTTAGATGGCCCACATGAATGTGACCAGAAGGATAAGGAAACATCTCAAGGATATAATATTTTTCCCGGCTACCCCCCTTCTCGCGCTTGGCAGAAAAGGCCTGTGTATCCTCCCAATACGTACGCCACTTACTTTCTATTTTTTTAAAATGATATACAGACATTATGTTTTGTCCCAGGCTCTTAAAGGTCAGCTGAGCGTAATTGTCGTGCTCTAGTTAATATAAGTGTCTCTAATTTATAAGAAAGACCTTCATCTAACCCTAGGTCAACCCATGTATTATTTTCGCTCTTTTTCTTTTGTTTAAAAACAGAGACGCGTAGGCCATCAGGCTTTAATTCATGCGTCAAAACAATGACATGGATTTTATAGCGAATGTTCGAACTTAAGGGCAATGTATGCCAGTCGGTTGTTATATACCCCCCAAAAGGATCTGCTGTCGTTGGCATAAACGAAAGAGTATCTAACGCAGCACGCCAAAGGTAAGCATTCACACCGATTCCTTCACTCCCAGCTAGAGAACTTTTCTTAGACCGAGTCGATTCAACCCCTACAAGGCGATCGCCAAAGAGCTTCCCTGTCTTCTCAATACGTTGGGTATGAGAGCTCTGCGGAATATGAGTGCTCACATTACCCATGCCATGAGTATCCTTATCAACCTTATTAGGTGTACAGGCCACTAAGGCGAATAAAAAAGGACTCAAGGTTAATATTCTTCTCATCTTTAGACACACTTAGCTTAGCAATAAATTCCATTCATTCTGCCAGAATGGTCTCATAAATCAAGTGTTAAATGGCAGAATGTTGTGACGTTCACATTCAATCTGCGCTTTTCCATCCTTGCAAAAGTGTATCTCTTCCAACATATTAATAAAAAAAGCAGCCGCTTTTTAAGGCGACCGCTCTTTTCATTATACCTGATAAGAAGATTCTTTAGAAGCTTACGCGTGTACCAAGCAAAACGACACTTCCGTTATTTTTATGCCCTAAAGTATCTTTCGTCTTCAATACAGGATGCTTCATGTCGACATGGTTATAATCAACATAGGCAGAAAGACCATCGGCTAGGAACCAGTCAGCAGTTACCGAAACAATTTTCGACTTTGTCTTACCAACCTGGCCCTCGCTGTGAACGAATTTCTTCTGACCACTTAGATAACCAACAGCTAGTTTATAATGGCCGAGCTGATAACCAACAGCGACGTTCCAAACTCTTCCGCCGTCTGACCCATTTACGCTATCAACAAGGTATTCACCTGTCTTCTGGTTATTACTATAACCACCACCAAGCTCGAATCCTTTCCAGCCAATCACAGCTCCAGCTGCCCAACCACGTGATTTATTCAAAAGCTTTTTCTCTGCTTCCGTAGTACTGGTGCCACCTGTCTTGGAGGTATTGGCATGAACACCTACAACAGCCATCGAAAGGGTGAGGTCACCAAAATGATTGTTATATGACAACGCTCCTGAGAAGACATTTTGATCAAATGGTGCATAAGGACCATCGACAGAACCACCAAGGATGGATTTCCCTCTATTATCTTTAAAGAATTCGTCCCCTAAGTGGCGTGTGTTTGGTGTCCAGCTTAGGCCTATTTGGAACCCTCCAACACGTGGAGTATAAATATTCATCTTATTCGCATACCCAGGGTTCGCTACTAAGAAAGAGGAGAAAATAGTATCATTGGTAACATTAAAACGGTTGGACCAGTCACTTACAAAACCACCATCACCGCCCATAACCAAGCTACCATCAACCATCTTTACGGCATCGGCTGAGTCAACAGCACCGCCCTGCACAGTGAAACCCCATCCCGAAAGTTGGACATATGCTTGACGAACACGGTTGTGAGCACTGTAGTTGGTATCTGGAGTGGTCACACCTGGTTGCCCGGAAAAGGTGAGCCTCATTAAGTATTCTAACCCATTATCGGTCTTTCCCTCAGCGGCAAAGTTAAGCATCGCATCTTCCACAGCAAAGTTATAACCTTGCGTTTGGCCACTTTTTACTTCTTGCTTTGTCCCTGATACATGAGCCGTTGCCGAGCCACTGATGGTAAGTGTTGGCATAAGCTTTGAATCATAGGATGTGCTAACCGGATTTGCTAACGCCATTGACATAGATGCAATGAGGGCGCTACCTGATAATAAATATAGCTTCATTATGAATTTCCCCTGTTTTAAACTTATAATTTATTTTTTAAATTTCTAATCACAATAGTTGTAACACAGTCTCACCTCATTTATGAAAAATTTTCAACAAAAATTTTCAATAATTTTTAAGCTTTTGCGAGATTGTTGCACACAAAGCACACTTATTTACGATTTATTAACCATGCGCTCCAAAAGCCGTTTTTGGTTAGGTTACTCTCGGCAGATCGAGGATATAAAGTTGGAATCTTTCATAAAGGCTCGAAGATGGAAATATCAGTTTCTTGGCCATAAGTAACTTCTTTACTAAGGTAGCTCATTATAAGAAGGTAAAAACCTAGATAGGTCTTTAGGGACATAAAAGAGTTATATCATAGAATCAGAAAGCGTCTCATTCAACCATGCTTCAAACAGCTCATTCACTTGAGAAGGTTTCACCTCTATAATACATGGGCATTCATACGGGTGACATCCTTCAAGATACCCGCGTAGTGCGTGCCGTTTTTGCTCTGAAGTTTTAAAAAGCATTAAATACTCTTTACTCCATTGAATATCTCCTTGCCACTCAAAGCAAGAGGAGAGGCCATCAATAATATTAACACAAGCCGCTAGCTTCCCCTTAACAGCTTGAGCTGCTACATTTCTTGCCTGTTCAAGAGAATCAATAGGAACATAAAAAATTATAAGAGAAGAAGGCATAGAATAGCCCTTGCTTTTATCCCTGGTCGGAGCGGCGGGATTCGAACCCACGACCCCCACACCCCCAGCGTGGTGCGCTACCAGGCTGCGCTACGCTCCGAACTCTAAACTCGAGTACTATATCTTTGTTTTTTATATTTATCAACCAACCTTTAAAGGAAGAGCAAAATTCTCGAGTAACTTAATTAAGATGAGAAATTGTCTGGCGAAATTGGTCATCCATATGAGCAATTTGGAGATATAATTCACGGGTTTCCAAAAGAAGTTCTCGTACTTTTGAAGGAAGATTAGCTGACGTGTCAGCGCTATCTTCCGAGATAAGAACTGTATCAACCACATGGTAATGATCTTCTTTTGCCTCGGCGATGGTTATTTCGCCTTTCGCAATGGCGCGTTGTAATGAAAGCCACGTAACAATATGCGCCAACCGAGTGGTAATACGGGTAATTTCGGTCATCGTCAAGACCGCATCTTCCATTGATAAAAATTGGATATCCTGCGTGCTTTTTGTTTTTATGTAACTTTGAGCTTGCTCTAAGAGGTCGCCTACCCGTTGGTATAATTTTTCAAAAAACATAACATCGTCATGCGATCTTTCCATTGCTCAGGCCTCTTCTTGTATAATAATCAATAAATATCCTTCCTTTATATGAGCATCATATAAGTAAATTACAAGCCCTTTAATGAAAGGTTTAGAGGTCTTCATGAAAAATTTAAGAAATAAGCTTCTATATAAGAAGCTTATTTTGCAAGCAAAAACTTTAACCACCCTTTAACAACCCAGAAGACTCTAAAAGAGTATTGGCTTGTTGTTTAATCTTCTCCTTGGGCTTTAGTAAACCCAGGAATATTGTCAAAAGTGTATAATTTTTCTATATGCATCCAACGGTGCTTAGTTGAAAGCCGGTTCAAAAGATCGACAATCATCGCATCGCTTACAAAATCATCGCTATTACGGGCCTTAAAACGGCATCCATAATGATCAATGACATCGGGGATGACCCCCACTTGCGGATACACCTTCACACCAAGATTAGAAATTACCTCTAATTTCAAAGGCATATCAAGCATTAAGCCTTCAAGGCTTTGTCCGAGCTCATGAGGACGCAAATTCGACTCCACAAAAACATCAACGCCTCGTACATTTCTGCTGTGAACTTGCACATAATCAGGGGCTGGGTTAAGACTTGGAATCACTAGCTTCTTGTATTTGCGATCTCCCCATTTCTTAGGAGTTTTTCCAAAGTGTTTTATAATAAGGTCTGTAAATTCCGTGGTGCTTACTGGCTTATCAGATGTCTTCACATCTTGGGTGCAATAACCTTGCTCCAAGGTATAAAATAAAGATTTTTCGATGAGATCGGCGGTGTCAAACTCATCAATATGGCGCAGCATCATAATCCCAGATAATATGACAGCCGTCGGATTAATTACATTTTTTCCAGCATATTTAGGCGCCGACCCATGCACGGCTTCAAAAATAGATACCTCCGTCCCAATGTTAGCACCTGGCGCAAACCCAAGTCCCCCTACAAGGCCTGAGCATAAATCGCTTAAGATATCACCATTCATATTCGTGGTAACAATCACATCAAACTTTTCAGGGAAACGCACTAATTGATGGGCGCAATTGTCAATAATGATGTGATCTGCTTCCAAATCAGGGTAATCTTTCGCGACCTCTTCAAAGGTATGTTTCATCAAACCTTCTGTGAGTTTCATAATATTTGACTTCGTCGCACACGTGACAAGACGGCGCTGGTGCGCACGAGCAATCTCAAAGGCTAAGCGGCATATTTTCTCACACCCTTTTTTAGAGATAAGCTTCAGGCAATTTGCTACGCCGGGAGTTTGCATGTATTCAATCCCCGCATAGAGGTCTTCAACATTCTCCCGTACAACAATAAGATCGACGCCTAATCCTGAAAAAGGCGTGGTGACATTAGGAAACTCTCTTACAGGCCTAATATTACCAAAGGTACCAAAAAGCTTACGAATAGTAACATTCGCACTTTTCTCTCCAAACCCTACAGGTGTTTCAAGCGGGCCTTTAAGGGCTACCTTGTTCTTTTGGATAGATTCAATCGTTGAGAGAGGCACCCCCGAAGGAAGTCCCTTTTTAAAAACTGCTGCGCCGGCTTCGCATTCTTCCCATGTGATTTTAGCTCCCGCTGCATTGATAATTTTACGGGTGGCCATTACTACTTCAGGTCCAATACCATCACCATAAATGAGAGTTACTGTTCGCTTAGCCGACATTATTTTTACTCCTTCCCATGTTGAATGGCTTCCTCTCTTGCTTGCTCTTACTATTAGGAAAAAGGATTAAGAAGGCAACAAAATTCTCCTTAATTTTAAATAAAATTCTCCTCACAAAAGGAAGTACCCCTTACCGGAATGGAAGTAAAAAATATTTTATATACGAGGAGAGGTTCTCCTTAAAAAACGATGATTGCTCTTGCTTTCCCTTAAAAAAACTTGTATAGATCTTAGATGAATTAATCCTTATATATATTCTTTAATTTTAGTAGCAGGACAGTAGGATGAAAGACAATATTCACCCCCCTTATCACGAAATTAACGTTACTTGCACTGATGGCAGTCAATTTAAAACGCGTTCAACCTATGGAAAACCAGGTGATACTCTAAGGCTTGAAATTGACCCGACGAGCCATCCTGCATGGACAGGAGTTCATCGTCTCGTTGACTCGGGTGGTCAGCTTGCCAAATTCAGTAAGCGCTTTAAAGATTTTATAAAATAAATCCCTTTTTTGAGAGGAGGGTTCGTCCCTTCTCTCTTTAGCTCCCTAGGCCACTTCGTAGCAGGGGACATTTCCTCTTATTACACCTGACACAGACATACCTATTACTTCTTCTTATAGAAGTCTAAGCCGCCTCGAGGATTCCTGCTTTACCTTTTCCAACGAAATTTTTCTTTGTAAAGCCTTGTCTTGACTTCTTTCAAGCACCTCGCTTTTACGAACCGCCGGAGTAGGCAGAGCGCACCCCAAGGGCTTTAAGTAAAAAATACCTCAAGAAAAAGAGAGGAAAACTTAAGGGTCCCCAATAAAGCGGCGTTAGACAAAAGGCCAGAGGACTGTATCTCCCCGTCCCTTTGATATCTCGTTAATAGATATGCCCTTGAGGGCGATAATCTTTAAGAGGCGCGCATACTAAGTGTCCACAGGATGCTCAAGCCTCTCGCCACCTTAACAATTTGACACCTTAAAGAGAAGATCCCATTGTCCTGCCCGTTACGTTACGAGCGTAAAAAAAAACACGATGGCCCTAGAGCCGTCGTGGTGAGAATCATAGACAATGTTCTTTTAGAAGTTACTTAGCCATAAGGCTGATAGTGAGCTCTGTTTCATACTGGCCTGCCGTCTTAATCTGGTCAGTTTGCACGAAGAGGGTATAGTTTTGCCTGGCGGAACTTTTATTCCCATTCGGATTATACTCAGCGATCACCGGTTCCGCTAAAATATCAATAGTTTGGCCTCTACGACTAAGCTTATATCCTACTTCGTTCCCTTTACTCCCTTTGAATTTACCTGTCCCCTTGATTTTAACATCACAAGGAGCATTGCCTTCTACGCTGAATTGAATTCTATGGGCATACACTCCATCTCTATTTTTATCTTTTAGTTCAATATCCTTAAGAACATTCAAAGTTAATTTAGGATCAATTTTAAAATGCATGTTAAGCGTTTCCTTGGGAAAGGATTGCGGCGAGGTATTATTTACCTGCGCCCCATTTGCAAACGTTGAAGCAGTTAACGCATAAAAATAAAATAACAAGGATAAATAACGTTTCATCTTACCGAGCCCCCCTTTAAATTAGGATATTATTTTAATTTAATTTATAATATGTATATCCTTAGCCTTATTCTAAAGCCCAAAAAAATATTTTTTATGAATCGTCGTCCTTCCTGTATTTAAATTTGCTCAACGCGAGCGGCTATCAAAAGGTATTTCCACTCTCTGTCCTGCCTTTCAACTTAGGCCGTCTATTGGGAAACAGCATCGCAAGCCCTGCGGCAGCGCTTCTATAAAGGCATAAGTTAGGCCACTTACTACCCGCAATCAGCTCTTTTTTCATAACAGAAAAAGTAAGGGGCAGCTCTAAGGCTACCTACTTTGAGGACCAAAGAAGAAGGCCAGCCCTTCTTGACCAACCAAGCCCTTTCACCTATCTACGCTTGAGTCTTTAAGAGAAATAATCAAGTCCAAGCAGATTAAGTCCCTGATAAAAGAGAAGATAAGCTTCCGCCCACTACCCACTAAAAACACGAAGGCTTTGAGCCTTCGTGTCGTGATATAGTATTAAGTATTCCTTCGATAAGAAGAATTATTTAGCCACAAGACTTACTGTGATCTCTTCCTTATAACTACCCGCCAACTTAATTTTGTCTGTCCTTACAGAAAAATTGAAATCCTGCTTTTGATTTTGATTGTCTTCGGCTTTGTATTCCCCAAGGTTTACTGTATTGTTCTTCGTAAAATCAATGGTTTTATTATCTGCCGAAAGGGTGTATTTTACTTTTCTATTGCTCTTTTCTTCTTTGAACTCGCCTGTTCCTGAAAGTTGGACGTCACAATCGGTATTCCCATCTACAGAGAATATTACATTTTCTGCTGTGTATTCGTCATCCTGATCGTCATCTTTTAACTCGATATCCTTATCTGCGATCTGCAAATTTAGCTTAGTGGCAATCATAAAATGTAAATTAATCGTTTCTTGACCTAACGACTGCGGCGCTACCCCCGCTACAGGTGCTCCAGTAGCAAAAGCTGAAGTGGTTAAAGTGAAAAGAGAGATCGATAATAATAAAACTTTTTTCATAGTAGTATCCTTCCTTAGTAATTGGTTTAGAAAATTTTCTTTTCTGTATTGGATATAACTACTTAAGAAAAGGTTTTCAAGGTCACGAAGTAAAAAAATTTATTTTATTTGGAATTTATTTACTTTTCTTGGTAAAATTACTTATGGTAATAGAAGAAGGCAGGAGAGCTTTAAGGGCTGTCTCACGCACCCAAACTTATATACCTTCCTTAAAGAAGAAAAAACCTACCGAACTTCTTGCGCCACTTTCCTACAAACTACTGCCGAAAAGCACCGCAATCTCCTATGTCATAAGCGCCGCCCTAGAGAGGTAGCGTTCTGCGCAAAGGCGGGGATGTATTTCTCTCTTAGGGGTTCTTTTAATATTTGCCTATGGAGGTACCTATTAAAACGCCCACCAGGGAAGAGATGTCGCCGCAACGACCCTTACTTTTTTCAAATTTTCCTTAAAAAGGCTTTCTAACAGAGGGCTATATAGAAACTCTTTGTTGTCCCTTCGCGTGAGCATATGCTCACATAGGCATATCTCTTCTTGCCTTTTGCACTAACGGTCGTTGCCTTTTCTTCCCTGCTTCACTGTGAAGAAACCCTCAGGAAAGTAAGACGCTCAAGCACCCTCTCTTTCCCCATTATCTCTATCACTTCAAAAATCCCGGGAGATACGGTGGTACCGGTAAGGGCAGCGCGTAGCGGCTGCGCTATTTTTCCAAGCGGCATCCCTTCGTGCTCAGCAAAAGCGCGTATTTCCGCCTCCAACATATCATGCCCCCAAGAAGACACGGACTCTAAACGAACTTTCAACGATAAAAGCATATCCTTTACCGCCGGTGTTAAAAGCGCTTGGGCCTTTTCAGTATAGATGAATGGTGGCTTTTCTAAGTAAAAGACACTATTATCCGCCAGTTCATTAATGGTTTTAGCGCGTTCTTTAAGGCCTGCCATGGCTTTCATAAGCAATTCTTTATCCGCTCTTTCTAAACCTCGTTGAAGTCTTTTCTCTAAAAGAGACTGGATCAAGGACACAAGTCTTCCATTATCAGCCTGCCTTATATAATGCCCATTTAAATAGAGCAATTTATCGCGGTCAAAGCGCGAGGGTGACTTCCCAACGCCTTCTAAGCTAAACCATTCAATCGCCTTATCGCGTGGGATAATCTCCTCATCCTTATATCCCCAGCCAAGACGCAAGAGGTAATTGCATAGAGCCTCGGGCAAAAATCCTTCTTGGCGGTAAGCCTCGACCCCCAGCGCCCCATGTCGCTTTGATAACTTTGCCCCGTCCGCACCATGAATTAAAGGAATATGCGAAAAATTAGGCGGCATCCAACCCATCGCTTCATAAATCTTGAGCTGACGAAAGGTATTATTTAAATGGTCGTCCCCGCGAATCACATGCGTTATCCCCATATCATGGTCATCCACGACGACCGACAACATATAAGTAGGCGTCCCATCACTGCGCAGCAAAACCATATCATCCAGCTGTTCGTTTGCTACCTTTACCTCACCTTGGATTGTATCGATGACCTTAGTCTCTCCCTCTCTTGGAGCTTTTAAACGAATAACCGGTCGAATATCCTTAGGTGCCTCGCTGGGATCACGATCACGCCAACGCCCATCATAACGAATAGGCTTGCCTGCAAGGCGCGCTTCTTCCCTCATTTGAGTAAGTTCTTCGGGGGTTGCGTAACATAAATACGCTCTTCCAGCTTTCAAAAGCTCATCGGCAACTTCTTGGTGACGACGATAACGTTGAAATTGATAGACCACTTCTCCATCCCAGGTAATCTCAAGCCATTTTAATCCTTCTAAGATAGCGCCCACCGCTTCTTGTGTTGAGCGCGCCCGGTCGGTGTCCTCAATTCTTAAATAAAACTTTCCCCCATGATGCCGCGCAAATAACCAATTAAACAAAGCGGTGCGTGCGCTACCAATGTGGAGGAAACCTGTAGGACTTGGCGCGAAACGTGTTATGACCGTCATAAAAGCTTTCTTTCTTTTTTTACAATCTCCTGCCAAGAGTGCCATCTCTTCTATAATTGTCAAGGAAAGATCACCCATAACCTTTACCATGCGGGTGCTTGCCCACAATCAGCAACTTACTTTCCTTTCTTACAAATGGGAGGATGATAATTTATGTAACTTATAACAATTCTCTTTATTAGTTTGTTATCTTTTACTTTTCTTGCCTGCACTTTTATGCTTAAAAATTGTAGATCTTCTTTTGAAGGCAAAATGACAAGGAGCTTGCCATTACTCTATTGCTCTCTCTTAAAAAATATGCCGCCCAAGACATGGAGACATGGCCTTTATGGGTCCCCGTGTTTATAGCTTTGGGGATTGGGACATACTTCAGCCTCTCCTTTGAGCCCCTATGGGAAGGACCTTTCTTCCTTCTGCTCAGCTTGATAGGGCTTTTCTTTCTCATCCCCTGGGAAAAATGGAAAATATTTTTACTGCCTTGCATCCTTATTTCGCTTGGATTTCTTCTAGCTACGGTGCGCACCCATGTGGTTGACACCCCTTTCTTACATTTTCCGCTAAAAAATATTACTCTTCAAGGCACCCTGGAAGAAATTGAAATGTTTGACGAAAAGAAACTCCGTCTCACGTTTAAAGACCTAACCTCACCTCTGCCTCTTCCGCCTCTTAAAAAAGTGCGGTTAACCTATGTCCTCTCTCAACCTGATAAAAAGCTTATCTCTCAGCTCGCCCCGTCTCAACGTGTAAGCGTCAAGGCTGATCTCTTTCCTTTACCGAAACCGCCTCTTCCTGAGGGGTATAATTTTCCTCGGCAATCTTACTTTAATGGACTGAGTGCTTTAGGATGCCTTCAATCGATTTCCCTCTTAGACTCTACCTCTGCCCCTTCACGCTCGACCTTGTGGATTAAAAAATTACGCCACACCATTTTTATGGAAATTACGCAGCACCTGGAAAAAGAAGAAGCAGGAATACTCGCGGCCTTAATTATTGGAGATCGATCTCTATTATCACGGGAGACTCGACAGGCGTTCGCTGATTCGGGCATTGCGCATATCCTTGCCATTTCTGGCTTACATATGGGACTGCTTGCGTCGTTTATTTTCTTCCTTATGCGTCGACTCCTTGCCTTTATTCCCTCGTTGGCTAACTTTCATGACAATAAGCGAGCTGCTGCTTGCGTGACATTAATTATCACCTTTTTTTATGCTTACCTTTCGGGGGGAAGCATACCGACGCTCCGTTCTTATCTTATGATTGCCGCCGCAATGGTGGCCATTTTTCTCTATCGTCATCCTTTTAGTTTAAGGCTCTTGGCATTTGCCGCGACTGTCATTCTCTGTATTCGCCCTGAAAGCTTACTCTCTATAAGCTTTCAATTATCCTTTGCGGCCACCTTGGCTCTTGTCTGGATGTATCAATGCCTTGTTCCGAGAGCCGACTCTTACTATTCTTGGTCATTTCTTAAAAAGTTAGGCGCATGGGTCGTCACCGTTGCCTTATCGACTTTCGTTATTAACTTTACGACTCTTCCTTTGATGCTTTATACTTTTCAATCGTTTGCGCTTTATGCGTTCCTCGCGAATCTTGTGGCCCTTCCGCTCATGGGATTTATTGTGATGCCACTTATCATCTTTTTTTTATTTACTTTTCCTTTCTCTCTTCACACCTGGACCTTTTGGCCCTTAAAGCATGCTATAAGTTTCTTACTTTATACCGCCTCGATTCTAAGCAAACTTCCCTCTGCCCGCATCGATATGGCGGCACCTTCTCTTGCATCACTCTTATGGTTTACTCTTGCCTTTTTGATATTTTATTTACTTAAGAGCCGGCTGCGTTGGTTAAGCATGGGCCCTTTCCTTTTAGGAACTATTTTATATTTTTTAAAGGAAGAGCCTGACCTCATTTTAACAAAAGACTGCCTAGCCGCTCGCCTTGATAAAACCTACGTATTGCTTGGAAAGCATGACTCTATGGCTCCCTCCGTATGGGGAAAGACCTATGGCTTTTCCTTACGTCCTCTTTCCTCTCACAGCTATACTCCTCTCGAAAGGAAGAGTTTCTTCCCCTCTTATTATTTAAAAGACCCACGGTTTTTAGGTAATAAGACCGCTCTATGTAAGCTGTTTTATGGAGGTCACAGAACGCGATCCTTTTACAAAAGGGAAATTAAGGAAAATGGCACAACGTGCATTTGGTTAAAACCTAAAGGTTGGCAGATAAAAACGGTTAAGAAAGGGAACGCCAATCGGCCCTGGGACCTTCCTTAAGCGACATTTTTCCGTCTTTTAAAAGAAAAAATTTTTTGTAGCACATAAAGCGATAAGTAGATTTAATAGATAAAAACGACCCGGCCAAAATATAACAAAAGGAGTCTCTAAATAAGAAAAACCGCATCATGTTTACCAGAAGTAAATCTCTTTCAACCCACAATGAGATAAACCATAAAGGAGAGAATAATGCCCATAACTTTTTTAAAGAGCTTGCGTTCCATGAACTTCTTGCTAAGTTTTGCTCTTTCTATCTGCCCAACCTTAGCCTTCACTAAGTCAGCACCTGACATAACAGCCCCAGCGCAAACCGCTGTCGTGTTTTCACCATCTGCAAAAACATCTGGCTTCAACGGAAAATATTATACAGCCAATAATCAAGATAATCTTCAACAGATTATTGATAATCATTCCATCAAAACCGTGATTATTAATGCCGGTGAGGGCCTTATCACTTTTTCCAATACTCTTGATCTTAAAGGGGCTGATATTGTAGGAGGCGACCAAATCCGATGCGACCAAAATATGCTTTATTTTAAGAACAGCTGCCCCATTATTGAAGTACCAAACAACAAGAATGCCTTCGTTAACCAAGGCGTTGAACACATTAAAGGAGGACGCGATCCCCAAATTATGGTGCATGATTCAAGTGAAAAACGCGTTCATTTTAAAAGGGTATTTTAAAGGGATGTTGCATCCATTTAAATGCTGGAGGAGATGAAAAGCGCGAGTAAAAAAGCAAGCTATAAGAATCCGAAACCTTCTTGCGAGAGTTGCTAAATTGAGGTGATCCAAAAGAAAAAGCCCTATAAATGGCTGAGGGACCTGGATTCGAACCAGGGTTGCTCGGTCCAGAGCCGAGAGTTCTACCGCTAAACTATCCCTCATTTTCTAACAAATATAGCTATCATAGTCATACCAAAAAAAATTGGAAGGAAAAAATTTCGCCTCTCCTTTGAAAGCTTCTCTCGTTTTACAAGAGAGTTTAAGGAGATAAGAAATCTCCAAACACCTTAATAAAGGAAGAGGGATATCTCTTAACGCCTTTTTGATTTCCCGCGTAGCTTTTAAAGCGACCCCTAAAACTTTATAAGGTCTATGTAACATTTTTTTTGCTGATTTTATTATATTCTCGTATAGTTGATATAGGTAATGAAAACGCTATACCAAAATGAATGAATTAAACGAAGCAGAGCTTCATAAGGAGCACCTTTACGGGGCGGTCGACTTAGGGACGAATAGTTGTCGACTACTTATTGTTAAAGAGATACAAGGTAAATTTTGGGTCGTTGACTCCTATGCTGATATTGTGCGCCTTGGCGGCGGCTTATTACGTAACGGTTATTTATCTAAGCCAGCTCAACAAAGAACATTAAAGGCCCTTTTAAATTGCGCCGAAAAAATAAATAGCAACAATGTGGTAAATTATCGGTGTGTAGCGACAGCTGCTTGCCGAGCCGCTCGTAATGGATTTAAATTTCTTGAATACGCGCAGGAGATAACTGGGCTAAAAATAGAAGTTATTAGCGGCAAGGAAGAAGCACGGCTCTCTCTCTAGGGTGCACTCCTCTTTTTAAGGCTGAGTATCCTTATGTTATCGTCTTTGACATCGGAGGCGGCAGCACAGAAATTATCTGGGCCCACAACGAACCTGGTCAAACACCCACAATCCTTGATTGGTGTTCAATTCCTATTGGTGTCGTGACCTTACGAGATATTTTTCATGAGAAGCAATACAGTGGAAAGTTTAAGTTTAAAAAAATGTTTAGCAATTTGCTTAAGACACTTCACCATTTTAGCGCTCGGAATAATATAAAGGACTTTGTCAAGCAAGGAACCGTTCAATTTATTGGATGCTCAGGAACAGTGACTACTTTATCAGCCTTATTTCAGGGGCTTTATAAATATGACCGGGCAAAAGTGGATGGGTCGATCCTCACCCATACCAATATCTTAGATTTAAAAGAACAACTACGCACCATGCCTTATCTTACAAAGGTCAACCATCCCTGCATTGGCCGAGGAAGAGCTGACCTCGTCTCTCATGGGGCTAGTTTGCTTGATAAGATGTGCCGTATTTGGAAAGCCCCTTCTATTATTATTGCCGATCGGGGGGTGCGAGAAGGCATTTTATCTATTCTAGCCAATCGTCCTCTTAATGTCTCTCCCAACCCTCGCCTTAGACATCAAGCCTTTAAAAAGATTGTTGGATAACAGGGATAATGACTAAATTTCGTATTAAGAAGACAGGAAGGCGTCATACCTTCGAACGTGTAAAAACAGCACGTGGGCGCACAAAAAACTCACAACGTTGGCTTCAACGCCATATAAATGATGTTTTCGTGAAAGAGGCGCGGCAGCATGGGTACCGTTCCCGAGCCGCTTTTAAGCTATTACAGCTCAATGAGCGTTTCCAATTTATAAAGCCTGGTTTAAAAGTCGTTGACTTAGGAGCGGCACCTGGCAGTTGGTTGCAGGTTCTTGCCCCGATGATTCAAGTGGAAAAACACCCAGAAACCTTACTCATCGGTGTAGATCTCCTTGAAATCGAGCCTATCGAAGGCACAATTCTTATCCAGGCAGATTTTCTTGATGCTCATACCCATGAAATTCTTAAAGACCATCTCAAGGGAAAAGCGGATTTAATTTTGAGTGATATGGCCGCTAATACTACAGGCCACGCCAAGACGGATCATCTTCGCACTCTCATTTTAGCGGAAGAAGCTGTAAATTTTGTTTTAGGTCACCTTAATATTGGAGGATCGTTTATTACTAAGCTTTTCCAAGGTGGAGAGGAGCATGAACTGATCAAACATCTTAAAACATTTTTTAAGGTAGTTAAATTTGCAAAACCAGAAGCAAGCCGGCAAGAATCCGCCGAAAAATATGTGGTTGCCCTCCATTTTAAAGGGACGTAAGGATATACATAAATAGTTCCGTAACCGCTTTTATACTCCCTCTTTTGTCAGTTAAAAATTTTTCACAAGCTCTATGGAGGTCTCCACCTCTCCCTATTTAGGCAAAAGGTTGCTATGATGAAGATAAAAAGATATGATGAAAGTTAAAAATTTTAAGAACTTAATTAATGCATAAAATGAAGGCGTAACCTGTATGACAAATCCAGATCTTTTGAAAAAATCTTCTTCCGTCACCCTCACGTTCCACGATACCCAAAAAACAGTGACCTTACCTATTATGGAAGGCTCCTGCGGCCCAAAAGCGATCGATATTCAAAGGTTATATCAAGAGACAGGATACTTTGTTTACGACCCAGGCTTTACCTCAACGGCAAGTTGTGACTCGCGGATTACCTTTATTGACGGAGAGGAAGGCCTGCTCCTCCATCGAGGCTACCCTATTCAAGAGCTAGCAAAGCACTGTGATTATACAGAAGTGTGCCACCTTCTTTTGCATGGGGAACTGCCGACGGTGGAGCAAAAAAGAATATTTGACGATCGTATCACGCGCCATACGATGCTGCACGAGCAGGTGATGTATTTATATCGGGGCTTCCGGCGTGATGCACATCCTATGGCGATTATGGTAGGAGTGGTCGGGGCTCTCTCCGCGTTTTACCACGATAGCCTTGACATCCAGGATCCTGAACAACGGATCATCGCGTGCTACCGGTTGATTGCCAAGATGCCAACCATTGCAGCAACAGCCTTTAAATATTCAATGGGGCAACCTTTCGTATACCCCAAGAATGATCTTACTTATGCGGAAAATTTTCTTCATATGTTATTTTCAGTTCCTTGTGAGCCTTATATTCTTAACCCGGTTATTGTTAAGGCGATGGAGTGTATCTTGATCCTTCACGCGG
Source organism: uncultured Alphaproteobacteria bacterium (assembly GCA_963782975.1). Taxonomy (GTDB): domain Bacteria; phylum Pseudomonadota; class Alphaproteobacteria; order 43-37; family CAWALT01; genus CAWALT01. The sequence continues at coordinate 827,941 of CAWALT010000003.1, forward strand.
ATCACGAGCAAAATGCGTCGACTTCCACGGTCCGTCTTGCCGGCTCTAGCCAAGCGAATCCATTCGCCTGTATTTCCTCAGGCATTGCGGCCTTGTGGGGCCCGGCCCATGGGGGAGCCAATGAAGCAGTACTCAATATGCTACGTGAGATAGGCACAATCGACCGCATCCCGGAATTCATTAAAAGAGCAAAAGACAAGAATGACCCATTCCGTCTGATGGGCTTTGGTCATCGCGTCTATAAGAATTATGACCCTCGCGCTGAGATTATGCGTGAAAAATGCCACGAAGTCCTACAAGAATTAGGGATGAAAAATAACCCTCTCTTAAAACTGGCCATGGAACTTGAGAAAATTGCGCGGGAAGACAGCTATTTTATTGAGAAGAAGCTTTATCCCAATGTCGATTTTTATTCGGGTATCATCTTTGAAGCCATGAATATCCCTACCTCGATGTATACGGTGGTCTTTGCGGTAGCGCGTACGGTTGGGTGGGTATCTCAGTGGCTGGAGATGATTGAGGATACATCTCAAAAAATTGGACGCCCGCGCCAAGTTTATATTGGCCCCTTAAAGCGGAAGGTTAAGCCTATTCAAGAGCGATAGAGAAGAAGAGCCTCCCGTTAGCAGGTGTCTTTAGAAGCGCTGTCCTTAAACTAAGGAACAAAGCTTCTCTTCCTTGGCCTTTGCCCTCTTATTAAGCCTTAAAAATTTCTAAAAAACTCTCTCCTGCGAGGGACCTTAATAAAAGGATCGCTCTTTTTCTAATACGTTGCCTAAGGCTTACTCATATCTACTATGTACTGAGAAGCTTTTTTACCCTTCTACCTCCCTACCTAAAAGCCTATATTCTCCTGGGGAAAAACTTAATAATACCATAATATAAATATAAATAATCCTACAAATGGCTGAAATAGAGAAAGGATGAAAATGTCATATAAGCATGCTTTTAATAACATATTTAAATATATTATTCAACCTCTTGCTATGTATACGATCCCTCTCTTGTTGCTTACTAACCACACTCAAGCTCTGTTCCCCATGGGACTAAACAACACTTATGAGGATCTTATCGAGTACGGGAAGAAATTTGGAGGGGTGCGTCGCTATTATCCTTTTTTACTCGAACAGTTAACCTCTCTATCAGCATGCTCGGCTGTTAAGATAGGAGAAATTTCTAAAAATGACATTGTGAAGCGCGACATGGATGTGTACCTAACAGCTGCTCATTGCTTTGACATTGATAATCAAGAGGTCGAGGAGTGGCCACGGCCAAGTTATGAATTTATCCTGCATCCTCGTTATAAGCAGATAATTTTTGAGGTGCTCACGCCTACAGGTGAAAAGAGGCTCATTGTAAACAACTCGCTGCGCCAATATGAGCTCACGATAGAGAAAACAAGAATGGTGGGACCAGAGTTTGAGATTAAGTATGGTCCAGATTTAGCGATTTTTTTCACTTCTCGCACTCATTTGCCCATGTATCCTCTCTATCAAGGTAAAGCAAACAATCTTAATGGACACCTGGCAACTATGGTAGGCTATGGAAGAAGATATCACGTAGAACCGGCTGTCTCTCTCCTCCTTGAAAACGAACAACCCAAGCAAGCAGCAGAGCTTAAGATAAGGGATCCTACTTCATCCATGAATCACTTCTATCACACTTATATACCAATATATTCACCTACAAAGCCTTATGCTAGGCTAACAGGTGGAGACAGTGGTGGACCACTTGTGTGGAAGAATCCACAAGGCAGTTACGAGGTTATCGGCATTAACCACGGAGCAAGTGAAATAGACTTAAGCGAGCTTCATAAGGCCTACTTTCCTTTGGAGGAAGAAGAGGAAACTAGTATAGCTGAGCATACATGTGACGTCCCTCAAGGTTTCATGTCTCAATCAATGCTCTGGAAGCAGATAAACCTTCTTGCACACCAAACTGAGTTTCCTACTTTCCATGAGTTCTGCGCCACCGCAGCAACGACGTGCTTGTACGAAGAATATAAGGACCATTTATATTTATGCTATGGAACCACCGACGAGTGGGAGCCTATTGACATGGACTTCATCCGCCCGATTTTAGAGCAATTTAATGTCACCACGCCTTAGAGAAGGGCACAAAAGAAAGCTTCCGAGACGTACTTTAGGAAGCTCTTTTTCTCTCTAACGCCTTACTTTTATTAAAAATTATCATTAAGTTAGTTTATTTAACATTATTAATATTAAAAATTTCTTTTATAAATCCTTAATAACTTTATTTTTATTGAGTAATTACTCATTTCATGATATATCCTTGCTGATTCTATAAAAAATTAAAGGAGTTTCGTATGGTACGTTATATTAAACAAGCCCTTGTTTTAGCTATGTGGGTGACATCCACCTTTTACCCTATCCTACCAGCCAAAGCCATGTTTCCTATGGGAACCAGCACTTATGAAGACCTAATTAACTATGGACAGGCTTTTACTGGAGTCCTTGATTACTGCCCTTATCCCCTTTTTTGTTCACAAACATCAACGTTATGCACAGCTGTCAAAATAGGCGAATGCCCTAAAAGTAAAATATGTAAGCACGCCATGGATGTATACCTTACAGCTGCTCATTGCTTTGAGCTACCGGAGCCCAATGAAAAAAGATTCACACTAGAGCTAGAAGAGTGCCCTAGTATTCCCTATAAATTTATCACTCACCCAGTCAAAGATACCACCACCTGCAAAGAACATCCCTATGAGCCTGGCACAGAAATCTGCTCAATAAAAGTAGGACCAGATTTAGCTATTTTCTTTGCTCCTCGCACCAATCTGCCTATGTACCCTCTCTATCAAGGTAGCTATGAAGACCTTGACCATCAAATAGTTACGGCTGTAGGCTATGGTGAAAGATATACCTTTGAGTCCTTTGTCTCCCCTATCATTGAGGCTGACCGTCCCAGACAAGCTGCTGACCTTAGAATACGCTACACTTCATCTAAGAAAGCTCTATCTCATATTCCTTTGCCTTGGACAGCAACAGAAGGTCCTTACGCTCGAATAACAAAGGGAGATAGCGGTGGGCCACTGCTTTGGAAGAACCCTCAAGGGACCTATGAAGTAATCGGTATTGCTGCCCGCTCAGAGACAGAGACCCCCATCCTCTGGGAAACCCTTTATGGTCAGGTTGAGATGACAGACATTAGCGAGGAGCCAAGAGAGACGAGACTCAACAAGTTTTACTTTATACTCGAGAAAAAGCCAGAGCTTAGCGCAGACAATGTCTACAAAAGAAATCTTGATCTTCCTTGCCTCAGGGGACAAATGGAAGCCGAATTTAAGGTTGAGGTTTATCGAGATGGCGCATGGCATACTTCCTCTCTATTTTCTCAAGAAGAGCAAGATCGTTGTGAAGAAGCTAAAGCCCTTGAGACTCAGAAGAAGAAAGCTATCAACGCCCGCCTTAGGCAGTACAAGACTGAATTTCCTGCTCTCTATGACTATTGTGTAAGGAGCCTTGATACGTGCTTATTGCAAGACTATGAGGTATGTCATGGAGTTACAAGCTCTTGGGCTCCTCTCGATATGGACTTTATTGGCCCAATTTTAGAGCAATTTAACGTCACCACGCTTTAATCTTTTTAAGAGAGAACCTCATCTCCATGAGGCTCTCTCTTCTCTCTAAAGAAACCTCGTGCCTCAAGCAATACCTCAGCCGACGATACTCCTCTCTTAAGCTCTCCTTTTATCTACTACAAGCAGCTATATATTATTTATCTTCTAAATACTTGGATTATTATGATTTTTAATGACACAAAACATAATTAATGTTAGTAAGATTACAATTATAACTATAATAAAGGATATTACTATGTTGAGCTCTATTAAACATCTATTTACTCTTGCCGCTTATGTATTCGGCACTCTTTCCGCGGCACCCCCAACCCAGGCTCTTTTCCCTCTGGGAGATAGCACCTACAAGGATCTCATTACTTATGGAGAAGGCTTCGAAGGAGTCATAGGCTATCTACCTTCTCCTATCTACCGCTTGGAGTACGGGTCATCCGCATGCTCGGCCGTTAAAATAGGCGAAACTCTCTTCTTTGGTGACAAGAAAGACGTCTATCTCACTGCCGCTCATTGCGTTCGCACAAAAAGTATAAAAGAGCAAGGAGGAACGCCCGACCCTCAATACCTTATTGCTTCTCACCCAGGTTTTGGGAAGGAGACATGCATTCCCAAACCGACAGAGGGCGGAAGCATCAAAGTAACCATTTGCAGTTTGAATCTTCAGAAGGATCTAGCCGTTCTCTTCGCTCCTGGCACCGCTAAGCCCGCTTATTCTTTATACCAAGGGGACTTTAACGATCTCAAGGGTCACCTAGCCACCGTTGTCGGCTACGGGCAACGATATACCACTGAACCTTCTTTTTCTTTCATCTTTGATGCGGAACGACCAAGACAAGCGGGTGAGATTCAGATAGAATATGACGCCCAGAAACATATTTTCTTTCATATCTATAAGCCAGTGCTCCCTTCATGGACAAAAGACCAGAAACAACCTCCTTCTGCGCTAATGACACGCGGCGATAGCGGCGGACCTCTCTTCGTAAAAGATGCGCAAGGTAAGCTCGTCGTCATTGGCGTTAATGCCAGAGGGGGATTTAATAATGGCTCCTTTGAAGAGGGAGGGGAAAAATCTCTCACGTGTAGCCGCTATGGGCAAGCTACTTTCTTTACTAAGACAATGCTTGAAAGACACCTCGCCCTTGAGTATCATAAGATGAAACGTCCCAATCTTCATACCATGTGTACGTCAATGTCTCTCTCTGACGAATATTATGAAGTTTTTGCCTTCTTTTGTTACGACACAATAAATGAATGGGAGCCCATTGATATGGACTTTATTGGCCCAATTTTAAAGCAATTTAATGTCACCACGCCTTAATCTTTTTAAGGGAGAGCCTCGTCTCAATGAGGCTCTCTCTTCTCTTTAAAGAAACCTCGTTCCTCAGCAATACCTCAGCCGACGATGCTCCTCTCTTAAGCTCTCCTTTTATCTACTACAAGCAGCTATATATTATTTATCTTCTAAATACTTGGATTATTATGATTTTTATTGACACAAAACTTAAATAATGTTAGTAAGCTTACAATTATAACTATAACAAAGGATATTACTATGTTGCGCTCTATTAAACATCTATTTACTCTTGCCGCTTGTGTGTTCGGCACTCTTTCCACGGCACCCCCAACCCAGGCTCTTTTCCCTATGGGAGATAGCACCTACAAGGATCTCATTACTTATGGAGAAGGCTTCGAAGGAGTCATAGGCTATCTGCCTTCCCCTGCCGATTACTTGTTTAGCGCCTCACCCATATGCTCTGCCGCCAAAATAGGTGAAACGCTTTACTTCGGCGAAAAGAAAGATTTATACCTCACAGCCGCTCATTGCGTTTATCCACCCTTTGCAGAAGAGAACGGGGGAAGGCTAGACCCTCGCTATCTTATTGCTCTTCACCCTACTTATGCCCCTAAATATGAAGATATCTCTTCTTCCCCTACCGAACAAATTTGTACAGGCAGCCAGAGGGCTGATTTAGCGCTGTTCTTTGCTCCTGGTACTAATAAGCCTATGCACCCCCTCTATCAAGGAGAATATAAAGAGCTTGAGGGCTACATAGCAACCACGGTCGGTTACGGGCAAAGATATAAGATCGGGTCTTCGATCTCGCCTCTTGCTGAGCCCAACCGACCAAGGCAAGCTGCTGACATTAAAATAAGTTATGATAACATTATGAATATTTTATACCACACCTTTGAACCCTGGGCCTCGACCAGCAAAGTCTATGCCACGATAACAAGTGCAGACAGCGGCGGGCCGCTCCTAGTAAGAGATCCTCAAGGAAAGCTCGTCGTCATTGGCGTTACCAGCTTATCTAGCTGGATAGAAGAATCAATAGCCTTTGATAAAGAAGAGACGAGAGAAGAGGCCTTTTTTTCCTCCTACTTCCAGCCCACTCAGGCTACAAAACCTAATACATGTGATTCACCTAATGAAGAACTTAGGAAGATTATGACATCCTTCTCTTCTTTTAATTATTATAAGGCTAAGCACTATATCCTCTATGATTATTGTCTCCAACGTATGGATACGTGCTTTCTCGACGATATACCTGAAGTGTGCTATGGAGGTACCGATAAGTGGGAGCCCATTGATATGGACTTCATCCGCCCGATTTTAGAGCAATTTAACGTCACCACGCCTTAGAGGAGCAGATAGAAAGAGCTCTGCTTCTGCTCTGCAGAGCTCTTCCATCCTTACGAGAGGTTCTTTCTCTCGCTTTCCCCTTATCTTTTAAAGTTTACCTTCAAACAAAAAGGGTTTATTTTTAATATCGAACAAGCTAGAATTAACACCTGTATGTTTTCCCTAAGGCCACAGAAGGTATCCTTTGTATGACAACCAGTGATCGTTTACTTTCTACGTCACCTATTCAAGTAGCTTGTCTAGCATTTCCTATGATGATAACCGCCCTTTCAGGCAACTTGATGCTCTTTCTCGATCGTGTGATCCTTGCTAAGTATTCCCTGGCGGCCTTAAATTCGGTATCTGCATGTTTGATGATATGTGGGATTGTTGGTTTTTCAGGTGTTGCCATTACATCTATCGCGGAGGTCTTTGTAGGCCAATTTAATGGAGGAAAGCAATACGATAAAATGGCTATACCGGTTTGGCAAATGCTGTGGTTAAGCTTTATGCTTATTGGGCTTTGCTTGCCACTTGCTTTCTTTGGAGACCGATTTTTTATTCCTCCTCAGCTGTATGAGCATGGAGCTCCTTATTATCGGTGGGTTATGGCTTTCAACTGGCTCTTGCCATCTGCTGCTGCCATCTCCTCCTTTTTCATAGGCCGAGGTCTAGTGGGTATGATCACTTTCGCGGCCATCATTGGGAATATTGCCAACTTAATTCTTGATATTATTCTCGTTTTTGGCATTTCCGGGTGGATTAAGAGCATGGGATCTGAGGGGGCGGCGATCGCTACTGTTATATCTCAGCTCATCCAATTTTTGATCCTTCTTGGGGCATTTTTAAACAAAAAAAATCGCGAACAATATGCAACACACCGCGCCATCAAATGGGACTATGAAATGTTCAGCGATTGTCTAAGGATCGGTTTTCCCAACGCTCTCAGCCATGGTTTCGAGTTGGCTGCCTGGGCTCTCATGTTTTATTTTATGGCTCTTTTGGGGGAGGTATACATTACCACCTTATCCATTGGCCAAAGTATCTTCCTGTTATTTGGCTTTGTAAATGACGGCCTTCAAAAAGCCGTTATTGCTATTTCCTCCAACCTTATTGGGTCAAAATTAAAATCTTCCCTCTCGAAGCTTATTCGCTCTTCTACCTTCTTCCTAGGAGGTATATTTGCCCTTTTAGCGATTCCTCTTGTGGCATTTCCTGAAACATTTGCGCAAATGTTTATCCAACAAGAATCTTTAAATATGGTCGATTTACCAGAGATCAAGCAAGGCTTATTTTGGTTGTGGATTTTCTGTTTTTTTGATGGCATAGTTTGGATTCTAGCTGGTGTTCTTGCTTCAGCCGGCGATACAAAATTTATTATGATTGGCAATACGCTTAGTCTTTGGATTTTTGCTATACTCCCTTCTTATGTGTGCATGTTTATCTACAAGGCTTCTCCTTCGACGGTCTGGCTATTAACAGCTCTTTATGCCTTTCTTAATGCTATTATCTTCTACCTTCGTTATAGAAGCGGCGCGTGGGTAAAACTCGAGCTTGTAAAATAAGAACGACGCATCTGGTCACACTACTTAACTTTACTTTCGAAAAATGGCTTAATTTTTTCAAAAATTTATTAGGATAATCCCCTCTCTCTAAACTAGCCTAAAGAAAAAAAGTAACGCCGGACGCTACTCTTCAAGCATCGACTCTCTCCTAAATCTAGCCTTAGCAAGAGTAAGGTTTAATCCTCTTCACCAAGTAAAGGATAGTGGGCGGGGTCAGCCAGGAAGATATCTATATCAGGATGATCATTAGCTAAGGCAATCGACTGAATAAAGATTCTTTTATAAAATCCCCCTCGGTCATCATGCTTTTTATACTTAATGCGCTTAATAAGTTGTGAATCAAGATGAAAAGCAGCTATATAAGCCTCTAGCACCTCGAAAATGTCAGCAATTTCCTCCATCATTTTTTCTGGAGAATTTACAGCTATTAGCTCATTTACCTCCTCTTTTAATTTATCTTTTATTATTTCTTGATAAGTGGCTTCATCAAGGGCTTGTGCCTTTACAGCAATGCCCTTCTCTTCTAAAAGGTCTTTTACTTTATCTCGAACAAGCTTTTCAAATTTAAACGCAGCCATTATTACCCCTCTTCCCTATTTTTCTCTAACTCTTTACCTTTAGAGCTAATGCCCTATCTTTTCCTTGAGATACGCCTTTACGTCCGCAAAAGCATTATGTAAGCGTCATCTTTCATCTCCCCTAACACAGCAAGGGAAGGCAGGAGAGAAAAGGTTTTTCCCGACACCTTATGGAGCATGGCTTCTTACAAAAAAGCGTCGCGTTTCTTTCATTCCGCCCCAATTGAGTAACAGAATAACTTTTTTAACATAAGGGTCAAAGGCGCGATCTTTCTTTACAAAGCCAAGAAAAAGCTATTTTAGTTTTTAACAATGTAGTAATTATCTATGAAATATTTTCTGGAAAAAATAAGACGTGGGCAAGAAAAAACCCAGCCTCTATATTTACAAATAAGGCCCTCTAAGTTCCCTATTTGCCTCCTGCCTTAGGGGACCTTGAGAGCCTTCTTGGCACCAGCCTCTTTATCTATTTCTTCTTTCTTGTTTATCTTGGGCCTTTTTTTCTGAAACATCCTGTAGTTTTTCACCACCTCTTTCAATATCTCGCCCAAGCCCCTTAAATGTATTACAGCTTATGAGCATGTTAGCAAAAAACAAGGTAAGAATAAGTCCTAAACATGTCTTCTTACTTATCACTTTTTTTCCTTTCCTTTTCCTTACTTACATGCTGCCCAAAAGACTTCAGATATCTTCCATAAGATTAAGCTGAATAAATTTAGGCAGCCTTTATAACAACAGTATAACCATTCTGCCCTCTATTGTAAATAAAGCAGCAAAAAAAAAATAGATATATAATTTAATAAAATTTATGAATTTTAATATATAAGTATTTATTTAAATAACGGCTTATCTCTTCTATCATTTCGAGGTCCAGAAACTCATCACCACTTCTTAAATTTTAGGGCAAGAAAAAATTGCATGATGCATGCGCTATTCGACGATGGGGAAAAAGACGAGCACAGCTTATCGGTAACTTTATCTTATCCTTCTTTACTTAAGGAAGATAGGCAGGCCAATCGCTTGTGAACCCCGCCAACCATACCCCTGCGCAGCAAGAATCTAATTCTTTACAGGCATACAAAGTTTCAGTCCGATAATCCCGACGACAATAATAGTAAAAAATAATAATTGAGAAGGACTCGTCTTCTCCCCAAAGAATACAATGTTTCCTAAGAAAGTTCCAATAGCTCCGATCCCTACCCAAATGGTGTAGGAAATATTAATAGGGATTTGCCGAGACGCAACTGCTAAGAGATATAAGCTTGCGATCATAAAGATAACAGTGACGACAGAAGCAAATGGTTTGGTTAACCCATTTGATGCTTTAATCCCTAAAGCCCAGAAAACCTCAAATATACCTGCAACAACCAACGTAATCCAGCTCGACATTCCTGCCTTCTCCCATTTTTTTTAAAATAGGATAAATCACTTAAGGAAATACTAAGAACCAAAAAAAGCCAGAAGGATTAAGCAAGATAAAAGAAAAAGATCCTTTCCTCTCCTCAAAGGCCTCTCCTTAAGAAATGACGACTTGTTTTCTCTTTACCACCAACGGGCTCAAGCAAAATAAAGAGAGGCGCCACTTCAGCACTTCCCCTAAGAGAGAAAGGGGAAGCTCCATAAAGAGGATATTGCTTATTCGATGCGACTCACTTCTTTTGCTACCTCAATAGGGCTATGATATTGCTTATCATCAAATTGGTTAAGAATATGCATCACATCCGACGGAGCCTGATTTTCCTTTGCTTTCTCTACGAGACTATTTTTACTGGCTGGGTATTGCATTCTTTTTAAATACCGCTCGATAGCCGCAGAGCTTGTTTTTTGAGGGTTGCCTCGCCCTCCCTCGCTTGCCTTTTGCCCCCTTAAACTTCGACCATTTCTTGTAGCTTCACTCATATATGCCTCCTTCTTATACAGTTAACTCTGCGAGGACCTTGGATGATTCTTTCTTTTTTGGTTAAATTAAAAATTTAAAAAACCAAAGGAGATGGGAAGTAGAAGGGTTTTTTATCATCTCAGGAAAAGATAAAAAACCTGCTTTAAATTTGAAAAATTTTTGTCTCTCTAAGTCTTCCCACCTCGCATCTAGCTTGTTGGTAATTTAACAAGTTCATACGCGCGGCAAGTGGTAATGGCTTCTTAATTGTTTATATACTAAGAGAGCCTCTTAACAAAGAATCCAAGAAGATTTCTATGCCACCCTTTGAAGCCATTACCAAAACCTCCCTTACAAAGACATATTCGTTGCTTCTTCTAACCAAGCCTTATGACGTCTCTCATCCTTTAAACCACGCTTTAGGATGTCGTCAGCATCTTCCCATTTGCCTTCATGATGATACACCCTCTCGTAGGCAGTGTTTGTATCCACCTCGTTACTTCTCATCGCAACAAGAATAGTCCGATCACCTATTAGATTCGCTAAAATGGTTTTTCCTTTGGTAATCCACTGCTTTCCTATGCTAGGTCCTGTTGGGGCTTCTTCATTATGTTTTTTTAAAAGCGCTGAGAGCTCGCGAACGTGCCGCTCATGATCCCCTTTAAACTCTATAAGCTTATCGCGATAACTTTGATTCTCAATCCTATTGATAGCGGCGTCATAGGCCTCAATAGCATCGAAATCAAGTTCAATAAGATCTTTAATAGCATCAGCAAAATCACCTTGTGTACCAACGAACGTCACCATGATTATTGCTCCTTTCTTTATTTTGTTGTTGTGGTATTCCATTCCTATGGTAGCCACTTTATCAGAATAATTAAATAAAAATTTTAAGAAGTTAAGGAATAATTAATCAGAAATAATTTTCATGTATATATTTTCAATTTTACAAATATAAAATTACCTTAAAAAAATTTATTTAATTTTAAAAATTTAATCTTAAATTAATTTAATGATTTTTGTACGAGCGCCACTATTTACTATCACAATTCGTGAATCTAAAAAATAATTTTTTGTCTATTAATAAAGCGGAAAGCGCCTATCATCAATAGGTACAAGCATTAAAGGTGCGTGCTTTTCTACAAGCCTTTATGTTGACGCCCCTTATAAAACGACTAACATAAAAATTGAAGGAAATGAAAAGCGTTCAGTTAGAGAAAGGAAGGAGGCAAGTATGCCAACAAAAACAGACAGCAACAAAAGAAAAGGCTTCGCCAGTATGGATAAAGAAAGAGTACAAGAAATAGCCCATAAAGGCGGCGAAGCTCGTAAAGCCCAATTAGGTCCTGAAGGATACTCGGAACTTGGCCATAAAGGCGGCGAAGCTCGCAAAGCTCAGTTAGGCCCTGAAGGATACTCGGAACTTGGCCATAAAGGCGGCGAAGCTCGCAGGGAACAATTAGGCCCCGAGGGTTATTCCGAACTTGGCCATAAAGGCGGCGAAGCTCGCAAAGCTCAGTTAGGTCCTGAAGGATACTCGGAACTTGGCCATAAAGGCGGCGAAGCTCGTAAAGCTCAGTTAGGCCCCGAAGGATACTCGGAACTTGGCCATAAAGGCGGCGAAGCTCGCAAAGCTCAATTAGGCCCCGAAGGATACTCGGAACTTGGCCATAAAGGCGGCGAAGCTCGCAAAGCTCAATTAGGCCCCGAAGGATACTCGGAACTTGGCCATAAAGGCGGCGAAGCTCGCAAAGCCCAATTAGGTAAAGAAGGGTATCAAGAGCTCGGACGCAAAGGCGGAAAAACTCAAAAAGGATAATTTACTGCCACGCGTTTTGCGCCAACAAGAAATTACTTAAGCAAGTAAAAAATAAAATGGGTGAAATAAAGTCAAGGAAAAGGCGCATAGCAGGTTTCGCAAGCAAATAAGAGCTTTAAGCTAATTAGGGATATTTCAAAAGGAAGGCAGAGAACTCTCTGCCTTTTTTGTAATTTTGCTCCCTTAGAGGTATCGCCCCCTCTACATGATCCCGTAGGCCCCACTTCTGTTTCCTTTTTTCAAAAGCATATCTTCTCCTGCTTCCTTCTCAGAGGATAAATATAAAAAGTGTCGCCCTTCTCCACCCTGCTTTAACCACTTAGCAAACAGAGGCATAAGAAACTCACTTTAAGCATTATGTTCTCTGCGCTGGAAACAACAAAGCTCTTATGAGACACCTATATTGCTTGGAAAGAAACCTCTTTTGATGAGGGGTAAAATTATAAAAAATCTTGATTATCCCACTTAATTAAGGAGCTCGTCCGCCATTCATGCTTACATTTTTCTCATGGGCCAAACTGTCGAGGACACAGATTCTCTCTTTGAGAAGGTATTTAGATACTTTTCCAAGCCCTTACTTTATTTGTCCGGCCCTAACACTATTTCAGGGAAGCAAAGCCTTGCCAGCTTCATGGTAAGCAGCGGCCTGCAACAATCTGGACAAAGGAAAAGGGGGTTGGTAGCCAGACAACTCATCAAAGGACTGTCTGGAAGAAAACATTGGCAACCATACATCCTCTGGACTTGGACCCTTTCCTTTATTATCTTGTTGAGCTACAGTGAAGTTACTCTCGAAGGTATTTAGATATTTTTACAAGCCCCTACTTTATTTGTCCGTCCATAACACTATTTCATGGAAGCAAAGCCTTGCCAGCTTCATGGTAAGCCGCGGCCTGCAACAATCTGGACAAAGGAAAAGGGGGTTGGTAGCCAGACAACTCATCAAAGGATTGGCCGGAAGAAAACATTGGCAACCATACATCCTCTGGACTTGGACCCTTTCCTTTATTATCTTGTTGAGCTACAGTGAAGTTACTCTCGACGGAAGACGTGGCAATGGCTAAGCTTTGCATTGCTTGAGTCACAGTAGAGTCTATGCCTATGTCCAACCCTGCTTCCACTCCTCTATCGCCTTCCACCGGCACAGAGACGGGGGCTCCTTCCTGGCGGCTTTCTTCTATTTTTTCCTGCTTCCATATAATGGTCAAGGTTTCCGTATTAAGGCGCCACGCTGCAACGGTAAAATTATACGATCCAAGCAAGATATAGGTCGTGCGATACTTGTCTTTCCCTACTTTCTTGATATAGGTTACTTCAAGAAATTTTGGATGATAGATTCCACCCGTATCAAAGGGAGAGCGCCAAGTAGACATACCCACTAAAGTTTTCTTCACACTTTTAATAGCTTCATGGGTTCTTTTCAAGCTTGAATTCCCAGGGGCTTTTTCTAACTTTGACTGGTCTGCTTCAACACTCACTTGCACCCCTTGGTCCGAAAGATTCTTTAAGTGCCGAGCCATGGCTTTATCTTCAAAATAACCCATTTTGAGCTTTATAGATTCAAGCCCCCCATATCGGGGATGATCTTTCTTAGCCAATAGACCCACAATCTCTTTAAAACATGCATTACCTAAGGCCTCCTTCCCAAAGGATGAGGTATCGTTAAAGTCAACTTTTCCTTTAAATCCTTCATTAGTTGGAGTGCACCAGAGGGCAGGATGCTCAACCTGCCATCCTAATTTATTAGGATCAAAAGCATCTATCCCTGGCGCGCCCGGTGCTGCTTGACGCAGGCAATGACCTCCTCCATTCTCTTGACATTTTAGCAAGGCCATAACCTCCACATTCCTTGACCAAGCGGCGGGGGTAAAATTATACGACCCATTCAGCAAATAATGGTACGTAGACCCATCAGCTTCCTCATATACAATTTCTAAGGTTTTAGGATGATAAACACCATAGCTGCCATCTGATGCTTTCTCCTTGACACTAAGATGAGGATATTGCCCCGTCTCTTTAGCACCCTTAAAAAAATCTTTAACTTCCCTCCCACACTCATTATCACTTTTTGTACTTAAATATATAGCTACTGGAACCGCTGTTTTCACTATGCTCCCATCTTCTGCACGCGTTTCGCGGGCAAGCGACGTTAATTGCTCAGCAATTGACATATCTTCAAAGAAAGCCATATTCACTTTAACAGATTTATATCCTTGCGGCGCTTTTGTGAGTAGATCCCAGATAGCTTTAAAGCACGAATGCTGTTCAGCCTTTGGTAGTTGAAATTCTTCTTCAGGAACGCCTTCTGCGGTATCATCAGAAAACCCAGACAAAACCTCCCTGTATTCCCTCGAATAACAACGTTTAGAAGTGAATTCTATAGAATAAGTCTTGGGGTCAGCAGGCCTCAGGGGCTCACACCACAGATAGGGCTGGCCTTCCGTAATTTCCACCACTTCCCAGTGAGCGGCTAAGGGCATTACCCAAAGGAAAAGAACACAGTTTAATCCTAAGGCTTTCAGCCAACCTAACCTATAATTAACAGAGTATCTTCCCAAGTACTTTGACATAACCTTTTTTATCCTCACATTTAACAGGCCTTTTGTCTTAGTTTCCCAACTGTAAGGAGTACCCCTTTTTGATCCTAAGGTTGGATCTAGATACTCCAAGCAGTCAGTCTCGCAAAGCTTGTTTATTCTTTCTTTAGAAACGAAATACACTCCGCCGCATATTACTGAGCAACCTTTCCGAAGGAGTATTGGGGAGACGATTATCCCGAATATCTAAATAAAATAGACGCGGAAGCGCCTCCAGAACGGCAGGCCACTGTCTTAAATTGTTATTTGCGAGATCAAGTGCGCGCAGCCCAGAGGGCAAACCTCTTACTTCTTGGATCCGATTATGAGAAGCATCTAAATTCTCTAGATGCTCCAAGCTCCTTAAAGAAGAGGGTAAACTTGTCAACTGATTATGGGCTATATTTAAAATGCGTAGATGGGAAAACAACCCAAGAAATAGAGGAAAGTTGCGCAAATTATTATGAGCCACATTTAACTCTCTTAAATTCGAAAAGGATAAACTCAGACAGTCGGGGATATTATGTAAAGAATTATAAGAAAGGTTTAATCGTCCAACCTCGTCAAGAGAAGGGTCCGTATCATCGAGAACGAATTCCTCTAGTTGGCGGCCAGAGAAATCAAGCGTCACTAAAGACCTCTCCTGGTTCGCTTGTTCATTAAGTAGCGCGTCTCCTGGTAATGATTCCATTGCTTGCCAAACCCCTAACAAAGGCTCGACCTCTTGAGAGCTTTGTGGTGATTGGGCAACATCCCCCTCATCGTCTGCCCCTTCAGCTGCATTGTTTATGTGTATCTCTTCCTCTTCCGGTTCTTGGGAAGCTATAAAGTCAGACTTTTCTCTTTCATCCTCGCTTTTCTCATCCTCTTCTTCTGGCTCTGTAGAGGAATTTGAGGATGATAGCGCTTCGCTGTCCTTTTCTCTCTCATCGCATTCATCTTCTGAGTCTGAGGCTTCAATGTTACTTGCTTCGCTGTCATCCTCTCCGATGAACCACTTATAAAAATGCCCGAGAACCCCCAGGTGTTTTTTCTTTGCCTCAGCAGATGTTTCATCCTCTGTTTCGTCTAAATCAGGAGGAAAGCTTTCACCATTGGATAAAGAGTTACTAGGAGAAAATGCCGTTTCGCCTGAGTCCTCCTCTGAGAACTGTCCACCTATTTCTTTCTCTTCTTGCTCACTTGCCGAATTAGCGTGCTCTAAGTCCTCCTTTTCCAACTCTTCTTCCGACTCTGCTGCTAAAACAGAAATTTGTGAATTTTCCTCTTCCTCATCCTCAATATCGGAAAGTTCTGTATAATGAATAGGAGGAGGCGTTAAAAGCCAATGGCACCAACTTTGGATAAGACCTTGGGGCTGCGTTCCTTCCTCATCAGAAGAATCTTCAGCCTCTCCTAACGGTTCAGGCAGGGTTTCTTCTTCCTCTTCCATAACCGGCTCAGTCTCTGTAGAAAGGGGCTGAAGCCTGGTCACCTCTTGCTCCGTTGGCTCTTCTTCAGCCTTGAAAGGGTTTAAAGAGCTATACGGAGCTCGGGGAGCACCTATGGACTCCACCACCTCCACATCGCTGATCGCCCAACTTGAAAAATGATGTAAAAATAAGGACAACATAAAAAAGAAAATAAAATATGACCATTTTCGTAACATGCTTGTACCCTCTCCTTTAATTAACAGCCGAACACACCTTGAAAAGTTTATCAAAAAGATGATTTGCTCCGTGTTTTTTATTATCTTCTTATTAAAATGATAAGATGCTTAGAGGCTTTATACAATACATAATTTTAGACAAGTTCAATATTAGCTTTACTTATGGGAGAGTTTTATTTAATAAATGCTATGAGAAAGCTTTAACCCTATAACCTTCTGCCTTTCCTTATAAGTATACTCCGATAAGAAAACGACCGATGGATATCTCACCTGAAAAGGTAGTCATAAGAATGAAACTGTTCTTTTTTACTCGCTTAAAGGGTTTCTTGAAATGGAAAGGAGAGGCCGCAACCAGGGAAAGACAGCTCTTACACACAAGTTTCTAGCTTTGAGATCTACGGGCGGGCTTTTACATTCTTCGTAATCTTAAGGGAAAAACTTATTACATACCTTTTTACATGCCGGCGATTTATTAACTCTCTCTTTTATTGCTTTTCATACCAGCGCACCTCCTTCCAAGAAGGATTGATACACGGACGCTTTACTATAGTAGAAAAAAAAGAGATTCCGCAGGCAATCATCGCCTTAATGGCTTTACAAAGCAGCGTGACAAATTTCTGCGAACTTGAGTGGGTCTAGGCTTGCGCCTCCTACAAGTACCCCATCGGTTATCAAAAGGATATCTCTTGCGTTATCCGGAGTAACGGATCCACCATATAGGAACCTGATAGGAGAAGAGCTCTTCAAAGAAAGAGCTTGAGCAATAATCACTTTAGCTTCTGCAATATCATGCGTTGTGGGGGCCTTTCCTGTACCGATAGCCCATACAGGCTCATAAGCAATGACCAGATGGGCACTAGAGAATTTAGCCGGGAGGCTCTCCTTCACTTGCTGAGTTAATACTTCTTTTGTGCGCCCACTCTTTTTTTCTTCAAGTGTTTCTCCTATACAGACGATGGCCAACATAGGATGTGATAAGGCAGCATCCACTTTCTGGGCAACCTCGCAACTTGCTTCACCGAAAAATTGGCGACGCTCACAGTGACCTAGAATCACAAAGTGACATCCGATATCGTCCAGCATAGGAAGACTTATTTCGCCGGTATAAGCTCCTTGAGGTTGATGGAAACAGTTTTGGGCGCCTCTCATGATGTTATCAGGCAGCAAGCGCGATAGCTGGTCGATATAAACATAAGGGGCCGCAATACCTACTTGCTGGAGAGCAAAGTTTGGGGAAAGCGCCGATAGAAACGCTGGGCAAAACTGCTTTATATGCGAGCGACTTCCATTCATCTTCCAATTGCCAATGATTAGCTTTTTTTCCAATTTTTTCACATCCTTTAATCTTTTTTAAGTGTCCTCGTGTCTCTATTTTTTACAATAAATGGTACCAAACTAGCAAAAATTAATGTATAACAATACCAATTTATTAAGGGTGTCGCGTGGTAGGGACAAAAGCGACATTCGACCAATCTTCTTTTTATAGGTGAGAGATGCTGAACTTATTATCAAAAAATTTAAATTCTTGGGTTGTAAAACTTCTTTTAATCGTTCTCATTGCCTGCTTTGGCGTCTTGTTTGGTGTAAGTGATTTTTTTCGCCCCGGACATCAAAATGAAGTTGCAACTGTCGGTAAAAGAAAAATTAAAGCTTACGAATTAGCACAAGAGCTACAGCACGCCGCTCATGTCCTTAGCCAAAAACTTGGTCAACCTGTCGATATTCAACAACTTCATCGTATGGGGCAAACACTCCCTATCTTAAACCAGTTGATTCATCGAGCCTTATTGGAACAAGAGGCGGATCGCCTCGGCTTGGTTGTAAGCGATCATCAAATTAGAGAAATTATTCGAGAGGTCCCCCTTTTTAAGGACTCCCATGGATCATTTAGCAAGGAGCGCTTTCAACATTTCTTGAAAGCCCGTGGAATAGCTGAAAGCACTTACATCCAAAAACTTAGAAATGACATCGCGGTATCAACCCTTCTTGATAGCGCTGCTGACCTTCCTTTTGTCCCGCAAACTATAACCCGGACTGTTTTCCTTCATGAAACAGAAAAACGGCAAGTCCATACTCTTTTGATTCCTGTGAATTCTTTTCAGGCGCCTTCTGCTTCAGAAGAGGACTACAGAAAATTTTATGACAGTCACAAAGCCTATTTTTTAGAACCTGAAAGACGTGATATCTCTGTCCTTATCATTGACCCACAGCAAATCGCAGCGCCAATAAAGATTTTAGAGGAAGATCTCAAGCAAGAATATAATCGACGACTCAGCGACTTTGCAGAGCCAGAAACGCGAGAAGTTTACCGTATTGAGGCTCACGATAGAAAAACACTAACCCAACTTGCAAACCACATAACCTTAGAAAAATCTCTTAGCAAAGCTATCAAAAAGCTCAACAATAATAAGGTAACGAGTGACAATTTAGGTCGATTAACTAAAGAGATCATAGAGGTCCCTTCATTAGCGGCGGCGATTTTTTCAGCCCCTCAAGGAAAGCTTATTATTCCCTCCTTAGAAAATGAACAAGGTAAGGTACAAGCCTTTTATGTGAGCAAAATTCATCCAGAGCGACAAAAAACCTTGAAGGAGGCAAAATCGCTTATTGAAGCTGAGCTTAAATCTCACCGCGCTTTAGAAAAAATTTATCAGCTATCCCGGCAAGTAGAAGATGATTTAGCCGCGGGCTCTTCTTTTAAAGAAATCGCTCAACAACATAATATTGAACATCGCATGATAGAAAAGATCGACCAATACGGTATGAATGAAAAAGGCCAGGAAGTCATCGATCCAACCATTGCCGCTAAAGCCTTCCAGCTTGCTGAAAATGAAGAAAGCTCTGTAACCGAGATGGCCTCAAAAGGTTACTTCATTGTCAAGCCTATACAAACACACTTAGCCTATACAAAAGACTATGAGAATGTGAAAGCGATCATAAAAAAAATATGGGCAAGCCAACAGGCTGATCGTATGGCACGCGAAAAAGCGAAATTAATTGTGCAAGCTCTTGACAAAGGGGGAAATATAGCCACTCTTGCTGCGCAACATCACTATACCCATAAGCTCTTACCGCCCTTAACGCGGACAGAACACTCTCAACAGACGTCGGAGACAAACCAAAAATCCTTATCGAGAGGATGTCTTTTTAAGATCTTTACGACTCCCCAGCATAAAGCAACTTACTGCAAGATAGGCGATACCTATCATATCATGCAGGTTAAAAATATTATTATTAGTACCATACCTAACAACAAGACAACTTATACAAATATAGAGAAACTTTTATTAGACGCTCTCATCCATGATACTGCCATGAGCTTCGTTGAGTCTCTCAAACATAGATATCCTGTGAAGATCCACAGTGATGTTCTCAACAAAATTTTATAAGCATTGGCTCATTTTCGCGTAAAATAGGAAAAAGAGGATAGGAAGAAAAGGGCTGCAGATATAGCGGCTCTTCTCGCGTCCGCTCCCGGTAAGAAACAAAAAAGAGTAAAAAGTGCTTAAAAAGCAATTTGTCCATGATCTCCCTCTCCAAATCTTCACCTACTCTTGCGTGGCAATGAGATAATAATCTTCGACTTTAATATCCCTCAAGAAATCTTCGTCATGGGAGATGGTAATCAAAGCACCAGGATAGGCCTTTAATACGTTCATTACATGTTCCCGGGTTTCTAAATCAAAGTTATTCGTCATCTCCTCCAAAATCAGGAGGGGTTTTTGCATCAATCTGCGCAAGGGAAAGTCGTGCTTTTTCCCCACCCGATAAGTGATTGATGAGGGCATAGACCTCCTCATTTTTGCGAAATAAAAAATCATTTAGATGACGACGAATATCTGCGGATGACCAAGTTGGTACAACTTCCGCGAGACAATCAAAAACCGTTTTATAAGAAGGTAGAGTACTATAATGCTGGTCTAGGTAACTGGTCTAGGTAACCGATATCCTGGCTTTTTGGTCCATACCAATCTCCCTCCTTGATCACGGCTGCCTCCCCTAATATAGCTTTGGCGAGTGTTGATTTCCCGCTCCCGTTATTACCTTTGAGAGCAAGACGTTGACCAAAACCTAAAGAGAGAGTGATATCCTGAAGAATAGGTTGTCCTTGTTGATAACCAATCGAGCCTTCGCGTATAGATATTAAAGTACGAATTCCTACCTCAGCACTCGTCAAAGAAAACTTAGGCACAATAACCTCGGGTAAACGACGGACAGAAAGCTGATCGGCTAATACTTGTTTTTTATGATTAATGGCTGCTTCTTTACGCCCTGATGTTTCGCTCCCACGCTTGTCTTATTCACTATGGTTGGCCACTTTCTTTGGTCAATACTTTTCTCGCCTTTAGCCCTGCTTTTGGCGGCACGTTGTTGTTCTTTCATCAAGTGTTGATGCATATCTCTTTTCTGGCGGCGCAGCTGCGCTATTTCTTTCTCTATAAAGGTGCATTTTATATGCCGTTCTTGCATATAATCATCGTAGCTGCCTGAAAATATATGAATTTTTCCATGGTCAATATGCCCTAACGTATGAATGTTATTTCGCAAAAGCTCGGTATCACGGGTCGCTACAATAAGCGTTCCCTTATAGGCCGCTAATTTCCGCATCAAAGCAATTCGATTATGGCGGTCAAGGTGGTTCATTGGCTCATCCAATAGCAACACATTTGGTTCCACACTAAGGGCTTCTGTGATAGCTTTATTTAAGCGCTGGCCGCCGCTTAACGTGTCGGCCGTTCCGATGATTTGCGGGACATATCCCACGCGTATCTCTTCAGGAAACCTAATCTCCCCTTCGGTCGCGTCGAAAGCTCCTTGCAACATTTTAAGTAAGGTCGACTTGCCACTCCCATTACAACCAATAATGGCGATACGGCTCCCATACTGAACCTGGGTTGTAAAATCTTCAAAACAAATTTTATGAGGAAAAGACAGGCAGAGATCTTTAATCCGGATAGCTCTATGCATCATTTACTATCTCTTAAAAATAGGTCAGGGCAAAAAGTGCGAGATTTAAAACCAACTGGTTAAAAATCCTCAGCCCTTAGCTAGGGCCTCTTTTAAGAAATAAGGTTCATGATACTATAGACCTCCTGAGAATATTGTTTGAAAAAATAAAATTATATTATCTTATTTCATTGGATAAATCAAGCTTCAGCCAACCGGAACCAAGAAAACAGCAAGAACAGGAGAGCTCGAATAAAATCCGTTATTTGCCACCCTCTAAGAATCCCCCATAGCTAGTCCTTCCCTCATCCTCCCAACGCCAACTCTCTCCGGAAGGTTGGCACTCATCCCTTATTATCGCATCCAAGAAACCACCGAGAAAAGTAGGGTCCCTTCCGAATAGTTCTAAAAAGCTCCCCCAATAACAACACAGGCGCGAAGAGAGCTTATTTGTCTCATTGCTTCTTCGTCTAATTGATTATGGGGAGCAGTGAGACTTAATAGCTGAATCAATGACTCGTCTGGTATGCGCCTTAGCGAACCCACAGAAGAGGGCAAATCGCTCAATGGATTATGGGAAACATCAAGAAAACTAACACGCGTTATAGTTCGTGTTAGACTCGAGATAGCTTCAGGCTCTATAGACTCCCTTACCCGCTCATAATAACGAGCAATTAATGTCAGACAGAACCCTCTCCTGAATTTGTTAAGAAGCTCAGACCACTCCCCCTCACCATGAGCAAGGCTTAGCTCAAGTAACTGCCTTAAAAACCCCATGATGTTGGCAATTCGCCTCTATGGTAACCATCAAGCGATATGTTTCGTCAAGCTCATTAAAAGAGGCCGGCAACCTCGTTAATCGGTTATGAGAGAGATTGAATAGTTGCATCCATCCGGTAGAGCCAAAGGATCAAGGACTAAACGACTCAGGCAACTCTTCTAACTGATTGTGAGAAAGGTCTAAATCAAACAAGCGAGAGAGCGAACCGAAAGAAGCGGGTAATTCTTCCAGTTGATTGTGGAAAAGATGCAAAACTTTTAAACAGGTAAGCAAACCGAAGGAAGCTGACAATCTTCCTAATTGGTTATAGGGAAGTTCTAACTGGCGTAACCCTGTTAGTTGGCTGAAGCTCGCCGGTAACTCGGTTAGTAAATTGTAAGAGAGATAGGCTTGTTAATGCGCTAGCTAAGCAAAAGAAAAAGGGTAATACCCTCAAGTGGTTATGAGAAAGATCTAGCATTTCTCCCGATAAGAGATAATCCTGTCGCTCTGCTCTATATCGCGGATAAAATTCTCACTCAAAGCATTACGCTCACGCAGGTACTCATTCAATGACTCGATGCTATCTACACCAAAAAACAGAAAGTAGACAGAGTCATTCGCGGCCCCAATAAGGAGGCGTGGGCCAGCACATTTATATCTGGCCGGAAATGGTCCCTCTCTATCTCAGGGTGCAGGGTCATTCTTCCCCCTCCCAAGTATTCCTGCGCTTCCGCTCTTTCTTCCATGTCCCCTATTTGTTCAGAGGAATCACTGTCCCCTATTTGGTCAGGAAAAAGACGACTTCTTAAACGACTGCCTGAGTAGAAATACCACACATACATTTCTTGAAAATCGCTCCGACATTCTTGACTGCCTACTCGAGGAAGTAGGCGGGATTAAACAGCCTATAGGCGTTCTATCGATCACTTGCCACACCGCTTCACCCGGGGAATAAGAACCCCGCATGGTAGGAAGAGGGGAAACACTCCCATAAGTCTCCAATACCTCTAAAATATTTGGGTGCCTTGTCCTTGAAGAGGAGGGTGCGGAGTCTTCCTCTTCCCTCTCTCCAAAGCACACAAATACACCTTCAAACAGACCACACCGCCTATCCACCCTCTTCCTAACTAAATTCCTTCTCTTTCTTTTAGGTGTTCTTTATCGGCTTAACATTTAACCTTGGAGAAAATGCCCCTCTTAAGGCCAGGAAAAACGCGAGGTGTCGTTTTCCTCCTCGGCACAGGCTTCTTGATAAAGATATGCCCAAGTCTCCAACAAGACTTTGAAAGTCTCCCTTAAAGCTTTACTCCTAGAAGACGCTCAAAGAGGCATATGTTATTACGAAAATGTAAATTTTAAAAAATAGTAATTGAAATATATTTATCTAATTACTATATCCTAAGAATAAATTTCGTATAAAATAAAAAAGGATGTGCCATGCTTAAAACAAAGATTACTAAAAAATTACTTCTTACTCTGCCTCTCTTACTAATGGGGGCTCTTCCTTCTCGGGGAGAATTAGGCTTTATGTCAGAAAGCCTCGACGCCTCGTCCGGTGTGTTAGCAAGTGTATGTCCACGCAGCACGCTGAAAGAAGAAGTGGAGTCCTTTAACTGCAAGGAAAGCTCACATATCCTTCAAGAGGAACTTAGGCTGGCGGCTGCGTTTAATGACTTAAGCGCCGTGGCCCTGTTGATTGACAGGAATGCTATTGATTGTAGCGGCTCAGCTCTATGGTCCGCGATGTACGACAACAATTTACCTATGGCTCGATTGCTGGCGAAAAGAGCTACTCCGGATGCCATCGACTCAGCTCTATGGTCGGCGGCGCTCCGCAACAATTTATCCATGGCTCGATTGCTGGCGGAAGGAGCCACTCCGAATGCCATCAACTCAGCTCTAGAGGCGGCGGCGTACGATAACGATTTATCCATGGTCCAACTGCTGGTGAAAGGAGCCACTCCGAATGCCATCAACTCAGCTCTAGAGGCGGTGGCGCACGATAACGATTTATCCATGGTCCAACTGCTGGTGAAAGGAGCTACTCCGAATGCCATCAACTCAGCTCTAGAGAGGGCGGTATTCTCCGACAATTTACCCATGGCCCAATTGCTGATGGAAAGAGCCACTCCGAATGCCATCGACTTCGCTCTATGGTGGGCGGCGTCCGACAACAATGTAGCCATGGTCCAATTGCTGGTGAAAGGAGCCACTCAGGATGCTATCGACGCAGCTCTACGGCCGGCGGCGTCCCACGGTAATTTATCCATGGTCCAATTTTTGGTGAAAGAAGCCAACGCAGTTGATAAATATGGCAAAGCGCTTAAAACAGCTGCCGAACACCATAATACAGAAATGGTCCGTTACCTTATCTTGGAAGCTAAGTCACCCTCTCCTTCTGAACACCTCCTTGGATCGGCAATTATAAATAAAGATTGGGAGATAGTAAGTCGCCTCATCCAACACACCAAAGTAACCGCCTTCAATGAAGAAACTTGGCTTGATGCCTTTAAGTGGGCAGCTCGGCTTGGTTCTAAGACCACTGTCGACCAAATTTTCAGAAAGGTGAAGATACGTACTTTCCCTACCTTAGCGCTTGATGCACTTATCAACCTTCCCTATAAGAGTGCAATTCAAAATGCCGAAACGCGAGACATGATGAAACACCTCATCAATCTTGGCGCTCGAGACCCCGAAGGCCAAGCACTTGCAGAAGCGGCTCGATATAAAGATTGGGAAATGATTAAGATTCTCTACTACAAAGCGAGCGCCCGCGATCCTTATGGCCGAGCTCTTAGAGTCGTTGCTATGAACGATGATATAGAAATGGCCACCTATTTCATTCAGAAGATTAAAGCCCAAGACCCCGAAGGCCAAGCACTTACAGAAGCGGTCAAGCACAAGAATTGGGAAATGATGAAGCTCCTCGTGGAAAAGGCGAATGCCCACGATCCCTATGGCTGGGCCTTTGAAGAGGCCATACGTAATCGTGCCATTATCGAAGCAATTCTCTCCCCTGATCCAAACATGACGCTAAGGTTCCTGATTTGGCCATACATAAAGAGCCAAACAGTGCTTCTCCGCATGTTCTATACATCTATGGCAGCCTTTGCCTTTGCGACTATAGGGATCTTCTACAATCTTGCGATCTATTATATAGATAACGAATAGAGCAAACCCGCGGAGATTTTAAGAAATTTCATCGTCGAGGAGAAGGGTAAGATTCTCTTACCCTTTCTCCACGGGGGTGAATAACGAGCAACACTCTTCGAAGATCTCAAGCACCCCTTTTCTTTGGCAAAAAACCTACAAAATATAATCCATAGGCGCTTCCTAAAAAAGTATTTAAAAATTAGGAAAGAGTTCCGAGGGTTGGCCGGTCCTTCACTGCTTATTATTTTTTCTCTTTACTTGTAAAGACCTTTTCTAGCAGCCCCCTCCCTATTGTTAAAATATCCCCTCGCCTAAGGCTCAGCACAGGCTTCTTGACAAAGGCATCCCCAAGTCTCCAACAAGACTTTGAAAGTCGCCCTTAAAGCTTTACTCCTGGAAGACGCTCAAAGAGGCATATGTTATTACGAAAATGTAAATTTTAAAAAATAGTAATTGAAATATATTTATCTAATTACTATATCCTAAGCATAAATTTCCTATAAAATAAAAAAGGATGTGCCATGCTTAAAACAAAGATTACTAAAAAATTACTTCTTACTCTGCCTCTCTTAATAATGGGCGCTCTTCCTTCTCGGGGAAAATTAGGCTTTATGTCAGAAGACGTTAAACCCGAAGGATACCAACCTAAAAAAGGGGTTACTTACGTAAGCACTTCGACTTATTTAGAGATACCGACAAGCTCTAGATCTCCTACACCTCTAGAGGAAGCTATTCTTAGAAAAGACTCGGGAGCGATTCAAACTCTCATTGAGGAAAAAGGAAAAGACCTCGAGTTCGACCCCTACTGTATGCGGGCCCTTAGTGCCACCAATGACAAGGAATTTTGCTTACTCACATTTAAGCAGCTCAATGTACCCTATACGAATGCTATAACCAGCATAATCCGATTCGCGCACAGCAGTGGGCTTTATCTTTTACCTGATCTTTATAAAGAAGCTAAAAAGAAAGAGATCGAGATATCGGAAGACTTGTGGAAATTTGCCAATAAGGATTGCCTGCCTGGCATTAAGGTGCTCGTAGAAGAAGTCGGAGCTAAAGACATACGAGGTATGGCTCTCGTATCCGCAATACAAAAGGGCAACAGGGAAATGGTAGACTATATTATTAAAAATGCTATAGAAACTCCGCAGCCATATAACTTTGAGGGAAAGTGGGCTCTTCAGGAAGCGATAAAGCGAAGAGATCCCTACATACTACTTGCTCTCCTTAATGGCGTCGTAGCAGCCAAAGATTACGTCAATGAGGTTCTTCCCCGGGCTATGACTATATCAAAAGATGATGCTGAAATAGTGGGAATACTCCGCGAATACGAAAAAAAGTAGACACCAGCGGTCGTGCTTTTGCTGCAGCTGTTCAATAATGGCTGAGCCTTCGTTAAGAAAGCGATGACTCAAGTTTATAGTAAAGACCAAGAAAGCTTCGCCGCGAAACGAGCTCAGGAAAATAAAAACTCGCAGTTCTTTGAGTGGGTAATAAGGTTGAAAAATACTCTTTCAAGAAGCTTTCTCTCAATTTCAAGGGGCAATTTTCGTTGCCCTTTTTTATTTCACCGCTTCCCTCTCTCCAAAGCACACAAATACACTTTCAAACGGACTACACGTATCTCAGAGCTAAAGCATGGCTCGAATAAAGCGCGAAAAATTAACAAAATTAAACTGTATTGACCAAGCGACCCTTGGCGTGTTGATTCTATTTTTTTAAAAAAGAGTAACTTTTAAGAAAAATACTTTTTTAGCACGTGACGATCGTTTCTTGGGTTTTTATCTATCTTTTCTAAAAATATTAACCTTTCTTAATTTCTATAAAGCATAAGTATGAAAATAAAATATTATAGAGTGCAGAATTAAATTGCCATTAAATCGAAAAAGGAAACTGTCATGCTTAACAAACACCTTATCGACCACATTCTATTTCGTTTCTATTTGTCTGTGGGATCATGTTTCATCGGCTTAACACCTACCTTAGGAAAAATGATTGTTCCTGAACTTGCCCAAGAGATGGAGCTTTCTCCTACCTCCTTTAGGAATCTAGCCGATAAAGAGGATATTTCGCTGACCGTTGCTCAAAGCACGGCGGCCGATGTATGCCGACTCGACGCGCAGGAAGAAGAGAGGGCCCTGCTAGAAGGAGTATGCCCTCGCCCTCTCACTCATCCCACCAGAAAAGTCTGCCAAGAAAGCTCGGACACCCTTCAAGCCGATCTCGGGGCAGCGGTCGAACATAATGATTTGAACTCAGTCCACACGTTGATTAACATGGGCGCCACTGATTGTAAGGGCAAAGCTTTAGGGAGGGCAGCGCAAGCCAACAATTTTCCTATAGTCCAACTGCTTGTGGAAAAAGCCCATGCACTTGATGTCGAAGGCCGAGCCCTTAGAAGAGCTGTCGCGCATCATAATGCAGAAATGGCTCATTACCTTATTTTGAAAGCTAATTCACATATTCTCTCTAAAGACTATGATCTTCTTTCCACGGCAGCTATGGATCAGGATTGGGAGACAGTAAACTACGTCATCCAACACACCGAAGTGCCAGATCCCAAGAACAATGCAATCTCCTACAATGCTTGGCATAGAACCTGGCATGATGTCCTTGATCGCGCCGCTTGGTTTAATAGTTGGCCCACCATAGGTCTCATTCTCGAAAAGGCGAAGGCACCTGCTTTCTATACCTTCGCGCTTGAGGCAGCTATCACCGCTCGCCATCAGAGTGCAATTCAGGATGCCAAAGTTCGAGACATAGTGAAACACCTCATCAATGAAGGTGCTCAAGATCCCGAAGGCCAAGCACTTGCAGAAGCGGCTCGATATAAAGATTGGGAAATGATCGATCTTCTCATCAACAAAGCGAACGCTCGCGATCCTTATGGCCGAGCTCTTGGAGTTGCTGCCATGAACGACGATATGGAAATGGTAGTCTATTTCATTCGGAAGATTAAAGCCCAAGACCCCAAAGGCCAAGCACTTGAAGAAGCGGTCGAGCACAAAAATTGGGAAATAATCGAGCTTCTCGTCAACGAAGCGAATGCGTATGATCCCTATGGTCGAGCCCTTACAAAGGCCATAGCAAACGGTGTTTTTGTCAAAGCGATTCTCACCAGGAAACCAATCACGAAGCTAAGGCTCTTGATTGAGCCATGCATGAGGAGCCAGACGGTGCTTTTTCAAACCCTCTTCTATACAAGTGCAGCCTTTGCCCTTGCGAGTATATGGCACTTCTACGTCACTCTTGGCACTGAGGTGTATCAGATGGGCGGCAGGGCAGTAAACGCTTTGAGGTCCTTAAGTTTTTAAATTTCCGTCACCAAGGGGCAAGCCCTTCTTGCCCCTTCTCAACAGTATTGTTTAACAGGCAACTCTTTTCTTAGGCTCTTAAGTGCCTCTTTTTCAAGAAGAGAAGTCTAACACAGCTCCACGACTTACTCTCTCTTCCTTACCTCAAAGAACAAACGCCCTCCTCTTTGACCTTCCATGCCTCAGCAAAATAAAACCATCACGAAGAAAAAAAACATCAAGTACAAATCTATTTGTTATTTTGTTTGTTCTTTATGAGCTCCGCACCTGCCTTTGGGGAAATTATAACTCGTGGGCCCGTGCAAAATGTGGGCCTTTCTCATCACGTGGGACTGGTGAACTCAACCCAGGGAAATGAAGCCTTCCTTAACAGCACTCAAGCCCTATTAACGGACACGTATGCCGGCTCGACGCGCAGGAAGAAGAAAGGACTCTCTTAAAAGGAGCATGCCCTCGCCCTCTTACTCATCTCAGCAGAAAAGCTTGCCAAGGAAGCTCCGACGTACTTCAAGGGAACCTCTGGACAGCGGTCAAACATAATAATTTGAACACAGTTCACACGTTGATTAACATGGGCGCCACTGATTGTAAGGGCAAAGCTTTAGGGAGGGCAGCGCAAGCCAACAATTTTCCTATGGTCCAACTGCTTGTGGAAAAAGCGAACGCCCGCGATTTTTAAAGAAGCTATAAGGAATGGAGCTCTTGTAAAAGCCTTTATGGATGGAAACCTTACAATGAGCTTAGAGCTTTTAAGAGAGCCGATCCTAAAAGGTTAGGACAAACCTGTGCAGGATTTGCTTTATATAGGCTCGATCTTTGCCTTTACAAGCTTCTGGTACCTATACACCCTTTCCGTGGTAAAGCTATATCGCTGATAACCAGATCATTAACCCTATTTGAACATCTCCTTAATAGGAACTACCACGTCTCCAGATAAGATAAGATAAGGCATAGCTCCAGAGATTTTTGAGAGAGGTTCTCTCTCTTTAAAGGATTATAAAGTCCTTGAGAGGGCCGGCACTCTTCGGATTTCCCTCAACAGTGAAGCGAAGGAAGGCACCTCCCTAAGCCTATTAAGGAAGAAGAAGCCGCACGATAACCCACATGGTTAAGAGAATGCCCTACCGGATTTCTTAGTAAAGTAAAGAATTGGGCCGTTACTCTAGCTCCTTACAACCCAGAAAATCCGTTGAAGCAAAGATCTTTCTTTAACCCCGGGCCGGCAGGCGATGGCCACGCCTAAGCTCTCGCCTTCCTACACAAGGGAATGCCCAACAAAACCTTTTCCAACTAAACAGGTCTTTCTTTCCCCTTATAGGGTTAATGGAAAAAAGCTATAAATAAAAAATTATTGCTTTAAATAGAAGAATACTATAAACATCCAAAAGATATAAACATAATATATGAACCAAGGTAATGGTTTATACTAAAAGGAGAAAATTATGCTTAATAAAAAATATTTTCAATTATTATTATTTTCTTTTCCATTATTATTAGCAGGACGGTCTCCTTCATCAGGCCAAATTGTTGCTCCAGAAGTTTTGGAGGATTCCCTCCCTTCATGTGCTTCATTCGCTCCTATGACACAGGATAAAATTTCCCTTCTTCTAGATACCATTAAACGACACGATCTAAAAACCCTCCAAGAGATGGTGGAGGAGTTCGACATCACGGATCCTGAGGGCCAAGTTCTCCTCGTAGCTGCCAAGCAGCATAACATAGATATGGTAAGCTACCTCTCTAAAAAGGCAGGCGCTAAAGACCCCAAAGGTCAAAGCCTTTACAAAGCCGTTCTATTTAATGATTTTGATATGGTGCGCCTACTTATCGAAGAAGCTGAGGCGCAGGACCCTGAGGGAAAGTGCTTTGCTTTAGCTGTCGAACATAATAATTTAGAAATGGTACGCTACTTTCTTGAGAGAGAAACCCTTCCCGATCCTTCTGAAAGCCTATACGGGACCCTAGATCCTATTGGGCTATATCCTCAAATAGCAGCACGCCATCGGAACCTGCCGATGCTCAAAGAACTTATGGAGAAAACAAACATCAAGGACAGCTCTGGGTTTGGTTTGGGAGAAGCCATAAAACAAGATTACCCCCAAATGGTTCGCTACTTCATTGAAAAAGATGAGCATAAGAATGCTTTATCCTGGGCACTTGCAAGAGCTATAGAAGGAAATAAATTATCTCTAGCGGACTATCTTCTCGACACAGCATGCGCCGAAGGTCTCAACTTAGCTCTAAAACAGGCAATATACGAGAAGGAATCCAAAGTGGTAGACTATATTATTGACAAAATAACGCCTGAACAAGTGAGCGCCATTCTCGTTCACGCATGGGAGGCCAACAGCTTTGAGGTCATCGATCTGCTTATGGAGAAAGCAGGAGTGAAAGGCCTCCGTGCGGCCCTTGTCTTACTCCGAAAGCGCCAGGATGACGCTTATACGAATCAAAAAGATATTATCTAAGAATAAGAGGGGCAACGATGTTGCCCCAATGCTGCATTGCCGCTTCAGGCACACGAAAGGTCTTCTTTTAAATTACTTCTCTATTAAACCTCACCTCGCTTAGTTCTTTAAAATCCAAACATATGGTCCAGACTAAAGGCTTTCCCTTCCTTAAGGAGTCCATGATATCCAAAAAGGCGACATGTTTCATCGCGGATGATAATATAGGGAGAGACCAACCCCTTTCGCTCACTTGGCGAAAATAATTCTAAATAACGCCAACCACAAGAGCCACTGGCCGGAATCTCGATTGTTCGGCACGCCGCCTCTTCACCAAATTGGTTATAAAGAAGTATTTGGGTTGCTGATCGTGACCGCCATTTGGATGTTGCCACGGGGTAAATCAGATGACAATATGTATCAAATCTCTCATTCACACGTAGAAATAAGCGCGTGGTAACGCCCGGCGGCTTTCCTGAATAAGATTGTGGCTCATCCCGATAAATAAGAGCGGTATTAAATATATGAGAACCAAAGCTTGTTTCAGCCTGGTGACCCGTATCTCGGTCTTGGTAACGAAAAAGCCCATGGATCCATCCATCCGCTTGCGACCCCACTTCAAAATCATACATAAGCTCTATATGCCCATAGATGTCTTCCCTCCTTTTATGGGAAGGCCATATCTCATCAAGATCAAGAGAGTGACGGTGGTCCCTGGGTAAATTCCCAAAGGAATAACAACCTACTTCCTTCCCTTCGGCTGTATAAAAAACTGCCTTGAGTGGAAGATAAGATTGAGAGCGCGCCATAGGCGTTGGGAGTACTTCACAGCGGAATTGGTGAAGCGGCAAGATAGGTGCCGGGACTACGTACCCTTTTCCAAGGTAGGATTGGACTCTAGGAAGATTCTCATCCAATTGGAGGTCGATGCGCTCTACATTCGCATGGGCAATACAACGGCGGTTGTTAGAATTTACCACCTCATACCGCGGCCGCACAAAATAACAACCTGCATGAACTTCAATTTGGTTAGGCCACCGAAGATCTGGCAAAAGCGTTGAAACATCCAGAGCAAAGGTCGCATAAGGCGCAATAGGGGTTTTAAGAGGAACGACCTCCTCTGATCCCATCCGACTCAGTCCAATCTCGCCTGATTTAATTTCAAGGGGATAACTATTTTGGACCCATAAAATAACTTGTTCATTTTCTCGGGGCGCTGGCACTCCTGCATAATATTCGGCTGGCCACGCATTCGCATCATGGGTCGAAGAAAGCAGCTCTTCCTCGTTACCCGTCGTATCGAGAGCATATTTAATAATATTATGACCTTTTACCCCGATCACATGGATAAAAAGTTGGCCAACGAAATCATTTAATTGAAAGCGTTCTTTAATTCTCTGGCTGCAGAAGACAATGGATTCTGCTTGGTCTTTTAAAGACTCTTCCCAAGTCGCGACTGTCTTGCCCTGCTCATCAAATAAGCAACACCAGATAGAAAGATTGCGCGCTCCATAACGGTGCCAATAATTGACGGTTGTCAATGTTGTATGATGTCCATCTTTCTCCCGGAAAAAGGCAAAGTTCGTAGCAAAATTTAAAGGAGAAAGATAATGCTTCGGGTCGGTCAACATCCTCTTATCTATCTTAAGGGAATCGAACGTTTCCACACGACAACCTGTTGGAAGCAGATGAGAGATATGGTTGACATAACGCTCCGCATCAAAAGAGGCAATTAAAAGACAGTTGCCCGTGAAATCCTCAATATCAGTTATAGGATACGGCATCTTCTCCAAAATAGGCGCCCCTAACGCCTCCACCCTTTGCACATAAATCTTATCAAAAACCTGCCTCTCTAAAGGCACGAGTTCACATAAGCTTTCGGCAAGGTTCTCTGGATCATAGAGAGCAACTTTATGGGCTGACTTTATCCTCGCAACAAAAGACTCTACTAAATTAACGGCGAGGGGGTGGCTTAGCGCTTTAAAAAAAGTTGATCCGCCGGACTGGTTACTAAAGGTGTTTATTTTAAGCCCCATTTTTATATCCCTTTCCTCTTCCATAAGTTCTTTATCAATGTTGCTATCCTTTCTGTCTCATTGAAAGGCTCAAAACTCCATGAATGCAGAGAACCATCGAAACGCTTTATGGTGCCTTGCCCTGCCAACCGCTCTGCAAAGGCTTTCGGCTTTGCTTTCCTATAATTAGGCAGCTCTAAAGTGTATATAGGCTTACCCGTCGCCATAGCCTCTGATATCATGTTCACCGAATCATTCGTTACTACACAATAATCAGCCCATGCTAAAAAGCCCAGGTAAGGATTAACTTGTTTTAAATCCCACAGCATTACATGGGGCTCATGTTGAAAAAAAGATTGTAAGAGAGCAATATTTTTTTCCCCAGTCCGCCGGGATGGAGAGATAAAAAGGGACGCTTGATGGGCTTTCTTAAATTCTAATAATTGCTCAGCCATTTGTTCTGTTGCTTTTAGGGTAAGGCGGTAATTATTCGTTGAACCCCCAAGTAAAACGCAAACACGAGGCGATGGGTAAACCTCTAGCACCTCTTTGAAATCTTTATACCCAGCCTTCAGTGCGGCTTGGTCAATACAATGGAGAGCCGCCTGTGTTTGTATTACATTGTCCCCACACAAATTATCATGTTCAGGACAGATAATGAGATCAAAATGGTGAGGATGAACGCGCGGATCCTGAATATGGATGCAGTAGGTATGCCCTAATGAAGCTTTCTTTATCGCCAGAGCGAGCGATACCGAACGGCGCCCGCATGTAATCAAGACATGTGGCCAGGGTGGGCTTAAAGGATTGCTTTCCTTCGAAAGCTTGGACAAAGGTAGAGGAACGACATGGCTTGGAAACCAACACCAAGGCTTTTGTAATTGGCAGATTTTATGGATTGTACGTATACCCAGCGCTTGCGCCAATCCTTTGGCTTGGCTCTGCATCCCCGCGCTGCCATCGGTGAGCGTCCAACATACCTTATCGCTTACTTTGCTGACCATTACTTGCTTACATCCCAAAAATATGCAAAAGAGATTAGCATCCTTAAGGAAAACATGTAAATATTTAAAAGTATAAACTTGCTCTTCCCTAAGGGGTAAGATACAGTCACACAAAAAAGGAGGGGTGCCGGAGTGGTCGAACGGGGCGGTCTCGAAAACCGTTGTACGCTTCCCGCGTACCGAGGGTTCGAATCCCTCCCCCTCCGCCACTTCATACCTATCTCCTCATCAGAGGGGATAGGTATGAAGTCATGGTAAGGGGGATGAGAACCCGGTAGAGGGTTCGGCGAGCCCTGGTGAGCGACGCCGTAGGCGGCCCCAAAGGGGTGAGCTTTAGCGCACAATCCCTCCCCCTCCCGCCACCCTACGTTCTTCGAACTTCGGGCGGCACGCCAGAAGTGAGGTAGAACTAGGAGCGTCTCACGAAGCTTTAGCGTCGGTAGGGCGTAAAATTATGCGTTATGTTTATTTCCTAGAATTATCAAATAGCAATTATTTACGTTGGCTTTAGTAGCAATCTGAAACAACGAATTAAGGCTCATAATGACGGTAAAGTACCCGCAAAGCTAAAAAGGTTATGTTGCTGTTGAAACCAAAGAAAAAGCTATGGGCTTTAGAGAAATATTTTAAAACTGGATCAGGCAAGGCGGTGGCATTAAAGCGATTTCTTTAAGTCTTAGCCATATCATCCATACGTACGTAGCCTACCAACCGAAGCTTTAGCTTAGGGGGGAGAATCATACAATCACCAAGTTCGCCCCACGATTTCCTATCTTGCTCTCCATTTCTCCGTTACATGCGGACATTCGACCCGAAGGTACGCATGTCCAGAAGCCTTGATTTTACTGGGTTTTTCGAAAATGGGTCTTGAGGTTCGCTATTGGGGCTTCGAGCGGCGCATGTACCAGCAGAACGAGAATTTTACTGGGACAATGTCAGTTTTGGTTATGTTCATACACGCACTTAGCATTCATTGAACTTCGATATCAGGAACCATTCTGTTGACGCTTAGGTTATTAAAGCACTCAATAAGCAACTGCTCTAACAGGATTTTGTTATCTTCAGTGATGGTAGAGGTCATGCTCGCTTCGACTTTGATGATAATGTTATGAGCTTGCTGAACAACTTTCATGCCTTGTTTCGTTAATTCTGTGCGCAAAATCCTGCCGTGCTGTGGATCACTTTTTCTTTTGACTAGATTTCTTTTTTCTAAATTAGAGACGATACCATGCATGGTTTGAGCGGTAATAAATGAGGAACGGGCTAGAGCTGCATTGGATATGCCAGGTCGGAGCTCCAATTGTGCCAGAACAGCATATTGTGGCGTTGTCAGACCAAGGGTCCTTAAAGCCTCATCCATGTGAAGGCGCAAGCTGTGCTGTGTCTGTTTTAGTTTATAGCCTAATAAACCTGCGACACTTATTTCTTTAGAGGTTGACATATCAGCGCCCTTACATTATATTATCGGTGTCCTTATACTATAATAGGAGTTCGATATGGATGCAACAAATTCTGAAAGTAATAATAACTTAAAAGTAGCTGAAAACTATTATAGCGCCCTGCTAAAAAAAGATTTCGATACGATGTCGAATTATTTGCATGAAAATGTTCATTTTATTGGACCGCTTGCAGAAATGCATGGAAAAGATAAGGTTGTTTCAGCTGCAAAAAATTTAAGTCAAATACTGGGCAACATTAAAATACGATCTAAATTTGCACACCAAAATCAGATTATGTTGGCCTATGATTTTATGTTTCCTGAACCTATTGGTAAGCTACGGTCAGCAGTGCTTATGGAATTTATGGATGATCTCATCTCTAAAATTGAGCTATTTTACGATGGTAAGCCGTTTGAAGAAAAGAAAAGTAAAATTTTCTCGCAATAACAGTGTTACTTAGTAAAAATGCCGCTTGAAGTGGGCGAACTAAAATCAAGAACCAAAGTAGAATAAAAAAATCAATACCCGAATTTCGGTTGCACGATTTTCGGGAATCATTTCATTATAGGAACCCTATAGCGATGAGTGATTACGCTTAAGGCAAGCGACTATTAATGTAGAATATAAATCATAATAGATGCACAACAAGAATTCTATCAAGCACTCCTTGATAAAAATAGTCACTACGAGGGTGCATTTTTTGTAGGCGTTAAAACAACGGGCGTATTTTGCCCCCCACGTGCCCAGCACGAAAACCAAAATTTGAAACCTGTGAATTCCATAGAACGGCTGACACGGGGGACACAAACTTTGAATATAATCCTTGCTGGTCGTCCGGAGTTAGTAACCCGAAAAAAGCCCATGAGATTCCACGACTCCATGGATTTGCTAGACAAGTTGGAAACTTGTCAAAAATATTGAGATTGAATTATTTTCTAAAATAGGGTATCATTTGAACATAGCATGTCAGAAAAATCAATTTGAGGTTTTGGCCCGTATCATGAAAATTATCTCTTAAAGTAGCCCTATCAGAGGGCAGAAGACAAAGGCCAGCAGGCTCACGTCTGAAACTTTTACCGCCCTGAATACTTTAAAGAGATGCCTATGATACATAAACCGATTCAGATTAAAAATCTTAACCTTTCCTTCCCACATAAAACGTGCTTTGACGATTTTAATATTCAAGTCAGTCATGGCAGCCGTATTGCTATTATTGGCCGTAACGGCAGTGGAAAAACGACGTTGCTCAAAATATTGCATGGCATGGTAGAACCTACAAGTGGTGAAGCCCTGCGGGCTTCTGACGCTATTATTGGATTTGTCCCTCAAGTTGTTGAGGAATTTGATTCTCTAAGCGGTGGTCAGCGTTTGAATGCAGCGGTGACAAAAGCCTTGAGTATTAATCCCACTGTTTTGCTACTTGATGAACCAACCAATCATTTAGACAGGCATAACCGTAAAAGCCTGATGCGAATGTTACAATCTTATCCTGGCACACTTATTGTTGTGTCTCATGATACGGAGTTACTGCGTAACTGTATTGATACGCTCTGGCACATTGATAGCGGCCAAATCCGTGTATTCAATGGCGCTTATGATGATTATATCCGTGAAATACGTAACCGCCGATCCTCCTTAGAGCAAGAAATAACACGCCTCGATCGGCAAAAAAAAGATATGCATCATGCTTTAATGAAAGAGCAAAAACGCGCCGCTAAAAGCAAAGCCAAAGGTGCAAAAAGTATTCATCAACGAAAATGGCCCACGATTGTAAGCACAGCCAAAGCCGGTAGAGCCGAAGAAACTTCTGGTCGTAAAAAATCTGCCATCGATCATAAAAAACAAGATTTGTCTGAGCAACTTTCAAATATGCGTCTGCCTGAAATTATTGTTCCTAAATTTTCATTAAATAGTGTAGATGTTGGGAAGCGAATAATTGTATCCATCAGTGATGGAAGTATAGGATATGCAGGACTTGAGCCGCTGTTGCAAAAGATCAGTCTATCGATAGACTCAAGAGATCGCGTTAGTATTCAAGGTGATAATGCCAGCGGAAAATCAACATTGATTAAGGCAATCTTGAATAATGAGAGTGTTGTTAAATCGGGTAATTGGCATGCACCAAATATCAGTGATATTGGATATTTGGATCAGCATTACGGCACCTTGTCTCCTAAAAAGACAGTATTAGAAACGATTGCTGATCTGGTGCCAACCTGGTCTCATATTGAAATACGTCGACATTTGAATGACTTCTTGTTCCGTAAAAATGAGGAAGTAAATATCCCTGTTAGCACTCTTTCGGGTGGTGAAAAGGCGCGATTGTCACTTGCACAAATCGCAGCTCGTACACCAAAATTACTCATCCTCGATGAAATCACCAATAATCTTGATTTAGAAACAAAAGAGCATGTGGCGCAAGTCCTCAGAACTTATCCCGGTGCGATGATCGTTATCTCCCACGATGCTGATTTTTTAGAGGAGATGGGAATTAATGAGGTGGTGGATGTCGAGAAGTTTAAGTAAATATTCAATAAAGCATTTATTTTTCAGAGTACACAGCTTCGATATTATGACCATCTGGATCGATAACAAAAGCTGCGTAATACCCATCTTCATACTGAGGTCTAAAGCCAGGCTCACCATTGCATTTCCCACCACTAGCAAGTGCACTACGATAGAAGGCATCAATGCTTTCTTTGCTGGGCGCATTAAAAGCTATATGAACGCGCTGCGATAAAGGTGACTTTTCGTCAAATTGGCGTATTTCAAACATATCATGAACGCTTGTTCCATAGCCAAGGACAACCTCATTAATCTCGAGAACGACTTGGTATCCTAAAGCTGCCATAATACAATTGTAGAATTTGCGGCTTCTTTCTAAATCTTTAACTTTAATTTGGACGTGGTTAAAAAGTTTCATTTGTTAACTATTCCTAATTTTAATTTTGCCTTATCACCTTGAGCTTTGTTTTGTTCCAAGTATTTGTCGTGCTTCGTTCCACTATAAATAAAGCTAGACCCCAAATACTCCATACCAAGATATTCGCATATTTGCTCAAACGTATCTTCAAAGCCTTTTGGGTAAGAATCCCCAAAGCTTGCTATAGCAAACAACTTTTTACCCCGTAATTTACGACCTAAATCTTTCCTGATCTTAAGCAGGTCACTGAACCTATCAAAGAAGATTTTATGTTGCGTGCTCATATTGTACCAATAAACTGGCGTTCCAATGATCCAGGTATCGTAAGCTAGTAATCTCTCTATCAATGGGATAAAGTCATCATTGCGATTGTGATGTTCATAGTCAAAAGGGCTGATGTCAAAGTTATTAAGGTCAAATAATTGAATTCCAGAGGAACCTAAAATATCATCTACAACTTTTCTTGTATTGTCAAAACTACGGGAAGATCCAAAAATAATTACCTGAGTCATACTTGCTCCAAAATAAATTCACATCTCTGTGTAACCGTCAGACCTTTGGGCACCATAATGATGTCAAAGCCAAATTCTTTATACACATCTAAATGAATCTGCTCAAAAATCAAAGCATCCTCAAAGCTTATTTTTCTGGCATCGGTGTGCTCGATAAAGCCTAAATTCTCAAAAAAGAAGACTTTGTTTTGGTAGATCCTATCCTTTAGGCACCGCTCAATTTCGTCTAATAAAACAGGTGACAGCTTAAAATCACTATTGTTCCAATGAGATAAATATTTACCAAGAGCATAGGTGCAAAAAGGTGAGCGATCAAAAAACTGCAGATTTCCAGTGGCGTTCATCTGCCGCTCTTTTTGTGTGTAGCAAATTTGATCTACAAACTCAGGCTCTTCCCATGGCTTTTCTATGCCTTTAGCTTGATCTATGCTAATTACATCCGTCGCCGCTTCATGAATGACAGCATGCCCTAATTTTTCTAGCTCTTTGATGACAGAAGTTTTCCCACTGCCTGGAGTGCCGGTTAAGATGAAGCGTTTTAGCTGTCCTGAATTATTCATTTCTCAATCTCGTCAATAAGATACCAGAGTTTGATCAATGCCTCATTTCTCGCTCTAAATGATGCAAAGGTGCTTTGCGTTTCGTTATCTGCCACGTGGCTAGCAAACACAACGCGACGGTTTCCTTTTTCAATATAACCAGCAAACCAACCATGCTGCCGGTCTGTTTTATTGCCGTTTTTATCAAATTGTCTTCCGTTACCAGTTTTACCATAGAGCTTCCAACCACCTGCCATCTCTTGGATAAACATAATTTTCTTGGTTTTATCGTAACTTGCGCTACTTATAGGAAGTTTGCGGTCTACTACCTTTTGAAGAAACTCCGTTTGCCCTTCAGGTGATATTTTTAATGAACTCGAAATCCATGCATTGGTTAGGCCGCCAGCGAGGTCCATATTTCCATAAGAAAATTTCGTTACATAATCTTGAAATTTCTTTATACCAAGCTTCGTTGTTAAAATGCGTGAATACCAAAGGCAGCTATCTCGCATCCACGTACGAGGATTGTGATCACCTTTACAAACGTTGATATAGGGATCCGTTCCATCTGGCAAAGACCACGAGGGCTTACTTTCGCTTTTTAGAATGCCGGAATCAAATCCTATTAAGCTCAAAGCAATTTTAAATGTAGACTCAGGTGCATATACGCTCGCACAATCGCCTTCGCTTCTTAAAACCTTGCCGTTTTCTTTTGCAATAAAGCATTGCTGATTTGCCCATGCAGGCCCAGCGCATAAAATAATGCCACATAAAAATAAAATAACTTTTTTCATGATCTACCCTTTTTAATTAACCCAACTAATCTTACCGGCGCTTCTGTGCCATCTTTGATTTTGATAGGAAGGACCATAACAAAGCTACCTAATGGTAGCATACTATCCAAATTTGCCACATTTTCTATGATTATCTTATCCGCGCTTAAAAAGCTTTTATGAGCTTTAAAGCCATCTTCTGGCCGATCGGGTGAAAGCGTATCAATGCCAAGAGCGCTCACACCTCGTTCAAGGAAGAGTTCTGCTGCTTCAGAGGATACGGAGGGAAATACATGATTGTTATGATACTTCAAAGGCGTATGCCAGGATTTTTCCCAGCCGGTTCTAATCATCACGCATGAACCTTTATCAATAGCGCCGTACTTGCTTTCAAAGTCAGTAATATCTTGTAAGCTTAGGCTATAGCGTTCATGGCATTTATCGGACACATCAATCACAACGCAGGGCATGCATAAGTCATTCACATCAAAATCATTAATACACCTACCTCCAGGAATACAATGGCTTGGCGCATCCATATGGGTGCCGATCCCCGCATGCATTTTGACTTTCATGACACGGAATTTATATTCGCCTTCGCAATCAGAATAATTTATATGCACATCATGATTAAACCCGCACCCACCATTCCAAGTAGGGATATTGCCATCAAGTACGTGAGATAGGTCGATGAGTTTATAGGGGAAAATCATAGAGCGTTCTCTTTTATATGACTATTGTCATCTTTCGATCCAGGCCAGAAAAATGGGTTATATGCGATCTCCCATAAATGTCCGTCAAGGTCAGTAAAATATCCAGAAAATCCACCCCATTCAGTCTTCTGAGCTTGCTTTACAATATTAGCACCGGCATTTTTAGCTTGCTCCAAGATATCTGTAACCTGATTTTCGTTTTCAACATTATGCGCTAGGGTGATTCCTCTAAAACCAGAGGAGGCAGCATCTATTTGCGCATCTTGGGCTAATAATTCCCATGGATAGAGCGATAACCAGCTGCCATTAAGCATAAAAAAGCTGATATTTCCTTCAAAATCCATTTTCGGAAACCCAAGCCCTCCTTCATAGAATCTTGTAGCTTTAGTTAAGTCTTTTGTTCCTAAAGTAATAATATTAATTCTTGGTTTCATTTTTTAACTCCTATTTTAATTTCCTCAAAAACCACAGAACCAGGTCATCATCAAGCGGATAGCGATTGCCGGGTATTGTGGGTCCATAATTATAAGTAACGCCTTTTCCATCAGGAATATAGCCGCGTTTGACGTAAAGTCTCTGAGCCGTTCCATAGCCGCCATCTTCGCCTGCATACAGGCCAACACCGATGCCTATGATGTCACTTTTGGTTGCAGCTTCTTTTTCCGCGGTATCAAGCAGTAAGGAGCCAACACCCATTTTTCTAA
The DNA here is from genome assembly GCA_963782975.1 of uncultured Alphaproteobacteria bacterium. Taxonomy (GTDB): domain Bacteria; phylum Pseudomonadota; class Alphaproteobacteria; order 43-37; family CAWALT01; genus CAWALT01. The sequence continues at coordinate 869,470 of CAWALT010000003.1, forward strand.
ACGCAAGCAGTACGTTTAAATCCATAATCTCTGGGATGTTTTGCTCTTGAAAAGATGGATACTTCGAGTGCCATTTCAAGGTCACGTAACCGGCAAATTCGTCATGGACGTGAGCCAGTCAAACTGGCCCCTATTTTCGTGTTTACAAATTTTTATTTGCATAATGCCTCATTGCTTCTCCAATGAATTCAATCATTTTCGGATGATATACATCAAAAAACTTCTTGAAACCAGGGTGCTGAGCATATAACTCAGCTAGCTCTATGTAGATCTCTTTTGTCAAATTGAAAAATCTGTTTTGTAACTCATAATGACGTTGAATAATTTTTTGGACCTTCTCACTTTCAGGAGCCAATTTTGACTTTATTGCGTCAGTTAGCTCTTTGTGAATGAGATCTCCGGTATTTTTAATATCATCCCATTCATCTTTATCCCATTTTGCAGTTGTTTTATGGCTCTGTTTTAATAGCTCTTCAGCTTTATGGCCATATTCTTTCACTAAATATTGTTCATACTCTTTTTGCATAGATTTATCAAATCCATAATATAATTCTTCGTCTTTCATAGCCTGTTTTCCTCTTAAACGTTGAATTGTTTTATCGATCGTAGTGATCAGATCATTTTTACGAACGATTTCATCTTCCAAAACTTTTCTATGCGCATTTAATGCTTTGATGTTGTCAAAATCATTTTGCGACAAAAGTTTTTGGATATCATTTAAGGCAAACCCTAGCTCTTTGAAAAACAGAATTTGTTGCAAACGCAATAGTTGCTGCTCTTCATAATAACGGTAGTTATTAGCACCTTTTGCGAATGGCTTAAGCAAGCCAATCTCATCATACCAATGCAGTGTACGTACACTTACACCAGATATCTTTGCTAATTCTTTTACCGTATAAGCCATAACCTTGCCTTCAAATGATACAATTCAAAGATAAGGCTTGACGTAACGTGAGGGTCAAGAGATAATTTAAATCATCTATCATGAACCTTTCACCTTAACCTCTTCGTAAACCACAGCACCAGGTCATCATCAAGGGGATAGCTATTACCTGGAATCGTGGGTTCATAATTATAAGTAACACCCTTGCCGTCAGGGATATAGCCGCGCTTTACATAAAGCCTTTGAGCGGATCCATAACCGCCATCTTCGCCGGCATACAGGCCAACCCCGATACCAATGATTTGGCTTTTTGTTAGCGCTTCTTTTTCAGCCGCGTCAAGCAGCAAGGAACCAATGCCCATTTTTCTAAACGCAGGCAGTACGTTTAAATCCATAACCTCTGGGATATTTTGCTCTTGAAAAGATGGATACCCAGATTGCCATTTTAAGCTTACGTAACCGGCAAATTCGTCATGGACGTGAGCCACCCAAACCAATCTCTCACCTGCTTCTTGTTCCTTTAAATATCCTTCAAAAAGCGATGGCGATTTATTCCAGCCGATTTGGTTAAAAGCTTCAGAGATAGCTGCACTACCTTCTCTTATAAGGGGGTGCATTAATACGTCACGTGTTCTGCTTGCACATAGGTCATCAAGGCTTTTGAGCATGTAAACCATATTCCACTCATAGTCTTCAGGCTTTAAATTGAATAATGGAGCAAAACCTAAGGATTTGTAGAACTGATATGTCTTTAAGTAATTTTCATCCGTTTCCTCTGGCGATAAAGTTTCGACAGATATTGTTTTAGCGCCTCTATTTTTGGCCTGATTAAAAGCTTCGTAAGATAGGATTTTTCCTATCCCTGCCCGGTGGTACCCTCGTAAAATACCCATCCAATAAATGTTAGCATTTTCGGGATAAGGAAAGTCTATTGAAATAAGACCAACATATTCTTCACCTACACGTGCCGCCAGATTGAGCCGAGAGCGGACTCCAATAGCGTAATGCTCATTGACTTCAGGTAAGCCAAAATACTCTGGCAAGTCAGCTGTAATTCTGCGGCAGAGGGCTTCAGCCAGGTCCGGGGTAATTGTTTCAATCTTTATCATAACACCTTACCTACCGGAACATCATTTGGATCAGATCCATGCGACTCTGGATCCTCAAAAGGCATATTGCAATAGCCGTTTTTTAGATAAAATCTTAAGCTGCTTTGTCTCGATTCCGCATGAATGCTTTTAACACCTAAACTTTTCAACCATTTCTCTATAAGCGTCAAAAACGTGCTGCCAGCATTTTGATTTCGCTTGTCCTCATCAACAGCAATAATACGAATCGCTGCTCTGTGACCCGGCCAAAACTGAATATGGGCGTACCCCATAATTTCTGTCCCATGATATAAAACGAGATGAGCATAATCGATGTGGTTAAAAGTCCATGTGTAAGGATCATCGATACCGTGCGGGCCAAAGAAGTAGGTGTTGCGGAAATGCTTGGCGGCAGCCCATTCTCTAGGTGTCAGTGCTTTTACAAAACGAAAGCCTAGCCATCCAGCTTTTCTATCAATTGCAGCTATAAAATCTTCTTTTCCTAAACAATAAGAAAATATATCATCTTTGAAACGGATAGCTAAATTTTTCTTCAGCTCTGCATAAGCTTTTCTATCTTCAGAATGTGTTCGCATCCAATCTCTAAATTTAAGATGCCGATCGATTTCGGGATTGTTTTGCTCAAAAACATGAACGTTATGCGGTCTATAGTCTAACCCTTTTTGAAAATAACGACGAAGTGGGATGCCGTATTCTCCCATAGCTTTGTACCCCAGATCTTCCATGGCAGCGTTATAACTATCAACCTTGGTAATATCACGAACTACAGGGATCATATCAATAATAGGTTTAGCAGCAAGCCCCGGCACGGACGTTGATCCAATATGGTGAATCGCCACACAATTATGGCCCAATGCTTCTTTTATAACCGCTGCCTCTTTTTCAAAAACATGTGGCCAATTTGGGTCATAGGGGGCAACTTCTATGGTTTTTCTTTCATTCATCTTCTTTAACTCTGATAAGATATGATCTATAAGTTCTCGAATATCAGCACACCGATGAGGATGGTTTTGAGGATCGGTTCGCTTAAGAAGGTCAAGTAAAGACGATAAATTCAATAAATGTGCAGTCGTGCGCCAATAAGCAGGTAATTTGATACCATTTTTTTCCAGGGCTTCTATAAATGAATTCTGGAATTCAGGTGGCATTTTATGGGCGTATCTGAGCATATTAGCGACATCCCAAAGGTAAGACCCAGAAAAAGCAAATTCCCAATCCAAAATGCCTGTTACAACCCAAGAGCCGTTAATTTGATCTACCAAAATATTAGCGGGATCAAAGTCACCATGCACAAGGTGCTTTTCATCATCAGTGGGAAATAAGTATGCATATTGCTCTATAGCTTTTTGAATTTCCGAAATCACGGAAGGGCCTAGCACAGATACTACGGTTCTGTCATTCAAGCAATCCTGTGCAAATTTTATGACACCAGAGGATTCATATAAGATCACCTCCAATTCTTTGTTCACGAAGCCAGCTTTTGAAAATCCATGCGCTGTAATTTTTGAGAGAATCATATCCACCTCATGCATTATTGCCATGAGATCATGGGAGGTGTTGCCCAACAAAAAATCCCGGAGCGACATGCCAGGCATAAACTCTGTAATAGCAAAGTGATATTCTTCAAGTTCGCCGATATAATGCGTAAGAGGCACGGGTACGCTTTCCTTTATCAATGCTGCTACTTTTTGTTCTCGGTAAGCAGCATCTTTATCGCGCAAATAAACACGCAAAATCAGGGGGTACTTTTCGTCTTCCAGCCGAATTTTGTAATTAAGATTGGCACATCCACCAGCAATCAATTCACTAGATATAAGTTTTTTATTGGGATAAGCAAGATACACCATTTTCTCTACCGCACCTTCTGGCAGCTGGTATGTGACACTTGTTTTTTCCCAATCGACTTTAAACATCTCTAAACTCCGAATAAGAAATCCCGTGTCTATAACAGTTGATGCCATGTTGAACTACAGGGATAATAGGTCGCGGTAAGTTTTCTATACTAAACCAATCCATAGCATCGTGTAATCTTGGTTCTTTATTTACAGGGTCATCCTGACATGATGCATGAAAGAAAAAACTTAAATCTCGCCAGATCAGTTCAGGATTCTTAAAATTTTTTCCAGTCACATAAACCACTGTTTTTAGTTCTGCGTGAATGTCAAGCCCCACTTCCTCCTATGCTTCTCGAATGATGGCTTGTTTTGGACATTCACTCTGTTCGATTTTACCGGTCACACAATGCCAATATCCAGGAAATAAGGGAGCCCAATTAGCTCGCCGTAAAAGCAACACCTTATTTTTTCTTTCTATAATAAGATTTGGACAAATGATAAATTTTTGTGGATCGATAGTCATAACTCTTCTCTTATAAATAATTTATTGTCTCCAGAGGGCAATTTGGGTCATAGAGGGCAATTTCGATTATTTTCTTCACAACTCTTTCCTCATGAAATGGCAGCTAGAACCGCGTGTATAGCCATGCCTTTCAAAATCACTTACATATCCCAATTTTTCCTAGAATGATTTAGCGCCCTGAAAGCTCATCGTGGCTACCGTTGCCATAGAACATCCTGACCTGCGGCCATAACCGTGAACCGCTTCCATCAATTTGCAGCCCAAACCAACCTTGCGGTGATCGGGATGTACCCATAATTGATCGGTATAAATGCTGCCGAAAATCACGCTCCCGTTGCAGCCTGCAATGATCTGATTGGTCTCATCTCGCAAGAAAAATGCAGGGATGAGCCTCACCAAATTCAGGCGTTTCTTGATTGATTTTTTGCGTCAGAAAATCGATATCAGTTAACATGGGAGATAGGGTGAACTCTATGTCCATTTTTATTTACTTTTATATATTTCCTTCTTACATTCATTTTCCCATAAGATAACATCCATTTTATCTTCAAGATGAAAGCGAGCTTTATCAAAAGCATCCTTAATACTTAATTTCATAACAAAATAAAAATATGCGAAATTTACGACAAACATAAGCATAGCGCTAGCTTCAATATAATCAAGCGCCCCTATATAAGCCCGTGTACCACTCGCTAAAAAAGATTGTGCAAACTCTTTATTTCCTAAGCAACACCCTGTGTTAATAACAAGGCGATTGTTTAAACTTAAGATTTCAAGCAAATTTAGGGCATTAAGCCTTTTACGAAATGGCATCGTTTCTTCTAAGTCAGTTGAAAGCTCTGGGATCAATAGACCCTCTTTGTCACCATGGCAGCAAATTATTATTGTTTCATAAAGGTAGTCTTGTTCTTTCAATAATGATATCAAATGTCTTACATTACCGATATAATGGGTTCTTGTTTGAATGCCAAAAGACTCTAATATCGACCTGATTGCATAGGATTCTGTGCTATCGGCCATAACGAGAATATCGACAGGAGTGATTTGTTTTACGTCTACTATCATACCTCATTCTCCATTTTCCTTGTCACGCCGAAGCCTTCAGCCGCAGGCTGATCATCACCCAAGAAGCCACCAACTTGCGCATCCCACAGGTTCTTATAAAGTCCGCCTTTGGCAAGCAACTCGTTGTGGGTGCCATCTTCTACAATCTTACCTTTGTCAAAGACAAGGATGCGATCCATATGCAGCAAGGTCGATAAACGATGGGCAATGACGATGGTGGTTTTGTGTTGTATTAACTCCCCTAAGGATTCTTGGATCAGACTTTCCGTTACCGAATCAAGTTGGCTCGTTGCTTCATCCAAAATAAGAATGGGGGCGTTTTTCAAAATAGCACGAGCAATAGCGATACGCTGTCGCTGCCCACCGGAGAGTTTGACACCTCGCTCGCCAACCAGCGAGTCATAGCCTTGCGGTAATTTCTCGATGAACTCATGAGCATGAGCTTTTTTAGCCGCTTCAATAACTTCGTCATCGGTTGCATCGATTCGGCCGTAACGAATGTTCTCCATCAAGCTTCTATGAAACAAGGATGGATCTTGCGGGATCATGGCGATGTTTCCGCGCAATGAATCTTGTGTTACATCACGGATATCTTGGCCATCAATTAAAATGGCGCCATCTGTCACATCATAAAGGCGGAGGATCAAATTGACGAAAGTAGACTTTCCACCACCTGAATAGCCGACCAACCCTACCTTTTGGCCTGCCTTAATCTCAATGGATTTGTTTTGAAAAAGCGGCTCAGATCCTTTGTAATGGAATTTAACTTGACCAAAAGTGATTCGGCCTTGCCTGCAATTTAAGGCCCTCGCGTTTGGTTTGTCTGAATGCGTAATCTCGCATACATCTAGCAAGGCTATTGCCTGATCGACTGCGCCCCAGTTGGCTATAAAGTCTCGGAGCATATGGGGAAGTTGAGAGAGTGTGTTAATGATGTTGAAATTGGTCATAATAACAAGCGCAAAATCACCGGGGGTTACAACGCCTTTCTGATAACCAAAAATGAGCACACTTAAGAAAAATAACGCATAAAGCGATGTGAGTATGCCTAGAAAACCATACAACCAGGTGTGATAAAAACCGAGTTTTTCAGCTATATCAACAAAAGGCTTTTGTAATTTGAAGAAGCGACTTTGTTCAAAAATTCTGGCTGCAAAAAGCTTAACGCTCATCATATTGCCAAGATAGTCCGCAGCCAGGCCAATTATTTTAGATTTCTCCTCAGCATATTGCTTATTAAGTAGCATGCTTTTCTTCATAGGAATAAAGGTGATCACGAAAAATAACAAAACCCAAATTCCCATAATCAGTGCGAAAATTGGCGCAACCTTTGCGAGCAACCCTAATGAGATAAGTATCAACAGAACAAAATACATAAATGGGTTAATTACCGTGAAAATCAGAGATGGCAGGTGTTGAAAAGCGTCATTTATTTTCGATGTTAATGAACCGGAAAGCTGATTTTGAAAAAAGCTGTACGGATATTCATATAACTTTGTCATAAAATGCTGCGCTACGTTTAATCGAAACTTTGCCGTATACCGAGTAATACAATAATCGCTCATCGTCCAACTGCTTACCAACATCAATTGGAGTAAGGCATAGAAAGTGAATACAACCCACAAACTTCCTTGCTCATGGTTTGAAACGATATCAATAAACTGCTTCACTAAAAGCGGCTTGAAGGTATTATCGACGGTGATCACGCACATGGCTAAAAAGATGCCAAAAACATACTTTTTATAGGGTCCTATATTTGCGATGATGAATTTAAGTACCCGCACGGAATTTATTATGACCCCCAGGATGTTCCAAAAGATTTACCGCCATCAACAGTAATGCATGCGCCTGTTATATAAGACGAATGTGCATTTGACGCCAGCAGCAACAAAGCGCCCTCCAAATCTTTTGGCGTTGCCACAAAACCCATAGGAATCTGCTCAGCAAATTCTTGCCGCTGTTGATCTGTGCCTAATTTATGATCTGTCATAGGCGTATGAAAAAGCCCCGGGCTAATAGAATTGATCCTGATCTTGTACTGCAACAGGCTCCACTACTAACGCTTTCATCATATGAATCACAGAAGCTTTAGACACAGCATATATTGTTTTTCATGTGGTTCGCAACCGCTTTTGTGACATACCATACGTCCATCAGGTTGGTTTGGATAACTTGCTCGAAATCACTATTCACATCTTCTGCAAAAATAGGTGTAAGAGCTCCAATTGCCGCGTTGTTTATACATATATCAATCTTTTCACCAGATTGTTCTCTTATAAATTCTTAGGCATTAGCGACAAATCGAAGAGGAGTTTTAGATCAAAACTCTATGTGGAGCAAGGAGCAAAGCCATAAAATGGGCCTTTGGGAAGTTCTCGTCCACTTGAGCTTGACAGAAGAGGCCTAGAAGCTTAGCAGGAGAGGCCTAAGCAAATCAGCCTCTTCCTTAAAACATCTGCAGGAAAAGAAAGCTCTCGGCTAGAAAGCATGGAAACCTTACCAAAAAACACTTAACCATTAGATTATAATTCTTCCTTGTACCCCTTACTTTTCGATTTCTTCTGAGGCATTTTGGGGCGCTTTAATTTCGAATTTTTTGAGGGCGTGGTCACCTTATATTTCTGGAAGATATCGCCGATAAATTGGCGGTCAGGTATTTGCCAAAGATCCATTGTCCCATAACAACAAATACCACTCTCCAAGAGCTTTACATCGAGGTAACCTAGGTTAGCGCACTTTTCATGTATATCCTTATAATAACTATTTACAGGACAACTATCGGCAATGGCATAATTTCGCCCATCGCTCACACTGATGTTATGCACGTTATAAAATGATGACACGGAGGCATCGCCAACCGGACCATTTCCTGAAGTTATCCCAATGACTTCATAGCCAGCTTGGGGATTCTGCCAAAGCAACGGGCCACCACTATCTCCGCCTGTTATAGCAGCATAAGGCTTCTCACCAGAGGGCCTTGGCAAATAAAGATGAGTAAACAAGCTATAGGTTGGCTCATAAGAGATTTCTGTTTCAGAAGCCTGCCTAGGAGCCTCTCTCCCCTTCTCAAGCGTACCCAATATATTATTCTTCTCACTCAACCATCGATTAATGTATCTCTTCCCATAACCAACAGTAGTAGCATTGGCATTTGCCAGCTTAGCCCAATCTCCTTGATAGATAGGCACCATCTTGTCATCCGACTTATCGGTAAATATCAAAGCGATATCATTGCGAGAAGTATTCATTTCTACAGCTTTTAACAAAGAGGGTTTATAGAGAGGATGCACTTCATAATGGCGTACCCCTAGCCAGGTGAACGAGGTCCTCAGAGAGTGGGCCGCCGTTAAATATACATCTTCTGTCCGCGTCTCCCCTACTTTTACCGCTGAAAAGATAGCTATTTGATCTTTTGAGATAAATCTCTTTACTGAATTAAAGGATTTTCCATACTCGGCCGTCTCCTCATGGGTATCATTTTCCCCCATCGGCCAAAGAGCATGAGCAGAGAGACTACCTTGAAAAGTAATTACTACGCCTAACCAAGAAGATAAAAGTTTCTTTTTAACACCTCTAAACATTCTAATTATCCCTCAACATATAGTTAAAACTTGGTATTATATAGACATAGAAAGACAAAAGCGCAAGCATCATTAAAAAATAAATATATTATAAAATATACATATGTTTGTTTAGCTTGATAATATTAAAGATTTACCATTCCAGAGGATAAAAAGCCTGTAAGGGCTCTTATAATTCTTTTCAGGGACGGGCTTAGGATAAAGAAGGCTCTTAACCTCCTTCCCTCAGTCCCTTTAAATAAGAGCGCCCATCCGCGGGGCCCCTTAGAAGGGTCTATGGGTTTGTTGCCACATTAATATTTTTGGAAAATCTCCCGGAGGAACTGTCAGTCGACCGTACCCCAGCGACTTGTCGTCCCGTAGCAATACGTTATATCAAAAGAAGCGTCAGAAGGAATAATGTGAAGCTGGCTGAGGTTAGCACACATCTCGCCTATGTCCTTGTAATAAACATTTATATTACTATCCTCATAAATTAAAAAGTATTAACGATAAATCGTTTGTGTTATTAGATGCCAAACACATACTTTTTATAGGGTCCTATATTTGCGATGATGAATTTAAGTACGCGCACGGAATTTATTATGACCCCCAGGATGTTCCAAAAGATTTACCGCCATCAACAGTAATGCATGCGCCTGTTATATAAGACGAATGTGCATTTGACGCTAGCAGCAACAAAGCGCCATCCAAATCTTTTGGCGTTGCAACAAACCCCATAGGGATCTGCCCAGCAAATTCTTGTCGTTGTTGATCTGTGCCTAGTTTATGATCTGTCATGGGGGTATGAAAAAGACCGGGGGCTATAGAATTAATTCTGATTTTATACTTTGATAGCTCAGTCACCAAAGATTTTGCCATATGAATCACAGCAGCCTTAGAACTTGCGTAAGCCGTTGCTTCTTTATAAGGAAAAGCATCTCCGTTAATGCTAGCAATATTAATAACCGACCCATGGATACCATGGTTTTTCATATGATTTGCCACTGCTTTTGTGACATACCACACGCCCATTAGGTTGGTTTGAACAATCGGCTCGAAATTATGGTTATCATCTTCTTGAAAAATAGGAGTAAGCGCTGCAACCCCAGCGTTATTAACGCAGATGTCGATCTTCTCACCATCCTTTTCTAACTCAGCAAAGCAACTTTTTACAGGCAGCTAAGGTGTTTAATTTATCAAGCCTGCGAGCGGCCAAGATCACACGCGCTCCTGCGCTTGATAGAGAGCGAGCAAATTGCTCCCCCAGACCACTAGAAGCCCCCGTGATGATGGCTGTTTTACCATGTAAATCGAATAGTGCCGTCATTTTCTAATCCCAAAGGTAATTTTGCACCCCTGGTGCACAGCTTTACCTTGACATATTTTATTTCCATATGCAGATATATTATGTGCGCAGGTATTATGTTTTACGCTGGTAAATTATCTAAAAGGAGGGTCTCCCCATGTATCAAAACCAAGCCAATATCAACCATCTCCATGTTTCAAGTAACTAATCGGAGAGTAGAATAATGAAAAAAACATCAAAAATGAACTGGATCAATATGAACGACGTATCAGGGTTCTTGCTCTATTCCACTTATTTTGCATGGAAGCGCAAGATTGAAAGCACGCTTTTGCCCCACGATCTCACCCATGTCCAATTTATGCTTTTGATGTCCCTTGGGTTTTTGAAACAAGATGGCGCCGATATATCACAAAATGACCTCGCCAAGTTCTTGAGCTTTGATGTGACGATGACGTCTCAGGTCCTGCGCGCCCTAGAGAAGAGAGGCTTGCTTAAGCGTTTTCAAAAGATCGGCGATGAGCGATCTAAGTTTTCAGAGCTTACAAATGTCGGAATAGCCAAAATCCAGCTAGCCGCAAAGGATTTACTCAAAGCAGAAGAATCCTTTTTCACAAGTTTAGGTGAGAATAAGCAAGGCTTTGATGAGCATTTAAGGAGAATTTTACAACAACAAACAGCGGATGCAGCATGAGTAAAATTATTTTCTTAAACGGGTGTGGTTCTAGCGGAAAAACTTCTATCGCAAAAGCTATTCAACATGAAAGCCCAGAGCTTTGGTTAAGTTTCGGCGTTGATACATTCATTGATATGATTCCATTCGGAAGACAAGAGCCATACTTGAAATTCATTCCAGAGCAAAATGATCGCGGCCCAATAATGCATGTCGAATCTGGGACAGAAAACGTGAAGCTATTTAGCGTTATGCCGCAGTTTGCTGAAATGTTAGCAGACCAGGGAAACAACCTCATTATCGACGAAGTGTTATTTGATGAAGAGACCTTAAAAGCGTATGCGAAGCATTTAAAGGAATGTACAGTTTATTACATAGGCGTTTTCTGCGATCTAGCAGTTATGCAAGAACGCGAAGTTTTAAGACGTGATCGGTGCATTGGCCTCTCAAATGATCAGATTGATAGAGTACATCAAGGCGTTTTAAATTCATATGATTTTAAGGTAGATACAACTGCTATCTCTCCTTTTGAAGCGGCCCGCCTGATACTGAAGTTCGTAGATGATACTTCTGCGCCGGTAGCTTTTAAATTATTGAATGAGGTAAATCATGTTTAAAAAAATAATATTGGCAGTTTTGTTTGTTGCCGCATCCGTATTCATCTACTTTTTTATAGCAAGTCCATACCGTATTAGCGGGATTAACGGAGAAAAAGGCAATTGCATGGAGCCAGCCGTAAAGGATGGTCAATTATATTTTGTTAATCATCTTCATTATAAGCTTAGTGCCTATAAAATGGGAGATATTATTATATTTCGCCATGAAGATAAAATATGGGTTTCAAGAATTGTTGGGCTAGAAAATCAAGAAATTAAAATTACTGATAATACCATCTCGTTAGATAATAAGGTTTATTCCGACTCTATTCAGAGAAATTGGCAGGATTGGCGGTATGGTCATTATGGGGTTGAAAGTCCCGCAAAAATCCCATCAAGACATGTGTATGTTTTATCAGATAATTTATCTGCTCACCATGATGACAGCCGCGTCTTTGGACCTATTTCATACGATAATGTTCTTGGAAAAGTTTGGTAGGTGCTCATGTTAAAGGATTTATCCTCAAGAAATGACCCGTTACCAACCATCCAAAAACTTATTAAAGAACGCTACGTGGGTGCTAAGGCCATATTCTGGGCAGGGTCAGTTTCGACCAATCAGGGAACAAGTGCATCTGATTTGGATCTTGTTATTGTTTTTGAAGAAGTAGCCCACGCTTATAGGGAAGCCTTTATTTACGACGGTTGGCCTATTGACATATTTATTCACGATCTTAATACCTTGCGGTATTTCTGCGATAAGCTTGAGACAAGCGATGGTAAGCCGGCGCTCATTAATATGATCCTCACAGGTCAGGAAATTCTGGAACCGAATGAATTTAGCTCGCAAGCCAAAAACATTGCTGAGCAAGCTTTAACAAAAGGTCCGGATAGCTGGGCTCAGGCTCAAATAGATAAAGAGCGTTTTCTCATCACAGATATTCTGGATGATATTAAATTCCCCAAAAACAAAGAAGAACAAATAACCTCAGCTGTTCATTTGTTTGAACCGCTATTGCAGTTTTATTTTAGGTGTCAGAAAAAATGGACTGCCAGCGGTAAATCCTTGATGCGTCTTTTTAAAGGAGAAAATCCAAAGCTTGCAGAAGAATGGACTACGGCTTTTGAAAGCCTGGTTAAAACAGGTGATTCTAAAGCAGTTGAGACTGTCGTGACAAAAATACTGAAGCCATATGGAGGTTCGCTCTGGGATGGCTTTAGGTCTGATGCGCCTGCGGAATGGAAAGCATTCGATGAAAATAAGATCCTCAATGAACTTAGATCAAGAGAGCCAATCTTTCATCATCCTGAAAAATTTGGGAATACAAAACAAGATATTTCCAAGCAAATGTGCGATGAATTTTGGGAAGTTGGTGCATCAGGCAATGTGTACACCAAACAAGACGTCATAGACACTCTGCTCGAGCGCTATAACGACCCAGATTATCAAGATATTTGGGAAACAAAGGACTTTGCCCTTACCAAGATTGCACCGGATAATTATTTGCTGACCTACATTCTTATTCAAGACAAAACGAGAGTGACAAGAAGAGTAACACTTTGGCGAAGAGTAAATGGTGATTGGAAGATCCTCTATCACCAAGGAACCGTAATTGATGGAGGAAAACTATGACACAAACAACAACCATCATCTATTTAACCGGCAAGCCCGGGGTTGGGAAATACACCATAGCCAAGGAATTAGCAGCAAAGCATGGTTTTATCGTGTGCGATAATCAGCTAATCAACAATCCTATTTTTGAGCTATTGCAATATGACGGATATGAAAAAATACCTGATTTTGCTTGGGAATGCATTGGTAACATAAGAACGTGGATTTTTAAATTTTTAACAAAGGAAAGAAGCAACAGTTACGTGCTTACAAATAACCTTTATGAAGATGAAGGTGATAGAGACTGTTATGAACAAGTGAGGCATATGACAGGCACAAGAGGTTCGCTTTTTGTTCCTGTCAGGCTTTTGATTGATCAAGAGGAGCATTTAAAACGAGTTACAGATCCAAACAGACGTGAGAGGTGGAAGTCCATCGATCCGCAAGATGTTTATGACGAGACGCCCCTTCTTTCTATTACTCATTCTAATTTACTTGAGCTAAATGTCAGCAATTTAAGCGCAGAAGATGCTGCAGATAGCATTATGAAACATATAAAAATACTGAGTCAGAGGTAAGCATGAAACCGCCTAAACATACAACTGCAAAAGCTTCTTACTACAACACAAGGGCTGAGCACTATGATGAATTTAATGAAAATAATTCCAAGGTCGCCAATGCTCTTTTGGAAAAAATATTAAAAGAGCATCATGTTACTAGCGTTCTTGATCTTACTTGCGGCACAGGCTCTCAAATCTTTTGGCTTGCAGATAGCGGCTTTGAAGTTGTAGGGAAAGCTCATACCTTACTAGATTGGACGAAAGGTTGCATCGCGGTAACGAATGAGGAAATGGATGAGATTTATGATGCCGTCAAAATAGGTACCAAAGTAGAGATTCTACCTTAAAATCACTCTCTCCAACATCGGTTTATTGATGAGGCTATGGATGGGTAAACACATTAATAACAAAACTTTAGAAACCTATCTCAGTCTTTGTACAGAGGTTTACGAATTAAGCAAGCCCAACCCACCTGAAGATGCTTATGCATTTTATAGAGAGTATGCAAGGACAGCTAAGGGGCCTATTTTAGAGCCCATGTGTGGCACAGGCCGATTTTTACTGCCATTACTTGAAGAGGGATTCAATGTCCATGGTTTTGATGCAAGTGACCATATGCTTAAAGCCTTACACGCTAAAGCCAAGGCTAAAAATCTAGAACCTACGGTATGGAAAGGTTTCGCCCAAGATTTAAAACGTCCAGAAAAATACAATTTGATTTTCATTCCCAGCGGCTCTTTCAGTTTGATTATCGATATTGCGCAGGTAGAAAAGACACTTAAAACCATTTATGATCACTTAAACGACGATGGTGTTTTCTTATTTGAAGCAGAAACTTTAAACGCTGTTCCACAAGAAGGTGTATGGCGTAGTTCGGCATGGACTAAACCAAACGGCCAAAAAATCATCCTAAGCCAGCTTGCTACACTCCAAGACGATATTTGTACCAGCATTTGCAAATATGAACTGATGGAAGCAGGAAAGATTATCCATACAGAAATTGAAGAATACAAGCTCAAAATCTACGAACGAGAGACACTAGTTGAGATGTTAAAAGCTGCTGGATTTAGCTATATTTGCCTTGTAAAAGCCTTTGATCCTAGCGAGCAACCAGACGAAAATGATGCGTCTTTGGTGTATGAATGTCGGAAATAACATCGAAGAAACCAACAGCTTGCCATAACGCAGATGCCGGGTGGAAAATACGATATTATCACGGAATAAGTCTCAAGGAAGGACAATCATGAGTCAACATAATATTCATGCTCTAGCGAGAGGCGTGATTATAGATCAAGATCATATCCTACTTGCCTATGATCCAAGGGCGCACCCTAATCACTACTATGAATTAAATCGTCATTTTTATTACCTACCAGGCGGTCACATTGATTTCCAAGAATCCGCCCAAAAAGCTCTCATCCGAGAAATTCGGGAAGAAACAGGATACAATGCCACTATAGAAAGATTCTTAGGCATCATTGAACATGCTTGGAGCTTCAGTGGAGATGAGACCTGCTGTCATACGCATGAAGTCAATATGATCTTTAAAATTCACGTCCACGATCTGAAATTGAAAGATGCCCTACCTCAGAAAGAAGAACATGTCGCTTTTGCCTGGGTCCCTCTTGATCGTTTGAGAGATATTGATATCCGCCCCTTCTCCCTTAAGCAGGCCATACCAGAGTGGCTAGCACCCTCTAGCAATAAGGTATTTTGGAGTACGATGCTCTAACCCTGACCTATCTTTTTAAAGGGAAGAAATTGATAAGTGATAAGTTGCCAACAATTATGAGTGTCTTTAAAAGCTTCAGGAAAAAAGAGGAGCCGATCAAGAGATCCAAAGATAAGAAGATTTCTGGCATCCCTAAGGCAGCGCCCATCTCCCCTCCCCCTCTTTCATCCTCCTTTAGAGGCGAGGAGACGCAAGCCAGCTCACTCCTCCACCACAAAATCAAAATAGGTATCAGGATAGGGCTCGTTACTGAGCTTATAATGCCACCACTCGTTTTCATACTCTTCAAAGCCGAATTTCTTCATTCCCTCGCATAAGAAACGCCGCATAGCCTTATGGCGAGGGTGAATAAAGGAAGCACTATGGTGAGAAGCCTCATCGAATAAGTCAAAGCTTGAGCCCATATCGACGGTGTTATCATCTAAAAAGGGAATTTCCTCCCCATTTTCCAGTACGCGTGTCAAGTAGGTAATAGATGCAATCCGCTGGTCCGTCTTAATTAAGGTGAGATCAAAAGCACTGCCTCTGCTATGCTGCGAAGTTTCCCCGGGTACATATCCCCCCTTAAACAAATCTTCTTTGGATAAGGCGGGATAATAATACGCTTTCATCTTATCATCTCTCAAGTCATGCCCCCAGCTTCTGAAATCATTCACCGCTCTTTGAGGCCGGTATCCATCGTATACCACCAGTTTATAGCCATGAGCCTTGAAATACTCATGAGCTTCTCTTAATTGGTAAGCAGCTTCATGTGTACATATTATTTTGCTTGTCTTATACCCGTTAACTTGCCTACCTAGGAAGTTTTGGTCGCTATGATAGCGTACACACTCAATTATGGTCGGGTCGATCTCCGTTAAAGAAATGAAGTTATGTGGTAAGCTCAACATCATTTTAATGCCTTTCCTTCTCTTTTTAATAAGGACCGCAAAAATAAAGGCGTTTTTATAAAATCGGTACGTAATTAAAATACTTTCAAGTAAAGCTAGCGTTCTTCATGGTAAGGCTCTTGGCAAGTAACTTCTTATAGAACGCCCTTGACTCCTTTAAATTAAACAAAATTTTAACATATCCCAATACATTTAAAATGAAAACTCTTGAGGAGGCTCAAAGAAGAAACTCTACTCCTCCGCAAGGTTCCCAATCCCTTAGGATAATTCCAGGCTTGTCATGATAAGGTTTTCTATGAGTTTTATAAGGGTCTATCTTCCTCCTATTCCCTTCCGAAAATTTTAGCCCCCTGCGGAAAGAGAATATAGACTACTTTCGCTCTATTTTGCTTCTCTCCCATCAAACGGTTCTGCGCCCTCCTCAAGAAGATCCAGATACGTGCGGTATACATATACTTTGTCGCGTTTTTTGCCGCTCATTTCTTCGATAATACCCAAACGTACCATGTGATTGAGAGCGCTTCTTGCCGTAGGTGCTGTCATACTTAATTCACTTGCAAGCAAAGGAGTAGTTACCTGCGGCAGTCGCTTCATATATTCTAATGCTTGTTCACATGAAAATCGTGCTCGTCCGAGTGTTGCTATCTTGGCCATATCATGGTCAAATAGGTTATTGATATCGAGCGCTGTTTGTATCGCTTGTTTGGCGGAGTTACAAACACCTTCTAGGAAAAATTCTAACCACGTTTCCCAAGTCCCATGAGTGCGAACCTCTTGAAGCAACTCATAATAGACATAGCGGTTTCGTTTAAGATAAAGACTTAAATATAAAATTGGTTCGTCAAGCATGCCACTCTGACAAAGAAGTAACGTGATCAACAATCGGCCTAAGCGACCATTCCCATCCAAAAAAGGATGGATTGTTTCAAACTGCACATGAACAAGACCAGCCTTAATTAAAACCGGCAATGTATCATCATGGAGGAAGTTTTCAAAGTCAGATAAACATTGGTTCAAATATTCCAAAGGTGGCGGAACGAACAAGGCATTGCCCGGCCTTGTGCCTCCAATCCAATTTTGTGAAGCTCGAAATTCTCCAGGTAATTTTGAAGAACCACGGCCACCTGAGAGAAGGATACCATGTATCTCCCGTAGCAATCTAAGTGATAAAGGAAAATTTTCCTTGAGGCGAGTGAGCCCATAGGTAATAGCTTTAACGTAATTTGATACTTCTTCGACATCTTCTAATGAAACCTCGGGCCTTTGCTGATGTTCAAAAAGCATTAAATCGGAAAAGGAACTTTGAGTTCCCTCAATCTGACTTGAAAATAGCGCTTCTTTGCGAACGTACATATAAATAACAAGCGCGGTATTCGGAATAGATTTGTGAACACCATTCAGCTCAGCTAAGGCAAGCGTTGCCTTCTCTAGATAAGGATAAAGCTTATTCAAATCGAGAGGCGGCTTCGGTGGTAATTTAGGAGGCACATACGCCTTATAGGGTTCATTGCCAATCTTTTGCACAATGTAGATGCCAATTCGTTGATTCATTTCTATCTTTTCTTAAAAACTAACCAAAAAGAAAATATAGCTTCTTATCTTTTCTTAGTCAAGGTCCAAAAGAAAAGTTAAGCTAAGGCTTGTCTTTGCTTAGTTCCCTATCTATAATTTTTCAAGAAAATTAAAAAAGATAACGATATGAAGCTTTATTTTATAGCAGGCGCCAGTGGCAGTGGTAAAACGGCCGTAATGCCGCATTTAAAAGAATTATCAATACCACTGAACTACACTTAAATGAAGTCGCAACAAAGGTAGCTGATTGGATCCATGAAAAAGATAAAGACAAGATGGAAGGCCAACACCAAGCACCAACTTATGAAAACCTTAAAAACACTTTTGATATTATTGATGCAAAACTCTATGCTTACAATAAACAATACGTGCCAGCGACACAAAAACCAGAAGCCATCGGTATTCATACATCATCAAAGAAAATGACGCACTCATGAGCGGGTTGAGAAAGAAGCAAAGGCTATGGTGGTTAAATTGGTGCATACAGACATCTATGAATTCCAGGCTAAAGATTTTCACTTAAAACATGGATACGAGATATTTGGTGTTTTAGACGATTGCCCTCCTGGGCATAAACGCTATTATATGAAAAAGGTATTGTAGGACTCACATGACAACCGATCGTCACTATTTTAAAACAGATACAAATAGCGAGTTGATGGATATATCTTGGGCTGAAGCACAAGAATGGTGTAATTTTGTATTGTTCAAGCCAACTTGGTTGCCCGATGGATTAATAGAAACTTCAAATAAAATAAGGCCGGAATCACCTGAAGAAGAATCTTCACATAGAGTAGAATTTAATGATGGGAGAAGATCTCTCTCTATCAAACAATTTTTATATGATTGGGCGCCACCAGCCTATGATCATCCTTGTTTATGGCGAAATGCAAAAATATCGACTTCAGAAAATACACCAACACCAAAAGCGCATTTAATTGGCAATAATTATTTATGGTTTGGTCTGGATTATCGCAGAAAGTCTGCCGCTACTATTAACATGTTGCGCACCCAAATTGAAATTACCCTTATTGAGGGCATATGTGATGATCAAGAAATTCTGAAAATAGTCGGCTCAATGGTACCGGTTAATAGCAGCCTAAAAGATAGGATATTAAAAACCAGCTTTGCAGAACTTATGTACAACCACCGCCATGAAGTTCCAGCAAGCGATGTACCAACCAGCTATTTTAAACACATCAGAGACAAGTCTTTTCGCTACTATCCGTTTACTGCATCTTCATTAGATATAAAGACTAGCTTGCCGGGACATTGGTTTAAGCATGCAACAATTCAAGATCATAAACTCGATAGCGTTTTTTTGTTTGGCAAAGACCTTCGGCATATCCAAGAAGTGGAATATTATTTTGAAAGTTTGATTGAGCCAGGAACATATATTCGATTCCTCGTAACGCACAGGGATGCTGAATACAGTATTCAATATCCACCAAAATTGGGGGACCAAGAATGTCATAGCGCAATCCATAGTTTAAAAAACGGTGAAAACCTGCACCATGCATGGTCTAAAACAAATGAGAATGGCTGCCATTCTCTAGTGTTTCAAACAAAAAGTGAAACCATCAACTGTATTGTTAAACCCGCTCCTTGGACAACAGCACATTGGGCAAGGGAGCTTTGTCAACATGCTCTAACATATTCTGAAATTCTTGAATAGACTTTGAATGGCGCTTAATGAGCCCTTAGCCAATGTCACAACCATCGTACAAACTCCTTGGTTCAGTGATTTAAAAATTAATACCGGTAATAAATTTGCTTATCTTAAACACTTACCAGATCTAATTGTGTTGGAAGCTAGTGTTATTCAAATTTTGCGTGTCAAACTTAACCTTATTGTCCAAACAAATATCGCACACAACAAATTATTTTTTAATGAAGGATGCGGGCAGATCACTACGAACAATTTTAAAGCAGGAACTCGCCACAAAGTTGCTTTGCAAAGTGACTGATCAATTTACGCTTCTTCAATTGTCTGTTGCAGAACATGTAGATATTTTTCTTGATATTGGCGTTCCTGATTGGCGATTAAATAAATTACCAGATGCTAGAAGAGCGCCATAATTATCTGCAAAAAGTGGAGAAAAAGTAAGGGCAACACGCTGCTTTAGTGAGAGGAAGACATTAGGCGTAAGAGACGTCCATTAAAAATAACCACCTTTATGAACCCTTTTATATCAGTTGCAAGATGGCTGCTACTCTGTCGGTTATAGGTGCGGGAGGTATAGAAATGCTTCTGTAACCGAATCGGTCATAAGCGTCCCTATGAATCTTTTCAAATGCCACGGACTCTTCATAAGAAATTTTCCTGGCGTCGGTGGGCTTGATAAAGCCTAAATTTTCAATGAAAAAGACCTGTTGTTGATAAATCGCTTCCTCTTTGACCCGCTCAATCTCTTTGAGAAGAAGAGTCGATGGGGCACATCCCAAGTACTGAGCCAAAGCATAGGTGCAAATAGGCGAGCGATCATAAAATTGAAGAGTGGAGGCTCCATCATATGCTCTCTGCAACTGGCGCTGTCTTTGCAAAGATGCCACTCTATCGATGAAGGTCGGGCAATGCCATGGCTCAAGATTACTGCGGCTTTGCTCATGAGAGATGATATCGGTCGCGGCCTCCTCCACCACGAAATATCCATCTCTTTCTAAAGCGCGGAGGATCGATGTTTTTCCTGATCCCGGTGTACCTGTTAGAATAAAACGTTTTATCTTTTCCATTGAATGTTACCTCCTATATACCTTTGTGCCTTACCTTATACTCCTCCTTACGAACGATAATCAACCAAGCCTCTTCATTTCCCTTATCTCGGTTAAGTACTGAAGTAAAGAATGTTAGGGCCACCTTCTAAAGCCCAATGCTAGGTAAAGAGCAATTCAAACGCATCTATTAAG
This sequence comes from uncultured Alphaproteobacteria bacterium, assembly GCA_963782975.1. Taxonomy (GTDB): domain Bacteria; phylum Pseudomonadota; class Alphaproteobacteria; order 43-37; family CAWALT01; genus CAWALT01. The sequence goes on from CAWALT010000003.1 coordinate 890,293, forward strand.
AAGCTCTTCATGCTATCTCTCTTATAAAGTCTTAAGGGATATTGGTATTTGCTTTGCGCTTTGTACGGGTGATTGGCAATTAAAGCTATATTAACCTGTGCTATCCAATACTATCAATATTTTTAGGATGAAAAAGTTATGAAGCCCAAATCTCGCAAAAAGTTACTAGCCTTATTATTAATTGCGACCGGTCTATTTATTTATCTAAGGGTTCATATGAAGGAGAAAGAAAACCTAGCAAGTCTCACTAATTATAATATAGAAGAAATCCGTATACTTAAAAAAGATCGTACATTAAAGCTCATTATAAAAAATAAACCGATTAAAACTTATAGGGTTGCCCTGGGTTTTAATCCAACAGGTCATAAAATCAAGGAAGGTGATGGCAAAACGCCGGAAGGCACTTATTACGTAGAAAGAAAAAAGGCCAATAGCGCTTTTCATAAAGCCCTTAAAATATCCTATCCGAGCGAGCAAGATAAGAGAAAGGCTCGCAAGATAGGCGTTAATCCCGGAAACAATATTATGATTCATGGGATAAAGAATGGCTTAGAATTTGTAGGGAAAGCTCATACCTTACTAGATTGGACGAAAGGTTGCATCGCGGTAACGAATGAGGAAATGGATGAGATTTATGATGCCGTCAAAATAGGTACCAAAGTAGAGATCCTACCTTAAAATCACTCTCTCCAACATCGTTCCTCATTTTCATAACGTGCCAATTTTTTTAAATATATGAGCCTTCCAGTATAAAATGAGAAGCGGGCGCAATTGCAGTTTAATGTTCTCTCAAAAGAGAAGAAATGGATTTCTGATTCTGACGCAGATGCTTTGCTCACAGAAACAAATTATTGATGAGGTTATGAATGGGTAAGAAATTTAAATTAAAATACACAGCCCTAATTTTCTTTGTTGGGCTTTGGATGCATTCCATCACAGAATCGCTATATACACCTACCGCCTTACCAGTGGGCACAAATCATTATGATTTTCCTGAAGTTATAGCACATAAAGCATTAACATCAGATGAGTTTCCAGGTAATAGCATATCTGCAATTACAGAATCTCTCTCACGTACAGTAGATGGTATAGAAGTTGATGTAAGAATGTCCAAAGATGGGATATTGTTTTTATATCATGGAGATACTTTAGAAGAATACACAGATCATCAAGGAACACCTGAACATTATGATTGGTCGCACCTGTCACAAGTGCAATATAAAGACACAGAAGAAAACCTTATATCGCTCGATGAATTTTTTGCTATTGTGGGCACCCAAAAAGTCATTTTTCTTGATATCAAATCTAATAATAAAATCGATACTGAGATGGCGCATCGTATCGTTGACTGTATAAAACAACATGGGCTTCATGGTAATGTATTTGTTGAATCCTTTAATCCTATTACATTAGCTGCCATCCGGTTATATAGTCGTGACATCATGCTGATGTATGATTTTGCTGATAATACAACGGCATTTGGCGAAGAGTCCCAGGAACAATTTAACAAAATTCCATGGATTTTAAAACAACACTGGGTTCAAAAACAAGTGCGGAGAATTATTAGACCCGATTTATTAGGTCCAAGATTCAACCTAGATCCTAAGATATTGGAAGGCCTGGTGTCTCATGGTTATCCTATTATTAGTTGGACCGTTGATGATTTTAAAAGTGCACAATCTTTATATAACTCTGGAGTTAAAGGATTGCAGAGTAATAAACCTCATATAATAGAAAATACAGTACGACAAAAACACAAAAGAATTTTAGATGCAGGAGGAAGTTCCGAATTTGTTCACTCAATAATAAAAGTAAACAATGTGAAAGATATTCAAGAAGGTATTAAAATAGCCAAGGAACAAGGAAAAACCATCAGTATTGGCGGGCGTAGACACTCTATGGGAGGGCAAACTTTCTCTAAAGACGCTATTTTTCTGAATATGCTTAATTTTAACAATGTGGTCTATAACCCCAACACACAAACTGTAACAGCGCAAGCTGGTGCTACGTGGCAAAAAATCCAGGAAATTCTAGCGCACCATGGAAGAAGCGTAAAAGTGATGCAATCAGATAATATCTTCACTGTTGGTGGCTCAATCGGGGTAAATGTCCATGGATGGCAAGTAAGCGCCCCACCCATTGGATCAACAGTATTAAAAATGACTGTTATAACCTCTGATGGGACAATCCAGACTATTTCACCTTCTCTCAACTCAGAATTATTTAATGCAGTGATAGGGGGATACGGTATGTTCGCAGTTATTGTAGACACAGAACTTGAAACAGTTCCCAATTCTCTTGTAGAATTTCACGCTCTATTTACAAATATAGAGAAATTCCATGAGATGTTTGAAAAAAATGTTAGCAATAACTCAAGAGTAGAGTTAGCCTATGCTAGGCTTTCTACGGATCAAGACAATCTCTTTAATGAAGTTGGTTTGTTTTGGTATAAAACTACAGAACCTTTTGCACAAAAAAATAACGTTAGCTCTGAAAAGCTTATCGCAATTAAACGTAGCATTTTTAGATTGTCTGAGTACCATAATCTAGGCAAAAAACTCAGATGGCAGTCAGAAAAAATTTATACAAAAATGCTTGCAGAAAAACAAACATTATTGAGCCGTAACGATGCGATGAACACAGATATACATATTCTCTGGCCGCTTTATGGACAGAATAAAGATATCTTGCATGAATACTTCATCCCTAAAAAAAATGTGTCTCAGTTTATACAAAAACTAATGACGCATGTAATAGCCCATAACATCAACATCTTGAATGTAACTATACGAGAAGTTAAAAAAGACAATACATCTTCTCTACCTTATGCCAAAAAAGATGTTTATGGTCTCGTATGTCTTTTTTCTCAAGGACAAACTCCGGAAGATGAAGAAAAAATGAAAAATTTTACTCAATCGGTTATAGACGATGCCTTAACTTTAAATGGAACCTTTTATCTCCCTTATCGCTTACATTATACTGGGAAACAGTTGTTATCTTCTTATCCTGAAATAAAGCCATGGATTAAGCTTAAAAAGAAGTATGACCCAAATTTGATTTTTCAGAGTCAATTTTTTGGCTATATTGATACGATCCTTAATAAGGAATCAGTAGATGCAAAATAAAACCTCCCCCTTTCTTTAATCATCTGGATTGTGGCACTCATAGCGATTGGAGGCGCCATCGGCTCTTTAACCAAGCCGGAAATTAGTACTTGGTACAGCATCTTAAATCGTTCACCACTAACGCCGCCAAATCATGTATTTCCAGTAGCTTGGACTATTTTATACGGCATTATTGGTACTTGCGGCTGACTTATTTGGCGAGAGTCATTATTTCCCAAGCTAAGTGTTATCAAAATCTTATACGTGACTCAGCTCATTTTAAACTGGAGCTGGACGCCTTTGTTTTTCGGTTGCCACTTAACCGGACTTTCCCTAATAATTTTAGGCTCTATGGATATTCTCGTCGGCATGACAATTTGACTGTCCTATCCGAAAATAGGATCGGAATCGCTGCTTATGATTCCCTACTTATTATGGATTCTATTTGCAAGCTACTTAAACTTTTACAGATGGTGATATAACTGAATAAAGATTAGCAATGGTGGTCAAGCATAAAAAATATAAACGTCGTATTTTTATCCCTGTAAACGGTTACAACTGAAGTACGGGATATTATGAGTTACAAAGAACGAGTCGACAGAGTGATTGATTTCATAGGCAAGCATCTTGAGGAAGAGCTTGAGCTAGATGAGCTTTGCCGTATCGCTTGTTTTTCAAAATATCATTTTCATCGGTTGTTTACGGTTTATACAGGGTTACCTCTAAAAGGCTATATCAAGTGGCTGAGGCTCAAACGAGCCGCTCATCAACTGATTGTGCACAAGGAGGATACTATTATTAACATTGCTTTGGATGCTGGGTTCGAATCCCATGAATCATTCGCCCGAGCGTTTAAACAAGTTTGTGGGCAAGCACCTTCCGAATTTAGGCGGAAGGCTAATTGGGAAGGCTTCGAAAATCCACTGCAGCCACTGCATATTAAAGGAGAAAAAATTATGACGATAACAATTAAAGAACTGCCATCTAAAAGGCTCGCCGTGATGGAACATCATGGCGATCCCATGAGATTGTCCGACACGCTTGATAAACTTATTACGTGGGCAAAGGCGCAACCGATTAACTTAAAACCGAGACCAGGAGAAGCTTTTGGTTTTGGCTACCACGATCCAAGAGAAGTGAAGCCGGAAGAGTTTCGCTTTGATTTAGCTCTTAGCGTTCCAAAAGATTTTAAATTGAATGACCAGGTTACAGAACGAACCCTACCTGCCGGGAGATATGCCGCTGTGACCCACAAAGGCTCTCGTGATAATATCGGTGACACAATTTACAGCCTCTATCGCGATTGGTTGCCTGAATCTGGCGAGGAGCTTGGTGATCTACCGTGCATATTCTGCTATTACAATTTCGAACATGAGGTGGCCGAAACAGAACTTTTGACCGAAATTTGGGTGCTTCTAAAGTAAGAGAGCTATCATTGAATAAAAATAGGCGAGGCGTCATATTGACGCTTCACCTAACTTCATTCAGTGGAATAATATTTTCTGGATGAGTCACATAAACAAAATCCTTCCATCTTTGCCTTTTGCAGCCCGTAAACTTCTTACTCACAAGGACTATCTTAGTTTAAAAGATGATCTTTAAGCCAAGCGAACGAATCCTTGATGACGTCTTCTTTTTTTCTAACATAATGGTCCATGTCTGATATACGCATATAAGTTATAGGTGCGCCTGCCTCTTTTGCTTTGCGGACAAAGGCATCTGATGAATCGATAATGGAATCTTTCACACCAGCTACGACCAAATAAGGTGTTTTCATTTTCCCATACTTTGGTTTGGGGTAAGTCTTCAAAGCATCCGCATGATATTTATAGGTCATACCAGCAAGTTTAAAATTTTCTGTTGGATTTTTAATGGTCTCATCCATGGCTTTATCATGTGCTTTCCGTGATTTTGGAAAATACAACTCAAGTGAAAAAGGCATCCATGAGGGCAACTGTGCCCTCAATCTAATATACCACGGCGTTTTTTGAATCGTAGATTGCATAAAATACCAAAGTTCATCACGCCAAGGCCAATCTCCCGCTCCAGACCAATTAATTGTTGCAAGAGTCATATCAGGATAATCTGTGTTAAGGGTTGTAACAATGGGGCCACCTTCAGAAACGCCAAGGAAAATCAGTTTTCCATTCCATCCTTTGGGAGATTGCTTTTTGAGATGTTCAATAACTGTGCAGTGATCGATCAAGCGATTGGACCTTGTGTAATGTTCCATGAACTCAGTTTTGTTAATTTGATTACCATCAACGCCTTGTTGCTCAATAGTGATAACCCCAACACCCAAATCTAAAAATTCTTTTAAAACGTAACGATGGAAATGAATGATGCTTGTAATATCGTCTTCTAATGATGAACCACCCACTAAAATAGCAATTGGGAATTTATCTCTTGGAGCCTTGCTGAAATAATAAACAATATCAGGAGAATCTGCGCCTATTCTTTTTGTCGTAAATCGCGATGATGAAGGTATGCCATATTTTGAACCACCATTTTGCCTTTCTGCATCGGTGTATTTATGTGGGGTAATCTCAGCAGCCCCAACCTCAAAAGATGAAAAACAGATGCAAAGCATCAACAATAATTGGCTCATCATTTTCATAACACTTCCTTTTTAAACTCTAAAATATCCCCTGGCTGACAATCCAAGCATTCGCAAATGCTTTCCAGTGTTGAAAATCTTATGGCTTTTGCTTTGCCTGTTTTGAGGATCGATAAGTTTTGAACCGTAATACCAATACGATCACTCAAGTCTTGCAGCTTCATTTTTCGCTTAGCCAACATGACATCGAGATTCACAATAATGCCCATAATCCACCTCTTTATATTGTGAACTTATGTTCATCATGAAGCTTGTTTGCTTCTAACATTACCCAAGAGACCATGATTACGAGCGTTCCATAGAATAACGAAGATAAATTGGGCGTACCAAAAGAGATAGATAAATATCTGGACCCAAGAGGGTTTGTCATCGTTACGGCTAAAATCATCAACGTCTGGCTGAGTGACTTGATAAACAGCGCGTCAATTAAATACAACACCCCTAGTTTTCGATAAAGAATGGCGTTTCTTTTAGTGAAAATTTCACCATCTCTATAATGAACAAAAAGTTTTTTAAGAAAAAATAAGCTGATTAAGAAAGGTAAAGCCCTGATCAAATCTGCGCTAAAGCCAAGTAGCTTTAACAGAGGCGTCCAAGAAACATTGCTGAGGTTGACGTATCCTTCGGGTGTTTGGATTGTCTTTTCTAGCATTCCAAAAAAATTAATAACATTCGATACGCCAGTTGTTTTGAGCGAAATAAAAATCCACGGCACAGTCAGAAACAGGGGAATCATCACGACTAAAATATTAAACACAGCCAATAAATAAGAATTTATCTTTTGAATTCTGTTCATTCGCACCTCAGTTATGACCCATCCAATATGGCCAATATTACCAACAGGAATAGCGAATATCAATAATTATTTATTGCTTATCGTGATTCTGCATATTGTTTCAAAAATCCTAGTTAGCTGTTCAAAACAACTTGTATCGAGGCTATCCTCTAAAGCCCAAGCCCATGATAGCACCGCTTGAACGAAACACCAGTCAAGGATCCGCCTAGATGGCAATTTAAGGATTTCAGCAAAGCGAGTGATGCGACTTTGAATAATATTTGGTGCATCATCGTGATTCAATAATTCGGGCATCGGATTGCGGATAAATGATGCTACTTCATAGGTAGCTTCGCCAATCACGCCTTTCGGATCGATCGCCACCCACTCATTACCATTTCGCAAGATATTATCATGGTGCAAATCCCCATGAAGCAAAACAGAGGGACCAGAGGTTGTCAGAAGGTGATCACGGCGTTGTCTCGCTTTATTCAAATAGATCGCCGGTATCTCCCATTCCTTATCAAGAAGGCGCAACCAGTCGGCGATAGAGGGGAAATATTCTTCAGGGGGTAGAGGAGCCTGGTGAAGGCGTTGCATAACTTGACAGGCAATCTCTACGGCCTTTGCATCTTGGCGTGGGGAATACTCTTTCAAGGAAGTACCAGGAGATGCCCTCTCAAGCAATAATAAACCTTCCCCCTCTACTAAGATTTCTATGGCGCCGCAACCCGCGAAGGCTTTAAGAGCCGCCGCTTCGCGCCTCAATCCATTCTGGTCAAGTCCCAGCTTTAAAATAATGGGCTGATCACCTTGAACGCCGGCGAGGACATAATTGAAACTTAAGTTCGCCACAGGAGCTAGCGCAGATAACTTATAGCGCTTGGCCACGGCGCTCGCTAATGCTGACAACCTCTCAAGCCACGCTTTGCCATGAGCGCCATAGAGCGCTAAAATATTACTTTTAAAATAGGTAGGGTAGCTCACCATTAGAAAGAATAAAGATCATTGTGCATAGCCGTCAATTTGCTCTTGCCTTCAAGAATTGTGCCCTCTTCTTCACCGAAGAATGGCGCGGCCACTAAGCAAAAATTGGTTGCGGGGGCTGGATTTGAACCAACGACCTTCAGGTTATGAGCCTGACGAGCTACCAGACTGCTCCACCCCGCGATGTCAAGAAAAAATTACTTTAAGATGCAAACACCACTCTGTTTACTTGGTTAACGTATCTTTTTTTATAATTTTTTACAAGTGTTTTTTAACAAAAAATAGGAAGAATTATTTTAAGAAGTAAAGAATGGTTATATCCTGTTTTGCTTCCTGTTAAACGATAGAAGATTGAGAGAAAGATAAAATGTCCCCTGCTTGCATCTTCACAAGGCATTGTCAGGCGCATCGTTACTCATTCTTCTTGACAATATCAGCTTGAGCTTCATCAAAACTTACAAGGCTCACTTCCGCTTTAGGGTAAGGGATTCGAATATTATGTTGTTGGAATACTTTCCAAACAGCAAGCAAAACATCGCTACGAGGTTTCCCTACTCCGTAAATCGGGTCTTCGATCCACACGCTTAATTCGAGATTAATACCCGATTCCCCAAACCGGCGAATACGACATACAGGACCTGGACTGGGAAGGATGCGTTCTTGATTTTTGGCTGCTGCTACCGTCAATTCCATCGCCTTTTCGATATCCGTTTCATAGGAAACCTGGATAGGAATACGGATTCTTACTTTATTATCTTTATAAGACCAATTTTCCACACTTTGAGTAATCAAATCTTCATTAGGGATTAAGTGCTTTTTCCCATCACGGGTCACAACAGCTACATAACGGGCTTCTAAAGCACTCACATACCCGTAGGTATTCCCAACCGAAATGACGTTTCCCGGTTTAATGGATCGATCAAGCAATAAGATAAAACCACTAATAAGATTTGAAGACACCTTCTGAAGGCCAACCGCGATACCTAAACCGATAGCACCACTAAAGATAGCAATGCTTGTAAGGTCAAGGCCGGTAATATTTAAACCAAAAATGATAGCAAGAGATACAAAGCCGATTTTCAAAAGCTTTACAAGCAAGACACGCTGAGATGGCGTGAGTGTACGGGAGCTTTGTAAACGTCTTTCTGAAATATTAACACCAAGATGTACAAGCCAAAACAGTAAGGTAAAGACAATCAGGCTAGACGCTACCTGCAGGAGAGAAATTTGCACTTCCCCTATTCGAAAAGAGATTTTCGCTAAAAATTCTGTTGTCGTTTTAAGCAAACCCATAAGATGAAGGGCAGTAATAGCCCAAATAATCGCTGCACTAAAGCGCGACCATAAAGAAGGCTCAATAAGCCCAGACGTAAGTCGAATAACACTCCAGGCAATAGCCAAAATAGAAATAATTTCTAAGGTATTACCTGGATTATCCCATGCCTCTGAAATCAGCCAAGACACGGAGAACGTTGGAATAAGCAATACCAGGAATATCGCCTGGCGAAAAGAAGGATTTGACATTGTCACGACAAAATGCCAATTAGGGCGATAGCGTACAACCAGGCCTTTGATCTTATAGGATAAGAAACGACAAGCCCAAAATAAAATAGCAACAATAGCTATTTCATAGGCTGAAGTTAAATTTAGGATATGCTCAATTACCCATAACTTTACTTTAGCCACGCCATTCAAAAAAAGGTCGAGAGTAATAGGAATCTCCTTTTCATACAGCTTTCATGTTGTTTGCTCCTAACACTTTGATTATTATCGTACAAAAAAATTTAGGAAAGTTAAATTTTTCTTTATTTCCCCACCTTAATCATAGACAAGGAGACTAAAATTATTATACTGCGCATATAAAAGATGAGTTAAGCGACAAATGTTCTGGTTCTTTAAAGGCTGCATAGTGGGCATTTCTATTTCCATGCCGATTGGTCCTATTGGTCTTCTTTGCATAAATCGCGCCCTAGCAAGTGGCGCCTTTGCCGGCATAGCCACTGGTTTTGGTGCGGCCGTTGCTGAACTTATTGTGGGCATTACTATTGTTTCAAGTCTTGCTTCTTTACTGCATGTCATTTTCTCTCATCAGCTCCTCGTTCGGAGTATTGGAGGAATTTTTCTCTTGGCGGTAGGTCTAAAGGTTTATTTTACAAAGCACGTTATTCCCCTCTCCTCTCCGGATGTGGGGGAGACAAAGATGGGGATGTTCAAAGCCTTTTTATCCACTTTTTTGATCATGCTTTTTAATCCTATTACTTTTGGCACTTTAATGGCGATCTTTGCGGGTGTAGGCATTACAGCTCTTAGCCATAATATCTTCGCTATTTGGATGTTCATTGGCGGAATGTTTGCAGGATCAATGGCCATGTGGATCGTAATTAGCAGTACAATCGGGATTTTTCACAAGAAGATAACATCTGAAACGCTAAAAAGAATTAATCAAGTATGCGGCTTGCTTATCATTATCTTTGGATTTTATGTGATTGCCACTCTCTTTACTCACACCTTCTTACCTGAACCTCCATCTATCCAGATAAGAAGCGATGCTATAAACTTGCTATTTTTTCTTAAGGCGCTCACTTAGTATGGTAAAAGCGTGATTCACTTCTTTAAGTTTTTCTTCTGATACCTTGCAACCCTTATTTAAATCAGGGTGATGCGATTTGACTAATGTCCTGTAGCGAGCTTTTAATTCTTTCAAAGTAAAAGGAAAAGCAAGATCCATACATTTTAAAGCTTGGCGTTCCTCGTCATTAAGGAAGCTTTTCTTCTCATGACGCATTTGGGGCTGATATAATAACTCATCCAAAGAAAAGGAAAAAAACCTAGAATAATCCACAGACCAAGTACCAAACCGCCATGTTGGGCGTTCCCATGTAGCAGTGTTCTTAAATACCGCTTCCATATCTTGGGTACTAAAATTGTTATAAAAGTTCCACGCCTTGTTATAAGCTTGTACATGCTTTAGGCAAAACCAATAATAAGACCGCAGCTCCCCCGGAGAGCGGGGGGCTGGATATGTTGCATGGTCCGCACATCCTTCATAATCGCAAAGGCGATTTGCTTTTACCTCTTTTTCTTTGCACCAGTATTGGCTGTCTTTATTATGTAACATTTTCCCTCTTCCCATGACGGAAGTTCACAGTTATATTAATAAGTAGGATTTAAAAATTATTAAAGCTGGTTAGTAAAAACCTTCACTTTTTCACCTCAAGCAAGCATTATGACACGAGAAGAAAGAATAACACAAATCCTTTTGCGTCATTTTAACCCAACGCACATAGAGGTTATTAATACTTCGTCCCAGCATGCCCGTCATCCATCTTCTCCTAAGACGGGTGAGAGTCATTTTAACATACTGATTGTCAGCTCGCTCTTTGATAATGCGACAAGAGTCGTCCGCCATCGCATGGTGTACCAGTTATTAGAAGATGATTTTAAGCAAGGGTTACACGCTCTCTCTTTAGAAACATTCGCCCCCAGCGAATTCAATCCCTCGTCCCTATCACAGTAAGACAAAACTTTTTTGGCACGGCCTTAACTTTCCTCAAACACCTCCTTCTTTTTGCCGCAGCGCTATTACCAGCCCCTTAACATAGGGAAAGATTCGCGCATCCTTTGCGAAGATATTTTTTAAAGCAGCCCTTAATAAGGATAGATATAGCCTTAGGAGGAAATGAGCTTACCATATATAGGAGCTTCATCCCTTGACAAAGCAAAAAAGGATTGTTATAAGAAAAACAAATCTTAAAGATACAAAATTCCTTCAAGAGTTAATGAGAAATTTACTTTTTAGATGTTAGATTAGTAGTCGAAGGAATTATAATGCTTAAATATAGCAAAAATTATAGAAATATTTAATGCATATAAATAAAAATAAATTAAAAAAATATAATAAAATAAGAGAACGGGAGATCTTCATGCTAAGCTTAAACTTGAAGGATTTGATACTACCACAGAGACTATTAACCGTTTGTGGAACCATCCCCATTAAAACGGTCCATAAGTATATGCTCTTCCATGGAATTGACCTTATTTTTATACGCAAAAACAAAGAAAAAACCAATCATATCATTGGTTTAGTAAATCGAACCATGGTTAATACCGCCTATTATAACGGAGTTAACATTGATTCCGTTAATGCTAAGAGCATCATGATACATCCCACTCACACGTTAGAAGCAAAGGATTCGATTGATCAAGCCCTTCACGTATTCAATAGCTTTAGCCCTGTTTATGTATTTGTGCGTGAAAACAATAAAATAATAGGCGCGATCACAAAAGAAGATATCCAAGAAGCGATTAATATGACGCACGTTTATCCACAATCTTCTGTACTTTTTTCTCATCAGTACGCTTAACTCATAGCACCAAACTTCCATCCCCTTGGAGAAACTCAAGGGGATTTCTTTGCTCTCTTTGCTTTATGCTAAAGAATCTCTCTCTTTTAAGGTATGTTATATGATAGAAAAAGGTTATTAAAAGAGCTTCTAAGTAAATATCATCTTACCCTTTCTGTTAGTGGCATGCGCTGCTATGATCAAAAAAGGACGGAGAAAGCTGAATGCAAGATATCACGTACTTAACATCCGCGATTGATGAGCTTGGTGGTATGAGCCCTTTTATTAAAAGCCGCCTGAGGTCTCTTGTAGGGAGCCGCATTATTGATCTGCTCTTCCATCTTCCTGTTTATGGTGTCGAGCGACATTCCCTACAACAGCTGCACCCTTCTTACCATAAAAAGTACGTCACCATCCCCTTAAAAGTAGAAGACTATCAAAAATCAGGCCCACCCAGTCCCTTGCGCGTCTCATGTGTAGATCGTATCGGGACGCCTATCCACTTAATTTTTTTCAATGCGCGCCTTCCCTATATTAGAAAGCAGTTACCTGTCGGCCAAGAGCGATGGATCAGCGGAAAGCTCGAGGTCTTTCAAGGTTCTTACCAAATATCGCACCCAGACTTTATTGGCTTTCCCTCTCAGGCTTCGTTATGGCAGGGATGTGAGCCTGTTTACCCGCTTACTTCGGGTGTATCCAATAAAACCTTAAGAAGACTTATCTGCTCAGCTCTGTCCAATATCCCTTCGTTATGTGAGTGGTATCCTGAAAACGTAGGTTGCCACTTCCCTTCCTGGCGAGAGGCGCTTCTTTCTTTGCATCAGCCAACGTCTCCTCAAGACTTATTGGAAAATGCACCCAGCCGCCACCGCTTGATCTTTGATGAGTTTCTTGCGCATCAGCTTAGCCTACGCTTAGCACGTGCACACCGATCGCACGACGGCATAGCCTTTGTTACTAGAAGCGCTTTGCGGGAGGCCTTTATAAGCCAACTGCCTTTTAAATTAACATCTGGGCAACAACAAGCTTTGCAAGAAATCGATCAAGATATGGCATCAAAAAAGCCTATGGCGCGCCTTGTGCAAGGAGATGTCGGTTGTGGGAAAACGGTCGTGGCTCTTATTGCAATGTTAAATGCCATCGCAACGCAAAAGCAAGCAGCGCTGCTTGCCCCCACAGAGATTCTAGCAAGGCAGCATTTTAACAACATTAAAAAGTTATTAGATCCCCTGCCTATTAAGGTTGACTTAATCCTCGGTCATCTTCCGGCGCGTTTAAAGGCGCCTCTTTTACAGAAATTAGCAACCGGCGAAACCCAGCTTATCGTTGGAACTCATGCTCTTTTAGAAGAGGAGGTCGATTTTCATGCCTTAGGTTTGGTCGTCATCGATGAGCAGCATCGCTTTGGCGTAAAGCAACGGCAAAAACTCATTAAAAAAGGGCAACATATTGATGCGTTAGTGATGAGCGCTACACCGATCCCAAGGACGCTTGCCATGACTCAATATGGCGACTTAGATATCTCAAAAATTAAGGATAAACCAGAGGGGCGCCAACCGATTACCACATCCGTCCTTCCTATTCATCGTTTGCCTCTTGTTCTAGAGCGCCTCCAACATGCCATCGATAAGGGGGCAAAGGCTTATTGGGTCTGTCCGTTGGTTGAAGAATCCGAATCCATCGACTTGGCAGCCGCTACCAGCCGTTACGAGGAGCTTTCCTCCCTTTTTCCCGATCAAATTGGCTTGATTCATGGGCGCATGAAAGCTGAGGACAAAGACGAGGTTATGGAGCACTTTATTAAAGGGCATTATACAATCTTAGTCTCCACCACGGTTATTGAAGTAGGCGTTGATGTAAAAGACGCCAATATTATGATTATCGAGCAAGCCGAACGGTTTGGCCTTGCTCAGCTCCACCAACTGCGAGGCCGCGTCGGCCGTGGTACACAAACATCAAGCTGTTTACTCCTCCATAGCCCCAATATCACTGAGATAAGCTACGCACGCCTTAATATCATGCGCGCCACCAATGATGGTTTCCTTATTGCTGAAGAAGACTTAAAGATCCGTGGAAGCGGCAATATCGCGGGGGTTCAGCAAAGCGGCAATGTTCTTTTCCGGCTTGGCGATCCTGTATTACATCATGATCTCCTCCTCAAAGCTCATCAATGTGCCCGCCAAATTATAGAAGAGGATCAAGTACTAAGCCTGCCTAAACACGCATCCTTAAAAACTTTACTGGCACTTTATGATTATATGGAAAATTTGGAAGACGCCCGCTCCCTTGCGTCTTAACTCTCACAAGTTCCGTAAGGCTGCAACTTTCAAATGTTCATCGTAAAAGTGCCTCAAGGATGAATGATAAAAAAGGACAATAGGGCAAGACATCGCTTCCCTTAAAGCTCTGTGGGCTTTTTTCACTTTTGGGTTGAGACCAAAAAATAAGCCCTTCTATCTTAATATGGGAAGCCTCTCTTAATAACTCAAGCGATAATTTATCCCAACACCGGTCCCTTCGGTCCCGACATCGGTATCAAGCGTGAGGTTTTTCGTCATTTCAATTTCAACGTTTGTTTTTGTAGAGCCGTCTTTGATATTTTGGTCGACACTAAGGTATACCCCTTTTCCGATATACTTGCCAGCGCTTAACGTTGGACCACTACCCATACCGCTTTTAATTTTCACGCTGTCAAAACCAAGGCGTGAGCCAAGAGAACCTAGTAAATTAAAGGAACTCCCACCTCCTTTAAGAGTTTGGACTGTTCTTGCTAATTCAATCAACTCTGAGGGAGACAGTTGCCCCTTGGATTGCCCAAACAAAAGATGGGAGATAATTTCTTCTTGGGGTAAGAAGGGCTCCGAAACCAGAGAAATTTGAGGGTTAGAGGCCACTCCTTTAACATTCACTTTAACCAATAAATCCGCTTGTTGTGTCTGGGCTATAAGGTCGAGTAAAGGGTTAATTTTATCACTGCCATCAAAAATTAATTGACCTTGGGTGAATTTAAATTCTTTATCGAGGAAAGTAAATGTCCCCCGACTAAGTTGAATATTACCTGATAGAGAAGGTTTTTGTGACGTACCCTTTATTTTCGTGGTCCCCGTCCAATAAGACTCCAAGCCACGCCCGTAGATAAATACTTTACCGGGAAAAGACAATGCGACATCCAGCGCCATGTGTAAAGGCACAGACTTAGAGGCCTTTTCTAAACGATCCTTGCTGAGCTCTTTTGGCGCGTTGGGTGAATGGGCATGTAGGTACTCAAACTCCACAGGCTTAAGAGTAGTCAACGATTGGCCACTAATTGAATACTCAAGCGGATCAATAAAGAGGCTTCCCGAAAGGAGGTAATCATTATACTGCCCTTTTAAAGATAGGTTCCCTTGGGCTTGTACATTTAACTCTGGCTTCTTGACAAGGATCAGCTCCTGACACTGTAGCTCCATATTGACACTAGGCTTCGCAAAACCATTAGCATAGTTAAAAAACCCTTGTGCTGTCAATGACCCGCCACCCATTCCCCTGCCTTTCAGAGAGGCTATCGTTAACTTATATTCCTTAGCATTCAGGGTCATATCAATGTCTTTCAATGTTATACCCGTCTGAAAGTCTTGGAACAAAGCGCGAGAGAGATCTACATGACCATTAAGGAGCGGTTTGTCCAGGACGCCGCCAATATGCAATAAGCTATCGATCTGGCCATCGATGTGATAATAAGCGGGGAGAAGAAAATCAGCCTGTTGCAGACTGCCCTTAAGAACCACCTTTCCACCTAAAGGCGTTTTTGGAGGGAAAGAAAGATTAAAAGGCGCGAAACTCAATTGCACGGGCATTGTCAGGCGCATCTTAGCATTGAAACTTTTTTCGATAGAAAGTTGCGTCTCAACGATAAAATTTTTCTCGGCATATGCCCCTTTGAGAGAGACATCAATTATTTTTGACTGATTGGAGGCAATCAATTTACGCGTATGGGCTTTCCCTGTCATGTTAATATTAATCTTCGGTTGCTTCTTGGGTCCTGATATGTCTACCTGTGCATCCACATTTCCTTTTTCAATATCAATCGGCATGACTGTCTTCAAGAAAGAAAGCGGGAAGTTAACAAGCGTTAGATGACTCTTAACTAAGGATTGGCCCAAGTTAATTTCCCCCTGCACCTTGCCCTTATCAATCATAAATTTAAAAGGTTTTAAGGTGATCGTATCTTTACTCAAGGTAACATCCAGGGTTTGTAAAAGCTTTATAGGCGATGCCTCATAGCTACCCTTAAAAGATGTTATGGTAAGGTGCTTGCTCTCTTTACCTAATTTCCATCTGCCGCTCATATCAAAATGATAGGGGGTATTGCCTTTTCCTTCCCCAAGGATATGATATTTTCCATCTGTTGCCTCAATGTGCCCTTTCTTAAGCACATATGTTCCATAGGTGAGACCACTTACATCATAAACAAGGGAGCCGTCGACATCTCCGTAAAGATCTCTTATTGTGGTCTTCCCTTTAAGAGCACTAAGGTGCATCCTGGAAGTGCGCAAGTTGTCAAGGTGTGTTTCTATATCGAAAGATTGTTTAGCGCCATCCGCTTGCGCGAAAACATTCATCGCTGCTTTCCCCTTTAAAGGGAGATGGAAAAAAGGAGTCCAACTTGCAAGAGAAGCGCTGTCAAAGCGAAGGGTGCCAGTTACCAAGTTTTTAGCCTGGTCATATGCAACATTTTCCAGGTCAAGCCTTGTCTGAGGAGCCTCAAATCGCCAATTTTTTATTCTATAAAGAGTTTGATTCTCCCGGATAATATCTGACGCCAGGGAGACGGTTGCTCCTTGGCTCTTAAGGGAGAGCGCAGCACTCACTTTATAAGGCTGTGTTGTCCTAGCACTTGTTAACGTAGCTGCCCCTTCATCAATAGAGATAGTATGGTAGTGAAAGTTCTTAGCGCTTAGAGAAGCTTGGATGACAGGCGTCATCAGTGATCCCTGAATATTTCCTTTAAGGGAGATCATTCCACCAAGCGGCGTCGCTAATAAAGGGCTTAAGAAGGCCAAATCCTTAATTTTAACATCAACCTGGCCGCTTACTTCCTTACTAGCATGATGAAAAACGCCGTTCATCCTTCCATTGATAAGGTTGCCAGTAATATGAAACTGGTCAATTGTTGTTATACCACCTTGTTGATTTAAGATACCGTGAAAACTTAATGAGTCTTCTACCTTTTTTGCTTCTGTCTTCCCCTCAAGCGCCGCCTGCTTCAGCTCTCCTGAAAGCTTTAAAAAATGATTTTTCTCTGCGAAAGAACCTTTCCCATTTACAAGGAGAGAACCTTCTTTTACCCGCATAGAAGACGCACTATGCCACGCACTCGGCAAGCGGCCCATAGAAGATAAGTCAGAGGCAAAATCATGGATAGCGCCAGTTAACAGCATCTCGTAAGCCCCTCCTTTGAGTTGATCAAAATTCCCAGTGAGGGTAAAACTTCCCCCGCGAGTGGCCACGTGAATATTTTTCACGGTGAAGGCTGAAAAATCTCGCTGAGCGTGTACTTCAACGGTGGTCTCCATTTTGTCCTCTGCCGACGCACTTACAAGAGTGCCAGGCATCAATGGCGCGCTTCCTCGCCCCATAAGAAGCCATTGCGAGGTGGGATGCATTAAGGAAGCCGTTGGATGAAGCGTGAGCTCGAGCACCATTGTCTCAAAAGCAAGAACGTGATTTCCTATATGCTGGCCTTTAAATGAGAGGTTTACATCGGGCTTAAGGAAAGAGCCTGTCGCCACAAAATCAGCATGAATCTGCCCCCCCTGGGCATACAAGGGGAAAACATCATTAAACGATGCTGTGGCTTGAATATCTAAGTTTTGATGTTGGAAATCTAAGGTCCCTTTTAAATAAGCCTCGCCTTTACGAGGCATTTTTAAAGAAAGGGCATCAACGCGTACTTGCTCCTTACTAAGGTGAATGGATGCTGAATAATCCGTCGATATATCCGCCCCCTGTTTCTCATATTGTCCCTCGAGCGAAAGAAAAAGCTGATCGCTTGTGCTCACCTGAAGTACCCCAGACAGAGTTTGGGCTCCTATTCTCCCTTCATAAGAACCGCGCCATTGGCTATCGCTCCCTTTCCCCTTTAGAGTGAATTCAAGAGGCGCTAAATTATAATAAGCTAGATAAGCGTTCACCTTCTCATCACTTTTAATATCTACCTCTGCTTTATATTGGTTATCTTGGACCTCACCGAGCAGGTGAATAAAAGGTTTGTCTGCCTCACCTTTCTTCGAAACCCACATATGAATGAGGGTATCTTTGATAGAAGATAGACGCAGCGAACCCGTAAGCATCAAATTTATGTTGTGAGGCGTATTGTGAAGCGCTATATCTTCCAGGGCCAGATGGTGGATGTTTATGGCAAGCGGTAAAGTAAGCTCAGGGAGCGTGATTTTCCCCGCCGCATCAAAAGGAAAGAGTGTTTTCTTTGCCGGAGGAGATATCTCTGGATTTCTCAGGAAGAGAATTTTTTCAGCTTTTAACGCTTCAACTGCGCATTCGCCGAAGGCTAATTGCCAGGGCTTCCAATCAACTGACACGCCTTCGAAAGAAGCGAAGAGGCCTTGACGATCCTCAAGGTGAACCTCAAGGTTTCGAATATTAAAAGGAAAGGCAAGATCAAGCTTATCTATTTTAACGCGCACCTGTGGCGTGCTTACGATAGGCTCTATTTTACCTATCCACCACGGTTGCAAAAACCGCGCATGAAGAAAAGATACAACTGTTATGCTCAAGACCATAAGGAAACTTAAGCTATACAGGGCTACTCTCAAGCTTCTGTTGAAAATTTTGTTGTTGTCACTCATGGTTTAAAACACTACCTCACCACTTTTTAAAAGGCTTGGCCTATGCTGATATAAAGCTGATAACCTTTATCAATTTTGCGTCCTTCCTTCGTCTTTCGTTTTTTCAATGGCACACCAATATCAAGCCTGATTGGGCCAAAATCGGTATAATAACGCACACCAAACCCTGTCCCCCACAAGAAGGACGAGGAGAAATTCGGATAGCTTTGAGCCGATACCGTTGCTCCTTCAATAAAAACGACCGCTCCTATTTTTTTGGTAAGCTGATGGCGATATTCCATCCCCACTTCGACTTTTGAACGACCACCTATTGGTTTGTTCTGGTCGTCAAGAGGGCCTAACATCTGGTACTCATAGCCTCGGACAGAACCACCTCCGCCTGCATAGATCCGTTTATGGGCAGGAATATCCGTCAAATCCACACCGCCAGTAATAAAAGCTAACCTTGCCCACGCAGCAATCACTTGTTTTTTCTCTTTCCCTAAAGGAAAATAAAAGGAATCATACACTTGCGGAACAATCATACGCTTCTTATTACCAATGCGCCCGATATAAGGAGTGAGGGATAAGCGCAAACGATTCCCTTTACGTGGATCAATAGGATGGTCCGTCGTATCAATATTTAAATGAATAGGCAGGCCATATAATATAAATACTTTATTCTGGAGCTTGCCCGCCTCTCGAACACGGTCATTCTCATAACTTAAACCGATGCTGCCCTTAATAATAGGCGTTAGCTTTCGCGTGATGACGACGCTCCCATTTCCCCCGCGACGCTCATATCCCCGCCTTTCTTCCAATTCCATCGTGGCATCGGCCACTATATTCTGATTCGGCCGCAAAAAATCCGGTTTATTAAAATTTATATTTCCCGCTTTGTTTTTACCTGAGAACCGACCGGATACATCAAAACGCTCACCGCCCCCTAAGAGATTACGATGCACCCAACTAGCACGATAGCCAGTTTGGGTACTGGTCGAATAGTAAACTCCCGCTCCCACTAAATGCTCTTTCCCTTTCTTTAAATCAACATGCATAGGGATGCTTCCATCAGGGTTAATTTTTTCGTCGTGGTACACATTCACAAGGGAAAAAATGCCACTTTGCATTAAAGCTTGTTGGGTTTGGCTTAATTTATCGAGATCAAAAACTTCCCCTTTTTTCCATCGGAGGCGATTTTTAATATAAGATTCATGAACACCTGGCACTTCAAAAAGAGCTGTCTCTCCAAATACGGCTTTTTTTCCCAAATCTACGTCCCAGTAGACAAGTACCTTTTTTGTAAGAGAGTCGACATACACGTGACGTTCTTTGACGCGCGCTAAAGGATAACCATTTTGTTGGAATAAAAGAATAAACTCTCCTTGAGCCTTAACCAACCTTTCTGAAAGCGCGTTATCTCCCACTTTCAGGCCAATTTTTTCTAAAGGGTAGATCTTTGACTCTAACGCTTCATCTTTCGTAGGCAAATTAAGGCGAAAAGATTCAAAAGTATACCTGATACCTGGGTCACATTGAAATGTAATAAGAAGAGCATCTTTATTTGTTGCTTGTTCCTCAAAACGTACTTTACCTTCAAAATACCCTAGTGCTTGCAAAGCCTCTGTTAAGCGCTGTGTATCTTTATAAGCCATAAGACGAACTTGCGCCGCGTCATATACAGGTTTAGAAACATTCGCAACAATTTCCGACACTTGCTTAAGGTTGGCCAAAGTTTCCTTATCTTTTATTCCTTCAAAAGACGCCTTAAAATGCATTCTTGGTTGGTTTTTAACTTCTGTGGTATCTTTTGGAACAAGCTTAGCATGAGCAGAGGGATATAAAAAATTACCCCCTTCTACTACCATCAAATTAAGAAAGAGGAGGAAGAGATATTTATTCTTTCTGTGCGTTATACACCAGAGGCCGCCCATCTATCCATCCAAAAGAGTTAAAAAATTATTATTAAATATATTAGTTATATTTAATAATAATTTTAATCAATGATAGGAATCTTATCTATATTTTTTTAATGCTAGGTTAAATTTACAAAAAAAGATTTATGTGCCAAACACTCGATCCCCTGCATCGCCAAGCCCAGGGGTAATATAATATTTTTCATTTAATTCTTTATCAATAGCCGCCACATAAATGGGAAGGGTAGGATAAGACTCGCGAATTTTATGGATACCTTCCGGTGCCGCAAGTAACGAAACAAAGCGCACTTTTTCGAGGTCTTTTTTCTCCCGCTTTAAAATGTCAAGCGCAGCTACAGCTGAATTCCCTGTGCCCAGCATAGGATCAATTAATAAAATGGTTGCCTCCTCTAACGGAGGAAGCTTGGTAAGGTAAACCACCGCTTCTTTCGTGGTTTCATGACGAAAAAGGCCAATGTGCCCTTCATACACATTAGGCAGAAGGTCTACAAAACCTGCTGTCATACCAAGACCAGCTCGTAAAATAGGAATGACAACGAACTTCTCATCCACAAGAAAAGGAGCCTGCATCTTAGTAATAGGGGTGTGGATTAAATCTTCTTTCATTGGACTACGCGCAAGGATCAAGGGAACGATCAAATAGGAAATATCCCGTAGGCCTTTGCGAAATCTTTCTGTTGAGGTGTTAACTTGCCGAAGTTCAGAAAGCTTATGTTGCACTAAAGGATTGTTAAGGACGAAAAGGTTTTTGTCATTTTCTTCCAATTTATGCATCTAGCGACCCGATTTTTAAGCAATAAATTACCTTACTTATTTAAGATATCTCTTAAAAAGTCAAGGAGAAGTTAGATGTTTTTGGAAAGCCCTACCCAAAATTGCTCCACTTCTTTTAAAGTGTCTGCCTTGATACCTTGACGGATGTCATCTAAGAACCGATTCATCGTGGTAACATTATGGAGAGATAACGCTTGAAGAGCCAATATTTCATTAGCTTTAAGGAGATAACGTAAATAACCTCGTGAAAAAGATTGGCATGTATGACAATCACACGTCTCATCAATAGGACGTCGATCCTTAGAAAACTGGGCATTCCATAAATTAATATGTTCCCGTCGACCCAAATCATTGGCAAGCTCTGCACGCACAAACCATGGCACAAGCGCTCCCCCATGACGCGCTACTCGAGTTGGATGCACACAATCAAACGTATCAATTCCATGGCGCACACCCATTAAGATATCACGAAACCCGCCAATACCTAACAGATGCACAGGTCGCTTAGGATCCAAGCGCTCCATACAAAGAGCAACAATTTCATACATCTGGTTTTTACTTGCCCCTAATGAGCCACCTATCGCATGACCAAAAAATGGATGCTCATTCACGAAGGACGTTGCGTGAGAGCGTAAGGAGTCATAAACCCCTCCTTGAACAATACCGTAAAGGGCTTGCTTCCCATCATCATGACGCCTGAAGGCTTCTAGAGAGCGCAATGCCCAGCGATGACTTAGATACATCGATGTTTCAGTATAGGATTTATCGACATGATACGGGGTACACTCATCCAAAACCACGATAAGGTCTGCGCCTAGTTTTCGTTGTACTTCTAAGGATTTCTCAGGAGTTAAAAGATGCTTAGCCCCATCCACATAGGACTTAAAAAGGACCCCTTCCTCCTCAATCTTAAGCACAGACGTCGCTTTGCTCTTTTGGCCTTTACCTTTTATCTCTTCAGCAACGGATCCATGCCCTAAACTAAAAATCTGGAACCCTCCTGAGTCAGTCAGCATCGGACCTCGCCAGCCAGTAAATACCTGCAATCCTCCCATTTGTTCAACATAATCAGCCCCGGGCTGCAACATTAAATGATAAGTATTGGATAAAATAATCTGCGTCCCAGCTTCCCGCATCTGATTGGGTGCTAACGCCTTAACGGCTGCTTTTGTCGCACAGAAAATAAAGGCTGGCGTTTCAATTACCCCGTGAGGAGTTGATAACTGTCCTAAGCGCGCTTTGCTATTTGAGCTCTGGCTTATTACCTTAAAAGAGAAATTTTCATACATTCAACTTTTGCCTCCGTCGCTCAATTGCTGTGGCCCAGTACATCACAGGTGTTAACAGAAAAGAAAGGACAGCCCGCATCGCCAAGGTGCCTATAATATAGGACTCCCATACTTGGGACCAAGGAAGAGATTCTCTCGCAAGTACCATCCAAGCCATTACGCTAAAAACTAAAGTATCCAAAAAGGCTGATAAGATAGTGGAAACATTTGTCCTGAGCCACAACCATCGATTTTTGGTGAATATTTTCATGAATTGAAAAAGCCAAATATCGGTGTACTGACTAATGATAAAGGCAATTACACTTGCGAGAAAAATCGCCGGCGCAGGTAAAAAAAGGATAGAAATGGCTTCATGGGCTTGATTAAAGTGGCGGTATTCTCCCGCCCTACCCTCAGCAACAGGGTTAAATCCTAAGGTCACAACCATCACAAGCATGACAAAAGCCACAGCAGCAAAGCTAAGCATCACCGCCCGTCTAGCAGCTTGTGCTCCAAAATGTTCGGTGAGAAGATCGCTGCAAAAAAAAGTCATGGCAAAAACAGTAGTTCCCAGAGGGATGGGTTGGCTAAAAAAAACAAATTCGGCCCCCTTTAACACCTGGATATTCGCAATAATAACCGCTAACACACTGTAAACATAGAGACCGAGACGACCAAATACATAGAAAAATAAAAGGAGCGAACCACTGACAATAAGAAATAAACCCAATAAAACAAGTTCATTTGGGCACTTATAAAGTTGCTCAACGAAAAAAGATGGGAGATAGGACACCGAAAATTCCTATCTTTCCTTAATTTTTTTCACGCGTACCGACTTCTTTTAAGCGGCTTTTTGCTCGGCAAGCTTTTTTAAAATTTGCTTTTTGAGCAAACGAAGCTTTGGCGATAACTTGCTATTTCGTGACCCTTCCAAGAATTTGTCGATCCCGCCCTTTTTCTCTACCGTCCGGATACCGCGTGTTGAGATACTAAGGCGAATCTTACGATTCAACGCATCACTTAGAAAAGAGGTCGTTTGTATATTAGGTAAGAAGCGGCGTCTTGTCTTGTTATTAGCATGACTGACATTATTGCCTGTCAATACGCCCTTACCTGTGACTTCACAACGTCTTGCCATTATCAACCCTACACTATTGATTTTTTAATTCTTAACATCCCTTCATAGGCCATAAAGACCCTAACCGTCAAGTATAAATTCGGTCATATTTTCAATTACTTTTCTACCTACCTTCTAGGATAGCTTGATCCTTTCCTGTTTCTCGCCCTTCTTCTGCTGTCTTGCCTCTTCCTTAAAAAGGTTAAGCATCCTCAGGAAAAATTTCTTTTCCATTCTTATTATAAAAAGTTGGTTTTTCCACGAGCTTACCTTCATAAAACAAGCGTTCTTCTTTGATACCACCCTCTTCATAATATTTAACCAATGTGCCATGAAGCTTATTATCTTTATAAGGTGCCTCCTCTAATATCACCATTTTTCCGGGGTAAAATGTTATACTTGCTCCTTCTTTCAAACCATTTTTATAGCACTCAAGCTTTAATAAATGACCGTCTTGATCAAATGTTTTGAACTCACCATGAAACTTCCCTTGGCGATATTCAGCAATATTAGTGACAACTCCTGCCTCATTATAAAAATAGGCTGCCCCTTCTTGTTGGTCATCTTTAAAAAAGGTTTTCATTGCCATCACTCCCTTATTGAAGATTATGGCTTCTCCATTGAGATGATTCTTTTGAAACGATAATTGCTGGCGTATCTGACCATCTTCTTCATAAAAAACAGCTGGCCCTTCTAAGCACCCATTTTCATAACTCAGTGTTTCGGCTGGCTTTCCATTTTCATAAAACGTCTCGAGCACACCATGAAGCTGGTCATCTAGCAAGCAGAATCGGCGAATAAGATGGCCTTGAGCATCATGCTCTTCGAAGCGTCCGCTTATCGTCTTAACATTGCTATTTACTGCTTTCGAAACGTTTACCATGGCACTTTTTCCCTCTCTAATTGATCATCGTCATCGATCCTTTAATCATCGCCAGACCAGACGCTTGAGCTTGCAGCATGCCTGACCCTTTTAATTGAAGCATACCGCTCGCCTGTATTTTTCCGACTCCTTGAGCCTGAATATCCACGACGGCTGATTGTAACTTATACATAGCTGATGCTTTATGCTGCTGTGTTACTGCTTGAGTTTGAAGCTTCACCCCGGCCTTAATAACAGTATTCATTGTGGCATTTACGGTAACCGTCATATTAGATTGAAGGGTCATATTGCCTTTTGAGGTAACTTGGGTTTCCCCTATTGATTCTATACTGGTTTTACCTTTTACCGTAATGGTTAGGTTGCCATCCACTTCCAACGTATAATTGCCTTTAACTACCTGCTTGAAATTCCCGTCGATCGTATGAGTTTCATTACCTTTAACCTGGATGTCCCGGTTTCCCTTATGAAGTTTAACCGACTGATTTCCTTCTTTTAGCTCAATAGATTGATGCCCCTTGGTTAAAGTCATCGATTGGTTCCCCTCCGACAGAGTGATCCCTTGATCGCCTTTTGTGAGAGTTGTTTTCTGGTCACCTTCTTTCAAATCAATAAGCTCATTCCCCTGGTCGATCGTCAAATGGCGATCTCCTTGGGTTATGTTAATAGTGTAATTGCCTGGCTTGCCATTAAATTGCGTCGTCCGGTTCCCCTTTTCAATCGTTAAGGTATCATTTCCCTTATTAATGGTCGCCGTACGGTTGTCTTCAATAATGCCGTTCATATCTTTTTGTGCATGATAAAAGATCTCCTCCGAGCCCGCCTTATCCTCAAAACGGATTTCATTATAGCCTGTAGCATTTTTTGTGCTATTTGACTTAATGGTACTTTTCGTTTTCTCGTCCGGGCGATAAGGCGGCATATGAGAGGCATTATAAACCACGCCAATCACCAAAGGGCGATCGGGGTCACCTTCGATAAACTCCACCACCACTTCTTGGTTAACTCGTGGCGTAGATAGAATCCCCCAGTCATTACCTGCCCAACCTTGGGCCACGCGAATCCAACAAGAGCTTTTTTCATCAAATTGCCCTCTCACGTCCCAGTGGAATTGCACTTTAATGCGACCATATTTATCCGTCCAAATCTCTTCCCCTTTTTTTCCCGTTACAATGGCTGTTTGTGTCCCATGAATGAGAGGCTTAGGCGTTCGTCTCGGTTCTCTATAAGGAATTTTTTTGGGAAAAGCGGAAAATTCATTACGATAGACCATCACGTCACTTGTAGAACCTGGTCTTAAGCTTATTTCGTGCTCAATACCATAAAGAACATATTCAGCATTTGCGTCTTTTCGTTCATGGCCCGTCAGCTTAAAAGTACACCCTGATGACATAAAAGGGGCCGTTGACTGCCCTACTAATGCTTGCTTTAAGGATTCATACGCTTCGTTATAGACCCTGGCAATATGATCGCCTAAGTTTTGCTGAAAAAACTTACCGGGGTGTTCGTATATCTTTCCCCCTTTTCCGCTTCCTTTAACGCTCGCTTTTACTTGCTTGGGAATCTTATAATTGAAATCTGTATGTTCATAGATCGAAGGTATAATATTATGAATCAAATGAGTACGCAAAATTTGATGCATATAAGGAGTCTGAGACAAGCTCTCCACGACCTTCAACGTAGACTGATGCTCACAAGCCTTATATCCTGAGACATTATCCGTAATCACCATTATATGTTTTCCATCCATCGGACGGAAAAAATA